>CAVQBL010000013.1:0-559630 GCA_963710715.1 uncultured Gammaproteobacteria bacterium | reverse complement strand
ACTCGTTACACAGCTAACTTGGTGTTCCAAAATATTAATATCAACGCTAAAAATTCCAGAGATATAGGTAACAGGTCCTGTGGTGAGCCCGCTTGCTGTGATCCAAAGTGCGACATGAGCCCAATGAGGTTCAAAAGGGTTATTTAACTTGAGTTTGCCGATGGCTTGCAAACCCATATGGAGTAGGTGGGCGGTTGATTTGAATTCAGAGTAGGGTAAAGCGGGCCATGATTTAATCTGCGACATCCTGTCTGTCTCCATTAAATAAGTCCTTTTATACTATGATAACATACTTTTTTACCCTTGTGGTTACTTGAATTTGTTATCTGGGGCTACGGTGAGGAGAGAGAGAAGGTATTCCCATTCATAACTGCTAAAGGTAGACTTGTTTTTATGTCTTTACCGATTGTTTCCAATGTTTCAACGAGAAAACTTCTTTTTTCTCTTTTTATTTTTCCTTCTGTATCTAGTGTTTTTGTTATTAAGCACTCTTTTATAAATTGCGAATCAAGATTATATTTATATTTTTTATTATTTTTTCAAGGATGTTTGTAATTAATTCTTCACCTGATTTTAATTTATTTTTCGATTTTTTATCTATTAATGCTTCAACTCTTTCTGTAACAACTCTTTCATATGAAGTAGCGTGAAAGATAATTTTAAGTTTAGCTTTTGTTGTCTTCTCTCAAGAAGCTGTTCTAACACGCATCAGTGCGTCTTTTTTATGATCACCTGTGAGGTCAGATAATTCACTCAGTAGATTGCGTGCCAAGCTTTTTAAAGATAAAGCATTTTTATCTTCAGATTTAGAGTTAGGCTTATGAAACATTGGGCTATATGAGCCATTGCCATTAGTTATTGTGGTTATTACAGGTTTCGGCGAAGAAGGAGGTGGTATGACTGATTCAGTTGCTTTTCGTCTTCTTTGATTTAATTCATCCAGCTCTGTTTTCGGGAGTTTTGACTGATTAATAGTTAAAAATAGTGCCTTATAAAGAGCATCATTTATTTTTATTCGCGTGTTTCAATTTTATCAGGAAAATATTTTGGGTTTTTTAAATAAACCATTAGCTCATCGAGAGGACTATCTTTTAATTCATCAAAACGTTTTTCTTCATATTTGAAATCCTTAATCGAAAATGGAGTAGGTTTAGTGTGTACCAACGTTTTTATTTTTTCTGCCTGTTTACAGAAATTTTTTGGATCTAGCAATGTTAAACCTTCAATTTCTTTTATAATGTCAGTGTCATTTGCGCTAGTGTACTGAAATATCTCGTCAAAAAGTCTTGTTCATGAGTTTTTCATTAGTAGAATACTGTATTTCATTTACACTTAATAAGTTATCTTCAATCCATTTTCTAATTTTGCTAGTCTGCTCTGAAGGTTTGTAATCAGTGATAGTATTAGTCAATTTGCTTACCCAATTACTTATTCGCTCATCATCAGTACGATCATTAAATTTAAACTCTTCGGATGTTTGAAGAGACATGTTTGAATTCTTGTAAAAATGTAACGAGCGGCTGTCTCAGCAGTGTTTTCAGAGAATCCATTGATGTCTTTGTAACTTTTTATTAAGTTATCACACAGACCTTCTACGATACGAGGGATGAGGGTTGGAGTGAGATATTGAGCAGAGTTGTTTAAACCATCGTTGAGTTTAGTGTTGCGTTTTTTTTGAATAAATGATTGAAAAATTGCTAATGCAGTGCTTATGGATCCACCCATAGGAAAACTGCCTGCAGCTTTCTGCAATAAGGCTGCTATTGTTGTTGCTCTATTATCTTGCACATTTGCTGAGACATAACCACCTGAAGCGATTATTGAGGTTAAAAAGAACTCATGAAACAAACGTTTTAGTTCGAAGCAAAATGTTAATGCCACGTCTGTTTTTTTCTCGTCGCCCTTGTGGACCAAAATTGTCAATTGCCGTTAACCTATTTTTATCACTGGTTGAGAACGTTAACGTTGAATTGAGTGTAAGAGAGTATTGCCATTTTCAATTTGATTATTTATTTTATTATACCAACATTGTAATTGACTGGTGATATCAAGGTCATTATTAAGAACCCATGTGGAATTCTTGACTAAGCCATTTTGTAATTCTTTTAACGGCTTTGTTAAATTAGATAAAATTATTTTTTTTCCTATGTTCTTTTCATCCTTGATATGATGTTTTATCTGTTCGATATTGTTTTTTAATGATTTTATCTCATTTTTATTTTCCTGTAGAGAGTGTAAAGATGTATTTACGTTTATTCTATTGATATACTTTGAGTGGCTGGATCTGGCGATTTAGAGTCTGAAAGCGCGGGATTTTGCTTATCATCTTGTTGGTGTTTGTCTTTCGAGACATGGTTAGATGCTATGTTATTTTTATGAGTTTTAAAAACACTTTCAAAGAAGCCTCCAATGAGTTTAAGCCCGCCTCCTATCCAAAATACTATGACCAATAAACGTTCGAAAAAATTTTTATTTTCGTTTCGTCTAGTTGCTCCAGCCCAGTCTATGTATGGATGAGAATGCGTTATTTTATTTTGTGATTTCTCTTCTAAATCTTTTGCTTCTTTGTCAAGTTTTACTTTTTCTTTTTCCAGTAAGTCTATTTTTTTATTTAGTTCTTTTTCATCGTTTTCAAGACCAACCTCAGCATATTTTATAAGTGAAGAAAACGTTGAGAATTTAACGTTTTCTATTTTTTCATTTTCTTTTTCTTCGTTTGAAGTTATTAATCGCTTTAATTGCTCTAACTTCTGTTGAGCATTAGAATGCATTGCTGGAAGTGATCTAAGAAGAGAATAAAAATCAAATGTGGTCTGAGGTATTCCTAGAGCATTTAATTGAGAAATATAATTATAACTGGTAGTAATAAAACTTTCTGGAAACTCGATAGATTGTAAGACTTTATTAAGTTTTCTAATTTTAGCATTAACTTCTTGAGTCTTTTGAGAAAGGTTGTTCGCTTTTGATATCGTCAACATCAATTTCTTTGTCTGTGTCTGTAAGCAAAGGTTCTCTGACATCATTAACAATAGTTCCATTCTTACCTAAATTTTCTTTTATTTCCTGATTTTTTTTATTTTGATTGTCTATAATTGGATTCAGTTTCAGGATTTGTTGATTAATTTCTCTGATGTCATCATACTCTTGTGTGACCAAATCTTGAATAATATAAGCAACTCTTAGCCAGAATTGATCTGGTTTTTTAATGGTATCCGTAATACCAGAATTGACGACTTGCGTCTTATCGCTCAAATAAGCATTTATTTTTGATTTTAATGATTTTTTTACGGATTCAAGCATGGAATAGGGTTTTTTTAGAAAACCTTTGGGGGTAAAACTATTATCGTTAGATAAATATTTGCGGCTTAACTGACGTAAAAGAAAAAATACAATAAATGCTGCGTGAAAATCGCGCTCATTTGTAATTGGAGGCTCGCTAAGTTGGGTGAGTAACCTAGCAAAATCATCGTATGTTATTGCTTTTTCTTCTTCGGTCTCTAATCTGAGGTAAGCTTTGGCTTTCGAAATACGGCCAGGGGAAGATAAAATGGATTCAAGAGCCCTAGGATGTTGATGGTTCTTCAGGAAAAAGTAAAGTTCCCCTGTAACAGCAAAAACGCTTTTTTCATTATTTGTCAGGTACTTACCTTCAATTAGATTAAATCGATCTTCAAACAAGCTCGTAAATTCATTTAATGCATTGGGCATATAGCTTCTCTTTTTGTATCTCGCTGTAGTCAAGTTAACAAATTCTATCATTTATTTCTTAAGCAAATCTTAAGGTCATTTGATTGTGTCAGAAATGCTCAGGCAATAAAGTGATCATATTTTAATCAAATAAAACATCACTGTTTAATTTATAAGTAAAAAATCTAATTAAATAATTTGAATTTGAACAAATCGAAATCTTGTGTACTAAACTTGTGAGTATAAGGAATATACAGGAGGTGCTTACCATGAAAAATATAAAAGCATGTGTGATATCGTCCCTGTTCTGTTTATATTCATTAGGGCTTTGTTCGTGCTCATCGCTTCCTGATGATGACAGTGGATATGGATACGGGTATGGAAGCTCATCAGGCAATTCTAATGTTAACTATGCATCACGCATACCTGCAAAAATTAATACAGGGGGCGAAAAAGAGGTTATTGTAGATCCAAATGTGCATGTCTGGGGTGCTTATAAGAAAGATGGAACCCTGGAAAAAGCTGGGTTAGCCTCAGCTGGTTCAGATTGGTGTCCAGATCTTGGACGACGTTGTCATACAAGTTCGGGTAGCTATCGCGTACGTTCTGTTGGCGATGCAAGTTGCGTGTCGAAAAAATTCCCGTTACATCGCGGTGGTGCGCCGATGCCATATTGCATGTATTTTACCGGTGGCATGGCATTACATGGATCACCCAGTGGTGAGGTAGCAGATGGTAATATAAGCCATGGATGTGTGCGTATGCATGTAGCAGATGCAGAATGGCTACGCTATAACTTTGTTAATGTGGGTACTAAGGTAGTTGTTAGACACTACTAACCAGTTAATGGGGTCAGGCCTGAGAAATTGACTTATTAACCACTTAATAAGTCAATTTCTCAGGCCTGACCCCATTGCGTAAACCATCATTCAGGTAGAAGATACAGCATGGCTGCGCTATAATTTCGCAAATCAAAATTTATGCTCGATAGGAGATAGTATGAAAGGATGCTCGTCAGCTATGCAATTTATTGCAGCACAGGACAATTTTAACGAATCACGAGTGTTGACAGGAGAGGACTTGCTTGCAGTTAAATTTATATTCAGTTCATCTTTCCAAGTTAACTTAGCGGATGGTGATTCTTTGTTTGTGAAACAGGTAGTGCGTTTTGCTCCCAACCAACGGTTGATTGCATTCGGCACCTGGCAAGGAAAACCCGTTGCTGCAAAATTATTTTTTCATCCTAAACATGCTAAACGGTATATGGAGCAAGAAAAAGCTGGTATTAAGTTATTACAGGAAAATCAAATTTCAACCCCTGCGCTGTATTATCAAGGCATGAGTCAGGATGGAAAAGTTTATGTTTTATTGTTTGAGAAAATAGCGAATGCAAAAACTCTGGATGAAATATGGAGAAATAGAACATCGGTAGGAAGTGTGCTGCCTTTATTACAATCAGTTATTACTGAGGTTGCAGGCCAGCATATTTTAGGCGCATTGCAGCAAGATATAAATCTTAAAAATTTTCTACTAACAGAAAACACTATTTATACGCTGGATGGCACTCAAATTAAAAATTCTCATGGCCCTGTGTCTAAAGATGCCAGCATGAACAATCTCGCTTGGTTTTTTTTATTTCTGGGCGTTGAAATTGAAGATTATCAAGGAGAATTATTTCGACATTACGCTAAAACACGAGGCTGGTTAATAAAAAACGAAGATATTCTTGAGTTATCACGCTTAATTAAAAACCACGTAAAGTTATACTGGAAAAGAATGGAAAGAAAAATTTTTGAAGAAAGTTCCGATTTTTCGTTAATTCAAGCGGGCAGGATGGTTGGCATGTTTGATCGAAGCTACGCTTCACTTGCGTTGATTAATTTTTTACGTGACCCTGATAGTGCATTTAATCACCCAACAGCGGAACTTTTGAAACCAGGTCAAGCAGCAGATACAGCAAAGATCACACTTGATAATCGAATATTTATTATAAAGCGTTATCAAGCGAAAAAGCTTTGGCAGCGCTTTACTGTATCACGCGCATCTATTTTATGGCGATTGGCTCATAAATTAAGTTTTTTTGGTATTAGGATAGCAAAGCCAGTTGCATATATCGAAAAAAAATTATTAAAAATCTCAAATAAATCTTATTATGTAACTGAATATGTTTCAGATGAACATGCGGATGCATTTTTTATTCGACATGGTACTCAAAAAGAAAAAATTTCTGGCATGGTGAATCGCATTTCTACACTGTTAAAAAATGTAAATAAACTAAAGATAAAGTATAGTGATTTGCAAATGACAGATATTCTGGTTGATCATCTTGGTTTACCAGTCATTGTTGATTTAGATAATATGATAGAATCGTAATCAAGCGGACAAAAAACGGCCGCCGTCCTGAAAAACACGGGCTAATCCGGAATGCTTTTTAAATACCTCCACATCACAATAATGGGAAGTAATCCAATTGCTAAGAAGAGATATTTGCTGCCAATAAATTGTAAACCATAGCCTCCTAATATAGGGCCGACGGAGATACCTAAGACGCCTAAGTTAAAAATTCCATTATAACTAGCGATTAAATGTTTGGGTGCAATTCGCATTATTAACAAACTATTAATAGGTAAGGTAAATAATTCTCCGAAACTAAATAAACCCGATGCAATCAGCATTGTTGTAGGAGAAGGATAAAATGCAATTAACATAAATGCTGAAAAAAATAACAAGCTTCCGATTACACCGCTTAATTTTACTGAATTAAATTCAGCCCAGCGTGCAACAAATGGCTGGAATAAAACGCAGATAATGGCGTTGACTATCATCAGCTGGCTGACCAAAATTGCAGGATTGGGTACAAGATCAGTAATGTACTGAGGCATTGTCGAGTCAAGTTGTGAATAAGCAGTCCACATCAGAAAATTGATGAATGTAATATTAATTAAAATTTTGTCTTTATATAACTCGCCAAAATTTTTCCACCAAACAACAGTATTTGGTGGCGTATTTTGTTGAGATTGAAGATGTTTCTTTCCAAACAAAAGTAACATAACGGCTACTAAAATATGAATTGTGCCAGCAATGTAGAAAATCATTAAAGATTGTTGATTTGCCATAATAGCGCCAATCAGTGGCCCAAAAACCAAACCTAAGTTGATGGCAATAAATCTTGCGCTGTAAGAGTAAGATAAATTCTCTTTTTCTGTGTTTTTTACTAGAGAGATAGAGCTAATAATCTTACAATTATCTGAGCAGCCTAGAGTCGCATTGACGAGAAGTAGCCCGTAAAATAATTTCATTGACAGTGAAAATAAAAAATAACAGAGACCAGCAAGTATAAGTGAAACAATTAAAATATTTTTTTGTGAATGGCGGTCGATATATATTCCATTGAATAATCCGGTAATACTAAAAGCTAGGCCTGATATTCCAATGACCATTCCAATTTGGCCTGGTGTTAATATTCCATCACGAGTAAGATACACTGCTAAAAAAGGCAGTGTCATGAAATAACCGATGCGCGTTAGCAGTGCAATAAGAGCAACTATATAACCTATTTTGGAAATTTTTTTGAAGAAGGTGAGTAGTTGCATAGGTTTTCTAATGCCCTGAATAGAAACTGAAAAGTTATCAGCAAGTACTTGTTAATGCAAGGTGTTTGCATGTTCTAACCAGCAATTATCCCGTTTGAGACCTGGTCCAATACCACGGGGTTAACAATGCAAGTGAGTACCATCGCGCGACACCCCGAATTTATATCGAAAACGTACTTGCATTGTTAATCGCGCAACAGTGGCATATGACTATCAAAAGCACTAAACTGCAATAACGCCTCTGTGCGGGAAAGATTAATGGCTTAATATCGTTGTTTTCAATATAATGCTAATACTTAAACCTAATATTTGTGATTATTTATTTTCAGAGTTCAATAATGCGTGAATCACTTACTGCTGTCTTTAAATTAGCATCATTTGCTCTGCCTCTCTCTGCAGGAGCGCTCATTAACATGGTTTCTAGTTTTGCTGCCATGTTTATGGTAGCCAAGCTGGGAGAACACGAGCTCGCTGCGGCTGCGCTCGCTGTCCCAACATTTATGACTATTACCATGATTATGCCGGTTTTTTATGCGGTAGCGATTTTAATTAGTCATTATAGAGGACAAGAAAAGGCATTAACGGATATTGGTGAGCTTGTCAGAAATGGATTATGGTTGGCAGTTATTTTAGCGTCTATTGCTAGTGTTTTTTTATGGAATGCGGACCGTATTCTTTTATTATTTGGACAAGATCCTCAATTGATTCAATTGACTCCCACTTATTTTCATTTCGCCGCATTATCTTTGATACCCATGTTAATTGTTGCGGTTGTTGCTCAATTTTATTCTGGAATTGGACATCCTCGATTTACATTACACATTTCTATGATTGGTGTGCCAGCAGTAATATTATTATCTTACGGTATGATTTTAGGAAAAGCAGGGTTTACCTAAGCTGGGTTTAGCGGGTGTAACCTGCGCGACACTTATTGTGCAATGTATCATTTGTGTTTGCGTGTTAAGTTATATGATTTTTGGAAAAGAGATTAAGAAATATAAAATTTTTTCAGGAAATATGTTGCCTAATTGGTCTGTATGTAAAAAAATTTTTTTATTAGGCTATCCCATCGGCATGCAGTTCGGTGGGGAATTGGCAGCAATGACAGTTGCTACTTATTTTATGGGTTATTTTGGTGTAACAGCACTTGCTGCATCACAAATCGTTTCGCAATATGCATTGTTGATTATAATGATAACGTTGGGTTTGTCACAAGCGTTGTCTATATTTATAGACAACGCTTGTGACAAACCCAACGTTATCATTATAATCAACAATGCATATTGCGAAACGATTTGTGATGCAGCAAGTGCTGTTACACCAAAATAACCCATAAAATAAGTAGCAACTGTCATTGCTGCCAATTCCCCACCGAACTGCATGCCGATGGGATAGCCTAATAAAAAAATTTTTTTACATACAGACCAATTAGGCAACATATTCCTGAAAAAATTTTATATTTCTTAATCTCTTTTCCAAAAATCATATAACTTAACACGCAAACACAAATGATACATTGCACAATAAGTGTCGCGCAGGTTACACCCGCTAAACCCAGCTTAGGTAAACCCGCTTTTCCTAAAATCATACCGTAAGATAATAATATTACTGCTGGCACACCAATCATAGAAATGTGTAATGTAAATCGAGGATGTCCAATTCCAGAATAAAATTGAGCAACAACCGCAACAATTAACATGGGTATCAAAGATAATGCGGCGAAATGAAAATAACTGGGAGTCAATTGAATCAATTGAGGATCTTGTCCAAATAATAAAAGAATACGGTCTGCATTCCATAAAAAAACACTAGCAATAGACGCTAAAATAACTGCCAACCATAATCCATTTCTGACAAGCTCACCAATATCCGTTAATGCCTTTTCTTGTCCTCTATAATGACTAATTAAAATCGCTACCGCATAAAAAACCGGCATAATCATGGTAATAGTCATAAATGTTGGGACAGCGAGCGCAGCCGCAGCGAGCTCGTGTTCTCCCAGCTTGGCTACCATAAACATGGCAGCAAAACTAGAAACCATGTTAATGAGCGCTCCTGCAGAGAGAGGCAGAGCAAATGATGCTAATTTAAAGACAGCAGTAAGTGATTCACGCATTATTGAACTCTGAAAATAAATAATCACAAATATTAGGTTTAAGTATTAGCATTATATTGAAAACAACGATATTAAGCCATTAATCTTTCCCGCACAGAGGCGTTATTGCAGTTTAGTGCTTTTGATAGTCATATGCCACTGTTGCGCGATTAACAATGCAAGTACGTTTTCGATATAAATTCGGGGTGTCGCGCGATGGTACTCACTTGCATTGTTAACCCCGTGGTATTGGACCAGGTCTCAAACGGGATAATTGCTGGTTAGAACATGCAAACACCTTGCATTAACAAGTACTTGCTGATAACTTTTCAGTTTCTATTCAGGGCATTAGAAAACCTATGCAACTACTCACCTTCTTCAAAAAAATTTCCAAAATAGGTTATATAGTTGCTCTTATTGCACTGCTAACGCGCATCGGTTATTTCATGACACTGCCTTTTTTAGCAGTGTATCTTACTCGTGATGGAATATTAACACCAGGCCAAATTGGAATGGTCATTGGAATATCAGGCCTAGCTTTTAGTATTACCGGATTATTCAATGGAATATATATCGACCGCCATTCACAAAAAAATATTTTAATTGTTTCACTTATACTTGCTGGTCTCTGTTATTTTTTATTTTCACTGTCAATGAAATTATTTTACGGGCTACTTCTCGTCAATGCGACTCTAGGCTGCTTACGATCATTCTCAGATATTAGCTCTATCTCTCTATTAGTAAAAAACACAGAAAAAGAGAATTTATCTTACTCTTACAGCGCAAGATTTATTGCCATCAACTTAGGTTTGGTTTTTGGGCCACTGATTGGCGCTATTATGGCAAATCAACAATCTTTAATGATTTTCTACATTGCTGGCACAATTCATATTTTAGTAGCCGTTATGTTACTTTTGTTTGGAAAGAAACATCTTCAATCTCAACAAAATACGCCACCAAATACTGTTGTTTGGTGGAAAAATTTTGGCGAGTTATATAAAGACAAAATTTTAATTAATATTACATTCATCAATTTTCTGATGTGGACTGCTTATTCACAACTTGACTCGACAATGCCTCAGTACATTACTCATCTTGTACCCAATCCTGCAATTTTGGTCAGCCAGCTGATGATAGTCAACGCTATTATCTGCGTTTTATTCCAGCCATTTGTTGCACGCTGGGCTGAATTTAATTCAGTAAAATTAAGCGGTGTAATCGGAAGCTTGTTATTTTTTTCAGCATTTATGTTAATTGCATTTTACCCTTCTCCTACAACAATGCTGATTGCATCGGGTTTATTTAGTTTCGGAGAATTATTTACCTTACCTATTAATAGTTTGTTAATAATGCGAATTGCACCCAAACATTTAATCGCTAGTTATAATGGAATTTTTAACTTAGGCGTCTTAGGTATCTCCGTCGGCCCTATATTAGGAGGCTATGGTTTACAATTTATTGGCAGCAAATATCTCTTCTTAGCAATTGGATTACTTCCCATTATTGTGATGTGGAGGTATTTAAAAAGCATTCCGGATTAGCCCGTGTTTTTCAGGACGGCGGCCGTTTTTTGTCCGCTTGATTACGATTCTATCATATTATCTAAATCAACAATGACTGGTAAACCAAGATGATCAACCAGAATATCTGTCATTTGCAAATCACTATACTTTATCTTTAGTTTATTTACATTTTTTAACAGTGTAGAAATGCGATTCACCATGCCAGAAATTTTTTCTTTTTGAGTACCATGTCGAATAAAAAATGCATCCGCATGTTCATCTGAAACATATTCAGTTACATAATAAGATTTATTTGAGATTTTTAATAATTTTTTTTCGATATATGCAACTGGCTTTGCTATCCTAATACCAAAAAAACTTAATTTATGAGCCAATCGCCATAAAATAGATGCGCGTGATACAGTAAAGCGCTGCCAAAGCTTTTTCGCTTGATAACGCTTTATAATAAATATTCGATTATCAAGTGTGATCTTTGCTGTATCTGCTGCTTGACCTGGTTTCAAAAGTTCCGCTGTTGGGTGATTAAATGCACTATCAGGGTCACGTAAAAAATTAATCAACGCAAGTGAAGCGTAGCTTCGATCAAACATGCCAACCATCCTGCCCGCTTGAATTAACGAAAAATCGGAACTTTCTTCAAAAATTTTTCTTTCCATTCTTTTCCAGTATAACTTTACGTGGTTTTTAATTAAGCGTGATAACTCAAGAATATCTTCGTTTTTTATTAACCAGCCTCGTGTTTTAGCGTAATGTCGAAATAATTCTCCTTGATAATCTTCAATTTCAACGCCCAGAAATAAAAAAAACCAAGCGAGATTGTTCATGCTGGCATCTTTAGACACAGGGCCATGAGAATTTTTAATTTGAGTGCCATCCAGCGTATAAATAGTGTTTTCTGTTAGTAGAAAATTTTTAAGATTTATATCTTGCTGCAATGCGCCTAAAATATGCTGGCCTGCAACCTCAGTAATAACTGATTGTAATAAAGGCAGCACACTTCCTACCGATGTTCTATTTCTCCATATTTCATCCAGAGTTTTTGCATTCGCTATTTTCTCAAACAATAAAACATAAACTTTTCCATCCTGACTCATGCCTTGATAATACAGCGCAGGGGTTGAAATTTGATTTTCCTGTAATAACTTAATACCAGCTTTTTCTTGCTCCATATACCGTTTAGCATGTTTAGGATGAAAAAATAATTTTGCAGCAACGGGTTTTCCTTGCCAGGTGCCGAATGCAATCAACCGTTGGTTGGGAGCAAAACGCACTACCTGTTTCACAAACAAAGAATCACCATCCGCTAAGTTAACTTGGAAAGATGAACTGAATATAAATTTAACTGCAAGCAAGTCCTCTCCTGTCAACACTCGTGATTCGTTAAAATTGTCCTGTGCTGCAATAAATTGCATAGCTGACGAGCATCCTTTCATACTATCTCCTATCGAGCATAAATTTTGATTTGCGAAATTATAGCGCAGCCATGCTGTATCTTCTACCTGAATGATGGTTTACGCAATGGGGTCAGGCCTGAGAAATTGACTTATTAAGTGGTTAATAAGTCAATTTCTCAGGCCTGACCCCATTAACTGGTTAGTAGTGTCTAACAACTACCTTAGTACCCACATTAACAAAGTTATAGCGTAGCCATTCTGCATCTGCTACATGCATACGCACACATCCATGGCTTATATTACCATCTGCTACCTCACCACTGGGTGATCCATGTAATGCCATGCCACCGGTAAAATACATGCAATATGGCATCGGCGCACCACCGCGATGTAACGGGAATTTTTTCGACACGCAACTTGCATCGCCAACAGAACGTACGCGATAGCTACCCGAACTTGTATGACAACGTCGTCCAAGATCTGGACACCAATCTGAACCAGCTGAGGCTAACCCAGCTTTTTCCAGGGTTCCATCTTTCTTATAAGCACCCCAGACATGCACATTTGGATCTACAATAACCTCTTTTTCGCCCCCTGTATTAATTTTTGCAGGTATGCGTGATGCATAGTTAACATTAGAATTGCCTGATGAGCTTCCATACCCGTATCCATATCCACTGTCATCATCAGGAAGCGATGAGCACGAACAAAGCCCTAATGAATATAAACAGAACAGGGACGATATCACACATGCTTTTATATTTTTCATGGTAAGCACCTCCTGTATATTCCTTATACTCACAAGTTTAGTACACAAGATTTCGATTTGTTCAAATTCAAATTATTTAATTAGATTTTTTACTTATAAATTAAACAGTGATGTTTTATTTGATTAAAATATGATCACTTTATTGCCTGAGCATTTCTGACACAATCAAATGACCTTAAGATTTGCTTAAGAAATAAATGATAGAATTTGTTAACTTGACTACAGCGAGATACAAAAAGAGAAGCTATATGCCCAATGCATTAAATGAATTTACGAGCTTGTTTGAAGATCGATTTAATCTAATTGAAGGTAAGTACCTGACAAATAATGAAAAAAGCGTTTTTGCTGTTACAGGGGAACTTTACTTTTTCCTGAAGAACCATCAACATCCTAGGGCTCTTGAATCCATTTTATCTTCCCCTGGCCGTATTTCGAAAGCCAAAGCTTACCTCAGATTAGAGACCGAAGAAGAAAAAGCAATAACATACGATGATTTTGCTAGGTTACTCACCCAACTTAGCGAGCCTCCAATTACAAATGAGCGCGATTTTCACGCAGCATTTATTGTATTTTTTCTTTTACGTCAGTTAAGCCGCAAATATTTATCTAACGATAATAGTTTTACCCCCAAAGGTTTTCTAAAAAAACCCTATTCCATGCTTGAATCCGTAAAAAAATCATTAAAATCAAAAATAAATGCTTATTTGAGCGATAAGACGCAAGTCGTCAATTCTGGTATTACGGAGTACCATTAAAAAACCAGATCAATTCTGGCTAAGAGTTGCTTATATTATTCAAGATTTGGTCACACAAGAGTATGATGACATCAGAGAAATTAATCAACAAATCCTGAAACTGAATCCAATTATAGACAATCAAAATAAAAAAAATCAGGAAATAAAAGAAAATTTAGGTAAGAATGGAACTATTGTTAATGATGTCAGAGAACCTTTGCTTACAGACACAGACAAAGAAATTGATGTTGACGATATCAAAAGCGAACAACCTTTCTCAAAAGACGAAGAAGTTAATGCTAAAATTAGAAAACTTAATAAAGTCTTACAATCTATCGAGTTTCCAGAAAGTTTTATTACTACCAGTTATAATTATATTTCTCAATTAAATGCTCTAGGAATACCTCAGACCACATTTGATTTTTATTCTCTTCTTAGATCACTTCCAGCAATGCATTCTAATGCTCAACAGAAGTTAGAGCAATTAAAGCGATTAATAACTTCAAACGAAGAAAAAGAAAATGAAAAAATAGAAAACGTTAAATTCTCAACGTTTTCTTCACTTATAAAATATGCTGAGGTTGGTCTTGAAAACGATGAAAAAGAACTAAATAAAAAAATAGACTTACTGGAAAAAGAAAAAGTAAAACTTGACAAAGAAGCAAAAGATTTAGAAGAGAAATCACAAAATAAAATAACGCATTCTCATCCATACATAGACTGGGCTGGAGCAACTAGACGAAACGAAAATAAAAATTTTTTCGAACGTTTATTTGCGGGCATAGTATTTTGGATAGGAGGCGGACTTAAACTCATTGGAGGCTTCTTTGAAAGTGTTTTTAAAACTCATAAAAATAACATAGCATCTAACCATGTCTCGAAAGACAAACGCCAACAAGATGATAAGCAAAATCCCGCGCTTTCAGACTCTAAATCGCCAGATCCAGCCACTCAAAATTATATCAATAGAATAAACGTAAATACATCTTTACACTCTCTACAGGAAAATAAAAATGAGATAAAATCATTAAAAAACAATATCGAACAGATAAAACATCATATCAAGGATGAAAAGAACATAGGAAAAAAAATAATTTTATCTAATTTAACAAAGCCGTTAAAAGAATTACAAAATGGCTTAGTCAAGAATTCCACATGGGTTCTTAATAATGACCTTGATATCACCAGTCAATTACAATGTTGGTATAATAAAATAAATAATCAAATTGAAAATGGCAATACCTCTCTTACACTCAATTCAACGTTAACGTTCTCAACCAGTGATAAAAATAGGTTAACGGCAATTGACAATTTGGTCCACAAGGGCGACGAGAAAAAAACAGACGTGGCATTAACATTTTGCTTCGAACTAAAACGTTTGTTTCATGAGTTCTTTTTAACCTCAATAATCGCTTCAGGTGGTTATGTCTCAGCAAATGTGCAAGATAATAGAGCAACAACAATAGCAGCCTTATTGCAGAAAGCTGCAGGCAGTTTTCCTATGGGTGGATCCATAAGCACTGCATTAGCAATTTTTCAATCATTTATTCAAAAAAAACGCAACACTAAACTCAACGATGGTTTAAACAACTCTGCTCAATATCTCACTCCAACCCTCATCCCTCGTATCGTAGAAGGTCTGTGTGATAACTTAATAAAAAGTTACAAAGACATCAATGGATTCTCTGAAAACACTGCTGAGACAGCCGCTCGTTACATTTTTACAAGAATTCAAACATGTCTCTTCGAACATTCCGAAGAGTTTAAATTTAATGATCGTACTGATGATGAGCGAATAAGTAATTGGGTAAGCAAATTGACTAATACTATCACTGATTACAAACCTTCAGAGCAGACTAGCAAAATTAGAAAATGGATTGAAGATAACTTATTAAGTGTAAATGAAATACAGTATTCTACTAATGAAAAACTCATGAACAAGACTTTTGACGAGATATTTCAGTACACTAGCGCAAATGACACTGACATTATAAAAGAAATTGAAGGTTTAACATTGCTAGATCCAAAAAATTTCCGTAAACAGGCAGAAAAAATAAAAACGTTGGTACACACTAAACCTACTCCATTTTGGATTAAGGATTTCAAATATGAAGAAAAACGTTTTGATGAATTAAAAGATAGTCCTCTCGATGAGCTAATGGTTTATTTAAAAAACCCAAAATATTTTCCTGATAAAATTGAAACCACGAGAATAAAAATAAATGATGCTCTTTATAAGGCACTATTTTTAACTATTAATCAGTCAAAACTCCCGAAAACAGAGCTGGATGAATTAAATCAAAGAAGACGAAAAGCAACTGAATCAGTCATACCACCTCCTTCTTCGCCGAAACCTGTAATAACCACAATAACTAATGGCAATGGCTCATATAGCCCAATGTTTCATAAGTCTAACTCTAAATCTGAAGATAAAAATGCTTTATCTTTAAAAAGCTTGGCACGCAATCTACTGAGTAAATTATCTGACCTCACAGATGATCATAAAAAAGACGCACTGAGGCGTGTTAGAACAGCTTCTTGAGAAGACAACAAAAGCTAAACTTAAAATTATCTTTCACGCTACTTCATATGAAAGAGTTGTTACAGAAAGAGTTGAAGCATTAATAGATAAAAAATCGAAAAATAAATTAAAATCAGGTGAAGAATTAATTACAAACATCCTTGAAAAAATAATGAAAGAATATAAATATAATCTTGATTCGCAATTTATAAAAGAGTGCTTAATAACAAAAACACTAGATACAGAAGGAAAAATAAAAAGAGAAAAAAGAAGTTTTCTCGTTGAAACATTGGAAACAATCGATGAAGCATTAAAAACAAGTCTACCTTTAGCAGCTATGAATGGGAATCCTTCTCTCTCCTCACCGTAGCCCAGATAACAAATTTAGAATAACCCACAAGGGTAAAAAAGTATGTTATCATAGTATAAAAGGACTTATTTAATGGAGACAGACAGGATGTCGCAGATTAAATCATGGCCCGCTTTACCCTACTCTGAATTCAAATCAACCGCCCACCTACTCCATATGGGTTTGCAAGCCATCGGCAAACTCAAGTTAAATAACCCTTTTGAACCTCATTGGGCTCATGTCGCACTTTGGATCACAGCAAGCGGGCTCACCACAGGACCTGTTACCTATATCTCTGGAATTTTTAGCGTTGATATTAATATTTTGGAACACCAAGTTAGCTGTGTAACGAGTTGGGGGTTAAAAGAAAAATTTGATATTACACCAATGTCAGTAGCACAATTCGCGGAAAAACTGTTAATTCTATTAAAAAAAGTAAAAGTGGATGTCACCATTAACACGATGCCACAAGAAATTCCCAACCCTATCGCATTCGAAAAAGATATCAAACCCTGTGAGTACAACAAAGATTTAGCACATGCATGGTGGATAATCTTAGTAAACTCTTACCGAGTTTTGCAGCGTTATCATGCACGCTTCTGTGGTGAAACTCCTCCCGTTGGATTCATGTGGGGAACTTTTGATTTGCGTGATGCACGTTATAATGGCATTCATGTCAATCCAACAGGAATTAATTCCGGATATCTGAGACGCAATGCCATGGATGAAGGCCAAGTCGAAGCAGGTTGGTGGTCTGGAACAGATGAGTATCCGCACCCTGCTTATTACTCTTTTATCTATCCGCAACCTGAAGGCATTGAACACGCAAAAATAAAACCCGCAAAAGCAAGATGGGAAAAAACTTTCGGTGAATTTCTTCTTGATTACGAAGACGTACGCAACTCTTCTGATCCAGAAAGTGATTTATTCAATTTTTTTGAATCGACATATGCTGCTGAAGCTAAATTGGCAGAGTGGGATTCGAAGTTAATTGTAGTGGGGCATCCGGTTTAGGGGTCAAGTCGCGCCCATATCATTCCCCACATCTCAAAAAAAAAATTTCTCCTGACTATGCCACACGTGCGGTGGGCGCTGAAGTTAGATCGAAGCCCCGTCATTGCGAGCATGTGCTTTTCATGCGAAGCAATCCAGGGGAACGTTTTTGTGCTCCCTGGATTGCCACGCCCGCGCAAAAAAGCGCGCGCGGGCTCGCAATGACGGGGCTTCGATCTAACTTCAGCGCTCGTACTAATTGGCATCAGGAGATGTGGGGAATGATATGGGCGCGCCTTGACCCCGCTTCTTTTCCACCTTCCACAGCGAATTCAAAAAATATTCACGTTTATCCAAAAAATTTTTCACGATTGAAAAACCAGCTTGCTTAGCTAATTTTTCGATATATGAAAACTCATATTTATGTGAACATTCCGTATAAATAGGCTCAATTTTATTAAATTGAACTGTTTGCTTTAAGGCTTCAATAGTAACAGCTTGTTTTTCAGAACTAATCAAGTAACTTTCCATTGCACCTAAGCGCACATTATAAGTCACATAATGCGTAAATTTTTTAACATCAAAATTTCCGCCTAACTCTCGATTAATACGATGCAATAAATTTAAATTGAATTCACGCGTGATGCCACATGAATCATCATAAGCTCGCATTAACGTTTTTATATCTTTTTTTAAATCAAGACCAATTAAAAAGTAATCATCATGATGCAGCATGCTTCTTAAATTTTTAAGAAACATCACTGTTTCATCTGGATCAAAATTTCCAATACTCGATCCTAAAAATAAAACCAAATTACGCCTATGTGAATGCTCGCTTTGCCATTTCACGCCTTGGAAATAATCGGCATGGATGGGAGCTAGGATTAAATTCGGTAATTGTTGCTGCAGATGTGCTGTTAAAATATCAAGATACTTCATAGAAATATCAATGGGAACATAACGAAAAGTATGCTTATCCGTCATCAATTGTTGAATCAGTATTTTCGTTTTAATCCCCTCACCGGGTCCCAATTCAATCAAATTAAACGGCTCATTGCCTATAATTTCAGATAGCGTTTGTTTATTTGCCGAGAGAATTTCAATTTCACTTTGTGTTAAATAATATTCGGGTATTTGAGTAATTTTATTAAACAGCTCACTACCATGATCATCATAAAAATATTTTGAGCTCAATCTTTTGAGTGGCTGCGCCAAACCCGATATCACATCTTTTTTAAATTCTTGTTTTTGGCTCCATACCGTATTATTTTTTTCTTCAATGTGGATAACCTTGGACATGGTGATTCTCCTAAAGATCGCGTGCTAAACGTATCCCACTAAATTGCCAACGCTTATCAGGGGCAAAAAAGTTTCGATAGCTTGCGCGTATGTGCGATCGCGGCGTGACACAGCATCCGCCACGCAATACCATTTGATTACTCATGAACTTGCCATTGTATTCGCCAAGCGCACCACTCAGTGGTTTAAAGCCAGGATAAGAAGAATAAGCGCTCGTCGTCCATTCCCAAAGATCGCCCAATAATTGTTGATGATTTTCTTTAGCAGCCTGCGGATGAAAAGACAAGTTTTCTAAAAAATTTCCTTCCGCAATTGAATCTGCTGCGTTATTAGCATAATGTTCCCACTCTGCTTCGGTTGGCAATCGACATTTTTTCCAACGTGCATACGCATCTGCTTCATAATAACTGATGTGAGCAACTGGCTCATATGGATTGCATTCTTGTACTCCGTTTAAAGTAAAGATTTTCCAAGACTTTCCATTTTGATGCCAATATAAAGGCGCGTGCCAATTATTTTTAAGCACTGCATCCCAACCATCGGATAACCACCATTCCGGTGATTGATATCCACCGCCTTGAATAAATTCCGCATATTCAGCATTGGTTATCAAACGTGAAGCAATTTCATAAGGCTTCAACAGAACTTGATGAGACGGCAATTCATTATCAAAACAAAAATCATCATCTTGATAACCTATTTTAGTCACGCCACTTTTCATGGGAATAAATTTAAGTTTTGTAATTTGCTTCTTTTTCGATGTTGATCGCTCCGCACAATAACTCGGAGCTAACGGATTAATTGAAAAATTATATTTAATATCCATTAATAATAATTCTTGGTGTTGCTGTTCGTGGTTTATGCCTAACTTTAATAATGCACCGAGCGCATGCAATTTATCTTTTGATAATGAAGAAAGATAATCTAATAAATAGTCATCGACATATTTTCGATATGCATACACTGCTTCAACCGTAGGGCGTGACAATAAACCACGCTGAGCGCGTGGATAAGGTTTTCCTAAACTCTGATAATAAGAATTAAATAAATAAGGAAATGCTGCATCAAAAATAGAATATTTTTTATGATATGGAAGTAATAAAAATGTTTCAAAAAACCAAGTGGTATGTGCTAAATGCCATTTAGGTGGACTCACATCTTCTATGCTTTGAATGACATAGTCTTCGTTGACAAGCGGCATGCATAAATCGGTGGTTTGAGTGCGCACGGATTGGTACGTTTGTATTAAATCGTCTGTTTGAATCTTCATTATGATATCCTTATCATATTGCTCGTCATTGCGAGGAGCTGCTTTTCGCGACGAAGCAATCCAGGGAAACATTGTCGCGCCGCCTGGATTGCCACGCCTCACAAAGAACGTGAGGCTCGCAATGACGAGTTCTTTTTTAAGAATCGTGAATAGCTACGAGCGGCTAGTTCTTATGAAGAAACTCCTTCGCCAACCCTCTCGCCTTCTCAACTACAGCATAAAAATCTGTTTGGCATTGCTCCAATGCATCTAGCATTTTTTCTTGTCGCTGACACATATCTTCAAATTGCACACCATAAAGTTGATTTAATTTATTTTCTAGCTCCTCACATAAGAATGAAGCATTTTTGAGCTCAGTGAGCTGCATTCTTACCGGCTTATCCGAAGGGGCGATATCCAAATCTTCGTCATACTGCTCTCTTCTCAGTTTTTTGAGATGATAATAATCTTCTTTAACATTGACTAACGCTAAGTTAAATGCAGCAAAATCAACAGGTACTGTTGTCAGAATTTTGTCGCAGATTGCAATGCCATCAATGGTTTTTTTAAGCTGAGTGACTATACAAATCAAGGTGCTATCTATCAATTTTAACCTAAGGTCTAATGCATGGATTTCCGCGCTTAGCTCATTCGCTTTAGCATGAAAATCATTCACCTCTTGGGGAATTCCATCTGCAGTTGCTGCTTGAAGCATAAGATCATCAGCGGCAATTTCCATAGTATTTCTACTCTGTGCCATGGCTTGAATCTCTTTGTGAAAATTGAGCTTAAGATTATAGCATATTTAATGAGCTAACGGGAATCACGCTATAAGTAATTGAATTTAGGACATTTTTTATCAATAAATTCTGCAGCAAGTGAAATACACTAGACTAAGCTTTTGCCCTCAGCTTAAAAAAAAAACGCTGGGGCAAGAGCCATGTTCACCCAAATCAAATTTACTTTCGCCTCATCGCTGCTCGTTGGTCGGCGGCAACGGCTTCTGGTAGTCTACGCAAAGCTTCAACAAGTTGTGACTTTGCTGTGCCAAGATCATCCTTAGCCTTAGCTAGTTGTTCCTCATGTACTTTTCTTCGCTCTAGCTTCAAGCGGAGCTCTTTTTCACGCTGGGCCAGCAGTGCTTCTAGTGAGACTCTATCTAATGCCATAACTATCCTCCTTAATATTTAAAACTAGATTGCGATTTTAGCATTTTAGTAAAAAAAAGCATGCCTAAATTCATGCGGATTGTCCATTTTATAGACAAGTTAAGCCTAATTTGCATATTTTTACTTTCCAGACAAACAAGCGCCTTAAAAAGAAGGGGCTATACTTAATATATAGATAGCAATTTTGTAGGCCCTGGAGATATGCATTACATCATGGAGGCTTACTGATAATGGACATTGTCGAAAGAGTAAATATGCTTGTTAACCAAACCCAACAAGCTATAAATAAATTTACGGATAAGAATGCCCTTGATGACACATCCCTATCCGATTTATTTCCAGATTTTAAAGCCCTTGAAACTGAAAACAGAAAACTACGTAGATTCAATGCACAACTATTAAATTATTTAATAAAAAAGATTGAACTAATTAATAGCGCTCTACTGTATTTTGAAGAACAAACAAAAAAAGAAATAGAATTAATCAGAGAAAATGAAAAAGAAATATATAAAAAGAGTAGAGAAGAACGAGAATCCCTGCAGGAAGCAATATTTGAAAAACAACAGTACTTAAAAAAACTGGAAGATTTGCAGATAAAGATTGATCTCCTTGCAAATCTTATGACACGAATAGCCGACCTAAGAAATCTAACAGCAGATTCTTACCAAAAACTTTCAGAAAGTTTACGTAATTATGCTGCCAACATAATATCTGAACCAGACAGATATCTTCAAATAAGCAACACAAAAATTTCAATGCATAATCTAGTAACATTTGTATCAAATAACTTAGTAGAAAAAATTGATTCCGGTGAAATCACCTCTATTAGGGAATTAAAACCAGTATCAAAAAATATTATTCATAGCTATTTATCAGAACAATTAAACAATGCTTCGATTTCAAAGCTTGACGTTGAGCAAGCTTACCATGCTTTCTGGGAACCTGCTCCAGGTTATGAAAAATCACATCCGTGTGTAACAGATATAGAACGATGTATACAGAAAGTGGAAAAATACGAGGAAAAATTAAACATGGCGGAATCGCAATTTGACGCTGTTGATAAAGAAATAGATAGCGATCTTAAGGAAATCGAAGAACTGAAACGACGAATGCGAGAATTACCAAATGCGCAAGAACCTGCATCGGTAGCGAATAATCCCTCAAGTTTATTTTCTTCTCGCATTGCTGCCGCAGAAAAAACATTGCAAGCTGCCAACAAGATAATGGAAGAAAAAACTAAAGATGCAGAAAACACTCCTACACGTAGAAGCATGAATGGTAATTCATCTAAAGACTCAGGATAATTTCGTGGCACGACTAGCAATACCTCCTCAGAAATGAGAAAATACCATCTTTAAAAAGCAACGGAGATACAAAATGAAAAGACATGGAATCAGTCTGCTCTTCACCCTTTTGCTCATCTACATCATTCAGCCCACATTTGCTTGCACTGATTTTCGTATCACTGCAAAAGATGGAACCACTCTCGTTACGCGCAGCATGGAATTTGCAATGGATTTAAAATCGAACTTACGCAGCTCTCCACGCGGCAGAGTTTTTAATACTGTTGCACCCGATGGTAAACCAGGCATGTCATGGCAAGCCAAATATGGATATTTGTATCTCGATGCGATGAATGTAGATACAAACTTAGATGGCATGAATGAGGAAGGACTTTCTTATGAGGCGTTGTACTTGCCTGGCGAAGCTGAATACCAAATGATTCCTTCTGATCAAGGCAGTAAAGCCATTGCCTATGCAGACTTTGGCCATTGGATTCTTGGCAACTTTAAAACCGTGGATGAAGTCCGCGCAGCACTGCCTAATGTGCTTGTTTTCGCACAAAAAGTTCCAGGAATGGGTGACATGATTTTTCCATTACACTTTTCCGTCTTTGACGCCTCAGGCAAAGGAGTGGTGATTGAATATGTGCATGGCAAATTAACTATGCACGACAATAAAATTGGCGTTATGACCAATGTCCCAACATACGACTGGCAAATTACAAACTTACGAAACTATGTGCAACTCAAACCTTATAATCCCAAACCGATTGTTGCCAGCGGTATTACTTTTGTTGCAACAGGACAAGGTGCTGGCATGATAGGATTGCCTGGCGATATTAGCCCACCTTCTCGTTTCGTTAAAACGGCTATTTTAAAAGAAGTTGCCATTCCTGCAGAAAATGCCACGGATGTTATTAATCTGGCTGAGCACGTGATAAATAATGTTGATATTATGCGTGGCTTAGCGCGTGAACCACAAAATGGCAATTACACTCTTGAGCTGACGCAATGGGTTGTATTCAAAGATTTAACCCATAAAATGTTTTATTATCGCACTTACAATAATATGACATTACGCGCAGTTTCTCTGGCAAAAATTAATTTTACTGAAAACGCACCGCGCTTAAAGATGGTACTTGCGGGTCAACCGTATATATTAGATATGACTAACCAATTTTTGAGTCAACAGGTGCAATAGTCTAGGATTAAAGACTAATGGAACAAATCATCACGTACACTGCTTTGTTTGGCATCATTGTGATTATTGGCCAGGTATTTAGAAAATCCCCTGTGCCAATATCATTGCTGCTTGTTATTACAGGAATGCTTCTAAGCCTACTACCGAATGCTCCACGTATTAATCTTAATCCTGACATTGTGTTAAATATTTTTCTTCCCGTTTTGGTCTACCAAATCAGTGCTTTTTCTTCTTGGATAGATGTTAAAAGAAATCTACGCCCTATCGCCCTGCTTTCCGTTGGTCATGTCCTATTTATTGCTGTCTTAGTCGCTATAATAATGCACGCACTCATTCCAGAATTGGGTTGGCCACTGGCTTTTGTTTTGGGGGCTGTGGTTTCTCCACCGGATGATGTTGCAATTGTTTCTATCGCTGAAAAAATTCGCATGCCGCAAAGAATTGTGACAATTCTTGAAGGTGAAGGTATGTTGAACGATGCAGCTGCCTTGATTTTATTTCGTCTTGCATTAGTCGCTGTTGTCACACATGAATTTTCAATAATCAGTGCAACATCTAAATTTTTTGTTATCGTCATTGGTGAAACACTTTACGGACTTGCGCTTGGGCATATCATGGGCCAACTGCGATTAAGAATTCCTAATCCAGCAATACATCTTATCGCATCGTTGCTAACACCTTTTTTAGCTTATATACCTCCAGAACAATTAGGTGGTAGTGGCATTCTTGCAACTGTTGTCACTGGTTTTGTGATTGGTAATGTTTATGCAGTACGCTTTACTCCTGGCTTTAGATTAGTTAGCCGTGCATTCTGGCCCGCACTCGCATTTATTATTCAAAGCATTTTATTTCTTTTAGTTGGACTCGATATGCGAGCTATCCTTGAAAGTATTTCATCTTTGCCTATCCATTCACTTGTATTATATAGCGCAGCGGTTATTTTAACTTTAACGATAGGCCGATTTATTTGGGTTTTTGTTGCCATGATTTTTTTACCGCGCTTTTTGTTTCCTTCTATTCTTAAAAAAGATCCCTATCCACCTTGGCAATTTCCTTTTGTTGTTTCCTGGGCTGGCCTGCGAGGCAGCATTTCTTTAGCAGCAGCGCTTGCTATTCCCACTTTGCCTGCATTAGCAGATGGCACTTCGCCAAGAAATTTAATTATTTTTCTTACTTTTTGCGTCATTGTTGCAACACTTTTATTGCAAGGACTCTCGCTTCCTTGGTTGCTAAAAGTGATAGGAATAAAAGCGCGCGGACAACGCGAAGAATACGATGAACATCTTTCAGAACTTTCTGCAAGATTAAAAATGACTAAAGCAGTTTTACGTTGGCTTACTGCATATAAGCAACAAGCTAAAGAAAACACTAAATTATTAGATGAAATAAAATTGCATAATCGAGAATATCGAAGGTTAAGAACTCAACTCAAAGAAAGAATTGCTACTCATGATGGCAGCTTAGTGCACGATGAACAAGCAGAAATTAGAGATGAAGTATTTCTTTTAACACAAATGATTGAAATTGAAAAAACTGCTTTATTGCAACTTTGGCGCAAAGAAAAAATTAATTTGACAGTCAGAAATAAATTACTCGATAGACTTGATCATAGAGCAAAACATTTGCCAGAGTAAATTTAATAGAGTTCTTTCCAAACCTTGGAAAGAACTCTAATGATTAAATTCAATCCTCAACTCTGCTTGCTTTAAAATATGACCCCTCATCGCTGCGAATACTTCTCCAATATCTGCTTCCGAAAATAAATTTAGTTTTTTATCGAGTGCATACAATGTAAAAATATAGTGAAGCTTTAAGTCATCTGGTGGGCATGGCCCACGATAAATGGCATCCCCTATGCCATTGTCACCCACCAATGTCCCTGCAGGTAAATTACCGTTATTGGCACCTTCAGCAAGCTCTCGCACATTGCTAGGGATATTATAAATAACCCAATTGTAAAATGCTTCGCCACCCGCGTCGGGGCAAGACAAAATGAGCGCAAAAGATCGTGTGTTAGTAGGTGCATTTTTCCATTCTAAGGGCGGAGAAAGATTTTTTCCATTGCAGGTGTATAAAACTGGAATTTTCGTATTATTAGAGAATTTAGGTGATTTAAGTACAAAATTATCAGCATCAGCATTGACTGCTGTTACAAAAAACAGCCCTAACAGAATACTAATAAAGACATGCACAGTGATATCTCCATATACCATGAGCAAGGCTAATATTATATCACACCAAAAATGACTTTAGCAGCATATCATATTGACTAAATGACCATTTTTTTATGATATAATGAATGCGTATAGGTTAAATCATCTGACCAAAACTGATAAGGAGCTTAAGTTACCTCTAGCAATGGAGGCCTGACTTAAGAATAAGGACAATGACTAAACCAAAAATAAAAGTGCTACTCGTTGAAGATAGCCTCATTACGCAAGTTGCACAAAAATCAAGTTTAGAAAATGAAGGCTGCGAGGTTGATATTGCAACAACAGGAGCACAAGCCATAACGCTTGCCGTTAATAACTATTACGATATTATTTTTATGGATATCGGCTTAGGCGATATAGATGGCTTTGCCACTGCTAAAGAAATAAGAAATAGATCAAGCAAAAATAAAACCATACCTATTATTGCTCTCACTGCGTGCTCACCCGAAGACTATGAAATACATGCCATTGAATCCAGCATGAATGGGTTTTTAACCAAACCACTCACTGCTGAAAAAGTGCAGTATTTTTTAAATCAGTTTTGTTTTCATTAGAGTTCTTTCCAAATCTGCGTCTTTTGTTGTTACTCTTCGTTGCACCTGCGTTACGCTGCTCATGTATCTACAACATACACTCCGCTGCGTTACTCGGTGCGCCTCGATTAACAACAAAATACTCGGTTTGGAAAGAACTCTATTAATACACTCTTTTAATACACTCGTTCCATGGGCTTTAATGGCTCTACAGTGAGCGGCTTCATGTTAACTGCGCGGTAAGCAACGCGTCCGTTTTCAAAACATAAAAGATGTTTTAACCAATTTTTATCATCGCGTTTAGGATAATCTTCACGACTGTGCGCACCGCGACTTTCTTTGCGCGTTAAAGCAGCGACGGCTGTGACATATGCCACTTCCATTAAATTATCCAACTCTAATGCTTCAATACGCGCCGTGTTAAATATTTTACTGGTATCAGTTAAAGCAGCATGCTTAAGCCTCTCGCGCAATTCTTCTAATTTTTTTAGCCCAGCCATCATGGGTTCTTGTAAACGAAATACGCCAAAATCAGTTTGCATGACTTTTTGCATTGCACGACGAATCTCATTCACATCTTCACCTGTTTTAGTATTATCCCAACGCTCGACGCGTACGAGAGCTGCTTGAAGATCGCTATCACTTGCTGCATTTAATGGCAATCCAGCTCTGATAGCTTGTTCAGCATGTTCCCCTGCAGCGCGCCCGAACACCACTAAATCCAGTAAAGAATTACTTCCCAAACGATTTGCACCGTGCACAGAAACACTTGCGCATTCACCGATAGCATATAAACCTGAAACAATATGATCTTTGCCATCTGGAGTCACTGTAACCACTTGTCCGTGCATATTGGTAGGAATTCCTCCCATCATGTAATGACAAGCTGGCACAACTGGAATAGGTTCGCTGATAGGATCAACACCAGCAAATGTTTTTGCTAATTCACGTATGCCTGGTAAACGAGATTGAATAACATCAGGGCCTAAATGGTCTAGTTTCAATTTTACATAATCAATGCCGTTTGGATTAAAACCATTACCTGCACGCAGCTCTAAAACAATTGAACGTGACACAACATCACGTGACGCTAAATCTTTGGCGTGTGGCGCGTAACGTTCCATAAAGCGCTCGCCTTGCTTGTTAATCAGATAACCACCTTCGCCACGCGATCCTTCCGTAATTAAAACACCTACGCCAGGAATGGCTGTGGGATGAAATTGCCACATCTCAATATCTTGCACTGGAAGCCCGATCCGCAAAGCCATACCTAAACCATCGCCTGTGTTAATCCAGGCATTCGTTGTGGTTTCGTAAATACGACCTGCTCCACCTGTCGCTAAAATAACAATTTTGCTGTTGAAGAATGACATTTCACCTGTTTCAAGACAAAGAGCAATCACACCCACAACATTATTTTTAGCATCTTTTACTAAATCAATCGCAAACCATTCATTATAGAACTGAGTTTTGCATTTAATATTATTTTGAAACAATGTATGCAGTAATGCGTGGCCTGTTCGATCTGCAACAGCACAAGTACGCTGCGCGATTTCTTGACCATAATTAATGGTTTGACCGCCAAACGCGCGTTGATAAATTTTGCCATTTTCTAAACGCGAAAATGGCATTCCCATGTGCTCTAAGTCATACATTGCTTCGGGAGCTTTTTTACACATAAACTCAATACTATCTTGATCACCAAGGTAGTCGGACCCCTTCACTGTGTCATACATATGCCAATGCCAATCATCTTTGTGTACATTACCTAATGCGGCTGCGATTCCACCTTGAGCGGACACTGTGTGAGAACGCGTCGGAAAAACTTTTGAAAGCACTGCAACCTTTAGCCCTGAATTTGCAAGTTGTAATGAAGCCATCAATCCTGCTCCACCGGCGCCAATGATGATAGCGTCAAAAGTATAGTTCGATAATTTCATTGCTTATGCCTCATATTTTGTGATCTGATTGCGCTATACCCATTACACCTCGAAATGCGAAATTATAACACCCAGATTGCAAGAAGTGTAAACGTTTTGATTGAGAAAAACCGCAGCAATACTTGCTTGTATTGTGAGGTTTTTCGATTGAAAAACGTTTACAATTCGCAGCAAGATGGGTTGTTAGAATTCGCATTTTGAGATGTAATGGGTATAGTATACAATAGATGTCTTTAGTAATTAAGGAGCTATTTTATGATAAGGACAATCAAATATCTTATAGCCATTCTTGGCTTAGCAATTACCACAACAGCCTTAGCAGATATCACTGTTCCAATGTATTTTACTGCTGAGGGCGACAAAGTAGGAAAATCAGTTGGTACTGTAGTCATCAGCGAAACTAAATATGGATTGTTATTTACACCTCATTTGGTTGGGTTAAAACCTGAAATTCATGGCTTTCATGTCCACCAAAACCCATTATGCGCGCAAAATGGTGACGCAGCGGGGGGGCATTTAGACCCTAATAATACAGGCAAGCACCTTGGACCTTATAATGACAATGGTCACTTGGGTGATTTACCGGCTTTGTATGTTAATCCAGATGGCACCTCTACCCTGCCTGTACTTGCTCCACGATTAAAACATTTGTCAGAAATTGAAAATCATTCATTGATGATACATGAAGGTGGAGATAATTATTCTGATACTCCGGCTAAGTTGGGGGGCGGTGGTAAACGGATGGTATGCGGTGTGATACAGCATTAAGTTGGGTCAGTGTTTTTTGAGATTAACATGCTGAATTTGTTAGTACTTCTTTTCAACCAGCGGCTTCTCTCGAAAATTACACCTTTGGCCCACTAATAGCGAGCCGACAGTATAGTCATTGCATGCGCCCTGGCCGCTTTTGCAAACAGATAATCAACAAGAGTGGCCATAAGCAAAGCCTGTTAGCATGTTAATCTCAAAAAACACTAACCCAACTTAATGCTCGTGGTTGGGGGAAAAAAGAGAAGAAAAGCCTATTTTTGTAAGTTCACAGCCTTGAACGGAGATTCCCCTAGATGCGAATCTCAGCCACCAGCCCCTGCGCCACCCATCCTTTTAATAAGGTTGCAGCACGCATTCCAACCTCATCTTCACCAACCCATTGACGCAAGCCTTCACACACTTCACCAAATTTTTTTCCCTTCAATATAGCGCTTAATGCATATGCTTCATCAACAGGTAATAGGCGACACTGATTAATTAAATCTTGTCGCCAAAAAATCCAATGCTCAGAAGATTTATTCTGTCTCATTTTCTTAGGTGTTTTCTTAAGAGAAATAGCTTCCCAAAGTTGCATCACATTCCAAGACAAATCCAGACAATATAACGATGTGTGCATGCGCAACCGCATATTAGCCCAGGCTTTCAGTGGAATCTTTGCTACAAATTCAAGAGTAACGATGTCACTATTGGTTGCATCAAATACGGATTCCATAGTCCATTCTACTTTAGCAAGTTCCGTCAAGTATTGGGATCGCTTATATTTCGGATGTTGTATTAAAAAATATTCTAATTGATCACCAAACCAGCGTAGTGACGGGGAATGCGATGGATAAGAATCAATATACTCATTAGCCAGTACTGCAAATTTTTTATTGCCGAGATGTGCCTTTAACACGGGATAACTACCAGCAAGCACTTCAACTAAACGTAAGCGATATGCATTCGCATAGATATCTAAACGATTTGCTACCAAAACCTTTTTTGTGCCAACAATATCGCGATAAATATTTTGATCCAAATACAATAAGTATTTTTGAAATTTATTCTGCAGGCTAAGTAATTTATTCATACTATTTTCTCTGCGAGTACTTGTTTAGCCAGTTTACGTGCATAATTTAATTCAGTTAACAGTGTATTCAGCGGTGGAATACGATCATCACGCTCAATCATCGTTGCCACAGGACCAAAACGACGCAATGCAGCGGCATATAAACTCCATACGGGATCAATAATATCGTGATCGTGAGTGTCAATTAGCATATTATCTTCTTTGGAATGTCCCGCTAAATGAATTTGGCAAACGCGTTCGACTGGCATAGCCATGATATAATCCAGTGGATTAAATTCATGATTAACTCCACTCACATAAATATTATTGACATCTAACAAAATCAAACAATCTGCTCTTTCCGCAATTTCGCGCAAAAATTCCCATTCAGTCATTACGGATTGTTGATAAGTCACATAGCTGGATACATTTTCGAGAAGAATGCGTTGCCCTAAAAAATCTTGGACTTTTTGGACACGACTGATGACATGTTTAATAGCTTCTTCTGTGTATGGCAAAGGCAGTAAATCATGCATGTTTTTACCTTTTACTCCTGTCCAGCATAAATGATCAGAAATCCATTTTGGTTTAATTTTTTTTGCTAATGCTTTGACTTGTTGCAAATAATTTTTATCCAAAGGATCCGAACTGCCAATAGACAAAGAAACGCCATGCATCACCATATTTGGGTAATGCTCGTGAATTTTTTCTAAGAAATGAAGTGGTTTTCCACCGGGTACAAGATAATTTTCAGTAAGAATTTCAAACCAATCAATTGCGGGTTTTTCAGCAAGTATGGTTTCGTAATGCTCTATACGTAGGCCTAGTCCGAAACCTAAATTAACCTTCCGTGGTTTTTTATGCTGCATAGATAGTAACCTCATTAATAATAAAATAAAGAGTGCGCGTGAACTCACTCGCGCACTCTGATTTAGTAATTATTCGATTACTTTTTTGGTGTCCCACCTAATTTTACACATTTTTTATAGGACATTTTTTTGTACCCTTTACTACCTTTGCAGTTATGTTTACCTTTGCAAGTATTATAGCATTTGACTATTTTAGAGCCATGGGCAAATGTTACTGTTGATGTGACAGGTGCCGTTACAAAGGCAACTGCTGCTGCTGTTGCGAGAGTTAAACCGATCATCTTTTTCGTATTCATATGCTAACTCCTTTTAAACGTATGTTGCATAAAATCGCTTGTTCTCGCTTTCCTAGCCAAAGAGGCTGAAGGAAGTCAGATACAATTATAGCAGAAAGCTTTCTGTACAGTAGGGAAAATAAGAATAAGTTATTAATTATATTAAAAATTTTTAATTTATAGTGCCAAAATTAAATGATCAAATAATGGTCATTTTGGTACAGTATGTCCTTGTGATATGATGCATTTTTTTAAATTAAGGAGCTCACATGAACGTAAAGTTAATCGCAGCAGCCCTTGCTGGAGTAATCATTTCTACGCAAGCCTATGCCGACCAAAATGGACAAACACAAGCCTACTCCATGACCAATCAACAGCATAAAACTGCTGAAAAAAACAAGCATGCAGGAGAAAGATTTTTACAAATAAATAAAATGAAAAGAGATGTCATCACACTACCTGATGGCTTGCAATATAGAGTTATTAGAACAGGAAAAGGCCCTAAACCTAAGGTAACTGATACTGTAACAGTGGAATACACAGGCACACTGATTGACGGCACAGAGTTTGATAGTTCATCCAAACATGGTGGCCCTGCAGATTTCGTTTTAGGGCAAGTGATACCGGGATGGGTTGAAGCACTGCAATTAATGCCGATAGGCTCAACTTGGGAAATTTATGTTCCATCGCACTTGGCTTATGGCGAACAAGGCGCGCCTCCTGCTATTGGACCCAATGAAACACTTGTATTTAAAGTCCGCTTGCTTAATTTCAAGCAGAATACTTAATCCCTCTCCTTCCTATTATTACTCCGTCCTTATAGGCTTACCCCATATGGACGGAGTATTTGCAATTTATATGATTTATGTATATACTTAACATATATACATATGCTTTGCGAGGGAACCATGAAGTTTGCTAAGGTATTTAAATCGGGTAATTCTCAAGCACTAAGACTACCAAAAGAATTTCAATTTCATTGTAAAGAAGTTGAAATTTTTAAACGTGATAATGAGGTAGTTTTACGAGAAAAACCTAAAAACTTAAAGCACGCATTTGAATTATTATCCAGCATGCCTAATGATTTTTTCTCAAACGGACGTGATGAATCCCTGCCGCAAGAAAGAGAGTTCTTTTAATGCATTTAAAATATTTATTAGATACCAATATCTGTATCTACATTGCCAAGAAAAAACCTGAAACTGTAATGAAAAGATTTACAAAATTAGAGGTTGGTGAAATAGCAATGTCAATCATTACGCACGGTGAACTTTTATATGGGGCTAAAAAGAGTCATTTTGCGGATCAAGCACATGAAAAACTCATTGAGTTAACTACATTGATACCTGTTTTACCATTAAATAGTGATGTTGCTGAACACTACGGTGATATGCGATCTAATTTAGAAAAAATAGGTAAGCCAATTGGTAATAATGATCTTTGGATTGCGTCTCACGCGCGTGCCTTAAAAGTTATTTTGGTTACAAACAATTTAAAAGAATTTAATAGGGTACCGAGTTTAAAAATAGAGAATTGGGCTTAAGTTTAGCAAGCCAACATTGAGCGTTTGAATCAAAAGAAGGAGTGGCTCAAAAAAGCTGCTTCCGTAACGACTTCGCTTTTCCATGTAATTTCTTTTTTGTTAACCTACGTTCAGCTGATCCAGCTGTAGGCTTGGTTTTTTTACGCTTTTTAGGTGCAACAGCAGCACGCTTGATTAATTCCACGAATCGATTTAATGCATCTTGCTTATTACGTTCTTGAGTACGATAACGACTTGCCTTGATAATTAAATCACCTTGCGATGTTATTTTATTTCCTGCTAACAATAATAAACGTGAACGCACTGCTTCAGGTAATGCCGCTGAGTCTTTAGCATTAAAACGCAACTGAACAGCTGTCGCGACTTTATTGACATTCTGTCCGCCCGGACCTGGTGCACGAATAAAAGTAAGCTTAATTTCAAACTCATTAATTAAAATGTTCGGTGTGATTTTAATCATGTAGAACTCTATTTTCCATCAATTGAAAATAAACCCAATCACTAAATACTGCGCCCCTTTCAAATAAGGATCAACAGTTTTTACTGGCGATATTGCATTCGTTGCAGCAAGCGCAGCATTATCCAACACTTCTGCACCACTCGATTCAAGCAATTGGATATCAGAAATCATCCCACCGGGAGAAACTAAAAATCCAATTGTACTTCTCCCTTTCACATTAAAATCAATCGCGCTTTTGGGATAAACAAGACGCGCAGTGAGTGCCTTACCCAAAAATTCAAGGAGTTTATTATCAATTTTTTTCTCTCCTATCAAGTGAACACCATCCACATTTCGAGAAGCATTAATCTCTCTCAGCTGATTAGGTCTCGGTATTGCATGAGACTGTGTTACTGCACGCTTTTCAATACCACTTGGCGAAGTCTCCACCTCTTTTTCTGAATCATTATTTTGCTGAACCGAAGAATGACTTGGTTCATGATAAACATAGGATGGTATATAAAGAGAAGGTTTTTCTTTAAATTCGAGTTGGGAATTCCACGTTAAGACTAAACTGAGGAAAAATAACAAATGGCAAAGTAGCACCACCCAAAAGCTATGTTTTTGTATTATTTTTAATAGGTTTTCGTGCATGGCGTTCCACCAAATAATTATCATAAACCTAATCATAAAGTCTATCAATCTTTCTCCGGGTTTCTACTAATCTACCAAGTAACATCCCTAAATGGAAAAAATAATAAATTTCACGTATCATAGAACCATTCTATATGTTATTGATTTGAAGCAAAAAACCATATAGCAAATCTAGACAGGATTTTTAAATAATACATCGGAGGTAATTAGGTCATGAAACAAGCATTAACAAAACTGGCTCTTATCATCAGCATTAGCGCAACCGTAGTAGGCTGCTCATCCAACACCCAAAACCAAAATACCGGTCTAGGAGCTATCACAGGTGGAGTTCTTGGTGGACTCGCTGGCGGCGCAATTGGTGGAAGCGGTGGTGCAGTAGCTGCAGGCGCTGTCGTTGGCGGATTACTGGGTGGAATCGTTGGATACAACATGGAAAGTTCAGATAGCGCAAGAACATACACAGCTATGAATAAGAACCGTGAAAACCAACCCGCCGCTTGGAGAAACAGCAAGACTGGCAACAGCTATAGAGTCGTACCCACAGGCAAGAGAATGACTGTCCATGGAAACCCAAATTGCCGCAGATTCGTTGCTACTGCAGTAATTAAGGGTAAGAGAAGACAAGTTCATGGTGTTGCTTGCCGTCAAAGCAATGGTACATGGAAAGCAGTTTCTTCTAGATAATAAGTAATTCACCAAACTATCCCCGCGAAAGCGGGGATTTTTTTTGACAAGTATTTAAGCTCTTTCAATTTCCCCTGTAGCCACCTTCCCCGCATGATCCTCCGCTAAAAACATATACATCGCTGGCACAACAAACAATGTAAATAACGTTCCCACTGAAATACCCGTTGCAATCACCAATCCAATGTTATACCGACTTACAGCGCCTGCACCGGTAGCCGTAATCAGTGGCACAACACCTAACACCATCGAAGCGGTTGTCATCAAAATAGGACGCAAACGAATACTGGCTGCCATAACAATGGCTTCCGGTTTTTTCTTACCCTCTTTTTGCAAATCATTAGCAAATTGCACAATCAAAATACCATGCTTACTAATTAATCCAATCAACGTCACTAAACCCACTTCGGTATAAATATTAAGACTCATGCCGCCGATACCAAGACTAATAAAAATCATTGCGCCGCAAATCGACATAGGAACACTAATTAATACAATCAGTGGATCGCGAAAACTTTCAAATAATGCTGCCAGAGAAAGAAAAATAATAACCAGTGCGAAAAAGAAAGTGACTGTCAAAGCAGCACTTTCTTGCACGAATTGTCGCGACTGTCCTGCAAAATCAATCGAATAACCTTGTGGCAATACTGCTTTTGCCATTTCTTTTAAAGCATTCAACGCCTCACCCATCGTAACTCCAGGAGCAGGAACAGCAGATAAGGTTGCTGAATTCAGCTGCTGAAAATGGTTTAACGATTCAGGAACAACTGTGATTTTCAAATTTGCAATCGTAGATAAAGGAATTGCTTGACCACCTTGCGTATTAAAATAATAATTTAATAATTGATTATAATTTTCGCGTTCGCCACGTTTCATTTGTGGAATAACTTGGTATGAGCGACCAGCAAGATTAAAGTAATTAATATAATTTTGACTAAGCCCTCCTCCCAATACATTACCAATATCTTGCATGGTGAGACCAAATTGTGATGTTTTATCTCGATCTAAAAGAACACTGGTCTGCGCTTTATCGATTTTAAGATCTGTATCTAAATAAACAAATAATCCACTAGCACGGGCTTTTACTAACAGAGCCTGATTCACTTCATTCAGTTGATCAAACGATTCTGTCGTTCCCAACACAAACTGTATCGGTACACCGCGCGCGCCCGGTAAAGGTGGTAATTGAAATGCTGCGATAATACCTCCCGTGATTTTATCTAATTTATCTTGCACAATGGGTTGCAACTGATTCGATGTGCGTGTACGTTCATCCCAGGGCTTAAGTCCCATACCGATGATACTTGTATTAAGACCAGTCACACCATCCAGCTGGAAAACACGCTCAGATTCAGGAAACGATTTGTAAATCTTGTAAACTTGATCAGAATAAAGTTGAGTCTGCTCTAGCGAAGCGTTAGGCGCAGCAGTAAGCTGCGCAATAATAATACCTTGATCTTCCTGAGGAGCTAATTCCGATTTTGAACTTGAATAAAGAAAATAAATACTCCCTAAAATGATTACCGCAAATACTGCCGTCACTGGCAGATAACTGAATGAATCGCGTAGTACATGCTCATATTTTTGCTGCAAATTTTCAAACTGACGGTCAATGAAGGCGACAAAGCCATGTTCATATTCAAAAAATTTTCGCTTCTTCTTCCCTGTTGCTTCGGTATTCATTTTATCATGCGAAGGCAATTTTAATAATTTAGAACACATCATAGGCGAAAGTGTAAGCGCGATGATGGCAGAAACCGCAACTGCTCCCGCTAATGTAAAAGCAAATTCACTAAATAAAGCACCCGTCAATCCTCCCATGAATCCAATTGGAACATAAACTGCGATTAAAACAACTGAAATAGCAATAATTGGATTCGCTAAGCTCCCGCGCTCCATGCATAGCAGCCTCTAACTTAGACATGCCTGCTTCCATATGTCGCTGGATATTTTCAACGACGATAATAGCATCATCCACAACAAGACCAATCGCTAAAACCAGTGCGAGCAACGTCAATAAATTAATTGAGTAGCCAAGCACTAACATAATAAAAAACGCGCCGATGAGTGATAAAGGTATCGCCACCACCGGAATAATGACTGATCGTATTGAACCTAAAAATAAAAAGATAACTATTGTTACAATAATTAAAGCTTCAACGAGAGAACGTATCACTTCACGAATTGCACTATTTACAAACTCAGTTGCGTCATAAACAATTTTGGCATTCATACCTTGAGGTAATTGTTGCTGGATGTATGGAAATGCTTTTCTAACTTCACCGATGACAGTCAAAAGATTAGCCGTGGGTGCAACTTGAATACCAACATACACTGCTCTTTGTCCATTAAAACTCACCGATGTATCATAATTAGTTGCACCCAGTGTTACTGTTGCGACATCACCTAAACGAATAATGGCACCATTCTGTGCTTTGATAACCATGTTTTTAAATTGTTCTACTGAAGTCAAACCTGTGTCAGCTGTGAGATTCACAGTAAACATATTGCCATCTGTACGGCCTACTGCTGAGATCACATCATTATTAGCTAAAGCCAGTGAAACATCCGTTGGTGTGACACCAAAACCGGATAACTTAATTGGATCTAGCCATATGCGCATTGCAAATTGTCGATTGCCGATAATTTCAGCCGTCTGCACACCATCAATCGCTTGCAGTTTAGGCTGTACAACACGTACGAGATAATCCGTAATTTGATTAGTTGCTAACACATCGCTATAAAATCCCATATACATGGAATCAATGGTTTCCCCAGTCGCAATCGTAATCACTGGCAATTGGGACGCTTTAGGTAATTGATTAAGCACAGCGTTAACTTTGGCATTGAGATCGGCAAGCGCTACGTTAGGAGGATAATTAAGCCGTAAATTAATGGATATCGTACTGGTATTTTGCGTACTGATAGATGTCATGTAATCAATGCCATTCGCTTGCGCGATTGAATTTTCCAAAGGAGTCGTAATGAACCCGGCTACCACACCAGGATCAGCACCAATATATGTGGTAGTCACTGTTACCACTGAATTAACAGTATATGGAAATTGCCGCACAGAGAGTGAACCAATTGAGCGTAATCCCAATGCTAAAATGAGCAAGCTAACCACTGTTGCCAGCACAGGGCGTTTAATGAAAATATCAGTAAACCGCATGCAAATATCCTTAAGGTTTAATGCTCATTTGGCAAATGAGGTACTGGATTATTAGGTGGTTGAATTGAATTATCAATTACAACTCGAGAACCATTCTTAAGTTTAAGTTGGCCACTTGTCACTACCGTATCACCTTCAGATAAACCCTGCAGAATTTTTACTTGATCACCTCGCGTTTCCCCTGTGGTAACAAAAATCTGTGTCACAGTCAAAATAGGTCCTTTTTCATCTTTACCGGTTTCTTTCACTAAATAAACAATATTGCCATACGGATTATAACTAATCGCTGTTTGCGGCAGTGTGATGAAGTTTTGTGGTTCCCCCGTGACAACGTCCACTACAGCAAACATTCCTGGAGTTAATTCATATTTTGGATTCGCTACAGTGGCTTCTACTTGTACGTTACGCGTATTCACATCGACTGCAGGATTGATTGTTGTAATCTTACCCGTATAAGTTTGGCCGGGAAAAATATCACTGGTCACAGTCACAGTCTGCCCTGCTCTAAGATGAGCCAGCGCTTGCTGCGGCATATAGAAATCAACCCAAATTGGATCCAGTGATTGCAATGTTACAATGGCATTGCCCGGATTAAGATATTGCCCTGGATTAACAACAGAAACACCTAAGCGACCGGTGAATGGAGCGCGAATCGTTTTTTTAGCAACCGTTGCCGCTTGTTGAGCAACTTGCGCACGTAAATTCTTAAGATTACCCGCATCCACATCCAATGTTTGTTTACTGACAGCATGAATAGCATATTGAGCTTTATCACGTTCAAATGTGATTTGAGCAAGCTCTGCATTGGCTTCCAGTGCATGTAACGCAGCAATATCACTATCCGCATTTAATTGCACGAGTAATGTCCCTTCTTCGACAGATGTACCGGGAGTGAAATAAATTTTTTGCACCATACCGGCAAGTTCTGTCGTGACATCCATGCCCTTAATTGCACGTACACTTCCTGATGCGGTCAGTTTGGGTTGCCAGAGTGAATATTCTGCTTGCATGGCTGAAACAGTAATAGTCGGTGATTTGAGTGTAACTAAATAGCGTTTGATCATAATAGCAGTAAATACTTTGTAGGCAAAAATGCAGCCAAGCACAATGCCAACGCAAATCAGCATGATTAACATGCGTTTTCTCATTTTAGTTTTATCCATGCCCATACCCACTACATGTGGCGGGTGGAGGGCGTAGATTATTCCACCATCCGCCACCTAACGCTTGAAATAATGCAGCTGTATCCGTATAGCGTGCAGCCTGCGCTTGTATGCGACTAATACGCGCTTGCTGATACTGTTTTTGTACGGTCAATAATGAAAGATAACTTACTCCGCCTAGCTTATACTGTTTTTGCGTTAAAAGTAATGCGTCATGCGCTGCTGTTTCAGCTCGTTTTTGCTCACGCAATGTCTTTGCATCATGCTCTAACGCTCGTAAGGTATCCGCCACATTTTGGAAAGCTTGTAACACAGTTTGTTTATATTGCGCAGCGGATTGTTGAAGAGCCGCGATTGCTTGGCAACGTTTTGCTTTTAATGAACCACCGCTAAAAATCGGCTGCGTTAAGCCTGCAATAATATTCCAAACATTGTTTTCGGGACTAAATAAGTGAGCTGGCCTATTATTAAGATAACCATAGCTGCCCGTTAAGGTAATTTGTGGAAGCATATTTGCTGTTGCAACACCCACTTGTGCACTGGCTGAATGCAATAATGCTTCTGCAGCACGTATATCGGGGCGTTGGCCTACTAAACGTGATGGAAGACTCACAGGTAAACGCGCCGGCAAGTGTAATTTATCTAAATCAATTTTGGGTAAACGATTTGTACTCGGCAATTCTCCAATGAGTACAGACATGGCATGATGAGATTGCGCTAAGCGCTGTTGAAGTGGCGGTAAAGTAGCACGGGTTTGTGCAACTTGAGTCTCTTGAGTTAATACATCTGCTTTAGAAGCACCACCTAAATCAAATTGTCTTTTAACAATAGCAAGTTGATCAACCTGCAATTGAATGAGTTCGCGCGTGGCGTCAATCTGCGCCTGCAATGAAGCTGCCGTAATCGCGGTTGTCACAATATTAGAAGTTAACGTTAAATACGCTGCTTGTAATTCAAAAAATTCATAATCCATTTGCGCTTTTTGCGCTTCAATTTGACGTCTGAGCCCACCAAATACATCCAATGTGTAAGACACATTCACTTGTGCAGTAAAAACATTGAATATGTTGCTTGCTATAGGAGTAGGAAGTGTGCCCGGAGCAGTAGTAATACCAAATTCTTCACCTGAAAAACGCTCCCGCTCAGCACTTAGCCCAAGACTAAATGTGGGAAATAGAGTTCCTATTTGTGCAATCAATGCTTGTCGTGATTGACGCAGCACTGCTTTTGCAGCATCTAGATTGGGACTGTTCGCTATTCCCGCATTTATCAATCCATTCAATTCGGGGGAACGAAATAATTTCCACCATTGTCCGGGAATATCGCTACCCGATAGAAATTTCTGCGCTTTTCCTGCTGATCCTGATTCAGGCGCACTGACTGTTTTAGTGGGTGCGGGTGCTGGAGTATATTGTTTTGTTCTAGGTGCAGGTGGAGATTTAAAATTGGGACCGACCATGCAGGCGGTTAAAGGAAGCGCTAAAAATAGAATAATAAAAAAACGCAATATTGGATGCGGTTTTCTTTGCGTTATCGTGTTATTCATCAATAGCTGCATCCGCAAAATTCCCTATTTTTCATTATGATGAAGTAACATTAAATCGTAAGGTATGGGGTGGAAAATTGCAATAAAAAAATGGTTAGTGAGAGGTCAGGGGGCGGCGTTAAGTTGGGGTTAATTTTTTTAGATTAACACGCTGGATTTGTCCTTGCTTCTTTTCAACCAGCGGCCTCTCTAGGCAATTACGCCTATGGGATATCAAAATCGCGTTGGTAATTAAATTATCAGGTTTATCTCGGCCGCTTTTGCAAACAGATTACTAACAGCGTGATAGTAAGAAAAATCTGCGATAAGCGTGTTAATCTAAAAATAATTAACCCACAACTTAATCGCCTTGGAGAGTTGTGGCAAATCTTGAACTTTGCGTTCCCTCCCCTCCAGTGCTTTTCTGGAGGAGAGAGTCAGGGAGGGGGCATATCATTACCCACATCTCAAAATTTCTCCTGACTATGCCACACGTGCGGTGGGCGCTGAAGTTAGACCGAAGCCCCGTCATTGCGAGCATGTGCTTTTCATGCGAAGCAATCCAGGGGAACGTTTTTGTGCTCCCTGGATTCCACGCCCGCGCAAAAAAGCGCGCGCGGGCTCGCAATGACGGGGCTTCGGTCTAACTTCAGCGCTTGCACTCATTGGCAGAAGGAGATGTGGGTAATGATATGGGAGGGGAGGCTATATAACCTCCTCTCCCGCCTCTGTTTGATTATTTTTTATTCAAATTAACCATTTTGAAATAAAATATAAATTTACTATGTACAAATTTTGATATATGATTTTTTTTCATATTATAATTTTGAAGGAGTAGCACAATGGGTAGTATAGTAAGCAAAGGGCAAAGCGACCTAAGCAAACCTTTAGATGCAACTTACGATCCGAGCAACATAAATCAAGCTGGGTCTATTAACGGAGAGACTACGTCCTCAGACAGTAAGAGCGACGATGCAAGTGGTTGCATACCTAATGTGAGTAGGAAAGTTAAATCACTCAAGACGAGTGCGTCACGACGCTGGACTATGTTTAGAGAAGGTAAAGATTCTGAAGAGTATCAACGATTCGCAACAGAGACAGAGAAGAAAGCAAATACTACTCCATTAAATCTGAACGCTGCAGCTACTGGCAGTGCTGCTACTAGCGATGCTAAAAGCACAAATTCAGAGCAAAACTTTTTTGCAAATTTAGCAGCAAGTGCAAGCAAACCTGTAGCTTTTACTGCAAAAAATGCAAGTGCGGCGGCTCCAACAGCTGCTGCAGATGAGAATCCTTTTGGTCCCGTTTCGGCGCAAGCTACAGATGCAAGCACAGCTGCAGCAGCTCGCAGGATGAGCAAGGGTGCCAGCAAATAATTGCGTTTATGGGGCCCCACCTTGAGCAACTATTCACGCCGTCACTTATCACCATTCTGGATTGCCACGCCTCACATAAAGCTAAAGCGTGAGGCTCGCAATGACGAGTTCTTTTTGTAAGAATCGTGAATACTTACCCTTTAGAGTATTTATAAACCATGACAACCACCCCCATCACCGGCATTCACTATCTTCTCAACGGTTTTGAATTAATTTTCAAACCCGGCTTAAAACGTTTTGTCATTATCCCCTTCTTACTTAATATTTTATTATTCGTAGGCTTGTTCCTATTCGCAAAACATTTTTTCAGTTCATTTAATCATTGGTTACATGCTCATTTACCATGGTGGCTACATTGGATTGAAGGTTTGTTGTGGATCACATTTTTTATTGGTTTTTTTCTGTTAATGGCTTATCTATTTGTCATTGTCGCCAATCTAGTGTGTGCGCCTTTTAATAGTTTACTAGCGGAAAAAGTAGAAATTTATCTCTCTGGAAATTCACTGGCTACACAAACTGGAGCTCTTCAGGGAAGTATTTTGGATTCTAGCATCTCATCTTGCATCGATCTTGAAAACGTTTCTCAATCAAAAAAGCTCGACGTACAAGCAAGTACGCCTACGCTTTTTTTCAATCGAAACATTTCAATATCTTGCAATCTGAGCGCTAGAATCCAAAATACTTCCCTGAAGAGCTCTCTGTGGGAATTTTTAAAAGATATGCCGCGCATGATTGGCAGACAGCTTGCCATTATTGCTTATTACTTACCACGCGCATTGCTATTATTGATTTTATTTTTTATTCCAATTATACAACTCATCGCTGCCCTACTCTGGTTTGCATTTCATGCATGGATGATGTCAATCCAATATTTAGATTACCCTTCAGACAACAACCGTATTTCATTTGCTAAATTACGTGAGTACATTCAACAAAAACCTGGGTTAATATTAGGTTTTGGTAGCAGCATATTAGTCATAACCATGATTCCAATTCTAAATTTTATTGTTATTCCTGCCGCCGTTGCAGGGGCTACGAAGTTGTGGGTGAAAGAATATAAGAATCATCCCCTTTGAAAAAATGGGGCGACGCATGCTCTTCTGCGTCGGGGGGATTTTCACCACGCCCTATCCCATAATACTCAAATCCAGCATCTCGCATGTGTTTAGGATCATATTGATTGCGGCCATCTAAAATAACACAGCGGCGCATTATTTTTTTCAGCATGACTAAATCGGGATAACAAAATGGTTTCCATTCTGTAACTAAAACCAAAGCATCTGCATCTTTGAGTGCATCGTATTGGTGTTCTGCCAAATATAATTTTTGCTTGGCGAACCACTCATCGGGCAATAACTGCCTTGCTGCGGGCATAGCAACAGGATCATACGCTTGCACACGCGCATTGCGTGAAATGAGATTTTCCAACAACACCAGTGAAGAGGCTTCACGCATGTCATCTGTGCCCGGCTTAAATGATAAGCCCCACACCCCTATGGTTTTACCTGTTAAATCATCACCAAAAATTTGCTTAATTTTTTCAGGTAAGACGCGTTTTTGCCAAAAATTACGTTCTTCCACAGCTCGCAAGACGAGAGGATCTACACCATGATTTTCTGCCATTTTAATTAATGCTTTTACATCTTTAGGAAAACAAGAGCCACCATAACCGCAACCTGGATATATAAACGAATCCCCAATACGTGAATCCGATCCAATCCCGATACGCACATTTTCAACATCCACTCCCATTTGCTCACACAACACAGCCATTTCATTCATGAAAGAAACTTTTGTTGCTAACATTGCATTCGCAACATACTTTGTCATTTCGGCATCTTTAACATTCATAAAATAAATTTTTTCGGGATTGCGCAAGATAGGCGTGTACAACTCCATCATAATTGATTTTGCTTTTTTTGATGTGCAACCAACAATAATTCGATCTGGGCGCATAAAATCATCAATCGCCGCTCCTTCACGCAAAAATTCAGGATTGCTCACAATATCAAATGTTGTTGTCAACCCACGTTTTTTTAATTGCGCTTGTATTGTATTTTTTACTTGATCAGCAACACCCACAGGAACCGTTGATTTATCAACAACAACACAATAATTTTTTATATATGCACCAATATTACGCGCTGCTTCAAGCACATATTGCATATCAGCGGATCCATCTTTATCACTCGGCGTACCCACGGCAATAAAAATGACTTGAGGCTCTGAATTAATTTCTGTTAGTGATGTTGCAAAATGAAGTCGTTCATCGTGGGTATTAGAAACAACCAGCGCTTCCAGACCAGGTTCATAAATTGGGAGCATACCTTTTTTAAGGTTAGAGATTTTTTGCTTATTAACATCCACACAAGTAACATGATTACCCAATTCAGCAAAACATGCGCCTGTGACTAAACCTACATAACCTGCTCCAATCACTATAATGTTCACGAGCTACCCCTATAAATTAAAAAATTCATTTTACCCTCTCCTCCAACGCTTTTTGTTGGAGGAGAGGGAGGCTCGTTACTGCCTTTTAGTAACGAGCCGGGAGAGGAGGCTAAAATTCCTCCCCTCCCAACCCTCCCCTCCAGAAAAGCACTGGAGGGGAGGGCTCAGTTGCTACTACTTTGGCACTTTATAAATAATAACTTGATCGCCCCGCTTATTGGAAAACACTTGCACGGGTGTCAATTGAATTTCCCGCAAAATAGGAGCACTTTTTTCTTTCTGTTTTTTCACTATTTGCAGCGCAAGATAATCGTATTGTTTCCATTTATTATCAGCAAGGGCATTAAGATTTTTAAATTGCTTAATTTTTTGAAAAATTCCATTACCAAAATGGTGCGAATGATACATCACTTGATAATCATTACTATAAACAGATGCTTCTGCTGGCGTGTTTTTCTCTAGCCACTCACCTGCGTCACGAACATATTGCTTTGAATAACCAAAATCAAAAATTCCACCAATTGCAGAAGTAGTAATAAAAAGCACAGCTAAAGCAAGTGACCACTTACGCACGTACCATTGCTGAATTAATCTATCTAAAGCAAACGGCACCCATATCATTAAGACTAATGAAAGCGCAACTAAATATCGTTTGGAAAGAAACATAAACTCAAGCAAAAATGCAAACGTCACAATGACATTTATAATGATATAACTCCATAACACTAACCGTATTATTCGATCTGCGGGCAATAATTTTTTCCACCATGCATAAACAACCAAAGCAAAATAAATCAGTGGCAAATTCATGGCAACACGACTGATGTACCAAACAATCAACATCAGTGAAAACACTGTTGTCGCATCGCGTTCAGAAAAAGAAACCAAAACATGGGTTTCTAGCATCGTTTTTTTATAATAAAAATTATTTACAATAAACGATACACCATGAAAAAACTGCTGTTGAATCTCACGTAAGCGCCCTAATTGCGAACTGGGGTGTAATAACAACCAAATACATACACCAGCCAATGCCAACAATGTCAGTGTGTTTAATAGCAAAAATGATTTTGCACGCAATAGCATTGTTTTTCTTGTATCAAACCAAGTAAGGAACGGTATTAATAATAAAAACACTATTCCTTCTACACGAAATAACCCAGCAATAATGAGACTCACACTCCAGAAAAAAGCAAAACGCGACTGTTGCGTACGCAGATAATGCAGCAGAAAAAGTATAGATAACAAATAAAACGCCCAAAAACCGTGATCTCGAATAATATATTGACGCACTGCATTAAATTCATGCGCCAACAAAATAACCGCTGCCGCCAGCCACAGTACACGCCGTGTACCACCTAAAGAGCGCACAATAGCAATAAAAGTGACAACAGAAATGAGTGAAAAAAATGCATTTAAGCTATACGCTGCAGCAACATAAGAAATTTTTGTTACACTCACTAAACCAAAAATAAGTATAGAATAAAAGGGCCACTTTGCTTGCCCACATAAATGCATAGCAAAGTTGAGACCAGATTGCAGCGCTTCCGCACTTTGTACATAACAAATGGCATCTGGATTAATGACGGATGAGCGCACACTCATCCAAAATGAAAGCAAAATACTAATAACAGCAGCCGTTAAATAAATAGCCCAAGGAGTACGATTAATCGCATTCATTCTATATAGTCCTTTATGCAATGTTTGAAATCGTCCGCAAGTTCCGGATGTTTCAAAGCATAAGCAATAGTGGCTTCAAGATAACCGAGCTTGGAACCGCAATCATAGCGCTTGCCTTCAAACTGCAAGGCATAGACGGGTTCTTCTTGTAAAAGTTTTGCGATAGCGTCGGTTAATTGAATTTCATTACCCGAGCCTTTAGCGGTTTTTTCCAATAAGGTAAAAATCTGTGGAGTCAGAATATAACGCCCTACTACGCCAAGATTGGATGGCGCTTTGTCAGGGTGAGGCTTTTCAACAATACTGCGAATACGGGTGACTCTACTATGCTCGGCTACATCAACTACACCATATTTTTCTGTTTCAGTACGCTCGATTTGTTGTACTGCAATTACGCTCGAACCTTTTTGCTGATAGGTTTCCATCATTTGATGCAAACAAGACTGTTTTCCCCCATCAATCAAGTCATCCGCAAGCAATACCGCAAAGGGTTCCCCCATAACCAACTGCTTAGCACATAAAACCGCATGACCTAAGCCTTGGGGTGATTTTTGGCGGATATAGGCACAGGATACTCCATCTGGCAAAATCCCACGTACGATTTCTAATAAATCGTGCTTTCCTCGCTCACGTAAATTCGATTCCAATTCAAAATTAGAGTCAAAATGATCTTCAATGGCACGCTTACTACTGCTAGTCACAAAGATAAGCTCTCGGATTCCCGCCGCAATGGCTTCTTCAACCGCATATTGAATCAAAGGCTTATCAACGATAGGCATCATTTCTTTAGGATTTGCTTTGGTTGCAGGCAAAAATCGCGTTCCTAAACCCGCCACGGGAAAAACTGCTTTAGTGATTTTCATGTTATATTCCTGGACACTTTCAGACACTCATGAAAATGCTGGATGGTAACATATTCTATTGAGATAATAAAACGGGACTACGATAGGAGTAAATAAATGAAACTCGCATTTGCAACAACTTTTGATTCACGAGATATTGGAAATTGGTCAGGCACCCCCTTTCACATGGCGAATGCCCTTGAGAAGCAAGGTATTCACCTTGAGCGCATTGGTAATTTATCTAGACGATTACCCATTCTTTTTAAGCCAAATCAATTTTTAAAAAAAATGATCGGCCAGCGTGAAAGTCCACGTCATAATATTGTGGCAGCAAAACATTATTCCGCACAAGTTGCAAAAAAACTCGCAACTCTACCCGTAGATGCTGTTGTATCACCGCTCATAAACCCTATCGCTTATTTAGATGGGAAACAATCCAATATTCTTTGGACAGATGGCCTGTATGCTAGTTTAATAGGTTTTTACCCTGGATTTTCCAGCCATTCTGCAAGCTCTATTGAACAAGGTAATCTCATCACCCGTGAATGCTTAAAACGCTGCAAACTTGCTATTTTTTCTTCGGATTGGGCTGCACGTACTGCATTAGAAATTTATGGCGCAAGCAAAGAAAAAGTAAAAGTTGTTCCCTTTGGTGCCAATATGGAATGCCACCATACAATGGACGATATTCGTACCATGGTAAAAAAACGTTCGCGTGACAAGTCAAATTACTTTTTTTAGGAAAACATTGGGATCGAAAAGGTGGAGACATCGTATTTAATGTCGCAAAAGCATTACATGCAGCTGGCCAGCCAGTTGAATTAAATTTCCTAGGTTGTCAGCCGCCCAACGATGTTGAAATACCCGATTACATTAACTGCCCTGGTTTTATTTCTAAACGCACCCCCGAAGGAATGGAAAGAATTACCCGCTTATTGCAAGAATCACATTTTATGTTTTTGCCATCCCGCGCTGAGGCATGCGCCGTTGTTTTTAGCGAAGGTAATGCTTTTGGCTTGCCTTGCTTGTCTTCCTATGTGGGAGGAATATCAACTGTTGTGAAAGATCACATCAATGGCATGACATTCGCACTGGACGCGCCTGTTTCACGTTATTGTGATTATATTATGGGCTTAATGCAAAATTATTCTCGCTACGAAGAACTTGCTTTGTCTTCATTCAATGAATTTAAAACCCGGCTTAATTGGGCAGCGGCGACAAAGACAGTGAAGGGGTTAATTCAAGAAGTGTTGTCGTGAAGCGGTAAACTGGGTTGTTTTTTTGAGTGGAACACGCTGGATGAGGATAAATCTCAATGGATCCAAGAAAAGGGGGAGAGGAAAAACAAACCTCATCGCTAGCCGAATTGCTTAGACCAACGACTTCTTTAAATAAGAAAGAGGAAGAGCTAGTATTATTGCTTAAACAATTAAATAGTCTTTCTTTGGTGAGTTTTCCGCCGAATTTTGCTGGGTCTTCCATTTCCGATTGGGAAAGTGCATACATTCAAAGCACAAATGTCATAGCAGAAGTGTTAAAGCAATTAAACGATCAAGAGGCTCTAGACAAGCTATATAGTGAAACCATTCTGGATAGATTCTTGCCATGGTTTCTGGGAGGAAGTACCATTTACTTATTCACGACAGGCCTTCGGGGTTTGTTTGAGATGAGAAGAAAATTGAAGGAAACCCTTTTAGAAAGAATATACGCCTTGCTGGAAGATGTAAAAAAGAATTTTACTCGAATAGACTTCAAAGAATTTGCTATCGATCTAAAACGACTACTAAAGGCAAGTTCTTTATCATTAAAAAAATTACCCGAATTCAGTGAATTACCAGATTACAAAAGAACCGTAGAGTCACATGATGAGATAAGTATCTTGAGCTTCGCAGCTACCTTGGATTGCGAAGTTTTAATTTGGATGTTAGTAAAATACCAAATAGAGTATGAAAGAACTGAATGTAAAGACGCAAAGCACGAGGACATAAAGATAGTAGGTAATCCTAGCCCACTTATGACGGCTTGTTTATGGGGTGATGGTCAGGGTGAAAATTTAAGGGTGGTTGAATACCTATCCCAATATTGTGATCTCAACACTTTCTTTCATGGCATTTGCCCACTTCAGGTCTCTGTTCTTAAGAAAAATGAGAATCTAGCAAAGACTCTCTTACTCAATGGTGCTAATCATACTTTGGCTAATATAGATTATGCCCAGTCTGGTGATAATCTAACTTTTAATCTCTTGCGTACTTGTCATGTAATAAAAAGAGCTGTTAGCTATTTCTCACAAACGAATTTGTCAGAAGATAAAAGATTGATAATGGCAAAAAGAGAAATTATCAAAGCTCACCAGATTGATGCTTATCAGAGAGATAGTTTTTTTCATCCGTCTTTTGTATTCAAGTTATTGAGAAAAACTATAAAGAATATTAATCAAAAAATCCAAGAGGAGCTGAGGGGGAATAGGCTAAAAACCATTGAGGATATACGTAATATAGAAGAAATAATAGAAAAAAAATATCCTTTTTTAAAGTTTTTTCTTGAAGCGCTTAAACATGAGACGTTAACGGAGAGAAAGTTGTGTTTCTATTCAGGAGGATTTTTTAATTTTGGGGGTATTACTCCTTCCTGGTATTTTGATGCTAAGCATTTTTTTAAACATGACGTGAGAGTAACGAATCTACGGAGGCCATTGTTTTCAAGCCGAGTGGATGTAATCCGGTTTCTTGCACCGTTCCTTCAAGAACATTTATTATCTAAAGAGCCTTTATCTATTCAAAAGCTTTTATCGATAGAGTTTCCGGAACTAGATTCTTTTTCTTTTGAAAAGAAAATGATGAGTTCTGGACCTAGTCAGCTTGCTGGGATAGATTCTAAGATAGATTTTCGGACTCTTTCTGACCGAGAAGAGGAGATATTTGATAGTGAGCCACCCAGTCCACTAAGTCCTTCTTATGAAGAGAAGATGGGTTATCAGCCTCATTCTTTAAAAGAAATGATGGACTCTGAATCCGAATTTTCTCAACCAAAAACATCAATAGAACCATTACCAATGTTTACTAGCGCTGCTTCAGATGAAAAGCAAAATTTATCATCTATAACAGATGATAATCCAATTCTTAATCGCTCGCAGATTCCTGACATAATAAGAGCTACTGTTGGATATTTGTCAGGGGATTTGCCAAAGAATGGAAGATTGTTAATGGCTAAAAGAGAAATTATTAAAGCTTATCAGATTGATGAAATGACCGTATTGTATTTATTTGCAGACGCTATAGATCATATTAATCAAAAAATCCTAGAGAATGCTAAGCTGAAAACTGCGGATATACATATAGAAGAAAAATATCCTTTTTTAAGGTTTTTTCTTTATGTGCTCAAGCAAGAGGTATTATCGGATCATCAGTTGTGTTCCGATTCAAGGGGGTTTAAATATTTTCATGATGAAATTATACCTTCGTTGAGGGAATATATTAGTAATAAAGTGAAGTATTTTCCATGGGAACCATTGTTTTTAAACCAAAACGAATTGGACCAGTTCGTTGAACCATTTTTTCCAAAGAAGAATGTTAGGGAGTCAGATGATGAGTTAGTCGAAGTTGAGGAGCCAGCGTCAGATCCAGAGCAAGATCAAGATTCAGAGCCAGATGAAGACAAAATAAGAGTAACATCAGTACAAGCGTCAATGTTTTACACTTCAGATGAAGAGGAAAATTCGTCAACAGCAAAAAATGCGCCGTTGGCAATACAACCAAAAAAATCCTAAAAGCCACTCTCAAGAAGCGTAGTCCGTCATTGTGGTGAGCATGTGTATCGCCAAAAAGACTGGACCCCAGCTAAGAGCATGCGCGACCTCTCGCTACGGGTTTAACTTCGGTTCACAAGCGCGACTAATCCACCGTACATTCTTCTTGTTGATAGAAATACTGCCACGCATGCTGAATAATCGTCGCTAAATCAGAATAACGCGGCTGCCAATTTAATTCCTGTTTCGCACGTGAAGCATCTGCAACCAAAACAGCAGGATCTCCTGCACGGCGCGGACCTAAAATGATGCGCATGTCGCGCTGTGTCACCGCGCGTGCCGTTTCAATCACTTCTTGAACTGAATAACCATGTCCTGTACCTAAATTATAAATAAGACGTTGTTTACCTCGCAGCAATTCTTCTAATGCCAAAAGATGCGCTGCACATAAATCCGTAACATGAATATAATCACGTATGCAGGTCCATCCGCTGTCGGATAATCATTGCCATAAATAGTGATAGCCTCTCTTTCACCCTTCAGCGCTTGTAACACCAACGGAATTAAATGCGATTCTGGTTCATGTCTTTCTCCAAACCGGCCTTCTGGATCAGCACCTGCTGCATTGAAATAGCGTAACGCTGCAAAGCGAAAATCATAAGCACGACTAAAATCATCCAGCACTTGTTCAATCATTCGTTTACTGTGCCCATAAGGATTAATTGGCGCAATCGGATGCGCTTCATCGATAGGCGAATACTCTGGATCACCATACACAGCGGCTGTGGATGAAAAAATAAAATTCTTCACCTTATGCCGTAACATTGCATTTAACAAAGTTAAGGTACCTGCCACATTATTCGCATAATATTTTCCCGGATTTTGTACTGATTCTCCCACTTGAATAAAAGAAGCAAAATGCATGACGGCTAAAAATGTTTGCGTAGAAAATAAAGTATCCAACAATTGATGATCGGCAATATCACCCATAATAAATTTTGCGTTTAAAACTGCATCACGATGGCCTGTTGAAAGATTATCTAAAACAACGGCACATAACCCGAACGCTCAAGATAATCAACCATATGTGATCCAATATATCCTGCTCCACCCACGACCAAAATAGGTAATTGATTTTTATCAGTATGCATTTTTATTAACAAACCCTTGAAAAAAAGTTAAGAAAATAATCTTCAAATCAAACGCCAATGACCAATTTTCAATATAATACAAATCGTATTCAATGCGCTTTGCTAAACTGGTATTACCCCGCCAACCATTCACTTGTGCCCAACCGGTAATACCTGCTTTCACTAAATGTTTTTGCATATAACGTGGAATTTCATCTTTAAACTGTTCCACAAAAACTAATCGTTCTGGACGCGGGCCCACAATCGACATCTCTCCAAACAATACATTAATAAATTGCGGCAATTCATCCAAGCTGGTTTGGCGTAATAATGCGCCTATTTTGGTAGCGCGCGTCTTCTCCAGCCTGAGCCCACACAGGACCTGTTGTTGCTTCCGCATCAACCGGCATGGTACGAAACTTTAACATTTCAAATTCTTCACCATTCCATCCCACGCGTTTTTGACGATAAAAAATCGGGCCCGGCGAACTAAACTTCACTGCCATCGCCGTGATTAAAAAAATCGGACTGGCGAATAACAAAATGATGGAAGCCAATATCCTATCTTCTATGGCTTTAATAATACGATTCATGCCAATCATAGGAGTTGAACGAATGTTCAGCATTGGGAACCCAGCAAAATCCGTAATAGAATGGCTCAAAAAATCAATGCCAAAAACATCCAACACAAACCGCGTGGTGATCATCTCGTGACGCAATTCATGTAAAATTTTCTTAGCACGCCCTTCTGCTTGCAATGGCAGAGCTAACCAAATTTCATCAATTGTGACACTGGAATTGGCAATGTAATTTTGCAAACTTTGTGGCATTTGCTGCACTGGAATCCCACAAACCGCATCCGGCTTATCTTGTGGGTGATCATCAAAAATAGTCACAATACGAAACCCAGTCCACAACGCTTCTTGCACTGTTTCAGCTAACTTGACGCCTAACTCTTCTGCTCCAATGATAATAATTCGACGCTCATTTAATCCGTGAGAGCGCATAAAGCGCAATACAATTAATAAACCACAACGTAGCATAATTAATAAAACAAATGCAGAGACTGCCCACGACATAAACCAAGCCCGTGAAAACACTTCTCCTGTTTTAGTCAAAAATGCTAAACCCGCTAACAAAACCCATAAAGTAAACATGGCTTGAGTGAGGTGACTGATATGTTGCCAAAAACCTTGCCCACGAACAGATTCGTAAACGCGGAAAAAAGAAAATACCGCTATCGTTAACATCGCTGCTGCTAATAATGCGGTAATGTATTGCTGGGACAAATTGATATCTTCAAACTTATAAAAATAAATCCCTAACCCTGCAATAACAACCGCAGAAACATCCAGCGCCCGCAGCACCATGGATAAGGGCCGGGAATATTCTCTTAATAATCCTCTTGGAAGCATAATTTCCTACATAAATGCGTTTTATGGTATTCTGCTCCCTATTGTATTGAATTTAATCTGATTTGACAAAAGATACCGTACTATTATGAAAATTGCTATTGTATGCGACTGGTTAGTGCCTTATGCAGGGACTGAGCGTTATTTAGCTGAAATGTTACATTGTTTCCCTGAGGCAGATCTATTTGCTGTCATCGATTTTTTAGCCCCTGAACAACGCCAAGCACTACAAAATAAGATTGCACGTACGTCATTTATCCAGAAACTACCTTTTGTTAAAAAACATTATCGTAATTATCTGCCCTTGATGCCTTTAGCCATTGAGCAATTGGATGTTTCCAGCTACAACTTAGTGATTTCCAGTTCACATGCTGTCGCTAAAGGAGTCCTTACGGGGCCAGACCAAGTACATATCAGTTATATACATTCTCCTATGCGTTATGCATGGGATATGCAACATCAATATTTACAAGAAGCGGGTTTGAAAAAAGGTATTAAAGGTTATATTGCTAAACATATCTTACACAAGATGCGCATCTGGGACCAACGTACAGCAAACGGTGTTGATCACTTCATTGCAAACTCACAGTTTATTGCTAGACGTATTTGGAAAGTATATAGACGTGAAGCGACTGTAATACATCCTCCGGTCTACACACATTTATTTCTTCCACACGCTAAAAAAGAAGATTTTTACCTCGCTGCATCACGTTTTGTTCCCTACAAAAAAATGGGATTAATTGTTGAAGCTTTTGCTGACATGCCAGATAAAAAATTAGTCGTCATTGGTGATGGGCCTGAATTCAAAAAAACGCTAGAAAAAGCAAAACATAATATTGAAATGTTAGGCTTTCAACCGACTGAAACACTCATTCATTATTTACAACGTGCTAAAGCGCTCGTATTTGCGGCAGAAGAAGATTTTGGTGTTGTTCCATTAGAAGCACAAGCTTGCGGAACTCCTGTTATTGCTTTTGGCAAAGGAGGCGCACTCGAAACAGTAAACGATTTAGATCATGCAAATCCAACAGGAATCTTTTTTAATGAACAAAGCGTTGTGAGCATTATAAAAGCGGTGCATGAATTTGAAATGCACCAAGAAAAATTTACCTTAGAAAACTGTACTGCGAATGCAGCGCGCTTTTCGGCAGAGATATTCCGAGAACAATTCAAGCAGTTTGTGATGGAGAAGTCTAGATGAACTCACCTGCACTTGCGTTTTCAGAAGCATACACAGCATTTTCTACCAACTCACACAACATATGACCAATAAAGATATGCCCTTCTTGAATACGCGCAACGGTGGTTGAAGGTACAGCAAGACATAAATCAGCAAGTTCTGCTAATTGTTGGCCACCTTGTCCCGTCAAGCCTATTGTAAAAGCCCCTTTTTGTTTGGCAGTTTTTATTCCCTCTAAAATATTTTTACTCTTACCAGAAGTTGAAATACCAACAACGATATCATTCGGTTGACACAAAGCTTCAAGCTGACGAGAGAAAATCAAAGAATAGCCATGATCATTGCTGACAGCGGTTAAAACAGATGTATCCGTTGTTAATGCAATCGATGGAATCGCGCGACGATCCAACTTGAAACGACCCACTAGCTCCGCCGCGAGGTGTTGAGCATCTGCTGCACTACCCCCATTTCCCATCCATAAGATTTTGCCATTTTTTTTCAAAGTAGCTAGCATGCGCTGAGCCGCAGCTGCCATGGTGGGAACCAAATGTTTCAGTTGCTCCATGGTATGTAGGTGTTCGTCTAATGATTTTAGAATTCTGTTATTCATTACTTTATCCCTGGATCACTTTTGAATGATAGCGATTATATAATAAAAAAGGGTGCCGAAGCACCCTTTATTGATGATAGAAAAAATTACTCAACGCTCAGTTTTTCTCTCATTTCTCTCATTCTTTCCATTGCTCTTTTACCTTTGGCTCTTGCAAAACCTTTTACTTTGCTTAAATCATCTAGAGATTTAAAATCGCCATTTTTTTTGCGATATTCGATAATATCTCTTGCTCTTCTTGCACCCACTACTTTTCTTAATTGTTTGAAATCCGCAGTATTAATATTCAGTCTTGATTGTTGCATAGCAGTTGTAGGTTGAGCTTCTGTTTGCATTGCAGGTGCATTACTTGGAGCCATCTGGCTTGCAGATTCATCAGCAGCAAACACAGATGTTGCTAATCCAAGAGCAGCAACAGCAGCGATAAAATTACGGTATAACATTATGAAATACTCCTTAACTTAAGTTATAAATTATTTCCATGCCGGCCATGCTCAGATAGAGCATGTAACTTTGAATAATACTAAGATAAAATGAAAAAATCTAGGGAATTTCATAAAAATTCGTGAATATCCTGGATTGCCACGCCCGCAAAGAGCGCGGGCTCGCAATGACGAGTTCTTACCGCACCCCCTTTCCTAACAGCACTTTTGTGGTACACTTTGCAATTATTGTCAATCGACCTCTAGGATGGTATCCATGTTACGTAAAAACTTATATACATTCTTCATGTTAGTATTACTCTGCATCATCACCAGTATTAGCGTATTTGCGGGTCCCATTATTCCTGTTCCTACTCAACCACAGCCTCTGGTTATCACACCTAGCCCACCCGTTCTGAATGCGGAAGGCTATATCTTGATGGATGCCAACAGTGGCAAAATACTCGTCGAAAAAAATCCTGACACACACATGGCCCCCGCAAGTTTAACCAAACTCATGACCATGTTCGTCATTTCCAGCGCACTTAAAGCCGGCACGATACATTTAGACGATAAAGTCGTCATCAGTAAAAAAGCCTGGCAAACCAGCGGTTCGCGTATGTTCATTAAAGTGAATACCGAAGTACCCGTACGTGATTTACTGCGCGGAATTATCATTGCCTCAGGTAATGATGCAAGTGTAGCCATGGCTGAATTTCTCGGTGGCACAGAAGATGCATTTGCTAGCATTATGAATGCAGAAGCAAAAGCCTTAGGCATGAATAACAGTCACTTTGTAGACAGCAATGGTCTACCTAATCCTGATCACTACTCTACACCTCGCGATTTAGCAATTCTTGCTCAAGCCATTATCAAAAATTTCCCTGAAGATTATCGCTTATTTGCTGAAAAGGTTTTTGTGTACAACAATGTCCGCCAACCTAATCGTAACCGCCTATTGTGGCGTTTTCCTTATGCCGATGGTTTAAAAACTGGGCATACCGATGATGCGGGGTATTGCCTAGTTGCCTCAGGAGTTAAAGATGGCATGCGCTTGATCAGCGTAATCATGGGATCCCCAAGTGATGAAGCACGAACTGAAGATTCTATGCGCTTACTCACCTACGGCTTCCGCTTTTTTGAAACCCATAAAATTTACAGTGCCGGAGCACCTGTCACTAAAGCACGTGTCTGGAAAGGCTCAAAGAAAGAAGTGGACATGGGGTTAATTGAAGATTTATACGTCACCTTCCCCAATGGGCAATTTAAAAACGCTCAAAGCGAAATTCAACTTAACAATCCCATTCAAGCACCTGTAACAAAATTCCAACCCTATGGGATGGTAAATATCACTCTTAACGGTCAAGTATTAGCAACAAAACCATTGGTTGCTTTTGCAGATGATCCTAAAGGCGGTATGTGGAGAAGCTTTGCTGACTCCCTGGGTTATACTTTCAATAAAATCTTTTCAAAGCCTCCAGCTGAAAAAGTAAATAATGGTTGATGCGTTTCCTGGTGAATTTGATATTAAAGTTTTTGGTCTCACCTCAGATGAGTTTGAAAGTAACATTATTAACTTAATTCGCAAACATATTCCTGATTTGCGAGAAAATGCAATTCGTAGTCGTCCAAGTAAAGATGGAAAATATCTTGCTTTGACGATTACAGTTGAAGCTAACAATAAAGAACAACTTGACGCTATTTACCGCGAGCTAACAGCAAGTCCGTACGTTTTAATGGCATTATGAACACTCTCCTCATCCGTTTATTGGACATGCAAGATTACCATTCTTGCTGGCAAGCAATGCAGCAATTCACAAATCAACGTCATGCCGATACGTTAGATGAAATCTGGTTACTTGAACACTATCCTGTTTTTACACAAGGACAAAATGGTAAAGCAGAACATATTCTCAATGCGGGTGATATCCCTGTCATAAACGTAGATCGCGGCGGACAAGTAACATATCACGGCCCCGGTCAACTCGTGGCATATACGTTGATTGATATTAAACGTAAAAAATTCAATGTCCGTGAATTAGTCACACGATTAGAGCAATCAGTCATTCAAATGCTTGCGGAATATCAAATTTCAGCAACAGCAAAATGCACTGCTCCTGGTGTTTATGTAGCTGATAAAAAAATTTGCTCTATTGGATTACGCATTCGTCGTGGTTGTTCGTATCACGGGCTTGCTTTCAATATAGCAATGGATTTAGAACCCTTTAAACGCATTAATCCTTGTGGATTTTCAGCACTACAAATGACGCAGCTTTCTGAGCTAGGGGGACCCAAAGATTTACGGGTAGCAAGAGATAAACTGATTGAGTCTTTGGTGAAGAATTTGGGGTATAATCATTTCAATTTACAAACATCTTTTGGAATATAACCTATGCAAAACAACACAACCAAACAACGCGGAGCAGAAAAACTCGCACGCATTCCAGTAAAAATTGAACCTACAACAGAACCCTTACGCAAGCCAGACTGGATCCGCATTCGCATTCCATCGTCTCCAGCCGTTGCTAATCTTAAAAATATCCTACGTGAAAACCGCTTAGTGACTGTTTGCGAAGAAGCCTCTTGCCCTAACCTACCAGAATGTTTTAGTCATGGTACAGCAACATTTATGATTATGGGCGACAAATGCACAAGGCGTTGCAGCTTTTGCGACGTGGCGCATGGCAAACCCGATCCGTTAGATCAAGATGAACCTATCAATCTGGCTAAGACCATTGCTCAAATGGGCTTGCGTTATGTAGTCATCACTTCTGTCGATCGCGATGATTTACGTGATGGTGGTGCAAGCCACTTTAGTGCTTGCTTAAAAGCGATTCGGGAAAAAAATCCTCATATTACTATTGAAGTTTTAGTTCCAGATTATCGCGGTCGTATGGAAATTGCCTTAGAAGCTACATCTGTCGAATTACCTGATGTATTCAATCATAACATTGAAACCGTTCCGCGATTATATAAACAAGCACGTCCAGGCTCGGACTATGCGCATTCACTCAAACTGCTGCAAGAATTTAAACGCCGCTTTAATCGCATTCCAACTAAATCTGGGCTCATGTTAGGACTTGGCGAAACAGATGATGAAATTGAACAAACATTACGTGACTTAAGAGCACATGATGTAGAAATGCTAACCTTGGGCCAATACTTACAGCCAAGCAAATTTCACATGCCTGTCGCGCGTTATATCACCCCACAACAATTTGAAAAACTCGGCACTTTTGCTAAACAGCTTGGGTTTAAAAATGTAGCCAGTGGCCCCTTAGTAAGATCTTCTTATCATGCTGACAGACAAGCTGCGGGTGAGCAAGTTAGATAGCGCGGTTTTCCTGCGGGGGAGAGGGTGGCCCAGCACTACGCTCTCTGTAGTGCTGGTTCAAAAGCACGAAAACACTTTTATAGCTTTGCCCCCTTGTATTTATACAGTAAACTAGCAGGTTAACGCGTCCAAAAAAGCTTTTTGACGTAAACGGATTGACTTATGTACGACGCACTCAGCCCAGCATTCCAGTGGTTAAATGCCCACCCGCATTTTTCGGGATTAGCTACTTTTATCATCTCAGCAGCAGAATCCGTTGCTATTATTGGCACAGTAGTACCAGGTTCCGTCATGATGACGGCGATTGGAGCATTAGCTGGCGCTGGCGTTATTCCTCTTTGGTCTACCATCATCTGGGCTATTTTGGGTGCTATTGTAGGTGATGGAATTAGTTATCGCATTGGTTATCATTTTAAAGATCGAATGCATGGTATCTGGCCATTTCGAGCTTATCCAAGCCTTTTAGACAGTGGGGAAAAATTCTTTCACAAACACGGTGGAAAAAGTGTTTTCGTCGGCCGATTTGTTGGTCCTGTGCGTGCACTCGTTCCTCTTGTAGCGGGTATGCTTGGAATGTCTCCGGTACGCTTTTATATTGCCAATGTGATATCAGCCATTGGATGGGCACCTGCCTACATGCTTCCAGGAATTTTATTGGGTGCTCTCTCGCTAGAGCTTCCGCCTGATATTGCTGTGCATTTTATTTTGATGTTGTTACTCATCGGCTTATTCATTGCACTTTGTTTATGGCTTATCCGCACTTTGTTTATCTTGATTAGCAGTCAAGTGGATCAGTTTTTATCTTGGATATGGAAAAATTTACGTCGCTCACATTTTCATGTCCTAACCACCGCTCTCAAACATCATGACAAAACAAAAACCTATGGCCAGCTTACTCTTGCATTCTACTTAATTGTGACTTGCTTACTATTTTTATACCTCACTGTATTTATGCTGGCGCAGCATCCACAAGATTTACGAATTAATAATGCGTTTTTTCACTTGTTTCGTAGTTTAAGAACACCAACAGGTGACACTCTCATGCTCTATATTAGTTTTTTAGGTGATAAAAAAATTGTATACCCTGTTCTTATCGCCCTCTTTGGATGGCTCGCATGGAGACATCGCTGGCATACTGCATTACACGTTCTCGCTCTCGGCATCATCACTGGCGCCAGTATTTTTGTCACTGAGCATATCGTTCGCTCAGAACGCCCATGGGGTATTGTCGCTGCGACATCCGACCTAAAATCATTTTCATTCCCAAGTGGCCACACCACTATTGCGACTGCAATTTACATTGGGATTGCATTATTACTAATGCGTGCATTTAAATTGAAACTTCGCTGGCCAGTTTATGCTGTTGTGAGTGCGCTCATCGTTGCAATTGGTATTTCCCGTCTCTATCTAGGTGTGCATTGGTTTACTGATGTGCTAGGCGGATATCTGCTCGGTATCGCAATCATTATACTCATTACTCTTTCTTATAATCGTAAACGTGAACATCCGCTCTACCCTACTGGCATCATTATTACCGCTGTATTGGCATTTATTCTAGCTTTTGGTTTTGTAACACATAAAAATTTCGATAATCAAAAACAAAAATATGTACAGATTGATTGGCCAACACACACTGTTTCATTAGACTCCTGGTGGCAACAACAAGGTGATAACTTGCCTTTATATCGAATTAGCCGTATTGGTATGCCAGCAGAAATTCTGAATTTACAATGGATAGGAAATTTGGATGAAATCAATAAAATATTAATCGATCAAGGTTGGCAAATACCACCTAAACGAAATTGGATAAGCACTTTATATAGAATCACCGATGTGCAAAGCTCAGAACATGTTCCTTTGCTTTCCGCTTTGTACCTTGATAAAAAACCCGTTCTTGTCTTGACTAAACAAGTCAGTGGTGAAAAACGGTTACTCGTGTTACGTTTATGGAAATCCAATACTATTATTCAAGACATTGCACCACCACTTTGGGTTGGATCCATAGGCGCAGTACCACGCACTTATAGTTGGCTATTTAAGCAAAAAAACAGCAGTATAGAAATTACACCCAACATTTTATTTTCGGAGCCACCGCAGCAATTTGAGATTAAGCAAGTGACAGTGAGCCCTGAGCGTCAATTATCACGAAATCACCCAAAAAACCGTACTATGATACTTATTAAACCGAAAGATATTTCTAGGCCCTAAAGGAGTTTGAGTATGTTAGATGCACTAGCACAGCTTGGTCTATTTTCCGCTAAAATGGTAGTCGTTTTAATATTCATTTTAGTTTTACTCGCAGGCATTATCAGTTTAGTGAGCCGCGGAAAAGATAAGTTAAAAGGAAAAATCACCATAAAAAACTTAAACGAAAAGTATGACGAGACAACTGAAACTTTATTAGCAGAAATTCTTCCTAAAGAACAATTTAAAAAATTTAGTAAAGACCAAAAAACTTCTCACAAAGCACAAAAAAAGTTACGCGAAAAATCTCCACAAAAAAATATTTATGTACTTAATTTTCATGGCGACATGCGTGCATCTGCGGTCAGCGCCCTACGCGAAGAAGTGACTGCCGTACTCGGGATTGCGACTGCAGATGATGAAGTAATTGTTCGCGTAGAAAGCGCGGGTGGCATGGTGCACGCATATGGTTTAGCGGCAGCACAACTCGCACGTATTCGTGAAAAACACATACCACTCACCGTGACTGTTGACAAAGTCGCAGCCAGTGGCGGTTATCTAATGGCAAGTGTGGCAAATAAAATTCTTGCTGCTCCTTTTGCAATCATTGGTTCCATCGGTGTTATTGTACAAATACCTAACTTTCATCGCTTACTCAAAGAAAAGCATATTGATTTTGAACAATTGACCGCGGGTAATTTTAAACGCACTCTCACTATGTTTGGCCATAATACTGAAGAAGGACGCAAAAAGTTGCATGAAGAAATTGAGGAAGTTCATCATCTTTTTAAAAATGCAATCCTCGTAAACCGCAAGCAAGTTGATATTGAAAAAGTTTCCACTGGAGAACATTGGTTAGCTGCACAAGCGCTGGAACTCAAACTGGTGGATGAGCTGAAAACCAGTGATGATTATCTCCTTGAAAAAAGCCGCGAAAGAAACGTTTATGAAATATGTTATGAAATGAAAAAGTCGGTCGGTAGTCGGTTGTTTTCAACAGCGAATGCACTGGTATCTCATTTTGAAAAACCTGTGTTAATGTAATTGTAACTATTCCCGATTCTTAAAAAGAATTCGTCATTGCGAGCCTCACGCCTTTGCTTTATGTGAGGCGTGGCAATCCAATCTCTCGAAACATACTCTTCATCAAAAACGCCGTTAACATCAAGCTAAGAGCACTGATGGCTAATGGCGTTTCAGCTGTCACATTTGCTAACAATCCTAGTGAAAATCCATTAATGCCAAAAGCAAACGCCATAATGGCACCCGTAATTCCCATGATCCAACCTTGTGAATCTTCACCTACCTGGTTTGAAAATAAAGTCAAAATAGCTGAATACGCAACTGCCATTGCTATTGTGATCATCACAACATAAAACCAAACACACATTTCAAATGGAGCAGTAATCGTTAATACTGTAGCCAACGCGACAATTAAACAACTATAAATAACACATTGTCTAAGTGAAAAGCGCTTAGTTAATGGTTCCACTAAAAATCCAGTGCCAATTCCAAAGCCAACACCCATTAATCCCATATAAAAACCATTTTGTAAGGCAGTGAAGTGATATACCTGTAATAAATACATTGAAATAAATGAATAAATTCCACTCCAGCCGAACATCATCACTAACAAGATAATCGACAGTTCGCGAATTTTTTCATGCTTAAAAGCAGAAAAAAATATTTCAAATGCATAATGAAATTTAAAACGAAGTTTCTTTGTATGTAAAAATGTCTCTTGAAATAAATATTGCAACAGGATCGCATTCAATAGAGAAATTGCTGCTGCAAAATAAAAAGGCATAGCATAACTAAACCATGACACTAATTTTGCAGAAGAAAGTACACCACCAATCATGGGGCCTACCATAAAACCTAAAGAACAGAAAAATAAAATTAATCCTAAATTTCTGACTTTATGCTCTGGTTCACTCATATCAACAATGGCTGCTTGCGCAATTGACTGACTTCCTGCAGTAAACCCAGCGATAATTCGTCCGATGAGCAATAGCGCATAGCTGCTAACGACCACAGCAAGTGCTGAGATCAAATAACCGATAAACGCTCCAAACAAGCATATCAACAGTGATTTTTTACGCCCTATTTGATCCGATAAATCACCTAGAAACGCTGCGCCAAAGAACCAACAAAACATGTAAATACCAATGGTCAAGCCATAGAGAAGATTGCGCGTACTAACGCCCATGGTAGCAGAAATAAAATTTGCGCTTTGATCAAGCACTAATGAATTTAAAATAGGAAAAACCAAGCCAAGCCCCATGCTATCAATGAAAAGCACGAGAAAAAGTGGTGTTGCTGCCAAGAAAAAGTTTTTTGGCTTAGTGAGTGAATTCTTTGACATGGAAACTATCTCTGGTTGGATGAGCTCTTTTGTAGGATTATACATAATTTTGAGGGTTAAACATAGCAATGTATATCATGTAGAAGCATGCAGGGGTTAGCTGCAGCGGGAAACTTCAGATAAAAAGAAGGAAGCGTATGGGCAAAGACCGTCCGTAATGCTTTCTATGCGGAATTAGGTCGTGCCCACCACTTACACCATTGCAGGACGCATCTTATGATTTTGTTGGTGCATTATCCCTTTGGTTTTCTTCATCTTCGCTAACTAATTCAACAGTAGCAGAGCCATTATTAGCATTGGGAGCAGTTCTTCCAAAGAATGATGAACGCTGAGGTTCTGGTCTTTCCCTGCAACATGCAACTAGACATGAAAGTAAGTGACAAGCTGCACTTAGTATGAGAACGTTTGTACTAGCGATGAAACCAACTTTTGCTTCTGTAGACCCCTCATATCTGCAACCGTCAAAAACAGCGCAGGAAACTCCCATGCCAAAGGCACTGAGTACCAAGATGCAGCAGCAGACTAATCCGATGCAATTATTTTCCTGTTCGTCAGAGTTTGAATTAATAGTTCGATTTGCTCGACGTGGTTGCATTTCTAAATCATTTCCACCTGATAGTTCTGTATATTCACGGTCACTTTTCATTTTATTACCTCCGGTACGTTTAAGTTTCACAAGCTTATTATATAGGGGTTTTATTAAGGTTTTCTTAAATTGCCTGTCATTAGCTTTTTCCTTCTCTGTACACAACAAAAATGAGTAAGTGTTAGTAAGAGTATGAAAAGAAAATAAAAAAACCGCTAAAATATCCGCAGGGTCAAGTACCAAACATATCATTCCCCACATCTCCTTCTGCCACACGTGCGAGCGCTCATTGGCATAGTCAGGAGAAATTTTGAGATGTGGGGAATGATATGGTACCAAATTGATACAAGTTAACTCGTTATTTGATAATTGATCTGTTTGTTAGAATATGAGATATATCAATCTGAATATTAAACAAAACTGAAAGCACCGACTACCAACATGAAAAAATACACTATTAAAGTCACAGTATTATTAGAAAACTCTTTCTGGATTGGCCTCTTTGAAAGAAATGATAATGAAGGCTACGCAGTAGCACGTAAGATTTTTGGTGGCGAGCCTACTGATGCAGAACTTTATGATTTTGTTCTGACACATTTTGACGAGCTAAAATTTACAGAACCAAAAGATTTTAAACTTGTTATTAAGCGCAAAAACCCTAAACGTATGCAACGCGAAGTTAGGCGTGAAATGGAAAAAGCTAAGAAAAGCTTATCCAGCACAACACACGCCCAAGAAGTATTGCGACTTGATCTTGAGAAAAATAAACAATTAAAAAAGACTATTTCGAAAGCTGAAAAAGAAGCTCGTCAAGAAGAGAAATTTCAACAAAAGCAGGCAAAAAGAAAAAAGAAGCATCGCGGGCATTGATACAAAGTACAATCTTTGCTAGAGCTCTTCAGATAATTATTTTGGATTATAGCATCTCATCTTGCCATCATCTCAATGCGTTCTTCAATCGCAAAAGCTCGATGTACAAGCAAGTACACCTGCGCTTTTGCTCACTCAGAACTCATTGATCTAATGGCAATCTGAGCGCTATAATCCAAAATAATTATCTGAAGAGCTCTAAATGACTTAAAAAAGTTGTAAACTTATAACAATGAAACCACTTACTCGCGGATACATTCATCAAGGTGCTTTTTTTATCGCCCTCGGCGCTTGCGCCATGCTAATTGCTAAAAGCGATGAAATTAGGGTACTCATCGCCAATATAATTTATAGTTTAACTCTTGTGGGAATGTATGGAATAAGCGCTCTCTATCACCGTCCTATGTGGAGCCGTCAAAGCTATTTATTGATGAGGAGCTTTGATCACGCGGCTATTTTTGCTTTAATTGCGGGAACAGCCACTCCCATTTGTCTCATCGGTTTAAAAGATGAATTGGGATTGCGCCTTTTCTCCATCATGTGGGGCATCGCTACAATGGGAATATTCTTGACGATCTTTTGGACTCAAGGATCTAAATGGATTAGAGCACTCCTTTATGTCGCCATGGGCTGGCTCGCTATTCCTTATATTTCAGAAATTAAATCTACATTGGGAACAGCAAATTTGCAGTTGCTCTTAATAGGAGGGATTATCTACACAGTAGGCGCATTAGTTTATGCTTTTAAGTACCCCGATCCTTTTCCAAGAATATTTGGATACCACGAAATTTTTCATTTATTTATTGTCATCGCAAGTATTTTTCATTTTAGAGTTATTTATAGCTTAACAATTACTTATTGAAAAAGGGGGCAGGCCCAAACAGACTTATTGATTCTCTTAGGCTCATTTTCTAAAGCTGATAAAGAAACCCTCAAGAAAAAGAAACTTAAAGCCTGACCTCTTTATCTCTTTATCTCTTCTAGTACTGGTAATAGCGCATAAAGATATGTGTGAACACGATGAACATAATTATGAAACCCAGTGATATACAGAGCATTATGAAAATCAGTTAACGCAAGCTGCGCTGGTGCATAGTCCCACTCCCCTTTACTATAACCTTCTTTTTCTAGTAAGGTACCACCATCGGCAGGTATCCACTGTGGATTACTATTGTTGCCATTGTAAGCAAGAGTACGCAGCTCAGGCTTTCTAAAATTAGAAATTTCAAGCGCATACAAGGTATTGTTAGATACTGTGAATGACCATATATAAGAGTTAGGAGAAAGACCGCGGCTTATATCACTCCAATTAGGCGCTTTATCATTACCGTTATAAGCATATGCAACACCACCAGAAGTATATTGAATATCACCTCCAGCAAACAAAGTATTGTTAAATGCAATTAATGTATTGGCTGTAAAAGATGTTGGCAAACCGACATTAGCGAGTGCCCAGCTTGGCGCATTATCATTTCCATTATAAACAATAACTAGGTTGTTAGGTTCGGCGCCTCTTGCTATAGCATATAATTTATTATTAAAGGTGGTTATTGTTGCAATAGCCCACTTGTCATCATTAACACGAGACCATGATTGATTTTTTTCATTATAAGCGTAAATGTCGTCACGACTGGTACGCGCATACATCTTATCATTGACTCTCACGAGTTGTTCAACGTTAGCAAGACTAGGAATTCCAGAAGTATCAATGGGTGTCCAACGAGGATTGTTATCATCACCGTTGTAAGCAAAAACACGGTTATTCGTTCCTGGTTCTAAGCCACTTGCATAAAGAGTATTGTTACATACAGTTAGCGCATAAACATATCCACAATCATTGTTAGCGAATGGCGCATTGCTACTCACTGAAGTCCATTTTGGATTTCGATTATCACCGTTATAAACAGAAACAAAAGGATGAGCAGAACAAAACATTTTACCATCATTTCCTGCGGCATATAGCTTGTTATTAAACTCAGTTAAGACAATTTTTCCCGTATAAGAAACGGGTAAATTACCTGAAACATTAACCCAGTCCATGGCTGGATTAGCATTATTAGCATAACCTAGGCTTAAATAAGTCATGCTCAAAACAGCAATCACTATAACCCATATTTTTTTAAACATGTTTTTTCCTCGTGATAATTATTCCAATACTTAAGGGTCAAGCTTGACAAAAGGACTTTTAATATAAAATTTCTTTTCCTATTATACACAGAAAATCGAGCTGATCAATAATTGTTCTGTGACACTGGTCGTGTACATGACTGGACACTTTCATCCAGACCCATTGCTATTCTTTGTTGACGCATCATTTCAACGTAATCTGTTTTAATTTTTTTCCTTTTTGGAGGAGGAGTAAATAGTCCTGAGTCATTAGGACGATTACTGATATGGGGGCTTTTTCTCTTCTGTTCTGATTCAGTTTTATTCATGGAATTGCTGCCGGACACAGAATTGGAGTTTTCATTTAAACTACTTGCTTGAACTGGTGTTGGATTTACCCCATTAGGATTGCTATAACTTTGACAAAAAAGTGAAGATATGATTATCCCTGATGAATTGGATAAAAGTGATGTAGGCATGACTTCAATAGGGAAGAGAGATTGTTGGACCACTTGTTCATTTACAGACGTTGACAAAGTAGGTACCGGCATTATCGGATTTCCTATTTGCGATATCATGGGTTGATTAAAAGTAGGAGCTATGTTGTTATATATTTGTAGATGCTCTTTAATTAGATTAGAAATTTTTTCCTTGCTATCGATGGAATCGTTGATTGACTCTATAAAATCATGCGCTTGTTTAAGTTCTGTAAGGTTGAATTTTTGTAATAGTGTAGTAATTATTTTTTCTTTATTTTCCCAGCTTATTTTATTATTAGAGATTGCACAACAGAATGGAGTAGAGCCTCTATTTGGTTCACATGTTGCTGCATGGGTTGCTAATGTCGGATCTTTATCGAGTAACTTAGCTAGAGCTTTCCAATTGCCATACAATGCAGCTATCATTGCAGCATTCAGGCCATGTTCATTCTTGTATGGTTGGATAATAACTGTTTTTAGATTCATATCAAATTTCACTAATTCATCAATCAAAATAGAAAGAATAAGCTCAGAATCGCAATGCCTAGCCGCGAATATGATTGGAAGCTCACCATATAGATAATCATCATCGATTAATCCATAGTAAGGAGTACAAATAATGGATGGGCACTTATCTAAAAGGTTGATAAATTCACTTTTATATTTTGTATTATCTGATTTTAATAGTTTAAAAAAATGTATTATTTCCTCCATCGGTGGGGAATAATATAATGCTGAGTAGTCTGAATAGCTGGTAAATTTTTCTATACCTGCTTCATTCAACGGGCTTAGTCTGCCAAGTTCTGGAAAAAGAGGTATTGGTTTATCATCGCTTAGATTATTAGAAAGTAACGCTATGTGAGAAGGTAATGCTGAGTTTCTCTGATTGCCTCGAGTGCCCGACATACTTTTCCTTATTGTTTTATGAGTTAGTTATTGATCAAAAATTAACTATTTATGGTAAATAACTACATTATAAGAACAGTTAGCAAAAGAAGCTACAAAATAATTCAGTTTAGCCATAATGCCTAAGGCGCAAGGCTAGCTTCAGCAGGTATCCACTGTGGATTACTATAAGTATGCTATAATTCACCGTTCGATAATAAAAAGAGGAAAAGCTCATGAAACGGAATGTATTTTTTCTTATTCTATTTTTCGCAATCTTCCCAGCGAAAATTTTTGCAAATAATGATGAGTTAAACACTGTTGCAGAAATGGGTCAACTATTAAACCAAGAAAGCCAAAATAGAGTTTGGCCGGCATTGAACATCAATGGCAATCCAATCATTATTTATTTTAAAAATAAGCACAATTATGCTTTCAATTTTACCCCCATCAATCCTGGCTGGAAAGCTATTAACGGACAGCCACGCCCTGTTTACTCACTCGATCATGATGCATATGGAATAAATAATGCTTTATGGATCGGTAGTTATCCGATTGATAATCAACCTTCTTTTATTTTTAATATTGATGCCTTTGATGGTATAGGACATGGCCGTACAGAAGCTGAACATGTTTTATTTCACGAGCGTTTTCATATGTTCCAGTTTGAGAGTTTTCCTGGAGATATTTGGGCTTATAAAACATACGATGGATTTAATAATGTTGAAAACGTTAAACTCACTTACCTTGAAGATGCTGCGCTCAAAAATTATTTAACTACATCTGATCTTGAAGCGATAAAAGATTATGCTGCAATTAATCAGTATCGTGAAAAAATAATGGATAGTGACTCTGCAGATTATGAAGCAAAAAAAGAAAATTTAGAGGGATTAGCGGACTATTATGGTTGGAAGATGGCGATTTCTAATTCCAAAGAACGAAATAATAAAATTATTGATACCTATAAAAATCGATGTAATTTGGATGAATTAATCCGATGCCAAATTCATAATAGATATTACTTTACTGGTACCGTGGTTGGCCTTGCATTGGACCAATTGATGACTGCTACGTGGAAGAAAAAGTTAGTTGAAAATAAATTTTTCATTCGCAAACAACTTTTTCAATATTACGCAATGAGTGACAATCAAATCCAAAAGCGTATCGCCGATGCGAAAGTAAAATATCATTATGATGAAATTACTCAACCTGTTGAGGATGCAATTAAAAAATACAAACAAAACCGAGATGTTGAGCTGAAAGCCTACGAAAATAAGCAAGGAGTTATTTTTAATATTGAAAAGATGCCATGCAATCGATATGGCGGGATTGCAGTTCAAAAAACCTATTACTTTGACAGTAATACTCAATTGGAAATTGGAAGCGCTGGCAACTCATCGTGCCCGGATGGTAGTATCCAAGTAAATTACTTAAAAACACCTTATGTCTTACAAATTGAAAACATAGGTGAAAAACAAATTAAAATCAACTCCAAAATAAAAATGAATATCGATGGAAAATCATTTGAGGTTGGTGAGGTTGCTAAGATCAATTCAGAAATTCATTTTATGAATTTTTCATTGACTGATCCCACAATAGAAATTATTGTAAAAAATCGACGCGGCCTGCTGAAAGCAAATAATGGTGTGCTTTATTTAATAACGGACTTTGAGTAGATAACAAAAAATTTTATTATCAACTCTGATCCCATTTATTCTCTTAAGCCACATCTGCTATATCAAAATCAGGAAACAACAATACAGCAGGATGAACATACAATGCTTTTGAAAAGTATTAATGCGCAAATATAACATTAGCCAATATCGCGCTGCATCATTGCAGTACCGAATATCCCCCCCCCAAAAAAAATAATGAGTATACATCTATGCGGGCTTGTCGCTTCTCTGATAAGAGCTCTCCAAAATTAATTATTTTGGCGAAATACCTGCTTTCACTTACTACATCCTTAATGCCATTTACATGAATCAATACAGGACGATAGAAAAAATTTTTAGGCATTTTCAGCCTATCTATTTTTTGTTTAACTTCATCTACAACCGACGTTGTTAATTCCGACTTGGAAAATTGGATCTCACATACATACAAGCAATGAAATTTTGTTTGAATTAATAAGTCAATTTGACATCCTGGATGTGCCTTAGCTTTTTTTTGGAAAAATGGATTCGAGAAAACAATTTCCTGCTTTTCACTTTAAATGTGTTGAACGAATTGGTGTCATCAATGTGACACCGAATATTAGATGGTTCTCAGCTGATATAACAAATTAGTTAAAAGATTATTTATGGTACGTTATCTGCACAATAGTACTGCAGCTCCTAGCTTATCCACTTCATCGTTTAGTAGTTTTGCAGCTTCACCCTCTTCTTGTTCTTTTTTGCTTTTTTCAGAATCATGTGGATCTTGATACAGATTAACACGCGTGTCTTTAACAATAACAAATATAGCTTTCCATACACATCATTCGATATACTTTTAAAACACATTACCGACATTATCGTGGTTACAAAATGACAGAACAAGACAATACAATCCCACTGACCCTCGCTTTATCTCCAGCCGGCCATCTTTATTTAGACACAGGGTTAAACGCTCAAGAATTTTTGCCGTTGACTATTGCGAAGAAAATTCAGTCACTTTTTGAAGAAAGCTCCTTCACTGGACTATTGCATTTGGGCATTAGAAATTTCGCAGCTACACTACCTCCCTCTTTTTTATTTTGGCAAAAATTGGCCCGCCAGCTTGTAACAGAAGCATGTAAGCAATACGAGACATCAAAATACCAAAATACTATTACAGTCCCTTCACTACAAGAAAAGCAAGAACTCATCAGCCAGGCACCTTTTATGATAGGTTCAGAATATCTCAATACAGATGTACTGGAAACTATATGGAATGCATTGTCTGAGCATTTGGCATTTGAATTGAGAAAATCCCAAACCACTTTACAAGATTATCTCAACCAATATAATCCATCATGGAACCAAGTTGGCCGAATTTGTTTTCACCTAGCTGAAAACAAAAATGATGATCAACTCCCCTTTGCCTTCTTAGCTACCTATACTTCTCATTTGATTCATGGCACCAAAGTACAGCATTTACCATTGAAACGCGCTCTGGAAGAATATGCTGGTGAAAAAAATAAATCCGCCTTGCTTGCCTTATTAATTCCTATGCAAAAAGCAGCAGAGCAAAGCAGCTTTATAAAAGAATTAACCGACTGCGGCGATATCTTTCAACCACTTGCTTGGAGCGCGAAAGAAGCATATCAGTTTTTAAAAGATATTCCTTTATTTGAATCAGCAGGCGTCATAGTGCGCGTTCCAAATTGGTGGAACCCGAAAAAGCCTTCTCGTCCGCAAGTTTCAGTCACAATTGGTAAGGAGAAAACCTCTGCATTGGGTTTGGATGCTCTGATGGACTTTAATATGCATGTAGCCTTAGCAAACGGCGAGAAATTATCTGAAAATGAATGGAAAAAAATTCTTTCTTCGACTGACAAGTTTGTCAAAATCAAAGGCCAATGGGTAGAGATAGATAATGAAAAGTTACAAGATGTGCTATCCCACTGGAAAAATATTCAAAACCAAGTCAAAAATAATGGCCTAACTTTTGCAGAAGGCATGCGTTTACTAGCTGGTATCACAACCTCTCAAGAAAATAACGTTAAAACAGCCGATGTCGCTGAATGGTCATTCGTTACAGCGGGTGATTGGTTAGAAGAGGTATTAAATACGTTACGCAATCCAGAAAACTCCGATGCAAACAATGTTAGCAAGCTACTTAAAAAACATCTGCATGCAACCTTACGCCCTTATCAATTAGCAGGTGTCCAATGGTTATGGCTACTCTATTGTTTAAAACTGGGCGGCTGCTTAGCCGATGACATGGGGCTAGGAAAAACCATTCAAATTTTATCGTTGCTATTATTAATTAAGCATGCCTCTGCAAGCTCTAAGCAAAGATTAAACATTCCCAGCCTTTTAATTGTTCCTGCTTCCTTGCTAGGCAACTGGCAAACTGAAATTGCACGTTTTACTCCTGATCTTAAAATTTGGATTGCTCACAGCTCTATCAACAACACAAACATATCATCTGAACAATTAAATTCTTTTGATTTAGTGATCACGACTTATGGTTTTATACATCGATCCCCCTGGCTCAATGACATTCAATGGAATGTTCTCATACTCGATGAAGCTCAAACGATTAAAAATCCTACTACCAAACAAACACGTGCTGTAAAAGCATTAAAAAGTAAAGTTCGTTTTACTTTAACAGGAACACCTATCGAGAATCGTTTAACAGATCTTTGGTCACTATTCGATTTCACGTCTCCCGGGTTATTAGGTTCGAGCAAAACACTGAGTGATTATGGAAAAAATCTTGCCCCTAAAAACTCTGAACAGACAGATAAAAAAAATGACGCTCATTTTTTCACCGCTATCCGAAAATTAGTGAGTCCTTATATTTTAAGACGCTTGAAAAGCGACAAACGTATTATCGAGGACTTGCCCGATAAAACAGAACTACAAGCATTTTGTACGTTGAGCAAACAACAAGTCAGCTTGTATAACCAAGCACTGACTGAGTTGAGTCACCAACTTGAAAATACTGAAGGAATTCAACGCCGCGGTCTTGTTCTATCCTATCTCATACGCTTTAAACAAATTTGCAATCATCCCGCCCAATGGCTAGGGTTAGGGCACGAGCAATATGATAGAGATGCCAGTGGCAAATTCAGCCGATTACAAGAAATTTGTGAAGAAATTGCAGCCAAGCAAGAAAAAGTTCTGGTATTCACCCAATTTCGTGAAATCATTCCGGCACTTTCCCAACTGCTCAGCAACGTATTTGGAAGAGAAGGTTTGATATTACAAGGTGATACGTCAATAAAAAAACGCCCACAGCTTGTCGAAGCTTTTCAACAAGAATTAGGGCCACCTTTTTTTGTGTTATCACTCAAAGCAGGTGGAACAGGCTTAAACCTCACCAACGCTTCGCATGTGATACACTTTGATCGCTGGTGGAATCCTGCTGTTGAAAACCAGGCAACTGATCGCGCTTACCGCATCGGGCAAAAAAAGAATGTCCTGGTACATAAGTTTATTTGTCGCGGCACAATTGAAGAAAAAATTGATGCCCTGATTACAGCTAAAAAAACATTATCTCAAGAGATACTCACAGCCGACAGTGAAATTTCATTAACTGAACTTTCCAATGATGAATTAATGAAAATTGTTTCGTTAGATATTCACCAAGCAATGGCGGAATGTTAATATTCGGATTTCGTTAAAAAGGGATGTGAAAACACATGGGCTGGTATAGTCGTAATAGATATGATCGTTGGGCACCCTACGTTTCTGTCGCTGACAGAAAAGAAAACGCTGCAAAAAAAGTGGCTCAGCTCAAGAAAAAAGGCCAAGATGTTAGCCCCGTCGTTCTCCAAGGACGCACTATTGCTAACACATTCTGGGGAAAAGCTTGGTGCCACCACCTCGAATCTTACAGTGATTATGAAAACCGTTTACCTCGTGGTCGATCCTATGTACGTAATGGTTCTGTTATCGACTTAAAAATTCAAAAAGGCCAAATCAACGCAATGGTCAGCGGATCATCCATTTATAACGTTGACATTACTATTAAAGCAGTGCACGAATCAAAATGGAAATCCTTAGTTAAACAATGCGCTGGGAAAATCGATTCACTAATAGAATTGCTGCAAGGAAAATTTTCCAAAGCAGTTATGGAAATCATTACCCATAAAGAACAAGGTTTATTTCCCCATCCCAATGAAATTAAAGTTGACTGCTCTTGCCCTGATTATGCCAGCATGTGTAAACATGTTGCCGCGGTTTTATACGGGGTTGGCGCACGGCTCGATTCACAGCCAGAGCATTTATTCTTACTACGACAAGTTGATCATATTGATTTAATTACGGAAGCTGCCGGAACAGATAAGCTGACACAATCACATCGCAAACAAAGCAAAACAGCGCTCGATGAATCTGACTTGTCATCCTTGTTTGGCATTGATATTGACATAGGCGCTCCAGAAAAATCCTTAAAAGATAGCGCTATATCAAAAACTAAAAAAAGTACATCTCATACGAAAAAACTAGCCAAAACCAAGAAAGCTCCCACAACTGCAAGAAAAAAGAATACAAAAAAACCAAAGCCACCTCAAGCGCGTGTTAGCGAAGAAGACGATTCATCCTCTTCAAAAAACTCTTAAGAGTCCATATATGACCTTTTTTCCCTTACACTTTCAGCATCAAATATAGCTTAGGATCGGATAAGTATCTTTATATTTATCGCGCGTCTTTTTAAACAATAACAAGATAGGATAAGCAGTCACAACCACCAATACAGTGAGCCCATACACTACCAAAATATTATCTGTTTTAATCGATTGTTCTGGGTGAATTTGGCTAAACAAAAAGAAATACAAACAAAGCAATATAAGATGTAAAAGATAATAGAACAATGCAGCTTGTCCAAACTGATTAATCGTTGACAATATAGGGTGATGTAATTGGCGCTCAAGCAATGGCCTACAAGCTAGCATACACCAGGAAAGTAGCAAAGTGATAAGAGCAAACTGTAATGAAGGTGGATATTTAGTGACATCAAGGAAAGAGTAGACAGTTGATAAAAATGCACCCGAATGATAAACAAAAAGATTCACTTCACCATAAAGATTAAATGTTCGTAACAGAATAAAAAGGCACAGGCTGCCAAACGCACATAATATAAAAAAACGGGTTTGCTTCGCTAAAGTATGTTGAGTATGAGTAAGATAATAACCAGTTGCATAGCCAATACAAGCAATACTAAACCATGGTAGAACCGGATATTTAAAAACGATTCGACATACATCTGGAATAAAAACAAACTCACTATTTCCATATAATAACAAAATAGAAATAATAGAAGTAGGTGAAATATATAATTGAAGCAAGCTCTGGCCGCAGAGAATTGTGAGCCCGATAAGAAAAATAGTGCGTGCAGAAAACTTCAATAACAATGCGATTAATATCATGCTGCAACCAATTGCCCATAATACTGCTAAATGAATAACAAACACAGATTGATTTTTAAAAATAATAGCCCATAAAAGGCTGACTATGGTGATATCAAGTAAGGCCATAAATAGACCCCTTTTAATGATATGCCATTGCGCTTGACGAAGTGGCATGGCGTGTTTTTGCATCCATAATGCAATAGATAGACCAGATAAAAAAACAAAAGTGGGGGCGCAAAAATGCGTTATCCAACGAGTAAAATAATAAGTCCACGGCAAATGAATACCTAAATGCTCACCAATATTGACTGTGGAAAACACATCGCGAGTATGATCTATGGTCATTAAAAGCATGACCAAGCCTCTTAGGAGGTCTACTAAAAATAGCCTATTCATTGTATATCTTTTGATTGTGATTAAAATTTATTCAATATTACCATGGGTAAATTATTTGTCAACACTATAGGCTCAAAGGTAAGAACACTTTTTCAGCAAACAATTGAAATTAACAAATCATTATTTGGTGACAACTTTTCCAATATAGTTTTTTGCCCTGTTGATAGACCTATAATTTATTACTCTAGAGAAAGTGGGGTTAACCGCGAGTATTGGAATAAAATTACCGATGTAAAATATGGTCTGGGCAATAGAACAATTCACAATATTTTTCATAAACGTGATAGCAATGAAAAAGGACAGAAATATAGTGCTGAATGTAAGTACCGATTCGCAATGGTACTTGGTTATCGTCGGTTTTTTGGTAGCAATAAAAATATTGCAATATTAGAATGATTTCTAATTATTGTCTCAAATATAATACGTGAACTACATCAAAGAATATCTGCACGATCATTCTTCCAACCTTCCCCAGGCAAACAAGGTAACAGCTCATTTTTCACTAACCTAAAAGCTTCATCCATTGACCAAACAAATAACGGAGAAAGAAGCAATGGCATGTCATAAGCAAAATCAGGATATTTTTCTTTTTCATAAATATTTTTTTCTTAATTACTTATAAAGATTACATTTTTTTTGTGTACTGCACATAATAACTTACAAACCACAATAATTTTTATGTGTTGCAGCACATAAAAATTATTGTGGTTTGTAAGTTATTGTATATTAATGAATATTAACTTTAATACTTTACATAATATCTGTAAAATTCAACAGCGACCTCTGCCTAAAGCAGTAATGTCTCCTTAAAAATTATAGCACTTGTTTACGCTAACTTAACATGTAAGTGAATGCCACAACAAAATCACCAGCACGGCAAATTTATTTTGAAGCACACATCCCAGGTTGATGACCCGTTGTTTGCGAGGCAGCAGTAAAAACCTCATTTTGATTTTGAAGTTCTTTGAAAGCAACTACTTGCTCTTCAATAGTTTGCAGTATAGCAATTTTCTCTTCCGCGGGAGTGTTTGGATTTTGATGTTGTTTTTTTAAAGCTCGCACCTGTTCAATTATTTGTTCTCTTTTTGCAATTCTATCTTCTAACTCCTTCTTTTTCTGTTCATGCTCCTGCTCTTTCTGCTCTAATCTCTGGCGAGAAAAAATATGTATTAACGCTTTCTCATCGCGCAAGTGACTGGAATCAAGTCGAGCTTCAATCGTTTTTGCTCCTATTTGATAGGTCTCAATAATGTACGGGTTCTGTTCCAAGTTTTTTGGTAATGTACCTACTGTTTTCAAAGCAGTTATCAACATATCACGATGTTTTTCTAGTTCTTGCCTTTTGTCTGTTCTTTCACTATTACGTTTTTGCCATTTTTCTTTTTCTATACCGGTCAAACTGGACATATCAGGTTGATATTGAGAATATGCTATGACTTTATCATCGTGTAATTTTAACCACACTTTTTGTCTAAATATGCTGGCCACATCCTTTTCTGTTAGTGTCGTGAGCTTATTTAAAGGAATTTGTAACAAGCCGCATTGGTATGCGTATAACGTCCAGCTTTTTGCATTGTTAACATTTGCATAAGCTTCTACTTCTGGTGGGAAGAAAACGTTCGTTTTGCTTATTACGAGAGAAGAAGACGATAGTTTACTCTTGTTGTCTAATAGCTCATTAGCATCTTCTCTACCGATTCTTTGCGCTTGCTCAATCATTTTTTCTCTTGACTGTTGTTTTGATAGAGAGGAAGCAGAAGGCAAAGTCGGGACTTGATTAGAATAAACCCTCTTAAGCTCCAAAAGCGTGTCCCCATATTCTTTTATTTTTCGCTGTTTTTTTGCCGACAGTGATTTTATTACTTCAATCTTTGCCATCTCATCATATTTTTTTTGTAAATCATTTAATGAAGTTGTTAGCTTTGAATTTAAGAAAGCACAGCATTTCACATAAGTTAAATAGGGACGAGAATTTGATGAGGTTGCTGCTGGTGTTTGCATTTGTCTACGAAATGTAGAATAGGCCGCTAGTATTTTTTCCGGCGTCTGCTGATCCGTCGAAGTTGACACTTTTTCAGCAGGAGGCGTTGGCCATATCATGTCACTAAGTTGTTTAATCATCCTGTCAAACAAAGTAGTTATCTCCTTAATTTGTTGTCTCCAAGGAACAGGTAAGAACGGCTTTGTTACTTCCAATTCTTTTTTTGTATGATTTAATTCCTGCACTAATATTTTAGTATGTTCTCTATCATTAAGTGTATTTTTTTGTTTATTTTTATAAAGTAGATCTCGTAATCTATCCAATATCTGCGCATACTCATAATGGGCGCGCCAACGTCGTTTGTAATCAATATCGCCATTACCTTTCCACCAAATGGTTAATTTTTTCCACCATGGTGCTTGGTTATAACTATCTAAATCGGTTTTAATGGCATTAAATAATTGATTTTTATCTTTGTTATCGAACCCTTTTTTTTCACTCCAGGTGTCTGCATAGTCGGACAGAGAACGTCGTGTAAACCAGCTTACCGGTTTTTTTAACAGACTATAGAATTGATTTATTCTACTATTAACTTCACCATTTTTTTCATCAATGGAACTTGAGTATGGCCATTTTTCAAAAATATATTTGTTAATGTCCACTGAACGTTTTTTGGCTTTTTTATCCGTCATTTCTTACTCCTTTGCTCCTAGCACTCTCATTTTATACAGCTCTAAGATATTGCACAGGATGAAGACTGTGTCTGTTGTGTTGTTACCTGCATCGGCTGCATCTGCTTTGTTCGAGGAGAAACAAACATTCTAGAACCAGCACCAGCGGGAACAGATGCTCCAGGAGTAGGTACTATAGGCATGACCTGGTCAGGCGGCTGACTATGCTCTATCCTTCCTCTGGATGTTCTGTTGTTTACCATTCCCCGCATACGCTTATCGATCTCTTCCATTTTATTTTCATATTTTTGTGACAGATTAGCTAAATCAGCTTCCTGTTTTGCAAGCTTAGCATTTAGCCCCCCTATTTCTTGCGAATGTTTAGCATCTTGTTCTGCAAGCGTAGTTCTTAGCTCTTGCACTTCTTGTATATGACTTATTTCTTTCTCTTTGCGGCTTCTTCTTTCATTATCCAACATTGTCTGGAGATAAGCGTTCCCATCAGGCCCCTTTAGTTTCTCGGCTTGCTCTTTGACCCATGCAAGGTCTTCAGCATGAGCAGACTGTATTTTAGTGGATAGAAAACTCATTTCTCTCGGCGTGATTTTTAGTAAGTCATCAAATAGACCAGACGTACCTCTTGCTCCACGTTGACACACTGTGTTAAGAGCCCTCACCATTATCAAAAATGAAACGTCCGTTAATTTTTGACAATGATCTTCATATAAAAGCTTAGCTAGTATCTTGATTACCTCTAAACGATCAACAATTTTAATTTGCATGTTATATATTACACTATAAATTAAGTGCCAGAAGATATTAGCATCTATTCTTCTTAAAATATTTTCATTTTTTTTACAGTATGAAAGTAGAACTTTTTTTGATTTATTACCATAATCGCTAAACACAGGTGTATACTGAATTGCTAATCTAACCAGTGGCCACGTGGGATAAATTTCTCTCTTCTCTTCATTAGGAGGCAACTGACGGTTTATTACATCATTCGCGACATCAAATGCTGTTTTACCTGCGTCATTTTTGACATAAGGTGAGCATCGTTTCATGAGAAACTTTATCATTGGGAGCATTAAATGCTGTTGTTGTAATGGCCGTGCAGCAAATATTCTTAGAGCTATATGTAAAAGGGTATCTCCCTTTTCTATGTTTTTCTCCTCTTGGGCTAGCTGGTCTGTGTCAGCAACCATACTTGCTAAAGGGACTTCTCCAATTTGCGAACCTATTATTGTTTGAATAAACGTTGATAGTAGTGATTTTTCGTAATGTATTAGAAGATCTGGGTGGTTAATATTTTTTCTTAGCCATTTTGTATAGTCAGAAATAGCTTGTTCTTTAGGCGTTAAACGCGCAGACGGTGATACAGGCATTGCTGTTGCGTTTCTCTTCTTATTTGATAACAGCGCTTTCAAGCTGTGCATTAAGCGGTTAAAATCTTTTGTGTTTTTAAACGCTACCAAATAGTTATTTACAGTATTTAGCAGAGGGTCTTTTATGCTTAACAATTCTTTTTCATATATTTGTAACATGGCTTCTGTAAACCGTGATTCAGCGTGATCTTTTTTCATGTTTCGCTGATCTGCTAATTTGTGTGCTTGTATATTGATATCTTTTTTAAGAGCTTCTTTGATTTCGATAAGCTTTGCCTCGATGGCTCCTCGAACATCTCCAATAATAATATCAACTGATCCCGCGTCTAAAGCAGTTTGAGGCGGTTGTTTAGAGTCTGCTGGCCTAATTGTATTTTGTTGCAGCTTTACTTCAGGCATCTTATTAAAAGTAGATTGGCCTTTATCTATTGCTGCTTTAATGCATTCTATTTCGTAATCTAGTCTCAATTTCTTTTTTTCATTGTGTCGCTGATGTAATTTTTCTTGTTCTGCTTTTTGCTCAAATCCAAATATGCTTGGGCCGAGCAGAGCCTTAAGCATAATTAAATTATTTGCTTCAACTGCTTGCGTGGCTTTAATAAAATAATTTCTACGCCATTGCTGCAACTCTGGGGACAACTCTCGGGGTGCTAAACTAAAACCCACATCTTGCTTCTCATCGAGGCTTATATCATCTAATGCCTCATCCAATGCTTCATCGTCAGAACCTTCAGGAACGGGGGAAACGGAAGGGCTAACACTTATAATGTTGCGTTGTCTCTGTTGCATCTTTGATCTCCGTATCAATAAAATGATAATTATTACTTTAATTCGGGGTTATTTTAGCGCGGACTCTTATATCAAATAAAGAGGTATTTGTGTTTTTATTTTGCAAAATGAGAAATCCCTTGTAAAAACAATAAGCTTGCAAAGCTGAACACGGTTACTTTTGCTTTTTTCATAACAATATACTCACCCAGGGCATCAAAAGAAATTTATCTATACCACTGTTCTCATAGGCTAGTACTATTGGGTCTGTGCGACACATTTCGCATGCTCTCTCTTGTGATGTCCTTCTGCCAACTCAAATGAATTACTCAACGACCCCGATATAAATGGTTATAAAATTAATAGATACGATTTCTTTTATTAAAAGGCTAGTGACGTTAAGCCGCAATCAGCCTGCACAAGATGGTCAACCATCTTCCTTTAATCGAGGTATTGTCTATCTAATTGGAGGGGTGCTCTGCATTAATATTTATACGTTTTTTCACGCCATATGGAGTACATTAAGCATAAGTTAGTTTTTACATCCGGGATTTAAAAAAGCTATTTCCCGATTTTATCAGTAAGATTGTGGAAAATTGTGCGTAAGGGTTACCCCCACGGTATTCAATTAATGCGACTTATTTTCTCGTGTTGGTGGATCATAAAATTTAGCAACTTTGCTTATTCTTTTTCAATTATCACAAAATTGAAGTATATCCTTTTCCAAATCTTTTAGCGGTGATCCATAGTGCAGGGCGGATGCGACCATATTCAGCATCACACAAACGATAGTCTTTTTAGTTTGATACTGTTTCGGTAGTACTTTATATATATGGTCAACTGCCACCTTTAAAGCAACATGGCCAATTTCGCTAATAATCGCATCATACTCTTCTATTGCTATATCATCTTGCTTCTGCATATCTTCTCCTTTGTGTAGATATCCAATGCTAGCATACGAAATAATTTATAGGAGTATTTGCAAAATGCTAGCCGTGAATTTTACAGATATTATGTAAAGTAGACATAATTATTGCTGATTTATCAAAGTTTCTACCTGCTATTACTTAACATAATATCCTGCTAACAAAAAGAATAATGTCACTAATTGGCCTTCAACCAATCAGTGACGTATTTTTTTGTTTGATTGAGCACAGTGATAAATTGTTTGCATAATTCGTCTAATAATTTACTATGCCCTGCTTTGTGATAACGCTCTACATATTGGCAAGCATAACGCATCCGAATAACGCCACAATATATGCAGGCACCTTTAAGTTTATGTGCAATTGCTGATGCCTTTTCCCAATCTTGCTGGGCGCGAGCAGCATGAAAAGCTAAAATTTCATCATTAGAAATGGCTTTTTCAACAAACAGTGAAAGCATATCTTTAACTTTTGCTTCACTACCAAGAACAGTTATTCCTGCTTTCATATCAAATAATGGATACGACTCTAATTGAAATAATTGATCTTCTGTATCGGGCAAATCTACTCCCAACAGTCCAGCTTGCGCAGATAAATTTTTTTGTTGAACGGTGGCAACTTGAGGTCCAGAAGTTTTCTTGTTAGAAGATTTCCTAGTTGATTTCGGCTTATCTTTTGTTACATTCTTCTCCTTAGAAGGCTTGCAAAATTCTTTTAAAATCTCCTTAGCTTTTCCTTCTAACAGCGGCTTAACAAAAACTTTATTCATGCCGGCAAGAATACACACATCAGCAGTATGGCCAACTGCATGCCCTGTTAAAGCAACAATAGGTGTAGGTACTTTATCATTAGATTTCTCCCATAAACGTATTAAAGCAGCAAGCTCGCTTCCGCTCATACCTGGCAATCCTACATCACTTACAACTAAATCAAAGTGTTGCACCTTAAATAACTGAAGCGCCGTTTCTGCATCAGGTGCTGTATGCACAGCACAACCTAACCCATGCAACATCTGGGCACCTATATGTGATGCTATAGCATCATCTTCAACAAAAAACACGTTGATAGCCCCTTTCGCAGCAGAGATTGTCTCTACTTTTGCAACACGTTGTGGTGTCTTTGTATCTGCTAAATTCAGGATAGCTTGATCTTTTATTCCATCATTAATTATCGTAGCATCTTCTGCTTTCCCTACCTTCATTAGTAACGCAAAACGAAATGTTGTGCACTTTTCTTCTTCACTGCTAACATGAACCTCACCACCTAATAAGTTCACATATTTCTTAACGATATAAAGGCCAATCCCATGCCCTTGATGAATACCTTTGAACGATGGGTTCACCCTAAAAAATCGATCAAATACTTGATGAAGCTTTTCTTTGGGAATACCTATTCCTGTATCTATTACAGTAAATTCCAAATGAACAAGGTTTTTTTCACGGGACAATACTTTGATATGTAGTTCGACTTTACCCTTTTCAGTAAACTTAACAGCATTACCCAATAAGTTAAGTAAAACACGCTCTAGCTTTAAGCGATCAGTCACAACAAATCGAGGTAAATTAGGGTCAGTATCAAATATTAACTGAATTCCTTTTGTTTTAACGATGGGTAACATTAAATCGCGTAATACGTGTATACGCATAAGCAAATCAAACGTTTCCTTATGCATGTCTTCGTCATTGAGATTTTCAGCAGAAACAACATCAAGCACGCTATTTAAAAGATCAAGCAAACGCTGCCCTGAAACATGAATCATATGCGCTGTCTTTTGATCATCTTGAGTATGAACGCTCTTTTCCAATGCAGCAGCTGCGCCAATCACACCTGCCAACGGAGTACGAACATCGTGACTCATGTTTTGAATAAATTCAGTTTTTGCATGGTTTGCTGCTTCGGCAGCTTCTTTGGCCTTACGTAATTCTTCTTCCATGTTTTTGAGATTGGTTATATCAACGGACACCCCTAGTACGCCTACAATTTTATTAGCCTTACAACGCAATGGGGATTTACTACTTAACATGACTCTCCGCGTTCCATCTTCCTTTGGAATAATATCCTCAACAGTAATTGTTGACCCTTTTTCAAGAATTTCTTTATCGATTTTATAAAGCGTATTAATTCTATCCTCATCCCATCCAAAATCATGATCACTTTTACCCACAAGTTCATCAGGAGACTTAAAGCCCAGATATTCTGCAACATATCTATTACCGCCCTTATAAATAAGATCTTTATTTTTCCAGTATATGTATTGAGGCAAATTTTCAATAACATTTTTCAGAGTCGCTTCTGTTTCTTCTTTTTCTTCCAGTAAGGCATGTTCCATTCTTTTACGGTCAGAGATATCAATCGAATTTCCTATAACACCAACAACGATACCCTTTTTATTCCGTAAAGGTGCTTTACTTGTTAGTTGTTGAATCAGCTTACCTTCTTTAGAAATGTGTATATTTTCGACATTGAATCGAGGTGCTCCGCTTTCCATAACCTCCATATCAACTTTCCTAAAAGAATCAACTATTTTTTTGTCCCACCCTAATTTTTCAACGAAATAATGATCTGTTTTCCCAATAATTTCTTCTTTTGGTATTCCCAATAACTCTGCCGTTGTGTCATTACATCCTAGATAAACTCCTTCTCTATTTTTCCAATAAACACTACCCGGCATACACGCAACAACATTTTCAATTGTTACTCCAACTTCTTCATCTAAACTTCCTGTTACTAATTCCTTCTTTTTCATGCAATCTCCATGTTAACTTTTTATAACTGGCTTTTGGGAGCGAGGAACATTTTGTTTATCTATAAACTCAAGTAATTTTTCCATAAATAAATCTCGTTGCTCAACCATAGGATAATGACCACTTTTATCAAAAATATAATATTCCATGTTATTTAATTTGGCTTTTGCCTCATCTGTCCATCCATAAAACGCGGCCGAATAATCAAACATACCTAAACATAAAAAAGTTGCAACGTCTTTATATGAAACATTTCTAAAATCATAATTTTTTATTGTTTCAAAATATCGGTTAATGAGATCCTCGTCAAAATTAACCCCATCCCAAATGTGCTGCCAAAATTCATTTTTTGGCTCATAGTAGAAATGCGCGCGCCTTGAGTTATATCGACGAACAAAAATAGAAGACGGAGTTGTTTTGCTCTCCTTCTCAAATTCATTTTGATCTTTCTGATCTCCTGCGAAAATATTTTGGCGGTCAGAAGTTGAATTTTGATTAAAAAAATCATCAGTTAACTTTTTTTTATAATCACCCCAAATTGGAGCGGTGCTAATAATTAAATTAAATAATACATTTTCTTTATATTTTTTTGCATATTCTATAGCAAGAATACCAGCGGCTGAATGTCCAAAGATAGCGACCTTCTCAAGACCTAACTGAATCCGTGTATTTTCTACTGAGCTAATAAAATCATCCAACGTTAAAGAACTATAATCTACTTGCTTTTCATCTCTTTTTTCAAAAAGATCAACGAAATACATAGTAAAATATTTATCCATTTCAGAAGGCAATATATTTGGCTTTTTAAATAAAGATGCCTGACCCACAACAACTAGAGAAATTGCGCCATAACCTCGCGTATGTACAGGGAGCTGTTTATTTAAAATTTTTATATTTTTTATATGGGGTTGTCTAAACATTTAATTTCTCCGAACCTTCTAATTGACTAACTAGTTTATTAATTTTATCAGCAATCTGTTCCGCTCCTTTATTATACAATATGGTAGAATGGTTACCACTTACATAATGAACTTTAATTAGGTGAGCAGCATATAACTGCCAGTGATTTGTATTTTCGTCTACAGATAGATACTCTGGTAAAATTTCTTGAGCCTTAAATAATATAACTTTTGACTTAACAGAAGAAGGTCGATATTGAAATAATAATTGCATCCGACTCCATGCCAAACTAAGAAAATGGTTCTTATTCTTTATAGTTTCTGGAATGTATTTATTCATTTCATTTAAGGTGCGTTCCATTGAATTTTTAAAAATCGCATAGTCTCTTAAATCATGAGAAAAAGCTGCCCACCCATCAATCAGAAGAACCGCTCTAATTTCTGCCCCCTCATCTTCCAATTGTTTTGCGATCTCAAAGGCAACGCTCGTCCCAAATGAATATCCACCAATGAGATAAGGCCCTTTAGTTTGAACTTTTTTAATTTGATTAAGGTAATACTTAGCCATTTGTTCAATATGCTCAAAATGCATGTCATTAAGTTCAATGCCTGGATCTTGTATCCCATAAAACAAATAATCAGAGGACAAATGCTTCGCTAATTCTTGATAACAAAATACCGTGCCGCCTACCGGATGAATTAAAAAAAGAGGTTGTTTGTTTTCAGAATCTTTTAACTTTACCAAACAAGAATAAGCACCCACTTTTGATTCTTGATTAATTAATAATGTTAATTTATCAATACTGCTATTATTAATCAAATCTGCCACTGTAATATTAGTAGAAAATGATTGTTTAATCATTTCCAATAATAAAATAGCAGACAAAGAATTTCCGCCCATTTCATAAAAGCTATCAGATAACTTTAAGTCTGAAACGCCTAGACAATTCTTAAAAATTTCTATCAGCTTTTCCTCTACAGTTGCTGTAGCATCTTTAAAGAAAATATTTCTTTTATTTGCTAGGTTAAAATTTTTGGGGTTAATCCATTTTTCTAATCGAGATTCTAAATCTGTTGTAGAAATAATAAAATTCGCATTATCTGCAAGATAAGAACAGCATTGCTGCGATAGAAGTAATGCTTGATCCGGTGCTAGCTTTTCATTTGAGAATATGTCATCTTTTTGAAAAGGTGTTCCACTTTTATAAGACAGATGATTCCATGCATCCCAATTAATGCTACCCCAACGAGACGCCGTGCTATTTTTATACATCTCGGCAATACTATCTAGACAGCAATTACTAGCTGCATAACTTGCCAAACCAATCCCACCTAGAATACTAGCAATAGATGAATATGATAAACAGAATTTCACTGGAAATTCATTCATCAATTGTTGGATTACCTTTGCACCTTGTACTTTAGGCATAAACTGCCTATAAGCTTGAACCACATCTAAATCTTTTATTAAAACTTTTGTAGACTGGTTAGCGATCGCTGCTAGATGAAATACTCCATCTAACTGTTGATGTTTATTTTTAATGTCGTCAAATACATCTTTCATTTGAGTATAATCTGTAACATCAGCCTGAATAATAACAACGGATGAAGCTTGTTCACGTATTTTCAATAATTCCTTTGGTTGAGGTTGTACGGTTCGAGCAATCAAAATGAGATGAGCAGCATAGTGAGAGGCTAAAAACTCCGCTAATTTGATTCCAATTTTTCCTAATCCTCCTGTAATAAGATAAACGCCACCTTTTTGTAAATAGTTCTGATTTTGGTGAGATTTATTTTTATACTCCTTAAATTGTTGAGTAAATCTCATGCCGCGACGATATGCAACAACATTGTTTTTACCAGGCTCAGCATTAATTTCTGAAATAAGATTTTTTGCTAAACTTTCGCTCTGTAATGTTACTAAATCAACGTCAATAACTTGGCATGTTACTCCCTCATATTCCTGTGGCAAAACCAATGTGACACCCAGTAAAGTCGCTTTTTCAGGCAAAGGATAATCATCGATAAGAATTTTCTTAACATGGTTGGTCACTACTGTAATTTTTAACTGACCTCTATTATCAGAGCTCAAAAACGTTTGGGCAAAATAGACAAGACTAAAAAAACCATTTATTTGAACTCTGTCAGACAAAACAAGCGGCTCCAATGAATCTTCCTTAGAAAGACTCCAACAATGTAAGAGATGATTGGGTAATTTTTTTAATTTGAGTAATTCGCTAAACAATGCATAATAATCCTGCTTATCTTCAGGATTAATTTGATATATATTACTGCCTGTTTTTTTGAAGCTACTGCCTTGAGTAACAATAATAACATCATCTCGACAATAAGCTGTTAAATTTCTTGTTAATTGACTTGCAATCGCATCACTATCAACAAAAATAATATATTTCTTTCGGCCACCAGAACTTGCGGATTGCAAAAGAGGAGCCACTTCCCAATAAGGTTGATAAATTGTAACTTTATCTTCTATCGGGAGTTGGCGCTTAGGCAAAGGATCAGGGTCAACCCAAAATCTGGATCTTTCAAATGGATAAGTAGGTAGATATACCATTTGCCTACCTTCATTTTGATAATAATTATTCCATATCACGGGAATATAATTTAACCAACATTTTGATAATACATTCTGCAACCAATGTGAATAATCAATTCCTTCATCCAAATATTCTTTAGCGGGTAATGTACTAATTGTAATGGGTTGCCTACTAAACTGATGCGATCTTACAAGAATATTTAACGCTTGCCCTACACCAATTTCTAAAAAAATATCATACTCAGACAAGTGTGATAAAGCTTTTGTAAACTGTATTGGCTTTTGAAAATGCTCCACAAAATAAGAGAGGTCCTGCAAATCTATATCAGTAATCCAATCTCCAGTCAGATTGGATAAATAAGGGATCTTATGCTGATAAAATTGAATAGATTCTAACTGATATTGATACTCAGCTAAAATAGCTTCTACCATTGAAGAATGAAAAGCGTGCGAAATTTTTAAAAGCGTAGACTTTAAATTTAGTGGTTTTAAATGAATATCAAATTCTTTCTGCAATATTATAATGACGTCCCTATCCCCTGAAATCACACAAGAATCAGGAGTATTGATCGCTGCAATAGTAACTTTTTGATTTGAGATAAGGTCAGTTACTTTATCAGCACTTAGCGGTATCTCTAGCATTGCACCTGGCTTTAACTTATCAGTTAATTCACCACGGATACAAATTAATCTAATAGCATCAGATAAGGATATAACGTCTGATAAACAAGCTGCAACATACTCTCCTAAACTATACCCTAACATAGCATCAGGTTTAACACCCCACTCAAAAAGTGTTTTGGCTAAGCTATATTCTAAAATAAATAAACTCGGCTGGAGAATACTAGCCGGAATATCTATTTTCTCAATATAAGAACCCAATAAGTAATCCGTTACACTTTGATTAACCGAAGATGGCAAATAGGAGAAACACTGATCCATGTATTTCTTAAAACAGGGTTCACTTTGATAAATAGATTGAGATACACCATGAAATAATGCATCTTGTCCAGAAAATAAAAATACTACTTTGGGTTTTTTCTGCGCATCATTAGGTAAATGAAGATATTGTTTATTTTGCTCTTTTCTTAATAAATCAATGAGCTCTTCCCTATCTGAACTCAAAAATGTTTTACGGTACTGAAATTCCTTACGGCCCACTTGCAAAGTATATGCTATATTTGCTAAATCATTCGCCTCAATTTCATGAGATAATAAATAATTTAATAGATTTTCTTGTTGGTTAGCGAGAGCCGTAGATGTTTTAGCTGATAATGAAACAATTTGAATAGCTCGCAAAGTATCTATTCTTTTTATAGAAGGAGCTTCCTCTAAAATAATATGTGCATTTGTTCCTCCGATTCCAAATGAACTCACACCTGCCCTACGTATAGAAGAATCTGCTTTCCACGCGGTTAGTTCATGATTGACATAAAATGGAGAATCAGAAAGCTGTATATGTGGATTAGACTGCTTAAAATGGAGCGAGGCTGGAATGACCTTATGCTTTAAGGCAAGTACTGTTTTTATAAATCCTGCTATTCCCGCGGCGGTATCGGCATGCCCAATATTCGTTTTAACCGATCCTATCGCGCAATAATTTTTCTTTTTAGTATAATGCCTAAAAGCCTTCGTTAGAGCAGCAATTTCAATAGGATCTCCCAATAATGTCCCGGTACCATGTGCTTCCACGTAAGTAACAGTCTCAACATCCACATCTTGTAATGCGGTTGCAATACATCGGCTTTGCTCAATGACACTCGGTGCAGCATACCCTGCTTTAGCAGCACCATCATTATTAATTGCATAACCTCTTATAACTGCATCAATGGTATCACCGTCTTTTATCGCATCATGAAGCCGTTTTAAAATAACAGCACCTACTCCACTTCCTGGGACCGTACCACTCGCATCTTTATCAAATGCACGACAATATCCGTCTAGGGAATAAATACTACCTTCTTGGTATAAATAGCCTTTGGTTTGGGGAACGCGGATAGATACCCCTCCAGCAATTGCAATATCGCAATTATTCATAAGGAGTGATTGACATGCTTCTGTTATAGTAACCAGGGATGTGGAACACGCTGTGCTAATATTTACACTTGGTCCTTTTAAATTTAAAAAATAGGAAACTTTTGTTGCTAAGAAATGATTACTATTTGCAAGATGTGTTTGATAAGGATGATTTGTTTTTGAGAATTCAGCATTTCTGGATAAACAATTCTCTAAGTAAGTGTTATCGCTCATGCCTGCAAAAACGCCCACTAAGCCATGATATTTTCCAGAAGCGTAGCCAGCAGATTCTAATGCTTCCCAACATACTTCTAGGAAAAATCGGTGTTGTGGATCAGTGATTTTTGCTTCGTAGGGACTAATACCAAAAAAATCTGCATCAAATAATTCAACATCATCCAATGTGCCTCTTGCTTTTATATAAAGAGGATTATGAATTAAATCATCTTGTATCCCTGCTTGTTTTAATTCTTCATCGGCGAAATGACGAACAGATTCATTTCCATTTTTTAAATTCTCCCAAAATTCAGATAAATTTTTTGCGCCTGGAAATCGTCCTGCCATTCCAATAACAGCAATATAATTTTCATTTATTGAATTTGCCTTCGCTTCATTGCTCATCGGAAAACTCAATCCTGTTAGTTTTTAATTTTGTAGGCGTTTTATATTTATGATTAATATGTCTATTAATATAAGCAGACAATGTCTCTATAGTAGGATATGTGAATAATTCCACGATATCAACTTTGAATCCTAACCCACTACTTAATTGATGAGAAAGATGCACTAAGCTTATAGAGTTAAATCCTAAATTTAAAAAGCTCGCATCTCTAGCTATTGCTTTACTATCCAGATTTGTTTGAATAATTTGTGAAATTTTGTCTTCTAGAATAGATTCTTTTTTTGATTTATCTTCTAAATTAAGTGTCGTATCAGTCGATACTAAGGTAATTAATTTTTGTTTATCAATTTTACCATTTGGCGTTAAAGGTAACTCCTTCAGCTCAATAAATCTTGCAGGAATCATATGAGCAGGTAATACTTCTTGTAAAAAATGTCTTACATTATCTATATCAAGTGGTTCTTTTCCTATGAGATAAGCACATAATTGCTTGTTAGAATGAATTATCTTAACCACAACAGAGGCTTTTTGCACGGCGGGATGTTTTTCAAGATTTCGTTCTATTTCTGAAAGCTCAACTCTGAACCCTCTATTTTTTACTTGATCATCTAAGCGACCGAGATATTCGATTTCACCAGAAGGTAACCACCGGCCTAAATCTCCTGTTTTATATAATCTCTTTATATTCATTTTTTGACTTAATTCTTTTGAAGCAAAAACAAATTTTTCATTTGTTAGCTCAGTATTGTTTAAATAACCTCGAGCAACCCCTGCTCCTCCTATATAAATTTCCCCAGGCACTCCGATCGCAACTGGTTGTAATTGAGAATTTAATATGCATATCTTTGTATTTGCGAGTGGTTTGCCAATAATAGAGGGTTTCGTCGTTTTAGCATCACAATTCGCCATTGTTGAACATACTGTCGTTTCAGTAATTCCATAAGTATTAAGAAATAGTCGACCGGCTGCCCAAAAATTTATAGTCGATTGACCGCACACTTCTCCTCCTGGGGCGATTACTTTTAAATCCACCAATTCTTCTTTAGGTAAAGCTTCAAGAATAGAACTTGCCAAGATAATTGTTGTAATCTTGTATGCTTTTAATGCATCAAAAATCTCTCGTGGAGAAAAAATATCTTTACGAATTAAATAAAGACCTGCGCCACTTAATAACGCCATACACCATTCAGCAACTGACACATCAAAACTAAAAGATGAAGCCTGGAGTATTCGACTTTGCGATGTAACTTGCAAACGATCAATACAAGACAACGCCATGTTGACCGCAGAACAATGCTCGACTACAACTCCTTTAGGATTACCGGTGGAACCAGACGTATAGATGATATACATTGCCTGATTTGGCATAACAGATATTGGAATATTATTATCGGCATAACCATCCCAAGTAGATTGCTCTATATTTATTAATAAAGGCTTAAAATTATCTTGTTCAGCAATAATTTGATTTAAAGAATGTGTATAATCTGATTGTGTAATGACAACATTAGGCCGACTATCATTTAATATATATTTAATTCTTTTTGTTGGATAATGGGGGTCAACCGGAATATAAGCTCCTCCCGCTTTTAAAACAGCTAAAACAGCAACTATCATATTAAAATTTGGCTTTAAACAAATCGCAACAGGTGTTTCTAAACCAACACCTCTATCAATCAAATAACGAGCTAATTTATTAGCAAGCTGATTTAACATCTGATAAGTTAAAATGGTATTTTCAAAAACTAATGCGGTTGAAAAAGGTGCTTTTTCTACTTGCTCCTCAAATAATTGATGTACTGTTTTATTTACGGGAAAAACTACATCCGCTTTATTCCAAGCAATAATTTTTTCAAAATCAGATTCCAACAAGGCAGATAATTCAGATAAAATACCGTCTGTCTTAACCAATAACAGCTTTAATATCTGTTTATAATGAAGCAAAATAGAATTAACATAAGTTTTCTCAAAAAGAGAATTATCATAATGCAAACTCATTTGTAACGAATTATTATCGTTAATTATCTCCATCACCATAGGATATGGAGTATTTAGTTTAATCGAGACAGAACAATCAAAATTTTCATGCTCATTTATTACTTGATTTAATGAGTGAGACTTATAATCAATAATGCATTGATATAAAGGAGAATCCAAAGAGAGGCTACACCAATCTCTTATTTTATTAAGAGGGGTATTAACATATTTTCTTACTAGTCTAGTTTGTTCAAGAGTTTTTTGTAAAAACTCAACGACCTTTATGGAGGGATCAACATTTAAATAGACCGGAAGTGTATTAATAAAAAGACCTACGCATTTTTTCACTTTCTCTTTTGGGTAAGCTCTCACTGCTCCAAAAACAACATCCGGCTTATCATTATAATGAGATAAAACTATTCCCCACGCAGCTTGTAACAAGCTACTTATTGTATACGATTTTTTATCAGCAAAATTGACTAAGTCATGATAATCCTCTCCTTCTAGAGAAGCGGTCTGGCGTACAACTTTTTTAGTTTTCTTATTTGTATGTAATATAGCAGGTAGAAAAACCGCATTAGAATATCTTTTCAAAGATCCCTGCCAATAACTTTCGGTTTCGGGTGAATCGACGTATTGATTGACAGCACAGGTATTTACATATGAAGGCGGTTGCGGTAACAGCCATTTTTTATTTTCTAAAAGCGCTTGATAAATTGTAATTAACTCACCTATTAATAATTCTACAGAAGCCCCATCCAATATAATATGATGCCTTGTCCAAACAAGACGGTAATCATTATGACTAAATTTTAAAATGGCAATCCGCATTAATGGAGGGCAAAATAAATCTATCGGTATTTTTAAGTCATTTTCTAAGAAAATTTTAAATTCTTTTAGCTTATTCTCTGGGGAAAGCGTTGAATAATCATAAAATACATTAGGAATTTCATTACTGCTAAATATATTTTGTGAATAAGAATCTCCATTATATGTAATAGCTGAACGTAATACCTCATGTCGCCCAAGTAAACTATTAAATGCCTTTAAAAATAAAGGAATATTTAAATTAGCCTGAATTGAAAATATCATTTGAACTAAATAAACTGGATCAGAATATTCATCTCGCAGTATTTCAAACAACATTCCTTGCTGAATCTCAGTCAAAGGATAATTAGCTATAACATGATTAGAACTATCGCTGCGAATTATACCGCTATTCAAATGGCGTTTATTTTTCATGGTTGCCTCGTATTTCAGCAACCAAGTAGGAAACTTGCTTTAAAATTTACGCGGCCAACCAATGCACGCTTTTCATAAAAATATTGCGTACATTCTGGTACTTTTTGAGCCTTGCTTCCCGTGACCCATGAAACAAATGAAAGCCTATTCGCTTTCAAATGAAATTGATTTAAGTGGATATAATTCATTGAAACACTCCCTGATTATAATCTGTTCTATTTAGAATTAAGAGTATGAAATATTTAATTAATAAAGCATTCGGGAGGTTTTTGGAGCATCATATTTTTTAATATGCTCAATGAACCTATAAATGCCTTACCCTCGTTTTTTGTGTAGTACTATTCTACATGAATTTACTATAGAATTGTAGAGAATTTTGTCAATTTTTTTGCCGTTATTACAGGAACTTGTTGATTTTAATGACATCTCTAAAAACCTCTCTTCTAGCCTAAGAGGCATCACTTAGAGAGGGGTATTTATTTTGCTTTCTTAGCGTAGCACGCCACAACAATGTAGAGGGACATGCTACCCCTTGCTACTACCCAAATAATAAAGACAACTTTACCCAATTTAAGCATGACCTCTAAACAAACAGGCGCGGCCTATCAAAAACCCGCAAAATAACTCTCATTCTCTAATTTTTCTAAGCAATACCTCGCTTGTTATTGAGCTTCTCAGAAGAAACGAAAGTAAATCTATCTTAGTGTTACATTGCGTTTTCCATTTTGTTTTTTGTAAAACTGACTCGACTGTCTTTGGGGACACACCCAATTCCTCTGCTATTCTTCTCACGCTCTTTCCTTCCAGCATGAGAGATAGATACTTTGTTTCTTTTGAGGCTAGTGTTATTTCGCATTTCCCATTCTGCTTGACGATCAGCTTTTCAGGGAGCATTTTTTGGCGAAAACTCTCAATCTCACTTAACAGATTACTATTTTGGATATTGTTAAAATTGACACCCCTACTTAATTTTATCATATGATCATAATTCATATCGTCAATTATATATGCGGCTTTTAATCTATAATAAACAATAAATCTCTTTAATAATTTCAAATAATTCAGATAAAAATTCCCTATTTGTTTATTATCTATATCCGCTGCAAAAGAAAAAATATCAACATAGTCATTAAAAGGCATAAATATGCTGATCCCATTTCCAATTTTTAACGCACTAAGCGCACTTACCAAAAAAACCGCTCGTTCACAAGGCCACAAACACACTGAAATTTTAGCAGTAGGAATATGGTTAATTATCCCTGTTAAATATTCAGCGAGACCTGTTTTCTCACGCGCACAATATTTGGTAATTTTTTGATTATTGCTTAACACAAAAAATTTACTTTCCCTACTCACCCTAATGTGTATAAAAGTAGATATGTCCGCAATTTTTAAAGTGTTACATATCTTTTTGACCACCTTAAAATAATTTCGAGGTATTTCATCGATTCTATTTTTCCGCATAAATTTCTATCCACCTCTATAACCAATGGACTATACTTTTTTTGTAAGCCTTTATAAGTGCTTCTTTATTTTTACACCCTATTTTATTTTTAATGTTTTCAAAATGCTTTTCTATTGTTCTAGGAGATACATTGAATTGCAATGCTATTTGCTTAGCATTTTTGCCTGATGCTAAAAGATTAACGCATTGTAATTCTCTTCTAGTTAGAAAAATTTCGCTGGTCTCAGTTAAAATTGGCTATTTGGCTGTAGGAGTAGCTTTTATAAATTCATCGATTGTTCTTGCATGATCCTCTTCAATGAAATCTTCTTGCTTGTGAAAATCTTTATAAATAGCCAAATTGTTTTTTTGCGGTGTAATAATTCATGTTAAATGCAGCCGTGAAATCTTTTAATAACTCAATATTTTCCACATAAAAACTTTGAAGATTTTCTGCTTGACGATCAGAAGCAAATCCCCATAATTCGATTGAATTTCCTTTCTGCTTAAAAATACTCAGTCCATTCCAAATATTAAATTCATAAAGCGCTGACATAAGATAATCAGTTTTTTGTGTTGGCCATAAAAAACAATAATAATTATTATGTGGTACATGGCTTATTTCTTTTCCTAGAGAAGTACCCTCGTTATTATGAACATTCTGTAAACAGAACCGCACCCATGCCAGGTTATTACATAGACACATATATCTGCCATTTAGAAAAATTCTAAAATAAGCGTGTGTATTTCACCTCTAGCCGAACACCCATTTCACTTTTAGTCGAACACTGATTTCACTTTCTCCCGAACGCTCATTTCACTCCTGGCCGAACATTGATTTCACATCAGTCGAACGCCGATTTCACTCAAATCGAACGGTGATTTCACCGAAGTCGAACGATCGATACAGGCACACTTAAATTTTGTTAACCTGCTCTTTTGTTGTGCAAAACAGAGGAGCCCAAAAGTGAGTAAAATATCGATGCGTAAAATTAGTGAGATATTAAGACAAAGACATGACCTGAAGCGGAGCTATCGTGACATCGGTAACAGCCTCAACATCAGCATAAGCACCATAGCCGAATATTTATCTCGCGCTAAAGCAGCTGGTTTAAGTTGGCCATTACCAACGCTATCTGAAGAAGAATTATATGCAAAATTATTTCTGCCTGCCGAGAAAAGCTCCTCTAAAAAAACACCACCAAACTGGGAATGGGCTCATCAAGAATTAAGGAAGAAGGGTGTGACATTGCTTTTGTTATGGCGTGAATATAGAGAGATTCATCCAGGTGGCTACGGCTACACTAATTTTTGCAATAAATATCGCGCCTATGCAAAACAACTGTCGCCGGTCATGAGGCAAACTCATAAAGCTGGCGAAAAAACATTTGTTGATTACGCTGGTATGAAAATGCCCTGGATAAATTCTGTGACAGGAGAAATTCATGAGGCGGAAATTTTTGTAGGTGCATTAGGCGCATCGCAGTTTACTTTTGCTGAGGCAACAGCGACACAAAGTTTGCCCGATTGGATTCAATCACATATTCATATGTTTGAAGAATTTGGTGGAGTAAGTGAAGTGGTTGTACCTGACAACTTATTATGTTGAGCTCAACATAATAAGTTTTATGTTAAGTAAACCATTATGTTGAGTGGTTTAAACAAGCTTCGTATTTTCTCGTAAAAACCACATCTTTTCAGTACATCAACTCTACATAACGAAAGACTAATTACCTGATATTGAATCGAGCCAAGTTAAAATATCTTTGTTCTTATCCAGAAGATTTTTCAACGAAGATGATTTTCTCATAGAAGAACAAGCTTCTAATGCTTTACGTTTCATTTCCATATCAATTTCAATGTAAGCATGCGTTGTTGCTAAATTAACGTGACCTAACCAGCTCTTGATAATACTAAGATCAACTCCTGCTTGAAGGAAATGCATTGCTGTAGTATGACGAAAGGTATGCGGACCTATAGTTTTTTTCTTTAGACTCGGGCAAGAACTTTCTGCTGCAAAACATCGTTGCTTTATAATGTATCGTACACCGTGACGACCAAGGGGTTCTCCTTGTAAATTCATAAAAAGATTCGCATCCGGTTTTTTTGACAATTGAATAACCTTTAAATAATTTTGTAAAAGCTTAGCTGTTTCTGGCCATATTGGAACATATCGTGTTTTTTTTCCTTTCCCTACAATAGTGATGACAGGAACATGGCCAAAAGTGATGGAGTTCACCTTTAAGTCGCAGATTTCCTGTACCCTAGCACCCGTATTATATAGCAGCTTAAGTAACACATAGTCTCGTTGCCCGCTGATTTCTGTGCGGTCAATACTTTCTAGTATTAATTTAACCTCATTAACTTCGAGATAGTCCACTACTTTATGAGGAGCTCGCTTTAATGGAAGAGCCATAATTTTTTGATATTCACCGATTCTTAAAATATCTTTTGTACTCAAATAGAGACAAAATGTTTTTAGCGCAGCTAGTCTTAAATTCCGAGTCACAATACTATTTTTTCTTTTTATTTCGATCTGGTTTAAGAATGCCAAAACGGATTCGGCATTTAAGTTCTCCAATGTGAGCTTGATAGCGGGTTTATTTTGATGTGAACTTTCAAAAGCAAAGAATAATTTTAATGCGTCACGGTAAGCCATAATAGTATTTTGACTTAAGCCGCGATGCACAACGAGATATTCTTGAAAGAAGGATTGTGTAAATGGCATTAATTTATTTTCTTGTTTCATATTTTTCTCCCGGTAAAGATTGGGTATAGGATTGAACTTTTTGGCTTGCGATATTCAGTAGTTCAATCGATGGATGTAAATAAACCTGCGTGTTGGCAATATTTGCATGCCCTAAATAGGTAGCTAAAACGGGGAGATATGCCGTAGGATCTTTTCCAGCTTTATAAAAATCCAATAAACAACGTGTCGCAAAGGTATGTCGTATATCGTGAACACGAGGCACTTTACCCTGAATGGTTTTCAAGCCAACCTTAATCATGAGTTCTTTGATTGTTCTAGGTGCCGTGGCTGTTATGCAAGGTTTTCCTCTGTTATTAAAGAAAAATGATGTTCCAGTCTCTTCACTATAATTAAACTTCGCTCGTTGTTTTTTATATTTTATGAGCGCTTGATTCGATGACTCTGATAAAGGAATGAGACGAGATTTAAAAAACTTGGTTTGCCGAACATAGATAATGCCGTCGATCGTATCAACATCTTCTATTTTAAGCTTAACAACTTCACCAATCCGCATCCCTGTCACCCATAACAACCCAATAATCGTTGCATAGGTGTAGGGTAACAGCGTATTCTTTCCACGAATTTTTTTCGCTTGCTTAATGAGTTTATGAATCTCTTTTTCTGTAAAAATATGTGGTTTTACTTGAACTATTCCCGGACTTACTAGACCATTCTCTGGGATATATGTCTTTGTATTGAACTGAAACATAAAACGACAAAATTGTCGTAGTTTGCTAACGTGATCACTCCGAGTTTTAGATTGAAGATGATGCGTAGAGTCAAGATAACCGAAAACCATCTCACGAGTAATTGTTTTGCAGTACGGAAAGTATTTTGCTAAATGCTGATCAAATGCATCTAAAGGATATTCAGTTCCTTTATATATAAAACCAAGAGACCTGCGGAGTTCTAAATGCTGTTTTATAAATTTTCCCATTGGGCCTTTAAATCGTTTTTTTTTCATTACACAACCTCCGGCCAATTAATGGCAAGTTCTCGTAGTCGGGCTACATCAACCTTGGTATAAATAAAGGTAGTTTCAATCCATCGATGTCCAAGCAGATCAGATATTGTTTTGATAGGTAGCTTTTGATTTACTAGCCGTGTAGCAAAAGCATGGCGAATAATACGAGATCCTTGAGAAGGCGAAACAATCCCAGCTTTTACATAATATTTTTTTAAGCAATTCCAGTAATGATTGTTTTTACTTAAAGGTCGTTGAATCCCTCTAATAGTCAAAAAAACTTCTTGAAACTCAAATACCTTTCGATCTTTCTTGATATAGACCAACAATGCATTTGCAACCTCTTTATGAAGAGGCAAACGCAAAGCATTACTGTTTTTGCTTGCTGCAAAACAAATAACGCCCTCACGCCAATGAATGTCTTGCAATTTTAAAGTTGTAACTTGGCCAATTCGCACACCATAGTTAATTAGCAATGATAAAACTGCAAAATCGCGTCGTCCTGTATGTGTTTTTTTATCCGGCATCTTGAGAAGTTTTTGAGTATCTTTCCAAGACATGTTTTGAGGTAAACGATCCAATTTTCTTGTCGGAATCACTGGGACTGCTTCTATTAAATCTTTCTTTAAATAACCTTTAATATGTGCAAAGCTGAGGAAACTTCTAACAGATGAAGTTACATGTTTTTTACTCGCACGATGCAGGGGTGATGATGTCACAATGATGTAATCATGTATGGTTTTTGCAGATAATCTAGATAGCCTTGATGGGTGAGCAATATTGCCAAGATGATGTAGAAATGGTTCTGCAAATTTTTTACGAATAATAATTGTTGCATCAGACAAGCACTGCTGATCGCGAAGAAAATTAACGTATTCAATTAACAGTTTAGATTTTTTATAAAGCATGTCATATCCCCTATAGTGAATGAAAATTACTATAATAAAGGTATGAGATTAGTGTTTTATTATGTGAAGTTAAGAGATTGAAAAATGTGGTTTTTACGAGAAAATACGAAGCTTGTTTAAACCACTCAACATAATGGTTTACTTAACATAAAACTTAAAATCAGGTGTTATCAAGGCACATCTTTATGATCCCGATATCAATGCAAATTATCAGCACTTCAGCGAACATTATGGTTTTGCTGTTGTCCCTAAGAAGCGCAAATAAAACAACTTGATGAAACGATTTTTCAAAGTGCGATGGCTTTGCTCAATGCAACAAAACAATTTTCAAAAAATTTCTATCATCAGCAAACATTTGAACAGATTATTGACTGTTTTAGAGAATCCGCTATTTATTTCTTATCAAGAAATAAGCCAGAGCTTTTGATACAAGTAGCCAAAATGGTAATGCAGCTAATTACTCATCTCTTTTATTTGCAACGTGCGATATTTCTGCAGTTTTTATCATATGCGCTCGACATGATATTGGTTCTTGTTTGGATTATAAATGAGAGTAATCTTAAAGAAATGCCTTTTCAGCTTAACTCTGTTTTATCCAGTGTTTATAGTCCGCATCAAAACGATCTATGTATTGGCCATCTCTTTGCAGAATTGAATTTACGAATAAAAAATGAAACTATTGAAAAGAACCAACGAGATACTTATTCTTATTGCGTTGCAATTTCTGAAACAATTCATAAACACTTTATAAAATTAGCGAATGAGGTTGATCTTGGAAGCAGCCTTCTATTACACGACATCATAAAAAGCACCAAGCATCTAATGTGTCACATAACAAATTTAATCAAAACTCCGAAAATAGCAGCCCTATCAGAATTTGAAGATATTTTAGTAAAAGAAATTAAAGATTATCTATCATTTTTTAAGCTAATTTTTACTAATAAAAAATCAATTTCTTTTCAGGCAGTTAATAAAGCGTGTGACGTAATAACACATTTAGGACTTCAATTCTCAGAGTTACTATTTTTCTCAAATGAGATAATCACTATATGCGCATCCAATATACAGAAAATTATCAGCATTTATTGTGCTTCCAATAACACTAAAGCTCATGAAATTGCTAACTTATTAATCTTTATTTTTCATTTAAAACTAATAGCCGAAAAGAATGAGTTAACTGCTGTGACTGCCAAGCTCACTTTAATATTGACAACCAAGATAGATCAACTAGACGACGAAACATGGACGGATTGTCTTGAACAGCTTGAAGTGCAAAAACGCATTCTTAATACCCTCATCAGTAAAGGCACAATAGAAAACATTTTTATATATAGGGATTCAGCAGAAGATTTACTTATACAGCTAATGAACGCTCCTTCCAAAAAACATGCTGCTCCCAATCTTTCGGAAATCCCATATCTTTAATATCCACATGAGGAGTTTTTGGAAAAGCCTGAATTAAGCTAACTAGTCGCGTTTGCCATGATGATCTCGGACAAACATAACCCATAAAATGCGCCAAAATGCATAACACAATGTAAACTCGTGATGTAATGTGAATATTACCAATGAGAGGATTAAAAGCTAGAATCTCGCCTCTCTTTGGAAGTTTCGGCTGATCAATTAAATTTCTATTCCATAACCGACTATGGTGCGCTACAACATTGCGCACGTAATTCAAACAACGCAGCCAACTTTCCATAATCTGCCAATCAAGAATATTATATTTTGCTGCGATTTCAGCTTTATCTTTTACCGCCATTCCTTTATAAAAAGTCGATAAAAGGCCAAAATCCCACAACTCAATTGCAACCCATATTGGTAATGGCAAACCATATTTATTTTTATAATGCTCTACAAAATCTTCTTTTGATCGGAGAATTAATTGATCATGTTTAATCAACCATTCTTGATGCCTCGTTCTACCTGTCTTAGGGTCTTGTTTTTTAGTAAAATTACCATGCAATAATGAAGAATTAGTGTAAGCGAATTTATCTTTCACGCCTAACAAATAAGCAATATCTACTCTAAAAGCAACTTCGATACGCTCAATAGCATCTAAAATTAAAAGTCGTAATTTCTTATCAAAAACGTAAAGCTCAACAGCATCTTGAAATTTAGCACCATGCATAAATTCATCTCTACGTTGTGGTCTAGCGGGTTTTGATTGGTGCACTGGTAAAGAGATTAGTTTCCGGCAGGGATACCAATATCCACTTAAGCGATAATAGCCCAGACGACGCAGGTACTCTAACGCTACGTTATCATTTGTTACTTCTAACCCGCGAGATTTCAACAGATTAAGCTGCTGCTCGAAGGTACGATAAGGTTTGTTATAGGTCGACATTTTTCTTATTCACAAAAAAAGAAAACCCGCTCGTGCATTTTGCAATGTAGAGGAGCGGGCCGTGTTATTTATAGTATAGGCTTTATTGCTTTTATGATCAAATACAATTAGTGATAAATTGCAGATAGCTTTTAAGCGAATGGCCCCGTAGCGGGCCCGCGGGCCCAAAAAAGTGAATTTTTTTAAGAAAAATTTGTCTTAAATCATATACTTAATTGGCGTCCCCAAGGGGATTCGAACCCCTGTTACTGCCGTGAAAGGGCAATGTCCTAGGCCTCTAGACGATGGGGACTACATACATATATATATAAGCTTGTTGGTGGAGCTAGGCGGGATCGAACCGCCGACCTCTTGCATGCCATGCAAGCGCTCTCCCAGCTGAGCTATAGCCCCTTGATGAGAGGGCCAACCTACATAACCACAATAGAACCAGCGATTCTATCAGTCGACCTATATTTGTCAACCAGGTTTTATACCTGTTAAACCTTTGGACACAAAACCAATGCCGCATTTAATCGCGCAATCACACGCTCTTTGCCTAACAAAAATAAAGTAATATCAATAGGAGGTGAAACCGTATTTCCAGTCACTGCAACACGCAAGGGTTGGGCAATTTTACCGAGTTTTATTGCTAATCTTTCTGCTATCGCAGCTATAACACCATGAATAGCTTCTTTGTTCCAATCGGTTAAATGTGCCAATTCCTCCTTAACCGCTGTCAAAATTGAGCCTGCTTCAGCAGTTAAGTGTTGCTTAACCGCTTCTTCATTGTATTCAACTTCAGAATAAAAATAGCGGCTTTTTTCAGCCATTTCATGCAAGGTTTTCGCGCGCTCGGCTTGCGCTTTAATCACTTCGATCAAAGGCGGTCCTTGTGTTGTATCAATTCCTAAGCGCTGCATATGCCATGCAAATTCTTTTGCAACATGCACAGGATCACTATTTTTAATGTAATGCTGATTCAACCATAATAATTTTTCGGGATTAAAAGCAGCGGGTGCTTTGTTGATATCAACAATATCAAATAACTTAATCATTTCAGGTATAGAAAATATTTCTTGATCGCCATGCGACCACCCTAAACGCACTAAATAATTTAATAACGCTTCCGGTAAATATCCTTCGTCACGGTATTGCATCACACTCACTGCACCATGTCGCTTAGATAAGCGCTGCCCATCACTACCTAAAATCATGGATACGTGTGCATATTGAGGTGGTGTTGCGCCCAACGCGCGCAAAATATTAATTTGCCGCGGTGTATTATTCACATGATCATCACCACGGATGACGTGCGTCACTTTCATATCCCAATCATCCACCACAACAGTAAAATTATAAGTGGGTGTACCATCGCTACGCGCAATAATTAAATCATCTAATTCAGTATTACTAAACGTTAATTTACCGCGAACTAAATCATTAAACTCCACAACACCGTCAAGTGGATTTTTAAAGCGGATGACATAATTACCCTCACCCGGCTCTTGGCGATCGCGACAGAATCCGTCATAACGAGGCTTCTCCTTACGTGCCATTTGCTCATTACGTAAATTCTCTAATCGCTCTTTTGAGCAATAACAACGATATGCTTTACCTTCTTTGAGAAGTTTTTCTAGAATTTCGTGATAACGATCAAAATGCTTGGTTTGATAATAAGGTCCTTCATCATAATTTAAATTTAACCATGCCATGGCATCCAGGATAGCTTGGACAGACTTTTGTGTAGAACGCTCTAAGTCTGTATCTTCAATGCGTAAAATGAATTTACCCTGTGTTTTACGTGCATATAGCCAACAAAACAGTGCTGTACGAGCACCACCAATGTGCAAATCCCCCGTAGGGCTGGGGGCAAAGCGAGTTACAACCGTCATAGTCACTTCCAATCGGAATAAAAATTAATAGGCTCCTATTGTAGATTGACCACTCTATGCAAGACAAATAGAATTTAGGTTTAGATTTAAAGACAAAGGGCGATTAGCTCAGCGGGAGAGCACTGCCTTCACACGGCAGGGGCCACTGGTTCGATCCCAGTATCGCCCACCAAGAAAAGAAAGAACTACTAAACTATATGTAAACTCGATTATAATAGCAGAACACAAAGGATGCTCTGAACCGCGGTCTTATGGATAAAAAGAAATTACTCGCTAAATTCCTACTATTAATATTACTTTGCTTTGGCATCACTATAAAAACATGGGCAAGTGATGAAATTGAAGATTTAAAAACAGCTTACCCTGATACTATCCAAGATGTGACTTCTAGCTCTATTATCTGGAAAGATGGCACCCACATGCCCATACGCGATTCTTTATCTCTTATCGGCGGATTACAGAATTTGTTTTTTCATAGATCGGGTGAAAACATCTCCAAAAGAGCGCTCATCTGTGATAACTATGAACCCTTCTTTAAAAAAATGTATGGTGGCTCTCCTCGTGACGTCAGAAAAAAATTAGTGACTATTTACTGGATGCCACATGTTTTTGGAAACCGCTATCCTCTCAAGGTAACAACAGTCAATGGAATTCACAAAAGATTACGCCGTATTTCTGCTGAACTTGAAAAATTACCTCCTTCTCATTATAAATACTTAGTGAATCCAGGAGGTACTTTTTATTGGCGTAAAGTTGCGCGTCAAAGTTATTTAAGCGCCCATAGCTTTGGGATTGCTATTGATATTAATTCTGAGAGAGGTAATTATTGGTTGTGGGATCTTGAAAAATCACGCTCAGGAAATAAACGACTCGTTTATCGTAATCATATTCCTATGCGGATTGTAAAAATTTTTGAAAAAGAAGGCTTCTTGTGGGGTGGTAGATGGCATTATTACGATACTATGCATTTTGAATATCACCCGGAACTTTTTGTCACTGAATCGGGATTAAGTGATCATTTTAAGGCGCAGTTGAGGCTGCATTGTTTAAGTTAGCCTCAGTCGCTTTTTGACTGAGGCGTGTCCCATCATTCACAGTACGTGCCATTTTTGCACATACTGAAAAGCTTCCCTATCTTTGCTGCATTGCTGAGCGCTGTATAGTATTTTCTGGATTTAGCATTTGATAGGCTGCTTTTAACTGACCACATATTTCCACAGCCGCACCCACCAGCATTTTTAATGTTTGTGGATCACTCTGTGCTTTAATTAGTTCATTGATAGATTGCAGCGATTTAGTATGCTTTTCCACTTCAGATAAGGTTCTGTTATCAATATTAAACATGCTGAACATTAACACAGAGGCTGATCCTGGTTGGTCGTCTGTGGTGGTGGGCATTGTTGTAACGCCCTCTTTTTCTTCATTCCCTTCTGTTCGTTGCGCTACATCTTGTGAGGTATCTGGCTCTTCCGCAACAAGCTGTGATGGCGAAGTTAAAAGAGAAGCAGGCGGTAAAGACACCACAGTAGATAATGGTTGAGCTCCTGTATTTTCTGCTTCTTTTACTTCTTTTTTTACTTCTATAACAGATTTGCTCTGCTTTTGTTCTGCTTGTTGCATTACTTCTTGTGAGGCATCTTTTGGTTTTTCCGCAACAGGCTGTGATGGCGAAATTAAAGGAGGAGCAGACGGTAAAGGTACCTCAGCGGATAATGGTTGGGCAGATTCACCCTCTATTGCTACTTTATTTTCTGCCGTAATTACAGAGTTTAATTGCTGTGGTTGCGAAACTGGAGAACGGAAAGGGGATGTTTCAGATGACGGTAAAACTCTGTCTGCTGTTTTTATTTCTGGAGCAGATTGACTACTCTGACTTGTCTCTACTTTTTTATTATCTGGAGCAGATGGCACAGGCATAGTAGTAGAGGCTTGATTTTTTGCAGTGACTCGACGAGCTGCCTTTTTCCTCTCCCCTATTTCTGAAGCTGCCCGAGCATCTGACTCTGGTAAATAGGCAGATCTTTCCCGTAAGAATTCGACTGCTTTGGATTGGCCATTCTCTAAAGCTACACGTAAGGCAGGAGATTTTTGACTATTACCAAAACCATAAGCTGAAAATTCTGTATTTATACCAGCACCTTGACTATACAGATAATCCATTATGTCTACTCGTCCTAATTCAGCAGCTTTCATTAAAGGAGTTATTCCGCCGTAGCCCCCATACAGATGATATGTTCCTGTTTCAAGCAAAAATTTAATTAATTCTGTTTCACTACTAATTTGGATAGCAAATAATAAATGCCCGGGACGAGTATTAGAGCCTTTAAGTAACAGGATAAACTTTTTTGCACGATTCAAATCAATTTTTTTATCTTGTAAATTCTGTAACACAGCAGTGATGGGCCAATAAATGGCATCCTTCCTTTTTACGCTATCATAACCCCAACCACTCATACCGCCATCCTTTTCAGCTCCTCTGCTTAGCATTAGCTGTGCTGAATCCAAATGATTTTCTTGGCAAGCAGCAGTCACTAACCGGCTTGAACCTGGACACTGCAAATAATTCCGGTTTGTAGTTAGCTTATCTACATATTCAATCAAAAGTCTCACGTTCTTTTCATTTCTGCAAAAGCTATCGATACAGAGTAAGTGTTTCACAAGAGAACCCAATAAAGAGCTCCATATATCGGCGGGAAATAGATTTCTCACTTTATTGAGAAAATATAAATTTTCATTTTCAATAGCAAGCAGTAGTGCTATTGAGCTAGGGCCTGGTCTAGTAGAACAGTCAAATACTTTATGCTCTAATAAACAATCAATAATCAGACGACGTTTTGTACGCTCAGACTCTGCTTTTTCATCAATAGATTTATCATCATTATCGGCAAAACTTACCGCCAACGATAAAGGTAATTTTTTATATTTATCTTTGTCGCCTTTAAAACTAGCATCATAATGAAAATCTATGGCTAAATCCTTATTGTCAGGGTGTTTCCCGTTATCAAAAAGCCACGCAACTGCATGCAAATTTATATTTTTAACCGCTTCTCCTAAAGGGGTCTGGCCATCTTTAATAGCATTTTTACCTATATGAGAGTCCGCCCTAAAAGCTTGGTTCAAACGCATGCAAACTTCAGTTTCACTAAGCGATGGGTTTTTGCCCATTTTTGTAATAGCTTCAAATACAGCAGCTGGCATATTGAGTGCTCCCCCCGTTATTTTATGAGGCAGCAGAGTATCATAAACAATAATACCAGTCAATTTTTGTACAGTTATTTAAGCTCACTAAGAGCATGCGGTGAGAGGAGAAGGGGTTTTCATTATTTTTCTTGCCTCTGTTTCTCGCGCAACTTCCCAATCGCCTTTACCGCAACTTGATAACCAATATCAACTAATTCTGCTTCTTGATTCTTTTTGATATGTAACAAACTAAATTGAGAAAGATCCGGGGTAATCAATATATCTGCAGCCATGCCATTTTCTCGTTGCCTATATGAAGAACCTGACAAAAGAGATTTTAAAAATGTATCAATAAACGGTGGAAATTTATATTTCTTATAAGCAATATGAAATTTTGCGAGCGCAGTTTGCCACCAAGCTAAATCAGGTGGAAAATTATATGCATGATGCACATCTTCTTTATTATGTGTTAATTCAGCAGCAATAATTGTAGCTTTATTACCGATTAATTTTCTCATCACATCAACAGGTAAGTTATTCAACAAACCGCCATCAATATACAACTCACCTCTAATAACCACCGGCGGAAATACGCCTGGAACTGCTGTGCTACTGCGAACTTTTATCCATGCTGGCCCACTTCGATGAATCACTTGTTTATTATGGACAAGATTACAAGCAATAAAAAAACAAGGTAACCAAAAATTTTCAATCCTATTATCACCAAATATGCGTTTTAGATCTTTTGTATAAGCTCTACTCGTGAAAAGCGCAATCGCTGGCCAATTCAAATTACTCAAAGACACTGATTTACGCGTTGCTTTTGAAAGCTCTTTCAGCTCATTATGTAACTCTTGATATGTTTCATGCATTGCATAATACCCAGCTATAATGGCTCCGCCACTGGTACCACCGACTATATCAATTGGAATGTTTGCTTCTTGCAGCGCTTTAATGACACCTAAGTGCGCCCAACCGCGTACACCACCACCGCCAAATACTAAACCTATTGCTTGCCCACGAATAAATCGCAACATACGCTGCCAATCTTTAGCTTGATTTATCCGCACATGATGATGCAAGGCGAAGCGCGCTAACTTCAGCCATCTTGAAGTACGTTGTGGTAAATGCTTATCTTCTTCGTGCAATAAAACCAGCTCCACATTAATATTATTTGGTGATGTGTCGCGATTAATTTTAGCTAGGGTAAAATAACTAAGAGAAGGCTTCGAATTGAAATCGGCAACAACATAAATCGTATTGGCTTTTTCAAAACATATTTTTGTTAGCGCTGTTTCCTGCAATCCAAGTAAATATAAAATGATTTCATTCTCTTTGGCTAGCTTATCAATAAAATATTCTAAAGAACGTATATTCTTTTGTTTTTCACGAACCTCAGGATCCTCATCAGATAGCAAAACAATGCCTGATATATTATGCGTCATCTCACGCAGCTTTTCAGAAAATTGTTTGAGTGAAGAGTATTTATTCGCTGGAATGATTACAATATGTTTTCTCTCCGGTTCTTGTGCAGCGAGTAACTTAAGCAATCCACGCGAACGATCAACCAATGTGTTAATGGTTTCAAAAATAATCGGCGGATAATCTTGACATAGCTCTCTGAATGCATGACTTGAGAGTTTAAGTAAAATTGAATTTTCCAGTGCTTTAGCTGTCACAGAACGTGGCTCATGCGCTAGAGCGCCTATCTCGCCTACGGTCTCGCCCGATGATATTTCACCAATCGTTTTTTCTTCATTATGCTCTGTTCTTAGAGTTAAGACGAGCTTTCCACTCACGACTAAATATAGATTTTGAGCTATTTCTCCTTGATGAAATAATATTGCATTTTTATGCAGATAAACCTTATCAAATTTATCAAGTAATTTGATAAGTGTCGTATCATCAAGTAAGGAAAAAATTTTACTGGCTCTAACTAAGCGAAGAAGATCAATTTTCATGGCATCCTGCCTTTATATAGTAAAAATATTGTATCACGATTTCCATGATTGAGCTAATATTTATTAAAAATCAATACCTTGCAAGTCAAGGATTAATTTAATTCTCCCTCTTATTTTATGCATTATAATTAATGTGAGTATTGCGTAAGCTACGTGATACCGGTTAGATAATAAAATAACAAACGTGGAGAAAAAGCGTTATGCTAGGTGACTTTGATGAGAATTTTTTAATCATTCGCGCCGATAATAATAGATTGTTAAAAGAGTGTTTTAAATTACGCTATAATATTTTCTGCTTAGAAAAGAAAATACTGCCTGATAACAAGCACATCAAAGCTGAATCAGATGAATATGACCACTATTCAATACATTGTTTATTACTTTTCAAACCCACGAAAAAATATGTTGGAACGGTACGATTAATTTTAGGAAAATTACTGAATAAAAAAAATTTTCCGATTGAAGATGCCGCAAAACAATATTTTTATGATACCGCTGATTATCATATGCTAGAACGTGAGCATTTGGCTGAAATATCACGTCTCGCAATTCTACCCGAGTTTCGACCCAAGTTTGCTGTGCTCGGTATTTTACGTGCTGTGCTAGAAAATTGCGTTGCACAAGATGTTTATTATACTTATGCAGCCATTGAACCCAGAGTACAAAGAATTCTACAAAGAATTGGTATTCAATTAACGCCCATCAGCTCTAGTGTTTCATATCACGGAGAACGTCGTTGCTTTTTAGGATTTGTGCAAGAAATTATTGAGTCAGCTCAAGTCTCTCATCCATTAATTTGGGAAGTATTAACGGATAATGGTAAATTAGTGTGTCCGTATAACTCATTGTGTCAAGCGCCTGTAAAAGGTGATGATGCGGACGAGCAGATTTATAACTATAGATAGCTAAAACGTAACCATCCACGCCGTCACTTATCACCATTCTGGATTGCCACGCCTCACATAAAGCTAAAGCGTGAGGCTCGCAATGACGAGTTCTTTTTGTAAGAATCGTAAATAGTTACGCTAAAACAATTTCTTAATCCTCTCCCTAACTTCCGGCAACGCAAACGTAACCGCATGCATTGCAAGCTCTTGTTCAATTATCATGGGCAACTCCGCCTTAATTGCACGTACTCGTTGTTGTTTTAATAGCTTTAATGAAACCAATGGTTTATCTATTAATTCTTTTGCTAATTCTACCGCCGTAGTAATGACAGCGGATTTTTTTACAACATTAATCTGAGCACCCCGCTCTTTTAATTCGCCCCCGTGATAGCTTTTAGCTGTGAAGAGCATTTCCTGGCCCAAAACTTCGCCTACTTTTTTAGGCAAAATATACGTTGCGCCCATCCCGGGAGTAAAACCATATTTCATAAAATTAGCGCTATAAAGAGATTCCTCAGCCATAAGAATAATATCTGCATAGCAACCAAATATTAAACCACCACCTAATGCATGCCCTTGCATTGCAGCAATGGTTGGTATTTCGCAATCAAGCAATAAGCGATAAAACGCCAAATCTGCAAAAGTCATTTTACCTTCGCTCAATTTTAATAACTCTTCTTGTGTCCCTCCACAACAAAAATAATTTTCATATCCGTGAATAATAACCACTTTTGTTTCTGGTTTAAGAGATGCAAATGCAGTTGTGAGCCCTTGAATCAGCGAAGAAGAAAACGTATTGCGATATTCGCGATCTTCTAAAATAATCTGCGCTATAGCAGGTTCAAGATATTGCAGCTTTACCACATCAGCCATTATTTTTCTCCCACGGAAATGTACCATGCTCTACAAAGCGTTTTATATTTTCTTGAACTCGTGGTTCATGTATGAGACGAGAAAGTTCTTGAATAGCGACTTTTTCAGTCTCTTCATTAATGATCCACAGCTTACGCAAATAATGTTTTAAATCGCGAACTGTTTGTTCATCTAAACGAATAAAACGTATTGCCATTCTACGTAATACTTCTTCAGGATGATCACTCAGTTCATCCACTAAGTTAAGAGCAAATGCTTCTGCAGCGGAATAAGTCTGCGTAGTTAAGGTCATGAGATAGGCTTTCTGAAATCCCACGCGTCGAATTAAATATGGCAACACATTTGCAGGAAGCAATGCCCATAATGCTTCCGATAAACTGAATTGGCTTCTTGAAGTTGCAATGACTAAATCACTTGCAGCAACTAATCCTATCCCTCCTGCCATAACTTGACCATCCACTTCTGCAACAATCACTTTGGATGATAAAGCCATTTTTTTAAGTAACTCCATATAAGATGATGCCCATCTATCGGATTCTTCTCCTTGTGGCAGGGCCTCTACGACTTCATGAAAATCCATACCCATACAAAATATGCCTTGCTGACCTTTTAAAGCAACAATGCGACAAGCAGGATTTTTTTCTGCTTCGGCTAACACATGAAATAATTCACTCAGCATAACACTATTTAATGTGTTTCTTCTCTCAAATCGATTGAGCGTAATACGAATACCGAATTGAATATCTGTTACTAATAATGTTTTATATTCCATATTTAATTCCAATCCTTTTTATATGTTTTGTGATAACACCAATGTTGAATTAATTCCTCCGAAACCAAACGAATTACTCAATGCAACTTGTGTCTTAAATGGCTGACTTTTTCCAGTTACAAACTGGCTTTTTTCTGTAATTGGATGCTCCAAATTCAAACTTGGATGGAGAAATTGTTCCTGCATTTGAATAAAAGTTGCAATGGCTTCAACCACACCTGCTGACCACAAACAATGACCCGTAATACTTTTGGTCGCATTCAGCATAATCTGGCGCTCATTAAATATTGATTCGATTGCACTGATTTCTGTCTGATCTCCTAAAGGCGCAGACGTTCCATGCGTATTAATATAATTAATTTCTTTCAATACTCACATCCGCTGCCTTCATAGCTTGCAACATGACTTCTGCTTCACCTTCCTGATTTGGATTAGACAAATGATTGCCATCCAGACGCAAAGCTCCTCCTAGAATATATCCTAAAATAGGAACGTTGCGCTTTTTTGCAGAATCGACAGATTCTAACATAATAGCTGCCGCTGCTTGTCCGTAGATAAATCCCTCGTGCGCTTTATCGAATCGGCGACACGCTTTTTGAGGTTCGTCTGCAAAATGATACCCACCTAAAGCACCCAGATTATAAAAACCTTGCAAATCCATAGGAGATAAATCAGCCAATGCACCCGCAACTAGACACGCATCTTGCGAGTGGTCGCGGATTAATTGATACCCTGGATTAAAGCGACATTGCCACTTGCTGAAGACCCTCCCACAGTAAACCCTTCACCTCTTAATATCCAACATTGTGCTCAAAACGCCAACATGGTTTGTATCCATAAAATGCAATGCATAGCAGGTGAAAGATAATCAGGATTTTTCTGAAACTCCGTATACAAATCATATTGATAACGATTTGTTGTATTTTGCGCTGCAACGACTAACCCAATATTTTTAGAATCTAATGAATGAACATTCAGTTTAGCTTGATCTAAGAACTTCTTAGCCTCCCGCGATCAAAGCAGCTTGAATAGAGCAATGGTAACGTGGAAGAATTTTTTGGAGCTGTTGCTGTAGATTCTAAGGCACAAAGTTGGAGAACGCTTGTACTGCCGAGAAATCAAAAATTTTTTATTGACGCACCAATCACTGGAAATGATAGTGGTGAGTAAGAAAGAAGAGAGAAATAACTACGACCATGAATAAAAGCTCCGAGTAAAAGCAGGAATGCCGTCCCCACTTGAGCTTACGATGCCCATTCCAGTGACGGCTACGGCTTGACGTTTTGATACAGATTTTTTAACTTTATTTCTTTTTCTCAACAAAAAGTTCCACCAACTCACCTATATTTTTTGCTTTTCCAAATTCAACTAACGGCAATTTAAGTTGCAGCTCTGACATGCAGCGAATTAAAATTTCTGCGCGATCAACAGAGATTTGCACCTAACTCACGCAAACTGTCATTTATTGTGATTGAGCGATTTGCTAATTCTGGAACAATTTCAATAATATTTTTTAGAATCACAAAAACTTGTTCTTTATTCATGATTTATTCCTTCGTACCCATTGTGATAATTTTTCAGTTAAAAGCTTAGCTGTATCTTGCATTAATTTTCTTGCAATTTATCTACATGGCGATACGCAATTTTCAAGCGGTGTGCCTTTGACCCATTCGTTAAATGCTTCCCAATGCAGAACCAGAGTGAATTTGATAATCGACTTGTTGCTCTTGACTTCCTTTCATCGCCAGGCGTGTGGTATGCACAAAATACCAGCGGAAAATAAGTGCCATTTTATGTTTAGGATTTTTTTCTGCTTTCTCAATCTCATCTGGTTTTTCTTTGAGATAAAAGTTTTTTGTTTCTTGCCAAACTTCATCAAAACTTCTACCAAAATAACGTTCTTCAATCTGTGTTTGCGTTTTATCATCTATTTCATTGAGTGAATTATGATGCATATATAAATCATATAATTTATTTGCGCGAGTAGGAAATAATAAGCCTTTGCGAAACACTTGAACTTTAGCGCCTAACTCAAACATATCACCTGCAGGTGCATAAGCTGTGTCTTGAATATTCATTTCCTGCAGCATGTCTTTCACTGCATCGCTCGTCCCTCCCTCTACCGTACACTGATTAATGGATCCCGTCAAAATAAAATCAGCACCTAAAACAAAAGCCGCTGCAGCAGCTTCAGGAGTCCAAATGCCACCGGCTGCGCCTACACGAATAATTTTTTTATAATGATAACGTTCCATCATGTCGCTGCGCAGTTTCAATATGGATGGAACCAGAGTGAGAGCCACTCGCTGATCAGTATTGGCCACCCCCAATCAGATTCTAAGCAAATATCATGTGAAATTGGAATGTCTACACCTAAGCGCGCTTCTTCTGCTGTGAGCTTTCCACGAGCAACTAATTTTTTTACGATATCAGCAGGTGCTGGACTCATGAATGCTTCTGCAACTTCTGGACGTGAAACTTTAGCAATAACATAATGTGGGAATTTCAATCTTGCCATCCGAATTTTGCCGCACACCTTTTAAACGATAATACACAAGCGCTGGAGTAATCTGCATATAAGCTGCAGCTTCAACATATTTAATGCCATACTTTAAAAATAATTCAACTGTTTGTTTTCCAGTATGGCTTAGATAGATTACAGAGCAAATTATGCCCCATAGCGTTGGTCTTGATTGAGATTTTTTTGAATAAACTGAATAAGATTCGATACGTTCCAGATGCAAGCCACCTGTCCCTAAAAAACCCATCAACCCTGCTTTACCCAATTTAACGATTAACTCTTTCGAAGCAATGCCTTTATACATTGCACCAGCTAAATAGGCAAAAGAAAGGCCGTAATCTGATTTAAATTCAGCGCTCCTAGCGATTCTGGGGTGATGCGTAACATCTTAAGCAATGTTGCCTCCGTGCAATACTCTTATTATATATGATACGATTAAAAAAATGTTAGAATATTAGATTAATGATAATAAAAGGAGCTCCAATGACAATTTATGTTTTTCCAGGCCAAGGGTCGCAAGTCAAAGGTATGGGCGCTGCATTATTTCCAGAGTTTACTGATCTTGTTCAAAAAGCTAACAATATTTTACTTTCGGCTATTCCTGAGTTGTAACGCTATGCTTAGAAGACAATTCTAGCAATTGAATAAAACTTTTTATATTCAGAACCCGCACTTTATGTCGTAAATGCTTTGACTTATTTAAAAAAATTAAAAGAAACCGGAAAAAAACCGGATTACGTTGCAGGCCATAGCTTAGGTGAATATAACGCCCTATTCGCTGCGGGTGTTTTTGATTTTGAAACAGGATTAAACCTTGTGCAAAAACGCGGAGAGCTCATGAGCGAAGCTCGCGGTGGCAAAATGGCCGCAGTCATTGGACTCAAAAGCGATGATGTGCAATCCATTTTACAAAGAAATGATTTAACCAGCATCTCGATTGCAAATTACAATGCATTTACTCAAGTTGTGATTTCTGGAGCTAAAGATGATATTGATGCCGCACAACCCATACTCGAAAAATCGGGAGCCATGTTATATATCCCTTTAAAAGTCAGCGGCGCTTTCCACTCTTCTTTCATGGGTGATGCGCAACAGCGCTTTGCAGAATTTTTACATGGCTTTACTTTTGCATCGCCTACTATTCCAGTCATAGCAAATGTAAATGCGAAACCTTATCAAGCCAATGAAATACAATCCAATCTTGCTCATCAAATCACTTATCCTGTCCAATGGACACGTACTATAGAATATTTACTTCAAAAAGGAGAAAAAACTTTTGAAGAAATCGGTCCAGGTAAAGTTTTGATGGGATTGATACAACGCATCCAAAAAGGGCAATAAATGCCATTACCCATTGTCTTCATGTTCTCTGGACAAGGCTCTCAGTATTACCAGATGGGAAAAGAGTTATTTGAAGAAAATAAAACGTTTCGTGACTGGATGCAAAAAGCAGATAATCTTTATCGTGATATCACTAAAGCTTCGGTCATTGAGCAACTTTATAGCGAAGACAATACTAAAGCCAAACCATTTACTAGTACTCTGTTAACTCATCCCGCTATTTTTATGATTGAACATGCACTCACACAAGTCATGTTCAGAAAATAATATTCAGCCTGATTTTGTTTTGGGAGCCAGCGTAGGTGAATTTGCTGCAGCAACCGCTGCAGGTGTCATAGCCTTTGAAGATGCATTATATGCCGTTACAAAACAAGCGCAGCTTCTAGAACAAGACTGTGAACCTGGGAGCATGCTAGCAGTTGTGCATGACACTCATCTCTATCAAGCCGAGGCTTATTTGCATGATTTCAGCGAGCTCGCTGCCATCAATTTTCCTTCGCATTTTGTTGTTTCAGGCAGTGTTGCCAACATACAAAAAATAAAAAATCAGTTAGTTGAAAAAAATATTACACAATTATTACTTCCCGTGTCACATGCTTTTCATTCTTCGCTCATTGATAATGCAAAAACAGATTTTTTATCTGCGATACAAAAAATATCACTAAAAAACTCTCGGGTGAATTATATTTCCTGCGTTCATGCAAATACCTTCACTGCATTCACACAAGATTATTTCTGGGAAATCATTCGTGCACAAATTCAATTTCAACAAGCTATTCAAAATCTCGAACAACAATCGGCTGCACTTTATATTGACCTTGGCCCTTCTGGAACACTCGCTACATTTGTCAAATATAATCTCTCATCGACTTCGCAATCGAAAGTACTCCCAATATTGACGATGTTTGGGCAGGATAAAAAAAATTTAGAGAATGTTTTGTCGGAGATAAGACCTAACCAATAATTAGGTCATTGCAAGCAGACTAAATTCGCCAAGTTTAGCATGTCTATTTTATTTTTCTGTGAGACAATGCGGGAAATTCTTTACGAATTTTATATAAATATTCTAAATCAATTTCACTGACAACCACACCCGGCTTTTCTGGCAAACTCGCTAGCACCTCACCCCAAGGGTTCACCACCATACTGTGCCCGTATGTCTTTCTACCATTAGAATGTGTCCCAGTTTGACAGCCCGCAATAACATAACTTAAATTTTCTATAGCGCGCGCTCTAACCAATACATCCCAATGTGCAACACCGGTGATGTATGTAAAAGCCGTAGGCAATGCTATAATTTCAACACCTTTGGTTAACATTTCACGAAATAATTCTGGAAACCGCACATCGTAGCAAACTGCTAAGCCTAATTTTCCAAACGGCGTTGCAACAACAACAATTTTATCACCCGGCTCAATCACATTTGATTCTGAGTACACTTCTTTTCCTGATTGCAAAGACACATCAAATAAATGAATTTTATCGTAGCGCGCTACACACTTACCTTTGTCATCAAAAACCAAACATGCTGCTCGCGCTTTATTTTTATTATGGGGCACAGCGATTGGAATAGTACCGCCCACGATCCAAACTTTATGTTGCGCTGCTTGCTCACTTAAAAATTCTTGAATAGGCCCCAAACCAAATTCTTCGCGCATTTTAATTTTTTCCATCGGCTCTTTAGCAATAAGCGCAAACATTTCGGGTAACACAACCAGTCTGGCTTTTTCTGCAGCGGCTTGTTGGATAAATTCTTTTGCCATAGAAAGATTTTCAGCGACATCTGCTGTGGATGTCATTTGAATACAGGCAACTAGATGCTTCATTTAATTCTCCACGGTAGAATTTTTTACCGCATGCATAATAGCGTGTTGTGTTGCTTCAGCAGCCAATACGCCAACAGTTAATTCTGAAGCATTAAGTTCACCAAGAGATACGCAGAAAATAAGATCACCATCATAAGAAGTAAATACGGGAGCAATTGCCCGCGCCATTCCTGCGACTGCCATTTTTGCAATGCGTTTTAATTCAATTTTAGAAAATTTTGCGTTCGTAAAAACAGCTACCAGTGTCGTATTCCCTTGAAATAATTTTTCTTCCGCATGTCCTGATAATAAAAATCGTTGGCAATCAGCAAATTTACCATCCGAAAATTTTGCACCCGCAATTATTTTTCCAGTTGTATCACGTATATCACCTACACTATTCACTACTGCATAAGCTGCAACAATAACACCATTTTCTAGTTTGATTTCAGCGTGTCCTACCCCACCGGTCATTCGCAATGCATTGGGAACAATCTTGCCAACTGTCGCACCTCTCCCTGCGCCGATTCGTCCAGATAAAGGATTTTTTTCTTTGGCTACAAGACATGCTTGATAAGCATCTTCTGCTGTCGGTGGCAACGCACCTTTTTTGCTAAAATCATAAATGGATGCGCTTGGAACAATCGGGATAGGATCATAAGGAACTGGCCAACCGCGTCCTTGTTCACGCAACCATTGCATAACACCGCTGACAGCATTTAACCCATATGCACTGCCACCTGCAAACATTAAACCATCGAAATGCGTTACACGTACTTCAGGATCAAGTGCATTGATTTCATGGGAGGCAGGCGATGAGCCGCATAAAAGATAAGCGCCCACTGCAGGTTTATCAAATAAAAAAACTGAAACGCCTGTACAACGATCTTCATTCGTGTGATGACCAATGCGTAGATATTGCATAAACGTGCTTCCTGATGGTATAAATAATTACGAAATTGGAGAACTTGTCATGCGATACTGTATCATATTTTTTGCATTGTTCTGCAGCATACTGAGCTTGAATGTATTTGCCGATAATATCGCTCAGCCTGAAACAACACCCCCACCGCCAGAAGGGGCATTATCTTTGGAGAGAACGCCTCCGATTAAGCTTAAGAAGAAAATTGAAGTGCCTAAGCAAAAAGAGACACCTAAAGAGCAAAAAAGTATTTTTTAGAACCGCGAAACATTTCACCGCCCTCAAACCCACCCTTCGCACAGAACGCTCTTAAGCATCCACCCTCTCATGCACAACTTCTTGCTCTAAAACCTTACGTATCACAAACCGCGGGCGTTTTCTGACTTCTTGATAAATACGTCCTATATATTCTCCCACGACTCCTAACCCTAACAACACAATTCCAAGCAAGAAAAATAAGATTGCAAATAAAGTGAAAACACCTTGCACTTCTGGGCCAACAATCAAGCGACGTGCAACTAAAAACACGACAAATAAAAAGCTAAAACAAGAAACCAAAATCCCAAGTAGAGTAAACACTTGTAATGGAAATAAAGAAAAACCCGTGATTAAATCAAAGTTATAACGAATTAAACCATATAAATTATAACTTGTTGTTCCTGCAGCACGTGCTTCGTGTGCCACGCCAACCTCTGCTGGATTAGAGGCATAGTTAAGCGCGAGCGCTGGAATAAACGTGGTTGCTTCGCCTGTGGATGCCATTAAATCGACAATTTCACGACGAAAAGCTCGCAACATACAACCTTCATCTTGCATTTTGAGTTTGGGCATCATCCAAGCGCGCATTTTGTTATGTAATTTAGAAACGAGACGCCGCCACCAATGATCTTGGCGATCTTCACGATGCGTATTCACTACATCATGACCTGCTTCTATCGCTGCAACTAATTTATAGATTTCTTCCGGAGGATTTTGCAAATCTGCATCCATAGTAATGACAATTTCACCACGCACACGCTCAAAACCCGCCATGATTGCCATATGCTGGCCAAAATTACCATTGAATTCTATGACGCGAATCTGTGATGGGCGGCGCTCATGCATACTCTTCAGAATTTCTGCAGATCTATCCTTACTGCCATCATTTGTTAAAATTATCTCGTATGTCTTACCCAACTTATCTAATGCTTGAGTCAAACGTTGATATAATTCTTCAAGGCATTCTTCTTCATTATGTACGGGTATCACAATACTGAGATATGGGTTATGTTTTGACATTATGGTTACCTTTATACTACTTTCGCGCCCACGTCATCGCGAGGCCGCGAAGCGCTTGGCCGTGGCGATCCAGGAAAAACTTTGCAATGTTCCCCTGAATTGCTCCATCCCGCAAAAAACGCGGGATTCGCAATGACGGCATGAATAGTCACAAATTATATTATATAATTGATCATTCTTTAACTACTTTTTATTGCAACGAACATAAGCTAATGATAAATGCCAAAAAATTCGCGAAATATTCGTGTATGCATACCTAATGCTGGCGTAAATACGTAGTTATGTTCCTATGTGTTTGAATTTTTTAATAAAGTAGTCTTTTGTAGAGGAAGTAATAGTTTTTTAATTTCTACTTGATTTTCTATACGGTGTTCTCTTGTTGGTAATGTTGCTGAGTATGACTTATTTTCTGGTGATTTATAACCAAAACACATACTGCTTTTCCTATTCATTTCTATCGTCGTTATTTGATATATAATATTTTGAGCTAATTTATAATCTAGGTTTAGAAGATCTAAAGGAGTACGGCCTTCATAATCTGCAGCATTTAAGTTAGCTCCATTATCCAATAATAATTTGATTAACTCAGGATCATCACCTCGCAAACACGCTATATGTAATGCTGTCATCCCATTCACTAGATGTATTGCGTTAACATCTGCCTTTTGTTTTAGTAAACATTTAATTATTTCTCTTTGTGGGTAAAATCGTGGGAAAAAATTGGGTGAGATATCTGGATTCTGATGATTCCATCCCTTACTCACAGCTAACAACAACGCAGTATTACCGTGGCAAGCAGAATATGGATTCACATCAGCACCTAACTCTATAAGTGACATGGCTTCTGTATAATTTGAGTTTGATATAGAAGTGATAAGATGAGTATTAGCGCTTACATATAATTCAATCGGGTCATGTTCCATCCACCAATAGGATGGCATATCAATCGTAGCTTTCATTTTATCTTTATCTGCTTGCGACAAGGTCAACAATTTTTTGTCACGATGCCATCGGATAAAAAGAGAGTGCCTGGAACCTAAGTTGCATAAGGTAGACTTGAAGTAATGAAAATACATTCGATCTAAATCATCAGAAAGCGAACTTGAAATATCGTGGGAAAAACCTTTCACAATATGATTTCTATCAAAAAAATCGCAGACTTTTGCATAATTCTTCCATGCTTGTTCTGCAACTTTATTTGCTACTGCTGATTCGCATTGAGCAGGATATTCTCTTAGAATGGTTTTTTCCCACAAAAATCGTATAATTATATTGAATTGATCTCTAGTTGGTCGTTCTTCTTCTTTCTTATTAAAATAGAACTGAATCAAGTCGGCTTCTGCTTTTTTTTCTTCTCGGGGCATAGACGATGAAGAGCTAGAGCTGCTAGAAAGCGAACTGGAAGATGAACTACTAGAAGAAGATGATGAAGAAAGCATGGATCCCCCCTTGTTTGAAATTATACTATTTGAGTTTCGAATTATATTATACAATTGATCATTCTCTAGCTACTTTTTGTTGCAACGAACATAACCTCATGATAAATGCCAAAAAAATTCGCGAAATATTCACGCGCTTTAAAAAAGCGAATCCGAAACCTACCACAGAATTGGTGTATCACTCTGCTTTTGAACTCTTAATTGCAGTGATTCTTTCAGCGCAAGCAACGGATAAATCCGTCAATAAAGCTACAGTTAAATTATTTCATGATGCGAACACCCCGGAAAAAATCTTAAACCTTGGCGTAACCGGATTAAAAAAATATATAAAAACGATTGGATTATTTAACAGTAAAGCTGCAAATATTATTAAAACCTGCAAAATATTGATTGAAAAACATAATTCTAAAATTCCAAACACGCGAGAAGCACTTGAAGAATTACCAGGCGTAGGACGCAAAACAGCGAATGTGATATTAAATACGTACTTCAAACAAGCAACGATTGCTGTGGATACACATATTTTTCGGGTGGCAAATCGTATTGGGTTAGCGCATGGCAAAACACCTCTTGAGGTTGAAAAACAACTTTTACAAGTGATCCCCAAAGAATTTATACACGACGCACATCATTGGCTCATTTTACATGGACGTTATGTATGCACTGCACGTAAGCCAAAATGTCCAACGTGTATTATTAATGATATTTGTGAATATCCTTATAAAACTATATATACAAATCAAACTGCGCCGTAACCATATTATCAGACCGTCCTGGCCCATGTGTAAATGGAGTCACTTCCGATCCAGTTGCAAAATGACTTTCTGCATAATTAGAATCATGACGAAATTCTAGACTTTGCAAAGTATTTTTCCACCACGATGTATTAAGCACGATTGAATAACGGTGTGGAGGTAATCCTAAGGCAAGTGTGTCATGTGCGTGCCCATAACCAATCGCAACAGCAGTAGGTCTTTCAAATAAGGTAAAACTATACGCAGCTTCCACATTAAACGCCCACGGCTTTGCGCCACGATCATTAAAAGTCAAATCTTCAGTGCTAAAAGCTTTAGATGAACCTACATATTCTGCTAAGAAATCGAGGTGCTTACCGATGCTAAATAAGCCCCGCACATTATACGCATTAACACGATGTTTTAATTTTTCACTTCCCAAACCATCTATGCCACCAAACCCATCAAACACGGATGGATTTGCATTTCTACCACCGGTAACTTGCATGCCTGCGGAATCAGCGATATTGCCAATGAAGCCACCACCAAAATTACCACTGAACCTCTCACACGCAAAACGATAGCCTAAGTTGATACCACCGTTGTTGATACCAGATTGTCCTGCATGAGCGTCACCTCTAAACACATATCCTGCACCATAAAAGGCATTTGGGGTTTGCTGCTGATAACCTATCAATACAGCCCTTGCTTTCGTTCTGGCTAAAAGTTGCGTGAGCGGACTACTAATCATGTTACTGCTATACGTACCAAAGGGCACAAACATTTGACCTATAGTAGAATACAAACCTGTTTGTTCGAAATCACCTAAAATGATAAACGCTTGTCGCACAAACACGCGTGAATTTGCAGTACGATAATTGGTTGCTAACGAACCTTCACTAGCACCAATGTTGTCATCATAATGCAGAGAGAGTAAACCGGATGTCCAACTTGCTGGGCCCAGAATATACGCATCCAAAGCAGCCCGGGTTACATTAATGTCACTTGCACGACCCGAAGTATTTTGTTTGTAATTCGCTTGTGCTTCTACCAGTCCGCTTAATAATAAATGCCCATGGGTTGCTTCAAAATCAACACCCAATGCTCTTAGTCTTTGGCGAATGTTTTTTCTCAAATTGAGCAAAGCCACATCTTCGTTAACACTTGGGCTATTGATAATTAAATTACTTCCAGAGAATTGCAACGGTATACCGATATAAGGGCCTGTAGATACGAAAGCTTGCCCCGGCACATCTAAATCAATTGGAAAATAATCTGTGCCTGTAGGAGGTAAAGTAGCATACGGGCTCTCCACTGATTGTTGATTTTCATAACGTTGATTTTCCAGTTGCTCGGCAGTTGGACGCAAATGTCGCAGAACATGACGTTCCATGTTTGTGGCATTTTCTGCTGGATAGTGATGATGAACATGTCTTACCACTTTAACTGTTCTTTCTCTCTGAGTAGTCTCTCTACGGTCTATCGCACGTTGACCTTTTAATAGGGCAACTTCACGCTGTAGTTTGGCAACTTGTCTTGCCAACGATGCAGTTGATTGAGAATCTGTCTGCGCTGCCATCACAGCAGGGGCAGTCATAAGACTAAGTACACATAAACTGATTGCCAAAGGCTTTAATTGTTGCTTCATAAATGATCACTCCTATCGTCACTATTGTTATTGCCCGCAAAATAAAAGGACGCTTAAGCTACCAAATTCTAAAATAGGGGCTCAAGAAGTTTTTTTCATCACAAAATCAGCATTTGTCATTTTAGTGAAAAACAGGACGGCAAATAAAAATATTATCTAAATTATTTAATGTTAGCCCTGAAACATTTATAGACGATAGCGTATAATGCTACACTATGAATACAGAAACTTACCAAAATACCAACATGACACAAGCCCAGCTCAAAACAGTCACTCATCAGGATTCCATCACATTTTTTCCAGGAATGTTTGGCAATATTTTAGCACTCATAAGTGGAGCGGTTTTAACACTAGCTTTTGCACCTTTTGAACTTTTTCCACTTGCCATACTGTCACCTGCTTTCTTACTCATCTTGTGGTTAGGTGTTTCCCCTCGGCGTGCCTTTTTACGCGGCTGGTTATATGGATTAGGTTTTTTTGCGACGGGTGTATACTGGGTTTTTACTAGCGTACACACTTATGGTGAAGCTGCTGCTCCACTCGCTGGATTTATTACGGGTGCATTGATTGCTATACTCGCTTTATATCCTGCCTTAAGTGGCTATTTACTCAATCGCTATTTTCCACGCTTGAACAACACTAAAATTCTTTGCGCATTTCCAGCCATCTGGGTTTTGCTTGAATGGGTTCGCAGTTGGTTATTTACGGGATTTCCCTGGCTCACTTTGGGTTATAGCCAAACAAACTCTTCTTTAAAAGGTTATGCCGCTATTTTCAGTATGTTCGGTGTATCACTTGCCGTTTTAATCATTAGCGGTTTATTAGTGAATATGCTAATAAAGATGAAGAATAAGCAATATATCACTGTTTTTAGTAATTTATTTGTGATTATTGCCATTTGGCTTGTCGGCATGGCCTTAAGTTTTATTGATTGGACACAACCCAAAGGTGACCCCATTCAAGTGAGTTTAGTCCAAGGTAATATTCCACAATCAATCAAATGGTCTCCTGAACAAGTACAACCTACATTAGATCGCTACACAGAACTCACTCAATCTCACTGGGACAGTAAAATCATTATTTGGCCAGAATCTGCTATTCCAACCATATTACAAAATGCCGTTGAATTTCTCGAAAATATGTCTGCACAAGCAAAACAACACCATGCTACTTTTATCACTGGCATTCCAATGAAAGTGCCGAATGCAGAAGGTTTTTACAATGCTGTTATCGCATTAGGAGAAGGAAAAGGTATTTACTTCAAACACCGTTTGGTGCCTTTTGGAGAATATACTCCTATGCGTTCACTTTTAACTGGCATCTTGGGCTCATTCAATATTCCCATGTCAGATTTTATTGCTGCTCCAGCATCGGATGAACCGTTATTTGCTAATGATATTAAAATTGCGACTTTTATCTGTTATGAAATTGCTTTTCCAGAACAAGTTTTAAATCACAACACAGACATTGGCATAATTTTAACGGTGAGTAACGATGGTTGGTTTGGTCATTCCATTGCTCAAGCTCAGCATTTACAAATGGCAAAGATGCGTGCGCTAGAAATGGGACGCCCAGTTTTATTTGTTTCGAATGATGGAATGACTGCTTTCATCACTGACAAAGGCAAAGTAAAATCAGAGGCACCACAGTATCAAGCTTATGTATTAACTGACTCCGTGCAAGCCTATGCAAGGAAAAACGCCTTGGCAACGATTTGCCATGGATCCTATTTTGGCGATTTTATTAGGATTGATAGTTGTCGCAAGGCGACGTCAAAAACGGTGATCAAGAGCTCTATGAATCGTTATTTAATATTTATTATTTTCATCGCATTATTTATCACTGCTTGCGGATCGCATGAAGAAAGAGTCACGCTTTTCCCTCTCAATCATTACAATCAAAAAATTGAAAATTGGATCAATCCTAATGATCCTGATTATGATCGCCCTTTGTTGAATGCCGAACTACAGCAAAAACGTTTTGATATTTTTCTTAAACATTATATTGGCACTTCTTCTCCTTGGAGCGCAGATTATGTTAAGAAAAATTTACAGCAACCTTATCCCGATGAAATAAAAACCACTGAGAAAAACTTGCTTGCACTTTACAGCAATCGAAAAAAATCCTTACGCAATCTCGGTGTTGCTGAAAATTTCCGCCCCTACTCTCTTGCTTGGATCAATGCGATTGAAAAAAATGTTAATCTCTCGCAATTTGAAAAGATGCATTACGCTGCAAATCAAAGAGCGATTGCTATCGATAATTTAGCGGTACGCGCTTTACCAAGCAATGATGTTTATTTTTATAGTCATACGATTGCTGGACAAGGTTATCCATTTGATCACTTGCAAATGTCAGCACTGTGGGCAGGCACTCCCGTTTATATACTCGGTGAAACGCGTGATCATGCGTGGAAATTAGTTCTGACTCCAGAATATATCGGCTGGGTTAAAAGCACGGGTATTGCGCGCGTCAATGATCAATTTATTAATAACTTCCAAGCGGCTGCAAGAAAACAATTAATTGCGATTGCGCACACACAAACAAGTATTATTGATAGTCATAATCAATTTCGTTTTTCAGCGTATGTAGGATCTGTTTTTCCTGGCGAGAAAATGGCAGATGATTTTAAAATTTTAGTGCCTATTGCGGATGCGCAACACAATGCAACCATTGTCAATGCAACTGTATCCGCTGATGATGCGGTGAGCATGCCGATTCCGGCAACCTTACATAATTTCAGCCGCATCATGAGTACTTTATTAGGCCGTCCTTATGGTTGGGGAAATTTATATTTTTATAATGATTGCTCCGCCGAATTGAAAAGTTTTTTCACGCCGTTTGGAATTTGGTTACCGCGCAGTTCAATCGAGCAAGCCTACGCAGGAAAAGTAGTCAATTTGAATGCAGCATCTCCACAAAAACGGCTAGATTATTTAATGCAAAATGGACATCGATTTTTTACTATTGTGTATATTGGCGGCCATGTTTTACTTTATATTGGGAATTATCCGAATCCAAATGATCCTAAAGGCGCTTCAATGGCCATGACATATCAAAATAAATGGGGACTCAGCCCTAAGCCTCCCGTGCGGCGTGCAATCATTGGAAAATCCATATTATTCCCTATGTTATTGCAATATCCTGAAGATAAAAGTTTAGCTTCGTTAGCAGCAAAAAATGTATTTAGAATGACTTTTTTAGATGTGGATTAAGTTTTAAAGATATTTTCTAGTTTGTTAAGTTTATCAGTAAAAAAATCAGCACTTGAAACTTATGGGGAATCGATTTTTTCATTGATAAGCTTAACAAGCTGGAAAATGTTTTTAAAATTTAGCATCACTTACTTAATAGCACTAAGGCAGCACACCCTCTGGTATATCGACATACGCTGGAGAGTGTGTTGCAGCCAAAAAGAAAGTTATCCAAAGTTATAAACCAATCCCACATTAAATTGATTATTGCTAGGACTAATGCGGTTTGAATTTGCATTAAATTTACTATACTTAGAATAAACATATTCACCGCGTAGCGCCACACACTTCGTCAACCCAGTTTGCACACCTAATCCTAATTGACCACCTGTTACTGTATTTTCACTGGGATAATTAACAATAGAGGGAGATGGATTTTGATTTAATTCAAAGCGCGTTCTAACAACCCCAACTTTGGCATAAACCATCGTGTCAGCGCCAATTTTGACACCAGGAATAAAACTTGCACCATAACTATAAGTTGTTCTTAACCTAGCAGTTGTGCCAACATTATCGATATTGTGGTTTCCCGTGTTAGCAGAACTAAGATCAGCAAATATTTCACCACCAAGATAAATGGATTCACTTACCAGGTCACCGTATCCAGCAAAAATACCGCCATGCACTCCTTTAGGGCTAAAGTTGGTATTTTTTGCTGCTGAATTTCGTAATTGCCAACTGCCTGCTTCCGCACCCAAGGTGATTCCTATATAGGGAGCTGCGACGGCAATACCTGTACTAATAGAAAAAATGGCACTCGCGATAATTAATTTTTTAAACATAGTTAACTCCTCGATTGATATTTTATGGTCACTTTCCGCCCTGCTGTTAGCAGAGCGGGAGTGAGCTCTTTCCACCACTTTCCACTCTCTCGTTTTGCTTTTTATTTATGAACTACTACCTAAAGCTTGCCTAAAACTTGTGCAACGCCGCCTATGGGTAAAAAAATGGCCAACCCGATAATAACGAGAGAACAAAGCCCCCACCCCACGGTTGATATACATTTATGAGCAATACGCACATGTTCAGCTTGGAGAGTATTTGATTGTCTGATATTAAGCATGGCCGCCTGCCTCATTCGTTTTATTAAATATTATTTTTATTAATATTTTAAAGTTTAAACTATATGGATATAATTTAATATTAAAATATTTTACTTGTCAAACTATTTTTAAATAATATTTTAATGTAGGGCGGGCAAAGCGCAGCGTGCCCACCAACACTGGTGGGCACGCTGCGCTTTGGCCCACCCTACATCTCTCTATTTATGCATGTAGACTTCACCCAGCCTTACATTTATAGTTAGCATCTAAACTCCTTGAGAAAACAGTATGATAGATGAACAATATAATCCACAGCATGTAGAAGAAAGCACCCAGCATTTTTGGACTGAGCGCAATTCTTTTCAAGCCAATGAAGACTTAAGCACAGAAAAATTCTATTGCTTATCCATGTTCCCCTATCCTAGCGGTCGTTTGCACATGGGACATGTGCGTAATTACACGATTGGCGATGTCATTGCTCGCTATCAACGCATGCTGGGCAAAAATGTTTTACAGCCTATGGGTTGGGATGCTTTTGGTTTACCCGCAGAAAATGCAGCGATTAAAAATAAAATTCCGCCAGCAGAATGGACGTATAAAAACATTGATCACATGCGCAGCCAACTTAAACGCTTAGGTTTTGCGTATGATTGGAGTCGCGAAATCACCACTTGCGATCCGAATTATTATCGCTGGGAACAATGGTTTTTTTTGCAACTATATAAAAAAGGTTTAGTTTATAAAAAAAATGCGACAGTAAATTGGGACCCAGTGGATCAAACCGTACTGGCTAATGAACAAGTCATCGATGGTCGCGGTTGGCGTTCGGGCGCGTTAGTTGAACGCCGTGAAATTCCGCAATGGTTTTTAAAAATCACTGACTATGCCGAAGAATTATTAAATGATTTAGATAAACTTGAAAATTGGCCTGAACAAGTCAAAACCATGCAAAGCAATTGGATTGGACGCTCTGAAGGTGTTGAAATTCTATTTCCCATTGCCAATCGCAAAGAACATTTAACTATTTTTACCACACGACCTGATACTTTATTTGGTGTAACTTATATTGCTATTGCACCACAGCATCCACTTGCCATACAAGCAGCAGAAAAAAATCCTGCGCTCAAAAAATTTATTGATGAATGTAAAAACATTAAAGTAGCAGAAGCTGAACTTGCCACCTGGAAAAAAGCGGTATGCCGACTGGCATTGATGGCTATACATCCTCTCACGCAAGAAGCAATACCCATTTGGGTAGCCAATTTTGTTGTTATGGAGTATGGCTCAGGCGCAGTCATGGCAGTGCCCGCACATGATCAACGCGATTTTGAATTTGCACAACAATATCAATTACCACTCAAACAAGTGATTACTCCTCTCGCAGGAACTTCTTGGGATTTTACAAAAAGTGCTTTCACAGAACCTGGAAAATTAATTCATTCAGAACAATTTTCCAATTTGGATTCTAAAACGGCGAACAAAGAAATTATTAATTATCTCGAAAAAAATCACCACGGCACACGTAAAATCAATTATCCGCTTACGTGATTGGGGTGTCTCACGACAACGTTATTGGGGCACACCTATTCCTATCATCAACTGTCCAAGTTGCGGAGTCCCGTTGCCAGAAAAAAATTTGCCCGTGGTCTTACCCGAAAAAGTTCATTTTGACTGGTGTGACATCACCTCTCAAATCCATGCCAGAATTTTATCAAACCACGTGCCCGAAATGTGGAGAGCCTGCAGAACGCGAAACGGATACGTTTGATACTTTCTTAGAATCTTCTTGGTATTACGCGCGCTTTGCATGCAAAAAACAAGATAAAGCTATGTTAGATGGCCGTGCTAATTATTGGGTGCCTGTGGATCAATACATAGGCGGCATTGAACATGCAGTTATGCATTTACTGTATGCGCGCTTCGTACATAAATTGATGCGCGATGAAGGTTTACTGAATATCAGATGAACCTTTCAAACGCTTGCTGACTCAAGGCATGGTGCTTAATCAAGGCATCAAAATGTCAAAATCCAAAGGCAACACTGTTGATCCTCAGCCTTTAATTGAACGTTACGGCGCAGATACAGTGCGTTTATTTATTATTTTTGCGGCACCACCTGAGCAAAGTTTAGAGTGGTCTGATAGTGGAGTGGAAGGTGCTTTCCGATTTTTAAAACGGCTTTGGGCACTGAGTTACGAACATCGCGATTTAATTAAGCAAGAAAATCTTGCGGCTAAACATAACAAAAGCACCACGCTTGATTGGGAAAAAGTAGATTCTAGCCAGCGCACGATTTTACGCCAAATTTACGAAATTCTAGACGACGCTAAATATGATTACGAGCGATTGCAATTTAATACAGTCGTTTCAAGTTGCATGAAATTATTTAATTTACTTGCTAAAGTTCCCCCTGCAGAATCCGGTCGAACTGATATTCGCCCATATATTATTCATAAGGGACTCAGTATTTTATTACGCTTATTAGCGCCCATTGCCCCTCACATCACTCATCAGTTATGGCAAGAGTTAGGTTACGAAGGCATTATTTTAAATGCTTCTTGGCCTAAAACGAGCGCTGCTGCTTTAAAAGCGGATCAAATTGATCTCGTCGTACAAATCAATGGAAAATTGCGCAGCCATATTCGTGTCGCAAGTGATGCCAATGAAAAAATCATTCAAGAAACAGCCACGCAAGATGCTAAAGTACAACAAACGATTGCAAATAAATTAATTAAAAAAATTATCACTGTGCCTGGGAAACTCGTTAATATTGTTACAGAGGACAAGTGATGCACTATACTATTAAATACTTAGTTTTATTTTGCCTTGTTCTCAGCATCTCTGCTTGCGGATTCCATCCGCGAGGACCTGTGCCATTGGCACCTCCTCTGCATAATCTTTACTTAAAAACTGCAGCACCTTACGGACGACTCGCACAGCATTTAAGAGAATTATTAAAAATATCTGGCGTGCACCTGACTACTTCACCGAGTGATGCAACGACGGTTCTGACTATTTTAAGTGAAGTTGAAAGCAGACAGTTACTCAGTGTGAGTACAACACAACAAACTCGCCAATATAATCTTATCCTGAGTGTTACCTTCCAAGTTGAAAGCCCTCGCGGACAAATTCTTGTTGCCCCACAAGTTGTACATGAAGTCCGCGCATTCACGGTGGAATCCAGTCAAATACTCGCCGACAGTAATGAAGCAAATAAATCTTATAGGATAATGCGAGAAGCGATTGCTTACAGTATTATGAATGTATTAGCTTCGCAAAATATTACTAGAGTCTTAATGTCAAAACCATGAAACTTGCCTACCAACAATTAGAACAACATTTAACAAAAAAATTAGCCGGCATTTATGTACTCTCTGGTGATGAGCTATTACTCATTCAAGACGCAGCAAACTTCATCTGCAATGCAGCACATAAAGCAGGATTTACTGAACGCACTATTATTGCAGCAGAAGCAAATACTGACTGGGGTAAAATTTTATATTCAAACGTACACAACTTATCGCTGCTTGCAACCAAACGCATTGTAAAATTAAACATTGTCAGCACTAAATTAACTGCCGAATGCAGTCAAATTTTACAAGATTTTGCGGCTAAACCACCTGCAGACACATTGCTTTTAGTGTGTATGAATAAAGTGGATAGCAAAATAGAAAAAACTGCATGGTATCAAGCACTCGAAAAAAACGGCATTGTCATTCAAATCTGGCCTATCACCGCTGAACAATTGCCCGCGTGGATCAAACAACGTGCGCAAAAATCAGGGCTCAATATCACCACCGAAGCTTCGGCATTACTTGCAAATCAAGTTGAAGGAAATTTATTAGCTGCAGCACAAGAAATTGAGAAACTATGCCTATTATCTACAACTGAAACGATCGATAACTCAGCCGTCGAAAAATTGATTGCTGATAATGCGCGTTTTGATATTTTTCAACTGGTGGACAGTGCGTTACTCGGTAATAGCTCACGTTGCTTACGTATTCTTGACAATTTAAAAGCAGACGACACTGAACCTCCACTGGTGTTGTGGGCATTAGCAAGAGAATTACGCACGCTCGCTGAGATTGCCAAACAAACCAAGCAAGGCGCGACGTTGTCGAGCTTATTTAGCAAATTTAGAATTTGGGAAAAACGCCAACCCAGTGTACGCAGTTTTTTACAACGTCACACGCGAGAAAATTGTTGGCAACTGTTGTCACAAGCAGCACAAATTGATCGCCTGATCAAAGGAGCTGAAGCAGGAAATACATGGGATACTCTGCAGAGATTTGCCATGAATATTGCAGGGAAATCTCTTTAAAAAATATATCGCAGCATATTACTTTGTCCTGACGCTGCAACTCCATTAGTACGCGGGATATTACGCTTACTTACAGTATTTTGCTTTGACACCGCGGCTCTATCAGCAGACGGGACAATAGCTGTTTTAGCAAAAACGGTATGATGCTTGGCAGCAGGAGTTTTACCTGAATAAAATTTGGTATTATCATTTTGCTTGTGTTTTGCTAAATTGTTTAGCTCATAAGAACTACGAATTACCGAATAACTACCCTTGTTAGAGTGTACAATTTCCCCTTTGCTATCTACACAATTTAATAAGTAAGGTGGTGTCTCAAAAAGGTTTGTTCGCATATCATTTAATTTATCAGCCAACGTGTTTACATCTAAACCGGGAAAACCATTGTTGCGAAGAATATTTAGATATTTAATGTATCCTTCACAAAAAGTATCAATGAGATAGCTTGACAGCGCACTCATATCTAATTTTTCGCCATCACGCATAATAATAGATGTTAATCTATGAGGATCAGAAAAGCTTATTCTGCTATAGTTGCGAGTATTGCGAATAGACATCCAAAGATTATCGGTTGTACCGTGCTCTAGTTTTGTTAATTGAGCAGACAAAATGTCTTTAATAGTTATTTTGTCTACTTTATTATATGTTAAATCAACTTCTCCACGCTTTGTAGCGAGTATTATTATAGCTTGCTGAAGCATATAAGAGAATTTACCAAGTAACAGATCTGATGAATCTACTCTACCCTGTGTAATAAAATCTCCATTTTTTAGCATTTCGTTAGCTACTTCTTTTGGAATAAATCCATTCCACTCAAAAGCATTTTCAGCTAAACCATATTGACGAAACCATGATATTAAAAATTTTTGCAATGCGTTGTGTTTCTCAAGACTCTTATAGTTCACTGTTGGGATTGGATAATAAGTTCCATCAATAATGCAAAATTTATACGTATTACGACCTATGGGACCAAACTCATTCCAATACTTTTCATTAAAATATCTTCCAAATTCTTTACTTAGAATAGATAAATACTTAATACACTTCTTAGGATTATCAAGAAGAGCAGCTATTTCAACTAATGCTCTCTCTATCGCTGCTTCTTTTGAATTTACTATGGATATTTCTGGTTTTCCAGATACCATATTACAGTAATAAGAAGTACTAGGGGTAGGCGCATCCATGTCAAGATCAGCAACCTTATTTTTTCTTTCCCATTTCGCTCTCCGTATTAAAGAACAAATTTGATCAAATTTTGCTTGCGCACTAGGGTGATGAAGATAAGCTGATCTAGCCCAATGAGATACATCATAGAAATTTGCTATCTTGCGAAAATTTTCATTTTCTATTAATGCAGTTAATAAAGGAATTTTCTCTGATGAATTGGCTTCAAAACATATCCATTCAAAAAAAGTGTCTCCGAATTTATTTTTTACAGATAGAAGTTCATTTATACAACCGCGTTGCTGTGCTGCATTCAAAATAAGATGGAGTGCCTCTACTGATTGGACAGACATCAGCACGCTAAACATCAGCTCGCTATCACTCGTAAGACTTAATAAATCAACGCTTGCTAAAAGTGATGTAATACGAAGAATATTGTTTTCTTTACAAGCACCATTTAATGATTGTAACAACGCTTGTTCCAATTCATAAGCAGCCATTAATGATTGTAGATGCAACCCCACATTAAACGACCCTATATCATTTGATATGCTTTTTTGTTCCGACAGCTCCAAAGAAATCTCTCTGGGATTTGATATGTTTTTTTGTTCCGGCTGTCGCACGCGCATAAGATAACCTCAACTATTTGAATTGAAAGAGTTTGCATTATACGTTTGCAAACTTAAGGCAATCTTAAGACAGCAACATAAGGTATAAAAAAAGATAGCAAAAGAGGAAGCTCTTAATGAATGCATAACTTACAACAACCTACTGAATATTGTTGGCAATTGTTGGATATCACATTATCTTACACTCACTTGCATTTTTTTGCTTTGACGCCGTGGTTCCATTAGCACTAGTGACAGTAGCTGTAGCAAAAACAGTATGGCGATTGATAGCACGCGTTAAATCAATACCAATATTTTTAAGATTTTCAATTATATCAGAACAGTCTTTCTTCTTCTCACTCACTGATAATTTCCAATATAGATCATTTAAATGATTCACAACATTGCCGAGCATTGGAAAGCAAAAGTTTTTTATTTCTGAATAAAATCCAATAATCTGTTCGCCTAAAAATTTGAATTTATTTGCGACAGATGTTTGATTTATCTCAGCTTCACTTAGCATTGCTGTGCCTACATTCTCAGAAATTATCTGACACTGTTGCTGTGAAAAATTATATTCTGGGTGTAATTGCCTTAATTTATCAAGAAATTTATTAAGACTGTCCATGTTAATGTCATCTTCAAACAATTCAATCTTAGAAAAGATAAAATCAAATATCTTTAAATCATCAAGTAAATTATGCAAAAACAAACCATGAATAGCGTCTTCTCTGCCAATATAATACTTATTCTCACCGCTATTCATAAATAGTATAAATGTTTTCTTTACTATCTCTGCTGGAACATTTAATATTTTCGCCAATAGCAAATAGTTGCCAATGTTACGCTCATAATCACGACCTAAACACTCTCGTTCATCTATTATTATAGACATCACCTTTTCTAAACCTATCATGGCATTTTTATTTTCATCTAGTAAATTAAATTTATTAAAATAAGCAATCAGAGAAAGATCTAATACCTCCTCTGTAGCAAGCATTGATTTAATAGTTGCTTCAACTACTGAATTAATTTCATTTTTACACTCTTCTTGCAAGTTAAAATTGACTGTAAAATTAACAAACGCAATGATTTTATCACTGGTACGTGGAGACATATAATTATCAAGGATATCTTGCGGAAACTGACTACATTCAGCCTTTAGTTTTTTTGCTGCAACGTTTTTTATCTCTTCAACTTTACTAACAAGACCTGACTGACTCGTTAACTTAAATAAGCTAATAGCGTTACATGTAATTTTTTTCCCATTATTATCTTTTTGACCGTAACTTAGAATATCTTTTAGATCAGAGAACAAATCTGATTTAAACTCATGTTGGATGGCATTTTCTATCGCAGAACCACACAGATTAGCAAGACGCTCACTTCTAGAAAAATTTAAACGCGCCTCCTCACTTCGCGGGTCAAGCTCATGTCTTTCTATTCTTCGAGTGATAGCTTTCTCGTGATCATCAATCAGTGCTTGCCTAACTTTTTCTAATTGTTGATCAAGCTCTTTTCGTAAACTGCTAGGATAAGTACAATCTGGAGAAACAAGAATTTCTGTGTAACCATAATATTTTCTAGGATTACCATAAACACTATCAATTTTGATTTGATCCAATGATGCTTTGTATGGGACAGTTGAGCTAGGAATAAGTAGCTGCATCTTAATATAATCACTACAAACCTGCATCCACATTGCGAGAACTTCCGCCTCTGAATAAGATTTTATGGCATCACCCTCTTTCTTGTTCTCTAACACTTGCAATTCACATTTTTTCTCTAGGGATAAAATTTCAAAAAACGGTTTTATTTTGAATTTATTATTTATCTTATAAGATTTGCGAATTACCGAATAATTACCCTCTTTAGAGTCTACAACTTTTCTTTCTTTATCTAAATCCTCACGAAGAAAATGATTTAACAAATAAGCGGGCGTGCTAAAAAGCGCTATTTGCATATCATTTAACTTATCTGCCAACGTGTATACATCTAAATGGGGAAACCCATTTTTGCGAAGAGCAATTAGATATTTAAGATATCCTTTACAAAAAGTATCTATGAGATAGTTTGACAGCGCGCTCATACCTAATCTTTTGCCATCATACATAATAACAGATGTTAATCTATGAGGATCAGAAAAGCTTATTTTGCTATAGTTGCGAGTATCGCGAATAGACATCCAAAGATTACTGCTTGTATCATGTTGTAGTTTTGTTATTTGAGCAGACAAAATGTCTTTAATAGTTATTTTGCCTGCTTTATCATTTATAGAAAATGTTAAATCAACTTCCCCATGTTTTATAGCAAATATTATTATAGCTTGCTGAAGCATATGAGATAATTTACCATGTAACAGGCCTGAACCTACTCTACTCTCTGTGATAAAATCTCCATTTTTTAACATTTTGCCAGCCACTTTATTTGGAATATATCCATTCCACTTAAAAGCATTTTCAGCTAAACCATATTCAAGAAACAGTAATGTCAAAAATTCTTGCAATGCGCTGTCTTTCTTAAAACCCTTATAGCCCTCTGTTGGGATTGGATAATAAGTTCCATCAATAACATAAAATTTATATGTATTAGGATCTATTTGATCAAACTGCCCAGGCTTTTCATCAAAATATCTTTCAAATTCTGCACTTAGAAAAGATAAATATTTAATACACTTTTTAGGATTATCAAGAAGAGCAGCTATTTCAACTAATGCTCTCTCTATTGCTGCTTCTTTTGAATTTACTTCGGGTACTTCTGACTTTCCAAATAAAATATTATAGTAATCAGGAATACTAAAGAACGGCGCATCCATGTCAAGATTAGCAACTCTACTTGTTCTTTCCCATGCTACATTTTTTATTAAATCGCAAAGTTCATCAAATTCTTTTTGCTCACTAGGATAATAAAAATAAACTGATCTAACCCAATTAAGCACATCATCGTGCTTTGCTACCTTTCGAAAATTTTCATTTTCTATTAATGCTTTTAATAAAGGAATTTTCTTTGGCGAATAGTCATAAAAACATATCCACTCAAAAATAGTTTTTCCTAATTTATTTTTTACAGATAGAAGTTCTTCTATACAACCGCGTCGCTTTGCTTCATTCAAAATAAGCTGGAGTGCTTCTACTGATTGAACAAATATCAGCACGCTATTACCCCCACTCGTAAGAAAGAATAAATCAACCTTTGTTAATAAAAGTGATTGAATACGAAGAATATTGTTTGTTTGACAAGCATTTATTAACTGCTCTTCATCAACAGGTGCGGTCTCTGAGGGATTTGATATTTGTTTTTGATCCGACGCATATCCTCGCGCTTGCATAAGAATAACCTTAAATATTTGAATTGAAAGATTTTCTATTATACGTGTGCAAACTTAAGGCAAGCTTAAAACAGCAACATAAGGTATAATTAAAAAAGATAGCATAAAGAGGAAGCTCTTAAAAAATGCATAACTTACAACAGCCTACTGGTATTTTAGGTGGCACATTCGACCCCATTCATTTCGGGCACTTACGGACTGCGCTTGAATTGCGTCAAACGCTTGATCTTGCTGAAGTCTTGATTATTCCCTGCTATCAACCCATGCACCGTAAAGCACCTGTCGCTACACCTGAACAAAGGCTTGCTATGGTGCAACAAGCGATAGCAAACGAGCCCTCTTTACGCATTGATAGCTGCGAAATCCAACGTAAAGGGCCTTCTTATACTATTGATACGTTGGAAATATTACGTAAAAAACTGCCACACACACCTTTGTGCGTTATCATTGGCATTGATGCGCTATTAAATTTTCCGAGCTGGCATCGTTATGAAGATATTTTGAAACTCGCTCATTTAGTAGTTGCCCATCGACCTTTTTATCACTTACCACAGACAGGTATTATTGCGGAGCTGATTAAAAACCGCCTCGTAAATAGCCCTTTAGCATTACACGAAACACTAGCGGGTCATATTTTAATGCATCCTGTGACTTCGTTAGAAATTTCCGCAACTGACATTCGCAAGCAGATTGCGATGGGGAGAAATCCACGGTATTTGTTGCCGGATAGCGTATATGAATATATTCAACAACATGGCGTATATAGTATTAGTCATATATAATATATGAGTGAGGAGATGAAAATAAGGCATGCAATCTAAACAACTTGAACATTTAGCAATTGAAGCATTAAATGACTTAAAAGCCATAGACCTCATTACACTGGATATTCGCGATCTCACCACCATTGCTGATTCTATGATTATCTGTTGCGGCCGCTCTAACCGCCACGTCAAATCACTTGCTGAAAGCGTCGTTACCAAAGCAAAAGAAAACCATATTAGCTATATTCATATGGAAGGTGAAAAAGAAGGTGAATGGGTGATTGTGGATTTATCAGACGTAGTGGTACATGTCATGCTACCAGCAACACGAGAATTCTATAATTTAGAAGATTTGTGGGACTCTCATGCGCATTCGCATACTCGCCATCGGGAATAAAATGCCCGACTGGGTGACAACTGGCTATCAAGAATATGCTAAACGCTTACCTCCAGATTATACTCTTGAGTTAATTGAAATCCCCGCTGAAAAACGCACTAAACAATCCAATACCCAACAAATCATAGAAAAAGAAGGTAAAAAATTACTTGCTGCTATCAAACCCGGAAATCATGTGGTTGCACTGGATGTAAAAGGCCAAGCTTGGAGCACGGAGCAGCTCGCAAAAAATTTACGTACTTGGCACGATAATAGTAACAATGTAGATATGTTAATTGGTGGTCCTGATGGATTAGCGAGTGAATGTCTGAAAAAGGCGAATATAAAATGGTCTCTCTCCCCTCTCACCTTACCGCATCCATTGGTGAGGGTTTTACTGGCTGAGCAACTTTACCGCGCATGGAGTATTTTGCAGGGGCATCCGTATCATCGTTAATCGTCAAAAATAGAGTGATCGAATAAATTTGAACTTAGAAAGAGAAAGTATCAAATGGGTTGGCCTCTTTTTTCGAGAATGTACGTAGAAGTCAATAATGCAACGGCTCCTGCTAACATCATATAAAATGCTGGAGATGAACTATTTTCTGTTATTTCAATTAGCCATGTCACAATCAGTGGACAGGTACCACCAAAAACAGCCAATCCAATATTAAAACCCAAAGAAAGACCTGTGTACCGAATTTCCGCACTAAAGGATTCCACCATACTCACAAACGCGGTTGGCAAATATAAGCTGAAGATTACGGTAAATATTCCCATCGCAATATAAACTTGCCATAAAGAACCAGAAGATAACATTATAAATAACGGATAAGCCAACGTAATCATAGCAACGCAAGATAATATTAATATTGATTTACGTTTGATATAATCTGCAAAATATCCAACGCCGACGATTAAACCAGCAAAACACAACATAAAAAAGCTATTCACTTGTAATGCAACATTATGACTAAAATGTTGTACATGTGTAAGATACGTTGGCATCCAGATAAATAATATTTGATAATAAATCCCCCAGCTGCTTGCGAGTCCAATCACAATGAGCAAGTTTTTAAGTATCTTAAAATCTTTTATTAAAGTTAAAATTGAATATTGCTGACTTGCTTTCTGTTTTTGAGTTTTTTGAAAGTGCGGTGTTTCTGGCATAGTAACACGCAGAAAAATACTCACGAGACAAAGTAAAGTGCCCGCCCAATATCCAACACGCCATCCCCATGCGACGAGTTGATCGGGAGTAAAACTATTGATGATGAGCAGTGACGCAACTGAACTAATTAATATACCAATTGCAGTACTGCTTGGCACCGTACTCACCCATAATGCACGTCGATGAAGAGGTGCATATTCGGCAACGTATATAGCTGAGCCAGTGTGCTCACCCCCTGCTGATAATCCCTGACAAACACGGAAAATACACAGCAGAATGGGACTGGCGATACCAATGCTGCCATAGGTAGGCAAACAACCAATTAAAAATGTCGGTACTGCCATCATCATAAGAGAAATGATCAGTGCGCGCTGTCGACCATACGTATCTCCAATCCAACCAAATAGTATTCCACCAAATGGCCGCGCAAAAAAACTAAGCGCAAACACAGTAAATGCCAATGTAAGCGACATTAATTTATTATCCAACGGAAAAAATAATTGGGAAATAACCGAGGCTAAATAACCATACAATAAAAAATTGTACCACTCAGCTAAATTACCTATAGTCCCGCCAATAATAATATGCCAGACATTTTTGCTGGATGTTTCACGCATGTATTATTTATCTCGTAATGAAATAGCGATAAAATTTTCTAAGAATTGATTATAAAATATACAGGCAGGTGAGTCAATAGAGTTCTTCCCAAACCTAGTATTTTGTTGTTAATCGAGGCGCAATATTACACAGATTTAATTAGATTTCAAGGTAACTGTTATCTACCCCACGGGCTCGTCGCCACCACAACAGCCAGCAAGGTTTCCACTTTTTGCCGTTGTGTTTGATAAACCTGTTCAGCAAGCGCTAATTTCTGCATGTCTGCATGCCCAGTGTCATGTTTCAGCTGATTAAGTTCTTGCAAAGCATTTGCAAGCTGCAATTCTGCTTGCATAATTTCCTGTCCAAAAATATCTGGATTAGCAATGCGTTTATTTGCCAACATTGTAAAATCCTCTGCAGCATGTTGTACAACGTCACAAATGGAAGATTGAGCCTGTTGTACCTGACAACGATTCGCTTCTGCTTCTAATCGTTTTGGATGCGACATAAGATATTCATATGTAATAGCATGATAACAACCACTCAGCCACAATACAGAAAATAACCCTGTGCCAAACAGTTGAATTTTGCGACTTAAATACACTCTCTCTCCTTAGTACCCCGTCAAATAAGTTTTTCCGAATCTAGCATCTCATTTTGACGGGGTACTTAGTGATGTATATTCACCGTCAATCTAAAAGCAATTGGTAAAACGATCAATAGCACACCCATAACGAACAATAAAATAACTGTGCTAATTGGCATAGCCAGAGGATTAACGCGATGTTGTCTATATCTTATAATCGATGAAAATATGAATGCAGCACCAATAATAAGAGATGCACTACTCACAAAATCTGTTAAAATACCAACTGGCTCCATTAAACCTATTGCAATTTGTCCTATCCCAGTGTCTTGTGCTGCTAATACAGCGCTAGGAGCAAGACAAAATAGTAATAGCATGAGCAGCACTTTTACCAGACTCACTGTATACTTAATTTTTAACATAACTACCCTCAAATAGTGTAGATTGTATGTTTCATAAAAATTATCAATTGTTTCAAGACCCAAAATTGATTACCCAATTTATGATCTTAATTTAAGTTTTGCTGACTATATCACAAAATGCAAGGATCTGATTCGAAATACCCGGCTTGATTTAAAAAATAACCCTCTGGCAGAATTGATTGTTGAAACCAATAGCCCATTTGAATTACAACCACAAAGACCAAGCGCTGATGGCAAAATCAAATATGGCGCTTTATTAATTCATGGCTTATTTGATTCCCCCTTTGTGATGAAAGATATTGGGTTATTCTTGCAATCCCAGGGAATATTAACCCGAGCCATCCTTTTGCCCGGCCACGGCACTGTTCCCGGCAGTTTGCTAAATATTGATTACCAAGCTTGGTTACAAGCAGTAAATTATGGCATAGCTACCCTCGAGAAAGATGTGGATCACATTTTCCTTGTTGGCTTTTCAACGGGTGCGAGTCTTTCGCTTTATCACACATTAAAGAACCCCAAAATTGCTGGACTCTTATTAACTTCACCTGCTATTAAAATTCGTTCAGCTATCGATTTCACAACAAATTGGTATCGCTGTATTAGCTGGGCTTTTGAACGTGCAAAATGGTTTCGTATTACAGAAGAAAATGATTATGCTCGATATCAATCTATTCCTTTTAACGCTGCTTATCAAGTGTATCGACTTACTAAAGAAATCACGAGCATCAGCAAAACTAAGCGCTTAAATTGTCCCGTATTTATGGTGATTAGCGAAGATGATAAAACCGTTTCAAGTAGTGCGAGCATAGAGTATTTTCAACAACATGCTCATTCCAAGAGTCGTTTAGTGTTATATGATAATAAACCGACGAAATGGGAAGACCCGCGCCTTATCGTACGCCGCTCAGCGTATCCAGAACTTAAGATTGTGAGTTTTTCTCATACGTGTATTCCAGTGGCTACAACCAATCCACATTACGGAAAAGAAGGAGATTTTGTTGATGCAAGTCATATCGATGAAAACTTACAAAATCATTTACAAATCATTTATGGTGCGTATAGCAAAGGTGAAGAAAGTTTAAATCGTCTTCTTTACAAATTAAAATTAACGAAATATCACCATAAACGCCTAACATTTAATCCTGATTTTCATTATTTGATGCATGAAGTAACACGGTTTATTATTAATATTTAAAACTACGAAAATCTTTGCTTATTTTCCTGTTTTAAGGCATGATTTTAAGCTGATTTTTGATAAGGGCTTAATCCCGTATGGCAAAAGAAGAGCAAATTGAAATGGAAGGAACAGTGCTAGACACTCTTCCTAACACAATGTTTAGAGTTCAATTAGAGAATGGTCACGTTATTATTGCCCATATCTCTGGCAAAATGCGTAAAAACTACATTCGCATTCTGAAAGGCGATAAAGTCACTGTCCAATTGACGCCTTATGATTTAACCAAGGGGCGTATTACATTCCGTAGCCGCGATGGTAAGTCGTCGGGTGGTGGTAGTGGCGGTGAGAGTCAGGCGGATGTGGCGGAGTAGTTTGAGGGCAAAAAGCCTAATCCACACCCCTACATGATGGTAAAAAGCCTAGCCAGGAGCTAGGGGTGATGTTTTAAATTCAGGTTGTGCTGAAATTCCTGGTTCACGCAAGTTGTTAATAGAAGTGCTTATTTCCTTAAGCAAGATTGTTCGAATGTCTGAAGTAGTAGCTGCGGGAGTGGAATACTTAAGTAAGGCATCGTTGATCTTTGTTATCATGACATCAATTTTATCTCGATTTGGATGGTCTGCAAATTGTCTTAGCTCTTCTACTATAGACGACATATCATCTTTTGCGCGAGCAGCTTTTGGAAACAGCGTAAGCGACGGATTAAGAATTTCCGTAAGACAAGCAGTATAATACTGAATATATAAAATACTATTATCGAAAATATCATTTTTAGCGACTTGTGGGTTTTCATATTTTTGTTCCTGTAATTTTTTTTCGCCCACAGAAATTTCCTTGAAAAGTATTTGTATGTCTTTAATCAGGGAGCTTGATTCTGATAGCTCACCGACTCCCTTTTCAAAAAGGACAAAATTACCTTCTCGATAATAATTTTTCAATGCATTGTCATTTGATTCATCAATTAATGCTCCCAACGTTTCTCGCAATGTAGCATAATAATTTTTCTCAATACGATAAGTGTCCTTTTTTGCCTCTGGTCCTACTTCTAGTTTAGAATGGAATTCTTTTCGTTTTTTTGCATAAAAACGGTCAAGTATCTCATCTATAATCTTTTTATTATTCTCTTTAGCAATAGGGACTTTAAGTTCCTTATAAATATCTTCCAGCATACGTGTTTTTTTATCAATAGGCTCTTGATAATCTTTATAGGTTAACTCTATGTCTTTTGTTAGAGGATACGTTTTGTCTTCTGTACGTGCATTTAAAAAGTCAATTGCGTTGTCAACTGCCACTTTATGATTTTTATAGCGATCCCTATCAGTTACTGTGTTTATCGCCTCGTGACAATGCATGAGTGCCCGCATTTTCAGCTGTGTATCCGATAATAAAGCCAGTGAAACAGGTAATGTAGTTCGATTACGAGGTGCATGATAGAGATAGTCAGCAATGGCAAAGTTATCTTCAGGTGTGCAGTGCGGAGCAATATCGCTACTGTTAATGGGTAAATTCTGAAAAAATTCATTTATATATTTTTCATTTTCATCTTTTTCCTCTCTATCCTCTTTCTTGTACTTTCTTACTTGATTATAGTGACGCAAACATCGACCCGCCAGTAAAGTAGCTAAGAGATCTTTAGTTTCTTTAGTAGGACATGCTGAATGTGCTTTTTTCAGAAGAGCAATCCATTTATCTGCATCGCACCATGTTTCTTGCCCCAAGTAATGCTTAATAAAAGTAATAAATGCTGCTTGTGAGTTATTTTGAATGCTGTTTTTAGGGTGTTCAACGAAAGAATAATGTTCCTTAAATAACTTTATTATCTGTGTTTTTTCATCAGGGTTTAATTTACTATTGCCATTAATCCTTTCCTCAGCAACTCCGCCCCACTTTGAGGCAAGAGCAAAAGGAGAAGCTATTTCTATTAGCTTGGTAATCGCTGCAAAATCTTGATATCGCGCGATAACATGAAGTCCTGCTTTTCTTCCATCAACAATGACGCCGTCAGGAGGAACTGAAGGTAGTAATGCCCTAATGACCCGTTCAGCCCTTTTCCCAGCACGCTTTAGATCATAACTTGTAAACCCACCCCGCTCCTCTGCCACCTCTGCCACCAATGCTTCACTGACTGCTGTAGAACCTGCTGTTGTGATGAGAGCTCGAAATGCAGCAGAATCTTGATCTCTTGCAGCAATGTGCAGTACGTTACTGTGACGATTTTTTCCCCGTATCACTAATGTGCTACCTATTGCTTTAGAACCCGCTGCAGCGATGAGGATCCGAAATGCAGCAGAATTTTCACACATAGCAGCACAGTGCAGTGGTGTCATTCCAAATTTATTCTGTTTTTCCAATTCTTGGTTGAATACTTCACGACTTGTCAGTGAATTTAATTTACTTATTAGAGTCGGGCTTTGTATATTCTTCTGGCATATGAAATGAAACAAAGTACTATTGTTTACATCATCTACTAAAACTATAATATTATCCAATAATACTGATTGATCATATTTTTTTTCTTCCTGCGCATTTTGCATTTCCAACAAGCGTGTGAGTAACGCTTCAATGACTTGCTCACTGCAATGTCTTGCGACCCAATGAAGTGGTGTAGGACTACCAACATCATCTTTTTTTGTCATTTTTAGAGAAATAAACTCGCGTAACACTGCTGGGTTAAAACCAGTAAGCGGCTCCGGCTGTCCATTATGTTTAGCCATTCTGCAATCGACTAAATAATTAACATAATCAATCACAGCAGATCTTGTTGCTGGGGGAGTAGATAGGGTCACCACCCATGTATTGATCTTCAAAGATACTGCGAATTAAATTTACACTACCATCCAGGTACCATTTTCTTAAGCTTTCCTTGGTAGCATTCGATATTTTTTCATCTTTGATTGCTTTTATTGCAGTGATTTTATCTTGCTTCTCAAATTTCGCGATTTTTTCAAATACAGTATCCATCGCTCTTTCAATGGCTTGTCTTTGTGCAATATTCAAACTGAGGCCAAATGCATTAATTATGATATTGTTTTTATTGTTTTGTTCTACTGGATCTTCTGGATTTTTAGTTTCTTGAAGATCAAGGCGATCACGTATTTTTTCAGCATATTGCTTAGCTGTGGCTTGTACTTGTATAGTAACATCTCCATCTCTGGGGCTGCTCATTGATATTTTATCCTCGTTGTATTGTGTAACTATTATTATAGTATTTTTTAAACAGCTTTTGTTGAGAATAAAATTAAGCACTTGATTATATTAATAATAATTTTTAATAAACAATCAGGATCAAGTAGCGAACCGGATAAAAAAGGGCATAAAAAAACCGGGTTTGATGCAAACCCGGAAAAGGCTGAATTTTAGAGCTTGTCTTGGCATTGTTTGATTGGCTGCAAAAGCAGTAGGATCGGTCTAAAATGACGCAAATTCTCGTCAAATATAAACCAGATATTCTCCTCGAATTTGCATCATTTTATCCTCGATCCCCTGCTTTTTCGCCTAATCAACCAATACCAAGACAAGCTCTAACGCGGAAATTTAATGAACGTTGTTTCCTTCTAACTCTTCAATAGCAAACTTAAGCGTATCTTTTTCAACACTGACTAATACATGCCCCCCTTTGCTCAGCTTACCAAAGAGTAATTCTTCTGCGAGCGGTTTCTTCAATTGTTCTTGAATCAATCTTGCCATTGGCCTTGCACCCATTTTGGGGTCATAGCCATTTTTCGCTAACCAAGCACGTGCTTCCGCATCAATTTCTAATATGACATGCTTAGATTCAAGTTGTACTTCAAGTTCCATCAAGAACTTCGCAACAACATGTAATATTGTCTTCGCATCCAATGCTTTAAATTGGATAATCGCATCTAATCGGTTACGGAACTCAGGCGAAAAGAGGCGATTAACAGAAGCAAGTACATCGGTTGCTCCATCTTGTGGTGTAAATCCAATGGTATTTTTATCCAATAAGTCAGCGCCAGCATTTGAAGTCATGATGAATATTGTATGACGAAAATCTGTCTTGCGACCGTTGGTGTCTGTTAAGGTTCCGTGATCCATAATTTGTAACAGTAAGTTATAAACATCGGGATGTGCTTTTTCAATTTCATCTAACAGTACAACAGAATGCGGATGTTTATTCACAGCTTCCGTTAACAATCCTCCTTCATCATACCCAACATATCCAGGGGGCGCGCCAATCAAACGTGATACCGTGTGACGTTCCATATATTCGGACATATCGAAACGGACCCATTCAATGCCTAATGATTTTGCTAATTGCTTACACACTTCTGTTTTACCCACGCCTGTTGGACCAATAAAGAGAAATGAACCAATTGGCTTGATGGGGTCACGCAATCCTGAGCGTGCCAATCTGACAGCAGCACTTAAGGTTTCTACAGCTTCATCTTGGCCAAAAATCATCATCTTCAGATCACGGCCTAAGTTTTTCAACACTTCACGATCGGATGTTGAAACATTTCTTTCCGGCACACGTGCGATTTTAGCAACAACTTTTTCAATATCACTGGTATCAATCAGCTTTTTGCGATTTGCTTCAGGTACTAAATATTGAAAAGCAGCCACTTCATCAACAAGGTCAATTGCTTTATCCGGCAAACGACGATCAGAAATGTAGCGTGCTGATAATTTTGCTGCAGCCTCTAATGCTTCATCACTGTATCTCACACCATGGTGTGACTCAAAGCGGCTACGCAACCCTTTTAAGATATCAATTGTTTGTTCTACCGTGGGTTCTTTCACATCAATTTTTTGAAAACGTCTTGCTAAAGCGTGATCTTTTTCAAAGATTCCACGATATTCTTTATATGTTGTAGAACCAATACAGGTTAATTCACCGGATGCTAACAAGGGTTTAATCAAGTTAGATACATCCATCAAGCCACCGGATGCAGCACCCGCACCAATAATCGTGTGAATTTCATCAATAAACAAAATCGCACCCTTTTGTTCTTGCAACTGATGCAATACACTCTTTAAACGTTTTTCAAAATCACCACGATATTTTGTGCCTGCAAGTAAGCTTCCCAGATCCAGCGAGTAAATCATACTGTCTTGTAAAATACTGGGAACTTTCTTTTCGATAATAAATCGAGCTAATCCTTCTGCAATTGCAGTTTTACCGACACCTGCTTCGCCTACCAATAAAGGATTATTTTTTCGACGTCGGCATAGAATTTGAATGGTACGTTCAACTTCATCTTCACGGCCAATGAGAGGATCAATCATGCCCATTTTAGCGCGTGTGTTTAAATTTGTTGTAAATTGTTCAAGCGGACTCGTACTGGTTTCTTCTTGTAAACCTTCGCCATCTTCAGAATAATGACCACCAAATTGTTCATTATCTCGAGGCATGCGTGGTTTCGTTGTCCCATGCGAAATACAATTAATGACATCAAGACGCGTGATATCTTGTTGACGCATTAAATAAACGCTTTGGCTGTCTTGTTCACTAAAAATGGCCGCAAGTACATTTGCACCTGAAACTTCCGTTTTACCAGAAGATTGCACATGGAAAACCGCGCGTTGTAAAACGCGTTGAAAACCGAGTGTGGGTTGGGTATCGCGATCACGAACTTCAGGAATGATAGGAGTTGTTCTTTCGATAAACTCATTCAGTCCATCGCGTAAAACATTGATATCTGCCCCGCAATGAGTTAATACTTTAACAGCAGAAGAATTCTCTAAAAGTGCAACTAAGAGATGTTCTACTGTAACAAACTCATGCCGTTTGCTACGGGCCTCCCGAAACGCCAAATTCAATGTGTACTCAAGCTCTTTGTCTAGCATGGCACACCTCCCACTTCAGCCTTATGAAGAAGCCTCTACAGTACAGAGTAGAGGATGTTCATGCCTCCTTGCATATTCTACTACTTGATCTACTTTTGTTTCCGCTACATCCTTAGTATAGATCCCACAAACAGCTTTTCCAGACGTGTGAATTTGATACATCACTCTTGTCGCACGAACTCTGTCCATATTAAAAAAGCCTTCTAACACCGTGACCACAAATTCCATAGGGGTAAAATCATCGTTATACATCACTACCTGATACATAGATGGTTGTTTTAATTGAGGTTTCCCCTCTTGTATCAGTACGACTGGGCCCGGTTTACTCATTCATTCCCCGTTACCTTACCTAATTTATAGACTATAAAAGCTATTTTTTCCTTAGCCTATTTAAAAAATCTAATTGCTATAAAAAGTTAAAAAGATACTATACTTATAAGGCATGTCTTTTTAATTAATTTGGTCATTTTTTAAGTATAGCAAGAGATGTTATTTTGGGTACTAACATTTCATGTACTAGCTACCTACGTACGAGTACTAGCTGCCGTCGAGACCCTCACCCGTCTCGTTATCGCAAAAAACGCGATAACGATCCACCCTCTCCCCAATAAAAAGCATTGGAGAGAGGGGAAAATGACTTTCTTTAAATATAGGGAAAAATAATTTACATATGTTTAACGATCGCACTACCAAATGCGGAACTACTGACTTGCTCTGCACCCTCCATTAAGCGTGCAAAATCATAGGTAACAGTTTTAGCAAGGATTGCACCTTCTATACCTTTTATAATTAAATTTGCTGCTTCTTTCCAACCCATATATCGCAACATCATCTCAGCAGAAAGAATAATGGATCCGGGATTTACTTTATTCTGCCCCGCATATTTAGGCGCTGTACCATGCGTTGCTTCAAACATTGCAACACCATCTCCCATATTTGCGCCGGGTGCAATACCGATACCACCCACCTGTGCAGCCAGAGCATCAGAAATATAATCGCCATTTAAATTCAAGGTTGCAATCACACTATACTCAGCGGGGCGAATTAAAATTTGCTGTAAAAATGCATCGGCAATAACATCTTTGATCACAATATCTTTGCCCGTTTTTGGATTTTTTATTACTTGCCAAGGGCCACCCTCCAGAGGTTTCGCGCCAAATTCTGTGCGAGCGACTTCATAACCCCAATCACGAAATGCACCTTCCGTAAATTTCATGATATTTCCTTTGTGCACCAGCGTAACTGAATCGCGTTGATTGTCGATTGCATACTGAATTGCACTTTTGACTAAACGTGATGTTCCTTCACGAGAAACAGGTTTGATACCAATGCCACAATGTTTAGGAAAACGAATTTTTTTTACTTTCATTTCAGTTTGTAAAAAATGAATAACTTTTTCTGCTTCTGGACTATCCGCTGGCCATTCAATTCCTGCATAAATATCTTCTGAGTTTTCTCGGAAAATCACCATATTGGTCAGCCATGGTTCTTTGAGTGGGCTTGGCACACCCTTAAAATAGCGTACCGGGCGCAAACAAATGTAAAGATCGAGTTCTTGACGCAGTGTCACATTCAGCGAGCGAATTCCACCACCTACTGGCGTGGTTAAAGGTCCTTTGATAGAAACCACAAATTCTTTCAGCGCAGTTAATGTTTCAGCGGGCAACCAAGTATCTTTTCCATAGAAACGGGTGGCTTTTTCTCCAGCATAAATTTCCATCCACGCGATTTTGCGCTTGTCTTGATACGCTTTTTTAACCGCTTCATCTACAACATGCTTCATCACGGGCGTGATATCAACACCTATACCATCTCCTTCAATAAAAGGAATAATAGGATGATCCGGCACATTCAGTGTTAAATCTTTATTGACAGTAATTTTTTGGCCAGTGGTAGGTATGAGAATATGCTGGTACGCCATGTAAATACTCCTGAATATAAAAGCAAATATAGTACCAATTTAACTAGGATATTGCATAACCAATCATAGCGAAAGAGCAACTAGTTACAAAGCACACATACTCTATTGCCTTCGTATAAAGTAAAGATATTAATTGACCATAAATAATTATATTGAATATAAATAGATCAAATGGTAACATTAGTCATTATATATAACCTAGCACGTGGGGAAAAAGCCATGCTAAACCGTATGAATCAAGAGATATTGGATTTAATCAAAGCCGCTGAGCAGAATAATGCGGATGCACAAAACCGTCTCGGCTTGTGTTATCAAAATGGTACTGGAGTTGAGCAAAATACAATGCAGGCCGCATGGTGGTTTTGCCAAGCCGCTGGGCAGAATCATGCAATGGCGCAACACAATCTCGGTTTGTGTTATTTAAATTTGAAGGGTAACAGAACTGAGCAAGGTAAAATTCAAGCCGCAAATTTGTTTCGCAAAGCCGCTGAGCAGAATCTTGCAAATGCGCAATACATGCTCGGCTGGTGTTATCAAAATGGTTCCGGAATTGAAAAAGATGCAACACTAGCCGTGGAGTGGTATCGCAAAGCCGCTGAGCAGCATTATGTGAAGGCGCAATACAGTCTCGGCAAGTGTTATCAAAGTGGTACCGGAGTTGAGGAAAATGTGACACTAGCCGCGTGGTGGTATCGCAAAGCCGCTGAGCAGCATTATGTGAAAGCGCAATATTGTCTCGGCTGGTGTTATGAAGCTGGTATCGGAGTTGACCGAGATGCAGAACTAGCCGTAGCATGGTATCGCAAAGCCGCTGAGCAGAATCATCCAGATGCGCTACTCAGTCTCAGCGCGTGTTATCAAAATAGTATTGGGGTTCAGCGCGATGAAAAACTAACCATAGAGTGGTATCACAAAGCCACTAAGCAGGATCCTATGCTTACGCAAAATAATATGGAGATTCAATCTACTAATTCACCCTCATCATCATATGCAGAGTTTAAAACTTCTATTGATAATAAGAAAAACACAAAGTCTGAAACAAAAGATGAAACAAGTGCTATTAAAAGAAAAAGAGAAATTAAAGATAATCAAAATAAAGCAACGTCAAGAAAGCAAAGAAAAAAAGACACTCAGACTGAGCAACAAGCGAGTGATCCTATTTGCGCCTACATACTCCAGCGGTTTTTTGCTGAACATGATAAAAATAAATCTACACATTCAGCGATGGTGAGTCCATTCCCAAATCCAACACCCAACCAATAAAAAACTCTCGATAATTAACAAAATAATAGCAACCTGCCCCCTTTCTTTAATATAAAAGATACGAGGCACGTAATTTCGCAAAATGATTAAGATCCGTCTTAAATTCAGCGACAATTTTTTCTACCGACACGCCACGCTCAAGTGCTTTACGGACAGTCGATGTGCCCATGACATGATCATAATAGTCAGAATGAAATTGCAATTTATCGCCATAAAGTTGCTTTATCACAGCTAGAATAGCAATGGTAGTGGTAATAGATTGATACGTATTTCGATCCGTGACATAAATTTGGGAGCCACCACACAATGTTCCCTGAAACTTGGAAAAGCTGGGGGTGAACCAAACCTCGCGGAATTTTACGCCAGGCAAATGAAGATTATTTAGCTTACTGGTTAAAAGAAATCCGTCGATCCAGGGAGCACCAAATAATTCAAATGGTTTGGTTGTGCCTCGTCCTTCAGACAAATTGGTTCCTTCGAGCATAACCTGTCCTGGATAAACAGTCGCAGAATCAAGTGCTGGCAAGTTCGGCGAAGGTAAAACCCAAGGCAATGCAGTTTGGTCGTACCATTCTTCGCGTTTCCAATTCTCCATTGGTATAACGATTAAATTTGCTTTTTGTGATAGATATTTTTCATTAAATAAACGAGCCAATTCTCCAATCGTCATCCCATGACGAAGGGGAATCGGATACAAACCAATGAAAGAACTATATTTAGGATATTCAAGAACGGGGCCTTCCATGGTGATGCCGTTTATTGGATTGGGTCGGTCTAAAACAATGAATGGAATTCCCATCTCTGCGCAAGCTTCCATCGCATATGCCATTGTGGCGATATAGGTGTAAATACGCATTCCAACATCTTGTAAATCAAAAACCATTATATCAACAGAATCTAGCATTTCTTTCTTTAACTTTTTTCCAATATGCTGTGTGTCAAACGAACGCATACGCTGGTCTATATTTTTGAGTGTATTTGTCGGTGAGTTTTCTTGACCATAAAGACTATAAACCTGAATTTGATAATCTTTATCAAAATAAGAAGACACGTGTTCACCCGCCTGAGCATTACCACGTACGCCATGTTCAGGACCATAAAGCGCAACGAGTTTAACATCGGGATGTGCACGAAAAAGCTCAATGTCTCTATTAAGATGACTATCCACACTGGTTGGATTCGTAATCAAACCGATTCGTTTGCCACGAATCAAATCCATATGCTTTTCAAAAAGCACTTCAACGCCCAGTTTTATCGGCTTATCGTTGGAAACCGTATTTTTTTCTGATGTAAATTTAAAACCACTCAAGGTGAGGAATAAAATGATAAAAACCAGGTATAGAAAAAAACGTTTCATTTTTTATCAAGACTCGCTAAAATTTTGTTATCTGCACTCTAATCATGTCACCAACCACCACACCGTTAACAAAACAGCAACCACTATCAATAAAATAATTGCGACTCGTCCCCCAGCAACTTGATATTTTCCAACTGAAAATTGTTTCCGATAACGCCCACTCCAAGTCATCAGCGCAGGCAATAACATCAATAAAACAATGCAGCATAAACCCGCATAAGAAATAGCTTTGATAAAAATACTGGGATAAAACACCACAACTAATAACGGTGGCAAATAAGTTACTAGGGTAACTGTTAAATTGCCTTTGCCTACTTTCTGAATTTTTAACCCATCTGCAAGAAAATCAGATAACCCTAAAGACACACCTAAAAATGATGTCAGTACGCAAATCGTGGCAAAAAAATTAGCAAATGTTGTAATCGATGAATTATGTAAATAATAACTCAGTGATTGCGTCAATTCTGTTGTTGTTCCACCTCTATGCAAAATTTCTAATAACCCATTTTCTCCAGTGCGTGGCAATGCACCAATAATTGCGAAATTCCACAAGAGATAGCACACCAGAGGAATTAAACTGCCAATTAAAATTGTTAGCCGCAGCTGCTTAACATTACCATTAAAATAGCTGCGTAAACTCGGAATAATAGTCGCATATCCAAACGATGTTGCCATCACCATCACGGAAACGGTTAGCAACTTAGAATCGCCTATCATTAATTTATTCATATCAACGTAGGGAATCGCGAAAAAAATCAGGATAAATAAAGAAGCAAGCTTTGCTGTCATTAATGCGCGATTAACATAATCAATGGGTGTAATACCTCGATAGACGATGTAGCCAAAAATCAATACAAATAATAGAGAAGAAACCCAAGCCGGCGCTGCTATTCCTGCCCAATTCAGCGCAGCACTAAATAGGGCAGATCCACCTGAAATATAGGCTGCCAAGAGAGAATAAAGTAAAAGTATATAAGTAACCCAAGTAATAATTTCTCCGGGTTTCCCAAGAGTTTCACGTGCCATCGTAATCAAATTATTCCGCGGAGCAAACCAGAGGTTAACTTCCAAGATCAAAAACGCACTAAACGCCGTAATCGCCCAAAAAAACACGAGTAATAATGATGAATAAATAAACCCACCGCCTGCAGCAGCAATAGGCAAAGCAAGCATGCCCGCGCCAATACACGTACCTACGATAAGTAAAATTCCGCCGGCGATTTTTGAGTTCATAGATTGCCTTATATGTTAAAGATACCTCAGCACTGTAAACAATCTATCATCAAGTAGACCGCTGGTAAACAAAGGCTATCAACCGGAGGGCATGAATCAGAAACTGAATAATTTATTGACTACCCTGTCTTTTTAGGTAAAATTTGCACAGTTATTAGTATTAATTACCGAGGATAATAAGATGAAGAGTCATTCCCTTTCCCATGCCATTTTGACAAAAAATTTAACCTCACTCAAAGAGATACTCAACTATAAGTATAAGCCTTCAAAGTACGGCCACCCTAACGCTTTTGACGAAAAAGAAAGAAACATTAATGGGATTGATGAAGATACTGGTCTTACCCCTCTGGAACTGGCTGTGTCTCTTGGCCGTCTTGATATGGCTGTTTTATTGCTTGTTTATGGCGCTGATCCTAATGAGCGAAAAGAGAATACTGATCATTTGTTATCTAAAATAAAAGCAAGAAATTACGGAAATTTATTTTCTAGTTTACTTTATTTTGCGCCAGGAACAGATAAAACATGTACTCGCTTATGTAATCCCGATGAGATCAACTCAGAAATATTTCATATTTTATTTTTTACTGCATTGACTCGTGACAAAAACGATTATGCGCTTCGCATGCTAAATGATGTGCTCCCTTCTTTGGATCCCGCTTTACAAACTAAAATCATCAATAATTTAGCAGGCGCAGTTTATTACGTGGTACGTCAGCAAAAAGAATCCCTAAACACTATAGGTATGCGTTTAATTAGCTTAGGTACAAAGATACAGAGTGAAAAATCCCTAGCGGCGACAGCTTTGGCATCTGAGCAACCTTTACTTAAAGCAATAGAAGAAAAAGATTATATTGCTATGGCCACCAAAATAACAGACGCAAAATCTGTTGACGATTTGCCAAATGATGAGACTTACCTTCCGTGGAAATTAGCAAACGGGGTAGATATTTATACTTATGTAAATGAATTGATACGACAGGAGCAATGGGGCGATCTAAAACAAATTTTACAAGCAGGATATACCCTAAATAATCATATTCATGAATTAGTTATTCGTTACAAAGTAGAAGAAATTTTTGTGTTGCATAAATTGAAATCATGGAAAGACTTTGAGACATTCAGTTCTACGTTCAATTCTACACTACGTGAAATATTTTTATTAGCGAGTTGTCACAGTTTAGACGTGAACGAGCAAGTATTAAATATATTATTAAAATCACAATGGCCAGAAGAGCATGAAGCAGAAATGCAAGCCGAAGACAAACTGGATTTTTTAGAAGAAAATTTAAGACGTTTTGGCGCAAACAATGTTTTATTGAATAGATTTGCCGAATCAAGAGTAAATACGAATAAAGGTTTACTTCTTCAAGGCCGCAACAAAAACAATGAGCTTCTTAGACAAGATGGAAAAATTATCTTTAAGATTACTGAATTTCTACCTCGGAATGAGATTTATTCAAATTTTGCATTAACATCGCCTTATATTGCACACTTGGCCAGGAGCAGACAACTCGCATCTTTTTCAGTACCACTAGCAAAGATTAACGGGATAATAAATGAATTGCAAGTCTATGGGAAAATGAGTTTAATGCAATATTGTATAGGTGAACACAGGGTGAAGTGTGGATTTTCGGCATTTCTTCCTGCCTTTATGATCTCTGGCATTAGTTGTTCGCCGGCAGGTTGTTCAGTTTGGGGCAGTGGCATTGGGGCAATCACTCTTGGTGGTTCCTTCGCTCCTATGTCACTACTAGGATTAACGTACGCAGGAAAATATTTTTGTTGCCATGAGTCAAACGTCCCTAGTTTGCCATTAGATCAATTATCTGCAGAAGGACGCATTGTTTTTAGGCAGGGTTTAATGTATATACCTCGCTCTTTTGACAACGAAATCAAGAATACTCGGCAGTTGATTGGTGTACTAAAGCAGGAAATGGAAAAAATTCGCGAACAAGATTGGAAAATGGAAGAAGCTCGCGCAGCGGAAACAAAAAAACACAATGAACGAGTGCCACAGGCTACTTATGCAAGATTACCCTATACACACCAAAACTCAGGCCGGGACAGCAAGCATAGAAAGCCGGCACCACAGGCTACTTATGCAGTATTACCCAATAGCTATGATCGAGACGACAAGCATAATAACAATGTAACTGATCCTTCACAGGAGCTGCTTTTATCGTCCTCTACGGCTAGGCAAAATGATTCAAAACATGATCCTCGTTACCCAAGGCAGTTTCCAGCGGTTGCTGCTTCAGCTAGCTCAGGGGCTACAGCTCATTCTGGTACAAATGTTGCTTACAAACCCCTTCCGTAATTAGAGGATTTAGATTGGATCGGAGGAGAAGATAAGGCTCGCATTGCACTCCCACGCTTAAAAAGCATGCGGGGACAAGTTTTTGCAACACGAACCGGGTGAGGAGGTTATAATACCATTAATTTAGCGACGATAGATAACGTGGCGATATTTACCGTTTTTCGACTCTAATTTTTCATGAGCTGCTTTCAGTTGGGGGAAAACAGAAACCGCAGCTCTTTTCAGAACAGGAAATTCTGCTTTAACAACTACCTGCTCATTCAATGTTTCTATGCTGTATTGTTCTCCTGCGTTTTTCGCTTGGATATGAATTGATAAATCAGGCTGCGTTTTATCTGTTATCACCAATTCATGAAAGGGAATACGCGTTTTTCGTTTCATGAAAACATCCAGAGTGATCTCAGTTGTACCATCCAATTTTAATAGAGAACCTAAGCCCAGTTTGAATCTAGCTTCCCCTGTTCCCACATCTGCTTGGCCATGAGAAGGAAAATACCCGCTGTCATAAGTATACATGAAAGGTATACTACGCATTGTGACTCTGCCATCAAAAAGCTCGCCCTCGCTAATAGAAATTATTAAGCTGTTGCGAAGATTAATTTCAAAATCATCGCCGCGCAGCCACAACGAATAATGTCCACCGCTAGGCACTACCAACTCGACACCCGGCATGTTTTTATAATTCATTTGCGCTTCTTGCATGCGGTCCAAATAAGGAGAGATTTTAGCTTTAACTTGATTAGACAAAGCAGCATAAGCATAGTTCTTTTTCACTGCATTCACACGCGCAGCAAGCTCACTCTCGCTCATATGAAAATGTTGAACTAACATCTCATTTGCAGAGCTTTGGTTACTTTCAACCGCTTGTTTCCAGGTAGGCATTAAATCATCCAAGGCCACTCCAACAGCAGGAAGCAATGTATAGTAAATATTACCTAATGTATCTGAGAGGTGTTGCGGATCAGTTAAGAAAGCATCTATTTCCTCATCACTCGCTATCAAGTCTTTCTGTAAAGCTTGATAAATGTCTGCCGTATTTTTATAGACAGCTTTTAAGGAAACATACGTTAACCTACTGTTAAGTAATTTATCCTCCACATTAAGCGCATCTTTTTCTAAAAGATTCGCGCGATATTGATAAACAGCGGCATAATCTTTTAATGACTCTTGATTTTGGTTTTTAAAATAATCTGCCAAAATCTTGTTTTGCAGCAGCAATAAGGTCACACTTTCAAGTTTATTAAATTCATCATAAGGGTAACGCGCAGCTTTAAAATGGTTCTCCATTAAAGTCTTCGCATAAGGAGATTGCACCTGTTCATAGAAAGCAAAAGGAATTTGGATCATAGAAGACTTATTTCCGTCTTCTCCAAGATAATCGATGAACTGAGCAGGAACAGAATCTTGTCCATCCACATTTAAATAGGGTTTATTAAGAGTTGGATAAAACCCAGCCATACCAATACCATCGTGTGACATGAAGTAAACAGGTTTGGCTGATGTTTTAATAGCAAGCGCCTGCCACTCTGTATTTTTAGCAGCTAAATTAAAAGCATAAAGGTGCATATTATCTTCTTTAGCGCTTTCTGATTCAAAACCTACTATCAGTGGCTTAGCATTAAACTGAAAGCCAGGCCATAAAGATAAACCTTCAGCTCGCTGACTAATAGCTGCCAATTGTTTAATAAACGCAAGCTCATCAACCTTATCTTTTGCAAAAACTTGAGATGCTGCGCACAACACTAGCAAACTTAAAAAGACAGCTTTTATCTTCATTTAATCTCTCCTAAAAAATAACAGTTTATTGTATACTTCGTATTATTTTCAATCAAGCAATTAATACATGAAAACTTCTGCACCAAAACATATTATTGTAGGCATGTCTGGGGGCGTTGACTCCTCTGTCGCGGCGCTCTTGTTAAAAGAACAAGGACACCACGTCGAAGGTGTGTTTATGAAAAACTGGGAAGCCGACGACACTGATACGTATTGCCCTGCCAGTGTCGACATGGCTGATGCTCAAACAGTTTGTGACTTACTTAAAATCGAATTGCATCGCGTTAATTTCGCTGCTGAGTATTGGGAGCGTGTTTTCACTGATTTTCTTGCTGAATATCGAGCAGGTCGTACCCCCAACCCGGATATTGTTTGCAACAAAGAAATAAAATTTAAAGCATTTTTGCATTATGCTAAACAACGTGGTGCAGATTATATTGCCACAGGACATTATGCACGCTGCAGCCAAAACACTAACCATTCCTTTGATCTCTTAAAAGCATTAGATAACACCAAAGATCAAAGCTATTTCTTATATACCCTTACTCAGGAACAATTAGCACAAAGTCTATTTCCGCTCGGAGAATTAACAAAAAAATCCATTCGTGAAATCGCTAAAAAAGCAGGTTTTAAAAACCATGCTAAAAAAGACAGTACAGGCATTTGCTTTATCGGTGAACGCAAATTTAAAACATTTTTAAATGAATATTTGCCTGCACAACCTGGAAAAATTGAAACCATTGAGGGAAAAACCATTGGCACACATGATGGCTTGATGTTTTATACCCTTGGCCAACGACAAGGCTTAAAAATTGGTGGGCAAAAAAACACCTTAGAAGCGCCCTGGTATGTCGCTGCAAAAAACCTGGAACGGAATACACTCATCGTAGCGCAGGGTCACGACCACCCTGCTCTTTATACGCAAGCGCTGCTTGTTGAACAAACACATTGGATTAATGGTAGACCATGCCAGTTTCCATTTAAAATCTTTGCCAAAACCCGCTACCGTCAAGCCGATCAACCGTGTATCATCGAGCCTATTAATGAGACACAATATAAAATTACCTTTGATCAACCGCAGCGAGCAATTACGCCTGGACAATCCGCAGTTTTTTACCAAGATGAAGTTTGTCTAGGGGGCGGGGTTATTATATAAAATAGATTTTTTGGAGTGATAGACTTGCAAGACAATTACAGCAATATAGCGCTTTCTCTCGCAGGAATTTTTCAGGCTATTGCTTTAGTTCGAGAACTGACGCAGACGGGAAAAATCACACACGAAGACGCTTTTTGTGCGAGTATTCTTAGTATTTTCCAAACACAAGCTGCTGATGTACCCAGTGTTTATGGCGGTATGCCAAAAATACAACTCGGCTTAAAACAATTGATTCACACTTTCAGCGCTAACCAAAAAATCGATCCCTTACAAAGCCGCTATATCATGTCGCTCATTCATTTACAAAAAAAACTCTACCGTTCGCCTGATATTTTGCATACGCTTACCAAACGCATTCAACAAACACAAAAACAAGTGAACTATTTTTCTCTGACTCACCCAACGGTCATTACCAATCTCGCAGATATCTATCTCAATACAGTCAGCACATTTAAATTGCGCGTCATTATTTTTGGGAATGAACGCATTTTAAATGTCCGAGAAAATATGGATAAAATTCGGGCCCTGTTGTTAGCTGGAATACGTTCAGCCGTACTTTGGAGACAATCAGGAGGATCGAGGTTACAATTTCTTTTTTCACGCGGTAAAATAAAAGCGAGCGCGGAGAAACTATTAATTATATGAACACATTTTCACTCACAGCACTTTCACCCCTCGACGGCCGTTACCAAGCGAAAATGAGCGGTTTACGCCCTATTTTCAGCGAATATGGTTTAATGAAATTTCGCATCCTAGTTGAAATTCGCTGGTTACAAATATTAGCTGAATATGCAAACCTACCTGAGCTCCCGCCTCTCAGCCGTCATGCGCAAGACTTGCTAAACGGTATTTATGAAAACTTTTCTGAACAAGATGCTTTACGCATTAAACACATTGAATCTGGCATCAATCACGACGTTAAAGCAATTGAATACTTTATTAAAGAGCGCATTGAAGGAAACAATGAACTTGCAAAAATCAGTGAATTTATCCACTTTGGCTGTACTTCTGAAGATATTAATAATCTCGCTCACGCACTCATGCTTATGACTGCGAGACAGCAATGTATTCTACCTGCTCTTGATGAATTGCTTTCAACGCTTAAAACATTTGCGCATCAATATGCTGATCTTGCTATGTTGGCCCATACTCATGGCCAACCCGCCACCCCAACAACTGTCGGCAAAGAAATGGCTAATGTCGCCATGCGTTTGCAGCGGCAAATTGACCAACTTAGCAATGCCCCCATTTTAGGGAAAATGAATGGCGCATCCGGCAACTATAATGCACTCACCGTGGTTTACCCCAATGTAGATTGGCAACAATTCAGCAAAAATTTAGTGAATAAACTTGGATTAATTTGGAATCCTTACACAACACAAATTGAACCGCATGATTATATAGCAGAGCTATTCAATATTTTAATGCGCATCAATACTATTTTGATTGATTTTAATCGCGATATGTGGGGATACATTGCGCTTAACTATTTCAAACTGAAATCTTTTCAGCATGAAGTTGGGTCCTCTGCTATGCCACACAAAGTTAATCCGATTGATTTTGAAAATGCTGAAGGGAATCTGGGTATTGCAAACGCATTACTCGAACATATGGCAATCAAACTGCCGATTTCACGTTGGCAACGTGATCTCACTGATTCAACTGTATTACGTAATATGGGTGTTGCGATAGGACATGCATTACTCGCCTACCAATCTACTTGCAAAGGATTACAAAAAGTGGCGCCTGATTCTGATGTCATTGCAACAGCACTGGATGAACATTGGGAAGTGTTGGCTGAACCTATTCAAACCATGATGCGACGTTTTGGAATTCTGCAGCCGTATGAAAAATTAAAATCGTTTACTCGTGGAAAAAAAATTAATAAAACCATGTTACATCAATTTATTGCAGAATTATCTCTTCCTGATGAAGTAAAACAACAATTATATCGTTTAACACCCAGTAATTATTTAGGTTATGCAGCTGATCTTGCAAAAAAAATATAAGGCCAAGAACACGTATGAATTTATATAATAAAACGACTAATGCACTTACCAATTGGCTAACAAAAGAATCTCCGCCGGCGGAGATGCCATTTTATGATTATAATCGATTGAAATATGAAATTCGTCCCGGTGATGTGTTACTGATTGCAGGAACGAGCCGAGTGAGTAATATCATTCGTTCGCTCACACAAAGTCCTTGGACACATGCCGCTCTTTATATTGGCCGCTTACATGACATAGAAGATAATCATTTACGCCGCGAAGTCGCCATTCACATGAAAAAACGTGAAAACATACGCTTAGTCATTGAAGGTTTATTGGGACAAGGCACAGTCGTTTCCCCACTGAATACGTATCGTGATAACCACATCCGCATTTGTCGCCCTATTGGTTTATCACCCAGTGATGCACAGCTCGTGATTGAATATGCAATTAAATCACTTGGACAACCTTATAATATGCGCCAATTGCTTGATTTGGCGCGCTTCCTGCTACCTTGGGGAGTTTTACCGCGGCGTTGGGGATCCAGCTTATTTAAAACACCTACTGGTGAACCGGAGAGTGGTATTTGCTCTTCTTTAATCGCTGAAGCATTTACTTCGGTACAATTTCCCATTCTGCCTCATGTTATACCGAACAAAGAAACCGGTGTTGAATTTATTCAGCGTAATCCGCATTTATTTACACCGAAAGATTTCGATTACTCTCCTTATTTTGAAATCATTAAATATCCTATTTTTAATCCCGGCGATCAAAAACCCTATTATAGACGCATGCCGTGGGCAGGAGCGGGGGTTTTGCATCAAGATGATGGTATATTAAGCAAACCTACAGTAGAAGAAAAAAAATCCAATAAACCGACATCGTCAGATGAGGAAACAACTTAGGAGGCTTTAATGAAACATTATTTTATTATCCCACTCTTCATGTTATCGACCAATGCACTTGCCATGTTTTGCCCAACTAATTTTGGCCAAATCAATCTTGGAGATAAATTTGAATTCGTCATAAAGCAATGTGGCAAACCTGACGAAGAAAAATCCAATGACATCACCAGCAATCCGTCGCAAATTTGGAGTTATTTTGTTAAAACGAATCCTCAAGATTCAAACACAACCTCACAAATGAACATAGCATTTAACGACGATAAAGTCGTTAACATTACCGTCAATGCGGCAAGCACAGACAGCACGAGTTTTTGTGGTACGACAATAAAAATTGGCGATGCATCACAAGCTATCGAAAAGGCTTGCGGCAAAGCTTTCATGATCAACCAAAGCAATCAAAATAGCGAAAATGACGCCAATGCTAAAACGACAAAAACCACCACCATCCGATACAATGGACCCCCACCAACAACATTTGTATTTACGGATGGGGTTTTGACAGCTAGGCAATAATCACTTCGTCGTCGTTGTCACTTTATACGCAAGTTGCGTAGCACTGCTTGATGCTTCCCAAGGACGTACGTAAATAAAACGAATAATGGTTTGTTGTGGCACAGAAAATGCCTCGGGCTTCATACGAAAAGTCCACACCTCATAACCCGGTGCGCCCATAAGCTTTTTATTTTCTGGTGCTTCATAAACATGTTTAACCGTTTTAATTAAATTTCTATCATGGGCACGCAAAAACCAGGAATAACCGGTTGTGCGATTTGATTCTAATCTGATAACAAATTCAGGATGTTCTGGTCTAACAACAATAGCAAGTTTATCTTTCGTGTAGACAGCAGGATTGCCATGACTTGCTTCTTCTGCATAAATAGCAACACTAAAAAATGACACTAAGATTAAAATGATTTTCGCTAAACTAATGGTACGCATAAATTCTCCTATAAAATTATATTTTATTCAAACTCGTCATTGCGAGCCTCACGCTCTAGCTTTATGTGAGGCGTGGCAATCCAGTAACTTTGCCAACACAGCTTCCCCAAACCCTGCACTGACTTTTGCATCCACCGACAGATACCAATGCCGTTCATCTGCAAATTGCTGACACTTCACCGCATCTTTTTCTGTCATAATCACAGGCAATCCATCTGGAAAAAAAATATCTTCCTTTCGATAAAGATAATGATCAGAAAAAATATGTTCAATGACATCCAACCCTTGTTCTCGTAACATAGAAAAAAATCGTTGTGGATGTCCAATCGCTGCAACAGCATGCACTTTTTGATAACGAAATTTTTCTAGCATCCTTGTTTCATTATTATTTTTTACAGACACCAAACAATCGCCTTGCAAATGCAATGCATATTTATCATTTGCAACAGCACCCTGCGTCACTACAAAATCCACTCGCTCGAGACGCGATAATGTTTCACGCAAGGGACCCGCGGGCAATAACTTACCATTCCCAAAATTTCGCGTACCATCGATCACAGCAATTTCAATATCTCGTCCTAAACTATAATGCTGCAAACCATCATCGCTTACAACAATATTGCAATGATAATTTTTTAATAATTCTTGCACCGCAGCAACCCGATTCACGCCAATAACAACAGGACATTGACTACGTCGCGCTAACAAAATTGCTTCATCCCCTACTTCTTTTGGATCCGCGTTTTCATTGACGATGCGCGGATTACGTTGCACTTTGCCACCGAAACCGCGACTCACAATGCCCGGCCGAAATCCGTACTCTTTTAAAAAATTAACTAACCAAATAGCTAATGGGGTTTTTCCCGTTCCACCTACAGTAATATTCCCAATTACCACTATGGGCACTTGAAAACGAAACGTTTTTTTTATTCGCGCTTGATATAAAAATTGCCGCCCTTTCACAATACAATAAAAAATCCAAGAAAAAGGCAAAAGAACGAGAGTCCACATACTCATTGAGTGATGATACCAATGACGTTCGACTGTGCGCATTAAATCAGTTCCGATTCTTTAAATTGCATACTATACCCATTACACCTCAAGATGCGACTTTTAACAACCCATCTTGCGTCAAATTTGAAACGTTTTTCAATCGAAAAATCTCGAAATACTGTCAAGTATTCCTGCGATTTTTCTCAATCAAAACGTTTCAACTTCTCGCAATCTGGATTGTTAAAACTACGCATCTTGAGATGCAATGGGTATGTATAATTTCGCATACGTGCCCGCTTGCATTAATAGCTCTTGATGCGTTCCCACTTCAACAATTTTGCCATGACTCATCACGATAATTTTATCTGCATGTTCCACAGTCGATAAGCGATGCGCAATCACTAATGTAGTACGTTTGCGCATCAGCTCTGCCAGCGCTGCTTGAATATAGCGTTCCGACTCGGTATCGAGAGACGAAGTTGCTTCATCTAAAACTAAAATCGGCGCATCTTTTAAAATGGCCCGCGCAATGGCGATTCGCTGTCTTTGTCCACCTGAAAGTAACACACCATTTTCACCAATCAGCGTGTGCACACCTTTTGGTAACTGTTCAATAAACTCGCTCACATAAGCTGCTTTGGCTGCCGCCATAATCTCTGCTTCATCCACTTCACCAAAATGACCGTAAGCAATATTATTTGCTATGGTATCATTAAATAAAGTGACATTTTGTGAAACCAATGAAAACTGCTGACGTAAATCAAACAGTTTGTAATCACGGACAGAGGCTCCATCTAAAAAAATATCGCCTGAGAAATTGCTATAAAATCGCGGCAATAAACTAACCAGCGTTGACTTACCACTGCCTGAACGCCCCACTAAGGCTACCACTTCGCCCGGCTGAATACTGAAATTAATATCATGTAATACGGGTTTATTCGCTTCATAAGCAAAGTTCACATGTGAAAATTCGATTTGCCCTTTAGCGCGCTGCAATTCTTTGGTGCCGTGATCTTCTTCGGGTTGCTCATCTAATAATTCAAAAACCGTTTGTGCGCCAGCAAGACCTCGATACAATTTATTCTGCATGGTTGTTAAGTCTTTCATAGGTTTAATGATAGCGAGCATTGAAGCAACCAAGGCAACAAAACCACCTGCCGACAAAATGGAATCTGAAATATCTAATGTTGCAACATACAATGTAATCGATAATGCCAATGCAGCAACCAACTGCACGCTTGAAACACTCCACGAACGTGCTGCAACAACTTTCATTTCGCGCTGCCGATTCACACGCGCTGCTTTATTAAATTTTTCTGTTTCTGCTGCTTGTCCGCCAAATGCGCGTACAACTTTGTAACCTTCGATATTTTCTTCTGCACGATGGACTAATTCCGCCATCGAGTCTTGAATGCTCAAACTCAAGCGACGCACGCGCATGCTTGCAATGCGCATGATAATAATAATTAAAGGGATCAGAATGAAATATAATAAACTTAATTTCCAACTGATCTTAAACATGACAATCAATAAACCCATAATAAAAAAAGCAGCTTGAATTGCTGTCGTTAAAACATCTGCACTCGCATTGGCAACTTGTTCAACACTATATAAAATCACTGAAAGCACTTGGCCCGAAGTAGCATGATCATAAAAGCGTGCGGGCAAACGCTGCAAATGCGCAAACAAATCTTGCCGCATACGCATGATGACACTGCGTGAGACCGATGCGATATAATAATTTGAAAAAAAGCTAGCAATACCGCGTGACATAAAAGCAACTAACACAATGAAGGGCGCTAAGGATAAAAATTGGCGATTTTTTCCAAACAAGCCTTTATTTAATAAAGGTTCTAAAAAAGAAACAAACCAGGAATCAATTCCTGAAGATAACATACTGGCAAATATAGCAATCAAAAGAAAAAACCAATAACTACGCACATAGCCAAATAAACGCTTATAGATAACAAATGCGTTAGCCACTTTTTTGGGCTTTGGCTTAAATTTTAATTTTATTCGTGACATAAGCTGATTTATATTGTATAGAATGCGCTATGCTATCATATTTTACGATTGGGCAGAATCATGTTAATACACAAACTACAAGCAGTTATCGAATCGGCTTTTGACGATCGCGCTACCCTAACCCCACAAAATACCAGCTCTGAACTTAAAGATGTCCTTAATCAAACAATTGAATTACTCGATAGCGGAAAAGCCCGCATAGCAGAAAAGGTTGAAGGCGAATGGAAGGTCCATCAATGGCTTAAAAAAGCGGTACTTTTGTATTTCCGTACTCATGATAATGAAGTATTGCCTGGCGCATTTACCCAATATTTCGATAAAGTTCCCACCAAATTCCAAAAGACCAGTCCCGCAGCATTCAAAGCTGCAGGAGTGCGAATCGTCCCTCCTGCGGTAGCACGTAAAGGTGCCTATATTGCCCCCAACACGGTACTCATGCCCTCTTATATTAACATTGGCGCGTATATCGACTCCGGTACCATGGTAGATACTTGGGCAACAGTGGGCTCCTGTGCACAGATTGGGAAAAACGTACACCTTTCTGGCGGCGTTGGCATCGGCGGCATATTAGAACCCTTACAAGCCAATCCGACTATCATTGAAGACAATTGCTTTATTGGCGCGCGTTCAGAGGTTGTTGAAGGCGTCATCGTTGAAGCGGGTTCCGTCATTTCAATGGGAGTCTACATCGGTCAAAGCACACGCATCTACCACCGTGAAACAGGAAAAGTCCTATATGGCCGCGTTCCTGCGGGTTCCGTGGTTGTACCCGGCAATCTACCCAGTCAAGATGGGAAATATAGCTTGTACTGCGCTATCATTGTAAAACAAGTGGATGCAAAGACCCGTGAGAAAGTAGGAATTAATGAATTATTACGCATGGTCTGATTCACGCCGTCATTGCGAGGAGCGCCTTTTGCGACGAAGCAATCCAGTACTGCATACAACTTATCACCATTCTGGATTGCCACGCCTCACATAAAGCTAAGGCGTGAGGCTCGCAATGACGAGTTCTTTTTGTAAGAATGGTGAATAGTTACGTCTGTTGAAAAAAACTTAAGAAAAGGAATTGCCATGTCACCCACACTTGAATTAACCAAACACCTCATCCGACAACCTTCTATTACTCCTGATGATGCTGGATGCCAAGATATTATTAGCGATCGTTTAAAAGCTATGGACTTCCACATTGAAAATATGCGCTTTGGCCAAGTCGATAATTTATGGGCAAGACATGGAACCCAATCGCCCTTAGTAGTATTTGCAGGACACACAGACGTTGTTCCTCCTGGACCATTAGACGCTTGGTTATCGGATCCTTTTCAACCCGTGGTACGTGACAGCTTTCTCTACGGACGGGGTGCCGCTGACATGAAAGGTGGTATAGCTGCTATGATAGTTGCGGTTGAAAATTTCATTCAAAAAAATCGTGATTATGCAGGATCGATTGCATTCCTCATTACCAGTGATGAAGAAGGAGCAACCAACCTGAACGGCACACGCAAAGTAGTGGAAGCGTTGCAAAAACGTAATGAAAAAATTGATTATTGCATTATTGGCGAAGCCAGCAGTGAAAAATTAATTGGTGATCAAGTTCGTGTGGGTCGTCGCGGCTCACTCGCAGGAAAATTAACGATTCATGGCAAGCAAGGCCATGTTGCTTTTCCACATCTCGCGCAAAATCCCATTCACATGATCACACCCGCTATACAAGAAATCATCACTGAAACATGGGATAACGGTAACGAATTTTTTCCACCAACAACATTTCAAATTTCTAATATCCATTCTGGAACCGGTGCAAGCAACGTTATCCCAGGAAAATTAGACATGGTTTTTAATTTCCGTTTTTCAACCGCTATTACTCCGGATGAATTAAAGCGTCGTATGGAAAATTGTCTCAGCAAACATCAACTCAAATTCGATATACAATGGAATTTATCCGGTGAACCTTTTTTAACTAAACAAGGTAAATTAATTGCTACCGTTAAAAAAACTATCAAAGAATTAACGGGGCTCGATACAAAACTCTCCACGGGAGGCGGCACTTCAGATGGCCGTTTTATTGCACCTACAGGCGCAGAAGTGGTAGAGCTCGGGCCTTGTCATGCTAGCGCACATCATGCGAATGAGCATGTGAGAGTCATGGACTTGGAAAAGCTTACGGAAATTTATCAACTGACGTTGGAAAGATTGTTTTTGTAGCGAGCCATGCGTCTATTTATCATGAAAATTGTTCTAGCAATCTATATAACTGACCCAGCAAATAAAATGGTAGTGAAATGAGCTCATAATCATTCAGATCACCCGTTGTTGTTTTTGATGTGATGTGATCGCGTTGAGCGGGCCCCGCATAAAAACGAATTGCAAGTTTCCACGGTTTTTCACTCATAAATTGATGCAATGATCTTAATTTTCCCTCAACACCGGCCTTCACTTCAATCGGAATCAATCGTTGATTGTCTTGAATTAAATAATCAATTTCAGCGCTCGAACTTGTTAATTCACGGCTCCAATAATGTAATGTTGGCTCAATATAAAATGGCGATAATAAACGTAATAATTGTCCCACGACTTGTTCCGCCAGGGCTCCTTTATTGATAACTAAAATATCTTCCATGTTACTAAATTGATGTAGCTTTAAGCCTAGCATCGTTGAAACCAAACCTACATCGATCAAGATAATTTTGAATATCTTTGAATTTACTTCAGCCCCAAGAGGAATGCCATTTGCGCTTGTACTTTGCACTTTATGACACACGCGCGCTTTTAACAGCAAGCTCAGTGCTTGTTTAATACTGTCATGTCGCGCGGTGGGATCCACGTGACTATAAATAAATTTTTTGGTTAATAATTTTGGAACCGCATGCAATACTTCTTCTAAACAGGTGATCGATAATTTTCCCGCATATTTCGTAAAATCATCTTGATACGTATTAATTAAATTATTATGCACTTCCGCAAGCGCTTCCAACGAAGATGTTTTAATCCAAGTAGAAACTGCTTCTGGCATACCACCTACAGTGACAAATTCTTTAAATAATTGATTAGCTTTATCATGCAATGATGTATTAAATGGTTTTTCAATAGAAACTTTTTCTATGGCTGATAATAAATGCATTTCATTTTTTGCTAATAAAAATTCTTCAAACCCTAATGGTTCAATAAAGAAATATTGGATACGCCCAACGGGCATACTAAACGTATGATTTTCTAATATAAACTCCAGCAATGATCCTGCAGTAATCACAGCAAGCTCAGGCATGTCTTCATAAAACCATCGCAATTTTGCAAACAGATCAGGCGCAGCCTGAATTTCATCTAAAAACAATATAGAGTCTGCTGGACGAATAGGCTGATTCAACGCGCTTTCTAAATTTAATAAAATCGTCGATGGATCATTGCTCTCAAAATGAATGGCAAGAGAACGCTGTTTTTCAAAATTAAGCTCGATTAGCTGCTTACCTGTTTGCTTGGCGAGTTCCCTGACAATCCACGTTTTACCCACCTGCCGCGCGCCTCGAAGTACGGCTGGTTTGCGAGACGGAGAGGCTAGCCAATCTTTCAATTTATCAATAAGATAGCGTTTCATTGCCATTATCCGTTAAAATATACAGGTATATTATAACAGTTTTAGTAGAAATATAAAGGTATGTTTTACGTGTGGCAACTGCTAGCTAGGATGATAGCATCACTCATTGAAAATCAAAAAGCCTTGCTTCACCATGCAAAAAGCGCATGGTTCGCAATGACGAGATCGGTTAAGCAATCATATACAGACCTCATGTTGCTAATGGCGCCACTTCACCCGCTGTCTGTTCCAACGCAAAAATCGCAGCGGTTTAATGTAAAGGGGAGCGAGGAAGAACTTGCATAAAATCTCCCCGCTTATATACGGGGAGATATCAGGATTATAAAACTACCGTGCTTCAAATTTTGAAGTAAGAGACTTTCTAATCTTCAGTAATGATAATGCATTTTCGTCTTTATCATTTTTAAAAGAAATTGCCGCCGCAACCCCACCACTTCTAGTGTTATATTGGCACGTATAAACAATACCTTGATCTACTGCTACTTCCTGTCCTTCAGTTACATTTTCAATCTCAGTTATAGCTTTTCTATGAGCATCGTCGAAACTGTTTGCCACAGTGGCACCTGCTAAAACAATCCAGAAAAAATTGTTTTCTCTAATACCTTCAATACCGGATTCAACTCCATATTGATACTCCCCCGTCTCAGACTTAAGCCTCCTTACGGTATCTAATTTTTGAGCCGCATCACGCATGGATTGTATGGAAGGACAAGTTACTTGACTTGCGCTAGCAAACGTTTGAACAGTTGCTGACAAAAACAAAGCACCTAAACTAGCTTGTAATATTGTTTTTAGTTTCATAATCGTTTCCTCAATAAAAAGTGGGACATAAATTATTCTATAACCGAGTATAAACATACCATTATGTTGCTAACGGCGCCACTTCTCCCGCAGTCTGCTCCAGCGCAAAAATCGCAGCGTTTACTTTTTCTTTTGTAGCAGTACTCAAAGCATCCAGCGTCAACTGCAGCGCACGATCTGCGCCTGCCATATAATCATTTACCAACGAACGCAGTTTAGGCGGTAATTTTTTTAAGGATTGGGTATTGGAGGTTATAAACTGCTTTATATTTGTTGCTAGAGACTGAATGTGTGATTTCCTGCTTGCCTCTATCGAGTCAAATGACTTTTTCATTTCTTGGATCAACTCAGATAAATTCACTGCAAGTTTAGTCAAATCAATCGAAGCACTTTTAATTAATTCTTTTGAACGTGCTTGCGCACCGGGTGATATGCCTTTGGTTCCGTACATAACTTCTTTTGAAGGTACTTTTAAATCCCAAACAATACCTAGCCATGACAACATTTTTAAACCGTAATAGGTGATATCAATTTCCCACCAAAAAAATCCTTGGCGTGCGGATGAAGCATAATGGTGATGATTGTTATGCCAACCTTCACCAAAGGTTAATAATGCTAACCAGAAATTATTGCGTGAATCATCCCCTGTATTATAACGTTGCGATCCATACACATGGGACAGTGAATTAATAGTATACGATGCATTCCAAGACAATACGCGGCTAAATAAGAACCCCACTACTAAGCCACTCCATCCTGCGAGTAAAAATACAACCACTCCCAAGACAATAGTCGGCACCAAATCATATTTATCTAGCCAAACTAATTCTGGATAACGTTCCCAATCTTTGACCATCGTATATTTTTTGTACGCAATATTACTGCGATCAAATATCCATCCAACATGGGAATAGAAAAATCCTTTTTGTCTTGGCGAGTGCGCATCTAACTCTGTATCAGAGTAGAGGTGGTGCAGTCTATGGTGATTTGACCACCACAATACCCCCAATTGAGTTGCGCTTTGCGATAACCATGCAAGGATAAACTGGAAAACCCTGCTGGTAGAAAATGATTTATGTGAAAAATAGCGATGATACCCTGCAGTCACTGACCACATATGGATAATATAGAGCCCAATACAAATGGCAACGCTTGCACCGGTTACGCCAGTCCAAATGGCAGCTATGATAGAAAGATGAATTAAAGCATATACGAAAGTACGTATATATTTCATGGCTTTGGTTTGAAAGACTGTTTCTTCTTGAGAGGACATTGGTAGGTTTCCATATAGTAATTTTTTTTCTATTATGCCTATTTCAAGTACTTTTTAAAATACAAATTTGCAAATGTTCAATTTCGGCTCGATGTATGTTAACATTGTGTTAACATTGTGCAAAAATTTACGAGGAAAGCCCATGGATCCTAGACCTACCACCACTACTACAACTGTAACTGGATCTCCAGCGCCCAGTGCACCGCCAGCTGAAAATTTAGCTCATGAGGTTTCAAAAGCAAAGCTCAGATGATAAGACCGTGCCAGAACATCCGCTGATTCAGGCTATTCAAAAGCAAGATGAAAAATCGTTTAATAAAGAACTTGATAAAGTAAAAAGGAACATAAACGCAGTCACTCATAGTAATGGAATGCTTCCTTTGCAGTTTGCTGTAAGTTGCGGAAATCTGCCGGCGGTACAGCGGTTGTTATATGTGCGGTTGTTAAATGCACAGAGGCACAAAAAATCAGGATCTTTGCTTGTGTATCTTGATGATCTTTATCTCAAAACAATAAAACATGGTTCGGCATTACAAATTGCAGTGAGTTATACAGACTTGGGTGCATTTCAAGATGATAAAGAGAGTGTTCAAAAACGCGAGATTGTTTACACTTTAATGGAAATGCACTATGAGCATAACCTTATAGATGAAGCCTATTTTACGCCTATCATCAAATCTGCGGGGTTACATAAAAATATTTATTTTTTAGAGAATATTTTTTTACTATGTGATCAATATAAAAAGCAGCTGGAAGAAAAACTAGCTCTACGTATTAAGCCTCTTCGTTCAGAAAAGATTTCAGAAAATATTAAAGATCGAAAGCACCGCTTGTCACGATCGACTGTCATCACGCTTATTAAGAATGAATACCTTCGCTTATTCGAGTCTATCATTAAAGAAAGCCTAGATGACAATCAATATGATACGTTTAACAAAATTTTGAGTAAACATCGTCAATTGTGTTCCTTGCCTAATAAAGATGTTGCTATATTGGAAAAAAAACCGCAAAAAGCCAATAAATATTGTCAATTGCTTACCTGGTCGAATGAGGATGTTAGTTCATTAAGGAAAAAATGCTTAGAAAAAATTGAAAAAAGTCTGGAGGAGAAGCAATATGATATGTTTGACAAAGCTCTGAGTAATTATCATCAATTGTTTTCCTGGTCAGATAAGGATGTTAGCTCCTTAGGACAAAAATGCCTAGAAAAAGATGACGCAAAATTAGTTAGTATTTCAAGTAAGTATGGTCGTTTATTTGTAAATTATTATGCTGTGCAATGTGTGGGAAAAGGCAAGCTAGAATTGCTTAAAATTTTAGTGCAGCTGAATGAACCACTTGCTCCTAAATCTAGTGCAAATGAGGCAAAAGAGCAAAATCTAGAGCAAGAACCAGGGCAACCAGACGGCGTTGTTTCTCTGGCTGGTGGACCGCCACCTCCTTATGATGAGAGCTGTACTGAACAACATGCAGCAGCTTCACAATCTTTAGCAGCAACAGAAATGAAGCATAGTAGTGGATCAACAACAGCAATATTATTGCCTGTTTTAGCAGCTAACCCGCAATGCACTGTGGAGAGTAGAGCTGACTCCTCTCAAAATAGCGTAATGCGAGAAGATATGAAAAAAGATGCTGCTGCTCTGAAAAAGTTAGCTGCTGAAAAACCTCATTTATTCCCGCGGAAAATGCTAGAAGTATTGGTGAATCACTGGGAAAAAATTATTGTTGAATGTGATGGTGAGCCCGAGGTAATTGCAGAAAACTCTGCACTTGCTCCTGAGAAAGTGGTGGTTAATAACACCGTAGCAAATAATAATAACAAGAATTCATTTGCTGTCGTGTCCCTAACATGCTGACACCCTACAACCAACACCGCCACCTTTCCAACCGCCTGCTCCAAAGCCAGAATCGCGGCGTGCTTTTGTTATGTTGTGCTGACTGACTCATCTTTCCCAAAAAGATCATCTAACATCACAATTCCATCAACCATTTCTTTCATATAATTTGTTTTTCTAAGACCAGTTGCAGATATCATCGTCAAAAATATTTGCTTATCCGTACGTATAACTTTTCTAAATATTTCAATTTTTTGTTTTAATTTATCGGCATATGGTTTGTCAATAGTAAACGGCTTATCTGTATATTTAATTTCGCATATAGTGATAGCCTTATCACCTCGATCAAATAATAAATCGATCTGCGCACCTTTTTCATTTGCATCACGACGAGGCACATACCTCCAAGGTGAGGCCAGACTATTTTCTCCTATATTTAGCGATTTCTTGATTTGCGAAATATGTTTATAGCAAATATTTTCAAAAACATATCCTAGCCAGCCAAAATATCCTGGTGTATTAATTATGCTTCTCCAATACTTTGTTGATTTATTTTGTTTTAGTTGTTTCTTTATTGGAATGATCCATTTGAGATAAAAATAACAGTATTCATCGCTAATTCTATAAAAAATACCTAATTTTTTATGCCCAAACGGAATATAACTCGTAATGAAGCCGGCATGCTCCAAGTCTTCTAATCTTTTGGTTAGCCGTCCACCTTTTCCTGTCAGTTTATTTTGCTCATCTATTTCGCTTCTTTTAATCCCATCTTTCTGGGTACTAATTAGAGTAACGAGTTCTTTATATTGTTCAGAATAGTCAAATAGTGATGAAAACACCTCGTCAAATTCATCAAATAGAATCCCATTTGAATTAAAAAATAAATTATCAATATTCTGGTCTACAGAATAATTCTTTTTAATTTGATTTAAATAAAACGGGATTCCGCCCATAGCCATATATAACTTTACTGTCTGTTGATAATTACATTGATAACCAACATGTTTTAAGTATAAAAATGTTTCATGTAAATTAAATGGAAGTAATCTAATCTTTCGAGTGACTCTATTATGAAGTCCACCTTTATTTTTAATTATTTTCTTTATTATCCACGAAGCAGCTGATCCGCACACAATGAGTTTAATTTTTTTATCATTAACCCAGTACCTATTCCAAAAATACTCTAGCGCAGAGATTACGCCTGACTTTCGAGTAGACATCCATGGTAACTCATCAAAGAATAAAACAACTTTTTTATTCTTTGGTAACTGACCTACTGCACGTGTTAGTTCATCGAATGCATCCATCCAATTTGAAGGTAATTTTATTGATGCTCCGCTATAGAAAGTTTCACCTACTTCTTTCCCAAATCGAGCAAGTTGTTTAGCTAGTGATCCTTTATATATACCAGTCATCTGAAAAAACACACATTTTTTTGACTGAAAAAAGTTCTTTATAAGATAGGTTTTCCCAACGCGTCTTCTACCATAGATTGCTATTAGCTCAGCACTGTTTGAATTAAGCGCTTCATCTAATTCAATTTTTTCTGAGTTTCTTCCAATTATTTTATCCAAGAAGCTTTCTCCACATTTATTAGTAGGACACTTATAAGAATATCATAAGTGTCCTACTAATACAAACAATATTGTGTTACTAAGACACTTATAATCAGTCTATAAGCGTCCCACTGGAGGCTAGTTATTTTAACAGAAAAAAAATGGTTTAAATGAACGGTTACCGGTAGAAGATCACTTTATAAATTAAAAGGGGGCATTTAAGGAGCCAAAGAGGCCATGATGGGGCCGTCGTAAAGGGATAAATAATCGAGCCATTAACTTAGACGTGCAAGCACACTACACCAACACCGCCACCTTACCAGCCGCCTGCTCCAAAGCCAGAATCGCGGCACCCACTTTTTCTTTAGATGCAACACGCATTGCATCTAACGTGAGTTGAAGTGCACGTTCTGCATTCAGCAGATAATCCCGCATCAAAGCACGCAGTTTAGGCGGTAATTTTTTTAAGGATTGGCTATTGGAAATTACAAATAGTTTAATATTCGCTGCCAACGATTGAATATGTAGCTTCTTGCTTGCTTCCGCGGAAGCATATAATTTTTTCATCTCGAGAATCAACTCAGATAAATTCACTGCCAGTTTAGGCAAATCAATCGATACGCTTTTAATTAATTCTTTAGAACGTACTTTAGCGCCCGGAGATAAATTTTTAGTCCCGTGCAAAATTTCTTCTGAGGGTACTTTTATATCCCAAACAATACCGAACCATGACAGCATTTTCAGAATATAATATGTGATATCAATTTCCCACCAGAAAAATCCTTGACGTGCTGAAGAAGCATAATAATGATGATTGTTGTGCCAACCTTCACCAAAAGTGAGTAGTGCTAACCAGAAATTATTACGTGAGTCATCTCCTGTGTTATAACGTTGTGATCCATACACATGAGATAATGAATTGATGGTATAAGTTGCATTCCAAACCAATACACGGCTAAATAAGAAACCCACCACGAGTCCACTCCACCCTGCCAACAAAAATACAATTACTCCCAACAGCATCGTTGGTAATAGATCGTGTTTATCCAACCAAACTAATTCTGGAAAACGTTCAAAGTCTTTAACCATTGTGTATTTCTGTTCAGCAATATTGTTAGGATCAAATATCCACCCAACATGAGAATAAAAAAATCCTTTTTGTCGTGGAGAATGCGTATCGGATTCGGTATCCGAGTTAAGATGGTGTAAGCGATGATGATTAGCCCACCACAACACACCTTTTTGTGTTGTGCTTTGTGCCAGCCATGCAAGGATAAACTGAAAAACCCTGCTGGTGGAAAATGATTTATGCGAGAAATAGCGATGATACCCTGCAGTCACTGACCACATATGGATAACATAGAGTGCGATACAAATCGCTACACTCGCGCCGGTAACACCGGTCCAAATAACGGCTAATATGGAAAAGTGTACCAAAATAAAAACACCCATACGTATGTATTGCATAATACTGGCTTTAGGCTGAACTTGGGGAATCATAAGAACTCTGTTTTCTGCTAGTTAAATATAAGTATGTCCTATTATACACCAAAATTTGATCCACAAAGGGTTGTTTTTACGTGCACCTAGGAAAACCCAAATAACTACCTGATTATTATGGTCATATTATGCGCAACATTTATTGCCATCCGACCTATACTTTAATAATAGAATAGTTTATTTGAGGAGAGTATTAGAATGACTAACTCTAATGTAAACATAGAGAAAAGCATCAAAGAGAAAGAAATTAAAGAAATTGAAGAACTTATGACGAGCGTGGAAAAAGATACTAAGGAGTTTGAGGAAAGAGTAAATCCAGAAGTCGACCCAATCCCAGTCAATCATGCAGATTATGACAATATAGTTGAAACAATAAAAAAATTAAATCATTTATTGAAAGATGAATCGGTTGAAGAAAAACATAGTTCAATTAAAAAGACCCTTAAAGAAGTAAATGACACACTGAAAAGAATCAATGTGGAAAGAATTGAATACTTAATAAAAGATGCTGAGCAAAAAGCAACACCAAATGCCGACCCAAGCTATGATAAAAAATCTGATGAACTCCGTGAAACAATAAAAGAGTTAAATCGTTTAGTTAAAAATGACTCAGCTGAAGAAAAACATAGTTCAATTATAGAGACTCGTAAAAAAGTAGATGACGCACTGAAAAAAATCAAAGTGAGAAAAATTGAATACTTAATAGAACGCGTGGAAAAAGATGCTGAGAATTTTGAGAAAGGAGTAACACCAAATGAGGACCCAACCCTTAATAACAATTATGAGAAAATACTTGATCAAATAAAAGAGTTAAATCGTTCAGTTAAAGATGACTCGGTTAAAGAAGAACATAGTTCAATTAAAAAGACTCTTAAAAAAGTAGATGACACACTGAAAAGTATCAAAGTGAATAGAATTGGATACTTAATGGAGAGCGTGGAAAAAGATGCTGAGAAGTTTGAGAAAAAAGCAATTGAGAATTTTAAGAATATTAGGAAAATGGCAATATTAAATGATAGCCTATTCCCCCCTTATAATAAAGAATATGATGAAATACTTGAAAAAATAAAAGAGTTAGATCGTTTGTTTGAAGATGACTCGGTTAAAGAAAAACGTGATTCAATTACAAAGACTCTTGAAAAAGTAGATTCATCAGTTGATATAGCGTGTCAGTCTATTGATATAGACATAGTGAAAAAAATCAAAGAGAAAAGGATTGAATACTTAATGGAGAGCGTGGAAAAAGATGTTAAGAAATTTCAGGATGTGGTATTTAAAAGCAAAAACCCACCCCCTTATGATGATAAAACATGTGAAAAAATAATTAAAAACATAAATGCGTTAGATTTATTCCTCGAAGATGACACGGTCAAAGAAAAACATAGTTCAATTTTAGAAACTCTTCATAAAGCAAATCGTTCAGCTGCTAGTGCTTTTAACAAAATTGACCTGCAACGAAAAATTGGAGATACACGAGAAGGAAAAGAGAAAGAAGAGTGTGACATCTTCTTAATGCCCTCCGAAAAAGAAAAACTACCTTCAGATGATACTCATCTCCGACTATATCATGACAATGGAAAACTTAAATACTATCTTGATGATAAGGGTTCAAAAACAGAATACACCATTGATGCGAAAGAATTAAACAATGTTAATCTAAATGATTTATTTTCAAAATATCCTATGACAGAAGAAGTTTATAGAGCAATTTTAACCACCACATCAAGCAGAGGTCATACCCAAAGTTATTTCCCTCTCCAGGAAGAGAAAACTAATTCTAGTTGGAAGCTCAATTCTCGTTTTAAGAACTTATCCCCCTCGGAAGAGGACTTATGCGACGCGCTCGAAAACATAGAGTACCTTCATGAGCATGACAAAGAGGACGAAAACAAAGTAATCATACCAGACGGAAGATGGGCAATAAAAATATCAGACGAAAAAGAGGTCAAATTCAAATGGGAGGGCAAAGTATTTGAAGGCAAAGAAGCGAAGGAAAAATTGGATGAACTATTGAAGAGCAAAGTATTGGAAGGCAAAGAAGTAGCAGATAAAGAATTGGATGAACTAGGTAAAGAGATTTTAGGACAATATGACCCTTATTTGAAATCCAAAAACAAGCAAGATGAAGTAGGCTCTGAATCAGGTAAAGCAGAAAGATCCTTTGCAAAATTAAACGAAAAAATAAGAGCAGAAAAATCAAAAACATCTACTGAGCAAAGTACTATTGATAAAACAAATGCCACTCCACGCCGTACATTTGGGAAATAGAAAAGATATATCAGCGACCAAAGAAGCGACTGGGATATTTAGTTATAGCCCAAACGGATCGGATGCACCAAATTACCCGATTGCATAATCATGAATTCTCGTTTAACCTTACCGCCATTCTAAATATTAGAACAACCGGAGAGATGTCCGAGCGGTTTAAGGAGCACGCCTGGAAAGCGTGTGTACGTTAATAGCGTACCGAGGGTTCGAATCCCTCTCTCTCCGCCAAGATACTCAAGTTTTACGGTAGCCAAGCTGGTCTCTTCGCGACGATATGTTGTGAACCCCGCCAGGTCCGGAAGGAAGCAACGGTAACAGCAAATTCGGGTGCCGAAGCAAGGCTAGTATTGGCTGCCACCTATTCATAATGTTTGAGACCCACCCCATGAAGAGCTATCAAGTCCTAGCCCGAAAATGGCGACCACGCTCCTTCGAAGCCATGGTAGGGCAAGAACACGTCCTGCGCATGTTAATTAATGCATTGGATAATCAACGCTTACATCATGCTTACCTCTTCACCGGCACCCGCGGTGTGGGTAAAACCACGCTGGGTCGCTTACTTGCAAAATGTTTGAATTGTGAAACAGGTGTTACCTCCAAGCCATGTGGTCAATGTAGCGCTTGCCAAGCCGTCGATGCGGGACGCTTTCTTGACTTAATTGAAGTAGACGGTGCTTCGCGCACAAAAGTCGAAGACACACGTGAATTACTTGAGAATGTACAATACGCTCCCACCCAGGGTCGCTACAAAATATATTTGATCGATGAAGTACATATGCTTTCTGGCCACAGCTTTAATGCATTACTCAAAACATTGGAAGAACCGCCGGAACACGTTAAATTTATATTAGCAACAACGGATCCTAAACGCTTACCTATCACTATACTTTCACGCTGCTTACAATTTAATTTAAAACGCGTTCCTGCGGAAAAAATTGCAAAACAGTTACAGTTTATTTGCACCTCAGAAAATATAAAATATGAAAACCCTGCTTTAGAACTATTATCTCGTGCTGCGGATGGTAGCGTGCGCGATGCATTGAGCTTACTCGATCAAGCCATTGCCTTCTGCCAACAGACAATTTCTACACTGGATGTTCAACAGATGTTAGGCAGCATTGAGCAAGACCACATTTTCCGCTTATTAAATGCGCTTGCAAATCAGGATGGTAAAAAACTTCTTGAAGAAATGACTTCTCTCGCAGAACTTGCACCTGACTTTAATCAAGCACTTGAAGACTTATTATCTATTTTACATCAAATGAGTTTACTGCAAGTCGTTGCTGAATTTCCGGAGCAAAATGCAACGATTAAGCAATTGGCCACTCTCTTTTCTGCTGAAGATGTGCAACTCTATTATCAAATCGCACTCATTGGACGACGTGATTTGCCTCTCGCCCCCAATCCGCAACATGGCTTTGAAATGATTATGCTGCGTATGTTAGCGTTTAAGCCAGCGGCAGAAACTGTTGCTATGCCTGTTACTAAAACGAAAGTGCTCTCTACTCCACCACCTGTGCCACGCGAAGAAAAAAAGCCAGAAACCAAAAAAGTCAGTGGCACTTGGCCTGATATTCTTCCTCAACTCGAACTCTCTGGGCTTGCTCATGCACTCGCTTCAAATTGCACATTAGTCACCATGACAACAGATAAAATCTCACTTGCATTATCCGCACAACATGAGCCTTTATTTAATAAAAAACTTACTGAAAGAATTGAACAAGCACTCAGCCAACACTTTAATCAACCCATCAAACTGGACATTAATATCACCACCGAAGTGATTGATACGCCTGCAAAAGCCCAACAGCAAGCAGCAGATGCTCGCCACGCAAATGCCACGGAAGCTATCCAAGGCGATGCGCATGTAAAAAAGCTAATGGATTTATTTGGTGCAACGCTGGATGTCAGTTCTATTAAAGCTGTTGACTCGTAGGGTGGACAAAACGATAGCGTGCCCACCCCTACAATCTACAATCTGTTGACTTGAAAGGTCAATTAACAACCTCTCGTCTCTGGAGATAACGCAATATCTCTGCTAAAATCCCTACCCTCAAATTGATATAAATATTTAGGAGTGAAGCTACTATGAATAAACCCGGTTTAGGCGATCTGATGAAGAAAGCCCAAGAAATGCAGAAAAAAATGCAAGAAATTCAAAAACAAATCGCTGAAATGGATGTCACAGGCCAATCCGGCGGTGGATTGGTTAAAATCGTCATGAATGGCCAACACTATGCAAAACGCGTTACTCTTGATCCTAGCGTGTTAAAAGAAGATAAAGCAATACTCGAAGACTTGATTGCAGCAGCGATTAACGATGCAGCTGATAAAATCGAAAAAGGCACCCGAGATAAGATGAGCGCATTGACTGGTATTAAGTTGCCTGAAGGGTTTGAATTACCACCAGAATAGTTTACATTTCTACTCTGCCGGCCATAAAACTATGCTGTTTAGCCCATTACTTGAAAAACTCATTGAAGCCTTGCGATGCCTGCCAGGAGTTGGTCCCAAAACAGCGCAACGCATGGCTTTTCAATTGTTAGAACGTGGCAGAGAAAACGGCAAGCAACTCGCAAAAATATTGCATGATGCAATGCTTGCTATTCAACACTGTAAACGTTGCCGCACTTTTAGTGAAACAGAATTCTGCAAACTCTGCACTTCTACTCATCGTGATCATTCTTTATTATGCGTTGTGGAAAACCCTGTTGATATGGTTGCTGTTGAGCATATGGGAAGTTACCGTGGCTTGTATTTTGTGTTGATGGGGCATCTATCTCCACTGGATGGCATTGGACCCGATGATATTGGTATCAAAGAACTCAGCGCTCTACTCGCTCCTGCCACGATCAAAGAAGTGATTCTTGCTACGAATCCAACGGTAGAAGGTGAAGCAACCGCTCATTACATTTCTGAGTTAGTTAAACAGTATGCCATTAAAGTCACACGTATCGCGCATGGTGTTCCGCTCGGTGGTGAATTAGAATACATTGATAGCGGCACACTCGCACATGCTTTTGCGGGAAGAGAAACAGTTTAATGCTATCGTTATTTAAATCTTTTTTACTTCTTTTCATTTGTTGTTCTATTTGTCTCGCCGATGAACTTATCATCGAACCTGACATGGGCCGCACTCCTATTCTTTCAGCCATTTCTCACGCTAAATCATCTGTTGATTTAGTCATGTACGGTTTTACTGACCGAGAACTGATGCGTGCATTCACTCAAGCAAAAGCCGCTGGTAAAAACGTTCGCATTTTACTGGAACCGCATCCTTACAAAAATGAAGATGAAAATGAATCCGCTATCTCTTTATTTAAATCGAACAGTGTTAATTTAAAATCAACAAATCCTTATTTTAGATTAACTCATCAGAAAACGTTGTTACTTGACCAGCAAGTGGCGTTAGTCATGACATTTAATTTCACTCACTCTGCATTCAAGAAAACCCGCAACTTTGCATTAGTCATTACTGATCCAGTTATGCTGCAAGAAATTAATTCTGTTTTTAACGCAGATTGGCAACATGAAAACGTTCATGTCAAAAACCCAAATTTGATTTGGAGTCCGAATAACAGCCGTGAAAAATTATTGTCTCTTATTCGCGAAGCAAAAGCTGAAATTAAAATTTACGCGCAAGACATTAGCGATTATCAAATCATAGGTGCCTTGGCAAAAGCAGCGCGCGCAGGTGTGAAAGTAAAAATCTTAATGTCTGTTAATGCAAAAAAAGCCGCTAGCAAACAACTCGCGTATTTAAAAAAATCCGGAGTCACTCTCCACCATTGCAAAAATTATTATATTCATGCCAAAGTGATGATTATTGATGACAAACGCGCCGTACTGGGTTCAATTAATTTTACCCGAGCATCCATCAATAATAATCGTGAGCTTGCAGTCATTACTCAAGATCCCAAAGTGATTAATATCTTAATCAAAACATTTAATCAGGATTGGGGTGGAACAACTATTCTTGAAAAGCATGAGATAAAAATTACGCCTGCGCAAGTGTCTAAGTTTCTAAAAGCGATTAAGAAGTTTTATCGATATTATAATTATTGAACGGTGGGCACGACCCAAAAGCGGTCTTTGCCCACAAACTGTTCGTCAGGCCCTGTCGTGCATTAATGGTTTAATTCTTTGTATTTGTATTTGTATTTACAATATCTTGATCTTTTTGATATAACCTATTATACAAAGCATCAAATTTAAAATCATAGCTCCACTTATCATATTGTTGCAGTAAAAGAAGAGACATTCCTGTTCCCATCGCCCCTTGAAAAGCTTTGTTATCACTATATGCAAGGCTAAGTCCAAATCCTACACTTGAACCTGCGACAGCTAAAAAAGAAAATACACCACAAAATTTATAATACCAATCTTTGCGGCGTTCTATCCAAGGTTGAAAAAGATCTAATATGCTTTTTCTATCTTCTGTAGATAATTGGGAAAACATATTTTCAATATCATCCATGATCTGCTTACTTGACTGTCTTCGCCAAAAAGGAGATCTGCAAGCATTACAGTCTGCAAGCTCATATCGAAGAAATTGAGCTACTTTAGCTTGAACATTTTCTGCTGTTGCTACAAGAGGTGCTACATCTATTCTTTGTTGCATCGTTAATATCCTTTAAGTAATTATTTGAATTAAAATTATACATATAAACCGGGCAATCCACAATATCAGTATTAACCTTTATTCTGCTCCGTTCATTCCCTCACTAGCTGAGCTTAGCTTTCACTATACGATTGATTTTGAGAATTACCAGCTTGCATAGGATATTACCCTCGTAAAAATTTTAAAAATGTCTCACTCACCTCCCAAACCTTCTTTGCCAAAACGGGATCATAAGAAAGCGGGCTTGCTAGAGTCATCTTATTTTTCAAAAAATATTTTCCTGTCACACCCTCCACCTCAGGAGAAATGGCTAAATAAACGGGGGCTTTTGCTGCTTCTTCCGGTGAAATGAAAAAGAATTTAATCGCTTTATCCATAAACTTTAACACTTTGTTATTAACAGAATCACTGCCAAGATTCGTGTTGACTGCGCCCGGATGAATGCAATTCACTGTGACACCTGTACCTTCAAGCCTTCGAGCTAATTCAAATGTAGCAATATTCACAAACAATTTGGATTGTGCATACACTTGGAAAAATCGATATTTTTTATGCTCGTACTGCAAATCATCAAAATCTATTTTTGCCCATTTATGACTTGACGATGAAATATTAATAATTCGAGCTGGTGCATTTTTCTTTAGCAAATCTAATAATAAATTGCTAAGCAGCAAAGGACCTAAATAATTTGTAGCCAGTGTCATTTCAATCCCATCGGGAGAAAGCTTTCTTTTGTAAAGAGCAACTCCCGCATTATTAATTAAAACATGAAGTATGGGATAATGCCCGTGAATGGTTTTAGCAAGTGATCGAATTTCTGTTTGTGAAGATAAATCTGCTATCAAAAGATCAACCGATTTTGAACCCGATGTGGTCTTAATTTCTTCGAGAGCAGCTCTACCTTTTTCCGCATTACGACACACCATGATGACATGCGCACCTGCTAAAACAAGCCGTCGTGCGATTTCTTTTCCAAGGCCAGAGTTTGCACCGGTAACAAGACATATTTTTTGGGTCATTAATGCAACCTCGACCGAAACTCCGCAGAAACAGAATCAGGACTAGACAAAACAAATTTAGGTATTTCAGCCATGAAATGCACTTCGTCTAACGTTTGCATTTCATAGTAACCTTCCATCGCGCCTTGGGGTGTTGAGATTTGACAAAAACTATTATAAGTAAAGTGTTTTCCTGGTTTGATAATGGGTTGTAATCCAACCACCCCTGGACCACGGATCTCTTCGACTTTGCCAGTCATGTCAGTAATGTGCCAAACACGATTTAATAGTTGGACGATTTCCTCACTCTGATTAGCAATGGTTACCTCATAAGACCATAGAAATCGCTGTTTTTCTGGAGTGGATTGATCGCGTAAATACTGTGATTGAGCACTGATTTCAATTTTTATTTTTTTCATACAAACACCGCCGCAACAATAATAGCCAAAACAATATAAGACACTAAGCCTAATACTGCTCCGCTGCGAGTAAAGTGTAAACTATCAATGGGTTGGTCTTTTTTCATTTACTTCATTCCACAGTTATTGTTTCTAATTTACGTAATAATTTTTGATGAATCCCACCAAACCCCGAATTACTCATAATGACAACATGATCACCTGATTTCAATTGCGTAACAAGTCCATTCAAAAGGCTATCAATATTGTCATATAAAGCAGTTGGTTGAGTAAATTCACTTAATGCTTTTTCTAAACCCCAGTCTGTATCAGGTCGCTTACAAACAATCTGATCTGCCGTACGCAATGCATCTTTCATTGCATCTTTATGCACCCCGGTGCGCATTGTATACGAACCAAACTCAAGCACTGCTATGATTCTTGACTTACCAATTTTGGCACGCAAACCTGCCAATGTGGTCGCAATGGCTGTGGGATGATGGGCAAAATCATCATATATAGTAATGTTATTCACTTGGCCTATCACTTCTAAGCGGCGTTTTACATTTTTAAACAGGGGTAATGCTGCAACAGCCACTGCTGGAGTGACTCCTGCATGTACAGCGGCAGCAATAGCAGCTAAGGCATTTTCTACATTATGCTTCCCTAATAAACCCCATTTTATTTCCCCAACAAGAGTTTGATTAAAATAGACTTCAAAATGACTGCCCTCTGGTGACTTTAATCTTGCTTGCCAATTGCCATGGGTCATAGAGAAAGTGCTAATCGGTGTCCAGCATCCTGTTTCTAGAACATCTTTAAGATTCTCATCTTGCGCTTGACGAATAATTAATCCATTACTTGGTACTGTCCGTACTAAATATTGGAACTGTTGTTTAATCGCTGCTAAGTCGGGAAAAATATCGGCATGATCAAATTCAAGATTATTCATTATTAAGGTCTTGGGATGATAATGAATAAACTTAGAACGCTTGTCAAAAAATGCGCTATCGTATTCATCTGCTTCAATCACAAAAAAAGGCTCTTCACCGATACGCGCGGATACGGCAAAATTTTCTGGTACTCCACCAATGAGAAAACCCGGACGCTTTCCTGCATACTCCAAAATCCAAGCTAACATACCGGTCGTTGTTGTTTTACCATGAGTACCCGAAACGGCTAAAACCCAGCGAGTCTTTAAAATATTCTCTGCTAACCACTGCGGGCCCGAAACATAAGGAATTTGCTGTTCAAGCACATATTCCATCGCTGGATTACCACGCCGTATCACATTTCCCACGATAACACAGCCCACGTTAGGATCAATATGTGCTGGGTCATAACCATTTAACAAATGGATACCCTGCGCTTCTAATTGCGTACTCATGGGTGGGTATACATTGATATCTGACCCACTGACAGCATGGCCACTTTGTTTTGCCAATACAGCAATACCTGCCATAAAGGTGCCACAGATACCTAAAATATGAATTCGCATACATAGCTCTTCAGATAAATAAATTGATATTCTAGCTCTCATCTTACATCGATCTTGAAACGTTTCTCAATCAAAAAAGCTCGACGGACAAACAAGTACGCCTGCGCTTTTTTTCAATCGAAACGTTTCAATATCTTGCAATCTGAGCGCTATAATACCAATTTATTTATCTGAAGAGCTATATTACTCTCTCTATCATGAGTGTGATATTATTACAAAATGGCGTAACCTTCAATTTTAGGTTTAAAACCCAAGGACAATAACGCGGGGGGTAAATCACGGATGAACAGTGACGATGCGCGAATCTTATTTGAAGCATTGCCAGACAGCGCTGTCTTAGTTGATAAAACCGGACGAATTATTGATTGGAATCAGGGAGCCACTTCTCTATTTGGCTACTCTAGAAAAGAGGTTTTAGGTCGATCCATCAATTTAGTCTATGTACAAAATTATCCTTTCCAGAAAATCATTCAAGAAACATTATCGCAAGAAAAAAAATGGAATGCAGAAACACATTTCGTACGCAAAAATGGCATTAAAGGCTTTTGCAAAACGCATGCCATACTGATTTCACCACCCCAAGCGAAATTGATTACCTTGCTTACGCATCATAATGTGTCTCCGTATAAAAATACGATTGCAGAATTGCAACAAACCACTGAGACACTCAACCAAAATCTACGTGAGTCTCTGGAAATACAATACCTGACTAACTCATTAGCGATTAAACACTTCACTTTTCAAGAACAAATGGAACAAGTATTACGCGAGAGTGAACTGCGCTTTCATTTATTAGCAGAAAATGCTACCGACATTATTTCTCGTCACACATCCGACGGAGTTTATCTTTACGTATCTCCTTCCTGTAAAACATTACTGGGTTTTAGTCCTGAGGAATTAATCGGGCGTAATATTTACAAGTTTTTATATCACGATGATATTGGTAAATTAAAAAAGACTTTTATGCGTCGCAAAACCAATTCCAACCACATTGCCACTTATCGCATGCGCCGTAAAGATGGCGATTATCATTGGTTCGAGAGTAATATTCGCATTATTTACGATGAGCAAACGAATACGATTAAAGAAATACAATCTGCGTCTCGCGATGTCACTGATCGTATACTCGATAAAAAAGCACGCTTGCGCGGGCAGCAATTAGCTCATGTTTTTCGCCTGAGCACCATGGAAGAAATGGCTTCTGGTATGGCGCATGAAATTAGCCAACCTCTCGCTGCCATTGTTAATTACACACGTGGGTGTGTTCATTATCTAGAACAAGGCCAACATAATCCAACTCAACTCATCGAAATTATGCAAAAAGCGGTAGCGCAAGCGGAACGTGCTGGCGAAGTGATTCAGCATCTCAAAAACTTTTTCTGTAAAGGAGAGTTATTTAAAACACCTTGCAAAATAAATAGCATCTTACGTGAAACGGTGAGCTTTTTAAGGAATGATTTAACTGCATCCAAAACCAAAGTGGATTTTGATCTCGCGAAAGAAACGCCATTAATTTCTGCTGACAAAATTCAATTGCAGCAAGTGATTTTAAATTTAATTCAAAATGCGCTTGAAGCCATGCAAGAAACAGATCCGCGTAAACGACGCATTCAAATTAAAACCAAACCCATCGATAAAAATACCATTGAAATTGGTGTAACAGATTCGGGTCCGGGTTTTTCAAAAGATAGCATTAGCCAAGTATTCAAACCCTTTTTCACTACCAAAGCAAAAGGAAGAGGAATGGGTTTAGCCATTTGTCGTTCGATTATTGAAGCACACGGTGGGCAATTTACCATTAACCCGAATACACACACGAATCAAAGTTGGATTCGGTTCACTTTACCCATTCATTAGCATTAGGAGCAAACATGGAAGCAATTGTTTATGTTGTTGATGATGATCAAGCCATGGTGGAATCATTATCATGGATTATTCAATCAGTAGGTTTAAAAGCAAAAACATTTACGCGCGCGCAAGATTTTCTGGATCAATATGATCCCTATCAACATGGTTGCTTACTACTCGATGTGCGCATGCCCGGCATGAGTGGGCCCGAATTACAAACGAAATTATCTGCATTCAATTCACCTTTCTTACCCATTATTTTTATTAGTGGTCACGGTGATATTCCTCTTGCTGTGCGTGTGATGAAAGCGGGCGCCGTTGATTTTTTGACTAAGCCTTTTAACGATCAAGTATTACTGGAAAGCATTAACAAAGCATTACGCGCCGATGCAACGAGTCGTGAAAAGCAACAGGAAAACGCACAAGCTGAAGCTAAACTTGCTTTATTATCACCACGTGAAATTCAAGTTTTAAATGGCATTGTGGCAGGCAAACAAAACAAAATCATTTCTGCTGAACTCGGCATTTCATTAAAAACAGTAGAAGCACACCGAGCGAGTGTGATGAAAAAAATGGGAGTTAAATCCGTTTCTGAGTTGGTCAAATTGGTGCTTACGAACAATAGCTCAGTGTTGCTTTGATGCTCGCTGTAATGTCGCGGAATACTGTTTAACCTAAATTCGGCAGTATTACCGCAAAATGTTAACTAACTTCTTTGAAATGCCCTGCTGCGTATTCATGTAATACACTGGCGATAAAGGTTTGATAAGGCAATCCTTTATAAGCTGCTTTTTGTTTCAAGCGGTTTAAGTCAAGATTGGAAAGGCGAAGTGTTACACGAGCGTCTTTGCGAAAGTAATTGGCAGCAGCCTCTCGTGCAAAAGCCATTTCTTCTTTTAAATTACTGACGCTTTTTAATGTACCCTTATCTAGAGCATCGCTAATCGCTTGCTCTTCTTTATCTAATTTAACATCAAAAATATCACGTTTTTTCATTTTCATGTTTATCACCTCTTAAATATGGCTTAGTCAATTTACGATGAGGAAAGATAGTTTTTAGAAAAACAGTATTTTCATCTTTCTTAACAAAAGGAACTAAATACGCATAATTATTAATGTTAAGTAAATATATCTTTCGGTTAGGGTATTTTGCAGGGTTAGAGTGGGGTAATATGTCTAATATATTACCTTCCACTATCGCTGCAATTACTTCTTCAAAACTAATACCTCGCTCGTTTATAAGCTGCTGATTTTTTTCAGCCGAAAAATCAAATTGATTGTTTTTCTTATTCATATGCTAATTATATAACATTGTACTACTTTTGTCAAAAACTGATATCAACTTGGCAATTTTTAAAAGTGGTGGGCACATAGTAAAAACCCTAAACCTTCCCGGGGAAATCAGCTAGATTTCCCATGGCTTTTTCCAATTTTCATTTACCATAAATAATGAGATTATGTTTATCCCCTAAGCTTTAAGATAAAAAGAGTTACATGGAGAAAGTAGTGTCATGGATGCGCAAAAACATGTTTTACTAGTGACTAATTCTACCACGGATGCAGAGATTACTCTTATCAAAGAAGCTCTTCATCAATCCGCGTCCCAAGGCTTTAAAATCAAACTTAGCTTAGTGCACGTGATACCGAGCATGCCTGTTTATTATTTTAATATTCCTTCGATGGTGAAATTAACACAAGAATATTACCAAAATGCGGATAAAACACTTGCCACGATCAGCAATACGCTTAACGTTGAAAAACAAGATCGATGGCTAATCACTGGCAAAGCTAAAACTGAAATATTGTGCCTCGCAAAAAAACTCAATATTGATTTTGTATTAGCAAGTAGCGTTCATGTCGCTGAACTCAACAAATCTTTTTCTTTCAGAAAAGCCCTACGCAAACGGATTATCAAACCAATTGCAAGTTTGGGGTAACCTGCCACACGTGCGAGCGCTGAAGTTAGATCGAAGCCCCGTCATTGCGAGCCCGCGCGCGCTTTTTTGCGCGGGCGTGGCAATCCAGAAGCACAAAAACGTTCCCCTGGATTGCTTCGCATGAAAAGCACATGCTCGCATGACGGGGCTTCGATCTAACTTCAATGATATGATCTCGCTTTGACCCTACTTGATCTCTAAACAAAAAACAGTATTATGATTTCATTCCCTTATTCGGAGCTGACAATACCATGGAAAAATACAATGCGCTTTATGCCCAATCTGGCGGTGTCACTGCAGTGATTAATGCTTCTGCATGCGGCGTCATCGAAACAGCACGACAAAATAAAGACAAAATTGGCACTGTTTTTGCAGCGAGAAATGGGATTATTGGTGCACTCACTGAAGATTTAATCGACACTTCTTATGATTCCGATGAAGCTATTGCTGCGCTACGCCACACCCCCGCAGGTGCGTTTGGTTCTTGCCGACATAAATTAGGCACCCTAGAAAAACATCGTGCGCAGTATGAACGATTAATTGAAGTTTTTTCCGCGCATAATATCCGCTACTTTTTTTATAATGGTGGTGGCGACTCACAAGATACGGCATATAAAGTTTCACAAATCAGCCAAACCATGGGCTACCCTATCACCTGCATTGGTATCCCTAAAACGGTAGATAATGATTTACCCTTCACAGACAATTCTCCTGGCTTTGGTTCCGTTGCAAAATATGTTGCAACTTCTATCAAAGAAGCCGGGCTCGATGTCGCTTCCATGGCCCTCACTTCAACCAAAGTTTTTATTCTAGAAGTCATGGGACGCCATGCTGGATGGATTGCAGCAGCAAGCGGTCTTGCAGCAGAACAAGAAGGTGATGCGCCACACATTATTTTATTGCCAGAAATTCCTTTTAATCCGGAAGTTTTTTTAGCGCGTGTCGATCAGTGCGTTAAAAAATACGGTAATTGTGCTATTGTCGTTTCAGAAGGCTTACACAATCTCGATGGTACATTTATTGCCGATGCAGGGCTTGTTGATGCATTTGGTCATAAACAGCTCGGCGGTGTTGCACCTGTCATTGCCAAACTCATCAAAGATAAATTTGGCTATAAATATCACTGGGCTTTATCCGATTATTTACAACGCTCTGCTCGTCACATCGCATCCAAAACCGATGTTGAACAAGCTTATGCTGTGGGGAAAGCGGCTGTATTACTCGCATTAGCCGGTAAAAACGCTGTCATGCCCATTATTGTACGTGAATCGAATAAGCCGTATCGTTGGAGCATTGGTGAAGCTCCATTAGAAAAAGTAGCTAATATCGAAGTTAAGATCCCTCGTCATTACATTACCGACGATGGCTTTGGTATCACCGCCGCTTGTCGTGAGTATTTATCGCCCCTGATTAATGGTGAAGACTATCCTCCCTACCGCAATGGCCTACCTTATTATGTTAAACTAAAAAACGTTTCTGTTGAAAAAAAGATAGAAAAAGTGTTTAATATATAAAATTTGACCAAAATATAATAAAAAATACAAAGTGATAACATTTTGTTTGCATTTTATTTACAAATGATTATCATTCTCATTTAATAATTACAAAACGAGAGTCTTATGCTGTCTTCTATTTTTACACGACTAAAGAATTACCGCTCAGCAGGACCCGCTGAAGCAATGGCCGAACTTGAGGCAGCGCCAAAGCCAATAACAACAAGAATATGTGAAGCACTATCAAGCGTGAAAGAGTTACTCTGTCCAACCATGCCTACTGGCAGAATTGTCGAAATAAAAAAAGCTAATAGCGATACAAAAAAAGCAGCTATAGCAGACGCTCTAATAGCATTTACAACCATTCATTCTTGCGTTCAATATTGGGATAAATTTAATAATCCAGAAAATAACCCTGAGTTCCTGGGGTTATCTAGCACAGCAGCCTATATTTTCTTTGTACTATCTCCCCTCTCACTCTTTGTCTCTTGGGTACGCTTTCGATTTAATCTAGTAAACCAAGAAGAAAATCTAGATAGCTCAGCTACTCCAGACGTTGAACTGGATAATATTGCCCCTGATAGTGCAAATGACTCGTCTTCTGCTAGTTCGGAAAACAGTTTGATAGCCCCTTTATTTCGTGGACAAGCGAGTGATACCGTCTCGGATCAACACAGCTCAACAACTCCTCAAGCTTCATCATTAAGTTTTCGTGAAAAATCAATTTTCCGTTTAAAAAATGGAGCCCTACTAGCTAGTTTTCTCGTTGGCATCAGCGAGAGTATGCTATTGTATATAAATCTTATTCTTCGTGAAGATAAACATGCGGGGACACATAAAACTGCATTCCTAACACTTGCAGCCAGTACAGCTATTACTGGCATATTTGGAGAATGGGCTAACTTGAGAGCGTATCTTGAGGCAATTCTCCAATCCTATACTGGCTATAAAGATGAAAAGAAAGCAGAAAATAAGCCTGAAGAAGTGGATAACAACAAACCTGCCCGTGGCTTCTGCCCAGATAAATGGACAATTGCTAGCAGCGTGATTGAATTGCCGGGTATTTGGTTAGCGATTGCTTATTTCTTGAGTGAAACCGCAAACGAAATAGCAAGAGTGAATAATTATCATCTACTTCGCAGATATCTCGACATGTCTCTCCCCGCTCTTATTGCTGGTAGTGTCATTGGGACTCCTGCAACTTTTGGTGCAATTATGTCTCATACAGTGGTCAACAGAGATTCTGAACCAGGGTCCGAGCTCAATAGCGAACAGAAACTAGAAGTGCAAAAAAGACTTGTTACTAAGACGATGACAAAATCACAAAAATCGCTTCTTGTGGGGGAATCAATAGCTCATGTCCTTAGTATCGCTTTTGCCCTTCTATGTTTCTTACAAAACATCGATAAGTATTCAGAAAAAAATAATCCTTGGATAAACTTAGGCTGCCAATTTGCTATTCTGGCTGGAACTGCATATCTAACTTTAATGGCTAATTGGAGAACTACCAATAGAAAATTCCAAAAGGACTGGGTCAGGCGAAATTTCTTCAGCAGAACAGAAATCCCTCTTACGGAAGTTGTTATCGACAATAACAATACAAATACCGCTGCAACCGTTTCAGATTTTAAAGGTGCACTATTCGGGTCTCAAAACAACGGCTATCAAAGGCTTCCAGCAGAGGCGGCTACTCCAAAACCAAGCCTGATGGAAAAAATAGAAAATTTTGCGGGCTACCTCTGCCCTGGATAATATAAACCAACAATTACAAAACGTTTACCAACCAAAACAACAGTGAGCACATCTTTACCTAGATCAGCTTTCGCTATTCATTCCGTGCTTTTTCATAATCTCGCGCAATGCTTTGAGTGCGCTCATTTGGATTTGTCTGACCCGTTCGCGAGTAAGGCCAATAGCTTGGCCCACTTCTTCTAAGGTTTCACGCTCATAGCCGGCCAAACCAAAGCGACGACATAATACATCGCGTTGTTTTTCATTTAATTCTTGCAAACAAGACGCTAAATTTTTTGCTAAGCGTTCATCTGACAATAAATCAACAGGGTCTACTTTATGCTTATCTGCAATCGCATCCAGCAATGGCCTGCCCGTATTATTTTCTGTACCAATAATAGAATCCAATGAAATCACGTGCTCATTGAGTTCTAACATGTCTTTCACATCTTCAACGGGTTTATGCACAGCATCTGCGATATCTTGATAAGTAGGTTCATGATCTCCGGTTTTCATTAATTCACGTGCAGCAGATAAATATGTATTTAATTCTCTTAACACGTGAATGGGAAGACGAATAGTGCGAGTTTGATTCATGATTGCGCGTTCAATGGTTTGTCGAATCCACCAAGTTGCATAGGTTGAAAAACGAAAACCACGTTCCGGATCAAACTTTTCAACAGCACGTAATAAACCCAAATTTCCTTCTTCAATCAAGTCTAAAAATTCCAGTCCGCGTTTGTAATAGCGACGTGCAATTTTTACCACTAAACGTAAATTACTTTCAATCATTTTTGCACGCGCTGCTTTATCTCCTTTCTGCACTAAACGCGCATAATAGACTTCTTGTTCGGGTGTTAACAATGGCGAATACCCAATTTCACTGAGATAAATTTGTGTTGGGTCAGAGGCTTTTGTTGAGGTAGGAGTGCGGGTTTTTTTTGCTTCTTTTTCCACTTCAGCAGCAATTTCAGCTTCTACCACTGCGGCTTCTGCTGCAACTGCGACAAGTTCTACTTCATCTGCAACTGTCACATCAGCAAAATCTTCTGCTTCACTTTCAGAGGATACTTTTTCTTTTTTTTCTTCTGTTTTTGCAGTGGTACGCGACTGATCATTTTCTTTTTTACTTTTTCGCGGCATTGGTGTTTTCCTAGGTATAAAAAATTATAACGCCGTCATTGCGAGGAGCGCCTTTTGCGGCGAAGCAATCCAGTACTGCCTACAACTTGTCACCATTCTGGATTGCCACCTAAGGCGTGAGGCTCGCAATGACGAGCTAAAAAGAACACTAACTACTTGAATTATACCTTTTTTCCACCTCCCAGACAAAAAATATTATCGTGACGCCAAATACTTCAACGGATTCATAGGTTGACCACCGCGGCGAATTTCAAAATGTAGCATCACGCGCCGTGTTCCAGTATTTCCCATGGTGGCAATTTTTTGCCCCCTTTTTACCCAAGCACCTTCTTTAACTAACATCGCATTATTATGCGCATAGGCTGTTAAATATAAGTTGTTATGTTTAATAATGATGAGATTTCCATAACCACGCAAGCCATTGCCACTGTACACAACTTTGCCTGTAGCAGTGGAAAAAATGGGATCGCCTTTGCGTCCAGCAATATTAATCCCCTTATTCAAGGAAGAAAATCTACCCACAATGGGACCGCGAGCTGGCCAATGCCAACGTGTTACCCTTTGTGTAGGTTCTCTCTCTGTCACTATAGAACGCGATTTGGAGCGAGAGCGTTTATGTTTATGAGAAACAATATCTGATACTTTCTTGCGTGATACTTTCTTGGATGTAGCAACCTTAGTAGCTCCAGCTTGCTGCCTTATTGGCGCAAAACTATTATTCAAGCGAATTATTTGCCCAACTCCAATATGATAAGGAGATTGAATGCCATTGAGCTTTGCCAGATGACGATAATCTAAGCCATAACGCCAAGCAATAGAGTAAATGGTATCGCCACGCGCAACTTCATAACCACCCGTTCTGGGAATGACATCTATAGTGCTAATTTCCGTGACCGGTGCAAAATGTTTACGGCCACTCGCGCACGCTGTTAGTGCGCATAAGATCAAAGCAATGATAAAAAATTGGATAATACGCACGCATAATCCTATTTTCGCAAGTTATCCTGTTTCTTCTAGTGAGCGCACCCAGCCTGACAATTGGTCAAACACTTTATAATGTGTTAAATCGAGGTGTAAGGGAGTAATTGACACATATCCCATATTCACAGCATAAAAATCAGTACCCGGACCCGCATCTTCTTCTGGACCTGGCTGTCCAATCCAAAAAATTCGTCTGCCACGAGGATCGACTGTTTTAATCGTGGGCTCAGCAATATGTCGTGTGCCAAGTCGTGTGACTTGAAAACCATGCAGCTCAGAAAATGGAACATCGGGTACATTCACATTTAAAATAGTATCCGACGGTAAAGGATCCGCTTCCAAATGTTGAACTAGCATTTTTGCCACTTTTCCTGCGGTTTCATAATACTGACATTTAGGACCTGCTAGAGAAATTGCAATCGACGGTAATCCTAAAAATCGCCCTTCTGTGGCTGCGGCAACTGTTCCTGAATACAAAACATCGTCACTCAAATTGGAGCCTTCATTGATACCTGAAACTACCATATCAGGCATTTGTTTTAGTAATCCGGTTACTGCTAAATGCACGCAGTCTGTGGGTGTACCATTCACACTAATGAAACCATTTTCTGTTGTGGTGACAATACGCAATGGATTATCGAGTGTCAGTGAGTTACTGGCACCACTACGATTGCGGTCAGGAGCAACCACTGTAATATCCGCAATTTCACCCAATACTTTTGCAAGTAAATTTATTCCAGGAGCTAAAAATCCATCGTCGTTGCTAATTAAAATTTTCATGTACCTGCCTTAACTAAATGGGCAGACACACAGGTCTGCCCCTACTAATGCGAACGTCATCTTACCACTTGATAAAACGTTTCACCTTTTTTAACCATCCCTAATTCACCACGCGCATGTCCTTCAATCGTGTCTGGATTTTTTTGCAACCGTTCAACTTGTTGCATTAACATTTCGTTACGTTTTTTAAGCTTATCATTTTCTTGCATCTGTAACGATAATTGTTTTTTTAACTGTCGCATATCTAAAAGACCACCCGATTGAAACCACAATCGGCATTGAAAAAAAATCAATACTACAATCAAAAAAATGGGCACTATTTTTAGAAAATGAAATCGCATTAATTTGGCATCTCTAAGAGCTCTTCAGATAATTATTTTGGATTATAGCGCTCATATTGCCATTAGATCAATGCGTTCTGATTGAGCAAAAGCGCAGGTGTACTTGCATTGTACATCGAGCTTTTGCGATTGAAGAACGCATTGAGATGATGGCAAGATGAGATGCTATAACCCAAAATAATTATCTGAAGAGCTCTTTATCTGCAAAACAATTAAATTGTGAAAACACCTTGAATCCCGCATATTGTGCTTTATCACCCAATGCATCTGCAATGCGTAATAATTGATTATACTTCGCAACACGATCGGTACGGCAGAGCGATCCAGTTTTAATTTGCCCTGCATTCGTTGCAACGGCTAAATCTGCAATCGTTGTATCCTCTGTTTCGCCCGAGCGATGTGAAATAATCGTATTGTAATGCGCTTTTTTCGCCATCTGAATAGCCGCGAGTGTTTCAGTCAATGTTCCAATTTGATTTAACTTGATGAGAATAGCATTCGCGATATGTTGAGTAATTCCTTTTTGGAGTAACTCTGTATTTGTTACAAATACATCATCACCCACTAGTTGAATTTCTTTACCTAAACGCTCGGTTAGCAAGCGCCAACCTTCCCAATCATTTTCAGCCATTGCATCTTCAATGCTAATGATAGGATAACGCTCAACTAAGCGCGCAAGATAACCCACGAATTCTTTTGCGGTTAAATTTTTCTTTTCTGCACCCAATTGATATTTACCGTTATGATACAGTTCATTACTCGCCACATCTAATCCCAAGTAAACATCTTTTCCGGGTTGATAACCGGCTGCTTTAATCGCCGTTAAAATTTCGTCAAGAGCGGCTTCGTTATTCGGCAAATTAGGTGCAAAACCACCTTCATCACCTACGCTCGTACTTAAACCACGTTCATGCAATACTTGTTTTAAATGTTGAAATATTTCCGCTCCACAACGTAATGCTTCAGGAAATGTTTTTGCGCCCACTGGCAAAATCAGAAATTCCTGAATGTCGAGATTATTGTCCGCATGCGCACCACCATTGATGATATTCATCATCGGTACTGGCAACACAAAGGGACCTTTACCGCCGAGATATTGGTATAAAGGTTGCTTACGTGACGCAGCCGCTGCTTTAGCAACTGCCAGCGAAACTGCTAATAAAGTATTAGCCCCTAAACGTTCTTTATTTTTTGTACCGTCTAGTTCTATCAATGCATGATCTATTTTTTCTTGATTCAGCACATCCATACCACGTAAAGCGTTTGCAATTTCTCCATTAATTGCTGCTACCGCTTTTAGCACACCTTTACCGAGATAACGCTTTGAATCTTTGTCACGCAACTCCAACGCCTCGCGTGAACCTGTTGAAGCACCAGAAGGTGCAATTGCGCGTCCACTTTCGCCACTCGTCAAAATAACTTCGGCTTCAACGGTGGGATTGCCACGGGAATCTAACACTTCCAGCGCTCTGATTTGCTTTATCTCTGCCATGCTACACTCCAGTTAATTGCTAAATTTCGCTATAGTAGCGTAAATTTCATTTATGCAACACTCCCTTCACAAACGGAATTGTTAATTTACGCTGCGCAACCAGCGAAACCTTATCTAGCGTATCCAGCACAGCAAACAAAGTCGACATGTGTCGCGGACTGTGGGTTAAGATAAATTTTCCAACTTCTTCCGACAAAGTCATACCACGCCGTTCCGCACGCATCACGAGTACTTGCAATTTTTCCTCATCCGTCAATGCCTGTAATTGAAAAACCACTCCGGATGCTAAACGTGATACCACATCGGGCAATACAAATTTTAATAATTTGGGTGATACATTTGCTGTTACTATCAAGCATCCTCCAGTATCATGGATGCGATTATACAAATGAAAAAATGCTTCTTCCCACGCTGGCTTACCTGCAATATTCTGCACATCATCAATGCAAATTAATTGCAGCTCTTCCAATCCAGAAAAAATTTCTGGAGTAAAATCGCTTAAATTTGCTAACGGAATGTAAACAGAACCTTGCTGATATTGATTGGATTCATGACAACACGCTTGTAGTAAGTGCGTGCATCCTTCGCCTTCTGTACCATAAAAATAAATCACGCGCTGACCTTCTCCGCGTGCAGACTTTTTTAATTCCTCGATTAAATGTTGATTTTTACCTACATAATAATTTGCAAACGTGTCTTCATCTTTTAAGCTAACACCCAGCGTAAGTTGATTAATCGCTGTGTATTTCATGATTGGTAAAGCTCACTGTGACGATAGCGTTCCGTCAAATATCGCAGTATCACCATAATGACAGCAGCAGCTGGCAATGCTAATAACACACCGAAAAAGCCAAATAACATACCACCTGCGAGTACTGCAAAGATAACTGCCACGGGATGCAAACCAATGCGATCACCAATTAATTTTGGTGTTAAAAAACCACTTTCGAGTACTTGCCCAATAATAAAGACGACGCATACCGACAAAACACTTGTGATTGTGCCAAACTGCACAATGGCAGCAATAATCGCTGCTGAAAGACCCATGATTAAACCTAAATAAGGAATAATAGAAACAAATCCAATCATCAAACCAATAATTAATCCAACTTGTAAGCCAACGGCAGAAAGCGCAATAGAGTAATAAATACCTAACGCTGACATCACTAATAATTGGCCACGAAAAAAAGCACTTAATACAGCATCACTCTCAGTCACTAACTGCACAACTGTTTTTTCAATTCTTTTTGGCAATAAACTATCTAAGCCGCTTAACAATATTTTCCAATCCCGTAATAAATAAAATGTCACGACTGGAATTAAAATCAAATTCAGCAATAATTCAAACAAAGCATGTCCTGACTTTAATACTGCTTCCCACGCCCAAGCAACAACATTACCAGCACTTTTCCAATTCTCCATTAATGATGCTTTTAACGAATCGATATTCAAGCCTTCAATATTCCCAACATGCGCATTTAGCCAGGGCAAAACAATATTTTGGATATCAAAAGCTGCTTTAGGAACAACGTCAATTAAGATCATAATTTGTTTTTGGATAAGTGGAATAAGCAATAAGACTAAGGCAAGCACAATCGCGACCAAGATCAAAAATACGATTACTACACTCAAGGTGCGTGGTAACCGTAAGCGCATTAATTGCGTAACCAACGGATCACTTAAATACGCTAACAATGCTCCAACTAAAAATGGCGTTAAAATAGGTGATAACGAATACAATAATGCAAACGCAATTAACGCTAAAATAATAATAGATAATTTATTTGTTGTTTGTGCTTTCATTCTGCCGCCCAGAGATAATTTAGGGTATTTTCATCTGCAGTTACCCCGGTTTGCGGCTTTAGCAATTTTACGAGTGCAATAGCCTGAATGAAAGCTTGCTTACTTCCTCGCAAACTCACACCTAAAACCACACCCTCATTTGACACACGCACTAACCGCACTTCAGCAACAGGTGATAAGCGTTGCAAATTAGTCATCAATTGGGTTAAATCAGCGGCTTGTTTCACGCCTGCCACGTTCAAAGTCAATTCCGTCTGTACATTATTGGAAAGCACAACTGCGTAGCGAGAAGCTAAATTGTCTGCAACATTGTTAATTACAGTAGATAATACTTCGGGAAGATCTTTGCCAGAAATCGCCCAAGCCCATTGATTATTACCCATGGTTAATTTCCATCGACTCCTTGTTAAGTCACCTTCCGTGATATGGCCAACCAATAATGCATCATTCCCATAACGTTTTGACGCATTTTGTAAAGTAGGCAAGGACATGGTTGTAACATCATTTACTGCAACTTGATTTAGATCAGTGACATCCATCATTGGTAACAACATGGGAAGACCACGTTGATCACTGAACTGCTTTAACAATGTAGGCAATTCACCATCCGCATCACTTCCTATAATTTCCGCAGGATGATCAGGACCATCAAATTCAACCCATACCAAAATCAGTGGACGATTTTGTCCCCACGTCGGAATACCTGCATCAAGCAATAATTTATTTATACTTTCGGGATCAAAATTTAATTCTAATAAATAGGGAAAACTGGATTTATTCCCTTGAGCTTTGTAACTATATTCTTCTATATATGTTTCTGCATTTTTTAACCAGACTTTTACGCTGGGGTTATCAAGAATGCGACTATTACCCGTCACTTTTACCAAAACTTGAGTAAAACCCTGCGGCACGGCAAGACTGCGATCTTTTGCCGATTGAGAAGCAACAGGCAAATAAGCCTTATAAATAGAATTAACACGCACAGCAAACACTGGGTTTGCGATTAATACAGCGAATAAAATCGCCATTAATTGAAATAGTATTTTCATTGTTCACCTAGTACTCAAGATAGAACGCTCATTATATGGAAAAGAGTTGAAATCTCATAGGGTCTGTTGACATTTCTACATTACGAAATGTCAACAGACCCTAGCGCAAAATAACTGGGCAGAAAAAATACATTGCGTAGATTTTTCCCAAAAGATATAGTATAGTTAGAGTTAAAGGAAATACTTTAGTAATAGCTTATTCACACGGAGGCAGCATCGGCTGAATATCATGCTAATAAAATCACAGCTTATTGCCGAGATTAGCAAACAATTACCCCACCTACCAGAAAAAGACATTGCGCTCAGCGTTAACAGCATTATTGAGCAAATGAGCGATGTTTTAAGCCAAGGTGGGCGCATCGAAATTCGTGGCTTTGGTAGTTACTGCTTACACTATCGTCCACCACGCAAAGCCCACAACCCTAAAACGGGTGAAAAACTGATTACTGAACCTAAATACGCTGTTCACTTCAAACCCGGAAAAGAGCTGCGCGAGCAAGTCAATGCCAGCCGCAATATTCCGTTGCAGGATACTGATATGGGTGATGCGGATGAGGGCGAGGAATAATAGAGTTCTTTCCAAACCTGCGTCTTTTGTTGTTACTCTTCGTTACTCGGTGCGCCTCGATTAACAACAAAATACAAAGAACTCTAATGTGTCACTATTGGCTCTAAAGGACAAGCTGTCCAAGACTCCTGCTTAAATTGATGATTAAAACGATAAAGAATATTGTTAGCTGCGCAATGACCGCGAAACATCGCTTCTTCGACTGTAGGTGTTCCCATATTATTATTTGCAAAAAAGATACGCCCAAAAGGAATTCTTAAAATTTTAGCATCATGGATATAAAACCCAGGAGTAGCTATATGCATTCCATAAGGCCAACGCGATGTTTCTACATCTAGGACTTCAAAACGAGTACCCCAAGTTTTTTGTAAAAATGGGTTGAGACCAGCAAGTAATCGTGAAACTGCTTGCTTTGAATACGCAATCGCTTGTTGGTTTGTGTTGCCTTTATTAACTGAACTTACTGGCAAATGATGATAAATAGTTAATACAGATTCATTACTGAGAGGAGATTTTTTAAAATCTCTCATACCTTCATAACCTTTGATCGTTGGATCCATCCAACGCCCTATAATGAAATCAGAGAAATCATTGGGAGAATAGTCTGCTAGTCGCATCCAGGTGTCATAGCTCGCACGATAGGGATGTCCTTTGACAAAAACATTGTGCACAGCGTAATTCGCATAGCCCATTTTATTGATGACTTTTGTTTTCTTCTCTGGAAGATTTGCGATAATTTTAGGAGCAAATTTTAATTGCAACGCATACACAACAAATTTGGCTTTTGCTTGATGTAGCATATTATCTTTCAAATAGGTAACTTCGGCATGGTTGTCTATATTTGCTATAGCTATCACTGTCGCATGTGTTTTTACTGAAACATCCTGTAATCGCTTAATTAATATTTGTTCCATATGTTTGGCAATTTCACCAGTTCCTATCGGACTGGCAAAACGGATTTCAACTTCCGAAATATAGGAGTTTGCAAAAGAAAATGCTGATATTTGATCTGTTGTACCTCCTACTGCGGAATGACCATATAAATCCAAAAAATGGAGCACGTCAATCATAGGGTCTTGGCGGTTAATTGTTTTATCCATTAAAAAGCGTTGATAAATTTTTTGCGACTCGGGATCGCTGCGATGCCTAATTACATTTGGCATATTACGCACCCATGTAGCCATAGTTACTTTATCAAGCTCCATATTTTTTGCTTCTTCTAAGGGCTGATCTGGAGGGATAAGCCCTTCATCAGCAGCTTTTATTAATTCATGTTTAAATAATGCAAAACTTGCTGGCAGCGCTTTTAAAGTGTCCTCGTGCCAAACTTCTAAATATAATTTTCCATTCCAAAAATAACTATCGATAGGCTCGTAAATGGCGTAGCGTTTTTTATAATCACCCATGCCGACATGTTTTAAAATCATCGGCAGATCTTGTGTCACATTAGGCCAATAAGCAGAACCACGATTATAAGAAAACTTATTTAATTTACCCCGAGCTGCTAACCCCCCTAATTGAGATTCTTTTTCTAGCAACAAAACAGATTTGTGTCGATCAGACAAAAATACTGCAGCAGCTAATCCAGCAATACCACCGCCCGCGATAATAACATCATATTTTTTCGTATCTTTAACAATGGGTAATCCCTGCGTATTGGGTGTAAATGAAGCTTCATCTCCACCATAAAGATGTATAGGATAGGCCAATAGAGTTCCGGGCAAAAAGGAAGAGAACCCTAAAATAAAAAGTGCGCTTACAAACCAAAGTTTTTTCTGCATAGAAAATCCCTTTAAATAAAGTTTTAACTACCTCATATACTATTTTATTTATATATCCAAAGCCCCCTCTCCCCCAACAAAGACTTTTTTTATGTTATAGGCAACGTCACACCTTTCTGACCTTGATACTTACCCTTACGATCTTTATAAGACGTTTCACATTGCTCATCGGATTCCAAAAAGAGCATCTGCGCTATGCCTTCATTAGCATAAATTTTTGCGGGTAACGGCGTGGTATTAGAAAACTCAAGCGTCACATGCCCTTCCCACTCCGGTTCCAATGGAGTGACATTCACAATAATGCCACAACGCGCATAAGTCGATTTACCCACACAAATGACTAAAACATTTCTTGGAATCCGGAAATACTCAATACTGCGCGCCAGCGCAAACGAGTTCGGTGGGATAATACAAACATCTGAAACCACATCGACAAAACTTTCTGCCGTAAAATTTTTCGGATCGACAATCGCAGAATTAATATTAGTAAAAATCTTAAATTCATTTGCACAACGCACGTCATAACCATAGCTTGATGTTCCGTGAGAAATAGTTCTACCCGCGGATGAATGACGTACTTGTTGATCTTCAAACGGACTAATCATCCCATGCTGCTCTGCCATGCGGCGTATCCATTTATCTGATTTAATGCTCATCGCTCTTATCCTCAATCATTTTTAATCGTAATGGTTGGAAACTTACTCGAATAATCTTTTGTCTGCAAGGAAAGTTTTGCAGCCATGCGTCTAGCAATTTCTCGATAGAGAGTAGCATTCGGGCCATTAGGCTCAGCAATCACGGTAGGCTTGCCCCCATCTGTTTCTTCGCGGATGCGAATATCCAACGGTAATGCACCCAATAACTCAACATCATATTGTTCTGCTAAATGCTGTCCTCCACCCTCACCAAAAATTCGTTCTTGATGCCCGCATTGCGTGCAAATATGAACACTCATATTTTCAATCACCCCTAACACTGGCACACGCACTTTGCGAAACATTTCATACGCACGTCGCGCATCTAATAAAGCTAAATCTTGTGGAGTCGTGACAATAACAGCAGCACTCACTGGAATTTTTTGCGCCAGTGTTAATTGAATATCACCTGTACCAGGGGGTAAATCAATAATGAGATAATCTAAATTGTCCCATTGCGTATCATGCAGTAATTGCTGCAGAGCCATACTCACCATAGGACCGCGCCAAACCATCGCCGAAGTTTCACCAACTAAATAACCAATCGACATGGATTGAATGCCATGCGCCATGATAGGCAGCAAGGTTTTTTTATCCTTGAGCTCAGGAGACTCTGTCACACCCAACATCAAAGGCTGACTGGGACCATAAATATCAGCATCTAAAATTCCTGCTCGTGCGCCCTCTTGCATCAACGCTAAAGCCAAATTCACTGCTGTTGTTGACTTGCCTACGCCACCTTTTCCAGAGGCAACAGCAATAATGTTTTTAACTTGAGGCAAGCCTTTAAGGCCTTGTTGCCCCACATGCGATTCGATCTCCGATCGAATCGTCATCTGCAAATCCACTTTACCTATCACAGGAATCAGTAAATCTTTCAGTTTTTGTAGCATTTTTTCTTGAATACCTTGCAGTGGAAAACCCACAACGATATCGATTTTGATGCCTTTTGCATTAATTTCAATATTTTTAACCGCTTTTGCTGCGAGTAAATCTTGTTTTATATAAGGGTCGCTATATTTAGCTAATGCAGCTTCTATTTCTACACGTGATACTGAATTCATGGTCGCTCCGTAATATGCTTCAATATTATATCAAAGAGAACGCGGACAACACAGCGTGAACAGTCATTTAAAAACTGCTATAATTCCTTGCTTTCGATTTAGGAAAAACCATCCCATGTCAAAAAACAGGCGTAAAATTTTAGTGACTTATGCGCTTCCCTATGCAAATGGGTCTTTGCATCTCGGACATTTAGTTGGATTTATCCAAACGGATATTTGGGTGCGTTTTCAAAAAATGCATGGAATAGAATGCACGTATATTGGTGGTGATGACAGCCATGGCACGCCCATCATGATCCAAGCAGAAAAAACCCATGTCAGCCCTGAAACCTTGATTGCAAAAGTGCGTGAAGAACACCAAGCCGATTTGGCAGACTTTTTAATTGGTCTTGATAATTTTCATACTACTCACTCCCCCGAAAACCAAGAGTTGGTTGAAACGGTTTTTCAACGACATCTACAAAAAGACAATATTCATAAGCGCACAATTAAACAACTATATGATCCTGAAAAAAATATGTTTCTTCCCGATCGCTTCATCAAAGGCGAATGCCCTCGCTGTGGCACCAAAGATCAATACGGTGATAATTGTGAGAACTGCGGAGCTACTTATTTACCGACCGAACTTAAAAATCCCTACTCTACTTTGTCAGGCGCCAAACCCATTGAAAAAGAATCTGAACATTACTTTTTTAAATTACAAAATTATGAAACCGACTTGCATAATTGGACTCGCGCCGGACACTTGCAGCCTGAAATCACTAATAAGCTCGATGAATGGTTTCAATCAGGATTACAAGAATGGGATATTTCTCGTGATGCACCTTATTTTGGTTTTAAAATTCCGGGAGAAAAAAATAAATACTTTTATGTGTGGCTAGATGCACCCATTGGATACATGGCGAGCTTTAAAAATCTTTGCGAGCGACGCAAAGACTTGGATTTTGCTGAGTATTGGAATGCAGATAGCAAAACTGAACTGTACCACTTTATTGGAAAAGATATCGTTTATTTTCATGCCCTGTTTTGGCCAGCATTATTACGTGGTGCCAATTACCGCACGCCTACCGCGATTTTCTGTCACGGCTTTTTGACTATTGATGGACAAAAAATGTCGAAATCACGTGGCACATTTATTAAAGCACGCACTTATTTAACGCATTTAAATCCTGAATATTTACGTTATTATCTGGCAGCAAAACTCAACGACCACATTGAAGATTTGGATATTAATTTTGATGACTTTATGCAGCGTGTGAATGCCGATTTAGTGGGTAAATATGTCAATATTGCGAGCCGCTGCGCAAGCTTCTTAACTAAATATTTTTCTGGCAGACTCGCAAGCGCCCTCTCGGAACCTGCGCTTTTCAAGGAGTTTGCTGCTGCAGGCAATGAAATCGCAGAAAAATTCACCGCATTAGAATTCAGCCAAACATTACGCCAAATCATGTCTTTGGCAGATCGTGCAAACCAATATATTGATGAAAAAAAACCTTGGTCAGCTATCAAAGATCCTACGCGTCAACAAGAAGTGCATGATGTTTGCACCATGGGAATTAATTTATTCCGATTATTAACTATTTATTTGAAATCTATACTGCCGCAAACGGCAAAAAATGTAGAAGAATTTTTAAGTATCTCGCCTTTGATGTGGGATGACAAAGATAAACCACTGCTGAATCATACTATCAAAGAATTTAAACCTTTAACTCAACGTCTGGAGAAAGCACAAGTGGATGCGATCAAAACCGCAGCGAAAGAAGATCTTGAAAATAGCACACCTGTTGTTCAAGCAGGAAAAACCATTGATCCTATTATGTCAACGATTAGCATTGATGATTTTGCTAAGATTGATTTACGCATAGTGAAAATTATTCACGCTGAACATATTGAAGGTGCAGAAAAATTATTACGTTTAGAAGTCGATCTTGGTAATGAAAAACGTCAAATCTTTGCAGGAATTAAATCTGCTTATCAACCCGAACAATTGATTGGTAAATTAACTGTCATCGTTGCAAATCTTGCACCACGCAAAATGCGGTTTGGGGAATCACAAGGTATGGTGATTGTAGCTAAAGGAACGGGAGAAAAAGATTTGTGGCTAATTAGCCCAGCGGACGGTGCTGAACCGGGCATGAAGGTAAAATGACAAAACCCACCCCCGAACAAATTGATGCCATCCTCCCTCAAACTCAATGTGGCTTGTGTGGCTTCAATGGCTGCATGCCGTATGCAAAAGCACTGGCTGAAGAAACAGCTGACATTAATCTCTGCCCACCCGGCGGAGTAAAAGGTTTATTTGCTATTGCAAAATTACTGGATAAAGATCCCACACCCTTCATTACTGAAATGAAACAAAAAGCCAAACCATCCTTACTTGCTGTCATTCGCGAAGCAGAATGCATAGGTTGCACTAAATGCATTCAAGCTTGCCCCGTCGATGCCATTCTTGGTGGTGCAAAACAAATGCATACAGTGATTGCAGATGAATGCACTGGCTGCGAACTTTGTGTCGCACCGTGCCCAGTGGATTGTATTGATATGGTTCCACGTGCTGTTTTATTAGAAGAAATTGAAAAACAAAAAGCCAATCACTTTAGAAATCGTTATCGCGCACGTGAAAAACGCTTAGCTCCTAAAGAAAATATTCCTGCCACTATCACAACAGAAAAAAAAGCGTATGTGCAAGCTGCGTTGTTGCGAGCAAAGATGAAAAAGCCGTAGGGTGGTGGACACAAAGCTTGTCCCCGCATGCTCCCCTGCTTAAAGCACGCAGGGGCAGGCTTCGCGGGGACGTAGCGTGTCCACCTTTTTTATAGGGTGAGCATGGCCTGATCCCGTATAAAAGCATTACGGGACGGCCTTTGCACGCCCTACATCACTTCTTCACCTACTGTTAGCTGAGCAGCATGGGTGGTTTATCTAAATCATCACTGAGAATTAAAATTTCTTTACACCTGTCATTCGATGACATTCGCAATAATTCTTTGTTGATTATTAATTTTTTTAAGCAATCTAAACCAATCTTAACCGCCTCTGAACGAAACTCTTCTATTTCATCGCTAGTAAATTTACTGTCTGATACACCATGAACGATTTTACTTCTGGCATCGTAAATCTTTTTCAATTGCTTTAAAAAACCACTCCGCTCAGCTGGGTTTTTTAAGAATTTTGCTATACTCCCTGTAACCTTGAATGAGGTTTCAGGAGTGCCGCTAAAAAAGTGCTTCCCAAGCAATTAAAGCATCAATAAAACCATCTTCTGGGTTATCTCTTTCATGAATTGCATAATTTAGTCTGGTAAGTGGGATTCGAATACGTTCTATATCATCACCTAATGATATTAACTGGTTATACCATTTTGTTATTTCATCGATATTTTCTCTTTTAATAGTGACACTCTTCCTTGTAATTTTATCATTAAAAGAATAATTGCCAACCTCTATTAGAGGGAAACCATTTTCTTCATAGTTAGGAATAAAAGCATAATTATCACTCAAACTAAAACAGATCGAAAATTTTAAACGTTCTAAGCATTTTTCAACATGCTCCCGTAACTCTGTAGAAAATGAGCAGATGCCATCTCTGGAGCTTTTAAAAGTTTTATTAATAGAATAAATAATCTCTACTATAGCGCCGGTCTCGAGGTGATTATCACCCTGCGTTGCAATTATTCGATTTATATTTTTTCCAGGATTTTTAAAGCTACCAATAGGTCTAACAATACAATCAGAAAAAACTATTTCTTTCATATCTTTAATAATAAGACCCGGTGCTCCGATAAAAATTGAAAATTTTTCTTCGCCCCCTTTTGACAACGATCTGAGCTTATTTATTGACATCTCAATTTCTTCTAGAAAACTTTTTAAATCATATTTCATTTTATAGCAACAGTTTTGAAACGATCTAGAAATTATAGTGCTCAATGCCCCGCCTACCTGAGAGCCAAATCCAAATCCGTTATCGGTCTCAAATGCAAAAGAATATTCCAACGTATCACTTTTTTTATTTGTTAAAGTGTCCAGCATATCGTTCTTAACTAACCGCACAAATTCTTCCCACTGTTTCATATTAGCATTAACTGCTCGAATAGGCTGTTGTGAACCGAGAGATGACTTTATAAGGAAGATGGGATAGGCTTCGACAGCTAAATTTGAAATAAATTCTAATAATGGATCGTTTACTACATTTGAAAATTTTGGAAACTCTCCTTTGCATAACTTTCTGCAATAGTTAAAAATATTTTCGTTTTGAATCTTAAGATTAGACTTAAGATCAGGAATGGAAAAACCAAAACCATCTCCAAATCCACCTTTGTCAATGAAATCATGCCCCTCCTTTTTAATTGCTGCATCAAGAGCTTCTAAAGCCTTAAGCTGGTCTGAACTAAAATTAAGATTTTGGAAAGGAACTCCTTCCATTTCTTCATTATAATTTAATGAATATTTAAGAAGCTCTGTTCCTAAATATTGTCTGATAATCGTATATGTTCCTTCATTCATAATATACTTCCTACTTTTTATGTTAATTATCATTATGAATTAATTAATGAGTTTTTTTTCACTTCTCCAATCTTTAACATTATCGACGAATGGGGTTTAAGCATATTGACGATGAGAAAACATCTCTGTTAATACTAAAAATTTGTTATAAAATTCATTCTTTCTCTTTTCATTATTTTGTTTTTTAACAAGAATGTGATTAAAGATATGAAGCCGCAACATGATTTCGATATTTTTATCCATATTAGTAGGCTCATTTTGAAAATTCTCCCACTTTTTTACAGCCATATGGGATTCATTCACAACCTTGGCAAATTCTCTTAAACTCATGGAAAAGTATGTTCTGATAAATTTAATTTGATTCCCTGTGAGCCTTGATTTTTGCAGCACGAGAGATTGAATAACAGAATCTGAAATTTTCCTAACATCAATTTTTGGATGATATTCATCACCAAACTTCACCATTTCAATATTATGAAGTTCCACAGGGAAGCCAAGCCCATCATAAGTATAATTTTTTATAATTTTTTTATTCATAGTTAATGCCTCCTCCAATACGTATCACTGTAATAACCAGCATCAATTCATCGTCAAATGAAATAATAATTCTAATTTTTTTACCATCAAGGTCATTCCCCTCTATCCAATAGTTCCAATCTTTATACCCAGGCAAAAATACGTCTTTACTTTTATTTCTTCTCCTCTGACGTTTGGATTTGTTTTCTAAAACATCAAGAACATCAATATCACTAACATTCCGATCTTTTAGGCGATCATGCGCATGTTTCAAAAAAATGTAATTTCCATTAGATATCATTTTTGTGATTAAAGCCCACAATTCTGCATCAGTTTTTTTATTAGGTTTTTTAGACACTTGAGCATTCCATTTACTATTTCTTATATAGAAAGTATAGCGTAATTTGTAATCATTGTAAACTAGGTTTACAAATAGTCTCTAATAGCGTAAAATTATACTAAAGGAAGAAAATCTATTTTTTAGGAGAGCAAAAATATGAAAACGTTACTTTTGATTGTTGGCCTGATCGCATTTATTCTGGGATTACTCTGGATCGGACAAGGTCTCGGTTATATCAAATGGCCGGCAAATACTTTTATGATTAACCAGACCCCATGGGCCTATTATGGTGGTTGCCTCGCGATCATTGGATTGCTTATCATTTGGTTTTCGCGATCCTAGCGAGGGCGTAAAGCTTTTATTTCAAAAACTCTGTTTTTATTGTTATAGAATTTTAGGCATAAAAAAACGGGGTGGCATTGGATGCATGCTTTCACTTTTCGCACACAGCGCCTTTAAAACAATCCTTCACCTCCGCGGTGCAAATTTCACTTCTTTCCACACTGGATTATCCCAAGTACCTTTGACAGTATAATAATATGTTACCAATCTAGAACGACTCAGCACAGGTTCCATGGCTAAACTAGCAAGACCAGCAATAGGATTGATGATGGCAAGCGTTGCTGCAACAGGAAGACTCGGTGACACATGCGGTGTCACACTCATAGTCAGATCATAACTTTTCTCTTCCAAGCCAATATTGCCAGCAATATCAATTTGCGCAGCTGGCCCATCAAAGCGCATATTTTCAGTAAACGCATCGCCTTCTCTCAAATCAAACGTGCCTCTCATGTAATCAAAACTATAACCCTTCTGAACCAAATCACTGAAATTTAAACTCAACCGACGGGGCAATGTTTGTAAACTAAAAAGATTCAGCATACGTACAATACCTAACTTCGCATCTGCTTCACTGCCTACATTCACAACGCGGCCTGCACCCAAATTAAGTGAAAGACTACCCACCATATCCGAAAGCGTTGGGTTAAACAATGTATCCGACCAGGTTAAATTAAAATTAGCATCTCCTTGGCCAAGAACAATACTCGTAGTAGGAAAACCCCATTGATTAAGCAAGCCACGCACATTATTGGTTTTCGCGTTACCTTGCAAATGTGTTTTGTGTTGCTTGTCTACCATTATCCATTCACCACTCGCATTCAATTTTAAAAAAACAGAATTAATATTTAATTGCTTAATTGCTGATCCTTTTGGCACTGGCACCAGTGTTAACATAACACGCCCAAATTTTTTGTCCCCGTAACGAAAATCATTCACCGTTAATGAAAGCGGTGGTAAAGATTCTGGATTAATAGACAAAGTATTTTTAGCAGCGCTTTCTGGTACACGAATATATTGAAAATCAGCTTTGATTCCTTGCTGCAAAGAACGTATTGGCATAACAACTTGACCTGCCATCATGTCATTACTCAAATCCACTGTCACTGTACGTAACCCCTGCTTAGATTTTTGATACCCAATTGTAGCAGTAGAGTTTGCATAACTTAATTTTGCATTTGAAAACTGATTTTGATTAATGAATACTTCTAATAAGAAATTATTAGCTTGATGCGAATTTTTTCCAAATGGCGCTGGCAAATCAATATCAATTCCTTTTAAATCAGAGCGCACAGTAATTTTACCATTTCCTGGTTGTGCATGCGGTAACATTAACTGTGCTTGATAATTCACAACTCCCGTAAGAACACGATCAAGAGGAATGCTTAAATGATTTTGTAACACAGGAATACTAACCCGACTTGAAATATCGGCACGTATAAATGAAGTTTTGTCTTTATTTAACGTGGTTAAACTTAACGTCGCTGGTTCGTCAAATAAAAGACCGCGCAAGTCTTTGGCTTTCACTTCATTTTCTGTAAAATTAAGAGTGCCATCAATACGGTCGAATACTAAATTCCACTGCGGAAGATTTAACGTTGCAGAAGATAAAACCGCACTCCCTGTCACTTTAGTCGCATCTGGATTCTCTAATGGAATAGCCAATCCAAGCGTAAGTTGCACGGGACCCGATAGATTAATTCCCGTTAAATCTTTACCTATGGTTTTTTGCAATGGACTATGGCGGATAAAATCGAGAACTGCATTCAAATCATCTTGTAGTAGGCTATCAATACTCAAGATAGATGGCTCAGCCCCACCTAAAGAAGCAATCAAAGCTTTAACGCGTGTGATTGGAATATTTAACATTTGTCCAGAATCAATTTCTGCTGCCATTGAGTTTTTAGAAAAAGTAAGCTTACCCATTAAACCCTTGAGCCCTGGCCAACCCGGTGCAAAATTCATATTTATATTTTTAATATCACCGCTAATCATAAAATTTCCAGGAGCTGTATCGAAAGGATAATCACTGAGCTTCCCTTGCAAAATCACCTTACCCGATTCCACTTGGCCACTTAAGAAAGCTTGCTTAAGCCATTGCACGAGATCTGCCTCAAAAATTTTCAATGGCAAATAACGGGTCGCATGTGCTACATTCTTCAATACAAAATCACCCGCCAAATCGATTGATGGAGAATTTTTTTCCGGCAAGGTTAGAACTGCATCCGCAGTTACATGAAGATCTGAATTTTCTACTTGGAATTTTTTTGTTTTCACTGTCCATACATTGCTATCATCTTTTTTCCAGTCAATAGAACCCAATAACTGATCAAACCCCAAGGCATTTTCAAATACTCGATTGAGAGTGACTGATGTTTGACGACTATTCAGTGTAAAATTACCTTGCTTACCATCCCATTTGAGTTTTCCACTTAAATTTCCTATACCCGGCATCTGATTCCAAGGAGCGAGAGTGAGATTTGAAACTTCTACTCCTAAAACTATTTTCATTAAATCAGTTAATTCTCCCGAAAAAGCAATATCTAGATTTTTTATTTCGCCGCGAGGATTTAAACTGGTTAAATCCTGCCGATTTTGATTTGATAAAATAGAACTGTTGAGTAAAAATTTTTTTACATCATTTAAATTCAAATATCCAATTTTGATATGCTGTAGAGAAAATTTTCCATCTGTCGTGGGTAAAACAGTGATGGCAAAATTTGTTGTTGGCCAAAGATGATCAGGCAAATCAATAAAGATTTCATCGCCCGCAAAAATTTGTTTATCTCCTTCTCGTCGCCAGCCTACATTACCGCTTAAGCGTTCAATAGACTGAGTCTCTTGACGTCGCCCCGCTCCCAGCGTGCTCCTAGCTGGGATTTGTCCGCGGGATCCAAACATTAGCTCTAATCCATATAACTGAAATGAACTTTGTATCTTTTGCCATTGATTTTCGTCCCAGTCAGCCCAAATTTTAGCGCTAATCAGTCCCTGTTTAATTTGTAAATCTTCCCACGACATTTTTTTCAGCCATTGCGCGAGAGAAAGACCTTCCACATAAAAATATAATTTTGCTTTCACCTTTTCTAATTCAAGTACATTGCCTTTCCATTGGAAAACAATATTCACTTTAGTCGGAATATCTTGATTCAGCACCACTCTACCTTTCAATAAATGTTGCGTGCTGCTATTTCGCAAGGTTAATGCTTTTAACGTGAGAGATTTTTCTACTTTATTTGCATCGATATAACGAATTTCAATATCGCGAAGCCCTAGACGTGGCTGAGAAAAGATTTGTGCTGCGACTTGTTCTGTCTGCAAAGAAGCGCCTGTCAAAGTATCTTGTACATTAATTCCCAGTAACCCACCCACATTCAGCTGCCCTGTGGGTTTTTGGTGCACATTTAAATGTACACCCGAAACTACAAAACTTTCGGGGGCTATACGCCAAGAAAAAAGACTGCGAAGCAAGCTCAGATCGATTTCGACTTGTTGAATTTTCAGCTTAGGTTTCTTTGTTTTCTGATCTAAGACACTGACTTGCTGAAATAAAATTTCTGGCCCTAGCCAATGCCATGACACTTTAACTCGATCCACTTTTAATGGCACTTGAAAATAATTGCTCGCCCACACTTCAAGATCCGGTAAATGACGATTAAAGAATGGATTTAATAATTGAGTGACACTCGCCACCAGGGCAGCCAAAATAATGAAAAAGGCAAGCATATACCCAATGAGTTTGAGTTTTTTAGATTGGTAAAATGTCATAATGCTCTTGGGTATAGGAAAGCTCTACTTTTAACTGAATTGATTTTCCAAGTTGAGACTCTAAATCTGCCAACATTGTCGATTCCTCTTCCGATAAAAAATCTACAACATCTTGTGCTGCAGCTACAATAAAACCAGACCACGGAAAATTCTGCGCAGTCCGTCTTAGTTCTCGAAAAATATCATAACAAATTGTTTCCAACGACTTAATTGAGCCGCGTTTTTGGCACAAAGGACAGGGCGTACATAAGATATGCTCAAGACTCTCATGAGTACGCTTGCGAGTCATTTGTACCAAGCCTAAACTTGATAATTCGCTAAGCTGTATTTTAGCATTATCTTTAGCAACTGCTACAGTTAATGATTCCAGCAAATGCGCTTTATGTTTAGGATCAGACATATCGATAAAATCAATAATGACAATCCCACCTAAATTACGCAAACGTACTTGCCGGGCGATCACTTCTACCGCTTCTAAGTTGGTTTTCCATATCGTTTGTTCGATATCATTATTGCCTACGAATGATCCTGTATTCACATCAATAGTCGTCATCGCTTCTGTCTGGTCAAAAATAAGATGTCCACCTGACTTTAAGTGCACTTTACGTTGCAATGCTTTTTGCAACTCGTCTTCGATAAAATAAATATCAAAAATTGGCCTATCACCGATGTAATGTTCTATACGTTCAACGAGAGAGGGAATATAAAGTTTTGCAAATTCACACATTGCTTGCGCACTACTCTGATGATCTACACGAATTCTTTCGATATTATAACCGACCAAGTCGCGCAACACGCGTAAAACAATTGGAATTTCTTCATATACAATATCAGTCGATTTTGCTATTTGGCTGCGCGACATGACTTCAGTCCAGACTACATTGAGAAATTCTTTATCGGTATCAATATCAGCTTGAGAAACGCCCTCTGCCGCTGTGCGAAAAATATAGCCTCCATGCGGACCTGGAGTAATCATATTCATCAAACGCTGGCGTTCAATTTCATCATTAATTTTTTGTGAGACATTACTTTCATTGATTCCAGGCGTTAAAACTAAATAACGGGAAGGCACAGTAAATTTCGTCGTTAAGCGAGCACCTTTTGAACCTAAAGGATCTTTATAAACTTGTACAAGAATATCTTGACCAACACGTAGCAAATTTCTTATATCAATATGAGTTAAGTCATTGAATTCTTCCGCAGCAGAATGTGTGTGACCTGACATATCACTCAGATGTAAAAATCCCGCTTTCTCAAAACCAAAATCAACAAAAGCCGCTTGAATACCGGGCAACAAGCGACTGACACGCCCTTTATAGATATTTCCCAACAGCCTTTGATGCTGGCTTCTCTCAATATGAATTTCTTGAAGAACACCACTTTCCATCAGCGCAACACGCACTTCGCGCGGTGTAATATTGACAAGAATTTCCTGAGACATCTACACCACTCCAACATTTTGGTGGATTACGACGCAAAAAGCGTGCGTCTAATCCACCCTACTAAATAACTCTGAATCTACGTCTACAATCACGCATAATGGTAAATACCCATGGCCACAGAAGCATACTCGTGATTGAAGGCAACCAAAATAACCAGCTTTTAGGTATGTCGCCAAGAAACCCCTGGATGCAGAATAAAATAAATTGATACAACAATACTAATAAAAAAACCCATAATCCTTGCTGCACAAGAGGGAACATGCGTAATTGCGTGTGAAGCCGGACAACAATATATGCCACAACAGCCAAAGCAAGGGCATGCTCACCTAATAAAGTACCATTTAATACGTCAAGAAAAATTCCAATTAGCCATGCCGTACCTACACCGACCTGATAAGGCAAATAAATTGCCCAATAAATTAAAACCATTAATACCCATGCTGGACGCAGCCATGTCGTCCAATCTGGCATAGGCAACAAAGTTAAGATAAATACAACGAAAAATGTCATTACGATCACAAACCAGTTTCGAGTATCCATCATATGTTGATCACCTTAAATTCGCGCGTGCTTGTTCTTTTTGGCTTGGCCAAATCAGCAGAACTTGCCGATTTCTATCTAAGTGCGCGCTAGGTTGTACTTCAATGGTAGCGAACTGTAATCCAGGATCTTTTACAACTGAAACAACTTGGCCAACGGGGTATCCTTCAGGGTAATGTTCACCCAACCCAGATGTCACCAAAATATCGCCTACCTTAATATCAACTGTTTGCGGTACATTCACTAAGTGAAGTTTACCTGAGTAGCTGTCGCCTGTGGCAATACCACGTACACCATTGCGAGTATTTTGTATAGGCACACCGCTATGTGTATCACTAATCAATAAAACACGGCTATTCAATGGTCCTACCTGAATCACTTGACCCATTACTCCATTTGCATCAAGTACAGGTTGACCGACAAAAACTCCTTCTGAACTTCCTTTATTGACTATCACCTGATTCACAAAAGGATCCGAATCAACTGCTAATAACTGCGCGACTAATACTTTTCCTCGCACTTGCGAAGAAGAGCGCAACAAGGCTTTGAGTTGATTATTTTCGGATTCGATTGCCAATAAGCGCTGCACTTGCGCATTCAGTAATAATTGTTTTGCTTTAAGATCAAGGTTTTCTTTGACAAGCGCATCATGACTGCTCATCGCATCACCGAGTGTATCAATGAAATTCATTGGCCAACTCACAAGATACTGCAGTGGAGCCAATGGCATAGATAATGCTGTGCGTATGTGCTGCACACCCGCAATGCGTTTATCCAGCACCATCAAGACAATAGCAAGCACCGCCAAAAATAATAAACGCGTGCCTGATTGGTAGCCTTTGGTGAAAATAAGTTTGATAAATTAGACTCCTATGCTACTCCCTCGACAAGAAATCCACACTCATCGTATCAACCATTTCTAACGCTTTACCACCACCGCGAGCAACGCAGGTTAATGGTTCATCGGCAATAATGACAGGTAGCCCCGTTTCTTCCATAAATAAGCGATCAATATTACGCAGCAGCGCACCACCACCCGTTAATACCATACCGCGCTCAGCAATATCCGCTGCAAGTTCAGGTGGAGCTTGTTCTAATGCTGCACGCACTGCACCTAAAATACCCGATAAAGGCTCTTGCAAAGCTTCTAAAACTTCATTGCTATTCAATGTAAAACTTCTTGGCACGCCTTCGGCAAGATTACGACCTCTCACTTCCATTTCTAATACTTCATTTGCTGGGTAAGCAGAGCCTACCTCTTGTTTAATACGTTCCGCAGTCGATTCACCGATTAAAATACCGTAATTACGACGCACATAGTTGACGATGGCTTCATCAAAACGGTCACCACCAATGCGCACAGAAGCAGAATAAACAATGCCACTTAAAGAAATAATAGCCACTTCAGTGGTGCCGCCACCAATGTCCACCACCATTGAACCACGTGCTTCGTCGACTGGCATACCCGCACCCATCGCTGCAGCCATGGGTTCTTCCAAGAGGTATACTTCTCGCGCACCCGCGCTGATTGCAGATTCGCGAATCGCTCGACGTTCAACTTGAGTTGACCCACATGGAACACATACCAATACACGCGGACTTGGGCGTAGAAAGCGGTTTTCATGCACTTTGTTAATAAAGTGCTGTAACATCTTCTCGGTAACGTGAAAATCAGCAATAACACCATCTTTCATTGGTCTGATGGCAGTAATATTGCCAGGTGTACGACCTACCATGAGCTTTGCTTCGCTACCCACTGCTGCCACATGCTTTTGGTTAGACCCAGGAGATTGGCGAATAGCCACTACTGAGGGTTCGTTTAGCACGATACCGACGCCCCGCACATAAATCAGCGTATTCGCTGTCCCTAAATCAATTGACAAATCGTTCGAAAAATAACCGCGTATTAGTTTCAACATAGCTGTGGCACTCTTCCTCTAGTGGGTAAAACGCTTATTTTAATAGATAACAATTAAACTAGCCACTAGATCCTGTGGTTTTAAAACTGTCATTGCGAGCTCTGCGCCTAAACAGTATAATTTCACCTCTAATTGGAGCCCACCACTCATGACATTAACCGCTGCTGATGTTAAAAAAATTGCCCATCTTGCCCGACTCAATATGCCTGAAGCAGATGTAACCCTTTACACACAACAACTCTCTAATATCCTTGATTTAGTTGAACAAATGAACCAAGTAGATACTTCTCACGTGGTACCACAAGCACATCCTTTAGACTTAAGCCAGCGTTTGCGCGAGGATAAAATTACTGAGCATAATCAACGCGATGCTTTTCAAGCCATTGCTCCACAAGTCGAAGCAGGCCTTTATCTCGTCCCTCAAGTCATTGAAGGTGAATAGATATGTCATACAAAACTATTGCTGAGTTGTCCAAAGAATTAAACACAAAAAAAATATCCAGTGTCGAGCTCACGAAATCTTTTCTCGATCGCATTGAAAAATTCGATAAAAAATTAAATAGCTTTATCACTGTCACCACAGATATTGCATTGCAGCAAGCAAAACAAGCCGATGAAAAACTTGCAAAAGGTAAAGGCGGTCCACTGACTGGTATCCCTATCGCACAAAAAGATATTTTCTGCACGCAAGGAATTAAAACCAGTTGCGGCTCGAAAATACTCGATAATTTTATTTCTCCTTACAACGCAACGACGGTAGAACGCTTCAATGCAGCAGACACTGTTTTACTCGGCAAAACGAATATGGATGAATTTGCGATGGGTTCATCCAATGAAAATAGTTATTACGGCCCGGTTAAAAATCCCTGGGACTTAGAACGTGTCCCGGGAGGATCTTCTGGAGGTTCAGCTGCAGCTGTCGCTGCTTACTTAACCCCTGCTGCTACAGGAACAGATACCGGTGGCTCTATTCGTCAGCCTGCTTCTCTCTCTGGTATTTCAGGAATAAAACCCACCTACGGTAGAGTTTCGCGCTACGGTATGATTGCTTTCGCTTCCAGCTTAGATCAAGGCGGCATTTTAGCCAGAAGCACAGAAGACCTCGCATTGCTTTTAAATGTCATGGCAGGTTTTGACGAGCGTGATTCAACCAGTGTTAATGCTCCCGTACCCGACTACGCATTAACTCTGAATGATTCTTTAAAAGGTTTACGCATAGGTTTGCCTAAAGAATATTTCAATGCCGGTTTAGATAATGAAATTGCAAAAATCATTCATACCGCTGTGAAAGAATATGAAAAACTAGGAGCAACGGTAAAAGAAATCAGTTTACCGAATAGTCCGCTTTCTATTCCTGCTTATTACATCGTCGCGCCAGCAGAATGTTCATCCAATCTGGCTCGCTTTGATGGAGTCCGTTATGGATATCGTTGCAAAAATCCAAAGGATTTAGAAGACCTTTATAAACGTTCGCGCAGTGAAGGATTTGGCAATGAAGTCAAACGTCGCATCATGATTGGTACGTATGCACTTTCAGCAGGATATTATGATGCTTATTATCTCAAAGCACTTAAAATCCGCGGCTTAATTCGCAATGATTTTGTAGAAGCATTTAAAAATGTAGATGTGATCATGGGACCCACCTCTCCTACGACTGCATTCAAACTGGGTGAAAAAACCAGTGACCCTGTCAGTATGTATTTATCTGACATTTATACGATTGCAGTTAATTTAGCGGGTTTACCTGGCATGTCCATTCCAGCGGGATTTGCCAATGGATTACCCGTCGGGATGCAACTGATTGGTAATTATTTTTCAGAAGCACGCTTACTTAACATTGCACACAGTTATCAAAAAATAACTGACTGGCATAAACAGGCACCGAAGGGGTTTTGAAATATGGAATGGGAAACAGTCATTGGTTTAGAAGTTCATGCGCAACTTTCCACTGAAAGTAAAATTTTTTCGGGAGCGCCTACTGCATTTGGTGCTGAACCTAATACTCAAGCATGCGCTATCGATTTAGGATTTCCGGGCGTATTGCCAGTACTCAATAAAGATGTTGTACGCATGGCAATACGCTTTGGTTTAGGTGTCGGTGCTGAAATTTCAAAAAAATCCATCTTCGCACGTAAAAATTATTTTTATCCTGATTTACCGAAAGGCTATCAAATCAGCCAATATGAATTACCTGTCGTCGGTCGCGGTGAAGTTGAAATTCCACTCGAAGATGGCACCAGCCGCAAAATACGCATTACGCGCGCACATTTGGAAGAAGATGCTGGTAAATCATTGCATGAAGGCTTTATCGGTCTCTCTGGCATTGACTTAAATCGCGCTGGAACACCTTTACTCGAGATTGTTTCTGAACCTGACATGCGCTCTGCCAAAGAAGCCATTGCTTATTTGAAAGCGCTGCACTCACTCGTACGTTATTTAGAAATTTGCGATGGTAATATGCAAGAAGGATCTTTCCGTTGCGATGCCAATGTTTCTGTGCGACACAAAGGCGATCCAAAGCTAGGTACACGTACCGAATTAAAAAATATTAATTCATTTCGCTTTATTGAACGTGCAATTAATTATGAAGTGGAACGACAAATCGCTCTCATCGAAAGCGGCGGTAAAGTGAGGCAAGAAACTCGCTTATACGATTCAGAAAAAAATGAAACTCGCCTTATGCGCAGCAAAGAAGAAGCAAATGATTATCGCTATTTTCCTGATCCTGATTTATTACCCTTAAATGTCACCGAAGAAATGATTGCAGCAGTGCGTCGTGAATTACCTGAACTACCCGAACAAAAACGTCAGCGGTTTATGCAATATTATGAATTAAGCGCTTATGATGCCAGCGTTTTAGTCAGCAGCCGCGCGCTTGCGGATTATTATGAAACCGTCGTAAAACAATCCTGTGCTCAAGCTAAATTATCTGCTAATTGGGTCATGGGTGATTTATCTGCTGCATTAAACAAAGCCGATATCGACATTGAAAAAAGCCCTGTGCCTGCAGAACAGTTAGGCAAGTTAATTCAGCGCATTGCTGATAATACGATTTCAGGAAAAATCGCGAAAACTATTTTCGAAGCACTGTGGAATAAAGAAGGTGATGTGGATCACATTATTGAAAAGCGCAGTTTAAAACAAGTCACTGACACTGGCGCTATCGAAACATTAGTCGACAAAATTCTCGCTGCCAATCCAGAACACGTTGCTGAGTATCGCGCCGGCAAAGAAAAATTATTTGGTTTTTTTGTCGGTCAAGCCATGAAAGAATCCGGCGGCAAACTCAATCCGCAGCAGTTGAATGAGTTGTTGAAGAAAAAGTTGAGTCAGAGCTGAACCTTATAGGCGCTGCCATGTCCTTTGCAAAACCCCTAGCGAATCAGTGCTCGATTGATTTGTTGATGCATGCCAAAAAAACCTAAAAAGTTGTGTAATCATCCCAGCTTTGCGACACTCTTGACGGCATATGTTTGTAGCATTTTTTATTGTTTTTGTTACTTCATTTATTGCTGTTACTATTTTTTTGGATATTTCTCGGCTTGTATCAAGGGGATACTGATTATAGTTATATAGATCAGATGGTAGAAGATCACCAAACATGTTAGCTTCTACTTTTAAGCCAGCTTCTATATCACGTAATTCTTTCTCCATTTTTTGAAACGTTGTTAGAGATTTGTTTCGTGCAGCAGCATACAGTTTTTTTCGTAATTTAGGTATCGGAAATAACAAGTTTTCAACGCGTTCATGTGGCCGTGACATAACCATCCTCAGAAATTATTTTATTGCAGAGAATTATAGCAGTTCAGCCTTAAGGAATTATTAAGGATATGTGCTGTTTTTTTTTGAAAATGGTGAGGGATTAAATTTAATTTGATACTCGACCCTGTAGACAAAAGAAAGGGATTCTTAAGGTTTTCTTAAGAATAAATATATAAAATAAAGACCAACATTTCAGAGGAGCTTCATCATGCTAAGAAAAAATTTATCGAAAGTTAATGCCTTTATTAACGAATTGTATCTAAGTAATCAACTCGACGAAAATCAGGCTAATACATATTACACTCTTGCGTATCTCTATAGTCACTTAGAATTCATAAAAACACGCACAACTTACTTACCTCTTAATGAATTCCAATTACTGCAAACTACTATTAGCTCTTTACTTCCCGATAGTAATGATAATAATGATATTGACAATAATTTTAATAGCAATGTGCTCCCAGAATTAGTTAGTCATTTAATTTACATAAGTGACATTTTAATCCAGAGACATGCACAAAAAGACCCTCAGAAACAACTTGATATCTTGTCAGCAGTAGATAAAACGCTGCAAAAATTACCTGACAATCTATTTAAATTAGCAAAGGTGATCACCCCAAGCATAACAGCTGACTATTTAGCTAAGCAATCATCCAAATCTCTCCAGGAAGAATCAAAAAACCCTACGTCAGAAAAAGCGGCTGAATTATTTCGACAATGCGAACAAATCAAGGCAATATCTAGATTAGAATATTATACAAATACGCTAATTCAGATGGGTAAAAAAATCTTTCGTAAAAAATCACCTTACTTTGAATCAGAATCAGAAGAAAAGAGTGCTCACGAAAAAGAACTCTCAGATTTTTTATGCCAAGTAGTAAAGAGTTTGGGGGACAAATTAATCTCAGAAGATGAATTTATTAAATTAATTAAGCTTGTTAAAACAAAATATCCAGATAAAACTCAGTTTGTGATCAGCTGCCTTAAAGCATATCATAATGCTTATTGTCACTTTGGCGAAAAAACACGCGGCATAGATTTGATGCTAGCACATGTTAGCACGCTTTTTGATGTGCTCATCGATGAATCATTACAGCCTGGTGAATTAAAAGAAATTATAGCAAAAATAGACTTTCGTCTGACAGATCCACAAGCTTGTGAAAATGACATGGCTTACCGACATGGTTATGAAGCTAGCATGAAAGTATTAGATGGTAAAGAAATTCCCGATGTTGAAGGTTCATTTCGACTTGATTATAATTCTAAAATTTTACCTCGGTTACTTAAAATCATAGGTAAAAATTCTTTAGCAGAAATTAAATTACCTTCTTCATCTTTACCAAGCACGCCACCTTTACTACAAATAAAGATAATGGATGATTTTTCACCTGATCTTCTTAATAAATTTGAAAAATTTCTTCAGTTACTCATACGAATTAACGAAAAAGCGAATCCGCAGCATCAGAGAAATATCTTTCTTTTGTTTGTCCAATATAGTGATTCCATGATTCAATTAATACGTATTATGGGTATAACAGCGATAAAGTACCTTCGTAAACAAGTTAGTCATTCATTATTACCATTAGAGAGATTATTAAAATTATTACCAGCATTGGATAATGAATTAATTGACTCGTTAACCACTTATTTCAATAAACAGAAGCAAATGACAGACAAAGACATTGATACTTTTAAAACTTGTTTAACCATTTTAGGAGTTTTAACAAAAAATGAAAATTTAAATCTTCACGGCTACGACATATACCAAGAGGATGAAACTCGAGAAAAATTCTGCATGAAAATAGCAGAAGGTAAGTCGCCAAAAGATTTTTTATATGCGTTAACCACACTTTTACTCAAAAGCCTACTTATAAAAGAAGAGAATATAGAGTTAACTGAACAGCAAATAAACCAAATGCTTGAGCGCATGCCACCAGAAGATTTCACCAATCTTGCGGCGGCTGCTAAGCACATGCATAATAACTCATATCAAAAAGTATTTTTAAATCTCTTAAAACTTGATTTAACAGCAGGCGATATCAATTCATTTTTACATGACACTGAGCAAAAAGACTATACTGCTAATAGCTTAGCTCGTCATAATCAAGCCATAAGACAAGAGCTAACAGCACATGGTGTTTCACCTGAAATCGCTTTAGAGTATAAAGAAAAATATGAATTTGTAGTATTACCAAATGGTGAAAATGATTTAGACTTAGATAATCAATATAGCGTACTTTGGAATTATATACTGCAACTTCAAGAAAAAACTAAAATCGAACAAAAATCTATTCTAGAAAAAGCAGAAGCTGAAACAAAAACATCAGAACCAAACAAAACTCCCCAACGAATAAATGCTATTTTAACTCGCATAAGTGAATTAGAAAATCTAATCCATAAAAAAGATGCTAAATCATCTCAAGAAATTACCGATGTCTTATCAAAGAAGCATGTGCAGGGCTTGCTCAACATTATAAAAAAGAATTGTATAGAAATAGAAGAATCTGAATACAAGCCTGTAAATAATGGATTTTATGAATTTTCTAACCATTTCAAATCACAATTGGCACTCATTCAAAATAATATCTCTTCAACTACATCTAAGAAAAAAAGCATAAAACCCGGTTATTTTAGAATTGAGCAATGGTCTAAAGATAATCCTAGAACATTCCTTCTAGGAGACGAAGTAGGCTGCTGTCTAGCCACTACAGGTGCTCAATTTCAAGCAATGGTACAACGTCGAATGGATGATGCCATGTTATTTCATGTCGCCACTGACGTAACTACTGGCCGCCCTGCGGCACTGATTTGGTTATATTTGGCAAAAACTAGTAAGGGAGAAATTGTTTTAATGGCGAATTTTTTTGAAGTGCATACTAAATTTGGTAATGATAATCATTTAAGAAAAGCCATTCTCAATGGTCTACTGGAATTTACGCAACAATACTTACAAAAAAATCCAAAAATTGATGGTTTTTATATGAATCAGCTTACATATGGGTGGAATAAGCAAGACTTATTAAATTATCCTGTGAAACCACTCGATATCGTTAACAAAGTAGGAGGATTTTACAATCCCTACTCTTCTAACACATCAAGCGACTCTAAAGAAGATGCCGCAACACGATCTCAGACCAAAGCACAGTATTATCTTGTCTCACTTGATAAGCATGAGTTTCATGAATTTTCTTCATCCACTTTATACAATGAGACAAATCCAAACATTGTGCCAGTACAAAAACTGATTCAAGAAACCGTGCTTAAACTCTCGGAAACAGAAACAAGCATTAACACCGTTATTGATAAACTAATTAAAAAGCATAGCCTAGAACTGCAGCCATTTTTTAAGAATCCATTGAAAACAGATGAGACTTTTCGTCAAAAAGTGACTGATGCATTTAATAGTGCAATGGCTGCTCGGCCAGCTCGTGATGAAACTACACCATTGGCAAGCTCGAGTCAGTTTACATTATTCGCGGGGCAATCACCTACAATTCAGCTTAGTTCATCTTCTGCAGCACAACTGCAACCACTCACAATTCAGCCTAGTTCATCTTCCACAGCACAACTACTCAGGTAATACTCCTTCGCCGTAGGCCGTGGAAAGGATAAATCCAACCCCTTCAATGAGCTTAGTTTAGCAAGATGAAGGGGTGCTAAAAATTAGCTGGGGGTTAGCCGTGAAACAGGAGCGGACTCAGCTTGCATGGCTTCCTGTATGAGTTTCAGTATGGCTTTATACTTCTCAACCTTATTATTATTTTCCTGCGATGTCTTTTTAAAATGGTGAGGTATTAAATTCAATTTGATACTTAGTCCATCTCCTTCTATAATGAAATACTTAAATTAAATAAGGAGAAAGCCCAGATGGATCGATACTTTTTAAAACTTATTACAGCACTATTTTTTCTTGGAACAACAAACCTTGCTTTCGCAGAAGCCTATAGCGGTGTCATGACGAAAGAAAGGCAATCCGCAATGACTGCACAAGAAGTATTTGAGCGCTTAAAAGAAGGTAATCAGCGCTTTGTTGATGGACGCATGAAAAATCGAGATTTATTATCCCAAGCAAACACAAGCTCTGCCGGACAATTCCCTGTCGCTGTGATATTAAATTGTATGGACTCCCGCACCCCACCTGAAGCCGTTTTTGATCAAGGCATAGGGGATACCTTTGTAACCCGCGTTGCTGGCAATATTGTAAACGATGATATTTTAGGTGGCATGGAATTTGGTACCAAGTTATCAGGGGCAAAATTGATTGTTGTCATTGGTCATACAAGCTGTGGCGCCGTTCGTGGCGCATGTCAACAAGCTAAACTAGGAAACCTCACTGGCTTGTTACAAAAAATTAAACCGGCTGTATCTGAAGCAAGCAAAAAATCAAAATCTCACGACTGTGCTCAAGCTGAATTTATCGATGAAATTGCAAAAGATAATGTGTTAATGGTCATGAAGCAAATTCAAGCACGCAGTCCTATCATTAAGCAATTAATTGCTGAAGGTAAAGTGGGAATAGTTGGAGGCATGCAAGATCTTTCTACTGGAAAAGTCACTTTCTTTGAAGATGCTAGCATACTACCTAAGCGTTGATGTAACTATTCACGCCGTCATTGCGAGGACCCCTGCATGCTCTTAGCAGGGGGACGAAGCAATCCAGTACTGCCTACAACTTAACACCATTCTGGATTGCCACGCCTCACATAAAGCTAAAGCGTGAGGCTCGCAATGACGAGTTCGTGAAGCTACACTCTCTTCTTCACCATCAACACATACCCCAAAAATGCAAACAACACTGTAGGAAATGCAGCCGCAAAAATAGCCGGTAATTGAAAAACAATGCTAAATTGTCCTAAAAGTGCATTTAAAATATAGAATGCAAAACCGACTAAAATACCAAATAAAACTCGCCAACCCATAGGAACAGAACGAGATGAGCCTAACACAAATGGAATCGCTAATAGTATCATCACAATGGCAGTCAATGGTTGAAAAATACGTTTCCAGAATTCCAATTCAAAATTACCCGCTTGTAATCCATTTTGTTTAAGTTCATGCACTTGTTCCGCTAAATTTTTTAACGACATAGAAGCAGGCGCAACCACACTTGTATTAAGCAACTTCATATTTAAATTCAAATCCCAGTTTGCTTGAGAAAAATGCTCACTGTGCGTATGGTCACCGTTAAATATCGTTTTCACTAAATCATGCAATACCCATTTTCCATGATGATAATCCATCGCTTTAGCATAATAAGCAGCTAACATTTTATGATTGGAATCGAATTGATATCGCGTTACCCCTTCAAGATGACGTCCCCCGCCAATAATCGCATCAATATGCAAAAAATTATTGCCATCATGCACCCACACCCCCGATGCTGTCGTAACGGATTGCCACTCATTTTGTGCGCTATTGCGGTAATTTTCAGCGACAAAATTTGCCTTGGGTGCAACAAATTCACCCATTAAAGTAATGATTAAAATCACGACCACAGAACCGCCAATCACAGCACTTGCTAACTTAGGTACTGATATACTTGAAGTACGCATGACCACCAATTCTTGATGCGCGGCTAAAACACCGAGCCCAATAATTCCGCCCAACATCACAATAATAGGAAAAAATTCATATAAATGATGCGGCAATCTCAATAACACGTGCACAAATGCCTGCGCAACACCATAACCGCCCACGCCAATATCTTTTAACTCTTCCAAAAAAGTAATAAAAAGAATGAGCCCCATCACTATGACGATCATCAATGCTGTAGCAGCAATTACATTTCTAGCAATGTAGCGATAAAGAATATTCATAAAGATGGCTTCTTTGATGAAACTAATCGAGATCCATTATTGGATTGAAACAATATAACGACAATAATGATCATCACCATAAAGATATGCACCCACCACATACCTAAACCCGCAGGCACAGCTCCTTGTTCCAACCAGTTACGCGCCACAAATAATAAATTGATATAAATAATGTAAAGTAAAATCGCCGGAAAGAGTGTTGCAAACCGTCCCTGACGTGGTCGTACATAGCTGAGTGGTACTGCTAGCAAAGCTAATAAAAATGCAGACAATGGTATGGAGAACCGCCATTGCAATTCAGCTGCACTTTTTGCCTTACCATGATTTTCCCATAAGGTGCGTGTTGAAATAGCTTGCAGATCACGGCGTTTATTATCCATATCAGCAGCGGCTATACGTACCGCATATTCATTAAATTTAATCACTGTGAAATCATTTTGCCCAGGCACACCATCATAACGATATCCATCTGCAGTCACTATAAAACGATCTTGAGTGACAGGATCATTTTTTTGATACGCCTGCTCTGCAGACAATACTCGCCATGGGCTACTCTCTTTGGCCTTTTTACCTCTATCTGCTATAAAAACATTATTGGCTTGCTTATGGTCTCGCGATATTTGTTCAATATATATAACACGACCGCCACTACTGGTGTGAAAACGTCCCGGCTGTAATAGATTAATAACATTATCTTGCGCTATCACTTGCTCTCGTTTCGCTGCCAACAATGGATTAATCCACAACATCAATACCGCCACAATGATGGTAATACTGATAGCCAGTAAACTCGTGATCCCAATGAGACGCTGCATGCCTAACCCACAAGCTCTTAATACTGACATTTCGTGATCTGCGCACAAGCGCCCATACGCTAAAATAATTCCAATATATAATCCAAGCGGCAATAGCAATGATAATAAATAAGGTGTTTCAAAACCTAATAATTGCAACAAAATATTTGAAGCCACTTTGCCGTGTGCCGCATAAGTTAAATACCGCACTAAGGAATTACTCAGCAAAATCAGCAACAATACAGCTGTCACTGCGAGAAGTGTGTCTAAAACCTCTATAATGAGATAGCGGGAAATAATCACGGGATAACAAACCTATTCTTCTACTAAACTTACCATTATAATACAGAGCGTACTCAAACATACAGGAACGAACATGAAATTCGCAGTCAAAAGTGGCGATCTGTACAAACAATCCAAAGCCGTACTTATTGTAGGTTTATTTGAAGAAGGCAAATTACCCCCCTCTGCAGAGCACTTAGATGCCGCAAGCCTTGGACGCATTCGAAAACATATAAAACAAGGCGATATTCAAGGCAAACTGGGCCAAACCTTATTCCTTCACCATTTACCCAATGTCGTAGCGGAACGTGTATTACTGGTTGGCTGCGGAAAAAATAAAGACCTTAAACCCGGCGATTACCGCAAGATTATTAGTAGCAGCATCAAAGCACTACGTACAACACAAGCTTCACAAGCCACTACTTTTCTAACAGAGATAGCCGTTGAAAATCATGATCTCGCCTGGAAAGTAAAACACCTGGTCGAAGCGACTTCTGAAGCGCTTTATCGTTTCGATGAGTTTAAAAGTGAAAAAGAACCTAATCACTCACTACAAGAAATTATTATTTCTATCGCTGACAGACAGGCACTCAGCGCATGTGAAGCAGCACTTAAGCAAGGATTAGCCATTGCTGAAAGTATTACCTATACAAAAAATCTCGCTAACTTGCCGAGTAATATCTGCACACCCACTTATTTAGCACAGCAAGCAAAAGAACTAGCAAAAAAATATAAACAAATTAAAACCAAAGTATTAGAAGAAAGTGATATTGAAAAACTCGGCATGGGTGCTTTCCTTTCTGTCACCAAAGGCAGTGCACAAGATGCCAAATTGATTTGTATAGAATACACAGGTACTGCTAAAAAACAGGCACCGATTGCACTGGTTGGCAAAGGTATTACATTTGATACCGGTGGTATTTCATTAAAATCACCCGACGCCATGGTTGGCATGAAATACGATATGTGTGGAGCTGCAACTGTATTAGGAACAATTAAAGCCGCAGCAGAAATGCAATTACCACTGCGTCTTGTTGGCATCATCGCCGCTACAGAAAATATGCCTGGCGGCAGAGCAAGCAAGCCGGAAGATATTGTCACGACGATGTCGGGGCAAACCGTTGAAATTTTAAATACAGACGCTGAAGGACGACTCGTATTATCCGATGCTCTCACTTATTGTGAACGTTATCAACCTGAAGTCGTTATTGATATTGCCACACTGACAGGTGCAGTCGTTATTGCTCTTGGTCATCATGCGAGTGGATTGCTCACCAATCATGAACCGCTTGCGAAAGATTTACTTTCCGCTGGAATCGAAAGCAATGACCGCGCCTGGCAATTACCTTTGTGGGATGAATATCAAGAACAAATTAAGAGTCCATTTGCAGATATAGCAAATGTAGGTGGCAAAGCCGCTGGCAGCATCACTGCTGCGTGTTTTTTATCTCGATTCACAAAAAAATTCCACTGGGCACATTTAGATGTTGCGGGCACTGCAGCAATGATGATGGGCGCTGGAGATCGTTATGCAACAGGACGCCCTGTACCCATGTTAATACAATATTTAATTAATCGCTGCGAAGCAAAATAATGCCTAAAATTGATTTCTACATTATCCCTGAGTCAGACGCGAAAACCCGATTGCTTTTTGCTTGCCGTTTGATTGAAAAAGCTTACCAAAATAAGCATCGTATTTATATTCATACTGAAAATCAACAAGAAGCCCATCAATTAGATGAACTCTTATGGACTTATCGTGAAGATAGTTTTTTACCACATAATTTATACGGTGAAGGACCTGACCCTGCTCCTCCGATTCAAATTGGGTATAGTGTTGTGCCAGAAAAACAACGAGATATTTTGCTAAATCTAAACAAACAAGTTCCTGAATTTTTTACAAACTTTAATCGTGTCTTAGAAATTGTTTCCAGTGATGCAACTCTACAAGCTATTTCACGCGAACATTACCGTTATTACAAAACTCAAGGACATGAAATAAATACACATAAATTAGCGTCGATGCCAGAAGGATAGAAAAAATCTGCTGCGTGGTAGATTTTCCCCACCGGTATTAATGAAGCTTTTGAAAAACAAGTAACTATTCACGCCGTCATTGCGAGGAGCGCCTTTTGCGACGAAGCAATCCAGTACTGCCTACAACTTATCTCCATTCTGGATTGCCACGCCTCACATAAAGCTAAAGCGTGAGGCTCGCAATGACGAGTTCTTTTGTAAGAATTGTGAATAGTGACAAAAACAACAATTGAGTAATTTTTCCTTAAGGAAACCTTAAGGAATTTTACTTTATAATTTTTAACCATAAAATATATAGAGAAAATTACACATGAAGCCACGGATTGAAATTAACAAAGTAGCAGTGACAAGACCATCAAATGTATCTCTTTTATCTCGATCTCTTTCGCATCGCAACGAACAAAAAGAACCCGAAAGCATTTTGCCTGAGTCCACAGCAGAGAGAAACAATCCTGATTCTGATGTGGATAACGACGCTGATAATAGTGATCATGAAGAACCCACAAATGTTTTGCGTGAGCCCACAACAAATAAAAATGATACTGATGAAAAAAACAATAATACAGCGAAAAGAAAAGTTACTTATAATGATAATGATATTGTTGTTGTTTTTGATAAGCAATTAGATGATGAGCTAGAAAAAACTAATATAGCACAACAAAATGCATTAAAGCAGAGCATTCCATTACTCGAGTCAGGGATAAGATGGCGTAAAACACCAAAAATAATACTCGGATTTTTTTCAATAGTTGCACTTATTCTTGGAATAATTTATATATTTTCCACTAGAAGGGGATATTATGATTATCTAGGGAATCAATCACAAACGTTCGAGAATGACACTAACCGATATAATAATGAATTTAGCCGATATACTAATGACCTCAGCTTATATAATAATGAAATAAAGCAAGACCAAATTCAATACGATACTGCACGCGAAAATCTCAAAAAGTGGACCATATCTCAGCCGAGTCAAACCGACTCAGAGATGGCTTTAGTTCATGACGTAATAGAATGGGCGAGTAAGGGTTTTTTAAAATCGTTTTCGGATCGTTTTGAGAAAAGCCAAGATGATCGAGAAAATTATCGTAAAAAGCTGATAGATGACTTTAAAATGAGGTCTAACGATAATCGCAGGCAACATGCGGATCTTCTACAAGAGGTTAAAAAAATCCAAGATGATCGAGAAAATTATCGTAAAAAGCTGATAGATGACTTTAAAATGAGGTCTAACGATAATCGCAGGCAACAAGCGAATCTTCTACAAGAGGTTAAAAAAATCAAAGATGATCCAGAAAATTATTATAGGAAGCTGGTAGATGATTTCAAGATGAGGCTTGACAATAATCGCGAGCAAGTAGCGAATACTAAACAAGCGATTGAAAATAAAGAAAAGGAAATTAAAACTACGTTTGAGAATAAGCAAAAAAACCGGCCTCATCCGCCTGTTTCACCTATCCAGCCTGTTCCGCCTGTTGATAGATATTATTTTTGGCTTAAAATGTTCTTGGCTGGGTCGCTTGGTATCGCTACTCCCGCTTGGTTTTTATTAGGGGTGTGTTGCACAACGGCTTTTGATTTTGATGACGATGACGCATTTCCTCGACATTTAATTGATCTTACCGAAAATCAACGTGATCAAATAGCAAATACTGCAAAGAAATATATTAGCGAAAAAGAAATCCGACGCTCATCTTATCCTCGTTTGCTAGAACGTCTTAGAACTGAACTCACTAATAAGACTCAAATTAGAACGCCAATTTCAGAAGCAAAAAAACAAAGCGATGGAGATGAAAAATACCCAGATGAAACTCCTTCTAATAATTCTAGAGAAGCAATACATAGAATTTTTAGCCAACCATCAGGAAACCAGCGACTTGATAACGAAAGTCAGGCGCTTGGTCGAATTGCGAACGTGCTTAGAGAAAAAGAACCTACAATTTTTAACGAGGCGTCAAGACATCAACTACTTGAACTGCAACGTAATCGTTCGATAATCCAAGCCCGGGAAGGCATGCAAGATGATTCGCCACAGAGTGAAAACGAAAGTGAAGATGAAGATAACGCAGATAAGGCGCTTACTCGAGTTGCGAGTGTGCTTAGAAAAGAGTAATTGATCTGCTAACATGGCACAAGTTGTAGAATAATAGTATAATGGTTAGATTATGAAAAAATCACTACCGGTTATCACGATACTTTGTGTTGGTTTAATGTCATCTGCATTTGCATCCAATGACTTCACACCATTTACTACTATTGCACAAGCACAACAATATTGTCCGCCTGTAAATAGCCTTACTTTTATCCCAAATAATCCATCGATTTCTAATAGCATCGGATCAATTACCTGAAATACATAACAAATCTTGATCACCACTGACAATAAACTTAACTTTTGCTGCTAGGGCGCAAGCAATGAATTTGTCATCATCGGGATCACGAGAAATTTGCTCACCCAATTTTGGCGTCACATACATCTTTGATTTAATGGTTAACAATTCAATGACGGAAGACAAATCAATCTTCGGATATCGTTTTGATAATTCTTTTGAAACGCGATCATACTCATCAAGAATAGCCTGAGACACAATTAAGCAAAGTCTATGTTATTGCCATGCCTTTAAAATTTCATATGGCGGACCGAACCAAAATATCCCTGAAATAAAGACATTTGTATCTAAAATGATATTCATGCTTCTTTTTCTTTTTTTATTTTTTTTATTATTTTTTGAATATTTGCTTTTTTAAGCCCAGCTTTTTTAGCTTCTAATCTTACTTGTGCAACAAGTTGACCAAAATCCTTCATGGAGGGAGGAGTTACTACTTTTAATATAATAACATCTTTCTCTCCTAAAATATTGGCCATTTATCTATCCTCATTTATTGAATTAATTAGATTGCCCCAAATGATATCACATTACTTTTCAAGAATTGATTAAATTTAATCCAAATAATGTTCGCTCTAATCCAAGAGATTCACCCACGTAAGATATCATTATGATTGATATATCGTTCAAAATAGTATGTAATTTGATTGTTATATCAATCGATTTGGCGATTTAACCGCGGTTGAATAGAATAAAAGTTAAGTATTGAGTCATATAGCTGCAGCAGAACAATTATGGAAAAAACCTACAACCCCCAAGCCATTGAGCAACACTGGTACCAAACCTGGGAAAAAAAGAATTATTTTGCACCTTCAGGCATTGGCAGCCCCTATTGCATCATGATTCCCCCACCCAATGTGACCGGCAGTTTGCATATGGGACATGGTTTTGGTTACACATTAATGGATGTTTTAATCCGTTATCCATCGTATGCAAGGTGATAACACACTGTGGCAGCCGGGCACAGATCACGCTGGCATTGCAACTCAAATGGTCGTTGAACGCCAACTCATGATGGTGGGTAAATCACGTCATGATTTAGGTCGCGAAAAATTCATTGAAAAAATTTGGGAATGGAAAAAAGAATCCGGCGATACCATCACACGCCAATTTCGGCGTTTAGGCGCTTCCGTTGATTGGCAACGTGAACGTTTCACTATGGATGAATCCTTATCGCGCGCCGTGCAAGAAGTTTTTATTCGTCTTTATCGTGAAGGACTCATTTATCGTGGCACACGTTTAGTGAATTGGGATCCTAAATTACTGACGGCCATTTCTGATTTAGAAGTCGTAAGCTGCGAAGAAGAAGGTAAAATGTGGCATATTCGTTATCCGCTTGTTGATGACAAAGGCCATATTACTGTTGCAACCACACGGCCCGAAACATTACTCGGTGACGTAGCGGTTGCTGTCCATCCTGAAGATGATCGCTATAAACATTTAATTGGTAAACATGTGCAACTACCCCTCACTGATCGCACTATTCCCATTATTGCAGATGAATATGTTGATAAAGAATTTGGTAGCGGTTGTGTGAAAATCACTCCCGCACATGATTTTAATGATTATGCGATTGGACAACGCCACAATTTAACTCCCATTAATATTTTCACGCCTGATGCGCATTTAAATAATCAAGTACCAAAAGATTATCAAGGCATGGATCGTTTTGCGGCACGTGAACAAATTGTCAAAGATTTAGAATTTTTAGGTTTAATTGAAAAAATTGAAAAACATACATTCAAAGTTCCTCGCGGTGAAAAATCCGATGTCGTTATTGAACCTTATTTAACGCAACAATGGTTTATGAAAATGAAACCTCTCGCTGAACCTGCCATTGAAGCAGTTGAAAAAGGTGAAATTAAATTTATTCCAGAAAATTGGACGAAAACCTATTTTCAATGGATGCACAATATTGAAGATTGGTGCATCAGCCGACAATTATGGTGGGGACATCGAATTCCTGCTTGGTATGATGCGGAAGGAAAAATATATGTCGGCCAAGATGAAAACGAGATACGCACACACTATAAACTCGATAAAAATATTGTATTACAACAAGATAATGATGTACTCGACACGTGGTTTTCTTCTGCATTGTGGCCTTTTTCATCTTTGGGTTGGCCAGAAAAAACAGATGTATTAAAAACATTTTATCCGACTAATGTATTAGTCACGGGTTTCGATATTATTTTCTTTTGGGTTGCACGCATGATTATGATGGGCTTGAAATTTACCGGCCAAGTTCCTTTCAAAGAAGTTTTTATCACTGGACTCATTCGCGATGCAGAAGGGAAAAAAATGTCTAAGTCTAAAGGCAATGTTCTTGATCCTTTAGATTTAATTGATGGTATTTCCGTGGATGAACTCGTACGCAAACGCACGTATGGTTTAATGCAACCCTCCATGGCACAAAAAATTGAAAAAAATACGCGCAAACAATTTCCCGAAGGCATTGCTCCTCATGGTACAGACGCATTACGTTTTACTTTTTGTGCGCTTGCATCGTATGGCCGCGAAATTCGTTTTGATTTAGGTCGACTGGAAGGTTATCGCAATTTTTGCAATAAACTTTGGAATGCGGCGCGTTATGTTTTAATGAATACGGAAAATCAAACTTCTGTTGAAAAAAGTGGAAAATTATCGCTTCCCGATCATTGGATCTTATCACGATTACAAAATACTATAAAAAACGCGCACGAAGCGCTTGCTAATTATCGCTTTGATTTGCTAGCGCATGCCATTTATGAATTCACTTGGAATGAATTTTGTGATTGGTATTTAGAATTATCTAAACCGATTTTAACTTCACAACAAAGCAGTCAAGAAGAATTAAATGGCACACGTCATACACTGATTACAGTCCTAGAAACTTTATTGCGTTTAATGCATCCCGTCATGCCTTATATCACAGAAGAAATTTGGCAACGCGTCGCACCGTTAGCGGGAGTACACGGTGAAAGTATTATGTTGCAGCCTTATCCACAATTTAGTTCTACTTTTGAAAATAAATCAGCCGAAGCGGAATTAGATTGGGTAAAAAATATTATCATTGCTGTACGCACGATACGCAGCGAAATGAATATTGCACCGAGTAAACAGTTGCAAGTATTATTCAACAAAGGCACCGATCTTGATAAAAAGCAATATCAAAAAAATCAACATCTCATCAACACATTAGCAAAATTAGAAACTGTAACTTGGCTAACTGCAAAAGACCCTATTCCAGAATCTGCAACTGCATTAGTGGGACACTTAGAAATTTTAATTCCCATGGCGGGTTTGATTGATAAACAAGAAGAATCTGCGCGCTTAAATCGAGAAATTGCCAAATTTACTAAAGAAACTGAGCGTGCTGAAACCAAATTACAAAATCCGAGTTTTATCGATAAAGCACCTCAAGATGTTGTCGCAAAAGAACGCACTCGCTTATCTGAGTTAAAATCTACGTTAGAAAAACTTGAGAAGCAGTTGGAAAAAATTAATATGTAGGGTGGGCAAAGCGCAGCGTGCCCACCATTTCCAAGATGGTGGACACGCTGCGCTTTGTCCACCCTACAACTCTCCCTCACAATAACATGAATATTTTTCAATCTGTAACTATATGGCTTGTTTTTTGGTAAAAATTGCGTAATACTATTATTAGTAATAGTATTACTTTAGGAGACAAGCTATGCGCATCACTCAAAAGGGGCAAGTAACGATCCCTGAAGATTTGCGGGATAAATACGGGTTTTTACCTTATACCGAAATTAATTTTGTTGAAGAAAAAGGAAAAGTTTATCTTGTCAAAAGCAAAGATAAACAGCGCAAGCATAGCATTGTGGCGCACCTGCGAGGGAAGGCAAATGTACGCATGACAACAGATGAGATTCTTGCTTTAACCCGAGGGGAAAAATGACAAGTACTCATGTATTAATCGATTCGTGCGTGATTCTTGATATTGTTACTGAAGATGCGGATTGGTTTGAGTGGTCATCTACTACACTTGAAAAGTGTGCTAGCCAAAGCCTGTTGTTTATCAATCCTATTATCTATGCAGAAGTTTCTATGGGATTTCAAAAGATTGAGGAGCTAGAAGCTGCCCTTCCGAATACGATTTTTAAAAGAACACCCATCCCATGGGAAGCATCATTTTTGGCTGGCAAAGCTTTTCTTAAATATCGAAAATCGGGTGGACATCGTACGCTCCCTTTGCCCGACTTTTTTATTGGCGCGCATGCTGTTATTGAAAAATTTACATTATTGACTCGCGATACAAAGCGATTTAAGCATTATTATCCTGGTATCAAAATCATTTCTCCTGAGTGATGCGTGGGAGCACTCAAGGACTTCCGACTGACGTCATGCGAGCATGTGTTTTTTACATGCAAAGCAATCCAGGGGAACATTGCCATGCCGTCTGGATTGCTTCGTCGCAAGGAGCGCTCCTCCTGACGATATTTACGCAACTTCGATGCTACCATTACGCAGCAATGCGATCATCAATAATAAGATGAACCGGCTTGCCAAGCTTAGCTAACATATTAATCAACATATCGATTGTAAAAAGATGCATTTTTCCCCGTTTCAAATTGCTAATTCTTGGCTGAGAAACACCTAATAATTTTGAAGCTTGGGCTTGAGTCAGACTTTTTTTCTCTAACTCTTCTTCAATAGCACGCATAAGTGCTGCTCGAATTTTTAAATTGGCTGCTTGTGCTTCATCAAATCCCAGATCATCAAAGACATTTCCTTTTGTAACATGTAATTTCATTTTGGTATTCTCCTCATATTTAACATTTCTGTATAACGTTGCTTGCCTAGAGCAATATCCTTTTGAGAAGTTTGCTGCGTTTTTTTCACAAAAGTATGCAGAACATAAACAGCTTCTTCAAACTTTGCTACATACAAGACACGATATTCATTTTCCTCATGTACACGAATTTCTTTTACACCTTGCCCTATAGAAGTCATTGGCTTCCAATCAAATGGTTCAAGTCCTCTTTGAACTTTATCCAAGTTATAGCCAATTTCCTGGCGAACATTAACAGGATACTCTTTAACAGTTTTATGTGTGTCGCCTAACCATTTAATATGTTTCATGGTCTTTTCCTTCATTATATAATATTTTATATGTTTGTAAATGTAACTTATTGAAAATAAAAATAAATAAATAAATATTAATGTAAAATATTGAATAAATAGAGTTATTCTAAGAAAGAAGTGAAAGCATTTTTATCGAGTTACAACATAGAAGGGTCGTTTTTAACGAATTTTTTCAGGATGACGAACTGGAACGATACAAAGCGATTTAAGCATTATTATCCTGGTATCAAAATCATTTCTCCTGTGTGATGCGCGGGAACTCTCAGCATGTTTTTCAAGATACAAGAGATGTAAATATTTTGACCATTCCTGATTTTTATAGTAAACTATTTGCTCATTCTTACAGATTGATGAAAATACCAGCGAGAAAAATCAAAAATATTTATTGAGCGAGGCATCCATAATGGAAACGAGAAAAAAATCTAATGAAATTATAAAAAATAATGATATTGTAAAGCATATTTTTGATTTTTTAGAATTTAAAGATATTCGTTCTTTTCGTTTTGTTTGTAATAATTGGAACAATTCTATCAATAGTCTGATCCAGCAAGCCGCCAAACAGATATACTATACACCAACTCAGTTCGCTCAAGGAGGAACTTTTAAGCCAAAAATACTTTCAACTCAAATTATTGAGTCTTTTAAAGCATGTGAAGAAGTTAAATTATTTCGCTCAAAATACCAGGCATTTGAATACGGCCGATCGCAATACGGCCACTCCTCTCAAGCTGCTATTTTTACTATTTTTCGTGTTCAATGTTTACAAAATCCTGCAATATTAAAGATGAAAGCTAATCGTATTCAACTTGATAACGAGTCTATCGTAGAGTATTGTGAAACAAGACGAGAAAATGTTATTCCACAATCAGCAAAGCAACATGTAATAGCAGATCATGCAAATTTCCTTGTATCGACCTCTATTAATAACTACAGGGGCTTTAAAAATTATGATATCAAAATTAAAGCTGCTGCAGCTGCTGCATATTTTTTATGTTTTTTAATTTTCATAGAAATTTTTAGATCTAGTCCTAAGCCATTATCACTAGAATCTTTACTAGCACTATCAGTAGTATTTATGCACATATTCAGTACGTTAATAAGAACTAGTGATAAGGTTATTTGCGCAGTAAGTCGAAAATTAATTGAAAGGAACCAAAATCATTTTTTCTCTGGCAGAAATGCTCCTGCTATTCGTAATACGCAAAATGAGCAAAAAGAAGAAAATTTGGAAAATAAAGCGATCACTCAGAGTGGTACTCCCTCATCCGTCTCCCTCTCCCTCAATGAAAATCCTAGAAGCTAAAACAAACCCTCAACAAACCCATGCTTTTTCGCCACTGCATCTAACTCTTTCAGAGCAATCAATAGCTCTTCGAGTTTACCCAATGGCCACATATTCGGACCGTCGGAAGGCGCGTGGTCTGGGTCGGGATGCGTTTCAATGAAGATGCCAGAAATACCTGCAGCAACAGCAGCACGCGCTAACACGGGAACAAATTGACGTTGACCACCCGTACTTTTTCCTAAACCACCGGGCAATTGCACGGAGTGCGTCGCATCAAACACCACAGGACAATTTGTATCACGCATAATCGCAAGTGAACGCATATCTGAAATTAAATTGTTATAACCAAAACTCACACCACGCTCACACACAAGAATTTGGTTATTGCCTACTGCGTGCGCTTTTTCAACAACATTTTTCATTTCCCACGGAGAAAGAAATTGTCCTTTTTTAATATTGACGGGTAACTCTTGGCGAGCAACACGTTGAATAAAATCTGTTTGCCGACACAAAAATGCCGGCGTTTGTAATACATCCACCACATCAGCTACTTCATCCAGTGGCGTCTCTTCATGTACATCTGTCAAAACAGGTACACCAATTTGTTTTTTAACTAAACTTAAAATACGTAATCCTTCTCCCACACCAGGACCACGAAAACTTTTACAAGAAGAGCGATTGGCTTTATCAAAAGATGATTTATAAATAAAATTAATATCCAGACGGTCGGTTAATTCTTTTAATTCACCTGCTGTATCGAGTGCAAATTGCTCACCCTCGATTACGCAAGGCCCAGCAATAAGAAATAAGGGTTGATCCAACCCAACTTCGAAATTACATATTCGCATTCACTTTTCTCCTGATGGTTTTTACAGCCTGCACAAACGCGGAAAATAATGGATGCCCATCGCGCGGAGTCGAAGTAAATTCAGGATGAAATTGACAGCCAACAAACCAAGGATGGTTTGGCAATTCTATCATTTCAACTAAGTGATCTTGCACTGACCAACCTGATACTTTTAAACCTGCTGCTTCCAGTTTAGGTAATAAAGTGTTATTCACTTCATAGCGGTGCCGATGACGTTCTACAATTTCATCTTTACCATAGAGTTTTCGCGTTAATGTTCCTGGAACCAGTTTGCAAACTTGACCACCTAAACGCATGGTCCCACCTTTGTCAGAATGCTCACCGCGCACTTCAACTTGGCCTGATGTACTCGTCCACTCCGTCACTAATGCAATGACGGGACATTTGGTTTGAGAATCAAATTCAGTGCTTGTGGCATCGGGCATACCAGCTTTATGACGAGCAAATTCAATCACGGCAATTTGCAATCCTAAACAAATGCCGAGATAAGGCACATTATTTTCACGCGCAAATTTTGCTGCAGCAATTTTCCCTTCCACGCCACGCTTACCAAAACCACCTGGAACAATAATTCCATCGATACCTTTCAATAAATCAGTACCTTTTTTTTCAATTTCTTCTGAGTCAATATAATTAATAATGATACGCGTGCGTGCTTGAATTCCTGCGTGAAGCAGTGATTCTGATAATGATTTATAAGATTCCGTCAGGTCAACATATTTTCCAACCATGGCTAGCGTAATTGTCGATTCTGGATGGCGATACGCATCCACTACTCTATCCCACTCGCTCAAGTCAGCGGGTTTAGCTTTGATACCTAACATTTCAATCACAATATCATCTAAATGTTGGCTATGAAGTTCACGTGGAATTTGATAAACAAAATCTACATCTTGCAATGGAATCACTGCACGTTTTTCAACATTGGTAAATAAAGCTATTTTTGAGCGTGCACTTTCTGGTAGCGGTCTATCACAACGGCACAACAAAATATCCGGTTGAATACCGATGGAACGTAATTCCTTCACGGAGTGCTGAGTGGGCTTAGTCTTAATTTCGCCTGCAGTACGGATAAAAGGTATTAAAGTTAAATGAATAAATAATGCATTGTGACGACCCATTTCAATACGCATTTGACGAATCGCTTCAAGAAAAGGCAGCGACTCAATATCACCCACGGTTCCACCAATTTCCACCAAAGCAATATCGGCATCACCCACACCCGCTATTATACATTTCTTAATTTCATCCGTAATATGGGGAATAACTTGAACTGTACCCCCTAAATAATCCCCACGACGCTCATTACGAATCACATTGGCATAGATGCGACCCGTAGTGAAATTATTCTTTTTACCCATAGTCACGCGTACAAAACGCTCATAATGACCTAAATCTAAGTCGGTTTCTGCCCCATCTTCAGTCACGAATACTTCGCCATGCTGCAAGGGGTTCATTGTACCTGGGTCAACGTTAATGTAAGGATCCAGCTTGAGAAGAGTCACTTTGAGGCCGCGCGCCTCGAGGATTGCACCCAAAGACGCGGAGGCAATGCCCTTCCCTAAAGAAGAAACTACACCACCTGTAATAAAAATGTACCGTGTCATGGCCGCTCTTTGTCTATCATTAAATAAACGTTTATTGTACTATAAGCGAGAGCTTTTCAGATAATTATTTTGGATTATACTAGGGGTCACCTTACTGAAGGAGAAGTGTATGATACTGAGAGTCTTTACCACCGTTATTGTTGTGATTGCAATAATTGTTGGTGCTTTAGCGTTAGCGTTACCACGCGATCAACTAGCACGCTTAATCATGTTCCGTGATTTCTTTGATGTTTCTATACCTATCTTAGGGTTTGGTGCACTCGTCAAGTATCTGTGTTCTTGCCGTCACCATTGCCATAATAAAGAATGCAAAATGTGTCAATCAAAAGGGTAGTCACAAATGTAGGGGCAAGCTGCGGTCATATCATTCCCCACATCTCCTTCTGCCACACGTGCGAGCGCTGAAGTTAGATCGAAGCCCCGTCATTGCGAGCCCGCGCGCGCTTTTTTGCGCGGGCGTGGCAATCCAGGGAGCACAAAAACGTCCCCCCTGGATTGCTTCGCATGAAAAGCACATGCTCGCAATGACGGGGCTTCGATCTAACTTCAGCGCCCACCGCGCTCATTGGCATAGTCAGGAGAAATTTTGAGATGTGGGGAATGATATGGCTGCGGTCTGCCCCTACGCTAGCAATTTCCGAGACTCGATCAGCTGAGATGCGTTTTCCAATAAAATGGGAAACTTTTTTGTTAAATAAGATGCAATAGTATCTTCTGCGATTTTTCTTTTTATATCGGAAGATCGGCCAAATAACTGACAAACATATAAATGGCCTTTGTCACCTAATTTTTCCAGCAGATTAACATAATTTATAAATTCTTTTTTATCCTTGGTAGCAATTTTTTTGGGTTGTGGTTTTTGCTCACGTTGTTGCTCTAACCGATTGATGATAGCTAAAAAACTATCTAATACGTTCTCAATCATTTCAGGATGGTTATCTCCAATCCAATTTAATATTCGATTACGCTGCGTATTTTGCACATCGATTAGATGAGGCTTATAACTTTTCATATCTTTTAATTCAGGATACTGTTCATCTACAATATAGTTTTCTAAGATAGTAGCTAACTTATCTTTTTTCTTGCTCGAAATGCACATATCTAAGTAAGCCATCAAAGCACTTTGTTCTAATAATTGTTTTTGCAGTAATTTTTGATTTAAAAAACTTAATCTTTCTTGAATAATTTTTCTGTCTGCAGGCGAAATTTGTTTTTCTTCTCGTAAAGCATCCATCTGTATAATAAAATCAACACTACTTTTGATTTGATTTTGCTGCAAGTCAGCAATAGATTCCTGACCTGCACCACTATCAGAACTTCGCTGGATAAATTTTATTTTTTGCAAATTGAAATATAAATTTGGATAAAAATATTCACTCAATGCGCGTGAAACCTTCACATCCCCATGACCATCAAATATAAAAGCAGCAGTTGGTAATTCAGCATCGATAGAAAAAACAGCAACAGAAATATTATCTTGAGAACCCAAGTTAAACGCAACATCACCTAAAAGCCTGGCAATTTTACTTGGCGATAACGCTCGATTTTTTGCAACTAATTGTGCAATATCTTTTTCAGACACGTGGTCATCTTCGGTGAGTCCATCACACGCTACCACGACAAACGCCTTACTATCCTGAGCTAGCGTTTTCTGGTCTGAATAAAATTCAGCATCATGGATCAGTCCTGTACTTTCAAATATCGTATCACCAATGGCTCGACTCACAGATAAATAACCTTCTGTGTGATTAAGCGGATGCGGGAGACGCCATATCAAGCTATAGTCGCTATGGACAGGATGTATGTTTGTTTGCTCTGTTATGCGCTTATACTCTGTTGCAGGATTGTGTAAGCGTTTATTTAATCTTTGAATCACGGGTTTGCCATGTCTATCAATAATGATGAGAAAAGCCACGCTATCACCCAGATTTGTTGTACACACTGAGATAATATTTTTTACTCTCCATGCAATCACACCACATACTGTTGAACCAATGGCTTCTTCACGACCATGAAATTGCTGCATGCTATCCAATGTCTCTCTTAATAATTTTTCTCTTCCCTCTACCGACAAATTTTCAAATCCATCTAACACAAACGCTAGCACTTTATCTTCTTGAGTTAATCTTCTGCCTTGCTGTTCATCCATGCCAACAATAATGTCATGATCTTTAAAAGATGGATTGTTTCGTTTGGTGAATATTTTATATGACATTACTTATGCTGCTCCATTTCCTACACAAGAAATAGACTGTATCCTTCTTGCCCCGCTTGCACGACATAATCTGCTGCAATAAAAAAACCGACTGCTGCTGCTAACTGATCGCCAATATAAATTAATGGAATACGCTCTCGTTGCCAAGGTGGCACATCATATTCTTGCAAAAGTTTTTTAAGTTCATGATGACAATTGCGCCCTGGCAAGCGCAAACGTTCTCCTCCTTGACGAAAACGCACCGAAACAGACTGCGCGTTGACACGTAATCCCTGCCCTGTTGTTGGCACTGCACGCAATGTACCTACATGCGGCAATATTAAAGGTTGCTGACAATCCCAAGAAACATTTTGCTTCATATCATGCGCAACTAAACGTCGCATGACATATAATATATCGCGATAACGTCGCAACTCGATATCGCTCCATGCCATATGCGGTGATTTATCACTATTCACGTGCAAAAAATCACGCTGGATATGCTTAATTTTCGCAACAGATGGAAGAGGTAAATGCAAGACCTCAAGCCAAGCGCGCAATACATGGCGTTGACGAACATCATCCAGTGTCAGTAATTTCTTCACAGAAAGGGCTTCAGGAATAGGTCCTTGGACAGCGGCTAAATCTTGTTTAGCGATGGAAGTCACTAATTGCTGTACTTCGGCACTGTGGCTTGCTACACGCGATAACGTATTACTCACAGAAGGCCAGCGCTGTTTTAATAAAGGCAAAATATCGTGACGCAAAAAATTACGCGCAAAATTACGATTTGAATTTGATTCATCCTCAATCCATTTTAGTTGATTTTTCTCGGCATAATATTTCAAATCATCACGAGTGTAATCCAACAAAGGGCGAATATGCGTCCCTTTGCCTAATATTTTGCTCACCGGCATAGACGCAAGACCTTTTGGGCCAGCCCCACGGAGTAATTGCAATAATAACGTTTCTGCTTGATCATCTTGTTGATGTGCTGTCAGCAAAATATCTCCTGGTGCAAGTAAGTCTGCAAATATTTCATAACGCCTTTGTCTAGCTGTTTCTTCAGGACTCTCACCGAGTGCGGCTTTCGCATTGACAATCTTCTGAGTAAACTCAACTTGCAAGCAATCACAAATATTTTCACAATGTTTTGCCCAGCGGCTCGCATTCACACTTAAGCTATGATTGATATGGATAGCAGCTAATTTAATGGGATAAACAGCACGTAGGCGGGAAAAAAGATGCAGTAACACATGAGAATCCAATCCGCCGCTATAGGCTATCCAATATGTCCTATCAAATCCTAATTGAATACATGTATTTTCTACTGTTTCAACCAGCGACATTTGCGGTCACCCCACCACCACCCGTACCGTACGCCATCAAGCGCTTGTAACGCAGCTCAATTAACTGTGAGGCAGAATAATTTTGTAATTCCGCAAGCTGCTCTGCCCATACGTTTTTGAGTGCAGCAGCCATAGCGTCATAGTCACGGTGTGCGCCTCCTAACGGCTCTGGAATCACTTGATCAATCAGCTTAAGATTGAGATTCTGTTCAGCGGATACCCCCATAGCCTCCGCTGCTTGAGGTGCTTTATCCGAACTTTTCCATAAAATCGATGCGCATCCTTCCGGGGTAATAACGCAATAGATGGAATATTGCAACATTAATACGCGATCACCCACCCCCACAGCCAATGCACCGCCCGACCCACCTTCGCCAATCACTGTACAAATAATCGGGGTTTTCAAACGTGATAACACAAACAAGTTTCGCGCAATCGCTTCACTTTGATTGCGCTCTTCCGCACCAATTCCAGGATAGGCACCAAACGTATCAATTAAGGTAAAAATGGGTAATTTAAATTTCTCTGCCATTTTCATCAGGCGCAATGCCTTACGGTAATCTTCAGGGTTAGGCATGCCAAAATTACGCTCTATTTTTTCCTGAGTCTTACGACCCTTTTCATGCCCAATGACCATCACTGGCTGACCCTCAAAGCGCGCCAAACCGCCTATAATGGATGGACCCTTAGAAGTTGCACGATCACCATGCAATTCGTCAAAGTCAGTAAAAATTCGTGAAATATAATCGACGGTATGTGGACGTATGGGATGGCGGGCTAATTGTGTCACTTGCCAAGGGGTCAATTTTGAAAATACGTCTTTAGTCAATTGCTTACTTTTTGCTTCAAGTCGTACTATCTCGTCACTGATATTCACATCTGTCTTGGTACCTACCATACGCAACTGTTCAATTTTTGCCTCTAGCTCTGCGATGGGGCGTTCGAAATCGAGAAAATTTAAGTTCATGGTTGTTCCTGGCTTTAATTAACAATATATAATAGCCGATTCGGAATAACAAAGGCACCCCCATGGAACCACGTTTTATACATTTGCGCATACATACGGAATACTCCCTCATTGATGGTCTAGTACAAGTTAAACCATTGGTGGATAAAGCGGCTGAGTATCGCATGCCAGCGGTTGCCATCTCTGATCAAAGTAATTTATTTGCTACAGTAAAATTTTATCAAGCTGCCATCAGTGCTGGCATTAAACCTATCATTGGCACGGATATCTGGCTAGAAAATGAAAAACAAATCAAACATCCTTTTCGTATTACTGTACTTTGCCAAACGGATCAAGGTTATAAAAATTTACTCGAACTCATTTCAAAAAGTTTTTTACAAAACCAAGCTTTTGGTAAAGCGATCATTAAACGCGAATGGCTGTCTGAGTTCGCCGCTGGATTAATTGTCTTATCGGGAGCAGAAGATGGTGATATTGGCCAAGCATTGCTTACGGGTGATCAAGAACAGGCAAAAAAATATTTAGCTTTCTGGTCACAATTATTTCCCCATCGTTATTATCTTGAATTACGTCGTACGGGTCACGCACAACAAGAACATTACATTCATTTGGCACTCGCTTTGGCAGAAGAAAATTCTCTTCCCGTGGTTGCAACCAACGATGTACGTTTTATTTATAAAGAAGATTTTGAAGCGCACGAAGCGCGTGTTTGCATTCATGAAGGAACTATTTTAGCCGATCCTAAGCGTCCTAAAATTTATACTGATCAACAGCATTTTCGCAGCCAAGAAGAAATGTGCCAGCTTTTTGCTGATATTCCTGAGGCACTAGAAAATAGCGTTGCCATTGCAAAACGCTGTAATGTCACTCTCATTTTAGGCAAAAACTTTTTACCGCGTTTTCCCGTTCCCGAAGGTTACACAGTCGAAAGTTATCTTTCTGCTGTTGCCAAACAAGGATTAGAAGACCGTTTAAAAATTTCTTTTGATATGGAAGCTCCCACTTTTACTGTGCAGCGTCGTCCCTACGATACGCGCTTACAAACAGAAATTGACGTTATCAATAAAATGGGATTTGCCGGTTACTTTTTAATTGTGGCAGATTTCACACGTTGGGCACGCGAAAATAACGTACCGGTTGGCCCTGGACGCGGCTCAGGCCCTGGCTCACTCGTAGCTTACGCACTAAAAATTACTGATCTGGATCCACTCGCACATGAATTACTTTTCGAGCGGTTTTTAAATCCTGAACGTGTGTCTATGCCAGACTTTGATATTGACTTTTGTATGGAAGGACGTGATCGCGTCATTGATTATGTGATGAAAACTCACGGTCACAACAGTGTGGCGCAAATTATTACGTACGGCACAATGGCAGCACGCGCAGTGCTACGCGATGTCGGAAGAGTGCTGGGAATCAGTTATGGTTATGTTGATAAATTAGCAAAATTAATTCCTTTCGAAATCGGCATGACTCTCGATAAAGCCATGGAACAAGAAGAATTATTACGCGAGCGTTACAATAGTGAAGATGAAGTACGCACACTCATTGATCTGGCGCGCAAATTGGAAGGTACAACTCGTAATGTCGGTAAACATGCGGGTGGCGTTGTGATTGCACCGGCAAAATTAACCGAATTGACTCCGCTTTATTGCGAAGAGAATGAACCGCAACATTTGGTCACGCAATTTGATAAAGATGATGTTGAAGCTGTTGGTTTAGTAAAATTTGACTTTCTTGGACTACGTACGCTTACGATTATTGATTGGGCAGTGCGTGCAATTAATTTATTACGCAGTAAAAATAACGAGTCTCTACTCAACATTCATTTATTACCTATGAATGATGCAAAAACGTTTACCATGTTAAAAGCATGTAAAACCACTGCCGTATTTCAGTTAGAGTCTCGTGGAATGAAAGATTTAGTTAAACGCTTGCAGCCTGACTGTTTCGAAGATATTGTGGCCCTGGTTGCACTTTTTCGTCCGGGTCCGTTGCAATCCGGTATGGTGGATGATTTTATCAATCGTAAACACGGCCGCGCACGCGTGGTTTACCCGCATCCAAAATTAGAACCTATTTTGCGACCTACTTATGGAGTAATTCTGTATCAAGAACAAGTCATGCAAATCGCGCAAGTCCTTGCGGGTTATTCGTTAGGCGCTGCTGATTTACTACGCCGCGCAATGGGTAAGAAAAAACCGGAAGAAATGGCAACTCAGAGAGAAATTTTTTGTAAAGGTGCAGTGGAGCGCAATGTTAATCTTGAAACCGCCACTCACATTTTCGATTTAATGGAAAAATTTGCCGGTTATGGATTCAATAAATCACACTCTGCATCGTATGCTCTCATTGCTTATCAAACAGCATGGTTGAAAGCACACTACCCTGCAGCTTATATGGCAGCGGTATTATCTGCTGATATGGATCACACGGATAAAGTTGTGCATTTTGTCGAAGAATGTTCTACGCTCGAATTAAAAATTGCTCATCCCAATGTGAATCACAGTGAATACATATTTAAAGTGATTGATGAAAAAAATTTAGTGTATGGCTTAGGCGCGGTCAAAGGAGCAGGTCAAGCCGCTATTGAAGCCATTGTTGCAGAACGAAATCTTCGTGGAGAATTTAAAGATTTATTTGATTTTTGTAGCCGCGTGGATTTACATAAGATGAATCGCCGCGTTCTGGAAGCACTCATTAAAGCCGGCGCTTTTGATACCATCGGCCCACATCGCGCGAGTATCATGACAAGTCTTGATCTTGCTATTCAACAAGCAGAACAAGTGTTACGTAATGAAACCCTAGGTCAACACGATTTATTTGGCGTAATCAGTCCTGTCACACAAGCAACTCATTACAAAAATATTTCTGAGTGGAGTGAACAAGAAAGGTTATTAGGTGAAAAAGAAACCTTAGGACTTTATTTGACAGGCCATCCCATTCATCGTCATCTGAATGAACTTGATCGTTTTATCACGGATCGCATTAGCAATTTACGCCCCGGGCAAAGTAAAACAACCGTTGCAGCGGGAATCATTGCCGGTATCCGTGTGATTCAAACTAAACGCGGTGATCGCATGGCTGTTGTTTCTCTTGATGATGCAAGCAGCCAAATGGATGTCTTGTGCTTCGCTGAGACTTATCAAAAATATCGAGAATTACTTGTTAAAGATAAATTGATCGTTGTTGAAGGTGAAGTCAGCATCGATGAATTTAGTGGCGGTTATCGTTTATTGAGCCGAGAAATTTTTTCTCTTGAGCAAGCACGTGAACGCTACGCGAAATTTTTACAGATCCATGTCTCCGCAACCAAAACTGAAAATATTTCTCAATTGCCCACAATTTTAGAAAAATACCGTGGTGGATCATGTCGCGTGACCGTGGATTATTTACGCCACGATGCAACCGCAAATCTCAACTTGGGCGAAGCATGGCGCGTACGGCCCGCTGATGCCTTATTGGAAACATTGCGCGAGTTATTTGCGGAGAATGGCGTGGAGATGGTTTATTAATTTTGGGAAACGGGAAGAGTAACAACAAAAGACGAAGGTTTGGAAAGAACTCTAATATTATCCGGAATCCACGTTAGAAAATAACTCCATTACCCATGAATTTAAACTTCTTCCATGCGCTTCCGCTAGCATTGCAACTTTTGCATGAAGTTCCGGCGGCACACGTAACATGATGTGTCCTGAATAAGGTTTCTGAGGAGATTTCCTTATTTTTTTGCAGGTTTCCAGATAATCATCTACAGCCTCTTCAAAAGCTTTATGCAACTTGGAGACGGAATCTCCATGGAAACCAATGATATCATTGATTCCGGCTATATGGCCTACAAAGCAATCATCTTCATCACTATATTCTATACGTGCTGCATAACCTTTATAACTCATTGTGTTCATGGCAATACCCCCACTTTTTCAAGAAATAACCGCGCATCGCGAACTTGATATGGCTTAGCCTCCTTTTGGGGATGCGGTCTATGGAACGTACCAATAACCCCATTAAGCTCAAATCGCACTCTCGAGCCAGCCCCTTCGATAATTTGCGTACCTATCGCCGTAAACAGAGACTCAATCCGCCGCCATTCAAGGCTAGTTGGGACTGGTTTCCGAAAAATAGCTTCTAGCGTTCTTTGATGTGTTTTATTCATTATCCATTTTTCTTATATTATTATAGTACCGCGATAACATGATATCAAATAATGATATCATAAATTGCTTTATTTACAAGTAATTTAGTAACACTAAATTTGCTTGATTGCTTTAACTGATAACTCATGAAATTGATAAACGAAAGAAGGGGTCATATATGGACCCCATTTTTCTCTTACCAATCATCTGATACGGAAGTCAATGTTCTAATTCAATAATGTAGTTGGAATATACTCATCATTTATTTGCACATTTAACCCTCTAAAATGAGCAAGATTTACTAACCCAATGCCCCAGACACAAAGATACTGGTCAGGTGTGCCCTGAAAATATCCTTTGGCCGATTCTTTTTTATGTCCTTCTAAAATATGTTTAAAGCCAAGATCTATCTTTTGTAAATCTTTATTTAAAAAACCATCAAACACTTCCGCATATCCCATAAAATTTCGAGAGTCTTTGTTGTGCTGACAAACTTGAATCAGCTGAGGTAACCACTTTTGAATTTGTTGATTATCTTCGAGAACTGACCACTTCAACGTATTAGATAATGTGCGGACTAAAGGATGATATCCTTCTTTATCAGAAATTCCTCGTTTATCTATTTTTGCTGCAAAACGTTTAGCTAAGCTAATGTCTCCCGTTGCTAAAGCATCAAAAAGTGTTTGATAGTTGAGTAAATCAACGAAACTTTCATCTATGGGCGCGCCAGCATAATAACGATCTAATAAACTCTCTTTAGTCTGAACACATTCTTTTAAATGCGTGATAAGAGCCAATTTATCTTTATTCAAAGCATACGAGTTGATAGCATAAACTCTTAAATTCCCAGCCAAACGTGAAGAAATATCACCATCCTTATCTTTTTCTGGGTGATAAATCAGATCATTTCTTCGTTTCTCAATAGAGTCTCTAAAAGTAAGAATGATTTCTTCTAAATTTTGTCGATTAATTTTCATATTTTAAATTTATCACCTAGGCAATAATTTATTTTGAATCATTTCTACTGATAATATAGGTAAATGTTCTGCGGGAACTACTATTGTATTTATGCCACTATCAACCTTAGTTTGCATTACAAATGTAAATCGTTTTTTTGGAAGATGATACACCTCCTACATTTAAATCTTAAGTCTCTTCTTCATAAATAATTCTAGTTTCTTGTTTATAGATTTCTAAGGCTTTTGCATCTCCATTGAAGCAATCTTCCCAAAAAGTTGGTTCTTGCCAATTGTTAACCATGGGCTTGTATTTTGTCGTTGTTGTGTATGCTCATTGATTATTTGCTTACATTTAACTTTCATAATAATTTCCTTTTAAGAACCTGGATTCATAGTAAACTTTATAGCTGGCTCTAAACTCCAGTTCCCTTGATGATCAAATACCGCTTTAAAATCGACACCATAATAAACATCACCCGTTATAGGGTTATGATAAAAATGTATGCGGCTTAAACCAGGAAATGATGAGGTCACGTCTCATCACAAAGCAACTTAACCGATTAACGATTAAAAGGATAACTTGTTAAATGATGAGACGTGACCCCATTTTTTTTCTTGTCACAAATCAACTATCACGCTAATCCCTTGAAACTCCATTGCCTCTGTAAAATTCTTCAGAATTTCCTCCTGCCTTGCCTTAGAAATAGGCGTGTCATCATCCCATTTTGAAAAAGAACTTAATTTTACCTTTTCTCTAGGCTTCATTCCTGGAGTATAGTCACTCTCTACATCGATAGAAATACATTTTCCGCCTTCTCTATATTCAATGGTAAATCTTGCGACTGATTGAACAACAAAGCCCTTACTACTTTTCACACCTTGCTTATTCAACCATGTAAACATTTCTAAACTCCTTGTATTATTTACCAAAAATAAATCTTGGTTTTAAATTTAATTCATCCAGACCTGTTAGTCTATTATTCATTAGCATTTCAGCCTGCTCTGCTCTATAAATACTATCTGGTTTCACTTGACCAACCACTGATCTTACTTGACCACTGGCTTGCTGAATCATTCGCGTAGAAACTTTTTCCCAAATCTCACCTACTTCTGCACGAGTAAATGGTGAATTTGTAGCATACAAATCCATTTTTTCTAACCATCTACCCCCTGAGGTCATTTCAAGAGTTATACCACCATTAACTGCCGCATATTCTTGTGATAATCTAACACCAGCATTACCTCGCCCTAATCCTGACCAAAGTATAAGTTGATCTCGAGGAGTGCCTAAACCTATTTCATCTGCCAACCTTATAACATTTTCAGGAGATAAGCCCGCAAGAGGATGTTTAAATATAGCTTGTTGTACAACAGCTTCCCTTTCCCCAAGCAGCCCCAACTGCGCCACTGCACCTCTACCAAAGCTTCCAGCACTTCCATTAAAAAGCCCAAGTCGTCCTACTGCTGAAGCACCTCTCACGGCGGCTCCTACTCCTGAAACAGCTGCGGGAACATCTAACAGCAAACTGCCTAGCGCATCAACCCTCTCTGACCAACTGCTTGCACTGCCCGTTAAAGCATGCCAATCATCTGATACAGAAGTCACTGCGCTCTCTAGGGCGGGCATGGGGTTACTTATAAAGCTTGCTATTCCTTTGGCTGCATTAATGGGATGTAAAGCAAGTCCGGCAATTCCTTCACCCATGGAATTAATTTTTCCAATGGTTTTTGAATTTGCGAATGCATTAAGGTTATTCCAAAATGAAGATCGATTATTTGCCACAGAAGATACGCTACTTGGCTCCATGAGCGTCTCTCCTCGCATTAAATCACCCACATATCTTCTAGGAACATTCAAATTAACATTTACATCAGGTATTTTAATTGGCTCCTCCATTTGATGGATAAACTCTCTATCTGCAGTCCGCCTCGCTTGACTTCTCATGTCACCATCATGCGCATCAGCTTCTCTTGTTTCGAGTTTTCTATCTAACTGTCTATTGGCTGTTTGTTGATTACGTGCTGATGAGCGAGTTTGAGATTCTCTTTGGTTTGCTTGACTTAAATCTCTTGGTTTGGATGTTTGATTTATGCCATGAGTCAAATGATCTATTTGATCAGCAGCTACATCCACTGCTGTTTGCCCTGCTTGGCTTCCTACATATTGCGCTGCCATCACTCTAAGATCGGGTGCTGCTCCATTAACAGCAGATGTGACCGCTGATCCTAACGCCGTATTCACTCCGCCTAGCACGAGCCGAGCTTGTGCTTGCGATAAACCACTTGATTGCAACGCTGAACCTAGCTTTATACCTGTCAAGGACAGAATTGGGTCAAATATCAAATTGATAGAGGTTAATTAATTATTTGATAATTGATCTGTTTGTTAGAATATAACCTATATCATTTTGATACCTGACCCGGTTCCCCAATTTTAGAAAAATACCGTGGCGGTTCGTGTCGTGTGACTGTTGATTATTTACGACACAATGCAACCGCAAATCTCAACTTGGGCGAAGCATGGCGCGTACGACCCGCGGATGCTTTATTGGAAACATTGCGCGAGTTATTTGCGGAGAATGGTGTGGAGATGGTTTATTAATTTTGGGAAACGAGAATATTATCCGGAATCCACGTTAGAAAATAACTCCGTTACCCATGAATTTAAACTTCTTCCATCATTACTTGCTATATCCTTTACTAATTATCTCCCCTGTTCTTGGATTAACTGTTAAATCTGTGCCATCCCAGTTAAATAACTTTATGAAATTTTCTTCACGAACCATGCCAGTAAAAGGACTATCGTTATAAACATATTTTAGTGGTTTAACTTGCCAAAGAATTTTTCCTTCATATGAAACACCAAATACATTCTCATTAAATACCGCTCCTTGAGGAGGATCTATCATCACTACTATACAATTTTCAAATTCCTGAACTTTTCCAATATCATATTTAAATTTAATTACTTTTTCATCTCCATTAAATTTGATAGTTAATTTGTTTTTATCATAAGAAATAACGGCATTATTTATTTTCATTGGCCTAATCTCCACGTATTGCGATTTTGATACTTATCAATAGGAATTGGTTCTCCAATAATGAAGGATGGGGTCACGTCTCATCCATATCATTACCCACAAGTTAATAATCAAGAATCTGCATCAAGATTTAATATATTTTTATTGGCCAGAGGCCAAAAAGCGTAGCTTAGCCCAGGCTAAGAATGCGCTCTTTGCATTCGCCAGCCTGGGTAACAAATCATTCCTCCCGTTACGCGCTGTAAGCGCATCAGTCAATTCCAAAGATAGCTCTCATCATACGCCATATGATGTTGAACCAGAAATTTTCTAAGCTCATCTTGAAAACTTTGCTTTTGATGATGTTGATGCTGATTTTTAATATACAATCTCACTCGCTCTAGCTGGGATTGGCTAACGCTAAATGCACCATATCCACTTTGCCAATAAAATTGATGAAGAGAATTATCCAGTGCTTTTATCCATTTAGAAGAAGAACGTTTTATTTCCTCAATTAATTTTGATAACGAGATATTTTTATGTAAGCCTACGAGTAGATGCACATGGTCTTCAATACCGTTGATGATATTAACATCGCAATTTTTTGCATGACAAATTGCTTTGATGTAATCATATAGTCGTTCGCGAACGAGAGCATCCTTTAAAAACGGTCGTCGATTTTTGGTCGAAAAAATAATGTGTACCCATAGCTGGGATAACGATTGTGACATGTTTTATTTCCTATGGTTGAATTTCTAATGCGCTTACAGCGCGTAACGGGAGGAATGATTTGTTATCCAGGCTGGCGAATGCAAAGAGCGCATTCTTAGCCTGGGCTAAGCTACGCTTTTTGGCCTCTGGCCAATAAAATATATTAAATCTTGATGCAGATTCTTGATTGTTAACTTGCGGATAATGATATGGTCTCATCACAAAGCAACTTAACCGATTAACGATTAAAAGGATAACTTGTTAAATGATGAAGACGTGACCCCATTTTTTATTTTTTACCCCATCAACCGTTTTTCGTCTTAATCCTGCCTTGCAGAAGCTGCTTTGTCATGCTCGTTAGACCTGGCTTCTCTTTTTGATTTAAATAATTATTTATCGCTTCATCGACCACAGTTTGTTTTTCGTCTTTTGATAATCGATTCCATTCCTCATGCGTAACAGGCCTAATATACATTTCAGTAAATTCTAAAGGATTTGTTGGCCCCCAACGTTTTATATTACATTTTCCACATCGCGGACAAACAGGTTTTTGAGTTATCTCATAACGAGCACCATCGGCTGACAAATCACATGCCCAGCCAAATATGCTATGCAGTATTGTTGCCCGATCTAGATCTTTTACTTCTAACATAAATGAATGCTTTTTTAGCATATCTGAGAATTCAGCGAAGACGCCATTATCTAAAGCACATAGATAAACTACATCACCTTTTTCACTTCTCATTAAAAACTCGCCATAAGTTTCCTCTAATAATTCCGGAGATTTAAATTCTTTCTCACAATTTCCACATTCAAAATAAAAATAATTTAACTTCATTTCTTCCTCTTTCTGAAGGGTAACGTATTACATTATACCCTATACCCTGCCTCTTGAGCCCTAGAGGCTATCGCTTGTGGAATAGAATAATCATTTCCACCCATATAACCCCATTCTTTTGCAATTTTAGGCTTAGTTAAATCGAGAATATTTGCTGTCTTTTGATTAAAAGTATATCGGATGGTATTTGTTCCAACCGAACTGTGATATTTAAGCTCGGCAAGCGTCGTTTCAGGAATTTCTGAAAGATAAAATCCTGGGCCAAATCTACGATTAGGCTTGAAAAAGATAGGATCGATTCCATCCAGCACACTATTTCCAGCTTTAGCGTTTACAACAGAATGATAAACAGTTTTACCCCCACCAAAAAAGCCAAACTGCGATGCCAAACCTTTTCCGTAACTACTAAAATTTCCAGCTAATTTTGAACCAACTACACCAAGCTCTTCCGCCAAATTTTTTCCATATTTTGCTATTCCTGCTGCGATAGGCCCTTCCCACGGTAAAATTGCTGCAGCTGATAGTGTTGTATTTCCCAATCCTCCTAAAATATTTCCATTTCCAAATGATGCCATCGCTTTATTAAGAGCCTCATTAGCAAATAATGTCGGATTTATTGAATTGAGCGATTTGACAAACCACGTATTCGCCCACCAATCACCTGAAGTATTAATACTATCAATTAATGCATTTGCAGCCTTACCCGCTGTATTCCAAGCAGCTTTACCTGCTGCATTCCAAAATGAAGATCGATTATTTGCCACAGAAGATACGCTACTTGGCTCCATGAGCGTCTCTCCTCGCATTAAATCACCCACATATCTTCTAGGAACATTCAAATTAACATTTACATCAGGTATTTTAATTGGCTCCTCCATTTGATGGATAAACTCTCTATCTGCAGTCCGCCTCGCTTGACTTCTCATGTCACCATCATGCGCATCAGCTTCTCTTGTTTCGAGTTTTCTATCTAACTGTCTATTGGCTGTTTGTTGATTACGTGCTGATGAGCGAGTTTGAGATTCTCTTTGGTTTGCTTGACTTAAATCTCTTGGTTTGGATGTTTGATTTATGTCATGAGTCAAATGATCTATTTGATCAGCAGCTACATCCACTGCTGTTTGCCCTGCTTGGCTTCCTACATATTGCGCTGCCATCACTCTAAGATCGGGTGCTGCTCCATTAACAGCAGATGTGACCGCTGATCCTAACGCCGTATTCACTCCGCCTAGCACGAGCCGAGCTTGCGCTTGCGATAAACCACTTGATTGCAACGCTGAACCTAGCTTTATACCTGTCAAGGACAGAATTGGGTCAAATATCAAATTGATAGAGGTTAATTAATTATTTGATAATTGATCTGTTTGTTAGAATATAACCTATATCATTTTGATACCTGACCCGGTTCCCTTTGGAAGATGATATACCTCCTACATTTAAATCTTAAGTCTCTTCTTCATAAATAATTCTAGTTTCTTGTTTATAGATTTCTAAGGCTTTTGCATCTCCATTGAAGCAATCTTCCCAAAAAGTTGGTTCTTGCCAACCCTTCGGTCCAATTGTCATAACTTCTAAATCACCGGAATTAATAGTCCAATTACTAGGAATCTGATGCGATAATATTACAAACTGCTTAGCATCGTGTAAATGAGGTGCTTGATTGCTGCTATCGTCAACTAATAAATATAGATTTTTGGTTGGATAAATCTCAACAGCCAATACAATATATTCCTTACCAATTGTTAACCATGGGCTTGTATTTTGTTGTTGTTGTGTATGCTCATTGATTATTTGCTTACATTTAACTTTCATAATAATTTCCTTTTAAGAACCTGGATTCATAGTAAACTTTCTAGCTGGCTCTAAACTCCAGTTTCCTTGATGATCAAATACCGCTTTAAAATCGACACCATAATAAACATCACCCGTCATAGGGTTATGATAAAAATGTATGCGGCTTAAACCAGGAAATGATGAGGTCACGTCTCATCACAAAGCAACTTAACCGATTAACGATTAAAAGGATAACTTGTTAAATGATGAGACGTGACCCCATTTTTTTTAAACAACTTCAAAATTCCCATCTAAAAGTTTGACAGCATCCTTAATATTATTCATTATTTTAATTTTTTCAATGTCATTTAAATTTTTAACATCAGAAACATAAATATAAGTTTTATTAGTTTTAGGATCATAATTCCATTCAAGCTGGATTGAATGCCTCTTATCCTCATACTTCAAACATTCTAATCCGGTAATATGAATAAAGAATCCACTGTCGCTTTCAACTCTACCTTCATTAATTTTCTTTAACATTTTTCAACCTCTACTTGCTGAACCTATAGGCATTTTGATATTCGGGCGATAATATAATTTCTACAACATTTGGATTTTCACGCAATATTGGATATTCAATTCGATTAAATACACTTATCGAACGTGAAGCATCAACAAAAGCGGAGACTCTACATGATGCTCCCTGAGCAAATCCCACTGACAATCTTTCCCATGGTAGTATAGCTTGATAGATTCAGAGAGCTTAAATACCTACCACCAGGTGTCATTTCCAGTGTTACCTTATTAGCACATAATCATCGCACTAGCGGACAAACGAACACTTTACTCTTACACTTTCTACTTCATTTGCTATATCCTTTGCTAATTATTTTTCCTGTATTAGGATCAACAATTAAATCTGTTCCATCCCAATTGCATAATTTTATATAATCCCCCTCACGCACCATCCCAGTAAATGGACTATCTTTGTAAATATATTTTAATTTTTCAATCTGCCATAAAATTCTCCCATCGTATGATACACCAAATACATTTTCATTATAGGTAATACCTACTGGTACCTTAAGTCTTACCACTAGCAAATCACCAAAATTTTCTACTTGCTTAATCTCAAAAGAAAATTGAACATGATTTACAGAATCAAGTGTAGAAATAGCAATGCGTTTTCCATCATTCTTAAAATTTGTAATTTGCTTATTATTCATGGAAGTGCCCTCACGGTCGGAGTTTGATAGAGATAATTTTCCAATAATTGTTTATTTGCAAACCAACCTTCATCAACACGCTGTAAAAATTGATATTGAATACCACCACCAGTACCCCAACCAACTTGGGATGCCGCTGCACCAACCTGCAAATAGGATCCACTTGGCGCATGAACTTCAGAAATGTAGGTAGGTAACTCTGGAAGTGCGAATTTGTCTTGTATCTGTTGAGGCGTTAACCCTTGCACTTCTTCTCGACGCATCATCCATGGTCGTGCTTGATTTCCTTCACCGTGAACACGAACAAATATACGCTCATTTTCTAATTGAATAATACGGGCGCGAGTATTGGCTGCATAAGGTAGTTTTTTCCCTTCAACCATAAATGGAACATTAGCTTTTTCTGCAGATAAACCACCTGTCTTGAATAATGGAGCTTTCTCTGCCCCAAAAACCCCCGCCTGCGACGCCAAACCTTTCCCAAAACCTCCAGCGCTCCCTGTTATGTACGACCCCGCTGAGCTAATTTTTTCTCCTAAATATTTGATAACCTGGCCCCCTTCTGATATCACCCCTTCGACCGGTAAAACAGAGGCTCCCGCTAACGCTGTATAACCTGCTCCTTTTGCAATGTCCCCATTCCTAAACGATCCAATTGCATTATTAAGAGCTTCTGCACCAAGTAATATCGGATTGATTGCATTGATTGCTCTGACAGGTGGTGTATTCGCTAACCATTTTCCTGATGTATTAATACTATCAATTACTGCATTAGCAGCTTTACCCGCTGTATTCCAGAAAGAAGATCGGTTATTTACTACAGAGGATGTTGTACTGCTTGCTTGTCTTTGTGCACTTGCAATACTTAGCTCTCCCTCTGCGAAACTTTGGTTATTTGCAAATCCATTCAGCATGGGGTCATTCATATTAAGCCCTGCTGCACGCGGTAAATTTCCATATGCAAAAGGATCACTTTCCATGTCTCTAATAAATGCTTCATCCGCTGCACGTCGTGAAGGACTTCTCATGTCACCACCATGCGCATCAGCTTCTCTTGTTTCGAGTTTTCTATCTAACTGTCTATTGGCTGTTTGTTGATTACGTGCTGATGAGCGAGTTTGAGATTCTCTTTGGTTTGCTTGACTTAAATCTCTTGGTTTGGATGTTTGATTTATGCCATGAGTCAAATGATCTATTTGATCAGCAGCTACATCCACTGCTGTTTGCCCTGCTTGGCTTCCTACATATTGCGCTGCCATCACTCTAAGATCGGGTGCTGCTCCATTAACAGCAGATGTGACCGCTGATCCTAACGCCGTATTCACTCCGCCTAGCACGAGCCGAGCTTGTGCTTGCGATAAACCACTTGATTGCAACGCTGAACCTAGCTTTATACCTGTCAATGCCTGTACATAACCCGTAAATCCAGCCATCACAATCTCTTTGGCATTAAACCCATGTCCTGTCATCAGATTTGTAACCTGACTAGCTGTGGATGCTGTTATTGCTGCAAGCGCATATCGGCTCGCTAGAGTTGCCGGCGCCTCTGTGGCTACTGCTGCAGCTTGGGCTCCTGCTGTACCTACTTTTGCTCCTGCTTTTGCTCCACTTCCGGCTGCTTTTCCTAATACTCCAAACGCTGATAACGCACCAGCTGTCGCTGCTGATTGGAACACATTGCTCCACGAAATATCCTTTTCTAATCCTAACACTACACCCAATGCTTGCACGCCTGCATCCGTCATACCCGCTACAAGCGCTGGCACAAAAAAGGGCATGCTGGGAGGTAATAACGATGCAACAGCTATGGCTACCACTCCCGCAATGGCTTTTACTAATATATCCATAAAACCAGGGGAGTCTCTAGGCGGCAGTGGAGTTACGATATGCGGCTGTAATGCCCCCACGAATTTATTTATAAACTGAGCATAGTTTACATAATCTCCTGCTTTGTTATGACACGCTTCAAACTCAGAAACCTCAATCGCCCAACCGGGTTCCAAAGGCATTCCCCATGCTGCGCCTTCAATCTTGTCTGCATCTCCACCCATGCCATATCGCGATGCTAATGTTTGCCAATTGTCGCCTGGTTGCGGAGTAATTTTAGTGGGAACCGTCGGCGGGTAATTTACCCCTACCTCTTGTGTTACATTAGCGGATTTAAATTCTGCACTGGGATGTCTGTTCAAATGCGGTTGTTTCATTACCCGTTTGAATAATCCATCATGAGGCATGACTTTCTTTGCCATTCCATAAAGCACGCCACCCGTTTCTGAGGTCGTGTGTCCCTGTAAAAGATTAAATTCAGCTTCGGATATCTCAGAAGGATGAAAAGTCGGTCGCAATTGTTTAGTCAGCGTTCCAAAAACTTGCCCGCTTGCTGTATAGAGAGGCATGATCCTTTTTGCAAAAAGTGAAATATTATCATCCAATGTGTCCTCCAGTATGATGGTTTCACTCAGTACTTGCCCATCCGGTGCTGTATCAAAAATTATTATTGCTGGCTTCTTTTTGTCGGGATCAACTGTTCCTAGCGCTCCAGTCAAATTTTGGTTTACATCGTAAAACCTAAGAGCCCAGTTATCGCTTGTTTTCTTTTCTAAAGTACGTTGTGTAAACGTACCCCATAACAGAGGGATTTCGCGATTTACAAAAAATGATGTCATGACATCTTTCATGTCTTTTTTTACATAAAATGTTTTTTGAACGCTCGGCTCATTCATGCTCACACTGTCATTATATTCAAGCCCTGTTAGAATTGAGGGTAATTCCTCCGCATACTCCTTCCTGCTAGTTTGAACCATGACCCGATTAGTAGAATCATAAGCAGAAACATACTTCATAAAATGTTTTTTATCGTCCCGAAGTTGATGCACTTTGCTTAATCGTCCTCCCCGATCAAGTTCACGGACAATAGGTTCTAGACCAGAAACAGCAGTAAGCGATTCGTCTTTATCATGAGCTAGGATAGAAGATATCGGTCCATCTTTGGTTTCACGCTTTTCCGTGTAACGCAAATTTGCGTAATAGCTGTACTCTGTAGTCCCTTCTTTCAATACTCGATCAGCTTGATCAAATGTATTTTCCTTTTTACTAATTTCTCTATTATTTTCTTGGACAATGACACTCGTTCGATTACTACTCGCATCATATCTCATTTGCACCGTTACATTGGTATCAACATGTTCAATTTCAAAACCGGCTGCGTTATATGTGGTGCGAAAATTTCTTATCATATTTCCAGAAAAATCATAAATCCGTGCTCCCGTTATGCGGTCTTCTGTGTCATATTCATATACCTTTATCTTTCCCAATGCATTGTCTCTTATCTCTACCACCCGTCCGTTTGCGTCATGTTTAAATTCCTGATGCTTCTCAGGATTTGGTGAAAAAACAAAACTAAATGCATCTTTTATATAAAAAAACACACCATCATATATAAAGCTTTTATTGAGATTAAATACGACCAGCTTTAATGTTCGAAAAAAAGAATGTATATTTCCACTTGATGTTTCTTTTTTTATCTGATTTTTACCATTACGCTCATAGGTAAAAACAGCACCTCCTAAATCCACGTGTTTTTGCGCATGACCAAAATCATCCAATTGCCATGTGCGCACACCCTCAGGAGTTATTTTTTTTGTTATCACACAGTTATGATCGAACTCCGTACTCGACACCCTTATTTTTTGAATGAGATTTAGCTTTTCATCAAAATAAATAACAGGAAGAATGTGCTCTTTTATATTACCTCTAGCATCATGGTTGTAATAATTGGAATTACGATTGCCATCGGTTTCTTTGCATACACCGGTTTTTTCATTGTATTCACGTTCGCGTAATTTCCCCTCGGGTGATAAAAGACTTGTTGGCTGATTGTTTTTATTGTAGTTATAGATCCATTTATTCTTGCGCGCATCAAAGCGAAATTCCATGTGTGAAAGCGCATCGAACGAGCTATACCTCGAAGGCGTTCCATCCCCCAGAATCCTTTTTAATAGTCCACCTATTTCATTCACTATGAATCCTTTGATATAGCCATTCGGATCTTTTTCAGCAATTTGAAAACCGAGTAAATTATGAAAGTATTCTGTCACAGGTTTACTTGTTACTGGGGTAACACCATTTGGAAATACTTGAATTAAAGGCAATTCTTTTTTGATACAACGATCCATGTCGTTATACTGATAATTTGTTTCTTGTTTTAAACTATTAATTTCTTTAAGCACATTATTCCAAGGATCATATGTAAAACTCCGTTTAGGTGTTTCTGTTTTCTTGTTTGTATTCAAATCTTCGCCATTATAAACTTCGAATCCATCGGTAATTGAAAATTGATAGCGCTCACATTTCTCTGGGTCATTTTTCTTACTAATTTTAAAAGGATAGTTGCCCGGCGGAAATCCTGTCACGTCAACAACCATGCCGTTTGATAATTTTGTAACCGAAAGTGCTTTCCACTCAGGTATGAGTCCTAAGCTCACATCTAATATCTCAATCTTTTCATCATCAGAAAGCAATCGTCCTTTTAAATAAAGCGTTGCACTCGGGGCAAAATCCAGAATCTTGGAATCGTCTACCGCCTGTTCTGAATGAGCCAACAAAAAGCCTGCTTGAGATTTAGGGTGTGGAATAAAAGAATGTTCAACCATTTCCAAGTCTGGGTGTTTTGGTGCAGGATGCGAAGTAGCTACCAATTGCGGCATGGGTATTTCATTTTTATAAAGCGGCAACCATTCTTTGGTCTCTCCCGACTGAACATCCAGTGAAATCGAAGTCATTTGCTTGATAGGAAAATCAAATTTAATATTCCACAAAGGATCTTTAGATTCAACAACCTCATAATCTTCAGGCTCAATAATAATATTATCTTGCGTTTGTTTTTCACCTGTATCCGAAATATATTCACATTTCAATTTAACAGGCGAGTGTTTAAATTCATCTGAGACTTGCCAGGTGAGACAACCTTTTTTATCTTCTATTTGCAACTTCACATCATGACAAGAAATTTTTTGCGCATGAAAATTTTTAGCTTCAATGGCTGTATTAAGCGTAAAAGGTGCGCTCTCAAGCGTTTCCTTCCCATCAGAAAGTACGGGTTGCAGCGTGTATCTGCCTGATGGCACTTGACTTAAATCAACTGTAGATTGACCTGAAGAATTTATCGTAACATCAAAAGGACTACCCAGGACCTTTTCTTTATTTTCGTTCAACAAATTAATTTTGGCAACATTCGTTGTTTCGCCCAACAGCGCCAAACGATTTAAATAGCCTTGCGAATCTTTTTCTACGCGAACAACGCTATTTTTACCGCCCGGAATACCGGTGTCACATTGGATAAAACCTGTTGAATGATAAATTTTACTTTTTTCATCGTTTTCTTTTCCTGGAGGATAATAAAAAATGCGATACTGGTAATTATCCCCAGGTAATTGCGCAGCATTCACAAGATTATTGTCTTTATCGTTACTTTCTCCAATTTTATATTCTTTCCAGTCACCTTCTTGCCCTGCGGAACGTAAAGAAATAGAAGGCGCTCTCACATTTTGATCGAGTATTTTTGGCCAAATAATAGAATTATTTTTAAACTGCATTTGCAACGGCCAGTATGTTCCATTATCAAAACTAGGCGCACAGGCAGGAGATATTTTGTCTTTAAGACGGCCTGCTGCATCGTGAATAGAAAATGTTTTTGCAATCGCTTCATCTTGACTCTTGATAAGAGTTTCGAGCTCTGAGTATTTTTTATCTTTTATCTGATCAATCGTTGTTGATTGAATTTGTAATGTCGGATGTCCGGCTAAATTGCGCAAGGTAACAGTTTGAATTCCGTCATGATTGCTATTCCATGTGTTTCCTTGCAGATCATTTTCGTGGTAAATATAAAAACTGCCATTACCTTTTCCTTCGCCAGTTACTTCAGAAAATGCGTTACGTTTATAATCAGTTGCTTGTTCAAAATTTTTGTTATTGTTACGTCGTATTTCTGTTCGTTTTAATTTTTTATCGCAATTATATTCAGAGCGTTTTTCATCTATATCTGTTTTTGGAATGGGTACATCTATTCCTTTTTCATCTTTAACCACCATCCAATTTCTCAAATTCCACCATTCTCTAGCAACTTGCCTTGTAGGTGTGTAAGTAAAGCCAGTGAGATAACCCATTGGATCTTGCTTGAGCGTTGCTAAGCCGCGATTATCAAGTAATGTTAAGCTTGTTTGGTCATTAATATCAGGCTTGGCAGGCTGCAATTGATTTTTTTCATCTACCACTGCGCCATTTTTATAGCGCGTTGTTGCAACCGCTTGATGATGCGCATCAATGCCAAATGTAGTAAGCGCTCTAAAAACACGCGGCGGATTTTTGGTCTCTATGTCTTCGGCTTGAAAAGCAATACCCACTTCTGCTGTCTTTGTGCCGCAAGCATCGTAAAAGAATAATAGTTGGCTCTTACCATCTTCCAAGGTAATTGATTCAGGAAGTCCAGTTTTTCCATAATTAAATGTACGGGTTAAATCACGCTCTGGCAAAGCTTCCACTTTATACATCATATAGCTCGAGAGAGGATTTATTTTATCCGGAACTAATTTATAACGTGTTACGCCAATCTGAGTTTCAGTTGCCTTTTTACCTAATAGATTATAAGTTGTTTTGAAAGTTCGATCTCTTTTTTTCTCATTTTTATGCTTTTCTATTAATTCATCTTGTATGAGTTTATCCAGTCCACTCACCGATTTTTTATACTCTGGGGTAGACTCAAGATAATTGGCATATTCACAACGTTTTTCTTCTTCTCCGAACGTATTCAGTGTATAACGTTTTACCGCTTTAACTGCATTACATTCTGCAACAACATGACCAGCGCGATCACGCCACCACATATTGTGAGCAAATTTATCTTTGCCCAACTTCACTTTTTGTGAAACTCTTTCACCGAAGGGATTATAATCATATCTCGCTTCAGGCTCTCTAGAACCATAATCTGTTTCATCATAAAAATAATAAACAGGGTCTTTGATAACGGATGTTATTTTCCCCTGCCTATTGCGCGTATAAAAAGTATGGCGATCGTTGACTTTATCTACCAACTTTTGCGCTGCATCGCGCATAAATTGAGAAGAAACACCCTCTTGATTAAATTTTTTCGGATCAAGCTCGAGTACATTTGCATAAATAGTTTTTTTAGCTATTTTACCAAATGCATCACGATCGAATTCCGTCACTTGGTATGTTACGGTGCCATCTGCATTTTTCGTGAGAGGTCGCAGTTTATAGCGTAATTGGCCTGATGTATTACGAACATAGAAAAACCAGGATTCGCCATGATTTTTTTTCGCAAGCTTAAACCCTCGACCATCGTATATCACTTGTGTAGTCAACGTTTGCGAGTCTTTATCGGGTCGCTTTTTTGGATCAAAACTGGAATCTTTACTTTGATCATCGACATGAGCATCTTTTAATAATGATTGATTTAATTGGTTATGCGCATTAAATTTATATTCTACTTCACGCTTCGAGCTAGTATTAATCGCGTGAGTGATTTTTTCAATGTTACTGGCTTTGTCGTAATCTATTTTCTTTCGCACAGGGGTTTTTGATTCACCTGAACCCAGCTTGCCATTTGATTGCATAGACACTTCCGTGATAAGACGCTCAGGATCAATCTCAAAAATCAAGCGGTTTGCACGATCGTATTCTCGTTTCCATTCTTTTTCATTGCGATCCGTTTGTGATAATTGATTATCTAATGCATCATGTTGGTAAACATCCTCGTTCCCCAAAGGATCCATGACTTTATCTATACGTCCTGCTTTGTCATATTTGATTTCAATGACTCGATCTTTCTCTTTATCAATCTTTGCCGGCCAGGTTTTTAAAAGTTTTACCAAACTTTCATAATCTTTTTGCGGTGGCACCTTATCACTAAATCGCGCCATTTTGGTTAATTTATTTTGAAAATTACGCTCGTTATACGTGACCGCATTTTCACCGTTGATTTGGAATTGTATACGATCTAAAGAGTCGTAAATGTTATAATTGACTCGCGCATTTTCGCGATAGGGTTGAACAAAAGTCACCATGTCATCCACTGTGCTTTTTGCTATTTCGGCAGCATGATCAAAAAAATGGTCGTAGGTAATCGTCGCAATGATTTTCCCTGTCTTACTAAACTGCTGCTCAGTAATCACTCCCATCGCATCAATCAAAAAGCGTGGCTGACCTGCATTATCACGTATGCAATAATTGATACGATCATCGTTATCATTGTGAAGCTCTGTCATTTGTTTTTCTAAAATCTTTGTATCCAGTTTTTGGTCTATATCAATCTTCGTTGCATATTCTATGGTTTTCATTTCTTGTGAGGCTTCATTCCATTGCCATTCTTTCACAACGCCACACTGTCCTGTTTTTTCGTCAGGATCACCTACGCTCACGGTAAAGCGTTTACGCCCATTTTTGTCATAAAAATGTTTAAGAACCGTATCTGTTAGCGAGTCCGGTTTAATTTTTTCTGCGAGATCGGATAAAGACGTTTTTTCATTCACACCTTTCATATCAATAGGCTTGGTATAACTTTTTTCAGCAATAACTTGGTTTTCGTCATTGTAAATAGATTCGGTTACACCACCTTGTGGAGAAATTTTAAAACGTTCATAGCCGCAATTGTTATAAAAAGTATAGCTACAATTCCCTTTTGGATCTGTATTAACAACCACACGACCTACATCATCTAATGTTTGTTGCGTTTGGATATTCAGTGGTATGACTTCATCTTTTGTTTCATTTATATGTTTTAGTTCATTATTGAGTTTTTTAGATGCTTCAGGGTCAATCGTATTCCCAACAACACGATTGAAACCATCAACTTGTGTACTCTTACGCCATTGATTGAGTTTATTTGAATCGCCGCATGTGACTTGTATTTTCTCGCCTTGTGCATTGTGGTCGTTTTGAGTGATGAGATTTAAACCTTTATTATCCACATTTTCTATAGTCGTCTTTTTTGCATTTCCATTACGATCAAACTCATGCGCAGTAGTGACTGTCGCATTTCCTTGCTCAGGTGAAGGTTCAATCACTCTTTCATTTTTACCAAATACATTGGGTTCATAGGTGGTTGATAATCTTAATTTTGTAGGATCATCTTTCTTACCGTCATCATCGATACGTTCTATTAACTGATCCACTTTATTACGTATAAACGACGTTTTGATTTCATTTGGATTTAACTGCCATTCACATTTTCCTTCTGTATTATAGTTAGATTGTGTTATACGCTCTTCTAGTGCGCTGGGTCTATCAATCTGGTGTGTCACTTGACCATCCGGCGCATGTTTCCATTCTTCGGATTGTTTTGCATTTGCGACTTTAACTTTTTCACCAAAAATATTACTGGTAATGGTTAATTTTGTTTTTTCTTTCGCTTTCTCTTCCGGTGTAATAATGGTATGTGTTCGGTCTTTTTGATTGTACTGATGTTCTGTTGTTTGACCTAAAGAATTAGTTTCTGTTTCTGGCCGTCCAAATGCATCCGTTGTGTAATTGTGTTTGTAGTCTTTTATTTTCTTTTCTGTTAAATTTCCTAAGGTATCATATTGATAATCCGCATCTACCTTAACCGCATTAGTTTCTTTTGTAATTTTCCCATACATATTTTTATATTCAGCGGTAGTAACAATGGCTTCAAGACCCGCTGTTTCGCGTTTTGTTTCTGTCTCTTGTCCGCGGGTATTATATTTATGTGTGATAGTTAAACTGGGTTTTTTATCTGCAACGGGTATTTTTTCTTCCGATACCTCACCAAACGCATTGCGTTTATACGTATAAGTATTACCCTCAGGATCAATTTTAGTTTGTGCAAAACCACGTTTATCATGGTTTTCAAATTTTGTCAGTGCATCTTTCTCGTCATTACGCAGTTTTTTAATAATTTCCTTGATGGCTTTATTTATTGATCCATTCGTATTTTCTGTGATGTTTTTAAAATCCGATGACTTCGTATCTAAACGAGTGGCGTATACACGATGAAATAGTAAATCACTAAGATTACTATAATCTTGTTCAACCACGCCACCCATAGCATCAAGCGTTAATACGGGTCGCTTTTCTTCATCATAATAAAAAAACGTTGTACGGCCTAGCGAATCTATGGTTTTGATTCGTAAGCCTAAATCATTGTATTCATGGTGAATACAAACCGCATTTTTCCACACGTCCGCTTTCGCTGTACGCTTTTGCTCACGAGTTAATTGTGCATTTTGATCAATAGCTGCAAGCTTTGGAGCAATGACAGGAGCAGTATAAGCATTGGCTTCAGCCACTAAATCACCAAAACCATCGTAATAACGCAATGTGGTACGCGTTTTATCGGCATCCGGTTCTTTTTCATCTTTTAAGCTCTTCTCAGATCGCACATCACGCGTATTCTTGAAAATAACTCGATCCATTTCATCGTATTGTGTTGTGGTGTGACGACCGAAAGAATCAGAAGAAGCGATTTCACGTTCTAATAAATCATAATCATATTCTGTTTTTAAATCTTCATCGCTCGTTTTTGGCATGTCTTTAGCAGTTGGAGCCAACTTGTTAATTTCTTGCAACCATGCTTCATTTATTTTATTTGCATAACGAGTGCTCGTTTTTATTTTACTATTAGGATAATACTCATATTCTGTCACATATCCTTTGGCATCGACTTCTTTGGTCACTTGATCACGTGCATTATAAAAATAATAAGTATGCGCATCTTGGCCAGGTAAAATATCCACTTTAGGGATATCGATTGCATTGCGATTAAATTCATTTTCATTTGATGGTGTAGCATAACAAATTTTTTCAATGATACGTCCTGCGGTATCGCGTTTATATTCGATGATATATCCCGCTGGATCACGCTCTGCTATTTTTTTACCTGCTGGATTGTAAAAAACTTGCTGGACTCGGTCTTCGTTAAAATCCACTTTTAATTCAATGTCATTACCATTTTTGAGTTTTTTTAAAAGACTTTCATCAATAGGCTGATGATAAGCAATTTCACCCGCCGGTCGACCATATTCATCGCGTAAAAATTCTTTAATATACCCTGCTGCATCCACTTGATATTTTGTTCTGCCTGCTTTATCAAAAAAAGCATAGCTGACGCGACCTTCTTCAGGTTTAGATAGATTTTCAATTGCATCAATAATGATTGCAGCATCTGGGTATTTTGAAAGATAGGAAATATCCGCTAATTTCGCATATTGAATCGTTTGTTTATAGCGGGATATATCATTGTAATAATATTCTATCGCACGTCCTGTTGGGCTCACTTCTGCAATCAAACGCTGCTGAGAATCATAGGCAGTAACAGCTTGCGTTTTATCAGGATAAATCGTAACAGCTGGCAATCCCATTTCATCAAGCCTATAGCTTGTAATACGTTCTTTTTCTTTTGCCACGACTGCTTTCGCTAGCAACCCGCCATTTGCTGCAAATGTCAAAACAATTTGCTGTCCGTTGGGATGAGTCGTGATGTGTTGGTTTTTTGAATCTCGATACTCTTCTCCCGTTGTCTGTGCATACGCATCTTCTGTTTCATGTAAACGATTTAAAATATCATGTTTATATTCTGTGACAGGATATATTTTTTCATCTTCTTTTTGTCGAATCGTTTCACGAGAAAGATTACCAAAGTGATCGTGTTCATGATAATTATAACTTGCTCCTTTTTTTTCTCCCACTCCCTTGTCATCCACACTGGAAAAACGTTGCGTTATTAATGGCTGGAGTAAATTATCATAATCAAATTGAGCTAAGGTCACATTTTGTTTATTTTGCTTCGCTGCCCACTCGTTTACGTTTTCGACTTGCGGACAAAAGTTATCATAACGGAGATTTTCTTTTTTATAGCGGTTAGCCGCATATTGACGTTTGAACTTTGGAACAAGCTGTGCATTGGAAAGAGGGCTATACCCCGTCACATTACCACAAGGATCAATCTTATATTGCAAGAAAGATCGATAGTCTTCATTGCTATTACTAGCCACATTCCAATACACAAAACGGGAGACCAGCGATTCTCTTTTCAGCAGCGATTCTTTTGCTATGCTGCTTAGCTTAGGCAAGGTATAACCATCATAGTAATGACTTGATTTTTCCCCTGCCGCATTGGTATAGCTCTTCAGCATGCCAAGACCGACAGGCATACCATTTTCTTTCGATGCAGTATCGTAATAATCCCAAGATTCTATACCCCCGCCAGGGTGAGTGATAGACTTTAACTTTTTATTTACCTGATAAGCATATTGAGTCCTAACAAAACTATCGCTTTTTTTAAACTCTTTGGTAAATTGTTTTGAAGGTTGTCTTGCAACTTCTACAATACACCCATCGTTTACTTTAATTTCACAAGGAATATCTTTACCATCGAGTACTGTGACTTTTTCTGCTGTGATATTTTTAAATTCAGTAAAGTTTGCAATGCCGGACGCTGCGCGCACACTTAATAAATGGCAATTGCTCAGATCCCAGTTAAAATACAAATCTCTACAATCTTTTTTATTATCGGAACCAGTCGATTCTGTTTGTGTTATTTTGTGAATAAAACGCGCCTTAGGGTCACTGATTGCATCATCCGCTTCGTATTGATAACACACCGTATAAGTTTCATTGGATTTTTCTTTATGTATGACAGATTTTTTAATTCGTCCCAATTTGTCCATTTCATATGATTTTAACAGCACTAATGTATTCGCTACTTGCTGCTGAATTTTAACCTCGTTTCCTGACTGCGTAATCAGGTAAGTATCTTGCGAGGGATAAATTATTTTAATGAGATTATTTGCATGTTCGTAAGTCGTGATATTACCCTGTGCATCTTGCTTTTTAATTAACTTACCTTGGGGATCAAAATATTTAATGATGCCCGTATCAGGATAATAGACTTTCCACAGTGGTTTTTGATATTCCATCCAGGGAGTGCCAGCACTGACTGTGGTTCCCCAATAACGTGTCGCTGTGTGAGGATCAACCGTATAAATTGTCTCATGCCCATCTTCTTCAATCAGCGTGATTTGCTTTGCTTCGGGGGAAATAGGCGTTTTAAGTTGCGCGATATTCAACCGCCAAGTGTCTCGAGTAGAGGCAACGTTACTATTATAAACAAAACCTATTTCTTGCGGTCCATTATGATCAACCACTCTCAGTGGATTATCTTTAATAAATAAATTGCTAGTCGCAATGTTTACAAACACTTTAATATCGGCGGGTCCCCAACCATTCACAGTATTCACTGGACCAATTTGATTCAGTGATGAATGAGAAACACCTAAACCTTTACCGGCGATAATTCCAACTGGATTATTTGTCATGATTTGCTCCTGCTTACAGAATTTGTTTTTTGTCTTGAATTTATAGAAGAAGAATTCGGTGGAGCGTTTCCATCGTTATCCTGTCCGCCAAAAAATCTTGTTCTCGCATATGAACAACAACCTGATATATTCTTTGAAAAACAACGCGCAATAAGAAAGAAAAAGATGACTGATGTTGCTATTGATAAATCATCACCTATTCCTTGTGCAACATCATTATTACGATTATTAATTTGATATCCTGGTCTGTTGAAAAATCCATTATTCGATCCCGGCTCCGTAAGTAAACGGAATGAAACAGGATTCACTATTTTTGTATTGACTAAAGCAGTATCTACTCTTCCAATCCCCTTGGGATCAATATTTGTATAAGGGAATATTTGCGCTAATCTGACCACATCCTCTGTTCTTAAAAAATTACGTAGTACTTGAAGAATGTTAATACCTGAACTGGGTTTACTTTCCCCAAGATCGCGCAAGAAATCTCGACCTGAATCGCGTAAACCGACCAAATCATCAAGACTCTTAATTGTTTCCGTGGCGGGAACAATTAAAGGCAGAGGGTCAATCAATTCTTCACTTTCAGCGCTTAATACATCATTGAGTTTTAGACTCTTTACGTTTCTACCTGGAGTAGCAGCAATGATTTGATTCATTACATTCTTACTCAGCGGGTTTTGACTTAAATTAATTGCAGTAAATTGGCTATTTGGAAGCGCTTTAGCAACAGCAAGACCCACTTCATCCGTAAGTCGATTTCCAGCAAGACTGAATTCCTCTACTCCTGCTTCAGCAGCAAGATTTACAAATTCAACCGCCGTTTGATTATCGACATTAACGCGATCCATTACGATTTTCTTCAGAGTTGTAGCTCCATCTAAAAGAATTTTATTATTCAAAAATTTAAGCTGCGGTGTTCCAAAATCACTGTCAGATACAATGATCGATTTAATGAATTTGTTGCGTTGAACAGCGGCTAATATAACATCCCATCCATCACCAAAATTATTTCCCGCTAATGGTAATTCTCGAATAGGATAAGCATCAATAAAATCAGCGATTGCTTGAGCAGAACCTTGAGTTAACGCGTTATAACCTAGATTAAGCTCAGGAGGATGAGTATTATTTTTCAAATTCGCAAGAAAAATTTCTAATCCTATATCATGAAATGGATTACGAGAAATATCTAATAATTTAAGCGAAGTAGCATTGGTAAGAGCAGCACCGAACGTAGCCATTTGTGTACTCATCAATCCGCATGATTGTAGATACGCGGAAGCCACTGGCGAATTTGCTATACCTTGCCCAACGATACCCATGTCCGCATCAGCAAAATTATTTCCACCGAATGCCAGAGCTTTAATCCCAGTTTTATTTAATGAACCTGCATAATATTCTATTGCCGGACTGCCAAAACGATTGTTGCCCAAATCAATTTCTTGCAACGGTGAGCCTTGTTGCCCATCTGCTAAAATTTCCAAGCCTGCATTACTCATATTAGCGCTATTTAAATTTAATCGAATGAAAGAAGAAGAATTTAATTGACGAAATTCTGACATCACATCATCAAGGAAGACACCTCTAAAATCACCTTCTTGGACTGAGGATTGCATCAACCCTGCTATCAACGTTTTTTTAATTTCAGTATGAAATAATTGATTTTCTATGATGATGCGCTTAACAACGGGCACCTTAGAAATAAAATCTAAAAGATATTGCACTTTAGCATCAGTCCACCAAAACGCATCGTTTGGCTGTTGCGGATTCAAGCTTAAATCAAGGGTATCTAATTCCCTTGCTGATTTTTGGAACATGGCAAGAACGTCGCGAAAATCGTCGTCACTCCAAACTGCTAAATTCTGATTTGAAAAATCAATACTTCTGTACTCACGATGCTTGCGTAAACGATCCTCTATTTTTAATATGTCATTAATAGATTTTGGTTCGCTTAAAAAACCAACGAGACATTTTTGTATATCATTTGTATCTTTGAGATAAACATTCCAATCTGGGCAGATTCGACATACAACATCTCCAAGCTCTTTAACAAGACCAAATATATCGTTACATGCAGTTTTATCCATACCATAAATGATTCCTTCTCGAGTTTTTTCTACCAGCAAAGTTAAATAACGAAAAGTGCTATACCATATGTATAATTCTGTCATCCAATAAATAAATTGACTATATCGATTAAAAGAATTCGATTCGAGCTGTAAGTGCTCTACTTTTTGGTCCCACCGATTTTTACCCATCCGGAACAATGATCCCATCAAATATCTGGCATACCCACTCGCAGGAGAGTATCCACTCGCTATCGTATTTAATTTGTTTAACGCTGTTATTCGCAGGCTTTTTGCTGATTTATCTTCTTCTAAGAGAGGAGCATATCCACCTACACGTTTAGGATGATCGATTTCAGAATTGAGATGAGCGGCAATATCTCTGAGTGCGCGCATACCATATAAACGCGCAAGACCATGATGATCATCAACCAAATCAGTTATTTTATTGATTAAATGAAATTGATCATTACCCCATAAAATAATAAATTTTATATCGGCAAGAGCCTCTGGTCTTTCAAAAAATGGGAAAACCCAATTGAGATAGTCTTTGAATATGCTGGAATAAGTTAACTTTTCCACAAGCTCATGAAGATTAACCGATCGTGTTAAACGCGTTCTCTGGATAAATTCTCTTACTCTCAGTGAAACAACTAACACTGTAAGAGTGATTATATCAAAGAAAAAGGGAGTCACTTCTTCTACGATATCACTCCCTAGATGATTTAAAACAATCGCTTGTGTTGGTCTTTTTCTGCTAAAAAGAAGTGGTAATCCAAAAAGAATATCTGACAAACGGCGGCCGTAACGACTGGCAGGTTCATTACAAAAAACTGTTAAATCATTTATTAGGAACGCAAGCATGAAGACTGGCCAAACCTTGTCAAAGACAAAACCCGAAGAAGACAAAAATGCTTTTTTGAAGAAAAAATGACATCCTCTGGGAGGGTTAAGTGTGTATTCAGTCGGTATAGGTTTTTCTTCAGCAAGAGGACTTGCTACTGCCACTTGCAATGGTACAGCATTCGGTGGATTAGCACTTGATAACAAATCCTGACCTTGGCGCTCAAAGCGATCACCAGCGGCTATTGTTGGATAAGCGTCTCCGTCGCCTGACTGAGCATCGTCAAGCCTCTGCATGATTTCCTTTCTCTTCTCTAGATCAGCTTGCGCTTCCCTAAGAGCAACTTCCGCTTTTACCCGCTCAGCTTCCGCCTTCTCCAGATCAGCTTCCCTTCGCTTCGATTCAGCTCCCGCTTGCACTTTATCCAGCTCAGTATCCTCTGTTCTTTTAGCTGTTTTTCTTGACTCGTTATCCATTTTTTATTCCCTCACTTTATATTATTTATACCCAAAATATGTCGTATCTTAATCCATCAATATTGATAAAAGATAGAGTATTATTTACGGTAGGCTAAGCTAAAGAGGTCTACCATCGGCCCACATTGCGCGAGTTATTTGCGGAGAATGGCGTGGAGGTTGTGTATTAACGTTCCTGGCTAGGAGCACGCTAGCTCATTCATTTTTTCGTACGAATAAATGTTAATTATTACATTTTTATTAACGAATAATTGTGCGTAGCAATTTTATGATAGTATATATGTTATGAAGCGACAAATTTTTGAAAAATTCTATGGGATTAGTCACAAGGATATGATCATCATGATAAGGTCGCTGTAGTTGTCCAATAATTTGCACTGTTTGTTTAGGTTTTAATTTTTGTTACAAAATCCACTTCGCGGCCATTGGTGGTTTTTGAATAGCGCGCGGCACATTTTTTACCAGAGGATACACAGGAAAAGCAAGATACATCCGCTTAATCAAACTTAGCCAAAAACTACTCGATAAAACTTTTTGGAAAGATGTTGAATAATCCTTCTTGGTGAGATTTTTCTATTACTTGCGATCGAGTTAAACAATGCATTTTATTTTTTATCCCATTCACATAACCTTCCACAGTTCTTGAAGATAATTGTAAATAACTCGCAATTTCTTTATTAGATTTTCCTCGTAACAAAAAAAACAAGCATTCAATTTGCCTTTTACTTAATTGATAATGATTGGAAGTTTCATCCTCAATGACGTAAGTAAATTTTTTAGATAAACTAGATGTAAATCGGCTGATATCTACCAAACTGGATTTGGTTATATCGATCATATGACTTGTTAACCCTATTAATTTACCATTGCTATTTATAAGAGGAGATTTCTCACCTAAAGTCAATTTCCAGTTATCGGCGTATTGAAAATAGCTTAGAAATCTAAGTTTTTTAGTATTTTTAAAAACAAAACTGTCTTGTGCTTCAAAGCATCTGGCTTCTTCAGCAGCTTTGCATTTCATGTCGGCGTAGCGTTTACCTATCGCATCAGACAAGGTTTTGAATCCCATAGCCTTTATGGTATTAACATTTGCCAACGCTATTTTATAATCTAAATCATGTACCGCCACAAAACCCGGAATTTGATGAATTATTACTTCGTATGCATTCACACAATCAGAAAGATTATTCATTAGATACCTCGTTACATGAAGTTCGATTTGTTTAACTTTATAACAGATAATTGTTTCTAGCAATCACCGTAAAATTTACAGTGCAGACGCCAACAAACTCGCCACTGGCGCATAAGAACGTCTATGAATAATGCTGGGGCCATGCTTTTTTAATGCTTTGATGTGTTCTTCGGTGGGATAACCTTTGTGTTTAGCAAATCCATAATTTGGAAATTGCTTATCGAGCAAAATCATTTCGCGATCACGTGTTACTTTAGCAACAATGGATGCTGCGCTAATAACAGCTTCGGTTTCATCGCCACGGATAATGGCTTTTGTTTTGCAAGGTAATTTAGGACTGCGATTACCATCAATTAATGCCAGATGCGGAGTCATTTTGAGTGCTGCGACTGCGCGTTGCATAGCAAGGAATGTCGCTTGCAAAATATTCACGCGATCAATTTCTTCGACCTCGGCTCGACCGACTGCCCATGCGAGCGCTCGTTCTTGAATTAATGCAAATAAATATTCACGCTGTTTTTCACTCAGCTTTTTTGAATCCGCTAAGCCAGCGATGGGTTTTTGTGGATCGAGAATAACTGCTGCTGCAACAACAGGTCCTGCTAATGGCCCACGACCTGCTTCGTCTATCCCTGCTATAAGTTCCATTTTTTTCCTGTTATCTAAAAAAATCCGGGTGAGTGTCTTGACGGCGACTTGTGTGAGAACTCCGCCGTCATTGCGAGGAGCGCTGTTTGCGACGAAGCAATCCAGAGAACGCTGCAACGGTATTTCCCTGGATCGCCACGACTAAGCGCTTCGCAGTCTCGCGATGACGTGGAGTACCGCCTCCGCAGCCCTATGATTTGCATCACACTGTAATTGCTTATGAATCGCAATAAATTTTTCTTCCAAGCACTGAACTTTCTCAGGATGATTTAAAAAATCTAACAAGCCTTGAGAAAGCGCCTCAGGATGCGCTGCATGCTGAATAAATTCCGGCACTAAATTTTCATTGGCTAATAAATTTGGTAATCCAATAAATGGAGTTTTCACTAAATAGCGCGCGATTTGATAAGTCATCTCAGCCATACGATACGCAATGACCATTGGGCGTTTAAATAACATGGTTTCAAGCGTAGCTGTTCCGGAAGTCACTAACACAACATCGGCTGCAGCCATCACAGCGTGTGACTGCCCTCGAAAAAATTTAATGGGTAAATGTGGTGCATGTTGTTGGCACACTGCTTTAAATTCTTGATCACGTTCAGCGTTTACGGCTGAGGTGATAAATTGTAAATTTGATTTCTTTTTCCAACAAAGATTGGCAGCTTTAACAAAAATTTCCGCAAGATATTTTAATTCGTTGCGACGACTCCCGGGCAACAAGGCAATCGTTGGCATATCAGAATCAATGCCCAGTGCTTTTTTCGCGGCTAATTTATCTGTTTGCAGTGGGATAAGATCTGCAAGTGGATGCCCAACAAATTTGACTGGCACATTGTGTTGGTGATAAAAATCCGCTTCAAAAGGTAACAAGGTAAGCATTAAATCCACGGCTTTTGCAATCTTAAATATGCGTTTTCTACCCCATGCCCATACAGAGGGACTCACATAGTGAATAACAGGGATGCCTATTTCACGTAACTGCAATTCAAGCCCTAAGTTAAATCCGGGATAATCAATACCAATAAAGACATCGGGGCGATTTTGAGTAAAGTGACGATACAAACTGCGACGCATTTTAAGTAATTCTGGCAAACGCTTTAATGGCTCGACCAATCCCATCACTGCAAGACGTTCCATGTCATAAAAACTATGACATCCGGAAGCTATCATGTTCTGACCGCCAACACCTGAAAAAGTGAGATTAGATTTAGATTGGCGCAGTGCACTGATTAGCCCCGCACCTAATAAATCTCCTGACGTTTCGCCTGCGAGAATACCAATATTCATGTATGATGGTTTTATCTTATAATTCCGCGCTCAGATTGATGGAGAAAATCAATAAACAGTTGAATTTCTTGGCACTCAACCGCCATATGTGCCAATTGTTCCACCGCTTGTTTAACAGTGAATCCTTTGCGATAAATAGTTTTATACGCACGGCGTAAATTAACCATTGTTTCCGCAGCAAAACCACGGCGTTTCATACCAACTGTATTTAATCCATAGGGTTTGGCATTATATCCAGACACTTTTACAAATGGAGGAACATCTTTATCAAGCAAACAGCCCATGGAAATAAAACTATGCGTACCAATTCGACATGCTTGAAACACGCCAGAAAAGCCGCTCAAAGTAGCAAAATCTTCAACTATAACATGTCCAGCCAGTGATGCATTATTTGCAAAAATCGTTCCATTACCTACTATGCAATCATGCGCAATATGAACATATGCCATAAAAAGATTATCGTTACCAATTCGTGTGACAGATTTATCTTGTGCAGTACCACGATTAAAAGTACAGAATTCGCGAATAATGTTACGATCACCAATTTCTAAAAAAGTTTGCTCGCCTTTAAATTTTTTATCTTGAGGAACTTCTCCAATTGAAGCAAATTGATAAATTTGATTGTCTTTACCAATTTTCGTATTACCTTTGATCACAACATGCGAGCCAATCCATGTGCCCTCGGCAATTTCTACTCCGGGTCCAATGATAGTCCAAGGACCAATTTGAACATTATTTGCGATACGTGCTGTGGGATCAATTATTGCTGTTTTATCTATCACTGGATCTATCCTCTTTCTTTCTTGCACTTAAAAACTCGGCGGAACACGCAAGTTCCTGGCCTACATACGCTGATCCCTCAAGCTTCCATATTTCTTGTTTAGCACGAATCAATTTCACTTCCAATCGAAGTTGATCGCCCGGAATAACCACCCGTCGAAAACGGGCATTATCAATACCAGCAAAATATAACAAAATACCATCTGTTGGCAATGTATTCGTTGATTTAAAAGCAAGCACACCAGCTGCTTGTGCTAATGCTTCCAAGATAAGAACACCCGGCATGATGGGACGATCAGGAAAGTGCCCCGTAAAAAAGGGTTCATTGATGGTTACATTCTTGATTGCAACTAAGGATTCACCTTCTACCATTTCAATTACCCTATCAATTAAAAGAAAGGGGAAACGATGAGGAAGATGTTTTAATATTTCTTGGGCTTCCATTATATACTTCATGTTATTTTTCTCTTTCTGTGAGTTCTGCCAGGGCAGATTCCAATTCTTTAACACGCTCCATGAGGTGGCCCAAACGTAGCACACGCGCACTATTTTTTTGCCATTCCATTTTTGTTACCAAGCCACCAATTCCTGAGCAATACATACCCGGCTCACGAATTGATTTAGAGACTGCTGTCATACCTGCAATAACGGTATTGTCTGCAATCGTGACATGGCCTGCAATACAAGCAGCGCCGCCAATCAGACAATTTTTGCCAATCACGGCACTGCCTGAGATCCCAACACAACCAGCAACGGCAGTATTCTGCCCTATGCGCACATTGTGTGCAACCTGAATCAGATTGTCGAGTCGTACGCCTGATTCAATAACAGTATCTTCAATTGCACCACGGTCAATAGCGCAGTTTGCACCAATATCTACATTATCTCCAATAATAACTCGTCCTAATTGTGGAACTTTATGCCAGCTTCCTTTGTGTTTAGCGATTCCAAAACCATCACTGCCAATGACCACACCACTGGATATGTGCACATTTTTGCCAATCTTAATATCGTGATATACAGTTACATTCGCATCAACACAAGTCTGTTCACCCATTTCAGAATCGTCACCTACGACACATCCTGGACCTAAAACAACCCCCGCCGCTAGCTTAACTCGATCACCGATCACACAGTTAGGACTAATGCTCACAGCTGAATTAATCTGACAATCTTTGCCAATAACAGCAGAAGGATGAATACTTGAAGAAAATAGTGGTTTGCGCTCAAAATAAGCTGCTATTTTTGCATAAATATAATAAGGGTCAGAAGTAACGATTGCATTCACTGGACAATCCACAGCATCTGTTTTCGATAAAATGACAGCAGCTGCACATGTTGTGGGTAAATACTTTTTATATAACGAATTCATTAAAAAAGTAATGCGCCCAGGCTGAGCTTGTTGAATTGTACAAACACCTTCAATTAAGCAATTAGGATCGCCTTGTAAAACAACATCGAGTCCTGTGGTCAGTTCAGCTAATGTGTATTGAGATTTATATTGATTGTTCTTCATTAGCATTACCGAAACATTAGGTTATTGTAGGGGCGCACCCACGTGTGCGCCCTGTTGAACGCAGGCAGACACATGGGTCTGCCCCTACACATTGACCCTACACATTGACATAGAATTCGCAATCGGCCTGACTAGCGAATAAAATTATTTCTCGTTAAACGCTTTAGACACTTGCTTGGTAATATCAGCAGCATCGCTTGCATAAACTACCGCTTGAGCGTCTAATACAAGTGAATAATTACTTTGTTGCGCTAAGCGAGCAATAATGCCATTCAATTGGCTCAAAATTCCTTGCATGACTTTGCCTTGCTCTTTGTTTAAATCTTGTTGGAATGCAACAACATCTTTAACTAAGCCAGCACGATCATCGGTAATTTTCTTTTGTAAAGCATCACGATCTTTGTCAGCCATTGTGGGTGAATCTTTTTTAAATTTATCTAATTCATCTTGCAATGCTTTTTGCGCTGCATCTAATTTTTGCTGACGTGTTTTAAATTGATTTTGCAATTTGGTGCTTAATTCAGCCACTTTTGGGGACTGTTGCAACACTTGTTGCACATTCACTACAGCAATTTTTGGTTCGGGTTTTGCAACATTCTTGGACATATCTTGAGCAGCATATGCCTGCATGCTAACCGCTAACACAACTGAACTAATAAAGGCCAAAACTTTCTTCATAACTTTCTCCATATTAAAATTAATAAATAATCCACCCACCTATCTCATTAAAAAAACCCGTCATTGCGAGCCCTGCGCCTTTTGCAGGGCGTGGCAATCCAGAATAACGACCTGGATCGCCACGGCCGAGCGCTTCGCGGCCTCGCGATGACGTGACTATTTTTGCCACTCACCACCGCTTACTACAAGCCCCGCATTATGTCATGTTTATCCTAAATTAGCACCTATCGCTAAGTCAAAAACCTTAACATTATCGTTAAGTTTACCCGTAGTTGAATCACGACGCGCATTCAATGCCTTCGAGCAACTGACACTAATCATGCCAAATGAAGTTAACCAATCTGCTTGAATACCGGTACCAAAGCGTAAGGGACCTGAACCTGTTCCACCATATTTTTTATTATTATAAGTATTATACGCATTACCTCCGTCCACAAAAATTGAGGTGCGTAAGTTATCACTCAGGAAATTGGGGAAAATTAAGCCCACATTAGCAACCGCTAAAAAGTTACCGCCCATGGGATCATTATTAGAGTCTTTAGGACCTAGTGTATTTCCCTCATAACCGTGTACCGTTTCCATGCCTCCAGCAAAATAATTTTTGAAGAAAGGGAACTGATTGGCGCCACTAAAACCATTACCGTATCCCAACAAGGTTTTTGTCGTGAAAATAAACTGTGTTGTTAAAGGGAAATAAAATTTATTCACATAATTTGCCATGTAATAATGCAAGGAACGATTCTGCACTGGCACATATACACTTACACCTAAACTCTGATTCATGCCTCGCGTGGGGAACACTGCTTTATCACGACTATCGCGCGATACACCCGCGATTAATTCGACTTGCTGGAAATGTCGACCATGTTTATTCACAAAATTTAGCACTTGAATTGATGTTTGGTGATGATTAGCTGTTTCATGCAACAAGGTTTCTTGATAACCGTATCCTAAGATTAATCGATTAACGGTATCCTCTTCACATCCAAAAGGAATGCCATATGACACAGACGCACTGTATTCATCTGTAACATAACTCGTCGTTGCATTGGCTGCACCAGGATCCATCTTTTGTGCAGATAATGTAATCGATCGACTGATTCCATCGGGCGTATAAAAAGGATTGTAATAAGTCATCGCATAAGATCGTTCAAATCGATTGATAGAAAAATTGAAACCTAATGTATTTCCTGTCCCCAGAAAATTCTTTTGATTTAATCCAGCGCTGACACCAAAACGCTGTGTTTGTGAATAGTTGATACCAAAATTAGCCGTTGCCGCACTTTCTTCAGCAACTTTATAATGCACATCCACTTGATCATCTTGTCCTGGGACAGGAAGAACTGACATTTGCACTTCTTTGATGTAAGGTAACATACTCAATCTATGCTTAGATTGGTCTAATTTACCCGTCGAAGCAACCGCACCTTCCATCTGTAATAACTCGCGTCGCAAAGTGATATCATTCGTCTTTGCATTGTCTGAAAAATAAATATGTCGCACATAAGAACGCTTCCCTGGCTTAACTTCAAAGGTGAGAAACACTTCTTTTCTCACATCATCAATTTCGGGATTCAAAGTGACAGATGCATAGACATAACCTCTATCGCCTAGAGCGTCACTGATCGCTTTTTCTGAATTGATCACTTCTCGGCGAGAGAAAATGTCGCCCGGCCTAATCCGCATTAATCTAAGCAGATAAGCGCGGGGCAAAATTAAATTACCCGTCAAATCAAAACCTTTGATTCGATAAGGTACGCCTTCTGCAATTGCGATGGTTATATAAACGGACTTACGGTCTGGAGTAATTGCAACTTGTGCAGACTTCACTGCAAATTTAACATAGCCATGATCTAAATAAAAATTACGTAAATTTTCTAAGCTTTTATCCAGTTTTTCTTGCGAATAGCGATCTGTTTGCGTAAAGATGGTAAATACACCGGGGGTAGAAATTATCAGTGTCTTTAATAATTGTCTTTCACTAAATGCATGATTACCAATAATGTTAATGCGTACAATCTTAGCGACTAAACCTTCTGAAATATTAATTGAAACCAACATACGATTGCGCGGTTGGGGAGTTGAAGTCACAGTAACTCTCGCGTTATAGCGACCCAATTCAAAATATTGATTTAATAAGCTCTGTTTGATTTTATCTAAGATAGCGCGGTTATATACACGACCTTCTGCTATGTCGACACTTTTCATTGCCGTGGTTAACTTCTCAGTCGATATAATTGAGTTGCCGGAAATTTTAATCTGTCCAATTGTAGGTCGCTCTACGACTCTTATGATTAAAGTATTACCACTTCGTGATAATGTAATATGATCAAAGAATCCCGTTTTATAGAGGTCTTTGATAATGATTCCAGTTTTGTCAGCGCTTAAATATTGACCACGCTTCACAGGTAAATAACTGTAAACTGTTTCTGCTGAAATACGCTGTAATCCTTGGATTTGAATATCTTTTACGACAAAAGCATTCACGACCGTTGGGACAATGGCAATGCTTATTAATAGGGTGAAAAGTAAAATTATTTTTTTCATATGTTTATATTCTTATATTCTTATATCTATGCCTCATTGCGAATCCCGCGCCTTTTACGGGATGAAGCAATCCAGGAGAACAATACAACGTTCTTGACTGGATCGCCACGGCCAAGCGCTTCGCGATGACGCGCTCTTATCGAGGCGGCAATTATCCAAACTTTTTTGATGCAAAGCCAGCTTTTTAATGAAAGATTTTTCCAAGAAGGAGACTACCCAAGGCAAAAACAGGTGCAGCCGCAGTTAAACTATCAATTCGATCCAGTAAGCCTCCATGACCAGGGAAAATCTGTCCCGAATCTTTTACCCCCACATTACGCTTCAGCATACTTTCAAATAAATCGCCTACCACAGAGAATAAAACCGTGATCAATGATAATGCAATAACTGCCCACCACTCCTGTGCAGGAATAGCAAACCACCAAGAACCTAACAAAGCAACCAGCAGTGTCACAACAATGGCTCCATACAAACCTTGCCAAGTTTTTCCAGGACTGACTTCCGGTGCAAGTTTGTTTTTTCCCCACTTTTTACCTGCAAAATAAGCGCCTATATCCGCACCCCAGATCAAAATAAATAAAAATAACAGTAGATAAGGCCCATACGCTACGCGTATAAAATTAATCGCCAACCAACAAGGAATTAAAACTAAAAATCCCATGATAGCGCGCACTAAAATACTCTTGCCCCAAAGCACACTTGCTTTGGGGTAACAAACAACCAAAAGCGTGGCCAATAACCACCATACTAAAGCAATATATAAAATATAAGGAATAAACAGCTTGTGAAGATAAATTAAAGCAAACATTAGAATTAAAACAAAGAACATTACAACAGGATAAAAAAAACACTGAGGAAACCGTGTGACTCCCATTAGTAAAGTCCATTCCCACGCGCCTATAAGCATTATTATTGCAGTCACAACACTGAATATGCGTGGTGAAACCCCGAATATCAAGAAAATAAAGAGAGGAATAAGAATTGCAGCTGTGATTACTCTTTGTTTAAGCATAAGGACTCACCTGCCTCGGACTTGAGTTGTTCGCTGGTGCAGCCAAAACGACGTTCACGATTAGCAAAAAATTCTAACGCTTTATCTAATTCTGCCGCATCAAAATCAGGCCATAGCATATCAGAAAAATAAATTCAGTATATGCCAATTGCCAAAGCATAAAATTACTAATGCGCTGTTCACCACTCGTACGAATAAAAAATCTGGATCAGGTAAATCTGCAAATGATTTTACTGTTTTATCAATTCGGGAGTAATGTCTTGACTTGAAAGCTGACCTTTTTCACTTCATCGACTATAACTGTCGACATGCTTCGCTCAATATCCCATTGGCCACCATAATCAGCTGCAATAACTAATTTAAGCCGCGTATTTTTTGCTGTCAATTGCTTCTACTTCATTGATTTGTTCCTGCAATTTTTCATCAAAACGGGAACGATCACCAATAATACGCAATTGAATATTTTTTTCATGCAATTTTTGCACTTCACGCTCAAGACCATTAAAAACAATTCCATTAAATAACTCACTTCTTCGCAGGGCGACGCCAATTTTCTGCTAAAAGCAAACAAGCGTAAGTACTTCGATATTTTTTTCAACGCATGCTTTCACAATTTTACGCACCGCTTCAACACCTGCTTTATGACCAGCAAAACGCGGCAAAAATCGCTTTTTTGCCCAACGGCCATTGCCATCCATAATGATAGCAATATGTCGAGGTAACGTAGTGAATATTCATTAAATTGCCATTAAGTCAGTTTCTTTTGCTGCTAGCAATTGGTCCACTTCAGCAATAAATTTATCTGTAGTTTCTGCATACTTTCACTTGAGCGACGCTCTTCATCTTCAGTAATTTCTTTCTTTTTCAATAATTCTTTTAATTCAGTATTTGCATCACGTCGCACATTGCGAATACTCACACGCGCAGTTTCCGCTTCATTACGTACTACTTTGATTAATTCTTTTCGTCTTTCTTCAGTGAGTGCTGGCATAGGAACACGTATCATTTCGCCCGATGTCGCTGGGATTTAAACCTAAATCCGAATTCATGAATGGCTTTTTCAATTGACTGGAATCATTTTTTTTCCCAAGGAGTAATCGCCAATGTTCGTGCATCTCCAATAGTCACATTTGCCACCTGACTTAATGGGCGTTGGATTACCATAATAATCTACGCGAATATGTTCTAGGAGACTAGGATGAGCACGACCGGTACGCAATTTTGCAATTTCTTCTTTAAATACATCTATGCTTTTCTGCATACGTGCTTCAGCATCTTTCATTATTTTTTGCGACATAGCTTTAGCCTCCGCTTTTAATCAATGTACCAATTTCTTCGCCTAACACAATACGTTTTAAAGCATTCTTCTTCGTTCATATTAAAAACGCGCAGTGGCAAATCATTATCTTTACATAGTAAAATAGCATTTAAATCCATCACACCTAAGCGCTGTTCAAGTACTTCATCATACGTTAAGGATTGATAACGTTCGGCTTTAGGATTTTTAATTGGATCCGCTGCGAAAACGCCATTCACTTTGGTGGCTTTAAGTACAATATCTGCGTCTAATTTCAATGCCACGTAAAGCAGCAGCAGAATCCGTCGTCACTAAAGGATTGCCTGTGCCACGCTACAAAAATAACAACTTTACCTTGTTGCAACTCTTCTTTTGCTAAATTACGGTTATAAATATTGACTAGCCCAGGGACAGCAATAGCAGACATTAAAGAAACGTTGAGTGACATTTCATTCAAAGCATCACGCAATGCTAAGCCATTGATGACCGTGGCCAACATACCCATTTGATCTGCAGTAATTCTATCAATGTTACCACCAGTATCAAAATCTGCCCCACGAATTAAATTACCACCACCCATCACTATAGCAACTTGAATCCCTAATTTAGCGACACTCTCTATCTCAGAAGCAATATGGAATAATTTTTTTGAATCAAAAGCACTGTTCTTATCTCCTTGCAGAGACTTCTCCGCTTAAATTTAACCAAATTCGTTGATAAATAACCGAGCGCGATGATTTATTACCCATACATTAGCTGCCTTGCACTTGAGACATGACTGCTTCCACAAAATCTTCAGATTCTTTTTCAATTCCTTCACCTACTTCAAAACGAGTAAATGCGATCACTTTTGCACGTGCTTATTAAGTAAGTTAGCTATAATGACTTCGGGATCTTTAACAAAAGGCTGGCCTAATAAGCTCACTTCATCTAAGAATTTCTTGAATCGACCTGTCACCATTTTCTCAATGATTTCTTTTGGTTTACCACTGTTTGCTGCTTGCGCCATATAAATTTCTTTTTCTTTGGCAACGATATCACTTGGAACTTCTTCCGGTGTAATCACCAGTGGTTTTGCAGCTGCAATATGCATCGCGATATCTCTCGCTAACTCTTGGTTATCACCTTCCAACTCAACAATAACGCCAATACGGTTACCGTGAGATAAGTGCCAATGGTTGTTGCACCAGGGCGATTGATGCGATACGACGAATTTGATATTTTCACCCACTTTTGCAACCAATGCTTGGCGAGCTTCTTCAATCGTCATAGATTGGCCTGATAAAGGCAATGCTAATAGTGCTTGAACATCTTTCACCTTAGCAGCTAATGCAGTTTCTGCCACCGCATCCGCAAACGCTAAGAAGTTAGCATCACGCGCAACAAAATCGGTTTCACTATTAATTTCAAGCATAACAGCTTGTTTGCCATCTGATCCGGTACGAATGACAACAATACCTTCTGCAGCAACACGACCCGCTTTTTTATCTGCTTTTGCCCTGCCTGATTTACGCAACTCTTCAATAGCAAGTTGTATATCACCACTCGTTGCAGCTAAGGCTTTTTTACATTCCATCATGCCAGCACCGGTACGTTCACGTAATTCTTTTACTTGTGCAGCTGAATCACTGTCATAGAATTACTCCTTTCCTCTCTTCATCATCTGCCGTATAACGAATTTCTACGGTTTCTTCTCTACTACTTCGACAACCTCTTCTTCATCTCTAATGTCGGGATTGCTTGCACGTGCTTCTAAAATCGCATCGGCAACACACTTAACATAAAGTCTGATTGAACGAATAGAATCGTCATTGCCAGGAATAACATATGACATGCCATCGGGGCTATTATTCGTATCCACAACGCCAACCACAGGAATGCCGAGTCGATTAGCTTCACTCACTGCAATTTTTTCATGGCCAACATCGATGACAAACAAGGCATCTGGCAAACCACCCATATTTTTGATACCGCCTAAACTACGCTCAAGTTTGTCTTTTTCACGGGTTAAGTCGCAGAATTTCTTTCTTTAGTAAGCGACCAAATTTGCCTTTTTCAAACATGGATTCTAATTCTTTAAGACGCTTGATCGATTGACGAATAGTTTTATAGTTAGTCAACATTCCACCTAACCAACGATGATCAACGTAAGGCATATGGCAACGTATGGCTTCTTCTTTGATAATATCTTGCGCCGCATGTTTGGTGCCAACGAACAAAATTTTGCCTTTTTTTGCTGCGATGCTACCAATAAAATTCAAAGCATCTTGCAACATGGGCAAGGTTTTTTCTAAGTTAATAATATGGATTTTATTGCGGAAACCGTAAATATAAGGACCCATTTTAGGGTTCCAATAACGGGTTTGGTGACCAAAATGTACACCGGCTTTTAACATGTCACGCATACTAACGGATAACGTCATTTCTATCTTCTCCAGTGGGTTAAGCCTCCACGTATCTCGTCTGCTAACCCGCCTTTCGTTGGGCACCCGGCCGACGCTTATGGTACGTGTGTGGGGTTTAAGTTAAGTTTAAGTTAATTTTCAATTGCTAATGAAAGCCCGCCTTTATACCATAAATAGGTGTTTTCAACAATATGTTGTAGGACCAATTTAGGAATGTTACCTTTTTGCTAAAATGGCGAGACGTGACCCCTTCTTTTGAAGTGATGAATAGCTTATAAATCAGTAAAATTTAATGCGAATGAATTAGATAAGGTATTGACACGCGTAGAAAAAAAGGGACAGGTCTGACGCTGCTATTTCCTTTCTAACATTTGCTTCCGCGATCAGGACTTTCAACCATATCTAGCATTTCTTTAATGCGTTCTTTTAAATCCAGATACTTGCCCAATATTTCCGCAATTTCTTTGCCATCCTGTAGAGGCCAATTTAGAAATATCGGCTTCATCTGGTAAGACAACAGATGTTAAACTCATTCCCGTAATTAATTCGAATTGATGGAATCCCAAGTGGTTAACCTTATTTCAAAAAAAATAGTGCGTAAACTTTCCTGGTTATTTGTTGTTAGCTTCTTTATTCCGGCGGGGGTTTTTGCAGACACCTCAAAAGAAGCAAGTCCTTTGAAAATTTCGGGTTACATCGATGGGTCTTATAATAATCTCCCGAGAAATTTTTTTACTAGCCAGGTTTTTGACAGAGTATTTGATACAGAACAACATGGCTTAACCCTGCACCAAGCCGCCATCACATTGGCATATCAACCTTCTCAAGGATTTGGTGGTTTAATCAATCCGATTATGGGTTATGACACTAATATCTTTGCGCCTTATGGGTTTAAACCCATCACCGAATTTGATTCACAAACATTCAGCTTTGATGTCCCACAAGTTTTTTTACAATATACAAAAAATGCATTTACGTTGAGTGGTGGACGCTTTCTGGAATTAGCGGGCTATGAGGGCCTTGATCCCACGCAAGATTCTAATTTTTCGCGCTCCATTCTTTATGGGTACGCAGAACCTTTCACGGTATTGGGATTACGCGGAACGTATGTCGTAAATGATAAGCTGACTTTAATCGTTGGCGTCAACAACGGTTGGGATAATATTCGGGATTGGAGTCGAGATAAAACGATAGAATTAAATGGCACTTACACCCTAAATTCCATATTTTCATTCGAATCTACAATATATTCAGGCCAAGAGCGCGCAACACCTCAAACGGATACAGGACCAAAAGGCTGGCGTACTTTAATTGATTTAATTGCGACTTTTAACATAACAAAAAAATTAAGCTTTATTGCAAATTATGATTATGGATGGCAAACAACTGCAACATCACCGAATGGCAAGAATAATAAAGCAGTTTGGCAAGGGATTGCTGCTTATCTTAATTATAAATTCAATGATTGTTGGGCAACATCTTTGCGTGGTGAATATTTTAATGATCAAAACGGTTATCGCACCGGAGTAAGGCAAGCGTGGAAAGAAGCGACTTTATCTCTAGGCTACATACCCATTAAAAATTTAGAAATTCGCGCTGAAACACGGCATGATTTTTCCAATGTCAGCTCTTTCACGAACAAAAGCGGCGTGATTACGAGCAATAATGTTCAATCTTATGCGTTAGAAGCTTTTTTTAAATTTGGATAAAGCAGTCTGATATTTCTCATTATAGATGATAATAACCTTCCCTTATGCTATTGTATGCGCAGATAATTCTATGACGTAAGACTTATGAGTATAACCATTAAAACCTCCGATGAAATTGAAAAAATGCGTGTTGCAGGACGCTTAGCGGCTGAAGTTTTAGAAATGATAGGGCCACATGTACGCGTTGGTGTCACGACAGATGAATTAAATCAAATTTGTCATGATTATATCGTCAACACACAAAAAGCCATTCCTGCACCTTTAAATTACCAAGGGTTTCCTAAATCTATCTGCACATCCGTCAATCATCAAGTCTGTCATGGCATTCCAGGGCCTCGAGAATTAAAAGATGGCGATATTATCAATATTGATGTGACTGTTATAAAAGAGGGTTACCATGGTGATACCAGCAAAATGTTTGTCACAGGCAAACCTTCTATTCTTGCTGACCGTTTAATTAAAACAACTTTAGAATGCTTATATCTTGGCATTCAAGAAGTGAAACCCAATGCGCGCCTGGGTGACATTGGCGCAGCTATTCAACACTATGCAGAAAAAAATCGTTTTTCTGTTGTACGTGAATACTGCGGTCACGGCATTGGAAAAATTTTCCATGAGCCTGATGCCAATGTATTGCATTATGGCACCCAAGGCACTGGTGATGCTTTAGTCCCTGGCATGATTTTCACCATAGAACCGATGATTAATGCCGGTAAACGCTTTATTAAATTGTTACCCGACGGCTGGACAGTTGTGACAAAAGATCATAGTCTTTCAGCTCAATGGGAACATACTATTTTAGTTACGGAAACAGGATTTGAAGTACTCACTAAACGTTCGGATGAAACTTTTTAAGGAGAGATATCATGAAACACGAATTACCGAAATTACCTTACGCACTGGATGCACTACAACCTTACATTTCTAAAGAAACATTAGAATATCATTATGGTAAGCATCATCAAGCTTACGTGAACAAATTAAATGAATTAATTCCGAATACTGAATTTGCTGATATGCCACTTGAGCAAATTATTAAAAAATCCAGCGGCGGTATTTTTAATAACGCAGCACAAGTTTGGAATCATACTTTTTATTGGCACTGCATGTCACCAAAAAGCAGCGGCGAGCCACACGGAAAACTCGCAGATGCAATCAAGAAAACATTTGGTTCTTTTGATGAGTTTAAAAAGAAATTTAGCCAAACAGCAATTACCACATTCGGATCGGGTTGGGGATGGCTCACTAAAAACGCAAAAGGCGAACTAGAAATTATTAGCACTAGCAACGCTGGCACCCCCATGACACAAGACAAAACAGCACTGCTTACGTGCGATGTGTGGGAACACGCGTATTACATTGATTATCGCAATATGCGCCCAACGTATGTTGATAATTTTTGGAAAATTGTGAATTGGGATTTTGTGGAGGAGAAATTTAAAGGTTGATGATTCATCATCCTAAGGGAGATGGCTTTAGGGGGAAACTTTCAGGTTTGAATTGTTTTTTTAATTCAAGCATGTCGCGAAGAAAAGAATTTATTTTTTCAAGCAACCGTACCCGAATGTCTGATGTAGTAGCTTCTGGTGTAGAGCCCTTAAGATGCTGCAATGTTTCAGTGACCTGCAAAATCATTGTCTTAATTGTATCTGGACTCGGATTATCTGCAAATTGTTTTAGGTCTTTCACCACAGAAGATAACATCCTATCATCTTTTGTGTGAGAAAATATCGTTGGCAATGAAGAGGACGGTTTGTTAGTCTGAACCTCTACTAAACAAGCAGTACAATATTGAATACCTAAAATACTATCACTAGCAACTATTTTACTGTCAGCTTCATCTGCTTTAAATTCTAAAATTTTTTCAATTTTATCTCTTAATGTAATCAGCTTTTTTTGAGCCGATTGCAATGCTATTTGATATCCTTCATAGAATTTTTTCTGGTCTTGTGATTTCTCATCTCGCTTTTCATCAAAAACTTGATTAGTTTTCGCTGCAGTATTTAAATTTTGCATTACCTCTTCTATTATCTTCTCTATAGCCATTATTAATATGACATTTCCAGAATTCTGATCACCAGATTGATAATTGAGCACAACATTCCTTAATGTGTTTATTCCTTCGTTCATAACGTTATCTAAATTCGATCTCTGATGTGGTTTCTTGATTAGATAATTAAGCGGAGAAAATATTCTTTTTAATTCTTCTTTTAATGCTCCCAGGTTATTCGCCATTTCTGTGGTTTCATTGTGAGCTTTAATAAGCTGGTCAAGATCTTGGATATCTTTTTTAAGCAATGCAGCCTTTTGAGGAGGGGCTGCTTTTAATTCATCGCTTAATGTTTTTGACATTTCTTGTAATGCGGCATAGTAATTTGTTTCACTCTGAAATGTATACTCTTCCTCTGCACGCTCTTTTTGCTGATAAAGTCGATCACTTATTTCTTCTATAATCTTTTCATCATCGATTTTAAGATCACTACCTATCTTTTTTAACATGTTTATTTTTATAGCAACAGGATCTATGCGTAAATTTAAAAGATTTATAGCCTGTTGATGCTTATAAATTGCCGCTTCATGACAATGCGCCCAAAATCGCGCTTCAAGCTGTTTTTCAGACAATGAAGCAAGTGAAGCAGGTAATTGAATTTTGCCAAGTCTAGCGCCATCAAAAAAATTAGCTATAACTAAGTTAGCTTGCGGTGTGCAATGGTAAGCGTAATTGATACTATTTATTGGAAAATACTTGTAAAAGGTATTGATGTATTTTTCATTTTTATCTTTTACAATCCATGTTTTTTTATGTTTCTTTACTTGGTAATAATGACTTAAGCATCGACCGGCAAGTAAAGTAGCGAGCGTATCTTGAGTTGCTTTAACAGGGCTAGCTCGATATGCTTTTTCCAAAAGTGCGATCCATTTATCTGCGTCGTACCATTTTTCTTGTTTTAAGTAATGTTTAATAAAAGTAATAAACTTATCCTTCTGTAAGTTATTTTTAATATTGTCTTCAGGTCGGTTAACAAAAGAACAATATTCATCAAATAATTTTATTATTTTTTCTTTTCCATCAGGAGTTAATTTATCATTAACATTCTCAATGATTACTTTAAAAGACATCTTATGAGTAGGCAACCATCTATGCTCACCCCACTTTAAAGCAAGAGCAAAAGGAGAAGCAATATCCTTGAATCTCATAATCGCTGCAAAGTTTTGAAATCCAAGAGTAAAATCAAGCCCGGAATGTTCATTAAGCACAAATACAATGTTATGCCCTACTCCTGCGAGCATTACGCGTTGACGTACAGTAATCCCAGGCTCTGCTATCAATGCTTCACTGACGGCAGCAGAGCCTGCTACCGTAATGAGTGTTTGAAATGTATCAGAATCTTGCTTTAAAGCAGCCACATGTAGGGCGTTAAATCCATAATTATTATCCTGCTTCACAAATGCATCACCTATTGCTTTGGAATCTGCTTCTTTGATGATGGCTCTAGATGCAGAAAAAACTTCTTTCGTAACACACAAGTGCAACGGTGTATTTCCAAATCCGTTCTGTTCTATCAATTCTTGATTGAATACTTTATGGCTTGTGAGCTGAGCGAGTTTGTTGATTAAAGTTGCACTTTGATTATTCTTAATGCATATACAATGAAAAATGGTATTTCCGTTTGAATCTGGTAAGCCTATAATTTTATCCAATAATAGCTGTTGATCGGGTTTTTTTCCTTCTTTTTTTTCTTCTCGTTGTTGTTTATTTTGGACTTCCAATAGCTTTGCGAGTAATGCTTCAATAACTTGTTCACTACAATTGTTTGTTACCCAATGTAGCCATGTACGACTACCATATTGATCCTTTTTTAGCATTTCTAGAAAAATAAATTCGCGTAACACTGCTGGGTTTAAAGTATCAAGTACCTCTGGCTGCCCTTCCATCCTACAATGGACCAAATAATCAATATAATGCATCACAGCTGATTGAGTTACGGGAAGAGCTGAAGGATCACTTACATTACTTGCAACGATGCGGTGAATTGAATTTATATTTGTCCATACGCCCCACTTCATTAATGCTTTCTCATTAGCAAAAAATATTTTTTCATCATTCATTGATTTTATCACTGTGAGTTGATCTTTTTTTTCAAATTTTGCAATTCTTTTAAATACTTTACCCACCGCTTCTTCAATAGCTTTTCTTTGTAGAGCACTTAAATTGAGACCAAATGTATCGATGATGATATTATTCGGATCTTCTAGTTCATTGATATTCTGAAGGTCATCACGTATCTTTTCAGCATACTGTTTCACTGTCATGGGTTTGGGAATATCTCTAGGAGTATTCATATCAAATGTTTTATCCTCGTTATTTCATATTATATATTATAGCATTTTTTGATAAACTATTGATTAAAAACAACTTATTGATTATATTAAATATGGCTAATGATGGAAATACGGAGATCTATACAATGAAACAACCCTTGCTCAAATTTGCTGGAAAACTTAATAAAAAAGATGCAGAAAATATGTTAAAAACAATTAAGTCAAGCAAGCATAATAGCTGTCACGACATTCTTATCTAAAAGCCTTTTCCAACATTTCAATCTTCGCCCGCATTTCTTCTATCTCATCCATTAAATCCAATGCTAACGCAATGCCAGCAAGATTGATTTCAAGATCATCTTGCAAACGAATTGCCGTACGCGCACGACGCAAATGTATTGCTTGAAAACGCCAATTGGGTGAACTGCCTTGCGGTTCAAGAATTCCATATTCTATCAATTCTTGCATTAAATCAGGAGAAACATGCACAGCTGCACATAATTCTTCAAAGGTGAGCTCGGGTGAGTCTTCAATTTTAATATCAGAAATGACAATTGATTTTTTCACCATTAATAGCTCCTTATGAGGTCTTTGCGTGGATCAAATGGCATTTCCTGCGCCATTTTTTCATAGAAAGCGCGCTGCGCATCTGTTTTTGCGGGTGGAGTCACAATTTGTAACAATGCATACTGATCACCTGCTGTGGGTTTGCCTGGAAATCCACGCCCTTTTAAACGCAATTTTTGCCCTGCTTGCACACCGGCAGCAATTTTCATTTCTACCACACCGCCCAATGTTGGCACTTTTATTTTTGCTCCTAATGCTGCTTCCCAAGGCGTAATCGGCAATGTGAGATAAATATCTTTGCCTTGTAGAGTAAAAAGAGAATTTGGATGAATATCAATTTCTAAATATAAATCACCTGGAGGACCTCCACCCATTCCCGGGCTACCTTGTTTTCCTAAACGCAATTGTTGTCCGGGAGTCACCCCAGCTGGAATGGTGATTTTTAATGTACGTGTTGCATGATGTACGCGGCCTTCTGTATCCATTTCTGGCATTTGTAAGTGAATGGTTTTCGATCCGCCTCGATAGGCTTCGTCTAAGTTAATGGTAATTTTTGCAGTTTCATCATTGCCACGTTGCTGAAAGCCAGCTCCGTAGCGTTGACGTCCTCTACCTCGTTGTGTTGTACGGCCAAAAATGGAAGCAAAAAAATCGCTGAAATCACCGACATTTTCTTCAGTGAATGCGCCATCACCTCCAAAACCTGAAAACCCTTCCCAATTCGGTGGCGGCCTAAATTCTTGCCCACCTTGCCATTGCGTGCCAAGCTGATCATATGCCGCACGTTTTTTGGCATCTTTTAAAACTTCGTAAGCTTCTTGAACTTCTTTGAAGTGTTCTTCTGCATTGGGTTCTTTGCTGACGTCAGGGTGATATTTACGAGCTAATTTTCGATAGGCGCGCTTAATTTCATCTTCTTTTGCATCGCGTGAAACGCCGAGGGTGGCGTAGTAGTCTTTGTATTCCATAAAGATAAAAAACCTCTCCGTCATTGCGAGCCATGCGCTCCTCGCATGGCGAAGCAATCCAGGGGAGCGTTGTCATGCCCTCTGGATTGCTTCGTCGTAAAAAGCACTCCTCGCAATGACTCTGCTAGTCAATTGCGAACCTCGCGCCTTTTGCGAGGTGAAGAAATCCAGACTTATTCAGGTAGCCTCACCGTCAACACATCGCATTTCGCGCCGTGCAAAATAGCATTTGCAGTGGAACCCAATAATAACGACAAACCATGGCGTCCATGGCTACCACACACAATCAAATCTGCTTTGATATTTTCAGCAACACCGAGGATTTTTGATTTGGTAGGGCCCACTTCTATCCATTGATCTTTGCTTGAAACAGAGAGCTGGCTACCTAACTTTGTCAGCGCATTTTTTGCTTCTTCAATTAGCTGGCCTTCAATATCTTCAATACCTAAATAAGCATAACTGTAACCAGGCATAGGCTCAACAACATGGATTAAACTTAATTTTGCTCCGGTATATCCACGAATACCTTGAACCTTGGTAATAATATAACCCATATCATCAGATAAATCTGTTGCAAATAAGATATGTTTGTACATGATACCTATCCTTTTGTTTTAGTTAAACAGTTACCGTAACCTTAGAAAAAACTAGTTTACCACGCTCCATACCAACAGTAATCATATCACCTGGCACAAATTTACTCGCTAAAATTTCTTGTGCTAAAGGATTTTCTACATATTGCTGAATAGCGCGTTTTAGAGGCCTTGCTCCATACACAGGATCATAACCGGTCGAAGCCAAATAATCCAATGCTTCCGGGGTCACATTGAGTCCTAAATCTCTTTCTGCTAAACGCGCACGCAAGCGGTTAATTTGAATATCAGCAATTTCTTTGATTTGCTCTTTATCCAATGGATGGAATACCACAGTTTCATCAATACGATTCATAAATTCAGGACGAAAATGTTGTCCAACCAAATTCAATACTGCATTTTTCATTGCAAAATAATCACCGTGCTTAGAAATTTCTTGAATTAATTCCGAACCTAAATTGGATGTCATTACGACAACGGTATTACGAAAGTCAACCGTACGCCCGTGACTATCGGTTAAGCGACCATCATCTAAAACTTGTAACAAAATATTGAATACATCTATGTGTGCTTTTTCCATTTCATCCAGCAAAATCACACTGTAGGGTTTGCGGCGCACGAGCTCAGTAAGATAACCACCTTCTTCATAGCCAACATAACCCGGCGGTGCACCGACCAAACGTGCCACTGAATGTTTTTCCATAAATTCTGACATGTCGATACGTACCATGGCTTCTTCTGTATCGAATAAAAATGCAGCTAGCGCTTTACATAATTCAGTTTTACCCACACCTGTAGGACCTAAAAATAAAAATGATCCGATGGGACGGTTTGGATCGGCAAGCCCTGCGCGCGAACGTCGAATCGCATTGCAGACAGCACTGACTGCTTGGCTTTGTCCAATGATGCGTTTATGTAACGCATCTTCCATGTGTAATAATTTTTCTTTTTCGCTTTCCATCATTTTTGATACAGGAATATGCGTCCATTTGGAAACAACTTCCGCAACTTCTTCTTCTGTTACTTTACTACGCACTAATTTAGTTTCTTTTTTCTCTGCAACACGCGCTGCAGCTAATTTCTTTTCTAATTCGGGAATAACGCCATATTGTAACTCTGCCATACGTGATAAATTTCCAGCACGACGTGCCGTATCAAATTCAAGACGTACCTTATCCAGTTCGCCCTTAATATTTTGTGCATCTTGCAAAGTGGATTTTTCTGTTTTCCAAATTTCTTCTAATTTATTATTCTCCGCCTCAAGTTTTTTTAATTCTTTTTCTAATTTATCGAGTCGCTTTTTGGATGCTTCATCATCTTCTTTTTTTAATGCCTCGCGCTCAATTTTAAGCTGTATGATTCTACGGCCTAATTGATCTAATTCTTCAGGTTTAGAATCAATTTCCATACGAATATTACTGGCTGCTTCATCAATTAAGTCGATCGCTTTATCGGGTAATTGTCGGTCTGAAATATAGCGATGTGATAATGTGGCTGCAGCAACTAATGCAGAATCAGTGATTTCAACTCCATGATGTAACTCATAACGCTCTTTTAAACCACGTAAAATTGCAATCGTATCCTCTACACTCGGCTCATCCACTAAAATACGCTGAAAACGTCGCTCCAGTGCTGCATCTTTTTCAATATATTTTCTATATTCATCTAAAGTCGTTGCACCTATGCAATGTAGCTCACCGCGCGCTAACGCTGGTTTTAACATATTGCCCGCATCCATCGCGCCTTCGGCTCTACCCGCACCCACTAAATTATGTATTTCATCGATAAAAAGAATAATTTGGCCTTCTTGTTTAGATAAATCATTCAAAACGGCTTTTAAACGCTCTTCAAATTCACCGCGGTATTTGGCCCCCGCAATCAGCGCACCGAGATCCAATGCTAGCAAGCGTCTATTCAGCAATCCTTCAGGCACTTCGCGATTAATAATGCGCTGGGCTAACCCTTCAACAATTGCGGTTTTTCCGACACCTGGTTCACCAATTAAAACCGGATTATTTTTTGTGCGTCTCAGCAAAACTTGAATCGTGCGACGAATTTCAGCATCACGTCCAATGACAGGATCTAACTTGCCACGTTCAGCGCGCGCTGTTAAATCAATTGTATATTTTTCTAATGCGCGACGTTGCTCTTCTGCATTCGGGTCTTGCACTTTCTGCCCTCCCCGTTCTTCGTTAATAGCTTGTTCGATCGATTGCTTAGTAGCACCGGATTTACGTAACAATTCACCTGTGGTTCCTGAGTCTTCCACTGCGGCAAGTAAAAATAATTCGCTCGATATATATTGATCTTTACGCTTTTGCGCGAGTTTATCTGTCAGATTGAGCAAACGATTTAAGTCATTTGAAACATGCACTTCACCCGGAGCGCCACCTTCTACTTGTGGAAGATGGTTAATTGCACTATCAAGTTGTGAATTTAAATTGGAAATATTGACATTAGCTTTTTCTAAAATGGGGCGAACACTGCCACCTTCTTGATTAAGCAGTGCTTTTAATACGTGTGCAGGTTCGATAAATGCATTATCGTGGCCAAGCGCCATTGATTGGGCATCGGCCAATGCCATTTGAAACTTACTTGTTAGCTTATCCATGCGCATTAATAAATACCTCTATGAGCATTGTATACTCAATAAGATATGATCAATTATCCCAATTTCAAGCCAAACAAATATACCTTCTATTATGTTATAATAGCACAGATTAAGGCTGTTATCTCCTCGCAGAAGCAGCCCGTAGGGTGGATTAAGCGCGTTTTTTGCGCTGTAATCCACCAGCTAACTCATAAACCACCAGGGAGGGAAGGTTATGTTTAAATCCAATTACAAATCTTTATTAACACCCCAAAACAGTGCTGTTATTTTTATCGATGATGAACCACAAATGTTTTTTGCGATTCAATCCATGGATCGCACATTACTTATCAATAATATCGTAGGTTTGGCAAAAGCGACTAAAATTTTCAAAGTCCCAACTATTTTAACGACTGTCGCTGCCAAAACCTTCAGTGGTCCAATGTTAGAAGAGTTACAAGCTGTTTTTCCTGCGATTAAGCCCATTGATCGTACATACATTAATGCATGGGAAGATAAAAACTTTCTAGCTGCTATTGAAAAAACCGGACGTAAAAAACTCATTATGTCAGGCTTATTAACAGAAGTTTGTCTTGCATTTCCTGCACTGTGTGCGCTCGCTGATGGTTATGAAGTTTACGCAGTGGAAGATGCCTCAGCTGGATCTTCAAGATCTGCGCATAAGATGGGAATGCAACGCATGATTCAAGCAGGAGTGATTCCAGTCACTTGGCAACAAGTTATGTATGAATGGCAAAGAGACTGGGCGCGTCATGAAACAGCTGATGCAGTGCGTGAAATTTCCAAAGAGCACAGTGGAGCATTTGGATTAGGTATTCGTTATGCTAAAGCTATGTCGAGTAGCAAAGAAAAAAAAGAAGCGATAAACATTACATAAGCATGAACATTTAGCCCTTAAACCTAGATTCGGCAGTTAAACCCTACTGCGAGAGGCAACTGCATTGAATCTAGGTTAAATCCGGAAATCTAGCTGAGTTTCCGGATTTAGGGCAAGAATGTACAACGCCATCCCCAAAGGCCAGTCAATAATTTGCTTTCGAATGCGGTCAGTAACCCACAACTGGTTTGCCTGTAAATGATACGTAGAAAAAATGAATTGCACTAAATAGACCCCATCAGCACAATAAGCAGAAAGTAATTTTGCTGGCATTTCCGCATATTCTTTTTGCATGGCATCCCAAGTAGTAGTGCAAACATAATAAATCCTTGCCTCAACTGCGTCTTTGTCTGGAATCTCCACGCCAAAAAGTTCCCAAGTACGTGCAGCACCCGAAATCACAGCAAATTTTTGTTGTTGCAGTGGTAAAATTTTTTCTGGAATGGCGTATTGCTCGAGGAATTTTGCATACACAAAGTTGCATGTTGGTAAATCAAAATTCCCTTTCATTCCTGAAGACATGGGATAATCAATCGGATAACACGCATAGGAAGAAAGATCTTGGTTCATAGATTGGCGCGCTTGATCTAAACCTAATCTCAAAAAACTGCGGCTAAAAACCGTGTATTTTTTGCCGTTGATATTCAGATCAATTTCATCTTCAGGTTTGCTTTTATCACCTGTTGCAAATGCAATTTCAGTTGCGATACTACCACCACTGATAATACCGACCGGTGATCGATCTTTTTGAAAATTTTCCGCAAGGTAATTTACATCTAGCCAATCATAGACTCCTTCCATTTTTCCTGAAAGTGTTGCTATATTTTTTATGGTAAAATCATAATTGTCAGCAATGTATTCTCTCACATGCACATATATTTCATTTTGTTTTTCTTCTGGCAGCAAACGCATATTGGCTGTTCCCATTAAATTTAATGGAATATCTCGTGGTGAAACGTGCAGACTAATTAATTTTGCTTTCACCGCATCCAATAAATCTTTGATTGCAGCACTTGCAAGTTGTGGATTACTTTCATACGATGCCAAATTATGCGTATTTTTCTTGGTGAAGATATCATTGATAATAGGAAATATTTTACTTTTTTCATATTGAAAAAGATGTAAAACAGAACCACTATCACTGGCATCTATAATAATGACATATTGAGGTTCCGCAGCGAATATTGTTGTTGAAAATAATACAAGCAAATAAAAAATGATTTTTTTCATGTAAAGTTGTCCTTATTAATTTATTAATATCCCACGGGACATAGTTTTGAGGTGACAATGAGAAAAAACTTGATAAGCAGATAAAAATAATAGAATAGAAAAAAAGAAACGCTTGATAATCAGACTAAGGAAATCACATTACAATAACTGTATTAAAAAATCAATACCCTACCCAATAGCGCAGCTGTTGATTGGGTTGCGCTTTTTTCAACCAGAGGCTTCTCTCGACGATTGCATATGTAGCCTTATAAATAGCATACATATATTGAGCAGTCCAAAACAGTACTTCCAATATGAAGCTTTTTTTGCTACTCTTTTGTACTTTTCTGCAAAATCTTAACGCTATTAGGTTTATCATGAAGCGCAAAAAATATCTCACCAGCATATTCAAAGGCTTTATTTTATTTTGTGGTCTATATTTTATTGGACTGGTTTTTTGGACACAAAAAAATTTCGGTGTTGTCACCCTTGATCAAACCTTATCAACACTGAGCCTTGGATTAGGTGGTGCATTCTCGCCAAGTTCTGTTTATTTCAAGCGATTTATTTTATGGTGTATTGCCATCCCACTCATAATCACTTTTATCTATCTCATTGTTGAGAAAAGATATAGCAAGACTGCCTTCATACCCATCATTGTATTTTTCATTGGCATATCTTATGCGTGCAACCAATATTCTATTGTTCAGTTTTTCAATAAAACCATTCATCAACCCAAAACAGACTATTTTCAGACACATTATATTGATGCAAATAAAATCGCATTTAAAACAATACATGCTAAAAGTTTAATATTTATTTATATTGAAAGCCTTGAGGCGACTTATTCTGATCCCAACTTGTTTGGCCATGATTTATTGCACGCTTTAAATCAGCTTAATGTCCCCAAAATAACTTTTAAACATTTTCTGCAAATGCCCGGAACAGGTTGGACAGCGGCAGGTATAATTTCCACACAATGTGGCATCCCATTAAAGCTGATAACTGTTTTTGATGGTAATACAATTGGGAAACATATAACCAATTTTTTACCGGGCGCAACATGTATGAGTGATATTCTCGCTAAGCATGGATACAAAAATGTATTTATGAAAGGGGCCTTTTTGAGATTTGCTGGTATCGGTAACTTTCTAGAAAGCCATCATTACACAGAAACTTATGGCAAGGAACATTGGCTGACGAATGGATACAGCAAATCTGAAATGAATGAATGGGGCTTGTCAGATGATGAATTATTTAAAAATGCCAAAATAAAATTAGCTAAATTAATTAAGGAAAAACAGCTCTTTAATTTATCGATTTTGACGGTTGATACACATGGCATCACCGGTTTCTTAAATAAAACGTGTAAAGCACGCGGCTTTCGTGATTTTGAAGGTATTGTCGAATGCACATCGGATCAAGTTGCTGAATTTGTAAACTATGTAAAAACACAAGGATGGTTGGACAAAGTGAATATTGTGATTATCGGCGATCATTTAGCAATGGGAAATGCTGTGAGTGAAAAAATAGATAGAAATCCATCACGCTCGATTTTTAACATCATTATTAGTAAAGAAGTAATGGCTAAAAATACAGACACTATTGTGGGGTTTGATCTATTCCCTACTGTATTAGCATTGTTGGGGTTCCAATTTGATGGAAATAGATTGGGATTGGGATATTCAGCAATCGCAAAAAATAAAGCGCCAGCAGACAGAATCTCGGAGATGGAAAAGCAAATTGACTATAATAGCAAAAGGTATAATCGATTTTGGGTCGCTGAGCGTTAAAATTTTGGTGGGTCGTCTGCGATTCGAACGCAGGACCAACAGGTTAAAAGCCTGCTGCTCTACCGACTGAGCTAACGACCCAATTGAAGATAGCAAATCATACAGATTTATATAAAAATATCAACGCCCCGGCACATCACCCCAAAGATACTTATGCAATTGGATTTGTAGGCGTACAGGTAAGCGATCTTGCAGAATCCAATCCGCTAATTGCCCTGCAGGTTGCTGTTGATAACTCGGTGAAAAAAGCACCTGACAAATATCCGTTAATTTATGTTGTTTAATAATATCCTTTGACCAAACGTAATCTGCCTGGTCACAGATTACAAATTTAATTTGATCATGGAGAAGCAAATGAGCAAGATTAGTAAAAAGATTTCTATGCACTTCACCTGAGCCGGGTGTTTTGATATCTAAGACTTTAACAACGCGAGGATCGACTTGCGACACATCCAGCGCACCACTGGTCTCTAAAGAAACCTCATAACCCACATCACATAAGCGTTGCAACAGCTCAATACAAGGCTTTTGTGCTAAGGGTTCGCCTCCGGTGACAGTAACATAATGCGCACCATAACTTGCAACTTGTTTAAGAATCTCATCCATTTCACGCCACTCTCCGCCTTGAAAAGCGTAGGCTGTATCACAATAGCCACAGCGTAGGGGGCAGCCTGTTAAACGTACGAAAACAGTGGGTAATCCTACTGTTCGTGTTTCACCTTGCAAGGAAAAAAAAATTTCAGTGATACGCAGCCGACTCATTAATGTCCCGCTTGTTTTATCTGCTGAAGCTGTTCCGCAGCTAAACGAGCCGATGATGTCCCTGGATAACGATTGATGACTTTCTTGAATGCGAGCTTTGCATCTGGCCACTTCAACAATCCCACAAAGATCAGTCCGAGTTTTAATTGCGCTTCGGAAACTTTGGGGCTCTCTGGGTAATTTCTTATGACATTCGCAAACTCCTCAATGGCTTGCTCATTTTTACCCATTAATCCATACAATTCACCTAACCAATAATGCGCATTCGCTGCAAAAAGGCCTGATGGGTATTTCTGTAACATTTTTTGTAATTGCGTTGCTGCTTCACTGTATTTTTTAGCTTTAATTAAATTATACGCTGCCTGATAAATTTGCTGCTCTTCTGCCACATTAGGCTGATCAGGTGCCACCGCCGCTACCACCGCTGGCTTTGCTAAATTCGCCGCTGATTTTGCTGATGCCGCAGCTGATGAGACACCTGGCATAGCCGACGCTTGAGGAGAAGCAATAACTGCTTTGCCTGCTTTACCGTTTGCTGGGCGACCACTTAAACGCCTATCCAAATCCGAGTACATCGTTTTCTGTTGTTCTTGCAATTGCTGTAACTGATGAGTCAAATCTTCAACTTGTCCACGTAATAATTGGACTTGATTTTGCAATGAGTCAGCTCGAGAAGATGCGTCTGAACGCTGCATGTTTTTAATCTGCTGTTCCAGCCGTGCAATTCGTTGATCAAGGCTAGGTACTCTCGGAGATGGACTGACAGGCACAAACTGTTGTTGCTCATCCGCTGAAAACTGCCCATCAGGCACATTAGGAGTCGTATCAGGTGCTGCCTCACCATCAAATTGAGGAGGATAACTATCTACATCATAAACAGGTGCATCTTCGGCAAAAGCGGTTGAAGCAATGCTGGCACATACCATCATCAAAACTAGCGCTTTTTTTAAGTGAGTAATCAACATAGTTTAATTTTTTGATTCGGTAATAATCGCCCGACGATCCAATCGATAATCATCTTCAGATCGGCCTGGAACAGCTAGCTTTTCTGCGCCATAACTTACAACACGAACCTGCGATGGTTTAACACCTTTTGATTTTAATAAATGAGACACAGCGTTCGCACGATTTTCACCTAACGCAATATTGTATTCACGGCTACCGCGTGGATCGGTATGGCCTTCTAATATAATTTTTGAATCAGGATGGCCAGCAAGATGTCCTGCATGGGCTAAAATCGCTGGTCTATCTTCTTGATGGATGTCACTTCTATCAAAGTCAAAATAGAATGTGCGCTTCGCCATTCTGCGAGATCCACCTTCTTCATCAAAATTTGAGCCTTCACCAAGGCCGGAAGTGCGTGCCCCATTCATGCCATAACCAGCATATCTAGCTCCTCGGTCATCTCCATACAGTTTTTTCCCCGAGTGTGTATTGGCACAACCTGCAAGCAGCATGATATTGCAAATGATAAACACGACTAGAATTAATTTACCGAGCTTCATATCATTTTCTCCCTCTTAAAGCTTGTTTTGTATGCAACGAGTATACCGCGAAAAATCCTTATATCAAGATAAAAATGGCGACCATGCGGGGTCTTGAACTTCCCCATTTCGACCCGGCAAGCGTAATTGAATGCTGCCATCGGTAGCAATCATACCTAACATGCTACGACCTTTGTGGACAGTACCATACAGTATCATGCTGCCGTTGGGCGCAATGCTAGGTGAATCATTATCTGTACGCGAACCATTCGTCAGTACGCGGAAGCTGTTGGTATCTAAATCCAAAATACCAATATTAAATAACCCTGAATCCTGATTCAGCACGACAATATGAGAACCATCGGGCGTATATGAAGCTCGGGCATTATATTTTCCATCATACGTTACACGTGCTACTGCGCGCGTAGCCAAGTTCATTTTATAAATTTGCGGTGTCCCCCCCCGATTGGAAGTGAAAAGAAGACTCTTTCCATTCGGTGCCCAAGCGGGTTCTGTATTAATGTAATAATCATTCGTCAGTTGCGTAAGTTGCCGTGTTGCTAAGCTCAGAACATAAATATTGGGCGCACCACTCTTAGATAATACCAATGCAAGTTTTCTACCATCAGGAGACCAAGCAGGCGCACCATTAATGCCAATGAACTCACTCACTAAACGCCGTGTACCGGTTGCAACATCTTCGATAAAAATAGCGGCGTGTTTTTTCTCAAACGAAACATAAGCAATTTGTTTCCCATTGGGCGACCATGCCGGTGACATAATAGGATCAGATGAAGTCAATAAAGGTCTGGGATTAAAGCCATCTTGGTCAGTCACTTCTAAAGTATATTGAATGGGTTTACCTTGAGGGGATCGCTGAACAACGATATAAGCTAAACGTGTGGAAAAAATCCCTCGTACACCCAGTACCTGTTTATAAACCAAATCACTAATACGATGTGCAACAACCCGTAAATCATTACTGGATACAACCCAGGTTTTGCTTATTAACACAGGTGATGCAGTGTTACTGCCTTTAAACACATCTAATAATTTAAACCTCACTTGATAACGACCACCTCCAACGCCTTGAACTTCTCCCACAACCACGTTATCAATGCCTAAACTACGGTAGTCATTTGTAAATCGTGGGTTTCTAACTTTAAAGCGACCGCTGTGATTCAAATCTTGGCTAATAATGCCAGAGACATCTTGTGGTGGCATTCCACCTTGTATGCTAAATGGAATAATTGCAATCGGTACAGCACCGGCTATTCCGCGTGTTAATTCGAGATTGAGCATAGCATATGTGTAATGAGAAACTACGCTAGTAAAAAACAATAAAAAAGCAATCGCTAATTTTTTCATGGTGGTTACTCTCTTCCATTTTACTGCTTGATTTATACCATACTTAAAGTGCTTCATAAATCTTTATTTAACGCCAAAAAAACACAATATCACTTGTTTGCTCACGACACATGATTTAGATATTGCTATGCATTATGGTAATCGTATCCTCGCGCTAAAACATGGCAAAATCTTTGCTATAATTGATCATGAGGAGAGGTCAACGTTAGATAAAAAAACAAAAGAACTCTATTATTGGAGGCATGTTATTAATATGGAAAAAGCCACATTTGCAGCGGGTTGTTTTTGGGGAGTTGAAGAATTATTTCGCCAACTCGATGGTATTATTGCAACGCAAGTTGGCTATATCGGCGGACAGGTTCCTAAGCCAACTTATCAAATGGTTTGTTCCGACACGACTGGACACGCTGAAGCGGTAGAAATCACGTATGACCCCAATAAAATTTCCTATGAGCAATTACTCGAGATATTTTGGAATAATCACAATCCAACAACGTTAAACTCTCAAGGACCTGATTTTGGCACACAATATCGTTCCGTTATTTTTTATCACACGCCAGCACAGCAGGCCGCTGCAATCAAATCAAAAGAACAATTAATTCAAGCTAAAAGATTTTCTAAACCCATTGTTACGCAAATTCTTCCAGCCTCTCAATTTTATCGTGCTGAAGAATACCATCAACAGTATTTGCTTAAGCAGGGAAAATCATATTGTTAAATTCTAGCCCGGATAAAGCCTCCTTTTCAAAGGGAGGAGCTTCGAGACTAGCTAATTGTGCACGTTTTGTTACTACTTTTAATTGCGAGTGACTCCTTCGCTCGTTGATAAATTTTACCCAACTCTCCTTTCAATAAAGCGGGATGTTTTTTTGATAAAGAACTTATATCTACATCTTTTGTTAATGCCTCTTTTAAAGCGATTGTAGCCTTTATTTCTGAGTGATCGAAAATCCCAATTCTTTTTTCTTCTTTTTTTATAGTTTGGATATGCATATCAAGTTTTTTGATTAAGAATAGCTTTTTAATTCTTTGATCTGTGGTCACCTCAAGGAGTGTTTTTTCAAATATTTTTACGTCAATATCAATATGATCAGCTTTACCAAGCATCATATCCACAACTTTATAAAGATTCTTTTCAGCAGCTATAAAAAGCGGCGTGACACCATTATCACGAGTAGCAGCATTCACATTGATTTTTGACGAGTTTAGCAAAAGGGCAATGATTTCCTCATCCTGACAAAAGAGAGCCACATGAAGTGCTGTGCCAATATCACTTATTGCATTCACATCAATTTCTTTCATTTCTAACAATGCCTCAACTACTTTAGGACGTTTTTTCATAGTAGCAATCAAAAGCGGTGTGCGACCATCAGCAAGAGCTGCTGCATTCACGTTAATTTCTGGCATCTGCAGCAAGCGCTTAACTACTATGTCATGACCATTCTCAGCAGCTATGAAAAGCGGTGTGCGACCATCAGGAAGAGCTGCATTCACGTTAATTCCTAGCACCTGCAGCAAACACTTAACCACTTCGTCACGACCATTCTCAGCAGCCATAAAAAGTGCTGTGCCGCCTTGAAAAGTTGCATTCACATCAATTTTTTCTTCCTTCAATAAAAGAGCCGCTAGTTTGTCATAACCATTGTATGCAGCTATGAAAAATGCCCTATTACCCTTATCATCAAGAGGTACATTCACTTCAATCTTTCTGCGGATCAATTCTTTAATTCCTTCAACCTGATTACTGATAACCATAGAATGAATTAGATAAAGAAGATCCTCGTTTGGTATATTTTTTTGCTGAAATACTAATAAATAAAAATAATCGAGCAGGGACTGATATCGATTTTGAATAGCCAACTCTAACAAATTTTTCTCTTTAAAATTATTATTCGGAAGATCTCTACAAGAGAATATTTCTTTTGGCTCAAGGTTCTGTTTCTTGATTTCCTCTAAGTCATTTTCTTTTACTAATCTCACCAATGTTTTTGCGCGCGGAGACTGATATTTGAGAGAATCTGGGTTTAGGAGTTTTTTCTTATAATCGATCTTGGCATCAAATTCATCATTACTATTATCAGGAAAATGAAGCCGATATAGATTATACCATCGTATTTGTGCTTGCTTTTTCATTTCCTCATTTTTAGCAGTTTTTTTAGAAACCTGGCTGCTAACTTTTGTTAGAGTAGCAGAATTAAAATATGAAAAAACATGCTGGGACGGATCATCGGGTAACTCTAATACGCGATCCAGTAAGTTCTTTGCTTCATTCTCTTTTACTTCACTCTTTATGGGTTTGGGTTGGTTAGGATCAGACTGCCTTTTTTTCATTTTTGAGAACTCCTCGACAATAAATTAATGGTATTTGGGAATAGTATGACATAATTAACTAACAATGTATATATTTTGATCAGAATAAAGTAGGGGCTAGGAAGAAAATTCGATTGGATCCAACAGCCATAGCCAGCTTAATTAAGCGGGGTCTTGATGGGGTCAGGCTTGACACATATCATTACCCACATCTCAAAATTTCTCCTGACTATGCCACACGTGCGGTGAGCGCTGAAGTTAGATCGAAGCCCCGTCATTGCGAGCATGTGCTTTTCATGCGAAGCAGGGGAACGTTTTTGTGCTCCCTGGATTGCCACGCCCGCGCAAAAAAGCGCGCGCGGGCTCGCAATGACGGGGCTTCGACAGTTATCAAATGCCGGATTTACCTCTCAGTTTAATGCACTGGTCAGTTTTTGCAAATTCATCAAGCAACATATGCGTAGCTGATGCAATGACATCATCCCGACGAGTTGAATCTTTCTTATTTTGTATAGAATATATTGCTATAACAATGGGAGCACACTTTGGTGGCCAAATTATTCCAATATCATTCGATATTCCATAACTATTGCTAGCTCCTGTTTTATCAGCAACAATCCATCCTTTCGGTACACCCGCGCGGATTCGAGTATCTCCGGTAGTATTGCCTTTCATCCAAGCCACTAATTGCTCTCGTTGTGATGACGCTAAAACATTTCCAAGCGCTAGCTGTTGCAAACTCTTTTCCATGGCTGCAGGCGTAGAGGTATCACGTAAGTCACTAGGGCTTGAATTTAATTCAGGCTCCCAGTTGTCTACTCTGAATGTATTATCGCCAATAGAACGCGCAAAGACGGTAATAGCTTCAGGTCCACCTAGTTTTTTCATGAGAAGATTTATGGCAGTGTTATCACTATTCATCATAGCTGCAGCGCACAGCTCAGAGATCATCATTCCGTCAGTAAAATGCTGTTCTGTAATAGGTGACCAAGAAACCACATCTTGTTTTTTATACGTTATTTTTTGTTGAAGCAAATGACTATTTGTCATGCTCTTCTTTAGGATTGCTGAAACTCCCATCATTTTAAATGTGCTTTGCATTGGAAAACGTTCTTCAGCCCGATATTGGATGCGTGCATTGTTCGCGGTATTGAGTGCAGATATACCAATTCGTCCACCAGAGGAAACTTCAAGCTCTGCCAGTTTTTTCTGAGCACTAGCAAACACAGGCATACAAGTGCTAATAAAAGAAATTGTGATAGTAACCAGTAATAATAAACATTTGAATAATGAAAAATTCATATCTTACACATCCCCACTCATCACATTCTCAGGCTTCACTTTTAAAACGAATTGTCTAAATTGCTCAAACGAAGCAGCTTCCATTGGCACAGGTAAAGGTGACGCTTTAAAAACCGCATCACGCGCTGAGCGATCTAATGCCAAATTGCCGCTGCTTTTTACTAATTGTACATCCAGTACAATACCACCCGGCGCTAAACGAATTAATAATTGGCAAACTAATTTTTTATTGACTCCGCCTGGCACCAACCAACGACGACTAATCGCTTGGGTAATTAATGCTTTGTATTTATCAACTACACCTTGTAATTGTTGCGAGCGCATGCCTTCTAATTTCTTTTGCTCACGTAACAATTGCTGTTGCTTTAGTGCTTTTGCTTTCGCATTTAATGCATGCATTTCTTTTGCAAATTCAGTTTCCAATGTTTTTTGTTTTAATTTTTTTTGCTGTTTTTGCGTTTGTTTTTTTATATCTGCCAATAATTGCTGCGCCAGTTTTTCTTCACGCATTTTTTTAAGTTTTTTATCGGCAATGGCAATCGCTTGTTTTTTTGCTTCCACGACTTTCGGATCAGGAACGGGTGGCACTGCTTTGGGTTTGGTAACTGGAACCGGCGGCTTCTCCACAGGTTTAGGCATCACAGGTTTTGGAGGTGAAGGCAACGGATTAAATTTCGGTTGCGTAGGCGGCGTATTCATCACCACTGCATCGATGACTTCAATATTTTTATCAGAATTTTTCTCAACCGCCATGGGAGAGCTAAATTCAAAACCAACAACCAATACCAATAAAAATACAATATGAAGCAATAGAGAAAAAAACCATGCACGATCGTATTTTTTCTTCTCTACCATAGCATATACTAACCAGGGGCCTTATTAGATTGAAGCGACTGCGTAATAAGCCCAACTTTTTTTGCACCCGCTTGTTGCAGCAGCACCATGGCTTCCACAACTTTGCCATAATTGACACTCTTATCACCGCGAACTAACACGGGTCGCTGCTCACCTGCTTGCGAATTCGCGCCACCTAATTGCGCAGTGACTAAAAAACTTAAGGCACGAGCGGTCAGTGGCTGGCTAGGTTTTTCAGCAATATTTAAGAAAAAATTACCGGTTGCATCCACAGTGACAATCAAAGGTTCTTTTTGTTCAGGTGGGATGGCTTTCGCTTCCGTTTGCGGTAAATCAATTTTGACCCCCTGCGTCAACAAAGGAGTGGTGATCATAAAAATCACCAGCAACACTAACATCACATCAATAAAAGGCACCACGTTCATTTCTGACATGGCGGTTCGGCGCTGACGTCTACTGGTAAATTGCATAACTCTTCACCCCATCACTGGCATGATTTCAGCTTTAGATGTTTGCACTTGCCGAAATAAAATATTTGCGAATTCATTTTGAAATGCATCAAAGCGATTTAACAATCGATTGACTTCTGTAATATAGCGGTTGTACGCAATAACCGCTGGAATCGCGGCAAATAACCCCATAGCAGTTGCAATCAATGCTTCTGCAATGCCGGGTGCAACCATAGCAATCGTTGCTTGCTGCACATTCGCGAGCGCACGGAAAGATAACATAATGCCCCATACAGTTCCGAATAAGCCTACATAAGGACTAATTGAGCCTATGGTTGCTAAGACTGGCAAATTCATTTCCATTTTATCTTGTTCACGCATTTGCGTTCCTGCCATTGCGCGTTTTACATTCTCCATGATGGCTTCTGCAGTCACATTAACTTGTTTGTGCAAGCGTAAAAATTCTTTAAATCCTGCATGAAAAATTGCTTCTATTCCGTGCGGTTCATATTTACGTTTTAAACCTTCGGTGTAAAGTTTCGCTAAATCACCGCCTGACCAAAACATTTTTTCAAATTTCTTGGTTGTTTTGTTTGCGTAGCTTAAATACAAGGCACGCTGCAGGATAAAAGTCCATGATGCTATAGAAGAACCAATCAATATTAATAAAACCACTTTCACCACTACACCGGCATTAATAAAGTATGACCACAAAGAAGAATCCATCGTTACCATTTTAGTATTGTCTCCAATTTTAAAACTTATGTCTTTTAACCATTTCAGGCAAAGCTCGCGGCCGAAAATCCCGGTCTACGCAAGCTACCTTAATTTCTGCTTTGCAGAGTATGGTATCGGGTTGTTCTTTCAAGCGCAAATACTGTTCATAGATCAAACTTGCGTTACGGACTTCCGCGACTCGAGTTACCACTTCCATTTCATCATTGAGCCGCGCCGGTTTTAAAAAATCGATATGCGCGTAGCGCACAGCAAAAAAAATACCCTGTTCTAACTGAATAGCCACACCAAACCCCAATTGCTCTGCCCATAGGGAACGTCCACGCTCAAAAAACTTAAGATAATTGGCGTGAAAAACTACCCCACTATAATCAGTATCTTCGATATAGATATACAGTGGCAGGATAAATTCTCTCATAGTTCTGCTTCTTCAAATAAACTCTTTTGCGCCACTATTTTTTCTGGTACTTTCAACCCAAAATGCAGATAGGCATGACGTGTTGCCATGCGCCCACGTGGAGAGCGCATGATAAATCCCTGTTGAATTAAAAAGGGCTCAATCACATCTTCGATGGTTCCGCGTTCTTCGCTCATAGCCGCTGCTAAACTATCCACACCGACTGGCCCGCCATTGAATTTATCTATCAAGGCTAATAATAACTTTCTATCCATCATATCAAAACCATGGTCATCAATATCCAATAAATCCAGTGCGCGCTGTACAACGTCAAGCACAATTTTTCCATTGGCTTTGACTTCAGCATAATCCCGCACACGACGTAATAAACGATTAGCAATACGCGGTGTCCCGCGCGAACGTTTCGCGATTTCTTCAGCGCCTGCTGAATCAATTTCAATATTTAAAATCATTGCAGAACGCTGCACAATTTGCGCTAATTCTGCAATTTCATAAAATTCTAAACGTTGCACAATACCAAACCGGTCACGTAAAGGAGAAGTTAATAATCCCGCACGTGTGGTGGCACCAATTAAGGTAAATGGCGGTAAATTTAATTTAATAGAACGCGCTGCTGGGCCTTCACCAATCATGATATCCAACTGATAATCTTCCATTGCAGGATACAACACTTCTTCAACAACTGGACTTAAGCGATGGATTTCATCGATAAATAATACATCGCGGGCTTGTAAATTTGTTAATAATGCAGCGACATCACCTGCACGTTCTAAAACCGGGCCAGATGTTTGGCGTAAGTTAACACCTAATTCATGGGCAACAATATTTGCGAGTGTCGTTTTACCTAAACCGGGAGGTCCAAAAATCAAGACATGATCTAGCGCATCATTGCGCGCACGTGCTGCTTGAATGAAAATTTCCATTTGCTCACGCACCGCCGCTTGACCCACATAATCTTGCAAACTTTTAGGGCGGATGGCGCGATCTACTGTATCAACTTCATCTTGATTTGCAGTTACTATCCTATCTATTTCATTCATACCACCATCTCCTGCAATGCACGGCGTATTATTTCCTCACTGCTTAACACTCCATCATCTATTTTTGAAACTGCCCGGCTGGCTTCTTGAGGTTTATAACCTAAAGCAATTAATGCCGAGATAGCATCTTGAACAGTTTGATTGCGAGCGCCATGTTCCGCTTTCATTGTACTGGATCCTGTAGGCAATTTGTCTTGCCATGCAGATAATTTATCACGCATTTCAACAACCAATCGTTCAGCGGTTTTTTTACCAATTCCTGGCAAACATACCAAGCTTGCCGTATCGTTATTCACAACACAGCGCACAAATTCATCAGGAGTCACACTGGAAAGAATAGTTAAGCCTAACTTAGGCCCAACGCCATTGACTTTTAATAGGGTACGAAACAATAAACGCTCTTCACGCGTATAAAAACCATATAAATGATGCGCATCTTCACGCACCACAAAGTGCGTAAACAAGGTCACTTCTTGCCCAATATCGGGTAAACGATAAAAAGTTCCCATGGGCGCATCCACTTCATAGCCTATGCCATTGATGTTAAGCAATAATTGCGGTGGTTGTTTTTCAAGAATAACGCCGCATAGTTGTCCGATCATAAAGAATCCTTGTTTATTATTTCCTTAGCTTTTTAGATGTAGGTGGATTAGGCGTTTTTTATTTTTACCGTATGCATAATGTACCCTAAATTCCCCGTTAGGCAAATTTTTAAACTTCATAAACCCGACACAATATAAGCACTCCAACCCGCTGGCACGGGTGGCTCTGGCAGAGGTGGCACTTAACTATGCATTCATTTTTTGGGTGCACTGGTAGCAGATGGAGTTTCAGCAGCTTCTGGAGATGCTGAAGTTGTAGTAGCTCCTCCTTTATTTGCTGCTATCACTCCAGATCGCCTCACAGCTGCCATTTGGCCAGCACGCAGCTCCTTCTCTTTTGCTTCAAATAATTTAAATGCATAATTTGCAAGAAAACTTTCAGCTTTTATTGAAATATCTTGAAATCGCTCTTCTCCTAACCTAATCCGCATAACGTCTTCCATTTGCTGCCTAAGATCGGGATCTATTTTTAGTTTATGCGTGAGATCTATTCCTTGTAATTTAATCTTAACTAAAATAGCGAGATCTACATCATTTCCAAATGATTCTTTTAAATCTGAATTCCATTGTTTAAGCCCAGCTTCTTTTGTTGGGATAATAGTTCGATAAAACGCCCTTGTCTTATCAATATCATCTGTTTGTTTTAATTCATCTGTAAAATAATTATGGCCAATGTTTCGACTAGCGGAAAATCCAGGAGCAGTTTTCAACTCCACCTCTTCTCTTAAAAAAGTGGCCGAACTTATTTTTTCTAATAAAATATATTTTGCTACATCAAATGCAAAAAATGGGTCTTGATAAAATCCACCAAGCTTACCTGCCTCCACCAAAGTCTTCTCGCCAAATTTTTTATGAAGTTTTTCATACTCACGATTATATTGGAATGTAATGTTTTCATGCGATTCTTCGCCTAAACCTTTTTTTATTGCCGTTTTTACTGAATCTACAATGCCTTTAGTATACAGTTTTTCATGTTTTTCATGAAGATCTTTATATTCCGCATGAAGCTTAGCAAGTTGTTTATCAAGTACTTTTGTTTCACTCGGCGCTTTATACTTTGTTTTTAATTTTTGTATTTTCTCTTGCAGGCCCTGTTTCATCTCTTTTTCTTCTGATGCCTTTACTCTTTGAACTTGTTTTAAAATTTCTGCGGAAAGATTGCGATATAAGCTCTCATGCTTACTTTCGTCCTCTGTCTTTATTTGCATAAGAAAATTAGAATAAATGTCATTTCTTTTCTCCCGGTATTCTGGTACAATTCTAATCTTATCTATTTGTTTCTCAGAATTCACAGCACCCACAGTTACGCCATCAGCTATAATCGCAGCAGCCATACCAGCAACCAGCTTACCGACTCCCTTAGCGGTTATTTTCGTTACTGCATCAGTAATTATAGTTAAATATTTATGATAATCTTCCGTATCATGATGTGCTCCAGCCATCAATGCGAATAGTGAAGCGCGACTATCATCCCCTTGCTCTTTATGTTTTTCTAAAAGCTCTTCTAAAGCCCAAAGGTAACCTTCTCGCGCTGCGCGTTGTCTCACTTTATCTGGATTAGAACTACTCTTCCCCCCTTTATATGGTTTTCCCTCACGAACTTCATTTTCTCTTAGTTGAGCAAAATAACACTGGCCTAATAATTTTTTCAAATCATTATTTTTTGGATCTTTTTCATGATAGCGCTTAAGAGCTATTAAAAGTTCTTGGATTATTTCTTTCCTGGGGACTTCACACTTCGCTCCCCCTTGGAGACGACAAACAGCATCGTAAGCGTTGTAATAAAACTTTATATCAGGTTTTTTTTCTAAATTTTTTGCCTTTATGCCCTCTCTTATCTTCTGCATTTCTTCCAATTCATTGCGACTCATACTCATAATATTTTTCCCCCTCACTCAGGATTATTTATTTCTTGTTTTAAACGCATAACATTAAAAAAATATTAATACTATTTAGTACATTATTTATAATTATAGTTCTTAAAAATATTTTTACATCATGCTTACCCTATTGATTACAAAAGGAATCCGACTTTCGCTGAAACAAGATAAAAAGCACAGGAAATATAGAAAAGCAAATTCTGCAGAAGACCCAATTTTTGTCATGCCAGCGATGATCCTAAATTCCATACTCACAAAATAAACCTTTACACAAGTTAAAAACTAACTATAATACAAATGTGACTATAGAATTATGACCATAGGAAAATTTTATGAAAAAATCAACGTATTCAGTTCAAGCAGGGCATTTTAAAGCTCAATGCCTACACCTTATGGATGAAGTCCAAGAAAAGCATATCAGTATTACTATCACGAAACATGGAAAGCCTGTCGCTAAACTGGTACCCATTGAAACTACACCCATCGATTTTTTTGGATGCCTTAAAGATACAGTCACTATTAAAGAAGACATCATTGCTCCCATTCACGTTGAATGGGAGGCAAATCAATGAATGGAATCTTACTCGATACTCACATTTGGATTTGGTTTATAAATGGAAGCGAAGAACTGACTAAGCAAGCGCGCAAAGTCATCACTTCCACGCTACAAAATAATGAAGCTCATTTAGCTGCTATTTCTTTATGGGAAATAAGCATGCTTGATGCGAAACAACGTATTATTTTAGAAATGCCATGTTTAGAATGGATTAGCAAATCAATTGAGCTAACGCACATTCGCATATCACCACTTACACCAAATATTGCTGTTGAAAGCTGTCAATTGCCGGGCGCATTTCATGATGACCCTGCAGATCGCATGATTGTGGCGACGGCACGTGTTGAAGGGTTAGCCATTCTTACTCGGGACGCAAAAATAATAACTTATGGCCGACATAAATATGTTTCGACAATAAGAGCATAAAGTCATCAGTGGTGTAGGGCATCACTTATAACAGAATTCTTAAGCGCATCTGACCCCTTCATTTTCTACAATTTTTGCAGATTCCTGTTATTTCTATAGGCTTATCTGATAGAACAAAATGATGATCCTGTGCTAGTTTTTTAGCAGCTTTTGCTAATGCTATTGCGTCCACCTCTTGCGTTTGATCGCATTTTTCACAAAGCAAGAATTGTCCTTGATGAGGTTCATGAGGTGTATCGCAGGCAGCATATGTATTTTTGCTGGCTAAGCGGTGAATGAGATGTTGTTTTTGCAAAAAATCTAATGCCCGATAAATAGTCATTGATTCAGCTTTAGGATTTATTTTGCGAAACAAACGTAATAATTCATAGGCGGTGAGCGGTTCTTTTTGGCTATAAATCAGAGTCAGTAGCGCTTTTCGAATTGAAGTGAACCGAGCTCCTGTTTGTTGGCATAGCTTTTCAGCTTGTTTTACACGTTTTTCAATTAAGGCAGTCAAGTAAAAATCCTACATATCAAATAAGTAACGCATGATGCAATAGCATGCCACAAAAAAGTAGTTTCTTCACGATTTATATTGCCCCCCCTAATAACGTTGTGTTGCAACATAACATTTTTAGGAGTATGATAGCTATCTCATCATTAATAGGATTATAAATAGTATGAGTAACAAAATAATATCGAGTTACGCTGCTCTAAAGAATGCGTTAGCAAAAGGCGCGCAAAGATACATCCAGTTTAGAGAAAAGGGTGAAAAACCAAATAAAAATTACCCGGACACAGGATGGTTCCATGGCAAAAAAGGTATGACTAAAGCGATTAATTTAGCTAAATACGCGCAGATAAATGACATGGAGAATTTATGTGTTTTGGCTCTTGCTCTAGCAATTTTTAGGTCTAGTTCATCGTGGCTTGCTACGGAAATTGCTTATGAACTAATTACGGGTGACAGCATTCAGCGATATGGGCTTTGTCACAATAATTTACCACGTGAAGCTCATACGCTCACAAGTGATGCCTTTGATATGAAGTCCGAGCCTGTAGAGATAAAAAGATATGATCGCACATATTCAAAAACTATAGTTTCACGCAGATTAATTATTGATAATGGCATTACGAATATCCATAAGAAAAAAACAGTAACTGACTTATTAGAAAAAGCGGCTACAGAAGTAAAGAAAAGCGAAGGAGTAACAGCAGATCAGTTTGAATCAAGAGTTCTAATATTCCAGAAAATTTTAGAAGTTAATTCAGCTGGGGATTTATTTCGACCTCGCTAATTTACTTCTTTCTTCTCCGGTCGATAATCCCGCCAACTACTACTGCGTTTACCGCGTTTTGGGATATCGATTCTTTTGAGTGAAAAACGTGTATGCGCGTGGCACAAAGCAATCGCGAGTGCATCGGCAGCATCGGCTTGGAGTTTTTGTGAAATATTTAATAAGCGTTTCACCATGTGCTGTACTTGTTGTTTACTCGCAGCGCCGTAACCCACAACGGATTGTTTCACTTGGCGTGCGGAATATTCAGCGAGAGGAATATTTAAAGCAACAATTGCAGCACCGCGTGCTTGTCCCAGTTTTAATGCAGAACCGGGATTTTGATGCATGAAAATTTGCTCAATGGCAGCTTCGACAGGTTGATGAAGTTGAATAATTTGTTGTATACCAGAAAAAATTTTTTGTAAACGTTCGCTGTGATGATCCGAAGTCACACGCAAACAACCGCTATCCAGGTAATGGCTTTGATTGCTTTCCCAGCGAATCACACCATAACCCGTAAACCGTGATCCAGGGTCGATGCCAATGATGATCATATTTTTTCCTCGGCACCCAGGCCGGCGAATGCAAAATTGTTCCCAAGCTGGCGGATGCGAAAAGCGCGCATCCTTAGCCTGGGCTGGGCTTCGCTTTTTGGCTTTCAGCCAAGAATGTCACGATAATAAATCTTCTGCAATGTCTGCGTTTGAATAAACTTCTTGTACGTCATCTAAATCTTCCAACATATCCGTAAGACGCATTAATTTTTCGGCAATATCTTTATCTGTGATAGGGACATGAGTTGTAGCAATGAGAGTAATTTCTGCATGTGCTGGTTGAAATCCTGCTTGCGACATCGCATTTTTGACTTGCGCAAATAATTCAGGAGATGTAGTGACATCAACACTTTGATCGGGATTTTCGACAACATCTTCAGCACCCGCATCAAGCCCAATTTCCATGATTTTTTCTTCATCCACTCCCGGAGCAAACGTAAGTTGACCGCGCTTATGAAACAAATAAGACACTGAACCATCTGTTCCCAGATTACCGCCACACTTGGTAAATGCATGCCGGACATCTGCAACAGTACGATTGCGGTTATTTGTCATGCAATCAACAATCACAGCAACGCCTGCTGGGCCATATCCCTCATAGCGTATTTCTTCTAAATCTTGACCTTCTATGCCGCCTACGCCACGCTTGACCGCCCGATCAACGACATCGCGTGACATGTTTGCACCAAATGCTTTATCCAGCGCAATGCGTAAACGTGGATTGGAATCCGCATCACCGCCACCCAACTTGGCAGCAACCGTGATTTCACGAATTAATTTAGTGTAAACCTTTCCGCGCTTTGCGTCTTGTTTAGCTTTGTGGCGTTTGATGTTAGCCCATTTACTGTGTCCAGCCATTGTACCCCCCTGTTTCATTTCCACGACCAATCAATTGGCCCCCAGGGCTTTCGAATTCCCCCAGGCTGGCGGATGCAAAAAAGCGCATCCTTAGCCTGGATCTTGTCCAGGCTGGCGGATGCAAAAGGCGCATCCTTAGCCTGGGCTATGCTACGCTTTTTGGCCTTACGGCCAATAAGGCCCTGGATTATTTTTAGGATATGACTTTATGGTCTGATTCTTTTTTTTCTGTCACATCTTTGCGTATACGAATTCCCAATTCTAATAATTGCGCCGGATCAACCGGTGCAGGTGCATCCGTTAATGGACAAGTCGCTGTTTGCGTTTTCGGGAAAGCGATCACATCACGTATTGATGTTGAATTCGTCATTAACATGGCAAGACGATCAACACCAAAAGCAATTCCACCGTGAGGAGGACAACCAAATTTTAATGCCGTTAACAAATGTCCAAATTTATTATTTGCATCTTCCTCAGAAATATTTAATGCACGGAAAACAGCCATTTGCAATTCAGGAGAATTAATACGAATAGAACCACCACCAATTTCACTACCGTTTAAGACCATATCATAAGCACGCGCCAAAATTTTCAGAGGATCTTGTGTCAATTCGCTCATATCTTTAATTTTGGGTGCAGTAAAAGGATGATGACATGCGGATAAACGCCCTTCTCCTTTTTCAAACATGGGGAAATCAATTACCCACAATGGGCGCCAACCTTTTTCAACGAGCCCACGTTCATGACCTATTTTGACCCGTAGCGCGCCCAGCGAATCATTCACTACATTGGCTTTATCAGCGCCAAAGAAAATAATATCGCCCGTTTTTGCATGTGTACGCTCAACAATTTTTTGAATAGCCGCTTCCGGAATAAATTTCAAAATCGGCGACTGTAAACCATCTGCATTCAATTTAATATATGCTAAACCTTTTGCATCAAACCCTGCGACATATTGCGTATAATCATCAATTTCTTTACGGCTTAACGCTGCACCACCTTGAACACGCAACGCTGCAACGCGTCCTTGTTTATCATTTGCAGGACCGGAGAAAACTTTAAATTCCACATCACGTAGCAAATCACCCACATCCACTAATTCGAGTGGAATACGTAAATCAGGTTTATCGGAACCAAAACGCGACATGGCTTCTGCATATGTCATGCGCGGAAAGGGATCCGGTAATTGTACTTGGAGTAATTCAGCAAACATGCCGCGAATCATCGTTTCCATGATTTGTTGAATTTCTTCTTCATTTAAAAAGGATGTTTCAATATCAAGCTGAGTAAATTCAGGTTGTCTATCGGCACGTAAATCTTCATCACGGAAGCAACGTACGATTTGATAATATCTATCCATGCCTGCCATCATGAGCAATTGTTTGAATTGCTGCGGGGATTGTGGCAATGCAAAAAAACTACCGGGTTTAGTGCGACTTGGAACGAGATAGTCGCGCGCACCCTCGGGAGTTGCTTTAGTTAAAAAAGGTGTTTCAATATCGAGAAATCCTTGTGAATCTAAGTAACGACGCAAATATCGAATCATTGCCGCACGTAATTGCAAACGTTGTAACATTTCAGGACGGCGCAAATCTAAATAGCGATAATGTAAGCGCGTTTCTTCACCGACATCATGATATTCATCAATTGGAAAAGGTGTGGTTTCTGCACGGTTCAAAATGATTAACTCAAGACCATCAACTTCAATTTCTCCCGTTGCGAGCTCACGATTTACTGTCCCTTCCGGACGATGACGTACGCGGCCTTTTACTTGTATGACGTATTCATTACGTAAGGTTTCTGCCAGTGCAAATGCTGCTTTATTCGTTGGCGCAAATACCACTTGCACAATACCTTCGCGATCACGTAAATCTAAAAAGATCACACCACCATGATCACGACGTCTGTGCACCCAACCTACCAATTTTACATCTTGATCTAATAATTTTTTTGTTACTTGACCACAATAATGACTGCGCATGTTTTAGTTTACCTTTTCAAAAGCTTTTTATTCCCGACATTCATTCCTGGCTGCATCACTCCTAGTGAAATAACAAACTTGAGCGCTTGCTCCACACTCATGTCGAGCTCCACAACATCTCTACGCGGCACCATTATCAAAAAGCCCGATGTTGGATTCGGTGTGGTAGGAATAAATATACTGACCATCTGTTCTTCTTCTAACATTTTTTGCACATCGGGTAAGGCATCACCGGTTTGAAATGCAACGGTCCATAAGCCAGGGCGTGGATATTCCACTAATAATACTTTACGAAATGATTGGCCACCCGGAGTAAACAAAGTTTCCATCACTTGTTTAACACCCGAATAAACAGTACGCACTAAAGGAATACGGCCTACTAAGTTATCCCAAAGTGCGACTAAACGACTACCGATAAAATTAGCAACAATTAATCCCGTTAAAAAGATGATTAACAGAATAATAAGAACACCAATTCCAGGGATATGAAATCCAATCAATTGATCAGGCTGGTATTGATGGGGCAACAGCAACATAGTACTACTTAACATGTCACCCAAAAATTTAATGACTAATATAGTGACCCAAATTGGGACCCATACGAGTAATCCTGAAATAAAATAGCGTCTAATATATGTCATCATCGTTAACCTGTTCCGCCCGTTGAGGAGCCAGAATCTGATTTTTTTTCTCCTGATTCCGGCTTTTTATCTGTTGTTCCTGATTCTTTTTTATCTACTTTGGTTTCAGGTTTGCCTTTATTACGAAAATCTGTTGCATACCATCCCGTGCCTTTCAGCTGAAAACCCGCCGCCGAAACTAATTTATGCAAATTACTTTCATGGCAAGCTGGACACTCAGTCAAAGGAGCATCACTCATTTTTTGAAATGCTTCAAGTCTATGGCCACATTTACCACATTCATATTCATATGTTGGCATAGAACACCACCTTAAATATCATAAAAAACCAATAAGTATCGTATTTTAGCAAGTTTTTACAAGAAAAACGAATGAAAATATTGAAGCCCCACTCTTAACCAGATAATATCTCGTAACTATTCACGATTCTTACAAAAGAACTCGTCATTGCGAGCCTCACGCTTTAGCTTTATGTGAGTCGTGGCGATCCAGGACAGTGATAAGTTGTAGGCAGTACTGGATTGCTTTGTCGCGAAGAGCGCGCTCCTCGTAATGACGGAAAAAACAGCTCCAAGGAGCCACCATGCAAAAATCCATTCTTATTACTGGCTGCTCAAGCGGTATAGGACTTGCCTCGGCACTTACGCTAAAACAAAGGGGCTATCGTGTATTTGCCACGGCGCGTAAAGCCAGCGATGTAGATAAACTCCATGCCCAAGGTTTGGAAAGTTTGGTACTTGATGTGAATGATTCTAATTCTATCCATAATGCTCTTGCTGAAATTCTCAAAAAAACCAATGGAAAATTGGATGCCTTATTTAACAATGCAGGTTATGGATTAACCGGTGCAGTGGAAGATTTAACCCGTGACATGATGCGCGCGCAGTTTGAAACAAATGTATTTGGGCCTATGGAACTCACCAATCTCGTTATCCCCGCCATGCGCAAACAAGGTCATGGTCGTATTATTCAAAATACATCTATTTTAGGTATTGTCGCTATACCTTTTTATGGTGCATACAATGCATCTAAATTTGCGTTAGAAGGTTTCAGTAACACTTTACGACAAGAATTACGCGGAACAAATATTTTTGTTTCCATTATCGCACCTGGACCGATTCGATCTAAATTTAGAGAAAATGCTTTAAAAACTTATTACGAAACTTTACACAAAAAAGACAGCGTGCATAAAACATTGTATAAAAAACTCGAAAATTTTTTTAGTCAATCCATCGATACACACCCACAATTTACTGCATTGCCTGATGCTGTCATCAGCAAGCTCACACATGCTTTAGAAAGCCCAAAACCGAAAGCGCATTATTACGTGAGTCTTCCTGCACACTTATTTGCGGCATTGAGAAGACTTTTACCGGATTCTGCATTAGATTGGGTAATGGATACAGTTGCGAAACGCGAGGGAAAAAAATGACGAAGATTAATATTTTAGTACTTTATTATAGTCGCTACGGTGCCGTGAAAGAAATGGCACAACACGTTGCACGCGGTGTTGAATCAGTGCCTGGCACAGAAGCACTCATACGCACAGTGCCATCCGTATCTCCTACAACGGAAGCAACTCAACCTAGCATACCGGATGAAGGTGCAACGTATGTCACGTTAGATGATTTAAAAAATTGTGATGGCCTTGCACTCGGCAGCCCTACACGCTTTGGCAACATGGCTGCTCCTATGAAATATTTTTTAGATACAACAAGCAGTCTGTGGCTCTCTGGCAATTTGGTAAATAAACCCGCTGCTGTATTTAGCTCTACGGGTAGCTTGCACGGCGGGCAAGAAACAACATTAATTAGCATGATGATGCCACTGATGCATCTGGGTTTTGTGTTAGTTGGAATTCCTTATACTGAACCTGATTTAAATACGACTAGCACGGGCGGCACACCTTACGGTGCAACACATGTTGCTGGAGCTAATGGTAAAAATCCTGTAAATAAAGAAGAACAGCGTTTGTGTTTTGCAATGGGAAAACGTTTGGCAGAGATTGCATTGAAATTAAAGAAATAGTTTATATGAAAATATCCGGATTTAATCTGATTGAAATAATGATTGTATTGGTTATCATTGGAATTTTAGGTGCATTTTGTTTGCCACTCTATTCGCAATACATAACACAAGCAAAACGTGCTGAAGCAGAAATTACTCTAGCAAAACTCGCCACTGCTTTAGAACAATATTATACTCAGCACAATAGCTATGCTGGAGCAACACTAGAAAATCTCAACATACCCGAGATCATTGCTGATCAGCGATATCAGCTTGCCATTGCTACCGCAACGGATACAGAATTTACGCTTGCAGCAAAACCATTAGGCATACAAGCAGAAAAAGATAGCCAGTGCGCAATCCTTTCTCTCAATTCGCGCGGTGAAAAAAACATAAGTGGCAGAGGAAATATGAATGACTGCTGGTAATGCTAATCAAAATCGTATTTTAGTTGATGGACGCTGGAGTGGCACTCACGGTATTGGACGATTTTCAAATGAAATTTTATCGCGGTTAAAAAATATTGATATCCTTAACAGCGGCCCGAAACCACTTGCATTAAAAAATCTTGTCTGGCTACCTTATCATTTGCGCAAACGGAAAAATCAATATCAAGTTTTTTTTACACCCGGATTTAATCCAGTGATGAGTTCTTCTATGCGTTTTATATTTACCATTCATGACTTAATTCATTTACATGTTCCAAACAGCGCAAGATTGGCAAAAAAAATATTTTATGAATGCATCATGAAACCCGCAGCACAGCGTGCTTATAAAATCTTAACTAACTCAGAATATTCTAAACAATCCATCCTGGAGTGGGCGAATATTTCAGCAGAGAAAGTGATCGTCGTTGGTGTTGGGGTTAGTCATCATTTTATTCCAGAAGGTGCGAGTTACAATCCAGGATATCCTTATCTTTTGCATGTAGGAAACACCATGCGACATAAAAATCCTTTGCGTTTACTAAAAGCATTTGCAAAAGCAAAAATAGATCCTGCCATACGGTTAATTTTTACTGGCAAACAAACGAGTGAAATGGCAGAACTCATTAAAAAAGAACGGTTAGAAAAACGCATCCTGTTTTCTGGAGCAGTGCATGAAACTGAATTGGCAGCTTATTATCGCGGTGCCGTTGCATTAGTTTTTCCTTCCCTATTAGAAGGATTTGGGATACCTGTTGTTGAAGCCATGGCTTGCGGAATACCTGTATTAACATCCAATATCACTTCTTTGCCTGAAGTAGCAGGCGATGCTGCTCTTTTAATTGATCCATATGAGATAGACTCACTCGCACATGGCATTGAGCAAATTACTCAGGACCAGACCTTACGAAATAATTTAATCAACGCAGGCTTACAACGCGCAAAACTATTTTCTTGGGACAAAACAGTCAATAAAGTGCAGCAGGTATTGAATGAGGCAATCGAGTGCTAAGAAAACCTTAAGGAAAGTCCTGTAAAATTCTTGACCCTAATCCTATCCAAATGTGAGAGATCACAGAATGCCGTATCCTTTCCACGATGAACTTATTCATGATGACACAAAGACAGTCATTCAGGGGATCATATCAGGCTATCTTAAAATAAATGAAGTCAATGAACAGGATTGCACACTGTTGCAACTGGCTGCCACAGGCAATATTGAAGCAGTATTATGGTTATCGTCTGGATACAAATACCCAAATGTTAATCAAGCCAATAACGAATCTAAAAATCTTTTCGCCCAGATGCCTCCTTATTTAATAGCGTTTGTATACGGACATAAGCACCTTGCTGAAATTCTTTTAGCGTTTGGAGCAGATAAGGAAAAAGCCATTGCAATTGCGCAACAAATCTGCGAAAAAAATAAAAATCTTAGCAAAATAATCTCACCCGAGATTATAAAGAGCTTACAGCAATGTACAGTTAAACCTGAAACTAAGGACTTTGTATTATGTTGGGCAGAAACTCATAATCGAATTCCATTAATCATTAAATTATTCGAGTTAGAGCGACAATCTCATTCCCCTTTAATACCAGCAAATGAAGTAAGTATTAATATTAAAAACGAATCAAGTATCCCTCTTTTACCTCGCGATAAAGAAAAAGAAACGCGCCCAAATCTCTACGATGCTAAGCCAGAACAAACAAGTAAAATCAATGAGAAGTTTCTCAACGAGCTAAAACATGATTTTGAGGAGCAAAAAGCGACTGCCTCCGATGAGGAGCGTAATAAAGTACGTGATAATTTAAAAAGATCAATCCGACCTTTGCTAGCAGAGACTCAGAATAACAGTATGCGGATCAAGTTTATTTTAGGCATACAAGATATCAGTCTCTATGAAATAGCGATATTATTGTGGGACAAGCCTGAATTATTAGAACGCTTTATTGAGATATGCTGGAGTAAACGAGGATTGTTGCAACAGCTCGTGAACCATCGCATAACGGACAAACCATTTTCCCCAGAAGAAAAAGCTGTATTTAATCATTTTTTTAAAAAAATGAAAGAAAATAATGAAAATCCTGCTACCCCAGCTGTTATTGATATGATATTACTCTGTTTATACGCTCAATCACCGCAGCAAGAAATTTTACAACTCATCGATCAACCAAACCGGTTAAATCAACATAAGATTTTTTCCGTCGCAGACTTAGATTTAAAACCTGATCTTGAAGAATTACTGCATAACCATTTTGACCGGTTCGGTATTGCATTAGAACATAAAAATGACAAAAAATTATCGCGATTCAATGTGGAATCAAAACACGAAAAAGAGAAAAAATTATTGGGGATTGATACCTATACCAATCTTCCTTACGATGTATCATTAATTGTTATTAGATATCTTCCAATCGAGGACTTAGTGAGATTACGACGACAATCCGTGTCTTTTGATAGGTTTCTTGCTGTAGAGGAAGACAATTATTACAGCCTTAATCCATTATACGCAGTTATAAAGCAAGCAGAAAAAGAAATTAAAAGCGAACATCAAAATACAAGACACGACAGAATGCCTGCAATAATCATTATGAAGATAGTCGGACTTGCCTTTCTGGCTGGCGGGATAACATTGTTGGCGTTCTCTGATGATCATAGGCTGCTAGTGCTAGGAGGAATTTTCATTTTTTTGGGTTGCCTTCCTTTCATTGTGTGTGGTGCCGCTTTTTTGTGCCTCCGTTCTCATAATACACTCACCCAAAATTTCTATCGTCTGTTATCAGTTAGCAAATTTTCCCCAACATTGCTTAGATATGTGAACTATCTGCTTAACACATTAAAACAGTGGCCTATTTCAATAGAGGATATTAAACCAGAAATCGATGAAATTTTAAAAATAAATATGGAAACTAAAATGATTGAATTGCTTTCCTCAATAACAGCATTAATAAATAAAATTGAAAGAACCAACAATACAGCTAAAAGCGATGAAAAGCAGGTTGATGTACGTCCTAGTAATTTACTAGAATGTTTACGAACGCTAGGATTATTTTGCCCCTCAAGAAGAAATAACAGTGGGATAAGAGAACCGCTGCTGCTGGGTAATCAGAATACTGTCGTTGCAGCTTCTGCGGCAAGTGACAACGCGTACCAGGGTGAGCGAAGGCTGTCTATTTCCCTGGATTAGTTTCATATGCGTCTTCAGCTATAACTAAGCAGCTAAAAGATCAAGACCATGACGGTCGACTAAATAGAGTAGTTTTAATGCTATTCCACTTGGTTTTTTTTGACCTTGTTCCCATTTTTGTATCGTTGAAGGACTGGTATTGAGATACGCAGCAAAAACAGCTTGACTCGCTTTATTATGGGTACGAATACGTTTAATTTGTCTCGGCGAATAATGTTTTAATTGTGGCAAACACATCGCATCAAATTCGCGCATGGTTTGATCACTCATTACGCCTGTTCGGTGGAATCCTTTTGCTGTTTCATAAATAACTTCAGTTAATCTGGATTTCTTTTTCATAGCTCACCTCAATTAATTCACTATCTTTAATTAGCTTATGGAGTTGTTCATCACTGTAATTTAATGACTCGCTGGCAAATACTTTCACTATTTCTAACTCTTCTGCTGTTAAATTTTCTTTTTCATTTTTAGCAAAGCCAAAGATAAAAAATGCTTTTTTTCCCATCTTATAAGCAATGATACTTCGTGCTCCGCTACGTTTCCCACGCCCAGATAATGCAATTCGTTTTTTGTAAACTCCACCACCTAAATTTGCATCAATCAAACCTCGTTCCATTTCCATAACTGCTTGATTGAGTAACCCATCTGATAAATGTACTTTCCGTGCCCACTTGGTAAAAATCCGTGTTTTAAAAATTCTCATTACTCCTCCCTATTATAGCACCGAGTGCCATAATTACAACCCTAAACAACGCAACAGTTCTTTTTTATCGCCATAAATCTTACCGTTCGGGTCTGGATAAACAATACGTATACGTCCAGATTGGTTCATTACAATTGCCCAAACAGGATTCTTAGCTTTTTTCGGACAATACCAAAAAGTACCATTCTCAGCATGCGACAATCCTGATGGCAGAAACTCCACATATTCGATGTTGCGCGGAAATGCGCGCCAATGCAAAATGCCTTCTTTTATCTTATGAAAGGAATACAACACTTTTTTGTCATGCGAAAATATCACATAATCATTTTGCCAAGTGCTTGAGCAAATTTTTTTATCCATGCTACTGCATAGAACTGTACTTTCCCCACGCTGCATCGCTTCGCTGCGAGTCAAATTAATGGCTCGCAATAATTGCGAGCTCATCACTTCACTTTGCGATTGAGAAAGAAAAATTTTTTGCGATGGAATTGTTAAAGTTAATATAATCGCAACGATTGAAAGTGTGAAGAGTAATTCAAGCAGCGAAAAGCCTTTCATCTTTGATAACTCTTGGCAATATTAGCATGGACAGAGTTTTGACTATTCAACAAACGATGAAATCGCGCAAAAATCGCTAGAGCACCTATTACAATTCCAATTGCGAAACCTGTTGCAACGCCAACAACACCCCATTCAAAATAAAAAGCAAAAACATAAGCAAGTGGAATACCAACAACCCAGCAACAAAACACATTAATCAACATAGGTATATGAGCATCAGACAACCCACGCAAAGCACCTGCTGCAATGTTACGTATAGAATCAAAAATTTGTGTAATGCCGGCAATGTATAACAATGTACTCGCAAGCTTTAAAATTTCAATATTATTCTTAGCATGAATATTGATAAAAAACGCAATCAACTGGTTTGGCAACAGGCTAAATAAAAGTAAAATGATACACATAAAAAACGTCCCTGTTACTACTGCCGCATTACTATTTATTCGAACGGAGTCAAAATCATTTTTACCATGCGATTGGCTCACCAAAATGCCAACGGATTGCGCTAACCCAAAAGAAATGAGAACAACAAATAGGGTATACTGCAAAACAATTTGCTGTGCAGACAGAGCGATAACCGCATTAGGCAGCTTACCGATAATAAAAGTCAGCACAGTAAATGCAGCGATTTCCGCTCCCTCTCTGCACCGCAATCGGCCAACCTAGATTAAATAATTTTAAAATAAAATGACTAGCTCCGAACTTTATTACGTTTGATAAAAAATTTCGTATTTCTTTTTTTAACAGTGAAAAAATTATTAATAAAAATAAATTAACCCACGCTCCAATAATACTTGCAAAAGCAGACCCTGCAACACCATACGCTGGCAACCCAAATTTCCCAAAAATAAATATGTAATTCATAAAAATAGTAATGGGTAAATTCAAAATTGAAATCATCAAGACAACATGTGGCCTTGCAATCCCAAAATAAAATTGATTAAAAACCAGTGACCACATTAAAGGCAGTATACTGAATATCGCAACATTAAAATATTTCACCGTAATTTTGATCAGTACAGGAGATTGCCCACAATAAACTAGCAACGGAGATAAATTCATTAATATGATAAAAGAAAACATGCCAAATGCAGTAGCAACCACTAAACCATCACGTACAATGAATCCAATATTATGTATTGTTTTTGCGGCATATTCTTTGCCAACAAAAATGCTAATGGGTAGCAAAAATGCAAAAGCTAATGAAAACACCAATCCGTAAATACTATAAATAAGCGCACCTGCTGCTAACTCAACTTGTCCTAATTTGCCCATGAAATTCATTGCAATAAATCCACCGAATGAACTCACTGCATTCATTAAGATAATGGGCACGGCAAGTTGGGTGATTTTTATGCTTGATTTGAGTGTTTTTATCATTTCACTTCCTCAATAAATAAATTAAGCGTATTCCTAGCCACATCAAATGGTTGTCCACCATAATCGATTTGCAACAATAGAATATCAATATTAATGAATGAACTGATTGTTTGAATGTCTGCAATAATTTTAGCTGGGTTACCCACTAACGCTTGCAAGTTATTACGCATTTTTTCTGGTGAATTAGCGCGCAACACTTGCGACAATCCTGTATAACCCGGATAATCTGTGGAATGTTTTGTATCCCACGCATCCGCAGCGGAAGCCCATACATCTAAATAACGCTGTAAATATAGATCGCTCAAACGAATAGCTTTGTCAGCCGATTCATCAATACAAATTGGCAAACTGAGAGCAACACAGGGTTTGTAATCTGTGTTACCATGATTTTCAAGAAAGGTTTCGCGATAAAGTGCAATCTTTTCTCCAATGGCTGCAATCGGTCCTGGTGGCGGAGTCATTAATAATCCAAACCCCTGTTCTCCTATCCATGAAAAACTTTGCCTGGAATTGACTGCTGCTGACCAAATAGGTGGATGCGGATTTTGCACTGGTCGTGGCAAACTATTCGCATGCTCAAACGAGAAAAATTTTGTATTGACACTCACATTCTGCTGCGTCCAAAGCTTTTTTACTGCTTGTATTGTTTCAATATAGCGTTCTCGGCTTTCATCCATATCAATTTCAAACGCTTGAAACTCGTATGGCAAATAGGCACGAGCAAAGCCAACATCCAATCGGCCATGACTGATTGCATCTAGCATCGCGGTTTCTGCTGCAATTTGAATAGGATGGTGGAATACTGGCAATATACATCCTGTCATTAAGCGAATATTTTTTGTTCTTGCAGCAACCGCTGACAAAAATGCCAAGGGACTAGGACAATAACCACCATACGGATGTAAATAATGTTCTGTCATTTTGACATAATCCAACTCACCTTGCTCAGCGATATCGCATAAAGCGAATGCCTCTGCAAAATAATCCTGGGATGATTTCTCCGCTGGAGACACATCCGGTAAAAACGATAGCCCAAAACGCATACTTTTCTCCTTATAAAACAGCAATAATAAAAAATGTAAGATGCACGATAATTAAGGGTATTAAACTAGGAACATTGAGATACATAATGCTGCTTATTACTCCAATGATTGTTGCACCTGTCACAGAAAAAATCGCACTCAGCAAGCTTGGCATATGAAAAATTTGCATAAACGAAAACAGCAAAGTAGAAATAAAAACTGCAATCCACGGTCCATAAGATAAAAAGTAATTCATCATGACACCACGAAAAACAATTTCCTCACCGCAGACTTGTCCCAAGGTCACAATAACTGCCAACGGAACGAACAGAACATCAATCGTATGCAAATGATGACGTAACCAACCACTGCGCGCCATCACCAACCAATCTTTTACCTCAGATGGAAATCCAGGGAAATGGCGGAGAATTTCTATCACTGCTCTGCATAACAAAGAAGAAAATCCCATCATTCCAATCCCTAGCAAAAATCCTAATGGAATTAAAAAATAGGATTCCAAATGAAACAATCCAATCTTATCTAATGGAATTGAAAACATAAAAATGAGCAACAAACTAAAGATAAGATGCGCGATGACAACGAGTGGGAGCTCAACAACTCCTTTTGCCACTTCCAGTGGATAGCGACAAGTTAATTGTAAGTAATATGCAATTTTAAGCGCGACGTTAAAAATAAATAATTTTGTGTAATGATAAAATATAACAATCATTATTGCGCTTAGTAAAATTTGATAAATCAGTGTCATTTTTGTTTCCATTTATTTATTTCGATTAATATTGTGTAATAACAGACAGCAGCTTGTCCCAGCGTGCTCAGATCCCGGCTAAGAACATGCCGGGAGGGGTGTCTGCCCTGTTAAACAGGGCGCACACGCGGGTGCGCCCCTACGCTTTTCACAACAGCACGATTTTTTATTTGCTGGTACGCTGCCCAATTTAAAACAGCATGGATAATAATTGCAGGCAAAACACTATGAAAAATCAACACAGCGCCCAAGCAAATCGCACCCAATCCTGTTTTTGTTATCATTTGATAAACACCTAATCCCGCGTGAGAAACCCCAAAGATAACAACCGTCGTTATCATGGAAATGGCAACCCAAGGTTTGGATAATGAAAAACAATACTGAATTAAAAAACCTCTAAAAATAATTTCTTCGAAAATAGCAATTAATATAATTGCTAATAGAGAAAAACTTCTCATATTGGATTCATTGGCAATACCTTGATCATGTAATTGCTTTAAGTTTGATTTATTTTGGATAATATTTGACGACAGAGAAGCCATTTTTCCTTTCGGACCCGCATGCGAGATATAAAATGAATCAACGGAACTTTTTTTCAAAAACATGACAGATTTCTTACGATACGTATAACGATTAATAAATAATTCCAATGCGACAACCATACGACCCATGATAAATCCTATGGGAACACTTAAGATTTGTAACCAGATAGGTGCAGAAAATAACGCGCCAATCGGAATCAGCATACTTGCAGTAATACAGATGAATCCTTTCACTATACATTGCATGGATTGCGAGCTAATTCTACTGTTTGCAAACCAGCGAATATAAATGTGCGTTGCAATTCCTGAGCTGCCTAAACACCACATAATCAAAACAGCATGACAGTAAAACTGGACATCAGGGGTAAGGGTGAGGAAATTCATACGCCACTCCTCCATAAGCTTGAAAACGTGGATGTTTTAACCAAGGCGCGCATGGCAAACATAAGCTCAACGTATCCGGCGACCATACACGCGGAGCCACAAATCCTAAATCACTCGCTTCTCTGCAAGTTAAATCACAAAAAAATAATCCTTTATGCGTTTTTTTAAAGCTTTGCACTAACACTTGCAGTTGCTGAGCATCATTATTCGCCGTATCTGGCGGCAAATCAGAAGCAGAAATCTTTTTATCTTGAGGAAATTTTTCTTGGATGAGCGAAAAATCATTACCAAGAGCATAATGGCCCACATTGGTGTCCAAATCATAAAAATCATTGTTACTCTTATCACTATTTTTTTCTAAAAAATTATTCTGAAAAACCACCATGCGCGACAATCCAATCACACCCACTGCTTCTAGGTATGCTTTATACATGGCCGTTGTTAAACACATATCCGCTCCCAGACCAATCGCTACATGTGGTATCACTTTTTGCGAGTCACGATAAACGCATGCCACACTAAATCCAGCAAGATCAGGATTTTCCAACCAATAAAAGCCATAATTTTCATGATTAAAATTTCCTTGTTGCAATAGCGTTTTCTCGAGCAACTGAGTTCGACTATCAAAATGTATTCGGGTCGCACAACGTGATGAATACCAATGCCCCACTGCTGAATCAATTTGGATTAATTCGAGAATAGCGTTAATTAATGCCTTGGTTTTATCGGTATGCGCAGCAGTTCCCGTTGTCACCGCGACAGATAGCCAAGGTTCTGCCTCTGCACGCTTAACTTGATATCCAACAAATATTAATTGTGCCGGCACCCATAAATGTTTGTAACCACCCAACTCTAATAACTTTATCCATGTCAAAGGTTGATCTGCATAGAGTTCAAATGGAAATCCAGCACGGCTATATTGTTCCTCGCTAAACAAATTAAGATAATTTTGTGGCAAAACAATGTGCTTATTATTCTTAATCATCTCACTATGCGGTAAAAATTCTCCCGTAAAACGCAGAGATACTTCCGCAACTAATTGAGAATATCGCTCAATAGATTCTCCTAGAGTTTTAATAATTGCCTCATTGAAATGAATACCATTGGCACCAATGTGATATGCACCGCGCCCAGGATTAGGCTTCCCTAGCAATACATGTGCCCCTGTAAGATCCGATCCGGTTGCGATAATTTTTGGTTCACGACTCGAACGGCGCACAAATCCTATCTCTTGCACTAAACCACAAAGAGGACTCAACATACGCTTTAACAAATTATCCGCGCCTTGTGACAATTGATACGCATGAGCATGAATCGCAAGATTTAGCATGATGTGTTCTCCAACAACGTTTGATAGTCAAAATAAAGTTGTTGATCATCACGATGAGCAACTGATCCACATACGTGACAACCTGACAAACGTAATACTTCATTGAAACAAATTTCCATCGTTGGCAGATAAATGGAAAGCACTTTACCTTTTGTAAAACACGTTTTGGTAACCTGATAATTTAATATTTCCATTGATAAATGAGCTGCTAACAAATTTGCTATAACTGGGCTAATCGTTTGTGAAAAAATTGCATGTGCGTGACCTGATAAAATAGTATTTTTATAACGCTGATAACTTGCATATTCTCGCAAATTCATCGTGACACGTTTTTCTAAACAATAATAACAAGGACCCGATTTTGAAATAAATGCAGGACCTATAAATAAAAATGGTCCATCAATCGTGCCCATCATCCATTCAATACCCAGTGCAAAATTGATTTGATTGATACGCATCGCTAAAATAGGATCATTATAAGTCAATGCCAATACGACAAAATAATCCTTCCACCATGTATAATCATCTACCATTTCCTGTAATTGCAATCCATTAAAAAGCCACTGATCGTTTTCTTTCAATTTAGAAATAATAGGATCATCAAGAGGTATAGTATCTACATTATTTTTAGTGTTTGATAAAACACGTTGAATTTCATAGCTTAACTTTGCATCACCTATAATTAAAATATTTTTCTTGATATCTGCATTATCTGTATTTTGTTGCGCTACCATTTCTTCAGCATAATAATCCAGAACCGATGCACTCGTCTTTTCTAATACATTGAGTTGCTGCAAGTGATCCATCACCCCTTCCACTTCCGCGCGAGGAATATTATGTTTTTTTGCTATCTCTTGCGTTGTAAAATTACCATCTAAATCTTTTAAAATATTGCCTAATTTACCTGTTTTTGATTCGTCATCAATTACATAAGAAGTTGGATTCCATACGCCACTACGTAACTCTACTTGTTGTAGAGAATGTGGAATAATTGAAAAATGACGTTTAATTCTCAAATTAGATTGTTTCATGTTCTTCCTCACTTTTTAACCTACAATACCCGCAAACAGAATGTGCAATACGGATTGATTAACACCATCAAAACCCATAGCCTTATTCACTTCGTTTTCAAAATAACCTCCCCAATCAATACTTCCCAAACCAAGGCAAACATTCGCAAGATGAATGTTTTGCGTCACCGCACCTATTTCTTGCAACGCAAAACGCAATCCACGATTGCCATACTTACACATTGTTTTCCACGGATGAGCCGCAAATAAACACATGTAATTTGCCCTGAGATGAGCAGAATATTCTTCATTAACAGAAAACGAAGAAAATATTTCTGTTAACAAATGGTGATCACCAACCTTGAATAAAGCATCATCGCGAGAAGAGTAAAGATAAACACCTTTATCCAAATCTTTTACATTGAGCACCGCGAAATATATTTCTATAGGATAGAGATGCCCAGCACTGCTAACAGTACAAAAATTTAATTTCAACTCATCGCCTTGACGCAATCTAGCCATTGCTGTACCTGAAACTCCACATGCTGCACGCGCAACAGTTGCTAAATAATCTAGAGTAATTGCATCGCCCGTAAACTGGCGTACGCTTCGCCTACGTAAAATTGCTTCACCCAATTTGATATCGAGCGCAACTCCATCCGGTAAAATTATTTTGGGTAAATGTGAATAATCGCGATGATGATGCAACGCTTGTATAGCAATACTCGCCTCATCATAAAATAACTCCACTGAAAGATCTGTCTCACGATCACCACGCGTATAATAAGAATTTAATAAAAATTCCTCCGCTAACAGTGATGAACGATAGCGCTCAGAATGCTTAAGCATGTTAGTCTTACACCCAATACTCTGTGACCAAGGAATAAATGGACTGTAATTATTTAAATAAGCAGCAGCGTTAAGTAATTCTGGACGTATAGACTGTTTTGATTCCATAGATAAACACTCCAAATTCTTTAATGGATAGAGACAAGAGGGCAGGCATGGATTGTGCCCTCTTGTTCTAGCCAAAAAAATTAATTACCTGATAACTCACTTGGCTTAGAAATAGCGCCGCATGAAGAGCAACAACAACCAAAACTGCATGCTGCCCCAGGTAATATCATCGCAGTTTGCATAACATCACGTTGTGGCAAGTAAGAAACAAGTAAACTACGATGATCCGTGGTTTTATTAACTGATATTTTCATAACAATCTCCTTTGTTAATTAAATTTAATGAATAATGAATAAAAGCTAATTTTGGTGTGCTGAAAAAAAAACATTTTGAAAAACGCAATGAGAAAACGTGGAAGGGATACTACAAATGCATTACAACATTAACGATGAGAAGAAAACTAAATTGGGGTTTGGGGGCTCAACATAAAGTGCATCGATCGATGCGTTGTCATTTATACTCTAAAATAAATTTGCTGTCTATAGTTTTTTTAAAAAAAATTAAAAAAATATCTGATAAAGTTTACTGCCATACAAATCACATCATTAAGTCGAAAAAGAGCCTACACAATATGGGCAAACTGCAGAGCTTACCCTTCTTCAAAGTCAAATATCAATTTCAATATTGGCTAAACCTGCTACCACTCAACCCGCTCCTGGGTTTTCTCATTTTACTTCCCGTTTTGATCAACGATGCGCACGACGTTTAACTAAATTTTTATGCGGTTCACCTGCTAATGATTCAGAGAGCATCATGATTACCAATGTATTTAAGCTAACACCTTCCTCTCTCGCTCTATTAACAAGCCGCAAATGAATAGATTTTGGAACACGCTGAACCCATTTACCACTTTGGCTTTCTAATTCCCCCGGATAAGGAATAGGTCTATTCATTTCCTTTGCAACTTCAATCCAAGCATGAATTGCGTCTTGCCCATTCTCAATCGCTTTATCAATTGTTTCGCCATCAGACATGCAGCCAGGAAGATCTGGGAATTCAATTAAATACCCATTGCCTTCCTCGCTTGAAAGGTGTCGAATTATAAATGGATATTCAGAATTTTTTATATCGCGCATATTTCTTCCTCTTCAAGCACATCAATTAATAACATAAACTTCTTCACATATATCGGTTTTATAGGCTTATGGGCAGGCACCGTTAAAATGTCTACCCATCTAGGATGAGCAAATGATACATGGCTACCTTTCCCTCTCCGAACAGTAATTCCAAAACGACCAGCAATAATCTCAAGATCGACTATTTGCCAATCCCTGGGGTTATTTCGCATTTTTTCTAATATTTTTTCTGATTTGGTCATTATGGTTATAGTACTATATGTAGTACTAAAGTCAAGCTTAATAGAGTTAAAACCTCCCATACATGGGCATCAATCTCAATATGGGTTAATCAACTTCTATTAAATTGATATTTGACCCTATTCTCCGCCCTATTCAGAGAAAAGCAAAATGATCTACTTTCATAGTAATAAGCTGAAAAGAAAGTAGATCAACATCAATAGTTTATGCCAGAATGCAGTTCAATGAAATGAGCAAGGAAGAACGAATTAATTAAAACCGACAAAGCTAAGCATGATTGGCAAAAGCGCAGGAGATTTTAATCGTATGATTAATTTATTTGAAAAAAGTAAAGAAGAAGAACTACATAAGCTAACAAAAGAAATACAATCTTATTTTTCAGGTAGATGTAATTCTACTATCCAGCCAGACAAGAAGCTGCAACAAAAAATTAACACGTGGCGTAATTTAAGCGCCTACCAGTATCTTAAATTAGATGAAGAGCATTCTGCTGCGATTATAGCTCGAATTAATGAATGGTATAATAAATACAAAAACAAACTTGATTCGACCGTTGAAAAATTCACAAAAGATTTTACAGTTCAATGCTTTCAAAACATATTTGAATTAGTGATAGCAGACTTAATAAGTAAAAAATTCACCTTGAAAACTAAAAATTCTCCCCCAGATTTAGAATTCAATCAATACTTCATTGAGTGCACAACAAGAACGACGAGTCTTCTTGATGAATGGGATAAATTGCTGCCAAAATTCAGTGATTTTTTCGATGTCTCGAGCATGCTTTTTAATAAATTTATCCTCTTAAAACGAAGTTATAATCTGTCTAGTTCTTGGTATTTTGATACAAGCATTGAGTTTACATGGGAAAATCTAAGCCATGATCAAAAAGAGTATATAACCGCTAAACTATCATTTTTATCTACCAAAAGTAGCACGGAAATTATCAAAAAAATTTGTGATTGGATCTCTATAAATAGATACGCTTGTTTGCATTTTAAAAATATTCTCTCTCCTGAATTGCTAGATAAGCTTAAACAGATCGAATTCCCAATAAACAGCACTTCTGATGAAAAAACTAATTTTTATTTCATTGCTAAATGCATAGCATTATCTATTTGCGATAAACTAAAAGCGGATTATTTCCAAAAAGGAAATCCTGGAATTATCGCTATAAGCTTAACATCACTTGTGCCAGGGATATCATTTTCTGATCCCGCTACCAGGACAATACTTGATTATCTTTATACAAATTTATTTGAGATACTTCGATCTGCTGTGCAAGAAAAATTTGACGATACCGAAAAAGAAAAAATTTTTCATGGCCAACATAATCTTTTTGCAATCATCCTCGACACAAATTGGTATAACTGGTTTCCAGATATTTTAGAAAATTCAGGGGCAGCAAAATTTTCAGGTGGGTGTAAAAATATTTACAGTGTCGTATATAATACAAAGTTTTTAACCGATAACAAACACGAACCCTATTTGTTTGACTCGATAATAATGTATCGTCTGGAACTTCCTCTAAATACGTTGTTTTGGTTACCAGAAAGAGCTTTATCATAGACAGCTCTTTTATTTTTAGCTAAGTGAGATTATTTCATATAATTTGCCTGCTCGTTATTACTCTTGAAGAAATCTCAGGTAATTAGACAGTTTGAGTACGTTAGTTATCACTTAAGCCTCCGTAATTCATTTTTTACCATCATTTCAGATACGAGAAGAAGTGGCTACGTAAAATTTGTAGACAGTTTTTATCTAGTTTAATTGGGCAATCCATTTTCACGTTCCTGATGTCTATATAAATCAATTCAAAATTGATTCATATAGGAATCAATTTAAGATTGATGCCTACATGAGTCAACTATAGCTTGCGCATCAATTACCAGAAAAAATTGTCCTAACTTAGATCGATTTCAACTAAAACAATTACACCGCCTTTTAAATCAGGATCACCAAGATGCTGTTCTACGGAGTTTTTTAGTGGAATTGACTCATTATCCATTAATAATCCTTCAAGATGACATTCGATAGCTTCATGCGCATTGTGAATAGCTTCCTCAATTGTGCTACCCGCAGAAAAGCAACCAGGCAAATCAGGCACAATTACACCATAGCCACTATTTTCATCTTTATGAATAAAAATGGGATATTGCATAGCCGCTTACCTCGTTCATGTTAGGCCAGCTTGTTTCAAAATACTTTGTACTGTCTTAATAGGTAAATCCTTTTTGTGGTAAGGCGCTGTAACTTTCCTCTTTTTATCGAGTTGAAACCTATATTTCACCTAATTGAAATTAATATTCACGTGCTTCCCCAAAACAGCTGCTATTTTAAATAATGTTGATATGCGAATGTCTTCTGACTGGTTCTCAATTCGTGAAATAGCCGATTTTTGCGTATGCAGTTTTTTTGCTAATTCCTCTTGAGTTAAACCAGCTTTTTTACGTAGATTACGAACGATTACTCCAATTTTAAATTCGGCATAACCCTCATCAAAATTTGTTGCAAATTCGGTACCTGTTTTTTTCCGCTTTGTTACATAACGCTTTAAGTCGCTCATACTTATTTACCTCACCTATTAAAATATTCTACTTTTCTTTTTTCAGCAAGATAGATTTCATGCTGAGGTATTTTACGAGTCTTCTTTTGAAATCCATTTGTCGCTAAAAATTTAGTTGTATTCACAAAAAAACCAAGAATTCTAAAAATATCTGATCCTAGTTGAGCACGAATTTCCCAAATATCGGCAGTGTTAACTAATTTTTTGAAATATTGCTTTGGAACTCTTTCAAGATCTTCTACCAATTGCAATACCCAAGTAACTTTTTGCGCCTGTTTCCCAGATAGATTATCTAAAAAATATTCAACTGGGCAATCTCCAGAAACCGTACGAAAGAAATCAATCTCTCTCATAATCTATCCCCTTTAATGTTAACATATAAGTGAACATTTGTCGAGTTCAATTTGTCGAAAAAATACGACTCATAACGACAAGATTCAAAAAGGTTGAAAAAACTAGAGTGGCTATAATTGAACAACATAGAGCGCATCGATCGATGCTTTTTTAGCTATAACCTAAAACAGACAGCGTTGTCCATAGATTTTAAAAATTTTATGAAAAGGGATTAACCTGTATATCGAAACAGAACAAAGTTGCTTAGCATGAGAACGCGGATCCAATTTCTATTATTTGTTGCCGCAACCATTTGTGACCTGGATCATTGTCATATTGCTGATGCCATGCCAATTTGCTTCCTACCCTCAAGAGAACTGTCACTGGGTTATGATAAGACGATGTGACTTACTACACAATACAGTAGATATGCATTCTATTCATTGCGGTCGCTGGGTCACTTCATTTTTAGCATCACAAGCATTTTCTTTATCCACAGAAGCCAAACGAGAAGATGGCTTAGGTGAAAACATCGCTTGCGTTGATGTTGAAACTTTAGGAGCCAGAAATAATCGTAACTCTTTGTATTGCTCCTCTAGTAATAGGTGATGCGTATCGATAGATGATTCGACTCTCTCCTTGCCAAGATCCGTGTTGCGTTTCGGTTCTGGTAAGGAGCTTAAAATTGCAATCAGGTCACGCTCATCACTGGCGATTAATTTGATCTTCTCATCGCCAAGAGCCATAAGAATTGGCCTACGGTCAACTGCTGGTAAATAACTTAAAACCATACTTAGTTGATCGACACTTTGGATAATCGATCTGACTTTTTCACAGATTTTTTCTTCTAGAAGAAACGCTTTGCGTTGCGTTGCTGGTATAGAATCTAAAACATGACTTAGTTGATCCACACTCTGGATATATTCAATAAGTAATGAATTCAGTGAAACTCGGATAACCCAATAAACCATTGCGTGTTTTTCATTATCGAGAAGCTTAGACACTTCAAACCATTCCTCCGCTTTCTGAATGCGATCTGGCAAAAGAATCATTTTTGACGATGGCCTTATCGGCTGAGTTACTACAGCCGTTCCTTTTTCTTCTTTACTTTCTCTACTAGTAAGCAAATAAGAATACCTTTTTTGTAGATATTCTAATTGCTCTATCAATTGAGGCGGATAATATTTTTCCAGTAAGAAACATAAAAAATTACCATTTTGACCAAAATTATTTTTGACTAAAAGCAATACTTTTTCAAAAATACTTGCAAAAAGTGGCGTCCAGTCTTCTGGTTTTTGAATAATCGCATGCAAAAATAGCCGACAGATTAGCATGATGTCACGGATGTCGAAGTCATGAAAGGCCGTGCCGACCCTTGTTTCATTAAATTTTTGAATAACCTTATCATTTAGTAGAATCTTAGCTTGGACTGCTTCTTCCAATAACATTAAATAAAGCTGCCTTAAAGTATCCCGACCTGCAGTATGATAAGTATATTTATCAGATTGCACCTCAAACCAACGAATAAAGAATTTATCAATTTTGTCTTCCAAAATAATCGATTTGAGCTTCTCATTATCAAAAGCTGTAAGAAATGCTTGGTGTTGCGCTTCCGGTAAGAAATGTAAGATTAGATCCAGGTCACGCCAATTCTCGATAAGCGATTTAACCTTTTCATTACCAAGAGCTGTAAGAAACGCTAGGCGTTGCTCTGCCGGTAAGCAACTTAAGATGCCACTCAGTTGAGACCCCTTCTGAATAAGCGATTTGACCTTCTCATTACCAAGAGCTGCAAGAAGCGCTTGGCGTTGCTCTTCTGGTAAGAGATCTAAGATTTCACATAATTGAGACACATTCTGAATAATCGATTCGATTTTCTCGTCACCAAGAGCCGTAAGAATTGTCTTATAGTCAGCTTCTGGTAAAAAATTTAAAACTGCACCTAGTTGAATGACACTTTGGATAATCGATCTGACTTTTGCACAAGCCTTCTCTTCTACAAGAAACGCGTTGTATTGTGTTTCGGGTATAAAATTTAAAACATGACTTAGATGAGCCACACTCTGGATATATCCAATAAGTAATGGATTCAGTGAAACTCGAATAACCCGATAAACCACTTCGCGTTTTTCATTATCGAGAAGCGTAGACACTTCAAACCATTCCTCTGCGCTCTGAATGTGATCTGGCAAAAGAATCATTTCTGGCGGTCTTATCGGCTGAGCTAATACAGCCGTTCCTTTTTCTTCTTTACTTTCTCGACTAGAAAGCAAGTAAGAATACCTTTTTTGCAGATATTCCAATTGCCCTGTCAACCGAGGAGGATAAGATTTTTCCTTGAGCGCAAGTTCTGGTCCACTATTATTTTGATTAAAATTATTTTTGACAAAAGTTAATACTTCTTGAAAAGTAATTGCAAAAAGTGGCGTCCAGTTTTCTGGCTTTTGAATAATTGCGTGTAAAAATACTCGATTGATTTCATAAGGCGTGATGTCACGAAAGGTCATGTCAATGTTTGTTTCATTAAATTTTTGAATAACCTTATCATTTAGCAAAATCTTAGCTTGGATTGCTTCCTCCAACAACATCGAATAAAGGTGCCTTAAAGTATCCCAATCTTTGGTATGCTGATTATGCTCACTGGGGTACGCCCCAAACCAATGAATAAAGAAATTTTCAATCTTATCACTCATGCTATCTTGCTTGCTTTTTACGATAGAATTATTAAATTCTTTTATTTTACTGAGCGTAAGTTCTGGAATGACTTCTTTTGCTTCGATAGGAGTTTCGTTTTCTTTGATAAAATTCTTATAATAATTATTACACTCTTGAATTAATTCTTGAATGACATCATTTGTCATATTGCCTGTCAAAACCAATAGCGACATGTGTTGCTGAAGTTGTTGATGCGCTTGATAAACAATGTAAAAATTTGATACCTTTTTGTGATGTGAAAGAGAACTGAAAGTAAAACCGTTTGTAATCCACTTTTGCATTAACGTAAGAGCTTTATTTCTAATTTCTTGGTTTTTTACTTCATTATCTGCATTTAAAATCATATTGATCATAGACAAAACAATATATTTTGAATCTGGTGCAAAGGCAACGCGCGAACACGATTTCTCAACCAGCTGATGAAAAGATATATTTTCGCCGTCATATTTCACACTCAACTTGCTAGGATCACTGCCGTTTTGTATAAAATACTGAGTTAAATCTGCTTTGATTTTATTTTGTGGATCGATGATTTCCAATATCTTTGTCGGATTGCATTCTATCATCCATGTAAAAAGAGCCGACAGAAGAGTTTTAGCTTCATTACCATCTTGTGAAAGTATTCTACTATTATAACTTTCCAAAAATTTTTGATAAATCTTTTCTTTTAACAAATATAAAACTGTTGCTGCTGTATCTTCAATGATATTAATATTTTCATAGACACCATTTAAAAGTAAGACCAATTCATTGCGGATACCTTGGTGACAAATTCCTACTTTGGTACGCTGAAAACATTTAAATAATGTTAACCTTCGTAGAGGTCTGTCTTTTTGGGCTTGGGATAATTTTTCATCATCTGTCCCTTCGTAATGATGAGCAAATTTATCATCGTCATTGCAGGCTTTTAGGACCAATGGCAAAACAATATTCAGTGGTAGCTGCAGCTTTTCTTCCCGAAAATTTTTGGGCTTATCAGCATCAGGTAAATAAAGTGTTACCACATCTAGTAGTGAAAGATCACGATCGTTGGCTCTATCGATGATATATTTAATCACTGATTGCAGTTGTTCAGTGATTTCTTTTTTCAATGCTGCATTTTGTTCTTTTTGTTCTTCGCCATCTTTAAAGAAATCAGCTACTTTAAATCCCTTAAGTTCTTCAACACATTGTTTATAATTATCATCCAGTGCTTTTTGATCTGGTGTTTTTCCTAAATAGATATCTTTTAATTGCAAGATTGCCATCGCAACACTGTTCGATGCAATCTGGTTCATGGTGGCTTCAGGGTTGCCCGTAATCTGCGTGATTATATTGACTTCACTACCTTGGACCTTTTGCTCAATATTTTTGTGTAACATAATAACCCCTCTTTGAAGAATGGCATTTCTATCTTATTTTTTTATGCAGATTCTATTAAAAATGATAATCTATATGAGATATTTAATCGTGCAAGAATAACACACGTTGTGTGCTCGTGTCTCTTAAAATGATCAATTTTGATACTTTCAGGATGTATCCGTTTTTTCAGCTCTATGCTCAGCCATATAACTCATCGCTGCATCAACTAAAAACCCTGAACAACTACCACCGTGTTGTATCGTGTATGCATCGATCTGTTTTAAAAATTGCTGCTATCATTTATTTTTTGTCATCTTCCCAAGATTGAAAACCAATTGGTCGTTTTTTAGATTGCAAAGGCGGTATCATTAGTTGGTGGATGGCTTCGAATACTGCCTTGAACTGCTTATCATACTTTTTCTCAAGTGTTCGAAGTTTTTGCCGAAGTTCTTTATGAGATTCTGTAAACTGTCGCAGACGAACAAAGGCGCGCATAATTTCAATGTTAACTTGGATAGCTTGTTTACTATGTAAAACGCTAGACAACATTGCCACACCTTGCTCAGTAAATACGTATGGCAGATAGCGTCGGCCTCCCCAATTTGAGGTCACAAATTGTGACCTCAAGTTTTGGAACTCCTCTTGATTCAGCTGAAACATAAAATCAACTGGAAATCGATCAATATTTCGCTTAATAGCTTGAATAAGCACTTTAGTTTGAACACCATAAAGGATAGCTAAATGCACATCAAGCATGACTTTTTCATCGCGAATAAAGAGGATACATTGCTGAATCTCTTCGGCAGGGAGAACCATAGGAGGTAAAGTTTCTGTCATTGATGTTTCCTTAGAATTTATGGACACATACTGTCTACTCTTTAACTGGTCCATATATGAAAATAAAATGACGCCACGAATTCAAGTACCAAAAATATGCTTCTTGCAATGACGATTCATAAAGCATATTACAATTTATATTGCTGAAAAATTATAGCGGATATGGATTGAACCTAAGACACATCGATCGATGCATTATCATTTATACTCAAAAATAATTTTGTTGTCTATAGTTTTTTTAAAATAAAGTTTTTTCTAAAAAATCTCGCTCTAAAATTCAGTAGCCAACTTTTATCTTATAACATGTGTGTTCTTTTCAGTTTAATGTGTAGCCATATAACTCATCGCTGCATCAACTAAAAACCCTGAACGATTACCACCGTGTTGTTTCTATATTCATCAATCTGTTTTAAAAAACGCTCTGGCAAGCTCACATTAATTCTTGTGGTCTTATCTGAAATTCTTGAGATATCGATTTCAACTAAAGCAAGCACACCGTCTTTTAAATCAGGATCATCAAGATACTGTTCTATGGAGTTTTTTAGTGGAATTGACTCATTATCCATTAATAATTCTTCAAGATGACATTCAATGGCTTCACGAGCATTGTGAATAGCTTCCTCAATTGTGCTACCCGCAGAAAAGCAGCCAGGCAAATCAGGCACGATCACACCATAGTCACTACTTTCATCTTTATGAATAAAAATTGGGTATTGCATAACCAAGCACCTCGTTCATTTAAGACCCGCTTGTTTCAAAATACTTTGTACTGTCTTAATAGGTAAATCCTTTTTGGGGTGAGGCACTGTAACTTTTCCTCTTTTTATGGGGTTGAAACCTATATTTTACCTAATTGAAATTAATATTAACGTGCTTACCCAAAACAGCTGCTATTTTAAATAATGTTGATATGCGAATGTCTTCTGACTGGTTCTCAATTCGTGAAATAGCTGATTTTTGCGTATGCAGTTTTTTTGCTAATTCCTCTTGAGTTAAACCAGCTTTTTTACGTAGATTACGAACGATTACTCCAATTTTAAATTCGGCGCATCGATCGATGCTTTTTTAGCTATAACCTAAAACAGACAGCGTTGTCCATAGATTTTAAAAATTTTATGAAAAGATTAATCTGTATATTGAAACAGAACAAAGTTGCTTAGCATGAGAACGCGGATCCAATTTCTATTATTTGTTGCCGCAACCATTTGTGACCTGGATCATTGTCATATTGCTGATGCCATGCTAAATAAAATTCGATGGCGGGTATTTTAAAAGGTAGCGGCTTAATAACATAACGATGGCTTTTATTATAAAGTAGCGCCATGCTTCGAATCACTGTCGCGATCAAATTATCTGATTGCTCAATGAGTTTTAAAATGGGAACAACAAATGGCAAACTGATTTGAATATCCCGCTGATAACCCAGCTTTGTTAATGACTGCTCAATAATAGCAGTAAAAAGAGGATTATCTGCACGTACCGCAATATGCTTGTTAGCAATATAATCTTTCAGTGTTATTTTCTTTTTTGCCAAAGGGTGATCATGATTCATGATACAAACAGCTGTATCCTGAAACAATAATTGTTTGCTTACGGGAGCAACAACTTGAAATATTTTTCCCATCCCTAAATCATAATCTCCTTTTTCAAAAGGTTCCTTACTACTTAAATGATAAAGTGAAATAACATTTATTTTTATGAACGGGGCTTTGTGCTGCAAAATCGAAGTTAATTTGGGAAGAAATATTGAAGCCATGTAATCTGACATCCCAATCTTAAATACTCTTTTAGAAGTTTCGGGCTCGAAACGTTGCCCACTGACGACTAAGCTATGAACTTCTTGCAATACTTGGTGTAACTTAGGCTGCAACTCCTTTGCATAGCTGGTTAAAACCATGTGGTTTCTTTCGCGAATTAATAAGTCATCTTTAAATAGTTCGCGCAGTTGTTGTAAGTTATTGCTCATTGCTGCTTGAGAAATACATGTTTTTTTAGCTGCGAGCGTAACACTTTGCTCTAACAACAAAGTATCTAGCGCGATTAATAAATTGAGATTTAAACGATATAAATCCATCTCTCCTCCCATAAACTATTCTGAATAAGTATAAATTATATTAGTAATAAGTAAAATAAATTTAACTTATGGACGAAACAGGCTTATGCTCTGCCGTACTTAATAAGGAGCATCTATGTTTTTTATCATGGTATTACTAGCAATAATGGGACTTATTGGCACAGACATCTTTGCACCCTCATTACCCAGTATCGCACAGTTTTTTCACCAAACACCTAATTACACTCAGTTAACAATAAGTTTATTTTTAGCTAGTTTTTCATTGTCACAACTTTGTTACGGTCCTGTTTCTGATTATTTTGGTCGCAAACCACCGCTTATTTTTGGCGTCTGCGTTTTTATCGTTGGATCAGTGATCGGTATTAGCGCAACGTCGTTTACTTGGCTGTGTATTGGTCGAATTGTTCAAGGAATCGGAGTTGGCGCAGGCTTGTCTTTAACGCGCGTTATTTTACGCGATTGCTATAGAGGGACCACGCTTGCTGTCAAAACGGCAAGAATTGCTATTTTTGTTTCAATGACACCGGCAGTTGCACCAGTTATAGGTGGAGTATTACAGCAGCGATTTGGTTTTCACTCAATTTTTATCTTTATGCTAGGCTATGGGCTACTTTTATTATTGCTACTCATATTTTTTTTCCAAGAAACTAATCAATACAAAGATAAAAATTTAACTTTACACAATACACTGATTCAATACGGACGATTGTTAAAAAATGGTTTTTTTATGCGGTACGTCATCATTGCAGGTTTTGCATTTTCAGCCATTATTTTGTACGCCAATATTATGCCGTTTATCATTCAAAACCAACTAAAGTTATCTGCGACTGCAAATGGAGTTATTCTATTAATTGCGGCTTTAGGTATTAGTATTGGTTCATTTATCAGTAGCCATGCAGTACGACAAATAGGGCCCGAACGGCTCATCAATTTTGGGTTAATTATTTTCACAGTGAATGGATTATTAATGGTAATAACCAATTATTATTTCGGCACAACCTTAGTTTGTATTGTCCCACTGATTTTTTTAATCACTATGGCATGTGGATTTATTTTTCCTAATGCAATTGCTCTGTGTTTTTCAGAAATCAACTGTAACATCGGCGTTGCTGGAGCAATTTATGGATCAACACAGATTTTTATCTCAATGATAATCAATTTTTTATTAAATATGATTACCCAGCAAGACCAATCATTACTTGGAATATTTTACTTAGTCATTGGATTAGCAGGGTTAACTTTATATCACTGGAGCCGTTTTTATTCTAAAAAGAGCTTGGCACTGCCTTTTCCATAGAGAGCAAATCGTATCATATCTAAAATATTTCAATTATTTTAATAATCCCAGACTACCAGTAAATTTATTTACGATTTTCATCTCACCATGCAGCGCCAAACCTAGGTACTCTAAATGCTCAATCGGAGTGTTCTCATATTGACGGACATAGTCTGTATAACTTTTAGTGGTTTGGGTTGTGCTGCTTTGATAGATTACCAGGCATGGCTTTCAGGGTGCCGGAGTTTCGTAAATTTATTCCTTCACCGGCCGCATGTGTGGAAACAAAATCACATCTCGAATCGAAGGTGAATCCGTAAATAACATCGCTAAACGATCAATACCTATCCCCTCACCTGCTGTGGGAGGTAAACCATATTCTAAAGCAGTAATATAATCTTCATCGTAAGGCATGGCTTCCAAATCGCCAGCTTCTTTGTCTGCAACTTGTTGACGAAAACGCGCAGCTTGGTCATCTGCGTCATTTAATTCTGAGAATCCATTGGCAATTTCTCGTCCTGCAACAATTAACTCGAAACGATCTGTTATAAAATTATTTTCATCATTAAGCCGTGCCAACGGTGATACTTCTGCTGGATACTCCGTAATAAACGTAGGCTGAATGAGGTGATGTTCTACTGTTTTATCAAAAATTTCGGTTTGAATTTTTCCTAAACCATAACTTTCTTGAATAGGAATTTCTAATTTGCCGGCTATTTTTCTCGCTGACTCTACTGTCGCAATATCTGCTTTTTTAATACTAGGATTAAAACGTAAAATAGCATCTACCATAGTCATACGCACAAAAGGTTTACTAAAATCTAATGGGTGACTTTGATAAGTAATCGTTGTTTTACCTAACACTTCCATCGTCAAATTACGAAATAATTCTTCCGTTAAATTCATTAAGTCATGATAATCAGCGTAGGCTTGATAAAATTCCAACATCGTAAATTCTGGATTGTGCCGAACAGACAAGCCTTCATTACGAAAATTACGATTAATTTCAAATACGCGCTCAAAACCACCCACTACCAAACGCTTTAAATATAATTCCGGCGCGATACGCAAATAAAGTGGCATATCAAGTACATTATGATGCGTAATGAATGGTCGTGCGGCGGCGCCACCCGGCAATACTTGCATCATAGGCGTTTCAACTTCTAGAAATTCACGCGTCGTTAAAAATTTACGGATGCCATCAATAATTTTTGAACGGATAATAAATGTATGCCGCGTTTCTTCATTCACTAATAAATCTAAATAACGTTGACGGTAACGTAATTCTTGATCTGTCAAACCATGATATTTATCAGGCAAGGGCCGCAATGATTTCGTTAATAAACGAATATGGTTCACTCGAACAGATAATTCACCGGTTTTCGTTTTGAATAAAACACCTTCTACACCAACAATATCACCTAAATCCCATTGCAAAAATTGTTCGTACGCTTCGGGAGTCACTGCATCTTGACGCACATATAATTGAATGCGACCTGACATATCTTGTAAATGCACAAAACTCGCTTTACCCATTAAACGGCGTGTCATGATACGCCCAGCCACTTTTACTTTAATAGGATGCGCTTCTAATTCAGGCTCTGTTTTTTCCGCATATTGCGCGTGCAATTTCGCTGCTACGGTATCGCGTCGAAAATCATTTGGATAAGCAATACCATGTGCACGCAATTCGGCTAACTTCGCCCGACGCTGCGCAATTAATTCATTCGTATCAGTCGTTGTATTTTCGTGTTCAGTCATCATGTATGTTTCCTATACTTATCCGTCATCGCGAGGCTGCGAAGTCCCGCGACGCTTTTCAAGCGGGATCAGCCGTGGCGATCCAGAAAGAACCTTGCAACGCTCCCCTGGATTGCTTCACCCTGCGTCCCGCATAAAAGCATTGCGGGACGCATGGTTCGCAATGACGGTACTATAATCCACTTAATAAACTTGCTTCAATAAATTTATCTAAATCACCATCTAATACAGCTTGCGTATTTGCAATTTCAACACCGGTGCGCAAATCTTTAATACGCGACATATCTAACACATAAGAACGAATTTGGCTGCCCCAAGTAATCTCTAATTTCCCTGCTTCTAATTCTTCTTTTTTAGCATGCCGCTTGCGCAATTCGATTTCGTAAAGTTTAGCACGTAATTGACTCATTGCCTGCGCTCTATTTTGATGTTGGGAGCGCTCGGATTGGCATTGTACAATAGTGCCTGTCGGAATATGCAAAATCCGTACGGCGGAATCGGTTTTTTGTACGTGCTGACCACCGGCACCACTAGCACGATAGGTGTCAACTCTCAAATCCGCTGGGTTAACATCCACTTCAATGCTCTCATCAATCTCTGGGGAAACAAATATGGAAGCAAATGATGTGTGACGCTTATGATTAGCATCAAAAGGCGATTTACGTACCAAGCGATGCACACCTGTTTCAGTACGCAACCAGCCATACGCATAAGGACCCGTAAATTTAATGGTGGCACTTTTAATTCCTACCACTTCACCTGCGGATGCTTCAATTAAATCGACTTTAAAGCCGTGACGCTCGCCCCAACGCAAATACATGCGAAGTAACATATTGGCCCAATCTTGCGCCTCGGTACCACCCGACCCGGATTGCACATCTACATACGCATTGTGTTCATCCATTTCACCGGAAAACATGCGTTGAAATTCAAGTTGCTCAATTTTTTGTGTGGCTTTATCAAGTTCTTGCACAATGGCTTCAGCCGTCGCGTTATCATTTTCTTGGGCAGATAATTCAAATAATTCCCCAGCATCTTTTAAGCTAGATTCAAGTGTTTGAATTGAGTTTACCACTGCTTCCAGTTGCGCACGTTCACGCCCTAGAGTTTGGGCTTTTTCTGGGTTATTCCAAATAGTGGGATCTTCTAATTCGCGTTGTACTTCTTGCAAGCGTTCACGTTTTTGGTCGACGTCAAAGATACCTCCGAATGTCATCTAAGCGTTGTATGAGGTCTTTGATGCGACTCAGGGTCGATGTGGTTTCAATCATGAGGAAGTCTCTATAATGTTTTACAGATATTAAATCAGAAATAAAGTATTTGCTATACCCATTGCACCTCAAGATAGATTGTTAAAAGTCGCATCTTGAGGTGTAATGGGTATACATATGTATATTAATCAATAATGATATCTACACTGATAAATAGTAAGAATTCTCTTATCAATTATTTTATTATTCACTTTTTCTTTTTTACCACTGACATCATAAACTAACCTATGCTCGTCATTTATTCTTCTCGACCATTTGCCAGCCAAAGTCAGTTTTAATGGTTCTGGTTTGCCTATTCCCGAGAAAGGCGATCGAGTAATGTCTTTTATCAATTCATTAATTCTTTGAAGCATTTTTTTGTCTGTTTGCCAAGATAAATACTCTTCCCAAGCATTCTCAGTCCAAACAAGATTCATGTTTTTTTCTTACCTTTAACAGCCTCAGCAGTCTCTTCTAGCAACCCGTGATGAACTACTTTCCCTTTTTCAGCTTGTTTTATGCTTTCACGCAGCCTTTCAGCATTTGCTGGGCTACGCAGCAAATAAACAGTTTCTTCAATGGCATTGTAGTCTTCAAGAGACATCATCACCACAGCCTCGGCATTTTTGCGAGTAATAATAACCGGACTATGGCTATCACATACTTTCATCATCGTTTTAACCAAGTTCTTTCTTGCTGAAGAATAACTAATTGCATCCATAACAACCTCTTTAAAATATCATTGTACTATAAATTGTACCTGTACAAGTATTATAGTTATGACTGAGGCTTTGTCAATATAATTCTTATTAATTTCTGTTTAAAACCTTGAAAGGAGCACCTATACTATATGGGATGGTCATACACTAAATGCAACCCAAAGCAGCCTAAATTCGTTTGAAAAAAATATTTTAAAGAAAACGCGGCGGTATTTTCAAAATTTTTATCAATATGAGAATTGTCAACGAGTTTATTGGCAGGGGTCGCATTATAAAAAACTGAAGGAATTTGTAAATAGTATAGACGACGAGACCGGAGAAAACAGTCATGCGCATCTGGGTAGACGCTGATGCTTGTCCCAAAATCATAAAAGATATTTTATTTCGTGCTGCGGTGCGCACAGGAACTACTTTAACATTAGTATCAAATCATGCGCTTTCTGCGCCCTCATCTCCTTTTATTACTACCATACAAGTATCTGCTGGATTTGATGTTGCTGACAATAAAATCGTACAAAGTATGCAAGCAAATGATTTAGTGATCACCGGTGATATTCCATTAGCTGCTGCTGTGATTGAAAAAGACGGCATTGCTTTAAATCCTAGAGGCGAGCTGTACTCAAAAGCAAATATCAAAGAAAGACTTTCCATCAGAAATTTTAGTACCGATTTGCGCAGCAGCGGAGTAACCACTGGAGGGCCTGCATCGCTAAGCAAAAAACAAATTCAAAATTTTGCGAATGAATTAGATAAAATATTGACGCGCATAAAATAAAACACGAAAATGTGAAACATCCAATGACGGGGCCCCAGTCAATCTAATGCTCTCGTGTCGTTTTAAACTCAATCCCCGGCCAACGTTCTATGGTAAGATTCAAATTCACGCGCGTGGGTGCAAGATACGTTAAATTATCACTGCCATCTAAAGCTAAATTATCAAACGCTTTATTTTTAAATTCTTCGAGTTTTTTATTGTCATTACAATAAATCCAGCGCGCGGTGACAACAGAAACATTTTCATAAACACAATCAACGTTATATTCATGTTTTAAGCGATACGCCACCACATCGAATTGCAACATCCCCACTGCGCCTAAAATTAAATTATTACTATTCAAAGGACGAAATAATTGCGTTGCGCCTTCTTCACATAATTGCTTCAAGCCTTTTTGCAAAGCTTTTAATTTCAATGGATCTTTTAAACGCACGAGACGAAATAATTCCGGCGCAAAATAAGGAATGCCCGTAAATTTTAAATCTTCACCCTCAGTAAAAGTATCACTGATTTGAATCGTGCCATGATTGTATAAACCAATAATATCGCCTGGATACGCCTCTTCAATTTGCTCGCGATCGGATGCCATAAAAGTCAATGCACGGCCAATTTTAACATCACGCCCCAAACTCACTTGAAACATTTTCATGCCATGCGAATATTTTCCTGAACAAACACGCAAAAATGCAATGCGGTCGCGATGTGCAGGATCCATATTGGCTTGAATTTTGAAAACAAAACCAGTGAATTTTTCTTCACTCGATTGTACAACGCGCGTTTGGGTTTCGCGCGCTTGCGGTGCAGGAGCGAAATCCGCAAACGCATCCAACAATTCACGCACGCCAAAATTATTCAATGCTGACCCAAAAAATACGGGCGTTAATTTACCTTGTAAAAATGCATCTCTATCAAAAGTATGGCTTGCACCTTTCACTAATTCTACGTTCGTGCGCAACTCATCTATTAAATAGCCGAGCATAGAATCCAATTCAGAATTATTTAAACCTAAAATTTTTCTGCCTTCTTGTTGCACTGCGTTTTTACCGGGTTCATATAAATACACAGCATCTTCATATAAGTGATAAACACCTTTAAACTCACGTCCCGAACCAATTGGCCAAGTAATCGGTGCACACTGAATTTTTAAAATGGTTTCAATTTCATCGAGTAATTCCACTGGATCGCGGCTATCGCGATCCAGTTTATTGATGAAAGTAATAATGGGTGTGTGACGTAAACGACAGACTTCTAACAATTTTATAGTACGCTCTTCTACACCTTTACCCGCATCAATCACCATTAATGCAGAGTCCACTGCTGTCAAGGTGCGGTAAGTATCTTCAGAAAAATCTGCGTGCCCCGGTGTATCGAGCAAATTCATAATGTGCGATTTATAAGGAAATTGCATGACAGAAGTTGTGACGGAAATGCCGCGTTGCTTTTCGAGTTCCATCCAATCGGATGTTGCATGACGTGATGCTTTGCGGCCTTTGACTGTACCTGCTAATTGAATTGCTCCACCGAATAAAAGTAATTTTTCGGTCAGTGTTGTTTTTCCCGCATCCGGGTGGGAAATAATCGCAAATGTGCGGCGTTTGGCAAGTGAGTTTGTGAGTTCGGACATAATATATTTTACTACACCCCCAAATCTTTGGCCAACACTAACGCATCCTCATTACCATTTTTAGTGCGATAATAACCTTTGCGTTCCCCTACCGATCTAAAGCCTAGTTTTTTATACAATGCAAGCGCGTGCTGATTAGAACGACGCACTTCAAGGTATGCAATACCCGCACCTTCATTACTGACTTCTTGCAAAGCATGCACTAGCAATTGGCGGCCAAACCCTTGATGTTGATAATCGGGTGCAACACATAAATTCAAAATGTGGCACTCATCAGCCAGTAGAGATACAAAAACAAATCCAATGATTTTTTCTTCTTGTTCTAACACCCATCCCACATAACCGGGTTGCATGCATTGTATAAATACATCTTCCGACCAAGGAAAAACTTGTGTTGCGATTTCAATTACCATCAATCGGGGTAAATCATTTGCGCGCACGTGGCGTAGCATGGGAGCGGCCTTGGTTTGATTAGAATGACTCATTGTAATCATGTTAATTTTACTTTCAACAGGTAACTATTCACGCCGTCATTGCGGGAGCGCCTTTTGCGACGAAGCAGGGGAACGTTGTCGTGCCGTCTGGATTGCCACGCCTCACATAAAGCTAAAGCGTGAGGCTCGCAATGACGAGTTCTTTTTGTAAGAATCGTGAATAGTTACAAATGGAAAAATATTGAACAAATTGTTTAAGTTTTGATTCTTTGGTTGCCAACATATTATACAGTTTATTTGAGTTTAGCTATTTTGTAGATGTCATTCTGATAATTTTTATAATAGAATGCCGGATGCATACCTTATTAAATAGAGTATTTATTAGTATGCAACATTTTTTAATTAAATAATGAATAGGAGTAATTTTATGGGTTCACCCAGACAAAGCACAGTAGGAATAAAAGATAGACTTAAGAATGCTGGATCAAAAACATTAGTGGGAGGAACCGCAGCTCTAGCCGCTGGCGCAGTAAGTAGTGCTACTGCAGCTGTATTTACAGCAGTTGGAGGCGGCATCAGCGGTGATCAGGGTAGAACATTGGGAAATGATGTAGCGCATGCGGTACCAGGACCTGCTGGAGTATCTGCTGTGTTTGTACTTGCTGTTCTCTGGGACAACTACGATGCCATTATTACCCAAGGTGAAAAAATGACGTTGCGTCTTAAACAAGCAGCTAAAAAGGGACTGGAGCTAACAACTTCAAATCCACTCTTCATTCTGGGAGCGCAAGCAGCTGGTATGCTAGCTAGCGCATGCATGTTTCCCGATACTGCCCGTAATTTATCAGAATTAACAAAAGACGATGCCTATGGCGCACTCGTAGTTGGAGGTGGTCTAACTGTCCTCAACTTATTTTACAATAGAAAAGCAATTAAGGATGGCATTATTAATTGTGGTAGTTCCATAAAGGAATGGAAAAACAAGAGAACTGCTGCTCATCAAGAAGCTCTTTTAGGGGATGCGGTGAGTGATGAGTATTCAGATCTTGGTGCGAGTGGTAACGGTTCACGTCCACCAGCAGGACCAAAACGAAACGAAGAAACGGAACTTGGCACCGCCACTACGGCTGCGGATGCGGATGCGGGCTCAGATACGCAGAAGAACAGCAGCAGAGGACCTGGTGTGTAGCAGCTAAAGCATACTAGCCCTCTTAAGAACAAATAAGAGGGCTATTTGTTTTTTTAGATTTAAAAGTTCATAATTATGCAATGAGCAATCGACTCTCAAAAATTTATACCCGCAAAGGCGATGATGGCACAACCAGCTTGGATGGCAAAAATCGTCTCAGTAAAACATCAACTGCTATTGAAACTCTAGGAACATTGGATGAATTAAATTCTTTTATTGGTCTCGTGCTTGCTCTTGAACCTAAGCATGAAGAAATTCACGCAGAGTTAACACAAATTCAACAAGACTTATTCGACATTGGCGGGGAATTATGCCCACCACATCATCATGTTATCACTGCAAAAAAAGTTACACATTTAGAAAATATTTTAGATAAATGGAATGCACCTTTACCACCGCTAAAAGAATTTATTTTACCCGGTGGAAATGTAACATCAGCAACGTGCCATGTGGCTCGCACCGTCTGCCGACGCGCGGAGCGATGTCTCTTCACACTCAACCGCGCAGAAAAAATCAATCCAGAAACTTTGCATTATATGAACCGGCTTTCAGATGTGTTGTTTGTAATTGCGCGTGTGTTAGCGCAGGAGACACAAAGTAAGGAAGTGATGTGGGAGCATGAGAGAAAAAAATAAGAATTCTGTTGTTAAATGCTAATCGCGAGCCCCCACTGAATCACTATATGGGATCATTAAATAAATCTTCCAAATTTGCTTCGTTTGTTATCATATCTACTGAGTATAATGATGGTTTAAGTCCAGAAGCTGACACAAAAGCTATAAATATTTCTTTCTTGCATCGTGTTTCTTTGCGATAAACGTTAACTTTTGTCAACAAACGTTTTGCGTAATCCTTATCAATTATAAATGGTTTTTCTGTATATTTTATTTCGCAGATTGTTATAATTTGATCTTTCCGATCAAACAGCAGATCAATTTGGGCGCCATCTTCTTCCGCACCTTTCTGAGGCAAATGCTGCCAACTATAAGCAACGCTATCATCTGGAATAGATAATGCTTTCCGAATTGCATCAAGATGTTTTTCACAAACCGCTTCAAACGATAAACCTGCCCAAGCATAATAAGCAGGAGAATCAGCGCAGCTTTGCCAGTAATTACGACTAATTTTTTTATTTACTATTGGTTTTATCCATGACAAATAAAATAAAGTGTATTCATCAATCACTTTATAATAAACACCGTGCTCCTGTCGCCAAGGGACATGGCTAACAATAAACCCCGCTTCTTCCAATTCCTTAAGGCGCGTAGTGAGACGACCACCATCTTTAGACTGTTTTGCTGCTTTTGCTATTGCTGATCGGCTTAATCCTTTACGTTTAGCTGCTATGAGTCGAATAATCTCTTCATGAGCTGTACTTTCTTCAAATAGTGAGACAAATAATTGGCAAAATTCTTCTTTAAGTTTGCTATCGGCTTGAAAACAAACCATATTAATATTTTGTGCCGGTGACAGTCCTGATCTTAGTAATCTTAAATAGTGCGGTATCCCACCTATCGCCATATAAATTTCTAAAGTTTGGCGATTGCTATAACCGATGCCGAGGTGATGCAAATAGTTTTTAGATTCCGCAAGGGTGAATGGTTCGAGTCGAATTGTCCTGGTAATTCGGTTGTGAAGGCCACCCTTGTTATGTACGATTTTTGACAGCATCCATGACGCAGCTGAACCACAAACAACAAGCTTGAGGCGTTTATCATGCGACCAATGCCGATTCCAATAATACTCTAATGCTTGTAACATTTTGGAACGGGGTGTAGAAAGCCATGGCAATTCATCAAAGAAAAGTATGATTTTACGATTTTTCTGCACATTGCTTATTAATGTTGTTAGCTGCGCTAAACCTTCTTCCCAAGAACGAAAATGATAATCCGCCAAAGCCAGGCCAGGATTAAAGGTAGAAAAAACTGCTTGTGTAAAATGGCGCAATTGATCAACAAGCGAACCATCTTTCATTCCAACCACATAAAGAAAGAGACATTTTTTTGATTTAAAAAACTGAGCAATTAAATGCGTCTTACCAACTCGTCTGCGACCGTAAACTGCCACAAATTCAGCTTGTTTTGAGTTATAAACGCCTTGCAGTAATTGCTGTTCTTTCTTGCGACCAATGATAGCCATAGCCAATCCTTTGTTGATTTCAGCCAAATATAGTATATATAAAAGCGGCTGAAAATCAACTATTAACTGATAATTTCAGCCACGTATACTAGTACTCTATATGGCTGAGATTTACGCGCAGAAAAAATTAACCCAGAGACTCTACATTATTATGAACCGACTTTCAGATGTATTGTTTGTAGTTGCGCGTGTGTTAGCGCAGGAGACACAAAGTAAGGAAGTGATGTGGGAGCATGAGAGAAAATAAAAGCCTACTCCCCAGCATGCTCGCAATAACGATAAAGCGACGTGTTTAAACCGCTTTCTCTTCCACTTTCTTCTTTGGAATATATAAATCAGTAATCGTACCTTCAAATACTTCCGCAGACAGAGGAATTGTTTCTGATAAGGTTGGATGCGGATGAATCGTCAACGAAATATCTTCAACATCACAACCCATTTCAATGGCTAAGCCTATTTCTCCCATCAATTCACCTGCATTGGGACCAACAATACCTGCACCAATGACGCGATGACTTGTTTCATCGATGAGAAGTTTAGTAATACCTTCATCACGGCCGATACTCAGTGAACGGCCACTGGCCGCCCAAGGAAATACGCCTTTACCATATTTAATACCTTTGGCTTTGGCTTCATTTTCAGTCACACCACCCAAGCGACTTCGGGATCAGTATAAGCAACGCTGGGAATACATTTGGGATCAAAATAATGTTTTAATCCAGCAATGACTTCTGCAGCAACACGTCCTTCTGGCATCGCTTTATGTGCAAGCATAGGATTACCTGCAACATCACCAATCGCAAAAATATGCGGAACATTAGTACGCATTTGTTTATCGGCAGGAATAAATCCACGCTCATCGACTTTTACACCTGCTTTGTCAGCAGCAATTTGATCACCATTGGGGCGTCGACCAACAGCACAAAGTATACGATCAAATTTTTCGGGTTGCTTAGGTGCATTTTCACCTTCGAATGTCACCCACAACCCATCTTTTTTTGCTTCCACTTTTGTGACTTTGGTTTTTAATAAAATATTTTTGTAACGCTTTTGGATACGCTTATAAAGCGGCATGACAATATCTTTATCACAACCCGGAATAATTTGATCCATTAATTCAACTACCGTAATTTCTGCACCTAATGCGTGATAAACCGTTGCCATTTCTAAACCAATAATGCCACCACCAATCACCAGCATTTTGCAATTGGTTTCTTCAATTTCTAAAGCACCTGTTGAATCAATAATGCGTGGATCATCCGGTAAAAAAGGTAATTTTACTGGGCGTGAACCTGCAGCAATAATCGCATTTTCAAAACGAACAACTTGTTTGCCATTCGACGTCGTCGACTGCAATTTGATTATTCGAAATAAATTGCCCAACGCCATGTACAATTTCTACTTTGCGTTGTTTTGCTAACATTTTTAAACCGCCGGTGAATTTGCCGACCACTTTATTTTTCCATTCACGTAATTTTTTTGTATCAATTTTTGGCTTACCAAAATCAACGCCAAAATCAGCCATTTCATGGGCTTCATCTATTACTTTTGCTGACATGTAATAAGGCTTTCGAGGGAATACAACCTACATTTAAACATACACCACCGATATTTTCATAACGTTCAATTAAAATAACTTTTTTGCCTAAATCCGCAGCACGAAATGCCGCTGTATAACCACCAGGACCACTACCTAAGACAACAACTTCTGTTTGAATTTCACTCATTTGTTTAATTCTTATTATTACAATAATAAATTCCTAATATCCGATAACATATTTGATAAATACACCATAAAACGCGCACCATCTGCGCCATCAATCACACGATGATCATACGAAAGCGACAAAGGCAACATCAAGCGCGGGACAAATGCACCCTCTTGATAAACTGGTTTATGTGAAGATTTTGAAACACCTAAAATCGCCACTTCAGGAAATTTACAATGGGGGTAAATGCTGTGCCACCAATTCCACCTAAACTCGAAATTGAAAAACTTCCGCCTTGCATATCATTCGCAGTCAATTGCTTGTTGCGGGCTTTTTCACTGACTATCGCTAATTCTTTGGCTAAATCCATTAAACCTTTTTTATCAACATCGCGAATCACCGGCACAACCAATCCATCGGGTGTATCCACTGCAACACCAATATGAAAATAATTTTTCATGACTAAATTCTCTGCCGTTGCATCAAGTGAAGCATTAAATTCCGGAAACGCTTTTAAAGCAGCAACCACTGCTTTCATGATAAAAACCAGTGGTGTCAATTTTATGCCTTGTTTTTCTGTTACCGATTTTTGTGCTTGACGAAACTCTTCCAATTCCGTGATATCTGCTTCACCAAATTGAGTGACATGCGGAACCAACAACCAATTACGATGTAAATTTTTTCCAGAGAGTTTTTTAATGCGTGACAAGCGGTTGCATTTCAACTGGGACCAAATTTTGCAAAATCCACAACAGGTGCTGCAGGTAATCCTGCCGCACCACTCATGCAGTTTGAGAGAAGTTGCGATTTCACAAAAGCTTGTACATCTTCTTTTAAGAATACGTTGTTTAGGACCCGTTGCAGCAACTTGGTTTAGATCAACACCAAATTCACGCGCTAATTTTCTGACAGCAGGTCCTGCATGTACATTAGCGTTATATCCCGCAGTGATGACCGTTCCTGAAATAGCTTCTTTTTCAGAAGCGGGTTCAGTTTGTTTTGCAACTGGAGCAGGAGCGGACGCTTTCGCTGCTACGGGTTCAGCGTGCCTTGGCTGGGTTTGTTTCTGTTGCAGCCGGTTTTGCTGCTGCAGCCGCTTGTGCATGTTTCTAACACTAAGAATAACTGAGCCCTGGGAGACTTTATCACCTACTTTCAATTTTAATTCTTTCACTACACCTTCATCCGTTGAAGGCACTTCCATGGTGGCTTTGTCTGATTCCAATGTAACCAAAGGAGTATCGACTTTAACATGATCACCCACTTTGACTAAAACTTCAATGACATCAACATCTGTTGCACCGCCGATATCGGGAACTGTGATATTTTTTGTTGCCAAGCAAGTAACCTCCTAGATATAAATAAAATCACGGGTGAGGAGATCAAAACCTCCTCCCAACCCTCCCCTCCAATAAAAAGCATTGGAGGGGAGGGACACTATTTTAAACCCCCACCGGATTCGGTTTCTTTGGATCAATATTATATTTTTTCATCGCTTCCGTCACTTTACTTGTGGGTATTGCGCCATCTTTTGCTAAAGTATGCAAGGCCGCAACCACAATATAATAACGATCGACTTCAAAAAAGCGGCGCAATTGTTCACGCGTATCACTACGTCCAAAACCATCTGTACCTAATACAGTATAAGAACCCGAAACAAAAGGCCGGATTTGATCTGCGTAAGTACGAATATAATCCGTTGCCGCAATCACCGGCCCATCTTGTGCTTGCAAACATTTTTCAACATAACTGATTTGTGCTTTTTTCTCAGGTGCTAGCATATTAGCGCGTTGCACTGCTAAACCATCTCGACGCAATTCGTTAAAACTTGTCACACTCCATACATTCGCTTGCACAGAAAAATCTTTTTCTAAAAGTTCAGCTGCAGCAATCACTTCACGCAAAATAGCACCGCCACCCAGCAATTGCACTTTTAATTTTGTTTTGCCTGCTTTTTTCAGCAAATACATTCCCTTGATAATGCCCTCTTCTACACCTTGAGGCATTTCAGGTTGAATATACTTTTCATTCATAGACATGATGTAATAAAACACATCTTGTTCTTCGTGATACATTTGTTGTAAACCATGATGAATAATCACTGCCATTTCATATCCAAACGTAGGATCATACGCGCGACAATTTGGCACAGCAGATGCCATTAATAAACTCTGACCGTCTTGATGTTGCAAGCCTTCGCCCTCTAGAGTAGTACGTCCAGCAGTTGCCCCAATTAAAAATCCACGCGCACGCATATCGCCTGCTGCCCAAATCAAATCGCCCACACGTTGAAAACCAAACATAGAATAAAAAGTAAAAAATGGAATCATCGCTAAATGATGCGTGGCATAAGAAGTTGCTGCCGCAATCCACGATGACATGCAGCCTGACTCAGTAATACCTTCTTCTAATACTTGACCATCTTGTGTTTCACGGTAATAAAGTAATTGTTCTTTATCTTCGGGCATATACAATTGCCCCACGTGAGAATAAATTCCCACTTGGCGGAACAAGGCTTCAAAACCAAAAGTGCGCACTTCATCCGAAAAAATCGGCACCATACGGGAACCTAAAACAGGATCTTTCAGCAATACATTTAAAATACGCCCAAGCACCATAGTGGTTGACATGGTACGATCACCCGTTCCTTTTAAGACTGCATCAAACGCTGAAAGTGGTAATACCTCAAGTGGCTGAGAAATCTCGACACGCGATGGCAAATAACCATTTAATTTTTCACGTTGCGCATGTAAGTAACGAATTTCCGGACTATTTTTTTCGGGTTTATAGAAACAAAAATCCGATAATTGCTGATCCGTGATAGGCAACTTAAAACGTTCACGAAACGCTTTTAGCTCTGCTGTGGTCATGTCTAACTGGTTATGCGCAACATTGCGACCTTCAGCACCTGTTGTGCCAAGTCCAAAACCTTTCACTGATTGCGCAAGAATAACCGTAGGCTTATCTTTAGTTTTCACAGCTTGCGCGTATGCTGCATACACTTTTAATGGATCATGGCCACCGCGTTGCAATTTACTCAAATCTTCATCCGACCAATCCGCTAATAAGGCTTTTAATTCTTCATTATCACCACATAAAAATTCTCGACGATATTCACCGCCGCGTACATAAGCAGTTTGCAACTCACCATCCACACATTCGGTTAAACGTTTTGCGAGCAAACCTTTTTTATCCTTAGCAAATAAAGCATCCCACTGACTTCCCCACAATACTTTGATGACATTCCATCCCGCACCGCGAAACAATCCTTCCAACTCTTGAACAATTTTACTATTGCTACGCACCAAGCCATCGAGACGTTGCAAATTACAATTCACAACATAAATCATGTTATCTAAATTTTCGCGCGCGGCCATAGAAAGTGCCGCAATGGATTCAGGTTCATCCATTTCACCGTCACCGCAAAATACCCATACTTTACGATCATTGGGAGCAATTAATTTACGGTTTTCTAAATATTTTAAAAATCGTGCTTGATAAATAGCTTGTAACGCACCCAAGCCGAGTGACACTGTGGCAAACTGCCAAAAATTCGGCATCAACCATGGATGCGGATAAGAAGATAAACCTTCACCACCGACTTCTTGACGAAAATTACGTAAATTCTTTTCTGAGAGTCTTTCTTCTAAAAATGCACGCGCATAATTACCTTCTGATGAGTGACCTTGGAAATACACAAGATCCCCAGGAGTTTCTTTGGAAGCGCCGCGGAAAAAATGATTCAATCCGACTTCATAAAGTGTGGCAATCGAGGCATAAGAAGACAAATGACCACCCACTCCGCCCACATCTTTTTTAGCTTTTATTACCATCGCAATGGCATTCCAACGATTGATAGCATCAATGCGTTGTTCTAATTCGAGATCGCCGGGATAAGCAGGCTGTTGCCCAACAGGAATAGTATTCACATAAGCTGTATTTAATGTGGTTGCTTTACCTAAATCAACACCAGATTGCTGAGCATTTTCAAGCAAAGTTTCCACAATAAAGCGCGCACGTTCAGGACCTTCGTGTTCCACAACTGAAGCCAGCGCTTCTAGCCACTCTTGAGTTTCGATTGGATCGATATCTTCCCGCGTTTTTGTCATGCTGATGTTTCCTTCTTTGTGTCATTGCGAACCATGTGCTTTTTACATGGTGAAGCAATCCAGTGCTGTCTTAAAATAAATATTGTCCTGGATTGCTTCGTCGAAAAAGCACTCCTCGCAATGACGAGCAATGTTATTATTTTACCCCGAACCCTCCCCCCGCGCCAACGCTAGATCACGACAAATGGATGCTACACCATCCAGTATGCGGGGTCCTGCACGCTCTACCCAATCTGGATTAACAGAATAAATATGATTATTAAGAACCGCATTCAGCTGCTTCCACGTACGCCATATTTTTTGCCAATCGCGAGGTGTATCTGTGCCAATAATCACATCGGGGTTTGCAGTTATTACTGCTTCTAAATTAACCGCCGGCGCAGCACCTTTCAAATCCGCAAAAATATTTCTGCCACCACAAAGCGAAATCACTTCATTAATCCAACTGGATTTAGAAACAGTAATCAATGGCTGCATCCAAACTTGATAAAAAACCGTAAGCGGCTTTTTATTCGCGTAGGTTTTTTGTAATTGCGTATAACGCTGCAAAAAATCTTCTGCTGCTCGATTCGCTATTTTTTCTGTTCCTGCTAAATAACCCAAGCGTTTTAATGTAGCTGGGATATCGGTTAATTTTTCTTGCTGGCTACGATAAATCGGGATGCCTAATCTTTTTAATTTTTCGGCTAAATTTCCTTGTGTCCAAACTACAATTAAATCTGCACGTAAAGCTAAAATCGCTTCTATATTGACACTCTGATAATTTGCAACTCTAGGAATCTTTTTTGCTGCTGCCGGATAATCACTGCCTTGCATCACACCCACAATGCGATCACCCGCACCTGCTGCAAACAATAATTCCGTTAAATCAGGGGCCAGGCTAATAATACGTTGCGCAGGATGCTTGAGCACGACTTGTTGACCCACATCGTCTGTCACTGTGTGAGCATGGACTAAAGTACTAATTAAAAATAACAGTAATCCCTTGGCAATATTTTTCACTAAATGATCAACACAACGATAGCCAAAATAACCAATGCCATGACATAGACTCGATCAAGCAATGCAATGGTTTTCTGCTCAACCGATCCATCTTCAGGAATGTGCCCATCTTTCACGACATCTAAAGCTGCGACACCGCAATGTGTCAGCAACGTTCGGTTCACTCCTAAACCACTGATGACGCGGCGCCTCCAATGTGGAAATACTTCGGTAAAGTGACCACCGAGTGCAAAAATAAAGGTGTAAACACGCACCGGCAACCAATCTATTATGCGCAGCATTTGCCGCCGTGTGAAAGCACCGGGCCCAGGCTGTTCACTATTGATTGCAATAAAGCGATATAACACTGCACCAATAGGTCCAAGAATAACGAACCAAAATAAAACCGCAAATACACGACGATGCGACTCTACAAACAAGGTGCGAATTAGTGTTAAATGAAACGCTTGCGATTTACGGGTGGGTTTAATTCTAAATAAAGCGCCAATTTCTTTCATTGCAGCTTCAGAATCATCTTTTTGTAAGATAGCGATGCACGAATAAATTTGTGCCCAAAAATTTTCTGGGCCAAAACAATAAACGAGGATAAATACGCCAAATAGTAACGTTAACAGTCCAAATAACACACCCGATAAAAGATGATTGACTACTCCCACAGCAATGAGTAATGGCAATACCGCGACCAAAGTGGCGAGATACACTGACCAATGAGCGAACCGATTATTCATCCATTGCTGATAGCGAACTAGCCATTCCCAATGGCGCAAATGGCTCCAATCAAAAAATCGCTCTATGATGAGCGAAATTAAGACGATAATAAATGTCATGCTAAATCTTCCTATATATAATGATTAGCGAGTTTTCGATATAAACATGGGGTGGCATTATACACGAATTCGATATTTCAAAATAACCCAAATTAGGTTAAAGAATCTAAATATTTCCAATCAAAAACCGCCCCCGGGTCTGTCTTACGCCCAGGGGCAATATCGGAGTGACCCACAATTCGATCTCGCGTGATGGCTGGATACGCTTTCATTAATTGCTGAATCACGTTAGCCAATTGCGCATATTGAATTTTTTCATAGGGAATATCATCTGTGCCCTCAAGTTCAATTCCAATGGAAAAATCATTACACTGCTCACGACCTTGAAAAAAAGATTTTCCTGCATGCCAAGCGCGTTGTGAAAATGGAACAAACTGCGTAATTTTTCCTGCGCGGTCTATCAATAAATGCGCTGACACTCTGAGGTTAGCTATCGTTTTAAAATAAGGATGAGCAGAAAAATTGAGCTGCCCACAAAAAAATTGTTCTATAGCATCTGAACCAAATTCACCCGGTGGCAAACTGATGCTGTGCACTACAATCATATCAATGACTGTATTAGCAGGACGTGCATCACAATGCTTAGAAACCAGATGGCGACGCGCGGGATCCAATAAGCCTGTGGAGAGATCAATATTCAATGCTGCTATCCTACGTTAAGTTAAGATAGAGCAATTATAACACGCGTTGAACAGCAAGGAATCGCTTATCGCCCTCAACTGCAAATTCCCCAGGATTTTAGGAAAAAAAGCATATATCCATTTGACGAATCTAGACACTTGCGTTACGCTTAACACACTTTCAAGAAGCACCGTTATGCGCCCAAATGACATCAAAAAATTAATCGAGACAGGCTTAAAAGACTGCACTGCTATTATTGAAGGTGATGATGGCGTACACTTTAATGCAACCGTCATTAGCCCCGAATTTACAGGCAAAAATCGCATTCAAAAACAGCAACTCGTTTATGCTACACTAGGCAACCGAATTGCAGATGGCACCATACATGCCATTTCTATTAAAACCTTCACTCCAGAAGAATGGCATCAACAAACCCAACATGAGTCTTAAAACATGGATAAATTAATCATTCACGGCAATATCCCTTTAAATGGTGAAATCCGTATTTCCGGCGCGAAAAATGCTGCATTACCCATTTTAGCTGCCACATTATTAACATCAGCACCTATTCGCATTAGCAATATCCCGCATCTGCATGATGTCACTACCATCATGAGTTTGCTGGGCCAAATGGGCGTACATTTAACACTCGATGAATACTCTAATATTGAAGTGGATGCTAGCAAGGTACACTCTTTTCATGCGCCTTATGAACTGGTTAGAACCATGCGTGCATCCATACTCGTGCTAGGCCCTTTATTGAGTCGTTTTGGCGAAGCCGATGTATCATTGCCAGGCGGTTGCGCAATCGGAACACGACCTGTTGATCAGCATTTAAAAGGCTTGCATGCAATGGGTGCCGATATTCTTGTTGAAAACGGCTACATCAAGGCAACCGCAAAAAAACGCTTACAAGGCGCAACAATTGTGATGGATTTAGTCACAGTCACGGGTACAGAAAATATTATGATGGCTGGAGTACTCGCCAAAGGACAAACCATTATTCACAATGCGGCACGTGAACCTGAAGTAGAAGATTTAGCAAACTTTTTAAATACGTTAGGCGCACAAATCAGTGGTGCAGGAAGCTCAACAATCGTGATTGACGGTATAGATGAGCTTTCCAGTGGACACTACCATGCTTTACCAGACCGTATCGAAACAGGAACTTATCTCACAGCTGCAGCTATTACTCGCGGAAAAATGAAATTAAAAAACACGCGTCCCAACTTATTGGAATCCATTCTGCTGAAATTAAGCGAAACCGGCGCTCAGATCGAAACCGGCGACGATTGGATTTCGCTGGATATGAAAGGCAATCGGCCTAAAGCGATCAATGTCAGTACCGCGCCTTATCCTGCGTTCCCGACTGATATGCAAGCTCAAATCATGGCATTAAATTCGATTGCAGAAGGCACAGGAATTATCACTGAAACTGTATTTGAAAATCGTTTCATGCACGTACAAGAATTGCAACGCATGGGCGCAAAAATTGCTCTAAAAGGTAATACGGCGATTTGCACCGGTGTCGATAATTTGCAAGGCGCACCCACTATGGCAACAGATTTACGTGCTTCAGCTAGTTTAGTTTTAGCTGGACTTGCGGCTCATGGAGAAACCAGCATCGACCGCATTTATCATATTGATCGTGGTTATGAGCGTATCGAAGAAAAGTTTTTACAGCTAGGCGCTCGTATTCAACGCGTGCCTAATTAACATTTGTATTGCGCTTTTTTGCAAATACAAATGTTATCCCGTGATGCTTTTACACAGGGATCCACTTGGCTTTATGATAACAAAATAATTGATGATAAAAATTTAGTTGAAAACGCAGTATTTTTTGCAAACATCAATGCCGCCCTTGAAGAATGCGACAGCAAAACAAGAAATCTTCGATGTGACTTACTAAAAAAAATTGAAAGAACTGGGAAATCAAGCCATCACGGCCTCACTTAATTTTTGCTAGCCGTTGGTGTAATAAAGTCTAAATTAATACTTTGGGTAGCCCGATATTAACCACATGAATATTACCTAAATATTTTTTTGCTTGCGGATTCATAAATCCTTTTTTATAAGCCACAAAAGTAACGGTATGCGTTGCTTTCACAGCAACCCCTAATGGTTCACCTGAGTCACAATCTAAACCCGATGGAATATCTACCGATAAAGTTTTTTTATTCGCTTTATTAATAGCTTGAATAATTTTATCAAATGGCGGCTGAACCGTTCCATACAATCCTGTGCCAAATAATGCATCGATAATCCAATTTGCATTCGGTAAGATATCATTTAATACAGAATTAAAATTTTTATCATCAACGATGATGATTGGTATAGAAGATTTTACAAGAATCTCAAAATTCGTTTTTGCATCGCCTGTAAGCTTGTCTGGCTTTGCAAATAATAATACCTGCAGGGATAGATCCTGATTACTCAAATGACGCGCAATAACAAAACCATCACCTGCATTGTTTCCTTTTCCACAGCAAACAATTATATTGCCTTGTACATCCTGCGATAAGAGATAATCGACAATGCAACGCCCTGCATTTTCCATCAAGACTATACCGGGGATTCCATATTCCTCAATAGCACGGCGATCGAGCTCTCGCACTTCATCGCGGCTTAGTATCAGTTGATTATGCACCATTCATCTTGACCTTTAAAACCATATATAATTCAATAAGATAACTGTCAACAGAAACTTTCGATATTTTCAACATCCCACTTTATGTCATGGGAGTATAATAGAGACATAGAATATAAGACATAGGAGATACCATCATGGACGATGAATTCCGCAAGATAATTTCTAAAAATCCTGCAGTGAATACCTCAAAAAAAGCGGCTCAGCCCATGCAAGATAAACATTTTCTTGCACCTGAAATTGAAATTGATACGCATGAGACGCTTGTATCTATTTTCGAACCCGTTAAAATAAAAGACATTGTTGCTTAAAAGGTAACTATTCACACCGTCATTGCGAGGAGCACGCCTTTTGCGACGAAGCAATCCAGTACTGCCTACAACTTATCACCATTCTGGATTGCCACGCCTCACATAAAGCTAAAGCGTGAGGCTCGCAATGACGAGTTCTTTTTGTTGCTTTTTAAAACGTCCCCCGCTTCCGCTGGGACGAGAATGACGATGTTTAGTCGAGGACTCAATTTTGCTGTTACGTAAAAAACGCAAGCTGCGTGTTGATATTTTAACTATTTTCTTTTCTTTATTCTTTTTTACTGTTCTGGTCATTATTTCCTATACTTACACACGCAGTACGGCAGCTGTTTTGAAAGTAGGGAAAGATCTGATTGAGCGTACGAATCAAATAATCATAGAAAAACTCGACGGGTATTTACGGCCAACCCCATTTATCACGATTTCTCGCTACTTAATAAATGATCGGCTTATCAATCTCGCCGACATGAGTGCGCTTTCTGCATTCATGCATACAATTTTAGAAGTCTATCCACAATTAAATAGCGTTTATTTATCTGATACCCAAGGTAACACTTTTATTGAAACACACGTCACAAATAAAGGGGAGCAGAGCACTGCTCCATTTAGCAATATACTCCATATTCCAGCACAAACAAATTTTCTTTCTGAAATGGCAATACATAAAGATAAATCAACATTGCTTACCGCAAATTATAAAAATGAAAACGATATTTTAATTAGCGAGGAAAAAAATATTCCAGTTTCTTACGATCCACTCACACGGCCCTGGTACATTGGCGCAAAAAATTTAACGAATCACTATTGGATTGGCGTATATCAATTTTACAGCACAAAAAAACCGGGGATCACTATTTCTTTTCCTATTTGGATTAACAATAAACTTGCGGGTGTTGCAGCAGCAGACTTGAGCGTGGATTTAATTACGCAACAATTAAAAAACTTTTCTCTCAGTAATCGCGGCACTGTTTTTATCATCAATCGTCATGGGGAAATTATCAGTTATGAAAAAGATTTTAACACGCAACAAATTCATGACCGACTACCACGGCTAAGCGATATTAACAACCCACTCATTAACGAAGCTTATAACTTGCACCAAAAAATAGGAAAAAGAAGCTTTAATTTCGAATTCAAAGGAGTAAGCTACATTGCAAATTTTACTCCTTATGCCTTTAGCAAAGAAGAAACTTGGGAAATCGCAACTATTTTGCCTATTGATGTTTTCGTAGGAGCCATTAAGCGCACCGACCAACAAACATTGATATTCTCTCTGATTATGTTGCTCATTGGATTAATGCTTGTCATTATTTTTGCACACACGATTTCAAGACCCATTATGCGTCTTGCTGACGAAACAAAAGAAATCGTGAAACTCCAATTCGATAAAAAAATACCTATTAAAACCCACATCTATGAAGTACAAGTCATGATTGATGCGTTACGCGCAACAAAATCTGCGCTCTCTTCCTTTGCTAAATATGTTCCTAAAACACTGGTAGAACAATTACTACAAACACGCACCATTGCAGAAGTCGGCGGCCAAAAAAAAGAAATCACTGTGTTATTCTCAGATATTGCTAATTTCACTGAAGCAGCAGAAAAAACTGCTGCAGAAACATTAATGATTCACATCTCTGAATACTTAAACTCACTGACCCACATCATCCAACAAAACAAAGGCAACATTGATAAATATATTGGTGATGCCATTATGGCTTTCTGGGGAGCACCCATAGAAGATCCTGACCATATTGCCAATGCCTGCCAAGCAACACTCGCTTGTCGAAAACAAGTTGAGATAATGAATGCAGAATGGTTACAAGCCGGCAAATCACTTTTTCCGACACGCTTTGGATTGCATAGTGGAATAGCCATCGTAGGCAACATGGGCTCTTCTGATCGTTTAAACTATACAGCTATCGGTGATACAGTGAATCTTGCTGCACGCCTCGAAACCATTAACAAAATCTATCACACAGAAATTGTGGTGAGCCAAGCTATCTACGAAAAATGTGCAAATCAATTTTTATTTAGGCCATTAGATATTGTTCAAGTGAAAGGAAAATTGCAACCCACAGCAATCTATGAATTAGTCGCGGGCAAGGAAGGTTCTGTCGATTTTCCTCCAACCTCACAACAAATTGAACTCTGCGAGCTCTCACGCAAAGCGTTTTTGACTTATCAACAACAAGATTTTAATCATGCCATGGACTTATTTAAAAAAATATTAGCTCTTTTTCCAGAAGATGGAATGGCGAAAATTTATATACACCGATGTGAAGAACATTTGAACGCAGGCAAGCTGTAGCTGTGGGCAAAGGCCGCTCTTTGGCCGTGCCCACCAATTCAACACCACGATCACCGTTCGCCTAAAATTTTATAACAATAAAAACAATTACTCCAAATAAAAATCTAGAGTTTTTTTCAATCCAGCTTCCAAGTTAACCTCAGGCTTCCAATCCAAATATTTTTCTGCGCGATAAATGGCTGGGACACGTAACGAAACATCTTGATAACCCCTACCATAATATTGCTCAGGGTCAACATCGATAAGATGAGTTTTATTTGCTGCTTTTGCATATTTTGGATAAGTCTTAATAAGGCGGATTAATAATTCTGCTAAAGCTCGAATAGAAACATTTTCATTTGGATTACCAATGTTAAAAATTCTCTTGTGTGCACGATCATCTTGGTTTTCGATAATTTTTAACAATGCATCTACGCCATCATCGATGTGCATAAAACAACGCTGCTGTGCGCCACCACCCACCAACATAATATCTTCACCACGCAAAATATTTCCAATAAATTGCGTTAACACACGCGAAGCACCTGGCTTGGGATTTAAAATATCATCTAACTTTGGACCATACCAATTAAATGGACGAAATAATGTGTAAGATAAATCATGATGTCTGCCATAAGCATAAATCACACGATCAAGCAATTGTTTAGAGGTTGAATAAATCCAACGTTCTTTATGAATAGGACCTGTCACTAAATTACTTTCTTCCTCATCAAATGCCACGTCATTACACATACCATACACTTCCGATGTAGATGGAAAGATAATTCGTTTTTTTTCATGCACACAATGTCGAATAATTTTTAAATTGGCTTCAAAATCTAACTCAAAAACGCGCAGTGGATTTTGCACATACACTGCAGGATTTGCGATGGCTGCAAGTGGCAAAACCACATCGGATTTTTGCACGTGTTCAGCAATCCATTCTTGATTGACGGTAATATCGCCTTTTGAAAAGTGAAATCTTGGTTGGTTTAGACATTTTTCTAATTTATCTTGCGCTAAATCCATTGCATACACTTGCCATTTGGTTTTAGTCAAAATAGCTTCACTTAAATTGCTACCTATAAAACCATTTGCGCCTAAAATTAATATCTTCATAGAATTCTCATTAGTTAAAAACACTATACATTACATCCAACACACGATCATGTTCAGCATCTGTCATGCCTGGAAATAAAGGTAAACTGACAACACGTTCACCTATATTTTCCGCGTTTGGAAAATCCCCTGGCTTAAACCCAAACGTTTCGCGATAAAATGGATATAAGTGTGCAGCACGATAATGTAATCCTGTTCCAATATTTTTTGCTTTCATGGCTTGCATAAATTCATTGCGATTCATTTTTGCAACGTGCTCATTCAATAAGGGCGTATAAATATGCCATGCATGTCGATGTGGAAAACTGGGGATATTTGGCAATGTCCATTGCGCCCAATCGACCAGAGCCTCTTGATAACGCTCGGCCAATTGATTGCGACGTTCAATAAAACTATCCAGTTCTTTCAGTTGATGTAATCCTAATGCTGCTTGGATATCCATCATGTTATATTTAAAACCTGCCAAAACAATTTCGTAATCCTGCACACCGCCTTTTCCATAACGATTCCATGCTTCGCGATCGATACCATGAAAACGCAATAAGCCGATTTTTCGAGCCAATTCTGCATCGCGCGTAACAATACACCCGCCTTCGCCTGTGGTAATATTTTTAGTGGGGTGAAAACTAAAAACTTGAATATCACCAAAACTTCCAATGCGCTTACCTTTATACTCAGTACCCATTGCATGCGCGGCGTCTTCCACAACACGCAACTCATGCGTTTCAGCAATTTGATAAAGAATATCTAAATCAACTGGCAAACCAGCAAAATGTACAGGCATAATAGCGCGGGTTTTTTCTGTAATAGCCTCTTCGAGTTGATTGAGATCTAAATTATAAGTTTGTAAATCAACATCGACTAGCACCGGCTTAGCTCCTGCTAAAACAATAGTATTTAGCGTGGCAGCAAAAGTCAGCGGCGTAGTAATAACTTCATCACCTGGTTTTAAATTCAGCGCGAGCAAAGTAAGATGTAATCCCGCAGTTGCTGACGTTAAAGGTAACGCATAAGGAGCGTTAAAATAAGATTGCAGCGCTTCAGTAAATTGTGCAACTCGCGGACCCGTTGCAATCCAGCCTGATTCTAGACAAGCAACTACTTCATTAATCGCTTCTCGACTAATAGAAGGACGAGAAAACGGCAAAAATTCTTCACTCATACCACTCCATACTCCTAGACTTTAAACCTAGATTCGGCAGTTAAACCCTACTGCGATAGGCAACTGTATTGAATCTAGGAACTTTTTTCGATCCTTTTTGGCTCGCCGTACAAGTGAGTACTGCCTCGCCAAAAAAGACCAAAAAAAGTTCCTATCTTCAACGCATTTGCCTCCCTCGCTACGGGTTTAACTGCCAAATCTAGGTTAAAGAGTAAGATAATACCGCAAAGTGCAGCGGTAGAACACTGCTTCTCTTCACAACCATCCCGCGCTTGCTAGACAGGTGAGGGTTTCGATGGTGCTAGGAGCATGCAGAGGTCCTCGCAGCATTGATGCAATTGGAATACGTACTAAGTCAACGACTTAGATCTTGTCAATTATTCTACGTTCTATGATATAATGGCAGCTTTATGCTTTTAAGCAGTAACCCCTTAAACAGATGAGGTCAAAATGAACATATTAGTTGGCAGACAAGCACCTGATTTTACCGCAGCAGCTGTATTAGCAAATGGCGAAATTACCAATAAATTTCAATTATCTGAAATGATTAAAAATAAGTATGGGATGATTTTCTTCTACCCACTCGATTTTACTTTTGTTTGCCCATCGGAGTTAATTGCTTTAAACAATCGAATTAAAGAATTCACTCAACGTAACACTGTTGTAATCGGAATCTCGATTGACTCACAATTTACGCATAGTGCATGGCGCAAAACAGCGGTTAAAGATGGTGGTATTGGTGCAGTAAATTATCCACTTGTCGCCGATGTGAATCACCGCATTTGCCAAGCATATGGTGTTGAACACCCAACTGATCATATTGCATTGCGTGGAGCATTCTTAATTGATAAAAATGGTATTGTGCGTTCACAGATTATCAATGATTTACCACTCGGACGTAACATTGATGAACTCATTCGTTTAGTTGATGCATTACAATTCCACGAAAAACATGGCGAAGTTTGCCCAGCTGGATGGAATAAAGGTGATATTGGAATTCAACCGACTTCTAAAGGTATTGCAGAATTTTTAGAAGAAAGAGCGGCTGAGCTATAAAATTATTTTTTATTTATTCGTTTTATTTAAAATTTAAAACCCGCGAGAAAGCGGGTTTTTTTTCGCATTGTTGTCACTCAATGTATGTCATCGCTTCTCAAAAAAGATTGATAATTATACAAAAAGTAAATTAATGTTTATTTTTTGAAAAAAAATAGTCGAATTTTTTCACCTTTGCGCTTTCAATTATTCTACTCTTTATTTAAAATTCCGCTACGAGAATGGCGTAGCTATCTAAAAAATAAGCTATCCGTTTTTTAGATAGTGTGAGCAAAAAAATCAAAATACTTATTTTAAGCAGTTTTAATTAAATTTTGCTTGCAATGAAAGATATTTATGGTAATTTTAATCTCGTCCGGATCAACCAAAACTATCAAGGAGATACTAGAGCATGAAATTAAAACACATCGTTGCAATAATGAGCGCAGCTAGTGTGTTGGTTAGCTATCCAGCGTTAGCTGATGATTCCCAACAAACTTCCCCAAAGAAACATCACAAAAAAGTACGCACGCATCACGTTGCAAAAAAACACCATCGTGTAAGCGAACGTACACATGAGTACAGAGGTTTTAGAGACGTACCACCAGCACCTCCGTATGAAGTATGCCCAGCACCCGATATGTACCAACAAGTTATGGACATAATGAACCAAAACGTTGGTCGTGCAAAACCAACCGTGGGTTGCAACAAGCCACTTTCTTGGGCTGGCGGTATAACTGTTAACAGCTATCTTGCTGGAAACAGAGACAGAGGCTTTGAAGGTGAAAACCTCAAACATGTTTCATTGAATGATGCTTATTTAAACGTCAATGCAAACGTAAACAGCTGGGCGAAAGCTTTTATGAGCTTAAGCTACAGCAGTGCAAGTGGCCCATCAAGATTAGGTCAATACAGTGCTGTGTATCCACGAAACACACTTAACCTTGAACAAGGCTATTTATTGTTTGGTGATTTCACTCAATCACCCTTCTTCTTTGAAGCAGGTAAACAATTTATAAACTTTGGCGAATACAAAATCCATCCAATCATCCGACCAGTGACACAAGTCATGACAGAAGCATTGCAAGTTGCAGCTACTGCAGGCTTTATCACTCAAATGGGTTTCCATGGGTCGATTTACGCATTTGATAACAATTTATCAAAACAAAGAATCTTCCGTCACGATAACGATGATTTTGATAGAGGATTCTTCCGTCATCACAGTGGCGTTTACGGCGCACAACTTGCCTTTACTCATATAGATGATTGCTTTGGATATGACTTAGGCGTTGGTTATCTGTCTAACATCATTGGCGTAAACGATGTTGCATACGCTGTTAGCCATAACCCATTCCTTAACACTTTTGACGACTTAGGCTCCTTCAGAGGCTCTGTTCCAGGTGCAACTGCATTTGCTAACGTAAACGCATCAGGATTTGGTCTAGGTGTTCGTTATGTTACAGCTACCAAGCATTTCAACAGATTTGATTTACCAAAAGCATCGATCTTCGACTTTAGATTCGAAGACTTCTTCGAAGAGAAAGGTGCTAGACCTTGGGCTGCTGATGCAATGGCAAGTTATAGCTTCAACGCTTGGTGTGCACAACAGTCTATTGTAGCTGGGTATGGCTGGACTGGCCAAGCTGTAAACCTCTTCTTACCTAGACACCGCTATACTCTCGGCTATACTATCGATCCATGCATGAATACCACACTAGGCATCATGCTTGCTCATGATACAGCTTATAGCAGAAGTCATCGTGATAATGATGATGTTGTTGTAGTTGATAGACGTGATCGAGAAAGAGAAAGAGATAAGAACAGATTCTTCAAAACCGGTAACAGCGCTCAAGTGTTTGTTGCTGTCAAGTTTGGTTAATCTTTATCTGTATCACAAAAGCCCACTTAGGTGGGCTTTTTTATTTCTACCAGTGCGTTACTCGGTGCGCGCCTCGATTAACAACAAAATACGAGGTTTGGAAAGAACTCTAATATTTTTTTGGAATCCTGTTAGTGCTTTTAATCAAATCGCATACCATTCACAATATAGCAAAATAACTCTGCCGTTTGAGTGGCATCATAAATAGCGGAATGCGCTAGATTAACGTCAAACCCTATCCCTGCACGCCGCGCTGCTTTTGCCAATACAGTCTCACCTAAAGCCACTGCTGATAACGTTGCTGTATCAAATGTTGTAAAAGAATGAAACGGATTACTTTTGAGATAACATCGTTTTACTGCTGCTTGAATAAAAGCCAAATCAAACCATGCATTATGACCCACTAAGACTGCACGTTGACATCCCGTTTCTGCAAGAATCTCTTTAATACGAGAAAAAACCAGATGTAGCGCCTGCTGTTCTGGAATTGCATAGCGCAGTGGATTATCTGGGTCTATCTTATTCACTGCTAAAGCTTCTAAGTCCATGTGGGCACCCATAAAAGGCTCAATGTGAAACGCATAGGTTTGATTAAAATATAATTTACCTTGCTTATCCATGAGAAGAGGAATGGCAGCAATTTCCAGCAATGCATTTGTAGTAGGGGATAACCCTGATGTTTCCACATCAATCACGACAGGTAATAAGCCGCGGAAACGGGAGGCGATAGTTAATGTTTTTAATTTAGATAACAAGGATATATTTTACCTACTATAATTGATATTAAGAACCATACCCTACACAAAGGGCTACCTCATTAAAACAACTGCGTTATCGCGAGGCCGCGAAGCGCTTGGCCGTGGCGATCCAGTCATTGTCCTGGATTGCCGCGCCCTGCAAAAGGCGCAGGGCTCGCAATGACAGCTCTACAGCTCAAGGCGAATTCCAGTTAGAATACCGTCAATTATCCAATAAAGCACCAGGAAAACAAAATTATGCTGACTACCACCCCCTTCTCCAAACAATCGCCGTTATTTGATGCTATTACATCCGCTTACCGCGCTGATGAGACTCAATGTGTCAATAAATTATTGCAAAAAGCTATGTTTAGCCCAACTGAACTTAGCGATATCCATAAACGCGCCAACAAGCTCGTTATGGGCATACGTAAATATCGTAAGAAACAAGGTGGATTGGATGCTTTTTTGCATGAGTATGATCTTTCCAGTGAGGAAGGGATTGCACTGATGTGCTTAGCAGAAGCTCTGCTACGCATTCCAGATCGCGAAACCATTGATCGATTGATTAGCGATAAAATTTCTACCGCGGAATGGGGTCAACATTTAAGTTTTAGTAATTCATTATTTGTCAATGCTGCAACATGGTCATTGATGCTAACAGGAACGGTTTTAGCGCCCACATTAAGTGATCAAAAAACTTTAGGCACGACCCTTAAGAAATTATTTAGCCGGGCGAGCGGTACTATCATTCGCCCTATTGTTCTACAAAGTATGAAAATGATTGGCAAACAATTCGTGATGGGTGAAACCATTAATGAAGCACTCGAGCGCGCAAAGAAACAAGAAGAAAAAGGATATCGTTACTCTTACGATATGCTGGGAGAATCCGCATATACAGCAGAAGATGCAGAAACTTATTTTAAATCTTATCAAAACGCCATCGCCGCTGTTGGCAAAGCTGCAAACAATCTTGGTCCCATCCATGGTTCTGGTATTTCAGTAAAACTATCCGCGTTGCACCCACGCTATGAAGTCGCTAAGCGTGAGCGAGTCTTAGCTGAATTGGCACCCCGTTTACTTGCCCTCGCTAAACAAGCAAAAGAACAAAACATAGGCTTAACAGTGGACGCCGAAGAAGCTGAACGCCTTGAACTTTCATTAGAAATCATTGCAATGGTTTTCAGCGATCCTAGCTTAGATGGCTGGGAAGGCTTAGGACTGGCTGTGCAGGCATACCAAAAACGCGCTCCCTTTGTCATTGATTGGCTTGCCGATCTTTCTAAACGGCATAAACGCAGACTCATGGTCAGACTGATAAAAGGTGCTTACTGGGATGCTGAAATCAAAAAAAGCCAGTTGTTAGGCCTTGAAGGATACCCGGTTTTTACTCGTAAAAATTCCACCGATGTTTCTTTTATTGCGTGCGCTAAAAAATTACTTGCGGAACCCGAGTGTTTCTATCCGCAATTTGGTACACACAATGCATACTCGGTTGCAGCTATTTTAGAAATGGCAGGCACACGTAAAGATTTTGAATTCCAATGTTTACATGGCATGGGTGAATCACTCTACGATCAAATCGTGGGTAAAGAAAATCTCAATCTTCCTTGTCGAATTTATGCACCTGTCGGCAGTCATAAAGATTTACTCTGTTATTTGGTGCGTCGCTTGTTAGAAAATGGCGCCAATACTTCATTTATCAATCTTATTGTTAATGAAAATACTCCTACTGAAAAAGTCATTACTGATCCAGTTGCGCGCATTGCTAGCTTGCCAAATAAACCACATCCGCATATTCCATTACCGCAAAATATTTATGGCGCAGAACGAAAAAATTCACGCGGTATTGATCTTTCCAATACACATACGCTGATGGAGTTAAAAAAAGCCATGGAAACGGCTACTAAACAACAATGGATAGCTAACCCTATTATTGATGGAAAAGAAATAAAAAATTCTTCCGCGCAATCAATAACATCACCCAGCAACAAAAACGACATAATTGGAAAAGTTTATGAAGCCACAACTGAAGATGTGGAAAATGCCTTAGCGACTGCATTTGCTGCAACCCAACAATGGGCAAAAACCGCAGTAAATGATCGTGCAATGCATTTAGAGCGCGCTGCTGATTTATTTGAAAAACATATGTCTTCTTTAATCTCAGTGATTTCTCGAGAAGGTGGAAAAAGTATTCCGGATTGCATTTCCGAAATACGTGAGGCTGTTGATTTTTGTCGTTATTATGCTGCACGCGCACGCAAAGATTTATCGTTAGAAAATTTACCCGGTCCAACAGGAGAATTAAATCAACTCGCTCTGCACCCGCGCGGTGTCATTGTCTGTATTAGTCCTTGGAATTTTCCTTTAGCCATTTTCATTGGACAAGTCGCTGCCGCGCTTGCCAGTGGAAATACTGTGATCGCAAAACCTGCAGAACAAACACCACTGATTGCTGCTGAAGCCATTCGTTTACTACATCTCGCAGGGATTCCTAATGAAGTATTGCAACTTTTGCCAGGTCGTGGCGAAGTGATTGGCGCGAAACTCGTTGCTGATATGCGTGTAGCAGGTGTCATTTTCACTGGCTCGACTGAAACTGCAAAAATAATTCAACAAACCTTAGCGGAACGACCTGGGCCTATTGTTCCACTCATTGCAGAAACAGGCGGACAAAATGCAATGATTGCTGATTCTTCCGCACTTCCTGAACAAGTGGTTTCCGATGTGCTGCATTCTGCATTCAATAGCGCTGGCCAACGCTGTTCAGCACTGCGTGTACTCTTCTTACAAGAAGAAATTGCTACTCGCGTATTGAATATGCTTAAAGGCGCCATGGCGGAACTGGTTTTGGGTGATCCGAGTTTATTATCCACTGATATTGGACCCGTTATCGATGAAAATTCCTTGCAAATGTTACAAAATCATTTCGCTAAAATGCAGCAAGAAGCCACTTTACTTTATCAAATACCCACGCAAAATCTTCCGCAAGGTCATTTCTTCTCGCCTTGTGTATTTGAATTAAAAGACTTAGACAGTTTGAAACGCGAAGTATTTGGACCTATTCTGCACGTCATTCGCTACTCCGCAAAAGATTTAGATAAAGTACTGGATGCCATCATCAATACCGGTTATGGGCTTACATTAGGCATTCATAGTCGTATTGATGCGACAATCAATTACATTGCAAGCCGCATGCCTGTTGGCAATATTTACGTGAATCGTAATATGATAGGTGCAGTAGTAGGCGTTCAACCTTTTGGTGGTGAAAAACTTTCAGGAACGGGTCCCAAAGCCGGTGGCCCGCACTATTTGCCACGATTATGCGTTGAACGTACGATTTCAATTAATACCACAGCTGCGGGAGGCAATGCTTCACTCGTCTCTTTAAGCGAGGATGAATAATGCATCAATCCACTATACATGTCATTTTTTTGATTTTCACGGGAACTGCCATACTCGCTACGATGGCTTTGTTCACGCGGCAATCCTTACTCGTTGCATACATTTTGCTTGGAGCGATTTTAGGTCCGTGGGGATTAAAACTGGTTAACGATTCAGCCATCATCGAGCAAACGGGTGATATTGGCATTATATTTTTGTTGTTTTTACTAGGGCTTAATCTGCAGCCACAAAATCTTTTGCACTCGTTACGAAAAAGTAGCTGGGTCACACTGGGAAGCTCTGTCGTATTTTTAATTCTTGGAACTGGAATCAGCTATTTATTTAAATTCAGTTTTCAAGAAAGTGTCATTATTGGTATCACAATGATGTTTTCTAGCACCATTATTGGATTAAAACTATTACCTACAACCTTTCTACATCATCAACATACAGGCGAGCTTATGGCGAGTATCTTGTTACTCCAAGACTTGATCGCCATCGCTTTCTTACTCGTTTTGCAGGGAATAAGTACTCATGAACTTTCTTTTGGTAGCCTTGGGCTCATTATCATTGCTTTTCCAGCCTTATTGTTGATAGCCTATGTTTTTCAACGCTACGTATTAACAAAGTTACTCGCTCGCTTTGACAAAATTCATGAGTATATTTTTATTTTATCTATCGGCTGGTGTTTGTGCATGGCAGAGTTCGCTTATTTTTTAGGATTATCGGAAGAAATTGGTGCGTTTATTGCGGGAGTCGCTTTAGCCAGTAGCCCGATTTCCCTTTATATTGCAGAAAGTTTAAAACCATTACGCGATTTTTTCTTAATTATTTTCTTTTTCGCCATTGGCGCAGGATTTAATTTAGATTATTTACCTCAAGTTATTCTACCTGCACTCGCTTTAGCGGGCGTCATGCTTATTATTAAACCCTGCGTATTCAGCTGGCTTTTACAAAAATCCGGTGAAGCAAAAAGCTTAAGTTGGGAAATTGGCGTGCGGTTAGGACAAATTAGTGAATTTTCTCTATTAATTATCTTTTTAGCCTTAGAAGCAAAAATTGTGCGACCCGAAATATCGTATCTGATACAAGCCGCAACCATTTTAACATTTATTGTATCGTGTTATTGGGTCACACTACGCTACCCTACTCCGTTAGCATCATCTGATAAATTATTGAGAGATTAACATCATGAGTCATAATCACCATTCTCACGATCACAATAACCATAGTCATGCGACGCATCATCATGCACCGCAATCATTTAATTTTGCATTTGCAACTGCATTTATACTTAATTTTGCATTTACTCTTTTTCAGGCTTTTTATGCTCTGCTAGCCAATTCAATGAGTTTATTAGCTGACTCTGCGCACAACTTTGGTGACGTCTTTGGGTTAGGTCTAGCATGGGGAGCCAATTGGTTACTGACATTATCAGCGCGTAAACGTTATAGCTATGGCTTTAAACGCACGACAATTCTTGCAGCGCTGACCAATGCATTAATTTTAGTTGCAACATCAGCATTAATTACTTATGAATCTATCTATAAATTTTTTCATCCCAGTGAAGTAAATAGTTACATTATGATTGTAGTTGCTGTGATTGGTATTTTTATCAATGGCGGAACTGCTTTGTTATTCATGAGAGGCGCGCATGATGATTTAAATATCAAAGGTGCTTTTTTGCATTTATTAGGTGATGCAGTGATTTCAATTGGCGTTGTCATTGCAGCTGTATTGATTTTATTGACTCATAAAACGTGGATTGATCCATTAGTTGGGTTAATGATTGTAGCGGTTATTCTATGGGGAACTAAGGGGTTATTGCGCGATTCAATCCGATTAATTCTGGATGCCATTCCACATCACATTGATCAACAAGGTGTACAAACATTCTTAGAAAGTTTACCCGGTGTAACAGCGGTGCATGATTTACATATTTGGGGATTAAGCACCAAGGAAGTTGCGCTCACTGTGCATTTGATTATGCCTGAGAAAAAACTTTCTGATGAAGATTACAAAAAAATTAATGTTATCTTAAAAGAGAAATTTCGTATTAATCATGTGACAATTCAAGTTGAGTCGGGGAGTGAGGATTATCTATGTGAGAGGAGTGAAGTGTGTTAGGGTCTGTTTACATTTCTACTCTGCCGGCCATAAAGCATCGATTTTCTGCGATCCGCTGCTCACATATTACCAACATATGCTCCGCTGCGGTTCTCGAAAATCGAATGCTTTCTGGCTCGGCAGAGCGAAATGTAAAACAGACCCTGCCCTCCGACAGACAACCCTAACGATACCCCTTCGCTATTGCCTTATCAAACCATTGCTGCGCTTTGACCGGATCAACCGTAACTCCAAGACCCTGAGTATACATCATTCCTAATTGATGCATGGCGGGAGGATAATAATTCGGACTACCAGCCGCAAGTTTTAACCATTCTATTGCGCGTTCATAATTCTGATCAACGCCAATTCCTTTAAAAAATCGTGTCCCCACTTCATGAATTGCAATAATGTGACCACGACCGGCTGCATCACGCATTAATAAAAAAGCCATTTCCACATCTTGCACAACTCCATATCCACGATCATAAAGCAAAGCGCGGATATAAATTGCGTGCGGATAAGTATCGCCCATTCTCTTGATATAAAGATGTGCTTGTGTTTGTTCATCAATGGTGATTGTTTTGTCTTGAAAATGTTTTTCTAATACATGCCATGCTACTTCATCACCTTCACAAACTTTTTTGAGTAATTGTATGAATTCCGAAATCATGTATAAAAAAATCCTTCTTATTAGATGTAGGGTGGGCAAAGCGAAGCGTGCCCACCGTTTTATTGAAAGGGTCAGAAACAAATACCAAAAATAATCAGCTTGCCGCAACAACTTTTGGTTTTACCAAACGCTCAAAGTCACGATAAGCTAACTGCATCAGTTCAGAATGAGACCCTGAATTAAAAATGATTTGATCATTTGAGCTTAAATGACTTGAAACATAAACCGGCATATCATAAAGATTTCCAAAAGGAGGCATCGCACCTACTTCACATTCTGGAAACTTGCCTTTGAAATCCGATTCATTGGCTAAATCAATATTAGCAGCACCTGTCGCCTTTTTAAGTGCTGTAAAATTAACATGATCTTTTGCTGGTAAAACCATCATAGCAAGTTTACCACCTACTTTAATAATCACAATCTTAGCTAATTGCTTCCCAGAAATATGCGCTGCTGCAGCTATTTCCTGTGCAGTGTACGCAGGTGAATGTGGGACATTAGTGTATTTTATGTGATTAGTTTCGAGGTAATCTTTTAGCTTTTTTGCTGGCATAGTGAGACCTCCCTTTGTATGGCTCATCATTAATTAACGCTGGATCCCGTGTAAAAACTTCACGGGATAACGTTCGTATTGCGTAAGGCAGATACGCAATACTCACGTTAATTATAGCTTCGATTCTAGCAAGTTGGGTGAGCATGCTTTGCCACCCAGCATCTTATAATGCATTGTTTTTTAAGCTTTTTTGGTTTATGAGCGAAAAGCACACTTTTTGCCTCTCTAAGACCCACCTAAAGGTCTTCTTGGAGAAGGCTGACATTAATTACTGAATAACACATGTTGGACCCGCACCAGACTGCGGCTCTACCTGTAAAGCACTTGCATTCACTAAAAAAAAATTGAAAATACACTATAATGTAAGCATAATAATAAGAATCTTCATTCTAAACGAGGAAGAGAAAATGTGCTTACTCAATAAGTTACAAACACTAGTCTTACTGGCTATTTTAGCAACCCCTATTTATGCCGCTGATTCCACGCTAGTGGCGCCCGGTAATTGGGTGTCTGTGACAAGTAAAGGGGGAGTGCTTGCTAGTGGTGTAACAGCGACGATTGGCCCTTCTGGGGGGGTAGATGAACAGGTGATTTCTATTCCGGGAAGCTGCCCAGCAAATCAAACTCCCCAATATAGCGTTTCTATCTATCACATTGATGAGCCTGGAAATACAGACATTTCTTGTAATATTCGGTCTCTTCAGACATGGTATCAATTACTTACAAATGTAACCCCATGGCAATTGAAAATCTGGGGGTATAGTCAAAGTTCAACATTGTCAGGTTGTCGCAACCAACCATATAGGGCTTTTTATATTGTTTTCTGCGCACCTATCGTAAACGCCAATGTACCTACAAACTCAACTGTAAACTAACCTGAAGAACAAAGACAACGGGGTCACGTCTCATCATTCAACAACTTGATCAAATCAAGTTGTTGAATGATGAGACGTGACCCCATTCTCACATCTTCTAACGTAGTAAACCGCCCAAATGAAAATCGTATCGCTGACTGTGCTTGTTCTGTTGTTAGCCCTAAGGAGCGCAATACATAAGAAGGTTCAATACCTTTTGAGTCACATGCTGAGCCCGTTGCAACAGCCAAATCAGGCAAGACTTGCATAAATTGTTCTGCTGTTATTCCTTCAAACCGAACATTTAAAATATTTGGCACAGAATAATTCATGTCGCCATTCACATAAACATTATTTATTTTTTTTATCCCTTGCCAAAACCACTCGCGCAAATTTTTTATTTTTTCTTGGTCAGCCATCATTTCCTGTTTAGCAATTTGAAATGCTTCACCCATGCCAACAATTTGGTGTGTTGCTAATGTTCCAGAACGCATACCCTGTTCTTGCCCACCCCCATGGATTTGTGCGGCTACGCGTACACGAGGTTTACGCCGCATATAAAGTGCCCCAATTCCTTTGGGCCCATAAATTTTATGCGCACATAATGAGACTAAATCAACAGGAATGGTATTGACAGCTAGCGGGATTTTCCCAATACTCTGTGCGGCATCAACATGTAATAAAATTCCTCGTTCTGCCGTTAAATCTGCAATCTTTGCAATGTCTTGTATAATGCCAGTTTCATTGTTGACATGCATAATTGAAACCAAAACCGTGTCATCTCGCAATGCAGCAAGAAATCTTTCATTATCTAATAAACCATTTTTTTCTGGAGAAAGATACGTGACAAGGTAACCTTGTTTTTCGAGTTGCTGGCAAGAATCCAGAACTGCTTTATGTTCCGTTTTCATCGTCACGATATGTTTGCCCTTGCGCTGATATAATTGTGCAGAACCTTTCAATGCAAGATTAATGGATTCTGTTGCTCCTGAAGTCCAAATAATTTCACTTGGATCAGCATGAATTAAATCAGCGACTTGTTCTCGTGCATAATCGATTGCTTTTTTCGCTGTATGGCCATAATCATGCGCCAAGGAAGAAGGATTACCAAACTGACCTGTTGGAGTTAAATACTGCAGCATTTTTTCTGCAACGCGTGGATCGACAGGCGTAGTAGCAGCGTAGTCTAGATAAATAGGTAATTTCATCAAACTTCCTTCCAAGAGTTTTTTCCAAACCAAGTATTTTGTTGTTAATCGAGGCGCACCGAGTAACGCAGCGGAGTGTATGTTGTTAATACATGAGCAGCGTAACGCAGGTGCAACGAAGATTAACAACAAAAGACGCTGGTTTGGGAAGAACTCTTAGGCAATCGCTCGCAACCGCCATGCCTCGCCGACCATTAACACGAGGTCACCGACTTGTAAAATAGTCGCCGGATCCGGATTTAATATTTGCTTCCCATCGCGTTCCAAACCAACCACCAATCCATCCACTGATTCACGAATTTTTGAGTCACGAATGGATTTATCAATAAAGAGACTATCATGTTCCAAAAGCACCGCTTTTAAAATAAAATTTTCTAATTCATACGCTTCTTCATGCTGTGGAAGCGGTGTTTCAACAATTTTCCTGAATGAATCAATTTGTTCATCCGTACCCAATACAATTAGTTTATCATGTGCGAGTAACTGATGATTACCACGTGGCGCACGTAATAAATCTCCATCACGTACAATCGCTACGATATTCACACCCATTTGCTCACGTATCTGACATTCTTCTAATGTTTTATTTGCATAAGGCGAGTTTCTTGCTACCACTATACTGGCTAAGTGGCTTTCCCACGGCGCCAATTTTTTTAACTGATTATCTTTTGTTTCTTCCAAGGGACGCAAGTTAGCTAGAAAATGCTTTTCAAACCATTGATAAAACTTTTCTAGCCGCGAGTACAATAACCCTAGCAATACTAATGCAGCAACTAAGAAAATAACCAAGATCACCCAAGTATGGAAATAGGCTAAACTGAAAAAACCAACTTCACCGATAGACATAATCCAAATGATACTGACAAAGAATAATAATGAATTTCTATTGCTTTGCAGAGAAACTGCTCCCAATTTTAATGAGAACAACATAGCCCATAAGAAAGGTGAAGAGAGTGTTAATGCAATCAGCCAACTGGTTAATTCTGCTAGCCATGATGTATTAATAAGAAGATCGATATAGGGTGATAAATATTCATCCGTCAAAGTAAAAATAACTGCAACCACTATCGCATTCAATACAAATCGCACCATCACTTTACGGTAGGATGAGCGGTCTTTTTTATCTGCTAAAGAGCGGTATACCCAGGTGGAATAATTTTCTAACATCTTTTTCGTCTTTGGAGATAAACGTTGTTCCAGTTGATTCACGAGCTGTCCTGACAGACGAATCAAATAAGGACCTGTGAAAGTGCTAATCACAGCAACAGCCACAATCGTTGGATAAAGAACATGGCTGGTTACATTTAAAGCTGTACCTAAGGCAGCAATGATAAATGAAAATTCACCGATTTGCGCCATACCGAAACCAACACGTAATGAATTACTAAAGCTTTGCCCAGTTAATAATGACCCTAAACTGGGTGCAACTATTTTTCCAAAAATCATGACGCCTGAAATTAACAATACAACAGGTAAATCAGCAATGATGACATAGGGATCAATTAACATGCCCACTGAAACGAAAAACACTGCGGCAAAAATATCGCGAATAGGCCGAATTAATTCTTCAATGCGATGCACTTGTGGGGTTTCTGCAATAATAGAACCCATGATAAAAGCACCTAAAGCCGGCGAATAATGGAAATACACGGCTATCGATACTAAGAATAAACAAAATGCGATAGAAACAATGGTAAGGGTTTCTTGGTTCGCATGCTTAATTACCCTGCGGAAAAAATACGGTACAATAAAATAACCAATCACAAACCAGCTGCCGACTACTACAATTAACTTAGCCGCTGACCAAACAATTGCAAATGAAAAGACATTCTTAGTGGCAACAAGAGTAGAAAGACCGACTAAGAGTAATACTGCCAATAAGTCCTCTACGATTAACAGTCCAAAAATCAGCTCCGCAAAACGTTTGCCTTTTAAACGTAATTCTTCCAATGACTTGATGATAATAGTCGTAGATGAAATTGAAATAGCTGCGCCTAGGAAAATACTATCGAAAAACGACCAGCCTAAGAGCTGACCCGTCGCAAAGCCAAGTCCAACCATCAAGGTTACTTCAATAACACCTGTTACACCCGCAGAAAAACCCACTCGGGCCAACTTATGAAAGCTAAACTCTAAGCCCAATGAAAACATCACAAAAATAACACCCAACTCGGCAATCACTTTGATATTTGCAATGTCAGTGACCAAGGCATAAGGCTGTAGTACATGGGGGCCTACAATAATTCCTGCTATTAAATAACCCAATATGACGGGCTGGTGAATATATTGGAATAACAAAGTAACTAGGCTTGCCACGCACAGTATGATAGCCAAATCTTGAATAATAGGGGCTAATTCATGCATTTAATAAGTCCTCGCGTTGTGCAGAGTTTAGCAGTAAATTATTGTTCGTAAAAGTAAAAAATGCTATAACAATGACAAATCAGCATTAGAGTTCTTTCCAGAAGAGTAACAACAAAAGACGCGGGTTTGGAAAGAACTCTATTAAATCAGGAGCAAACAATAATGCTAGCAAGCTCAAAGACCACAGCAAAATTTCCCCTGAACACAGATACCATAAGCATTCTAGCTATTTGTATGGCATATTTTTTCTACCAACTTTTTTTTACTTCTTATGGTGTTTTTTCAGTTGATGATTTTTGGTTTGCTAATAGCATCTACAGATTTAGCACCGATATTCCCTATCGCGACTTTCTTCCATACAAAACTGTATTGGGATATTACTATTTACTAACTCCCATGCATTTGTCGCATGCTCTTATAACACCCTTGTTTTACACCAAGAACACCCTCGCGCTCACCAATACCATCTGCCTGGCAATGAGTTCATTCTGGTTAAAACGATTTTTTCCTAAAAGTGCAGTTATAATAAGTTTACTGTTATTGGTTTGTGCTGAATTCTTTCTAACATACTCAACCAATATTCGCTGTGACATATTGGCGTACTGGTTATGCCTATTCAGTGTTTTATTACTCTTAGAGAATAAATTTACATTGGCAGGAATTGCTATTGGGCTTGGCTTTTTAACTTCACAAAAAGCATTGTGGTATATCATGGCTAGCAATATCGCTTTACTCGTTTATGGTGTATGGCTATTACGCGATAAAAAAACCTTTAAAAATATTTTTTATTTTAATCTGGCCAGCTTATCTGTTGTCGCTATTTATATTACATTTTGGTCTATATTTTCCGATTTTAAGACGGTTTTACACTGCGTATTTTACGACGCTTATGTCATATCAACTTTAGATTGGTATACTTCTGCACGTAAACTTTTTTGGACAGCAGTACTTTCTTTCACTCCTCTGCCCTTTTTGCTGTGGCCTTGTACTTTTTTAAGTGTACTCATCATCACTAAACCCGATCCACTCTATGCAAAACGTGTATTTATCATCATTTACACCACAGTGATGATGTTAAGCATTATTCCTTATAAACAACCTTTTCCTTATTACATGTTGGTTACCGTACCAGCGTTTTTACTACTCTACGCCGCGTTTTTTTCTTGGCTTTTCAATCTCTTTAAAAATGAAACAGCGCATGAAATTATCATCATCGACAATGCAAGTCTTTGGGGATTAATTCTTCTATATAATATTTGCTTAGCCTATTTTGTAGTCTTGTTTAATTTATCATTAATCTATTTATTGATGAGCATTATTCCTATTTCAATTGGATTACTCGTCAGCGATTTTTCAAAAAAAGATCCTTGCTGACGCTCGTGTTGCATTATTTACATTGATTTTGCTCGTTACTTTTCTTTGCGGTATTGTTTTTCCACTAGCAAAAATGATTACTGCTCTTCCCGCTCAAAGCGGATACTATCAACAATCTATGCTGCATTTAACAAATGCATTACTGCAAGAGGGTGGCGAGTTTCTGGCAGGTATACCACTCTTTTACAATAGAAACCAAACCATTCCAGGCATGATACATTTAATGGGACCCGCAATTGATTACTTATATAAACCTACAGAAAAGCTACGACCTGTCATGCAGATGAGTGCATTAAACTTAATCCCAACTACTCCAGATAAAATCATTCAATCATTGGCAAAATCAAAAGTTAAATTGTATGTGAACAATTATCGAATGGATGGATTACCCTCTAAGATAAAAAACTATCTAGCCTCTCAATATGAGCATTTTTGGGGAAGTGTTTACGTGTACGCTCCTACATTTACTGCTAGTCAAAAACGCATTGAAATTAAATTTTCAGGAAAATATAAGTTGGAAAGTAAAGCGGCTGTCATGATTGATAACAAAAAAATCGCTGCGGGTAATTTATTGCAATTAACAGAAGGCGCACACAAAGTAACAACAAAAACAGCTTATCGACTTAAGTGGGTCCCTGAAAATGTGGAGTTTTTTTTAGATCCGAGGTGTCAGGCGGATACGTGGGAGAGGATGACTAACTAATAATACTACGAAGAAGCTTACATTCATTAATTTTTTGCAACCTCGCACAACATCACATCTTCATTTGAAATACGCTGCCTGTCACTGAAAATAAAATGGCATTGACTACTTGCGCGCAAACCCATACGCTCCGCTACTCGATACAATTCAGGCATATAATCCTCTGAAGTGAGCAAATAAATTGGCCCTTCTGCATGTGCTATATTTTCAGATATTTTTATGTGCGCATTGTTTTCAAAAAGATATTTTTCATTTGCAAACGGCACTCCTATAAAACGCCACTGTTGTGGAAAAAAAGGAATAAGATAAGTTTGCGGACGCGGCTCCGTAGATGTGCCATACGCTGGAAAAGCAATCAACACTGTTGCCATCGGTGTTTGTTTAACAATCGTAGGAAGCTTTATATTAAAATAATCTCCATCATACCAAGGCGCACGTATCACGCCAGTGACAACCACTGTAAACAGTAATCCATAAAAAATAAGCGTTAAACATACAAGGCGAGTATAATAATTTTTAACCAGCTGTCTCACTAAAAAATAAATAATCAATGGAGATAGCATTTCTAACGCTGCCAGATAACGCATAATTGAAAAATACCATTGCCATGTAATGTAAGAAAATAAAAAGAAATATAATATCCATATTTCTGTAAGATTTAAGCTTTCTTGTGACTTCTCCCGCCATTTCTTCCACAACCACGTTACGCCTGTTAAAACAAAAAGCACATAAACAACTAAAAAACGAAAATCTCGAAATGGCACATCGGAAGTCAGCCCATCCCAAGAAAAATAAAATGGATAAAATAAAGTTTGCCATAATCCCTTTGGAAAGAATCGAGTATCCAACCAGTTAATCTCAGGAAATTCCGATGAATGAAAAATACTATTTAAAAAAGGGAAAAAAGGATTATGAAACTTTTGCCAGAGCATCCACATCCAATAGCCTGAAGATAACAACATCCCCGAAATAACCGCAACGCCAAATAAAAAAAGCAACTTAACACGATCAACTAATTGCACAGGTAAAAATAAAAATGCAACTATAGAGCCAATAACAAATAATCCAGCCGTTAATTTGAGCCCCACTCCCACCCCTAAAAGAACACCCCCAAAAAATATTATACTTTTAGATAGTTCGTGCGTTTTCGCATAGCGATTGAGGGCAATCACTTGCAATAAAACAAATCCTAAAACAAAAATACTAACAAGATTATCATTTTGAAAAGAACCCATTCCTGGTAACACGGTAGGCCCAAATAATCCCAGCAAGGTGAGCAGCAAAGCTAATCCTAATCGCTGAAGATTATTTTGAATGTGTTTAGTAGAAAAATAAATAATCTGAAACAATAACCAAAGATTAAGTCCATGCAGCGCACCCAGAATAAATTCTACTTTTTTTGATGCAACAGAATTAATTAAAAAATAAGTTAAAAAATCCATACTGGGAGATAAATACATATGGATATAAGACGTAGGCCAAACATCAACACCAGAGCGATGATGCAAAAAAGCATAAGGATTATAATAATGATAATTCGCCAAATCCCAACATAACTCTTTACCCATCGATATCGCTAAATAACCGCAAAATAACAGGGAAAAAACTAAAATAATGATATGATAGCGAAACGGTATTTTTGCTGTAATGAAGTTTGAATTGACCACGTCTTCAACTCTTGTCTGAATTTCTGTGATACATGCTCAACACACTGACAAAAAAACTCGCGAATATAATTTGTAATCCTGCCAATAAAAAAGTAAACGATGGAATAAGAATACGCATTATTTTTGTTGGCATCAGCGGACCAAATGCATGATTCATCCACGTCAGGAAAGTATAAATAGAGCCGCCACACCCTGCCAAAACAAATAATATACCTACCATCAAGCCTTTTTCTAGCGTAAATAACTTAATCAAATACTCCAGTCCAGAAAATTTTTGTGGGATGAGCTTGGCACTAAACATTGCAATTATTCTGGCAAAAATAGCAAAAAATATAGCTTGCAAGCCTACAATAATAAACAAGCTTGAAAATAACATGGTATGAATATCGAAATTATATTTTCCTAAAGTTAATGGGCCACCCACTAATAAAAACATCAACCCAAAACCTAATAAAACTAGGGCGATCCCTGGATACAGAAATAACCAACGCGGGCTTAACAACAGCAATAAACGCAAGTGTCGCCAGCCATCGCGCCAGGGACGCAAATGCGGTCTACGGCTACGCCCATCGGGTGATAAGGTAGTTGGCACTTCAATAATTTTTAATTGATATTGGGTTGCTTTCACCACCATTTCACTTGCAAACTCCATTCCTCTCGTTTGCAAATCGAGTTTTAATATAGCTGCCCGATTAAATCCGCGCAATCCACAGTGAAAATCTTTTATTGGACTATGAAAAAACATCCGTCCGATGAGAGATAAAACTGGATTACCCAGATATTTATTTAACAATGGCATGGCACCTTGTTTGATTCCACCACGGAAGCGATTTCCCATGACGAGATCATAACCATTGCGTAATTTATGCATAAACGGCAATAAATCTAAAAAATCATAACTGCCGTCTGCATCACCCATGATGACAAAGCGACCCTTAGCAAAAGTAATGCCCGTCATCAATGCTGCACCATAACCACGAACAGGAACATTAACAACTCTTGCACCGCAATTTTCAGCAATTTTTTGTGAGTTATCGCTGCTACCATTATCAGCAATGAGTACTTCTCCGGAAATTTTTTCTCGGTGTAAAAATTCTTTCGCTTTTTTAATGCAGCTTGCTAGCGTTTCAGCTTCATTTAAGCATGGCATCAGAATGGTTAGCTCGAGGTCTTCCATAACTTGCTTCGCTTTATTGAGAGTTTAAATCATATTACAAGCACTGTTATCAGGCGTCAATGTATCTCAAAGCAGGTAAGCTCGTCATTGCGAGCCCCATGCTCTTTATGGGGCGTGGCAATCCAGAAAGTCCTGGATTGCTTCGTAACGCTGCAAGGCTTGCCCTATACATTTTTACCGGGGAAGCGTTTCTCGCATGAAATTCCCTCTTGCTTTTCCTTTCATAATCACTATGATTAGCAAAAATTTTTGCTGGAACGCTTATTATGATTGAGTTATATGGTTCACCCACACCAAGCACTTATACCATCGCTATTATGTTAGAAGAAATAGAAATGAATTATTCGGTTTTTTCAGTGAATAAAGGCAATAATGAACAACTTGAGTTGGAATTTCTCAAAACAACACCTAGCAACATTTTTCCCGTCATTCTTGATCGAAAAGGGCCCAATGACGAACCACTGGTAATCTTTGAACCAAGCGCGATACTCATGTATCTGGCAGAAAAAAGTGGCAAATTAATGCCAGAAAAGAGTTCTGAAAAATTTAATGTCTTACAATGGTTATTATTTGAGAACTCTAAAATAGGACCTACCCTGGGCAATACAAAACACTTTATGTATCACGCTCCGGAAGAAGTCCCTTATGCAGTCAAACGCTTCAATAATGAAGCAAGGCGAATTTTTTCCATCATTGAAAAGCAACTCACTGAAAATGACTTCATCGCTGGGGAATATTCCATTGCTGATATTGCAACCTTTCCCTGGGTAAAAGAATACGAACGTTATGGCATGATGAGTGAACAAGTGCCCCACATTTGCAATTGGCTTAATAAAGTAAGTGATCGTAAAGCGGTAAAAAAAGGCTTAGAATCATTAGCCGATTTGAAAGAGTAGCTTACAAAAAGAACTCGTCATTGCGAGCCTCACGCTTTTGCTTTATGTGAGGCGTGGCAATCCAGAATAGTGATAAGTGACGACGAATAGTTACTTTTCAATTGCTGTTAATATTCCACGCAAAATATTGACTTCCATCACATCAGGTCTAGCACGTGAAAACAAGCGCCGTAGTCGTGTCATTAATTGACGTGGCGCATTCGATTTTAAAAAGTCGAGCTCGATTAATACTTTTTGTAAATGTTCGTAAAATCCTTCCATTTCTTTTGCTGTGGCATAATCACAATCCCAGTTTTCACTAATTGGCGTATCATGCAAACTTGCGACTTGTAACTCATATGCTAATACTTGTACTGCCGCAGCTAAATTTAAAGAACTGTATTCAGGGTTACTTGGAATGTGAACATGAAAATGGCAACGATGTAATTCATCATTCGTCAGCCCAGATTGCTCACGCCCAAAAAGAACTGCAATTTTTGTTTTTCCAGCTTCGACGCTGGCTTTTTCTGCAAATGCGCGTGGACTCAGCATGGGCCAAGGAATAGTGCGCGAACGTGCGCTCGTCCCAACAACTAAGCCACAGTCACTCACTGCTTCATCTAAAGAATTGACCACGGTTGCATGTTCTAAAATATCGACAGCACCCGATGCCATTTCCACCGCTTTATCATGAGGAAATAATGCGGGAGACACCAGATAGAGATCTGATAACCCCATGGTTTTCATTGCACGTGCCGTAGCACCTATATTACCAGGGTGCGAAGTATTGATTAATATGATGCGTATATTTTTTAACATATGGAAATTACACCATGAAAATACGTGCAATGCTAACGTTGATTGCTTTGAGATTTAACCTAAACTCGGCAGTTAAACCCTACTGCGAGGGCCTACTGCATTGAATCTAGGTTTAAAAATCCAGAAAATCCTTAAGCGCAGCTTTGACAGTTTCAATTAAACCCTCAGGTAAAACACCAAGTTCCTGTCGAAACAGGCTATTATCCCAAGCAAGAATTTGATCTATTAAAATATCGCTTGGATGAGTCAAGCCAGCTACACCATGTGGAATTCTAACCCTAAGCGGAAAAGCATCTTCTTCAATAACCTTGGATGTCAAAGGTAATACGACTGCACTCTTGAGACCGTTTTCAGCAAACTCATCTGGCTGAACCACCAAACAAGGGCGCTGCTTTCCTGGTTTTGTTCCAACTCGAGGTTCTAAATCAACAGTGTAAATATGCCAGCGTTTAGGAATGATCATCACTCTGTTTGATCCTTGAGTAAGATTGAAACTCTTTATTAATCTCTGCGCTGTTATCAGCAACAAGTTTAACTGCACGTCTCCAACGTTTAATTCTTTGCAAGCGACGAGCCTCTTCCTCAAGCTTGGCAAGTCCTGCTCTGATGACATCAATTTTTTTATTCATATGGAGCTCTCTTTTCAAATTTTCTATTCGCCTATCGTCATCTTCTTGAATCATTAATGGTTTACCCATAGGCTAAATGCTTCTCCAAGTAATATATATTATCTAGTATACTACAAAATATATAAAATAGCTGCAACAGCAAGCAAAAAAACCTGGCCTATCAGCAACTAATTTTGGCTTCGCCATATGATTATATTGCTAAGTTTCTTAGCAACTTTCACCCGCAGTGAATTTGAAGGCACATTGTCTATTCATGAAATGAACTTGATACTGGTTAAAATATCTAATATTATAGAAAATTTATTTGATTTCTTCTGAAGATAAACCTAATAAAAATTGATATCCATTATTTTTATATTTTTCTTTTTCCAATTTTTGGTTCTCATAAATCGCTCTTGCTAGCAATATATCTATATTTTGTTCTGTTTCAGTGTATTCTTTAAATTGTAAAGGGCTACCAGGCATATAAAAAACCAATGGAACTTTATAGTTTGTATCGATTAATTTTTGCTGAAGCAAATATTTTTTGAACATGCGCGCATATTCTTGCGCTTGGATACGCGCCTCAAAACAATTATTTGCGATAAAAATTTGGCTTGTTCCATCTGAATTCCAACGTTGACGAACTAATATTTCATTGCATCAGCTAGCAGCTCAAACTCATAAGGGCGTTGAACCGTACCATTATCAACAGCAAAATTACGATCGGTGAAAAGCACATCTTGCCACTGCAGCAACACTCCAACTAATGTACTTTGACGATCAGTATTACGCCCAAAAACCGGAGGATAATACGTTGGGGTACCCAAGGAAGCAGATTGGGCTTTTGAAAAACCTTGTTTTTCTTCAGGCTTATATTGTGGAGTCTTCAACGGAATATTATTTACTGATTTACTCTCATTGCTTCTTCTAAAAACACCATTGGCCGTTACAGTATATGGCCGTTTATCTCCCCAGCGTAACTTTTGTTTTTTATGTGGAGGAATCACTGACTCAATATAATGCTTTATAAAACAATATTCATCTGCACGCAGTGATTTTATGACAAAATCTTGCTGCGGAAATTGTTGGGGAACAGCTATTCGTAATTGCTCCCGTAATTTTTCTAATTGTTCTAAAGTGATTTCAAAAAAACAAGAATCAGGAGCGTTTCTACCCGTCTTTTGTTGGACACTAACAAGATTAATATTTTTAAAATGTAAAGAGCGCCTTTGCCCACCCCACGAAAACTGCTTCGCCCGCAAAGAACGCAGGCTCGCAATGACGAGAGAGCAACACCATTTTAAAAGGGGCGAACTTCTGGGCTAGGATTATCCATTGGGATTGGATCATCATTGGATTTACTTTTTTTTATTCTTAAGGCTTCTTCATCTTTGTGGTCTTTCTGATCGTTTTGATCAACGAGTCCGCGTGGTCGTTTTTTTTGAGAACTCTGATTGTGAAATCCATGTGGATTATCGTTACCTGATGGTATCTCGTTATTATCTAGCTTGCGATATTTCTGCTGCGACTCTGGGTTGTCTTCTTTAGTATCCTCCATGTAATCTATTTCCATATCATCCTTAGATTCTGGTTTTCTCTTCTTATTACCTGGAGCAAATCTACCTGCTTGAGAAAAGCTTTGATGACGTTGTGATTTAATAGTTGCGCTTGACGAACTTGACGAAGTGGAATGAGTACTGTTGTTTTGTGCAGTTTTCTCCTTCATATCTTGCACCACGTTTGGGCAATGAAGGGACGAGCTCATAGATTGATAAATGTCTGCTTTCAGCCTAAAAAGAGCAGCTTCTGCATCTTCATGATACTGCCACGCTGCTTTGCGGTACCAGCTCACAGCCATTTTTTTACTCCTTATAACCCCAGTGCCATACTCATAATACTTACCCAGATTATATTGTGCATCTCTATGGCTTTGCTCAGCCGCTTTGCAAAGCCACTTCACTGCTTCTTTTTCATTTTTTTCAACTCCTTCGCCCTTTTGATAACGCGTGCTGAGAACAAATTGTGAAATCGCATCATTCAACTCCGCTGCTTTGCGATACCATCTTACTGCCTGTTCTTCATAAACGCTTCCGTCACCGATAATCAGGTCCGCTAACCGGCGATACAAACAAGCTGCATTTTTTTCATTCTTTTCAACTCCTATGCCATGCTCATAACACCAGCCGAGCTTATATTGCGCACTCCTATGGCCCTGCTCAGCCGCTTTGCAATACCACTCCACTGCTTTTTTTTCATCTTTTTTAACTCCAGTGCCTTTGGCATAACACACGCCGAGATCATTTTGCATATTCGCACTGCCCTGCTCAGCTGCTGTGTGCAGCAATCTCACTGTCTCGTTTTCATCAATTTTCCCCTGATTGGTAAACTTATAGAAACTAATCAGATCCATTGCGCGGTAATTCCAATCCGCTGCTTTCATTTCATCTTTTTCAACTCCTATACCACTCTCATAACATCTGCTAAGAGCAAATTGCGCATCTGCATGATTTTGCGCAGCCGCTTTGTGATACCACATCACTGCTGCTTCTTCATCTTTTTCAATTCCGCTGCCAGACTCATAACACTTGCCGAGATCATACTGCGCAGCCGCATTATTCAGCTCCGCTGCTTTGCGACACCACATCACTATGCCTTTTTCTTCAACTCTTCTACCATTGATCTGCGGATAAAGCCTAAGCCGACTCGTTAGCCGATAATACCAATACGCTGCATTTTTTTCATTCTTTTCAACTCCTCTGCCATGCTCATAACGCACGCCGAGATTAAATTGTGCTTTCACATGATTCTGATCAGCTGCTTTGCGGTACCACGTCACCGCTACTTTTTCATCCTTTTCAACTCCTCTGCCATACTCATAACACAGGCCGAGATTAATTTGCGCACCCGCATGATTCTGATCAGCCGCTTTGCGATACCACGTCACGGCTACTTTTTCATCCTTTTCAACTCCTTTGCCATACTCATAACGCACGCCGAGATTAAATTGTGCTTTCACATGATTCTGATCAGCTGCTTTGCGGTACCACGTCACCGCTACTTTTTCATCCTTTTCAACTCCTCTGCCATACTCATAACACAGGCCGAGATTAATTTGCGCAACCGCATGATTCTGATCAGCCGCTTTGCGATACCACGTCACCGCTACTTTTTCATCCTTTTCAACTCCTTTGCCACTCTCATAACACACGCCGAGATTAATTTGCGCAACCGCATGATTCTGATCAGCCGCTTTGCGATACCACGTCACCGCTACTTTTTCATCCTTTTCAACTCCTTTGCCACTCTCATAACACACGCCGAGATTAAATTGCGCAGCCGCATTATTCTGATCAGCCGCTTTGCGATACCACGTCATGGCTACTTTTTCATCTTTTTCAACGCCTATACCACTCTCATAACATCTGCTAAGAGCAAGTTGCGCATTTGCATGATTTTGCGCAGCCGCTTTGCGATACCACGTCACGGCTACTTTTTCATCCTTTTCAACTCCTTTGCCACTCTCATAACACACGCCGAGATTAATTTGCGCATCCGCATGATTCTGATCAGCCGCTTTGCGATACCACGTCACCGCTACTTTTTCATCCTTTTCAACTCCTTTGCCATGCTCATAACACACGCCGAGATTAATTTGCGCAACCGCATCATTCTGATCAGCCGCTTTGCGATACCACGTCACCGCTACTTTTTCATCCTTTTCAACTCCTTTGCCACTCACATAACACACGCCGAGATTAATTTGCGCATCCGCATCATTCTGATCAGCCGCTTTGCGATACCACGTCACCGCTACTTTTTCATCTTTTTCAACTCCTACGCCATTGGCATAAAACACGCCGAGACTAAATTGCGCTCTCGCATGATTCTGATCAGCCGCTTTGCGATACCACGTCACCGCTACTTTTTCATCTTTTTCAACTCCTACGCCATTGGCATAACACACGCCGAGACTAAATTGCGCTCTCGCATGATTCTGATCAGCCGCTTTGCGATACCACGTCACGGCTACTTTTTCATCCTTTTCAACTCCTTTGCCACTCACATAACACACGCCGAGATTACATTGCGCTCTCGCATGATTCTGATCAGCCGCTTTGCGATACCACACCGCTGCTTCTTTATCATCCCTTTCACGTCCTATGCCTTTGGCATAAATTTCACCTAGATTGAATTCCAAATCTCCATTATCATTGACACGATGTCGATCTGTATCGGATTTGTCATCCTCTATTTTCATATACTCTGTTTTTAGAACAGGTTCTTTATCAGGTTTTCTGTTGAACATTTGGATTAGCCTCGTATTAAAAATATTCAAAAATTGTTCAATTATCTCACACTTCTAGCCTTTATGAAATATCTCTCACTTGCCATTTCATAAATAAGAAGTCGTGAATAGTTACATAAAACTTGCTATGCTAAGCACCTTAACTTTTAGCTCTTTATCAAAAACCATGCGCGATCCTATACTTAACATTGCAATAAACGCTGCGCGTGCTGCAGGCAATACTATTATACGTGCCGTAGACCGCTTAGATACAATTCAAGTCAGTGAAAAAAATCCTCGCGACTATGTCACGGACGTTGACCGTCAAGTGGAGCAAGAAATTATTGCTATTATCCGCAAAGCCCATCCCAATCATGGCATCTTGGGTGAAGAATCGGGTGAAATCAAAGGCAATGATTTTGTATGGATTATTGATCCTATCGATGGAACGCGTAACTTTATACACGGTTTCCCTCAATTCGCTGTATCCATCGCAATTCGTCATAAAGATAAAATTGAGCACGGCGTTGTCTATGATCCCATGCGTCAAGAATTATTTACCGCTAGCCGCGGCAAAGGCGCTCAACTCAATGACCGCCGCATTCGCGTGAGTAAGCGCACTCATCTTGAAGACTGCTTACTTGGCACAGGATTTCCTTTTCGACTGGCTAAAGAACATTTATCTTCTTATCTCAATGTGCTAAAAAATATTTTACCTATTAGTGGCGATGTACGCCGCGCTGGAGCCGCTACTTTAGATTTAGCTTATGTTGCTTGCGGAAGATTAGACGGTTTTTGGGAAATGGGTTTACAGCTATGGGACATCGCTGCCGGCGCATTGCTCGTCAAAGAAGCTGGCGGCTTGGTCAGTGACTTCGCTGGTACTGAAGATTACCTTAAAAATGGCAACACAGTTGCAGGCAATCCCAAAGTATTAAAACAATTGCTACAAGTTTTGCAGCCACTTTTGGGGAAGCAATAGCGCTAAAGACGTGCGCATACCCGCTCCGCTTCTTTGTTACCGGTCACCAAATAACTTTCTGATAAAATTTCTCAATTTTTTTGTCTGTGGTTACAATAGATAGCTCATGCTTAATCGCATAAGCAGTGATGATTCTGTCAGCAGGATCTCGATTTTCATCCCAAATGAGTTCTATTGATGCAAGCCATTCATTCACACCAATATCAATGATCTCAACATTTTCAATTTGGCTGAATTGCTCAAACAGCTCACGAGAGGAAATACTCATTTCCAGCTTTCCCAATTTAATTTTGCATGCTATTTCTGCAAATGAAATAGACATAAATTCCAAATTAATTAAAGTTGCACACATCGCACACATAAATAATTGCACTTTACGCCAAGGAATGCCATATTATCTATTCTAAATTTTCATAAAGGAGAAAGTACATGAGTAAGTCTAAAGAACCCAAAAAAGAGACTAAGAAAAAAGCTGCCAAATCACTCAAAGAAAAACGCGCTGCTAAAAAAGAAAAGAAAGGGAGATAATAACCCCACCTGACTTTAGTACCCGCACTACAAGAGTTTTTTCTTCAGCGGTGGCCAAATTGGCCTCGTCATTGCGAGCCATGTGCCCCGCAATGCTTTTTGCGGGATCTAGCACGGTGAAGCAATCCAGGCGAAACGAGTTTCGCCCGGTTTTTTTAAGTGCCTAGGTTTTTGATCCCCGTGGGTGCGTGATAGGTTCCTTATCAGCGGTAGTTACTGCTCGTGGACGTGTGGTAGGTTCTTTATTTTTTCCATCATCAGTGGCAGTTACTGGTGTATCAAATCTAAATCTAACACTGAATGGCTTAATAGGCTTAGAAGAGCTTAAAATCTTACTTCCTGTTTCTTGCAACTCCTGGTCTGATATCTCCTCGCCTCCATATAACTTATCTTCTGTCTCTTGTTCTTCTTTAAAGAAGATGTCTTTAAGCAGATCTCTTAAATTCATTTCCTCTTTAGTTAACGCTCTTTTCGCAAAGGACTCTATCTTACTTATCCCAGAAGAAACCAGAGAGTTAACATCATGAAAAGCCCCATCAATTTTAGGATATATTTCTTTAATTCTCTCATTTTCAAGTAATAATTCTAGCCTATTTATTTGATTAAATATTTTTTTACATAGTTTATCATTATTGGTGGCTGTAATAGAGGAGGTGCTGTTCTTAAAAGACAAAGCATCACCTCTTACAATACGTAATAAGCTTTCTACAAGCCCATCTACTAAATTTATTTCTTCTTGAGTCAACTCTCTTTGCGTTGTGCGCCCTGCATCAGAAACTAGATTTATGATCCTATTGTAATTATCAAGGACTTTTTCCTCAATTTCCTTAACATTAAGAAAAACATTTATAAATTTTACTTGATTGGACATTTTTTTACATAGATCATCAGATGCGCTGTTCTCTAAATCAGCAGCATTTTTTATTAAGCGCTCTATTGTGGATTTTGCTGCTTCAATTTCTTTCTCTTCCTCAGAATTGGGCATTTTCATGCCTCCTCGTCAAACTACTATCTATAGCGCAAAATCGGTAGGATTCCGCTATCTATAATGACAAGTATAGACTAAGGCAGCTCAGTTTACAGACTAATAAAATCAATATATTACGGCATTAGCCCCATGTAACAATTGCCTTGAAAACTGGTTCAAAGCCCCCTTCTCTCCCGGAGGATATTCACCCACGGCTTTGCTTTTTCTAATTGATGCGCCAATTGCAACAGAGTTTTTTCATCGCCCATGCGGGCTGCAAATTGTATTCCGATTGGCAATCCTTGTTTATCCCAATAAAGTGGGACAGACATGGCAGGTTGGCCAGTGATATTAAACAACGGTGTAAACGGTGAAACTTCAAAACATCTGGCTGCCAATTGCTTGGCAATACCTCGCGTAATGAAATTAAAAGGCAAATAGGAGAATAACTGCAAAACTATTTTTTCTAGGGTTTTGGGTTGCAATTCTCCAATCAAAGGTGGCGGCCCTGGCATCGTGGGTGTGATCAACACATCGTATTCTTGAAAGTATTCTGCTAACTCACGCTCGACTCTGTCAAATACTTTCATGGCTAAAACAAAGTCTGACGCTTTCAAATTGATGCCAATCTGATAAGTCAAAAGATTCAGCAATTCTAAATCAATACGTCTGGGTTTTTTACCCATTAATTTAGATAATACTTTCATCAATGAGGCAAACTCAGCAGCAACCACCGTCATAAACGCTTGCATCACTTCATCACAGTTATTAATTTTTAATGCTGCTGGTTCAACGATATGACCTAATTGCTGACACAAAGATGCAGCATCCTGCACTGCTTTCTTATGTTCCTCACTGACTTTTGCAGGAAAAAAAGCTTCCTCCATGAATGCAATACGCAATTTTACAGGTCTGTCTTCAAGGGCAGCAAGAAAAGAATAACCTGCTGGAGGAAGGGAAATAGGCGAACCTAACTCAGGCCCAGCCAATACATCTAGCATGGCTGCACTGTCACGTACTGAGCGACTAATCACATGCTCAACTACCATGCCTTGCCAAACGCGCATGACATCAGGTCCTACGGGTGTTCTGCCGCGACTGGGTTTTAGACCAAAGACGCCGCAATATGCAGATGGAACTCGAATGGAACCAGCACCATCATTGGCATGCGCAACCGGCACAATACCTGCCGCAACAGCTGCTGCTGAACCACCGCTTGATCCGCCTACCGTGCGAGCCAAATCCCAAGGATTACGCGTGGGACCAAATAATTCAGGTTCGGTTACAAAACTGGTACCCAATTCCGGTGTATTGGTTTTACCAAAAATAATAACACCGGATTTTTTAAAACGCTTTACCATTTCATTATCTTTTGTCGACATAAACCCATGCACAAAACGACTGCCTGCGCTTAATGGTGCACCTGCGTATTCAGCCAGTAAATCTTTTAAAAGAAAAGGCACACCTTGAAAAAGACCCGTGGGAATTTCACTTTGAACGGCTTGGCGTGCAAAATCATACAATGGATGAACGACAGCGTTTAACTTAGGATTCCACAGAGAAACACGTTCAATTGCTGCTTCTAAAAGTTCAACAGGAGAAATAACACCGCTCTTTACTAAATTTGCAAGACCAAGACCATCGAAAGACTCATATTCAGGAAATTTTATCATTATGGCCTACTGTCTAAGGCTTCCTTAGTGGGCGGTAATAAATGTTGACGCGTAAGTCCCAAAGATAATGCCAGTGAACCTGCAACGTAAATAGAAGAATACGTTCCAATGACAATACCAATCATCATTGCCAGAGCAAATCCATGCAATGTGCTACCGCCTAAGAAAAATAATGCTAACACAACAATTAAAGTAATCGCTGATGTCATGATGGTTCTTGAGAGCGTTTCATTGGTTGCTTGATTAATCACTTCAACCGGCGTCGCTTTACGTAATTTACGAAAGTTTTCTCTAACGCGATCAAAAATAACAATTGTGTCATTGAGCGAGTAACCAATCACGGTTAACACGGCAGCGAGTGTAATCAAATTAAATTCTAAATGGAAAAAAGAAAAAATTCCTAAAATCAATATAGGATCGTGAATCAATGCAACTGTAGAACCAATGCCAAAACGAAATTCAAATCGTAATGCGATATAAATCGTTGTACAAATCAATGCAATAACGATGGCCAGCAATCCTTTGGTTGTTAATTCTTGTCCAACCGTTGGGCCGATATAATCCACTTGCTGCACTTTGGCTTCGGGCAATATTTTTAATATATCACTTGCAATCGTTTTTGCATTGGCATCTTCATCTACTGTTGCAGCGTCTGTTTTGTCAGCAGAATTTTTCGGCACTAAGCTGACTAAAACATCTTTTGATGTACCATAACTCATGACTTGTGCTTCTTTAAATCCTGCTTTTTGTAAATCATCGCGAATTTGATTGAGATTGGCTGCGGTTGGAAAACTTAATTGAATTTGAGTGCCACCGGTAAAATCCAAACCCAAATTCAATCCATAAACGCATAAGGAAACAATAGACAGCACGAATAAAATGATGGATGCTGCTGCAGCCCATTTACGCTGCGCCATAAAATCGATTTTAGTATTATGTTTAAAAAATTCCATGTCACAATCCTATTGAGATGCGTTTCAATTGTTTTGCACCATACAACCAATTTACGATTGCACGTGTTCCGGTGATTGCAGTAAACATCGAGGTAATTAAGCCAATCGTCACTGTTACTGCAAAACTTTTTACAGCACCCGATCCCAAACTAAATAACACAATCGTCACAATCAATGTTGTTATGTTTGCATCGACAATGGTAACAAATGCGCGCTCATATCCCGCATGAATACTGGCTTGTATTCCCATACCATTGCGCAATTCTTCGCGAATACGCTCAAAAATAAGAATATTCGCATCTGCTGCCATTGCAACAGTCAGTACCATACCCGCAATACCTGGCAGTGTGAGCGTTGCGCCTAATAAAGACATAATCGCAACAATTAAAACCAAATTCATGGCAAGTGCTAAATCTGCGATGATACCCATTACACCATAATAAAGTGCCATGAAAATCACCACCAGAGAAAAGCCAACCACAATGGAAAGCATACCCATATGAATATTTTGTTGACCTAAACTTGGACCCACTTGGCGCTCTTCCAGATAAGACACGGGCGCAGGGAGTGCACCTGCTCGTAACAATAATGCGAGCGTACGCGATTCTTCTGGACTTACTAATCCAGTAATTTGAAAACTATTTCCAAGTGCGCTTTGAATAGTTGCCACACTGATAACGCGTTTTTCAGTTTGATAACTGGTAACCTTTTTACCGTTAACATCTTGGACCACAGGTTTTGTTTCAACATAAAGCACAGCCATCGGCTTGCCAATATTTTCTGCTGTGACTTTACTAAATAATCCCGAACCCGCACCACCTAAACGAACGTTCACGGACGGACGAGCATTTTCATCAAAAGCAGAGCTCGCACTCGTAATCGATGAACCACGTAAAATGACTTCATTTTTTAATAAAGTGGGCTGTCCCAGAAAGTCATAAAGTTTATCATCGGGTGGAACTAAACCTCCCACTGCATTACGCGCATCATGCTCTGCATCAACCATATGAAATTCGAGAGTCGCTGTTTTGCCTAAAATATTTTTTGCTTCTGTTGTATTTTGAATCCCTGGGAGATCCACAACAATACGCGATGCTCCTTGTTGTTGCACAATGGCTTCTGATACACCCAATTCATTGACACGATTACGCAATGTATTCATTGCTTGTTCCATCGTATCTTGACGTATTTCTATTAATGCAGCCGGTGATAACTTACCGCTTACGTTAAAATTGGAAGCGTTTTCATTTTTAACCCACTTAAACTCAGGAAATTTTTGACTTAAAAAATTCGCACCTTCATTTAAGGTATCTAACGTACGAAACTGCACGTTAATACCATCCGCACCCTGACGCACAATCCCTGAATAACGAATACGTGCATCACGTAATGCTCTACTGATCCCGTTCAAATCACCTTCCACACGTTGCTTCAGAACGGAATCCGCATCCACTTGCATCAAGAAATGCACGCCGCCACGTAAATCTAAGCCTAATTTCATGGGGATTGCCCCAAGCGACTCTATCCAATGTGGCACAGCGGGCGCTAAATTTAAAGCAACAAGATAATTATTTCCTAATGTTTCTTGGATGAGTTCTTTAGCTTTCAACTGTTCATCTGTAGAGGGAAAGCGTATCAATAAACTGCGGTTCTCAAATTCCACTGGTTTATAACTAAAATGCTCGTCGTCTAATATTTGTTTAACTTTATCAGCTGTATTACTGCCTATAGCAATAGTTGCATTCGCTCCTGACACCTGCACAACAGGGTCTGCACCAAACATGTTGGGTAAGGCATAAACAAATGCAATAAGAACTACTATGACAACGAGTAAATTTTTCCACCATGGGAAGCGATTTAGAACCATATGTTTTCCTAATATTATTGCACTATCGTCATTGCGAGGAGCGCCTTCTGCGACGAAGCAATCCAGGAGAACATGGTACGTTCCTCTGGATTGCTTCACCCTGCTGAGGAGCGCAGGATTCGCAATGACGGCGGTGGAGCATCACACCACCGTTTTCATTGTCCCCTTCGGCAACACCGTTGTAATCGATGATTTCTGCAGAGTCATTTCAACAGTATCGGTAATTGCAATAACGACATAGCTATCGGTAATTTTTGCCACTTTACCTACAATGCCACCGGCTGTGACAACTTCATCTCCTTTGGCCAGTGCACCCAGTAAATCTCTATGCTCTTTTGCACGCTTAGACTGTGGGCGCCACATAGCAAAATACATAAAGATAACGAAAATAATCAGCATAGGCATAATAGATAAAAAGCCACCGCCTGGCTGAGGTGCAGCAGCTCCAGCCGACTCAGCAGCATAAGCATTATTAACAAAGAAATTGAGAATGGTTTCAGTTAGCATATTGGTTTCCTATTCAATTATTTTAACTTCACGCGGGGAATGAATGCCCCGTGTAAAACTCTTTCACAAAGGCGTCTAATTTACCTTGTTCGATCGCTGTGCGCAAACCCAACATGAGGGTTTGGTAATAGCGCAAATTATGAATAGTGTTAAGCCGTGCCCCCAAAATTTCATGGCATTTATCTAAGTGGTGTAAATAAGCACGTGAATAATGCTTGCAAGTATAGCAATCGCAAGCGGGATCCAATGGAACTGTTGCTTTTTTATGCTCACTATTACGAATCCTAACCACCCCCGCACTGGTAAATAAATGGCCATTGCGTGCATTGCGTGTGGGCATCACACAATCAAACATATCAATCCCACTGCAAACACCTTTGACTAAGTCTTCAGGAGTTCCAACACCCATTAAATAACGCGGATAAGCAGCAGGGATTTTGGGGGTAATATGACCCAGTATGCGGTGCATATCCTCTTTGGGCTCGCCAACTGATAGGCCACCTATCGCGTAACCATCAAATCCAATCGATAGCAAGCCTTGCAGAGATTCATCACGTAAATGCGGATAAACACCGCCTTGAATAATGCCAAATAAAGCTGCGGAGTGCTTGCCATGAGCACGCTTGCTACGCTCTGCCCAATGCAAAGACAATTCCATGGATTCTCTCGCCGTCACTTCTTCAGCAGGATAAGGCGTGCATTCATCGAAAATCATAATAATATCGGAACCCAAGATTTGCTGAACCTCCATGGAACGCTCCGGTGTCATGAAAATCTTTTCTCCATTCAACGGAGAATTGAAAGCCACCCCTTCGCGAGTAATTTTACGTAAATCGCCTAAGCTAAAAACTTGAAAACCACCTGAATCCGTTAAAATAGGATACGGCCAATGAATAAAATCGTGTAAATCGCCATGCATACGGATAACTTCCGTACCTGGGCGTAGCATTAAGTGAAAGGTGTTACCCAAAATAATTTGCGCACCGCTTTGCACAATTTCTTCGGGTGTCATTGCTTTAACAGTGCCATAGGTCCCAACTGGCATAAATGCCGGTGTATCCACAACGCCTCGAGGAAAAATTAATTTTCCACGCCGCGCAGCACCTTGGGTTTTGAGGAGTTCGAATTGCATATTGCTGATGTTAAAATCCAGTTCTCAGAGCTGGCATGATAACACAGGTATTAACTTTTTATACTTAGATGAGACAATAACCAGCAATTCTAATTTTGACCTCATCCCATGACTTTTACCGCTCAAAGTTTTAAGGGCTGACTGGAACAGTTTCAGTTTGTTTGCACTGGAAAACATTTATGGAACGTCTTTGAGCAGATGAAATAATTAGAAAGTAAACACTCTCTGCTACAAGATCATTTACCCTGAGGGACTATGCATTTAATAGCCTCGTGGAAAGAATTTTCAGCATATCTTTCGAAAGACTGGTTAAGCCGAAATTTGTTGAGGAAGAAGATAGTTTGTTGTGGAGAGCAGAACCACTTTATGCTTTTTTTGGGGCCTTTAAATATCCGGACTAGTCTATAAAAAAAAATAAGCCTATAATCAAAAATTAAAGCTGGATTGCGTTTTCTTGTTATCTCAAAGGATGGAGAATGATCATGCTATCAACAATGCCTTCGTTTAACTGTAACTGGCGAAATTTTATAACCATCTCAGTACTCTCATGTGCCCTCAGTGTTGCTTTTTTTAGTTCTGCCACTCTTGCACAGACCACTTCGGCCACTCGTGATGTCCAGACCTCCGTCATGAGTCAGTCGAACGCTGAGCAATCCTCGGCAGAAGACACAGCCATACATCCTTTCCACGTGCATTTCCCGGAGGAACAGCTCGTCGACCTGCGCAAGCGCATTGCGGCTACGCGGTGGCCTGACAAAGAGACGGTCGTTGATCAATCCCAGGGTGTCAAACTAGCGAAGCTCCGGGAACTCGTGCGCTATTGGGGAACGGACTATGACTGGCGTAAAATCGAAGCTAAGTTGAATGCGTTGCCAATGTTCGTGACCAAGATTGATGGGATCGACATCCAGTTTATTTGGGTCAAATCCCGTAATCCGAACGCATTACCACTGATCATCACCCATGGTTGGCCTGGCTCCATTTTGGAAATCACGAAAGCCATCGGTCCGCTTACTAATCCAACAGCTTATGGCGGTCGTGCAGAGGATGCCTTCGATGTGGTCATTCCATCGATGCCTGGGTATGGATTTTCTGGCAAGCCACAAAATCCTGACTGGAATCCCGATCGCATTGCACGTGCCTGGGACGTTCTCATGAAACGGCTTGGATACAAGCGTTACGTTTCTCAAGGCGGTGACTGGGGTTCGGTAATAGCCGATGCTATGGGGCGTCAGGCACCATCTGGACTACTCGGCATCCACGTCAACATGCCCGCAACTGTGCCCGCTGATGTGGCGAAGGCCTTACAAGACGGCGACCCTGCACCATCCGGGCTATCCGCCAAGGAAAAAGCCGCATTCGATTCACTGAACACCTTCTTCACGAAGAACGCTGCCTACGGCGCTATGATGTCCACCCGCCCACAGACCCTCGGATACGCACTGACGGATTCGCCTGCTGGTCTTGCGGCCTGGATGTATGACAAATTCGCCCAATGGACCTATAGCGGTGGCGATCCTGAAAAATCACTCACCAAAGATGAGATGCTTGATGACATCACGCTCTATTGGTTGACGAATAGCGCTATCTCTTCCGCACGGCTCTACTGGGAAAATAACAACAACAACTTTAACGCCGTGTCGCAGAAGACGACGGACATTTCAATCCCTGTTGCCGTGACAGTCTTTCCCGGTGAGATTTATCGCGCACCACGAAGCTGGGCCCAGAATGCCTACCCCAAGCTCATTTATTTCCATGAGGTAGACAAAGGCGGTCACTTCGCGGCATGGGAACAACCGCAACTCTTTGCTGAAGAGCTCCGCGCGGCGTTTAGGCCTTTGCGCTAGAGAATAATTTCGTAAACTCATTTGATGTTATTTTAGCTTGACCCCATGTATTCCATATTCTAGAATTTAGAATATGGAATATACAGGAAAAATAACCATGATTATCAAATCTCAAGACATTGTTGTTTTAGCTAAACTTCTAGCTCAGGGGAACAAAAAATGGTCTCAAAACAGCATTGCATTTGAGCTATGCCTAAGCCCATCTCAAATTAATAGTGCTCTCAAAAGATTAGTTGTTGCCGGGCTGCTCACCTCCTATCACCCACCTAGCAAACCACAGCCCATTATCCAGGCATGTGAAGAATTTTTTACTCATGCCCTTAAATATATTTTCCCTGTAAAATTAGGGGAAATAGCTCGTGGAGTTCCTACTAGCTATTCCGGTCCTAGTCTAAAAATTCAGATTGTCGCTGGAAGTGATCCCATTCCCGTTTGGCCATATGGAGAAGGTAAAAAACGAGGTGTTGCATTAAAGCCTTTATACTCTTCTGTGCCTGAATCAGTTATTAAACATCCTGATCCTTTATTTTACGATTTACTCACTCTAATTGACGCCATTCGGTCTGGACGAGCAAGAGAAAAACAAATTGCGATACAAAAATTAACCGCAATACTTAAATCAAAAAAATAAATAAACCAGAAAGGTAGATACAATATGAATAGAAGCTCTGCTCAACACAACCTCAAGTCACTCACTCTTATTGCTCATCGTCTTGAAGAATTATGCAATGAAGTAACATTTGTCGGTGGCTGTATAACAGGATTACTCATAACAGATAAAGCAGCTCCTGATGTACGGTTTACCATTGATGTTGACTGCATAATTAATATAATCACAAAACCTAGTTATTTCGCTTTAGCAGAAAAATTGCGGCAAAAAGGATTTAAAGAAATATCCTTTGGTAATCATCCAATATGTCGATGGGACTGCGATGGCATTCTTATTGACATTATGCCAACTGATAAAAGTGTATTGGGTTTTTCCAATGGGTGGTATAAAGACGCCCAAGCGAATGCAATAATTAAAACAATAAATAATTCTAAAATTATAAAAGTTATTTCTGCGCCCTATTTCCTGGCAACTAAGCTGGAAGCTTTTAATGACAGAGGTAAACAAGATTTTTTATTGAGCCATGATCTAGAAGACATCATCGCTGTTATTGATGGGCGACCAGAAATTGTTAGCGACGTATCTAACACATCAAATAGCTTAAAGGAATATCTTTCGTCTGAATTTTTCTCACTAATGAACAATAATAAATTTATTCAAGCATTACCAGGCCATTTAAATTACTCAAGTGAATCTGAAGAGCGCAAGAAAATAGTTGAAGAACGGATTCGCCCAAACGGAAAGTTTTTCTATTTCCAACTAAAACACTGGGTCTAAAAATGACTAGCCGCTTTAAATGCATTTTCTGCAAGACATTTTCAACTTCGCCTTTTACACGACTGTAAAAAAATAAAGAATTCGTATCAGCGCCCGCAGCAGATATGACAACAAAAGATTGCGCATTGTGAATCTTTGCAATTCGAGCAAACGCAATGACAGCATCATAATCTACTTTTTTAAAATTTTCTTGACTGCCAGCATCCTTTATCGTCGTTCCTAAGCAGCAAAAATAAATATCTCCTTGAAGTTCTGATTGATGCAAAGTTAAATCAGAAAGAGTTGTGATTATAATTTCTTTCAGCTTAGGATTCTTAATATGAAGTAACTTGCGAGAAATAGAGATAACTTGAGTAATATCATTATCTACTAAAAGTTTATTAACTAAAAGAGAACCGACAAGGCCCGTAGCTCCATGAGCACAGAAAATGAATGTAGACACATAACTACTTGTTTGCTATACTTCATGTAGGCAAGTGGCTACATTTTTCCAGAGGCGTCAATATGACCATCAAAACTGTTACGAGTCGAGAGTTCAATCAAGATGTGAGCAAGATCAAGCGAGCTGCATTGAATGGCCCTGTTTTTATTACTGATAGGGGGCACCCAGCGCACGTATTATTAACAATAGAAGATTATCAAAAACTGACAAAAACGAAAGAAAACATTGTTGATTTGCTGGCTATGCCAGATGCAGCTGATATCGATTTTGAACCACCTAAATTGAAAAAAGATATTTATCGATCAGAGGATTTTGACTAATGTATTTGCTTGATACCAATGTAATTTCTGAGCTGAGAAAAGCAAAATCTGGTAAATCCAATAAAAATGTAACGGCATGGGCTAAAGATATTTCTACATCAAGCCTGTTTATATCGGTCATTACTATTTTGGAGCTTGAGACTGGCATATTATTAGTTGATCGACGTGATCGCTCGCAGGGTGCAATTCTTCGTTCTTGGCTGGATACCCATGTTCTTTCTGTTTTTTCAGATCGTATTTTGAATATAGATGTTGCTGTTGTACAGCGTTGTGCAAAATTGCATGTTCCAAATCCGCGATCAGATAGAGACGCAATCATTGCTGCAACAGCCTTAGTTCATGGAATGATTGTAGTGACAAGAAATGTAAGCGATTTTGAGCAGACAGGGGTTAAAGTGCTAAATCCCTGGGAGTTGCACTAGCTAAGGAAAAGGAAGAAGAATCGGGTCACGTCTCATGAGACGTGACCCCTTCTCTTTCTTTTACGCTCGCGGGTACGTAGATCCGTACTTACCGCTGAATCTAATAATTTAACTCGTAAGCGACCATGCCAATACCGTTTCCTTGATTGACCAGATAAGGCGATAAGGACTGAACATGTTTTGGTAATTGAGTTATTACATCACTAAAACGTGCGTGGTTAGTGGATTCATAAAAACACGCCCAACCATCGCGGTTATTTACTATTGCCTGACTTGCACCAATAAATCTTCCGACTTTGGCTCCTCCTATGCCAAATCCTATTTCATTTGGTTTTGAAGATCCTATTGGTGGCGCGAACCAAAGTGCAATTTGCATGTCTGGAAAAGGCGATAGTGGTAATTGTAACGTTGCAATCTGATTAGGTTGTGGGCATGGAAATGAATTAGTGGCATGTACAGTTGAAAGTAACCCAAAAGATAATATGGTTATTCCTATTAAGTGAGTTAAGTTGAATCGCTTTTTAAATTTGTTTTGTTGCATGGTTTTACTCCCAGGTTAATTTTGTTTTTAGGATAATATACTTACCTTTAAAGAAGTCTTAAGCTATTGGTAACTAAAAACACTAACTTTTGAATCTTATATTCTCACGAATAGCTACAAGCGTAATGTTGCGCTAAATTCCGTCAAATGAAAAGCCGCTACGGTTTCGACGACTGCGGGGGTGTAAATAATTCCTCCAGCTGATTTTGTTGCTCATTCTTTTGAGTTAACTCTGCGTATCGTTCTCCTATGCGTTTCCAAACAAAGTCGAATTTCAATGCTACTTGGATTTTTGTTATATTCGGTTCAAGTTGATGCAATTTGTCTACTAGATTGTTAAATTTTTCAATGAACTCTTGTTCTTGGTTAAGATTTTTTGATTTCTTAGCTGATATACGTGAATCGTTCACCTTTTTGATTTGGTCTAGCAGAACTTCTTTTTCTGTTTTTTGGGGTGTCGTTGCGTTGGTTGACTTGTTATCAACGGGCACGGTTGCGGGCTTGAGTTGTATTCTTTGGAAGGAACCATTTGTTATGTTTTCCGATTTAGCTTGTTGATAATCAGAATGATGAGTCTTAGATCCTTGGCCAAATAAATACATTTTTTTACTCTCCTCAATTGGGTTTAATGGAGTAATATAATAAGGGATAAACCTTAATGAAATATTAAGACAATGAACATTGTTTTGGCTACAGGCTTGCTAAATCCCGCTCGGCATCTGGTTTCAAAACATTGTGATGCGCATCCAGCGCATTGCCACGGGGAGAATTTGGTATCAGACGCCATTGAACAGTTTTTAGGTTTAAGCATCAATTTTTTTTATTAAGCAATATATTTCCAGGTGGCGAATACGGTTATTAATTAATGCTTTCATGTGAATGTGCTTTCTATTCAGAGATTAAATTGCATTGAAATTTTATCAGTTAAGTGATAAAATTACATTGTTTTTTCGTCAAAGATAAGAGCGGCACTATGAGATATGAGCATTCTTTTTATAGCAAACGAACTGCGGAAAAGAGCATTTATGCTTCGATTGAGGCTCCTTTTATCACTGCAATTTTAGGGTCTCGTCGCGTAGGCAAGTCAACGCTTATTCGTCATTTCATGGAACAGCATGGGGGTTATAAGTGGGTCATTTTTAATATGGATGAGTTGGTATTGCGCCAACGTGTCGAAAAAAACCATCTAAAAGAAATGATTGAAGAAGCAGCGTTACAACAAATAGGCCAAGGGCCTAAAATTTGGGTAGTCATTGATGAAGCTCAGAAATGTCCTTCATTGTTTGAGCAAATCAAGGTTTTATATGATGACTACAAAGACAAGAATGTTATCAAATTTATTTTAACAGGATCTGCTTTACTGCAATTACATCAGCTGAGTGCAGAAACGTTAGCAGGACGTATTTTTCTGCACTACTTACGTGAATTCAGTTTACAAGAAAGCGTAAGACTATTGCACCAAGAGATATTCCTGCCTGAACTTTCTCTGCTTGATACAATACAAAAACAAATTGAGAAAAATACAGATTTTCATGCACTGGATCTCGAAATCAGGAATGTTTTGGACCAACTACGGCCTTTCCGTGCAGTATTGCAAGCAGCGCTAGATGAACAAATCCTTTGGGGAGGTTTTCCAGAAATAATCTTATTAAAAAATGCGTCAGATCGATTGACTTATCTCAGCAGCTATATACAAACTTACTTAGAGAAAGATATTCGCGATATTCAAGTTATTTCTGATATAAGTTTATATCAACATTTAATGCAAATACTGGCTGTTCAAACGGGGTCGCTTAAAGACGATGAAAAAATCCTTTCTGCATTACATTGCTCACGGAATACATTAAAGAAATACCGCGATTATTTACTAGCGACATTAGTGCTTAAAGAAGTTTATCCCTATATCAGTAGCCCATTGCGGCGTTTGGTCAAATCGCCTAAGACTTATTTTATAAATAATGGACTTATTAGTTATTTAAGCGGAATTAATAATTTAGATATTTTACAGAAAACAGGCCTCATTGGACATCGTTTAGAAAATTGGTTTTTAAAAGAATTGCAAATTTGGTTAGACCGTAATCCGCAGTTTAGTCAGATTTATTTTTGGCGAACAAGTAATGGCGCTGAAGTGGATTTTATCGTAGAAAAAACACCTTCTCTTTTTCCATTTGAAATAACGTATTCTAATAAAATGGATTCAAAAAAAATAAGAAACTTAAAAGATTTTTTACGTGATACTGAAAAAAATAGCTTTGGGTTTTGTGTTTATCTTGGAGAGTATCATTATGATCCAGAATCACGAATTTATTTTTTACCGGCATGGGCGGTGAGTTAAATCTAAGCCCGGATCAAACCCAGCCGCGTAAGTTGCTAGCCGAAGAAAAAGCGTGGGAATATGTTACTTTTGGCGACCTCGCGCCCGCGTTGACTCACAACAGTATAAAGTTTATACTTTTATCTCTAGCATTCAATGCCCTTAGTCCGAATATTCCATACTCAAATCGGCTGCGAGCCTGATATGGGACATGTTTACTGCGTTGCGCATATAGTCAAAAATTTTCCCAAGGCACGGATACCAGAAGCTATTTTGTAGCATGGACTCAGCTGCGAAATAAATTTTCGCTATGTTTAATTTAGTTATCAGAGGAAATAGTAATGTACAGTAGAAAAGCACCTTTAAAAAATACAACTGAAGAGTGGGCTGAAAATATTAAGCGAAAAACAGTTGAGGGATGGGGATACCATTGTTCGAGCCTTAGTTTCAAGATTTTTTGATGATTTTTATTTGCTTCCTGAGCTTTTGGATTTGGTAGAAGATTACTTCGGACTCGAACTGCGTCTAGAACTCATACGAAAAGCAATTCAGTTGAATCAAAGCTTGCAAAATCTATTATTCAAAATGGTAGAGGCTTCTAAAGATAAGCAAAGCCAAGGTGATGCTAAGTGTGTTCAAGTAGCAGCGAATGCGATGACATTGTTGAATTTGGCAAGAGTCAGTTTTAGCACAAAGGATTTACGTCATATCCGTATTCCGGGAGCGAATTTAAGTGGAGCATTTTTAGATTCTGCCCAGCTCCAAGGAGCGGATTTAACCGATGTTAACTTACAAGGTGCGTGGCTGCGTAATGCGAATCTGAGTGGTGCAACAATGGATGGAGCATATTTTAAGAGGGAGAAAGTATATGCTTCGTTTGCGTAATCAAGTTGCTGGCTGTGTTTAGAGCTAACTTGGCGGCAGCCACACTCAGTAAAGAAAATCGCGAATTGCTTAGCAACAAACGTGGCGCTATCGGCATTGAAGTTGTCGATGAAAAGCAATCTCAGCAAGAAAAGCGACCTTCTCAACAGATACCCTTGATACCAAATAGCATGTTTTTACATCGTCCTGCCGCTAATTCACTACCTGGTTCTGCTAATGTACCACCTACTCATCCTCAGCAGTCATCACAAGATGCGCAAAGATCCTTCAGGGGCAGAGATAACAAATAGACTTTTCATAACTCATTCGTTTATTTTAATAAGTCTGTTTTGTCAGGTCTGACCCGGTTTGGATTTTCGAGTAACTCTCATTCAGTAAGCAATATAATTTGATTCAATAATTCACAAGCTGTTGTGAATACTTCTTTTGGAGCTCGCTTCCAAGGATGAATTTTTGCATTGCGTTGGCGCCAATCAAAAGACTTTGGTTGGTGTGCTAACACATAGCTAACAATACCTCGCTGACCTTGAAATTTAACTGCAAATGGATTAGTGCTGTTATATTCAGCTGTGGTCATTGGCAGCCCTATCACAATACCAGTACGATTATTAAACCTCTTTGGCGATAATACCAGCATTGGATGCATATCGCGCATTTCACGGCCACTTTGAGGATTGTAATTAATCCAGATAATTTCACCGCGATCAGGTACCCAAGCTTTTTTTCGGCATTAAAATTTCTCCTCGCCAATACGAGCTCTGATGGCATCGCTTCACCACCGTGTTTTTTGGGATCGAACAGACTCGAGTCTTTCATCCAATGTCAATTTTTCGCTGGTAGTGTTTAACAATGATATTATCTTCCTGTACCGTTAGCTCAACCGGTGTGCCAAGGTGAAAATGCGCGCTACGTGCAATCGTTACGGGAATACGCACAGCGAGACTATTTCCCCATTTCTGAATAGTTAAACTACTATTTTAATTGTCATACTTATCTCCTATAATGTATATACGAGTATATACGAAAATTGAGTACGGATCAACATGTATAATAAGCCTTGCATCGCACCATGAGATTGCGAATCTGTTTACAATGTTCTAGTTAATATAATTTTCATTGTTAACCTCGCAGTTAAAATTGATACAAATTTTTACTCTATTGGAATGTACTATATTGGGATGTATCACCCATGACTACATCTTCTCCTGATTGAGATCTGTCAACATTTCCATTACCCGCACCCGATGCAGTAGGAGTAGCATTAAAGAACGAATTTATACTCAATGGACTATAAGGATTAAATGGCAATGATCCAGTTGAAGCTCCTCCTGATCGAGGTTCATTACCTGCACACGATGCATTAGAGGGACCAAACAGGCTGATGACTGGTACTACCGGCTGACTAGCAGCACTTACAGCTTGTGTTGCACTAACAACTTTAGCCTCTCTATAAAGAGATTTGTTGCCTCTGTTTGCGGAAATGTAAATGGGCTGTTTCCCTGACTGAGGTGCCACGGTTTCTTCAATCATGCCGCCCGCAGCCAATGTACCTGAAGCTCCGGAGGAATTGTTACCAGTAGCACTTACAGCTGACTCCCTTCTTAATACGTTTATTGATACTTGCTTAGCTACTTCTTGATTCACATTGTTTGATTGATATTGCCCAGCTATTGCATCTGGCGATACTGCAGGAGATTGCAGGCTGAGAAACTTTGCATATTCCAGGCTAAGTTCATCACTTTCTTCCATATTATTTACTACTCGATTCGCATCATTTTTTGTATCACTTACAGCTTGCCTTGCTTGTGGTGGGAGCACATAGAAACTACTGCGTTTTATTTCCATACGTTTTATATGCTTTTGCCCATCTTCATTTATAACATACAAAAGAATAGCTAACCCATTTCCGCTATTTTCGTTATCTTCGCTATCTCCGTTATCTTCGCTACACTGTGGCGGTAGTTGTAGTTGTTTTAGTTCTTCTCGAAACTTCTTATTTGTTGAAACTGTTGTCGCAAAACAAGAATAAAGATTTGGCATAAAATTCTCTTGAGTTTTCTTTGTATCAAAAGAAAAGTTACCGGTCTCTTTGGATACATATTCATCAATTTCCTTGCGGTCAACATATACGCGTCGAGGATTTTCTGTTAGTAACCGCTGAAGAAATTTCGGTTGATTCGCTACATACTTTGCAAAATAGGGATCAACTTCATAAATATAAGTAGTATTTTCTTGTTGCTTAATAGCAAGATCCTTCCAAATATCATCTATTAATAGTAGTTCCAGGTCATCACGCGAATTAACGGCCTTTTCCACAAATTCCATTAAATCTTCACTTGTCAGTAATGAATACTCCTTCGGAGAACAGTCAAAGTTAATTTCTTCTTTTTGGTTTCCCTCTAACCTAGTATAGAAATAATCTATCTCAATCTCATTAATAATACGTGCAAATACAACTTTTCTCACATATTCTTCCGTATTTTTAAACACTGACTTTAATTGCAAATTTCTAAGTAATGTAATTTTCATTATTTACCTCGTAGTTAAAATTTTTATATTGGAAACCAGGGCGAGAAGTGAACAAAGCGATAGCGTGTCCACCTTTTTATGGTGGGCACGCTTTGATCTCGCCCCGAAAAAACGGACACTAACTAAGCGACCTTTTGTTCTTCAAAATATACCGGGCTTAAATAGCCAAGTCTAGAATGAAGTCGTTTTCGATTGTAATATACATCGATATAATCAAACACGTGATTTTTTGCATAGGCACGTGTTGAAAATTTTTCACCATGAATAGCTTCAACCTTGAAGCTATGATTCCAGCTTTCCATGCTGGCGTTGTCATAACAATCACCACGTTTGCTCATGCTGCAAATAAAGCCATTATCAGCTAGTAATTCCTGATAATCATGAGAGCAATATTGGCTGCCACGGTCAGAATGAATAATCACACCACGAGGACTCTTACGACGCCAAATTGCCATTTGTAATGCATCAATGACAAGCTTTGATGTCATGCGCTCCGAAGCGACCAGCCAACCACCATGCGTGAATATAAGTCCATTACAACCGCAAGATAAAGCCAGCCTTCCTCTGTCCAAATATAGGTAATGTCAGTGACCCATTTTTCATTTGGCTTGCTAGCAAAGAAATTTTGCTGCAATAGATTAGGCGCAACTGGTAAATTATGATTACTGTTTGTTGTTGCTTTGAATTTTCTTGCTGCTTTCGCTCGCCAACCATTTTTTCGCATGATTCTTGCAACACGGTGACGCTACCAGAATATCCTTCTGCTTTAAGCGTTTTGCTATGCGTTTGGCGCCAGCACGAGATTTTTCTTCGTCAAAAATAGGCTTTATTTTATCTGCAAGCAGAACATTTTTCTGTGCTCGTGGTGACAATGGACGATCACGCCAACTGTAATAGCCACTCGGCGACACAGAAAGCAAACGACACATCATTTTCACGGAAAAGTAATCCACGTTTTCCTTTATCATGGCGTACCTCACTTCGATTCTTTCGTGAAGTACGTGGCCACTTTTTTTAAGAAGGCGTTTTCCTCTTGCAGGCGATTAACTTCACGTTTAAGTTTTGCCATTTCAGCTTGCTCAATTTTTTGGTTTTCGATTGTATTACCACCTTTATTTTTTTGAGCTACGCCAGTAGTAAAGCATAGATTCTGTGATGCCTAGATCTTTGGCTGCCTGGGGGACACCGTCTTTTTTTGCTCGCTCTACTGCTTGATCTTTAAACTGAGGACTATATTTCTTTCTGGCTGTTTCTTTCTTTGGATTATTTTTGTTCATTTTTCACCTCGATTTCAGAGATTTTACTCTCTTAGTGAGGTGTCCGTGAAGTCGGGGCTAGATCACTCTTCTCATCAGATATAGAAATCTTTTTAGGTTTCTTCTTTTTTTATTTGCGAGTATCAAGATTGACGTCTGCTGAGAGAATAACAGTAGGGGAAGAGCCTAAAGAGCGTCCTGATGTCATTGTTTACCTTATTTTATTTCGATAAATGAGGCTAAATGGTAAACAATAAACCAATTAAATGTCAATAGTCTTATTCATCTCCACCTTTCTTTCCACCATACATCCCCCCCTTCTAACACATGCCGTGTAGCTTCACCTTTATTTTGTTGGTGTGCTCGATTGACTGGTAACATGACTTGATTGTTCTGTTGAAAATGCAAATGAGCCAATATTTTATTAATGTCAGTGTGTTTTGAGTGATGATGGGATTGTGGTTGCGGGTTTTATTGAAGAGGATTTGGTGGCAACGAAAGTTGGTGAGAAATTAGAATTTGAACTAGTGAAATGCTGATGTTGGCGTCAACGCACCACCCACATTGCATCTCCGTAGCTAAAAAATCGATATTTTTCCTTCACAGCTTCTCTATATGCTGCCATTACATTTTCATATCCGCCAAATGCTGAAACTAACATGAGTAGAGTGGAAGATGGCAAATGAAAATTGGTAATTAATGCATCTATGCACTGAAATTGAAATCCAGGGTAAATAAAAATATCTGTGTCGCCACAAAAAGGTTTAATTTCACCGCTGCGACTTGCGGTTTCTAAGCTGCGCGCTGTAGTCGTACCCACCGCAATAACGCGGCCGCCTTGTGTTCGCGTTTTTTTGATTTGCTCACAAAGCACAGCGGACACTTCAATGTATTCAAGATGCATACGGTGTTGCGTAATATTTTCTACGCGCACCGGCGAAAAAGTTCCAGCACCCACATGCAAAGTGAGCGAGGCAATTTCGACTCCCTTAGATTTTAATGTATTTAACATTTCATGATCAAAATGCAATCCCGCTGTGGGGGCTGCCACCGATCCTTTATGTTTAGCGTAAACAGTTTGATAACGTTCTTTATCACTCTCTTCTGGTGCACGATCCATATAAGGTGGCAAAGGAATTTGACCAATGGCTTCTATAACTTCTAATACAGATCTTTCAGAATCAAGGCAAAATAATTCGAATAAACTCTCATGTCTGGTAATCACTTCAAATTGCACGTTGGATGCAAATAATAAGCGACTTCCTGGTCGCGGAGATTTGCTCGCGCGTACTTGCGCAAGTACGCGTTTATTATCCAAAATGCGTTCCACTAACATTTCTATCTGACCACCGCTTTCTTTTTTACCCAGAAGCCTAGCGGGGATAACGCGTGAATCATTGCGCACTAAAAGATCACCTGGCTTAAGCAAAGAAAGCAAATCACCAAAGCTTCTATGTTCAATAGCACCATTTGTGCCATTTAAACACAAAAGACGGCTTGTGCTACGCTGCTTTAAAGGAAAGCGAGCAATGAGCTCATCGGGTAGTTCGTAGTGGAAGTCTGATAATTTCATAATAACCTTTTATTAACAGGAAGAGATCAAATATTATTTAATAAAATCATTTTTGATAAAAATTAAACCTTACGTTAGCTAATAATATAGGCAAAATCTCAATATTGTATAGTGTTTTTACCTATAGTCAGCCGTAGGTAATTCCTTTATAAATAGAAGTTCTCACTAGAGAAAAAAACACATGGAGAACGGGTTTTATGGACAAAGAAAAGGTCGTAGACCTCATAACGTATCGCAAAGAGACTAATTCTACGCCATTGGATGAACTTGTGAAAATAGAAGATCTAGGCTTAGCTATACGATTCTTGATTCAACGATTACGCGATTCAAATCCGCTTAAACAGACAGGCTAAGCTAAAGAAACGCGGCATAAATCGATCAAACCACTTGGCAATAAACCCAGTATTAGCGCTGCCATACCGTTAAGCGTAATCGCTATCATCCTGTCTAAAGACATTTTAATTTTCTGTCCAACGAATTCTTTTGCCGGTTCTTCAAAATACATCAACATCACGACTCGCAAATAATAGTAAGCACCGATAATAGCAAATAATAACGCTATAGCCGCTAGCCAAACTAAATGCGCCTCGACTAGTGCTTCCAATAAACCTAATTTAGCAAAAAAACCCACTGTTGGTGGCACACCTGCCATAGAAAACATCAATAACAACATCATAAAGGCTAGCCATGGGTTACGCGCATTCAAACCACGGTAATCTTCTAAGCGCTCAAATTCAGTGCCTGATTTACTCAAGATGGCAACCACAGCAAACGCACCTGCAGCGACTAGCACATAAGTAACAATATAAAACATTGCTGCAGAATAACCATCCGCTGAATACGGTCCAGCTAAAATACCCAAAAAGAATAACCGATGTGCGCAATGGAAGAATAGGCCAGCATACGTTTAATATTCGTTTGCGCAATTGCCAATACATTTCCAAAAAACATAGATAACACAGAAATAACGATTAACATTTGCTGCCACTGCACTTCTAAACTTGGCAGTGCTTCTGCCAAAATCCGCATCGTGATCGCCAAATGCTGCTATCTTAGGTGCACTGGCAATAAATAAAGTCACGCACGTGGGCGCACCTTGATACACATCGGGAACCCACATATGAAACGGCACAGCACCCAATTTAAAAATTAATCCCGACATAATAAAAACCAAGCCCAATAAAACCATCATGTTTTCGCCATATGAAGTTGTTTCAAGCAATTTTGAGATGTCTAAAATCTGAATCGAACCTGTCGCACCATACACAATTGAAATCCCATACAAAAACAAGCCTGAAGCCAGCGCGCCCATCACAAAATATTTCATTGCTGCTTCAGTAGCAACCATCGAATTTTTTTGATGCAACCATGGCATACAAAGTTAAAGACAATAATTCCAAACCCAAATAAATCGACAATAAAGCTATATGCAGATGCCATCACTGACATGCCCAATCACGGCAAACAAACCCAGCACATAATATTCACCACGTGGAATATTGCGCTCTTGGAGATAATCGCGTGTATAAGCAAAAGCAAAAAAACTCATGACGTAAATAACTATTTCTTAGCACGAGTGCAAATTTATCTAAAACATAATGGCCATCAAAAGTAATAATGGGATTAGGATATTGTTTGTATTGCATGATAACTAAAATGAAGGCAACTGCTAACGTCAATTGGGTCAGTATGTACGTCACCATGCCTCTGCGTTCAGAAATAAATACATCCACCAACAAAATAATACACGCCATGCCCAGTAAAAAAATTTCTGGTATGGCAATAGAGAAACTTGGTATCGTAAAATTCATAATAATTTTTTAACCGTTAATGTTCAACGTCATTGCGAGCCATGCGCTCTCTGCATGGCGAAGCAATCCAGAGGGCACAGCAACGTTCCCCTGGATTGCTTCATCCCGCTGCAAAACTTGCCCGGCATATTCTCAACCGGGGAACGCGGGATTCGCAATGACGAGGCTAAAGATCCTGCCATTGCGAGCTATGCTTGTAGCACCACACTCTGCACCAACAAGTGCCCTACTGTCTTATCTAACACCCGTAAAATGGGCTCGGGATAAAGTCCAACAAAAAATACCCCTATCGCCAATAAAATATAATTGGTTTTCTCTAACCAAGTAATATCTTTAAACTCGGCAACATGTTCATTCGTAATGGGACCAAAAAATACTCGCTTATACATCCATAATGAATAAGATGCCGCTAAAATTAAAGTCAACGCAGCAGTAAATGCTATCCAAAAGTGTGCTTGGAACGCGCTCATGATCACCATAAATTCACCGACAAACCCAGCCGTCCCTGGTAAACCCACATTCGACATTGCAAATAACATGAAAAATGCTGCAAAAACTGGCATGGTATTTGCTACACCACCATAATCTTTAATTTGCCGACTGTGGTTATAATAACGATCTGCTAAAATTCCAACGCCCAAAAACATTGCACCTGAACCAAAAGCATGCGAAATCATTTGAATCACAGCGCCTTCAAGACTCATATACGCATCTTGATATGACCCAGCATGCCGTACAATATCAAATACCATGAAGCAACCCAAAGTAGCAAATCCCATATGCGCAATAGAAGAATAAGCAATTAATTTTTTCATATCCGTTTGCACGATAGCGATAAGGCCGATATAAATAATTGCAATTAACGATAAAATAATCATGAGCCAAGCCAATTCTTGGCATGCTAAAGGAACAATGGGCATGCTAAAGCGTAAAAATCCATAAATACCGAGTTTCAACATCAATGCAGCTAATATGACTGAACCACCGGATGGCGCTTCCGTATGTGCATCGGGCAACCAAGTATGCACAGGCACCATGGGCACTTTCACAGCAAACGCTAATAAGAAAGCAAAAAAGAGTAATACCTGCTTATCCAGGCTCAAATTGAGATGATAATACGCAGCAATTTCAAATGTTTTAGTTTGATTATACAAATATAGAAAAGCAATCAACATTAAAATGGATCCCAAGAAAGTATACAAAAAGAACTTAATTGACGCATAAGAACGATTTGCACTTCCCCACATTCCAATACTTAAATACATTGGAATTAACATTCCTTCCCAAAACACGTAAAACAAAATCGCATCGGTTGCAGCAAATACACCAATCATCATTCCCTGCATCACAAGAAAAGCTGCCATGTACTGTGCAACACGCAGTTTAATCGCTTCACAACCGCCAAAAATGACCAACAATCCAGTGAAATTAGTTAACACAACCATTGCCAACGAAATACCATCAATTCCTAACGAATAATGCATTTGATAAGCAGTCACCCATGGATGATGTTCTTGAAATTGTAAAGCATACGTACTGGAGTCAAATGCCATGCATAATGGAATACACAGCAACAGATTAGTAATTGCAACTATGGCTGCAATCCAGCGCGCAATCGATGCATGCTTGTCACTTCCCGTCATCAGCACAGCAACTGCACCAAAAACCGGAAGCCAAATTAAAATTGATAAAATTGGAAAATCCAGGCTCATATCAAAAACCAACCTAAAAGAAACAATAAACCTACAATCATTGCCAATCCATAATGATAGAGATAACCGGTTTGCACTCGTCTCGCCACACTGGAAAACCAGCGAATGACATTGCCAGAACCATTTACAAAAACACCGTCGATAATTTTAAGATCTACCACGGTATAGAAAAATTTACCCAATGCTTGCGTACCACGCACTAATACCAATTGATTGAAATCATCAAATCCATATTTGCGCACCATTATCATATAGAGAAATGACAATCGCTGCTTTAACATTTCTGCCAAATTAGGACATTCAACGTTAAACACCCAGGCTGTGACGATTCCCGCCAGCGCAAACCAAAAAGCTAAATGGCGACTGGCTTCTAAGGCCATGACCGTTGCGCCATGATATTCTTTCGCTAATTGCGCTAACACATTATGCTGTGGCAACACAAAAATACTATCACCTAATAAACTAGGTTGATGATACAACATTGGGCCAATAAAAATTCCACCGACGATAATGCTTGGCACAGCTAAAGCGATCAAGGGAATTAAAATGACCCAGGGTGATTCTTGCAAATGCTTTTTGGTTTCAGCATCCATGCGCTCTTTCGTGTGAAAAGTCAAAAACAGCGCGCGGAAAATATAAAGTGGTGTGACAAACGCTCCAATCAGCACGCAAAAATAAGCATATCTTGCACCCGGTAAAGTCGATAAATGCACGGCTTCAATAATAGAATCTTTGGAATAAAAACCCGCAAACGGTGGAATCGCAGAAAGTGCTAAAGCACCAATTAAAAAAGTCAGATAGGTAATAGGCATGTAATTCACTAAACCACCCATTTTTCGCATATCTTGTTCATGATGCAAAGCAATGATGACAGAACCTGCCGCGAGGAATAATAACGCTTTAAAAAATGCATGCGTCATTAAATGAAAAATTCCAGCATCATACGCTGATGCACCTAACGCAACTGTCATATAACCCAGTTGTGATAAAGTTGAATACGCTATGACACGTTTAATATCGTGATGGAAAATCGCTAAGAATCCCATAAATAAACACGTAGTCGCACCAATCACTAACACTAAGCTCAATGCAGTCGTAGAATATTCAAATAAAGGTGACATGCGTGCCACCATATAAATACCCGCAGTCACCATGGTAGCCGCATGAATCAATGCGGAGATAGGTGTGGGGCCTTCCATCGATTCTGGCAACCACACATGCAGTGGAACTTGTGCCGATTTACCCATTGCCCCAATAAATAATAGTATGCAAATAACCGTAATAACCGATGCAGACACATGCGGAAAAATCATCATCGATTTATTTGTGACATCTGGCACATGCTGAAAAACCGTGTGATAATTCAAGGTACCGAAATAACTGAGCACACCTGCTAAAGCTAAAATAAATCCAACATCCCCTACGCGATTAGCAAGAAAGGCTTTTAAACTACCAAATATAGCTGTTTCGCGTTTAAACCAAAATCCGATGAGCAGATACGAAACTAAACCGACACCTTCCCAGCCAAAAAACAGTAACAAGAAATTATTCGCGAGAACTAAAATCAACATTGAAAAAGTAAATAAAGATACATAACTAAAAAAGCGTTGATAGCCAGGATCATCAGCCATGTACCCTATCGTGTAGATATGCACCATGAAAGAAATAAACGTCACGATACATATCATGGTCGCGCTCAAACGATCGAGTAAAAATGCAACATCGAATTGATATGCTCCTGAACTTGCCCAAGTATAAAATGATCCTTCCACGGTGGGTTGACCCTCCATGACTATCACTTTAAACAAATAACATGACAATAAAAATGAAATACCCACTAAGCTGACGCATATCCAAGAGGTTGCAGCACGACCAATGACTTTGCCAAATAAACCAGCAATTAACGAACCCAGCAAGGGTAACAAAGTCAGTAGCATTGCAATTGATAAAAGAGTGTTATCCACGTTTTATCCTTTTAATTCAGCTAATTTTTTCACTTCAATCGTGCCATGCCTGCGATACAATACAACCATAATGGCTAAACCAATCGCAGCTTCCGCAGCTGCTACAGTCAAAATAAAAAATACGAAAACTTGTCCCACGTTATTATGCAAAAAATAAGAAAAAGCAATAAAATTAGTATTCACTGCGAGCAAGATCAATTCAATTGACATCAATAAAGTAATCACATTTTTGCGATTTAAAATGACTCCAGCAATACCTAAACCAAATAATATTGCCGCAACCATAAGATATTCTGAGAGCGAAATCATGGACTTTTTACCTCCATCGATTCGGCTGGCATTTTAACTAAGCGCACACGATCTTGCGCACGTGCCGCAATTTGTCGATTGACGTTTTGTTTTTTATAGTGAGTTACCACACGGTGCGCCAAACTGATTGCAGCCACAATGGCTGCTAATAACAGCACCCCTGATAAGATGAAAGGGAAAAAATAATTGGTATAAAGCACCATACCCAAATCAGTGAGGTTGTTATAGTCAGCGGGCTTTGCGAGAGGCTCAGGATAAGTAGCCAGCCCAAGGCGCTCTGGACTAATGACCATGATGGTTAAGCCTAATACTAATAAAACAATTAAGATACCAAGAGGTAAATGGCGTATAAAACCTTGACGAAAACTCACCATAACATCACTGTTAATCATCATGACCACAAATAAAAAGAGGGTCATGACTGCGCCTACATAAACGAGCACTAAAATAAGCGCAAGAAATTCAGCTTGTAACAATAGCCACACACCCGCCATTGAGAAAAATGTGACCACAAGAAATAAGGTGCTGCGCACTGAGCTTCTGGATGAAACAACCATAAAACCCGAAGCTATGGCTGTGAGGGAGAAAATGTAAAAGATAATATGTTGCACGTTGGGTCAGACCTGAAGATTAGGAAAAACTCCGGCAGATATAGTGACTCAAGTGGTGGAAAAAGTAAATACATACATGGGGCAAAATCAGGGATTTGCAAAGCCTATGGACCACAACACCCTATTGACGCTAGTGAGCCTTGCCTTAAATCTACGGGTTGATCATCTACAAGGATCGCATACTCTACATCCTGACTTTGCGATTCTCGCTGATACTGAGCACTCGCATCACTATCTTGTGGGGCACCTTGAGGCTGGAGGCCATTATTCGCATTACGACAACGCTGCCAAAACACTACCAAACCGACAATAATAAGCACTAAACTCCAGGCTGTTGGGATATCTATTCCCTGGCCGTTATTTTGATTTCCACCCGTTGATGACGAGCCGATCTCTAAAAGAGTTCTTGCAGTACTGCTTAGCATATTAATTAACCTCAATGCACTTAACGAATTGAAATCTTGGTAAACAACTTAAACAGTATGCCATACGGTGGATAAAGAAACGATGTCAGGCTGCTTTTACCTTGATAAAGCACAGGCTTTAATTTTGAGAAAGTATTAAATCCATATTCACCATGATACTGACCCATGCCACTTAAGCCAACACCACCAAATGGTAAACTCGCCTGCAAATAATGCAATGCACAATCATTGATGACAACACCACCGGAAAAAGTATTTTGTAATACATAATCGATTTTTTCTTTCTTTTTACCAAAATAATAAAGCGCTAATGGTTTAGGACGTCGATTAATATAGTTAACCGCATCTTCTAATTTTTCATAAGTCACGACGGGAAGCAGAGGCCCAAATATTTCTTCTTGTGAAATCAGCATATCTTTACTTACATTGAGAATAGCGATAGGCATCATTTTTTTATCTACCACCAACCTTTCGTCATCCACCAATGGAACAACGTTTGCTCCTTTTACTTTTGCATCATCAATATATTTTTGTAATCGATCTAAATGAAACGAATCGATGATACTGGTGTAATCCGGATTCTCGAAAATTTTGCGATAGAATTTTTTTACTATTTTTTTAGCAATTTTTAAAAATTTTTCTTCTTTTCCTTCGGGTAACAAAACATAATCTGCAGCAATACACGTTTGTCCTGCATTGAATAACTTTGTGAAGAGAATTTTTCTCAAGGAATTTTTTAAATCTGCATCAGGCCCAATAATAGCCGGGCATTTACCGCCCATTTCCAGCGTGACCGGTGTTAAATTATCACTGGCAGCACGCATTACTCTGCGCCCCATCCATGAAGAACCGGTATACAATAGGTAATCAAAGGGTAAACTCATAAACTCTTGTTTGATTTCTTCCCCACCTGTTATTACCGTCACTTCTTCTGGAATAAAATATTCTGTTACGAGATTTTTTAATAATTCATTGGTGAACGGTGTGCGCTCATGTCCTTTGAGCATTACGCGGTTTCCTGCCGCGAGTGCGCCTACCAATGGGCTAAACATTAAGTTAACAGGATAATTCCACGTGGAAATAATGCCCACTACACCTAATGGTTGCGGGATGACAGATGCACGAGCCGGCTTAAGCCAACCCGAAACCTCTTTCTCTTTCGGCGTCACCCATTCTTTAAGATGTTTTTGTGCGTATTTAATTTCTTCTAAGGTACTTAAAATCTCAACAAACAATGTTTCATGCCGCGAACGATTCCCAAAATCGCGTGATACTTCTCTTACAATGCGTTCTTTATTTTTAATTAATAATTTAGCGAGTCGTTTTAATAAACTCATTCTTTGTTCTAGCGTGGGAACAGGCTCTTTATAAAACGCTGCTCGCTGTTGATTAAAAATGGGAAGCAATTGTGGTTTGATTTTCTCTTCGATCATTTAAATGTCCTTATAATAGTGTAAAGAATTAATGAGTGGGTATATAATATTCCTATTTTTACCATGTCGCTAGCTTTTAGACTACCCCTGGAGAGAATGTAATAATGAAAAAAATATTAATTTTAGTGATAACTCTATTCAGCATCATGTCTTTAAGTGTCAATGCGCAAGAAGATATGAATAATAATGTTAATGCAAATAAACAATGGATTTCTATTGGCGATGGCTTGCCACTCAACGAAGCATCGTTTATTTATTCAGTAATTGAATTTAACAAAAAGATATATGTTGGAGGATGTTTTCTTCACTCTAGCCAAGCGTTCGCGTATGTTTCAAATGGCTATAATCAAAAAAACCCAAAATGGACCTGGGTTGGAAAAGGACTACCGGGTACAGTTATCAAATTTGCTGTGGGCAAAAATGTTCTTTATGCAATGGCTAAGTCATTCAAGCAGGGCTGGCTTATTTATTCTTACAACGGTAACGATCAAAGTCCAAACTGGGCTCCGATTAGCATCGCAGGCCTTCCTTCTGATCCCAATTTTATGTGGGAGTATAAGGATAAGGGCATAACAGTATTTAAAGACAAGATGTACTTATTTTGTAAAGACAGAGGAATCTTTGTTTATGATGACCAAAAACAATTATGGTCTGAAGTGTCTCCTGTCAACAAAGAAAATAGATTTTTTTTAGCTAATGCAATGGTTGTTTTTCATGACAAATTATATGTAGGAGGCATTACTGAGGTCCAACTCCCTGGGAGACCAGATCTTAAAAAAAGCACATCGGTGTATGTTTATAATGGAAATGATCATGCGCCAAATTGGACATGGATTAGTGATGGGCTGCCTGGGCTGCCTGAAGATTTCTATGCATCTGGTAACCAGGTTAATGCATTAAACGTGCTTAATAATACCTTATATGTTGCAGGTAGTTCTTGGAGAGGTGGTCTTCATGAGTTTATCTATGCTTATAACGGGAATGACAAAATGCCTAAATGGAATAATGTAGGCGATGATAGGTTATTTAACTGGGCTTCTGAAATTAGTTTTCTCACCACATCTGGCGATACTGTATATGCTTTGTTGGACAGAGATAAACTTAATGGGCCATTTATTTATGCTTATAACAATACCCATGATCCAAAATGGGAATCTGTTACGACTACAGGGTTACCAAAGATTGCTGACCACCCAAACATTAAACAGCTTGTTGCTTTTGATAATGTTCTTTATATGAATATGAGTGGATCAACTGACAATACCGATGGTGCAGTATACAAAGAATTTTTTTATGCTCTCCCATTATTATCCTCACAGCAAAAATAAAAAATCTCAGCAAGGAGAGGGGCGCGTCTCATCATTTAACAATATGATGGGATGCGCTACTGCATATTAAATTAAGTGCGCGCATGCTTTCCCCAATGCACACCAAAAATCACGATAAACTTGGTAGCTTGCACAATAGGGCATACTGTTTTATCAAATCTTTCAAGCTTCACAAAACCATAAGCAGATAATGTTTTTAATGTCCTGGACAAGTTACTCGGCTGACGCCCAGTGATATCTGCTAGCTTGCGTATGGAATCAGGTTTTTTATCTGTTATAACTTGTAACAATGCTTGATTTTCGTCACTTAACACTTCAGCAAGTGAACGGATTGAAGTAAACCAAATTTTAGGCTCATCTGGCTTGGGTTTGTATTTACCCTGCGCAATGGCAAGCGTCCTTTCACGGATCTCTTTTTGCGACATAATACCGATTTTTACCGTCTTAATGTTCATATCTATCTATATCTCGCATCCTCCGCCCTATCCCTAGCAATCACCTCTTCATACTTATCACCAATCGCTAATAATTTTTCCTTCGTCAAAATATTTTCACCGCGATTTTCCATATGATAATCCGCAAAGCGTGTTAATACGATAGCATCCACTGGGCAAGACTCTTCACAAAAACCACAGTAGACGCATTTAAAAAGATCAATTTCATACAAAGTCGTGCGTCGTGAACCATCTGCGCGCGGTTCTGCTTCAATGGTAATGGCTAAAGCAGGACAAACCGCTTCGCAAAGTTTACATGCGATACAGCGTTCTTCACCATTCGCATAACGACGCTGCGCATGGATACCGCGAAAGCGTGGCGAAGTGGGTGTTTGTTCTTCAGGATACTGCACCGTTACTTTGCCCGCAAAAAAATAACGCCCTGTCTGCCGTAGACCCAACAGCAAATCCCATAATGAAAAACTTTTAATATATTGGCTTAAACGCCGCAGCATAATTTTATCTCTAATGTAACCTATTCACACTGGATTGCTTCGTCGCAAAGAGCACGCTCCTCGCAATGACGGCCTCCCTAATCAAACCAGGGTCCCACATTAAACTGTACGGCTAATGCAACAACTGCAATCCATACCAAGGTGACTGGGATTAATATTTTCCAACCTAACCGCATAATTTGATCATAGCGATAGCGTGGAAATGTCGCTCTAATCCATAAATAAACAAATATAAAGATAGCCAATTTTATCAAGAACCACACTATACCTGGCACCCAAGCAAATACTGGTTCAAGGCCTGGAATTCCTTCAAACGGTGATAACCATCCACCTAAAAACATGACGGTGGCCAGAGCTGAAATCAACAACATATTTGCATATTCCGCTAAGAAAAATAATGCAAACACCGTTCCCGAATATTCTACATGAAAACCTGCGACAATTTCAGTTTCACCTTCGGCAACATCGAATGGTGCACGATTCGTTTCAGCGACACCTGAAATCCAATATACTAAAAATAATGGAAATAATGGCAACCAATACCATTGCCAAATACCGCCGCTTTGTGCCATGACAATCGTTTGAAAATTCAGCGAACTTGCTGCCATCATGACACCTACTAAAGCAAAACCCATAGGGATTTCATATGAAATAGATTGCGCAGCAGCGCGCAATGCACCAAACATGGCATATTTCGAATTCGACGCCCATCCGGCAATTAATACACCATAAACGCCCAAAGAAGAAATCGCCAATGAATATAAAACACCCGCATTGATATCTGCGATTACCTTGGCTTTATCAAATGGAATCACTGCCCAGCCAGCAAATGCTGTTCCTAAACTAATAATCGGTGCAATGATAAATAAAAATCGATTCGATGCAGTTGGAATAATAATTTCTTTTGCTAATAATTTAATGACATCCGCAAAAGGCTGTCCTAATCCATAGGGTCCTACACGATTGGGACCAATGCGTGTTTGCATGTACCCAATTACTTTACGCTCTATGAATGTCAGATAAGCAACACCCAAAAGCAATGCGACCACAATCACAAGGATTTTGGCGACGATTATTGCTATGAGAAGTATTTCTTGCATATTCTTGTACCTAAAGTATTTCCGTCATTGCGAGCCCGCGCCTTTTGCGGGCGTGGCAATCCAGGCGATACGACAATATTCCCCTGGATTGCTTCGTCCCCCTGCTAAAAGCATGCAGGGGTCCTCGCAATGACGGGCTACGCTTTCTGTCCTACAATATATTCTTTATCTCCACCGCCCCAAACAACTCCATCAACCCTCTCGTTGCCTCAATTCCGCCAGCAATCAACACAGCATGCTCTGGCACACGTTTATCAAATACAATTGGCAACTCCACTGAATATTCATGCTGTTTAATCCGTACTTTCATCCCTTCATCGTATGCTAATTTTTTTGCTACTTCTGGATGCATGCGTACAGATGCTAATTCACCTTCCACAATATTCTGCATTTTTTGCAACGATTTTGCTCGACGCACCAAACTATCTAAAGCATAGAGTGGAATTTCGCCAACACGAGTAAATTGCGTTGCAGCCTCCAAACTTATTTCCCCATAAGAAATTTTAAAATCGGGAGACAAGGTTGGCATTTTATCAATTAATAATTTTATTTCATTCAGCACTTCTTCAGAAGATTCATACTCAAAATTCGGCAAAGAAAATAAGTTACCTAACACTCGCAATACTTTCCAAGCCGGGCGTGACTCACCAAATGCAGATGCAACACCTTTAAATCCTTGCCACTGTCCTGCCGCATTAACAAATGTTCCAGATGTTTCTGTAAAAGGTGCAATAGGTAAAATAACGTCGGCATATTGATCCAACAATGCATTTCTAAAGGGTGATAATGAAATAACAAATTCTGCTTGTTCCAAAGCTTGGGATGCAGCAATCGGATTTGCACAATCTAAATCAGGATCCACATTCAGTAAAATATACGCTTTACGTGATGCTTTAAACATTTCTTCTGCATTTAATCCCAAGCGAGTCGCGGCTGCTGCTGGTGCGCGATGCGGAACGGCGCCTGCTAACCATGCCCCAGCAGCATTTGCACCTTCGGTTAAAAACCCTAATTGTGCACCACTCGCTTTCGCAATAGCTTGCGCAAGCGCACGAATTAATGATGCTTGCGGATGATTAAATGCGAGAGCGCCGAGCAAGAGGCAGGATTTTTTTCCTGTACGCAAATAATTAGCCATCGCACCATGCACTGCATCTGTTTGAACTTTATCAAACAATGTTTGTAGCCCTGGAGGAGCAGACATTGCAAGTGCTTTAGCAATTTTTACGAGTGTTGCAACAAAATCTCCCGGAGAAACAACGCATTTTTCTGCAACATGAAAATGAAATGGATAATCCAGCATATTAAGCGACAATATTTTTGCATTTTTTAATGCTGCTTTACGCACACGCAATGAAGCAGACGGTTGTTCTTTTTGTATATTAGAACCAATTAGGAAAATTACATCGCAATTTTGCAATTCAGCAATCGGCATGCCTAGCCCAGGAAACGCTGGCATTTGCATTTGATCTGAAAAATCCACTTGGCGTAAGCGATGATCGATGTTGGCGCTACCTAAGCCACGCAATAATTTTTGTAACAAATAAAATTCTTCTACCGTTGAATTCGGAGAAGCCAGAGCACCCAGATAATCAGCACCCATCGTTGTCAAAACACCTTGTATGCCAGATACAGCAAATTCTAATGCTGTCTGCCAATCGACTTCTTCCCATTCATCATTTCTGCGAATGCGCGGTTTATTAATACGATCGGCATGATATAAACCTTCATAGCTAAAACGATCGCGATCCGAAATCCACGTTTCATTAATCGATATATTTTCATGTGGCACAACACGCATCACTTTTCCATAACGCGTATGCGCATAAATATTGGCGCCAATACAATCATGCGCAGCAATCGTTGGATATTGATCTAATTCCCAAGCACGTGCAGTGTAAAGAAAAGGTTTTGAAACCAGAGCACCCACAGGACAAATATCAATGATATTTCCAGAAACTTCCGATGAAACTGCTTTCTGCACGTAGGTACCAATCTCCATATCTTCACCACGCCCAGTTGCACCTAACTCACGCACACCTGCAATTTCATCTCCAAAACGCACGCAACGTGTACATTGAATGCAGCGCGTCATGGCTGTTTCAATGAGTGGCCCAATATCGAGATCTTTGACTGAGCGTTTGCCTTCAGAAAAATAGGATTCAGCGCCACCATAACCCATACTCAAATCTTGTAATTCACATTCTCCACCTTGATCGCAGATAGGACAATCCAAAGGATGATTAATCAGCAAGAATTCCATCACTGCTTTTTGTGCTGCAATGGCTTTGGGCGAGCGAGTAAAAACTTTCATGCCAGCCGTCACGGGTGTTGCGCATGCGGGCAATGTTTTAGGTGACTTCTCAACTTCCACTAAACACATACGGCAATTAGCAGCAATAGATAAGTGCTTGTGATAGCAAAAACGCGGAATGTAAATTCCCGCCTCATCAGCTACTTGGATCACCATGCTGTTGGGGTTAGCGAGTAATTTTTTGCCGTCGATTTCGATTTCTACAGTCACACCAAACACCTCTTATGCATCACATGATACACAAATTCATCATGAAAATATTTCAACATTCCACCCACTGGCCATGCTGCTGCTTCACCAAAAGCACAAATAGTTCGCCCTTCAATATTTTTTGCAGCACGACGCAAATTCTCAATATCTTCAAGCTCTGCCTCGCCGCGTTCAATGCGTCGTACCAGACGATATAACCAGCCCGCACCTTCACGACACGGAGTGCATTGTCCGCACGATTCATCCATATAAAATTTAGACATATTTTCTAAAGCGCGCACCATACATACTGTTTCATCCATGACGATCACAGCGCCAGACCCTAATCCCGATCCTGCTTTTTGGATAGAGTCAAAATCCATATCCAATGTCATCATGATATCTGCCGGCAAAACTGGCATGGATGTTCCACCTGGAATCACCGCTTTTAATTTGTGACCATTACGCACACCGCCAGCCATCGCTAACAAATCTTTAAATGGCGTACCTAAAGGAACTTCAAAATTACCTGGATTATTAACATGTCCTGAAACACAGAAAATTTTGCATCCACCATTGTTTGGTTTCCCCAGTTTTAAAAACCATTCAGCACCGCGCTCAAGAATCACAGGGACAGAAGCATAGGTTTCCGTATTATTAATCGTTGTTGGTTTGCCATATAATCCACGTGCTGCTGGAAAAGGCGGTTTAAATCGTGGCATGCCTTTTTTACCCTCTAACGATTCCATCAGCGCTGTTTCTTCACCACAAATGTAAGCTCCCGCACCTAGAAAAGGAAAAAGTTCGAAATCCACGCCGGAACCAAAAATATTTTTACCAATTAATCCCGCCGCGCGTGCTTCATCAAGGGCTGCATCAAAACGTTTATACGCATCCCAAAGTTCACCGCGAATATAGTTATAACCCACTGTCGCGCCCATGGCATAGGCGCCAATTGCCATACCTTCAATTAATTGATGTGGATTAAACCGTAAAATATCATGATCTTTACATGTCCCCGGCTCACCCTCGTCCGAGTTACATAAAATATATTTTTGTCCGGGCATATCACGACGAATAAAACTCCACTTGAGCCCGGTCGGAAAACCTGCACCACCGCGACCACGCAATGCAGAAACTTTGACTGCTTCAATAATTTGTTCCGGTGGAATTTTTTCACGCAGAATTTTTTTCCACTGTTCATAACCACCGACACGTTGATACGTTTCAAGTGTCCATGGTTTGTCTAAATGTAATGTGCGAAAACAAACTTCATTCGCCATGTCTTACTCCAACTCTTGCAAAATAGCATCGACTTTTTCGGGTGTCAGCTGCTCATAATATTTTTTACCAATCTGAAACATCGGTGCACGTACACAGGCAGCTAAACATTCCACTTCTCGCAGTGTAAAACGTTTATCAGGGGTTGTTTCATTGAGATCTATACTCAAACGTTTGCGCAAGTGCTCAATAATGTGATGCGAACCAGACAGCATGCAAGAAATATTATTGCAAACATTAATAACATGTCGCCCGACAGGCTCGAGATTAAACAGGGAATAAAATGATGCCACTTCATAGACTGCAATTTTGGGCATATTTAAATAATCCGCGACCGCATTCATGAGTGGTTCTGTTAACCATCCATTATTTTCTTGTTGCACGAAACGCAAGGCTTCTAACACAGCAGAACGTTTTTGTTCCGGTGGATAATGCGTAACCCATTTATCAATGGTTTCTCGCGCAGCAGCAGAAAGTGTAATTTTCTCAGTCATTAGCGATCAATCTCTCCAAACACAATATCTAAACTCGATAATATAGTCACGACATCTGCAATCATATGTCCACGAACCAATTCATCCAAGCCTGCTAAATGCGCAAAACCTGCGGGGCGAATTTTCAAACGATATGGCTTATTTGCACCATCCGAAACAAGATATATTCCAAATTCACCTTTAGGCTGTTCAACAGCTGCGTAAACTTCACCTTCTGGTAAACAATATCCTTCGGTCATCAATTTAAAATGATGAATCATGGCTTCCATACTTTCTTTCATGACCACACGTGTAGGCGGAACAATTTTTTGATTATCTAACATGACGGGGCCTGGATTATTCTGCAGCCATTCCACACACTGACGAATAATGCGATTGGATTGGCGCATTTCTTCAACGCGCACTAAATAACGATCATAACAATCGCCATGCACCCCCACAGGAATATCAAAATCAACTTGATCATATACTGCATAAGGTTGTTTTTTGCGTAAATCCCATTCCACACCGGAGCCACGCAGCATGGGTCCGGTAAAACCTAACGCGATCGCTCGCTCCGGTGAAATCACGCCTACTCCGACTGTGCGTTGTTTCCAGATACGATTATCGGTTAACAAATTTTCATACTCATTAACTCGCTGTGGAAAACGTTCGGTAAAACTCCAAATAAAATCCAGCAGCGAGCCTTCACGATTCGCATTCCATGCTGCTACTTCTTGAGTGTTATGCCAACGTGACACTTTATATTTTGGCATATGTGCTGGCAGATCACGGTACACACCACCCGGACGATAATAGGTTGCATGCATACGCGTACCGGATACGGCTTCATAGCAATCCAGCAAATCTTCACGCTCACGAAAACAATACAACAGCATGGACATAGCACCCACATCTAATCCATGTGCACCCAGCCACAATAAATGATTTAAAACGCGGGTAATTTCATCGAACATGACACGAATATATTGCGCACGTATGGGTGGTTTAATTCCGAGTAATTTTTCAATTGCCAGCACATAACCATGTTCATTGCACATCATGGAAACATAATCTAAGCGATCCATATATCCAATTGTGTGATTATAGGGTTTGCTTTCAGCTAATTTTTCTGTTGCGCGATGTAAGAAGCCGATATGCGGGTCTGCACGTACAATGGTTTCACCATCGACTTCTAAAATTAAGCGTAACACACCGTGTGCTGCAGGGTGCTGCGGACCAAAATTAAATGTGTAGTTACGAATTTCAGGTATTTTTTCCATTTAGAGCTCTTCAGATAATTATTTTGGATTATAGCGCTCAGATTGCCATTAGATCAATGTGTTCTGATCGAGCAAAAGCGCAGGTGTACTTGCTTTGTACATCGAGCTTTTGCGATTGAAGAACACATTGAGATGATGGCAAGATGAGATGCTAAAATCCAAAATAATTATCTGAAGAGCTCTATTATTTCCCCACTTCGTAACGATTATCATCACGGATAACTTTTGGCTCGAGTACACGCGGTTGAATACTCACAGGATCATAAACAACACTTTTGAGTTTGGCGTCATAGCGCACTTCTACTTTGCCAATCAAAGGAAAATCTTTGCGGAATGGATGTCCCGCAAAACCATAATCTGTCAAAATGCGGCGCAAATCGGGGTGCCCAACGAACATAATACCAAATAAATCGAATGCTTCGCGTTCAAACCAATTTGCAGCAGGCCAAATATTAAAAACAGAAAAAATCGTGGGGCGTGCATCATCTTCTAAAAATGCACGTATGCGAATGCGATGATTATGTTTGATAGACAATAAATGATAAACCGCTGCAAAACGTGGCGTAGGTAATTTACGTGGCTCTTTAAATACATTCACTTCTACGCCACGCTCAAAGCCGGTCGCCGTTGCAGATTGTGTTTCCCACTCACTCAGACCGTATTGAAGATAATCCACACCGCACACATCAATTAATAAATCAAACGCAAAATCTGCATCATCACGTAAAGCCAAACAGACTTCTTGAATATTTTCTGGTGCAATTTCAATCGTTAATTGACCGATTGCTATCTGAGATTGCCGAATGGTCGAAGCAAATCGCTCATGTACTTTGGCACTCAATGCTTCGATATGCATATTTAATTACCGTTCAATAGTTCTATCGCGTTTAATTTTGTTTTGCAATTGGATAACACCGTATAAAAGCGCTTCTGCTGTAGGTGGACACCCTGGCACATAAATATCAACAGGAACAATGCGATCGCAACCACGCACAACAGAATAAGAATAATGGTAATAGCCACCGCCATTTGCACACGAGCCCATTGAAATCACCCAGCGTGGTTCTGCCATTTGGTCATAGACTTTGCGCAATGCTGGCGCCATTTTATTACAGAGTGTTCCCGCTACGATCATGACATCAGACTGCCTAGGACTCGCACGAAAAATAACACCCATACGATCCAGATCGTAACGTGAAGCAGCTGCATGCATCATTTCTACCGCGCAGCACGCTAAACCGAACGTCATTGGCCATAAGGAACTGGTTTGTGCCCACGTTAAAATTTTATCGAGAGAGGTCGTCAGGAATCCTTGGCTTTTTAATTCTTTCATTCCCATTCCAATGCCCCTTTTTTCCACTCATAAATAAAACCAACCACCAGTAAACCAAGAAAAATACCCATAGCAGCCATTCCAAACCAACCCAGTTTGCGAAAGACAACCGCCCAAGGGACTAAGAATGCAGTTTCGAGATCAAAGACAATAAATAGGATAGCAATCAGATAAAATCGCACATCAAAAGGCATGCGTGCATCAGAGAATGCATCAAAGCCACATTCATAAGGAGATGTTTTTGCTGGATATGAGCGCTTCTTTGGGCTTAAAAGATAGCCAATGATAGGCGCTGCACAGCCTAATGCACCACCTACGATCATAAAAATGAGAATAGGTAAGTAATTTTCTAACACAGGTGGCCCCCCATATATGGTGCCGAAGGTCGGACTCGAACCGACACGGCTTGCGCCACCACCCCCTCAAGATGGCGTGTCTACCAATTTCACCACTTCGGCTAGATATAAAAAAATACCTTTATTTACTAGGTATACTACTCGGCGACACAGGCGCAGGAGTATTTTTTACCGGCGCTGGCAATACAATTTGCTGCTCCTGTTTCACTGCTTGGCTTGCCATGTAATTTAAACCCACACTCGTCGCAAAAAACAGCACCACAAAACCCACTGTCACTTTCAGCAAAAATGATCCGGTACCACGGCTACCAAACACCGTCTGCGAAGCTCCACTCCCAAATGCAGCACCCATGGTTGCGCCTTTGCCTTGCTGAACAAGCACTAAAGCAACGAGACACACTGCTGATAATACATGTATGATTAAAATAAATTGATACATTAAAAATACCTCTTTCTAATTTATTGCCGCCTGGCAAATTGCCAAAAAGCTCTTAGCTTCCAGGGATGCGCCACCCACTAATGCACCATCAATATCCGGCATAGCAAATAATCCTGGTGCATTATCCGCTTTAACGCTGCCGCCGTAAAGTAGTTGTGTCCTATTTGCTATATCTTTACTATGCTGTGCAAGTAAACGGCGGATAAAAGCATGCACTTCTTGTGCTTGCTCTGGGGTCGCTGTCAACCCCGTTCCAATTGCCCAGACCGGTTCATAAGCAATAATAGCTTGACGAAAAGCGTCTATGTCTGCCGCATTAATCACAGACTCTAACTGCTCTTGTATCACTCGTTCAGTTTCACCCTTTTCACGCTGAGCTAAGGTTTCACCTATACATAAAATGGGTTTTAACTTCACTGCTAAAGCAGCTTTAAATTTAGCAGCAATCAATGCTAAATCTTCATGAAATACCATGCGCCGTTCTGAATGGCCCACCAAAACATACCGGCAACCGAATTCTACCAGCATGGGACCTGAGACTTCACCCGTAAATGCTCCAGATGCTCCCAAATAAAGATTTTGCGCTCCAAAGGCAACTGTTGTATCTACCAACAGGCTTTCCACCGTAGGCAAATATACAAAACTCGGGAAAATAACGATATCCACATTTGAAAGTGTTTTTGCGCCTTGTTTAATGGCTGTCACCAAACTCTCGGCTTGAGAGCGTGTGCCATTCATTTTCCAATTGCCTGCTACTATCGGTTTACGCATAAGCTGATCCTGCAATATTTAAGGCGATATAATGCCAAATAGAAACTTTTGTGTTTACGGTTCAACTCCCCGCCTTTGGAGAAGGCATGATCTCTAAATGCTTACCATGCTGCTCACCCAACTGATGTAACTCATCCATGGCAACGCGTTCCATTCTATCGTCAAACGTTTTTATCTCAATTGACCAGCCGCGGTTGTATACTTCACGCGCCATAACACGGGCGGTTTGCAATGCATCTGCTGTAGTTCTTTCATAAGAATATAAATCTTTTGGCGCACCGATTAAGCAGTTTCCGCAATCGTAAATATTATAATGTTTGCTCGCTCCTTCTAATTGTAAAAGTTTTTTTTCAGTGCGAGCATTTAAATTATGGGTATCTAAAATAGTCAGCGCTGCCCAACGTTGCAGTAAATAATTAATTTCATCGGCAGTAATGGGTCGATCAAAAAAACTTAAATCAGGAATGGGAAGATCTTGCGCCAGTGCTCCCCAGATTTGCGTTTTGAAATTGGAAAAAAAATTATCTCCTTCAGAAGCAATTCTAGATTTAATCGTAAAATTAAATTGTGTTGTGAGAGCAGCAACTCCATCCACTTCAATAATCACTACTATTCCATAGGATCCTTCGGTGCCCTTGGCAGGAATTCCTGTTAGCATCCCTTCACTTGTACAAATAAGCCCTTTTGGCAACGCAGCGCCGGTGGACAACTCAGCAATAAAACGTATATTTTCGCTTTCGGGAGGAAATTGGAAAAAAGCATTTAAGTCAAAAGGTCCGTATGCAGCACCTGCGTTGATAACCTGATCAGGAATAGCTTGCATTAATATTGGTGTTGGATCCGCCATGGCCAAGCCTTTTCATATGTGAAGCAGTAGAGTTAAGTATAGCGAAATTTAGTGTTAACTACACCACTCATAAAGCTCAGTCGTTAATGAACTGCACTGCATACATTTGGTACCACACGCAGGGGTTTTCATGCATTTACGAATTTTACCTTTACGCATCCAATGAGCCAACATATTCCGCAGCAAATCTGGATCTATTTTAAGGCACATACAAATATTCGAAAGACTAGCGATTTTCACTTTCATCATATGATTTTTAATCGCGAGTAAACTCATGCCATAGCCCTACTTTGTTGTTTAAGAGGTGAAACAGTTAACATTTTTATTCCCATGACTGTCATACCCACAACCATGATGATTCCTCCTAACCAAAGCAGCGAAGAAATCGGATGACGCATCAATGTTGCTGTCTGATAAAACGCAACTGCAACACAATAAGCTATACCCGTTGTCCACAATGCAGAAAATAATGTCCAACCACGATTTAATTCACGTAACATCACAGCCATGGTGGAAACACAGGGGAAATACAGTAAAACAAATAATAAATATGCCATCGCACCCACTTGGCCATCGAAATGTTGATACATCACGCCATAGACATCTTGATTTAAAGTATGTACGGGCGCTTTAGCTAACACTGGGTTACCTAATGCATGACCCAGTTCACCTAAACTCGCGGGAATGGATAACAATGCATCATGCAAACCGCCCCAGAAATTAAACGCTTCCGCGGGCAACGTCGAGAGATGCCCAACTTGACTATAAAGTGTATTCAATGTTCCAACCACGACTTCTTTGGCTAATATTCCCGTCACTAAACCCACTGTTGCGGGCCAATTCTCTGCTGAAATTCCCATAGGAGAAAAAATCGGGGTAACCCAGCGCCCCAAAATAGAAAGTAAAGAACCAGCGTCACCTGCATTACTATTTAACACACCGTGTAAATTTAATGTATTTAACAATCCAATTAAAACACAGATGGGAACAATCAATTTACCTGCACGAAATACAAAACTTTTCAGTCGCTGCCAAGTATGCAGCAATAATGTTTTAACACGCGGCACATGATAGGGAGGCAATTCCATAATGAGAGGCGCTGGATCACCTTTTAAAACAGTGTTACGCAACATGACTCCAGTGAGCATCGCCATACCAATGCCGATCAGATATAAAGCAAACACTATATTCTGACCTCCTGTGGGGAAAAATGCTGCAATAAACACAGCATAAATAGCTAAGCGTGCACCGCAAGACATGAATGGAGCCATCATCACTGTCAAAATACGATCACGTTTATTATCCAAGGTACGTGTTGCCATCACAGCAGGAACATTGCATCCAAACCCTACGATCATGGGGACAAATGATTTACCAGGTAATCCCATGGCACGCATCAAACGATCGACTACAAATGCAGCGCGTGTCATGTAGCCGGAATCTTCTAATAACGTCAAAAATAAAAATAAAGCGCCAATCACGGGAATAAATGTCAAAACCGTAGTAATCCCTTTGCCTATCCCATTGGCAAGTAATGCGATTAACCAATGCGGCGTACCCATGTGAGCTAATCCGTAAGCTAAACCATCCACAAAAATCGTATTGCCCGCGATATCAAAAAAACCTTGAAATGCACCGCCAATATTAATTGCAAATAAAAACATGAAATACATCATAAAAAGAAACAGAGGTATGCCAAGAATGCGATTCAATACAACTTGATCAATGCGCGCCGTCCACGTTGACGTATGCATTTGATCTTTTAACAGACATTCGGCAACTAAAGTATGAATAAAACGATAGCGCGCATCCGCTAATAAAATATCTGTGTCTTCACCTAACGTTTCGCAAATGCGCTTTTGACAAGAGGAAATATATTCTGCAGCAATAGACTGCACCAAACTGCGCGCAAAGAGATCCTCTTCAAGCAAACGCATGGACAACCAAGTGTTTGAAATATTGCTGTGTGTTTTTGTTATCTTTTTAGCAAGATTCTCGATAGTTTCAGTAATTAATTTAGGATAAGGAATAATTGTTTCATTGGGTTGTTGTGCCTTGGCAATTTCTGCAATTTTTTGTTTTAATTCTTTTATTCCCTTCCCTTTATGCGCTTCTAATGCCACCACAGAGCAGCCCAAGCGCTTTTGAAGTGTATCCAACAAAATTTTCATCTGCCGCTGTTGCGCTACATCCATCATGTTGAGCGCCACAATCATAGGGACACGCATTTCGATCAGCTGCGTGGTTAAATAAAGATGACGCTCAAGGTTACTTGCATCAATGATATTGACAATGACATCCGCTCTGCGATTCAGAATATATTCACAGGCAATCCGCTCATCAATAGAAGCCTCGGACACTGTCGTTAAAGAATACGTTCCTGGCAAGTCAACGACTTCTATGGTTGTATTTTGATGTTTAAAAAAACCACTTTTGCGCTCAACTGTGACCCCGGGCCAATTACCCACACGCTGGCGCGAACCGGTTAATGCATTAAATAATGTTGTTTTACCACAGTTAGGATTACCAACGAGACTGATAGTGATCGCATTCATCAGCGTACCTCTTCAACTTGCAAAATATTGGCTTCTTCTTTACGCAAGCTTAAGACAAACCCACGGACAGTCAATTCAATCGGATCACCCAAAGGCGCAATACGCGACAAGATAAACTCTGTATTAGGAATTAACCCCATGGATATCAAGCGGTGACGGTAAGTTTTATCACCTGATTTAACGCTAACAATACGACCCCGATCACCAATTTTCATATTGCTAAGTTGCATGTTTTATTCTCGATGCGTAGAGTATGGTATGGTTACCAAATAGTATCTACTCTTGCACTATCGCTGTCAATACAATTGAGAATTATTCTCATTTAGAATAATCGACAGTCCCCCCGCATGATCCCCGCTTTCTGGATATTATATTCAGCCGTCACTCCACTTCATGGGTTAGTAACTTACTTAGTCAACTCGCGAGGACAAGATAACACTGCGTAGGGTCTTGCTAGCTCATCTAAGTTTTTGTACAGATCATCAATAATAGCATCATGAGCAATTTCATCTTCATTTGAAAACACAAGTTCTTTCAGCAAAGGCTCGCTCTCTGTGTGCGCCGTGAAAACCTCTTCTATTTTATTTTTATTTTGTTTGAGAATATTCTGCCTTCCTTTCTGTAAGTGATTTTTCCCTACATTTGCGATGATGGTTTTCTGTCCCTGAGCTATTTCGTCTTTGATAGTTTTTAATAAGGCTTGGTTTGGTACTTTTATAAATTCTTCACTTTTTAAAAAAGCTGCAGTTTTTATCACTTCCTTAAACTCTGTTTCTAGATTTGAAGAAATAATGTCTTCAGAAGGTACGCTAGCTTTTTCCACTCCAGATAGAAGTTTTTTCACATAATCTCGTTGATATTCGAGAGATAAAGCTAGATTATTGTCTCGGTTACTATTAAAAATAGACGGGCTTTTGTTTTTTTGTTTGGTTTGTTCTATTTTTTCTATTTCAATTTTTTCTTCAAGATAAGAAATAAACTTATTAAGTTCGTTCATCATAAAAGGTTTTTGTTTTTTTTCTTCTTTAGGAAGTAAAGACATTATTAATTTGAATATTTTTCTTGCACCGAAAAAAGCTTCATGTTGCGCTACCTTTTTAATAGCGTGTTTTCTAAACGAAGGATCATTCCAGCCTCGACATTTTTTTGTAACATGATCAAGTTTATAATCACTGCATAAAACAGCTTGATCGTAATTAGCTAATTCAAATAGAACAGTTGTATGCTTTCGTGATAACCCAGTTTTGAATTTTTCTTTTAATATTCCTACCGTACATTGAAATCTTGCTTCCTCACATTTGTCATGGATTTCACCTAGCAAAATTATATCAGCTGTCATAGGATTTCCTCTAATGACTTCATAATTTTCACAGCCCTTTGGTAAGGGTATAGCACTACACGGTGTTCCAGCATCACTGTCGCAATTAAGATAAGCTTTATTACGAGCCGCTCCGGCGAGTTCTGGCGTTACTATAATCAATACCCCAAAAATTAATTTTAAAATATCTTTTAAAGTCATTATGAAATACTCCTACATTTTAGTTTTCAAGAGTTGCTATCTGCTATGGATGAGCCATTATAGCAATAATGGTAATCACATTCTTTCTAGGGCCATCACGACGGTATCCATATATTAATTGAAATTAAAGCAGCTTAACATGCGAGCGTAATGCATTTACTAACAACGTACGCAACTCTAGCAGTTGACCATGAAAAAAATGTCCTGCTTTGGGCATGCGAATTAACTCTGGCTTAGGAACCAGCGTATCAATCCAAGCAAAAACTTCATCGGCAGGCACAATTTCATCTTGTTCACCCTGCACAATTAACCAAGGGCAAGTAATAGGTGGCAATGTAGCCAACCCAAAATGAACAACGGGCGGCGCAATACTCACGAGCTGAGCAACAGGCGTCTGTGCAGCAACAAATGCTGATATATATGCACCAAATGAAAACCCAGCTAACCATAAAACATCATCAGGGCAAACTGCTTTAACCCAAGCAATTATTGCTCGTAAATCATCTTTTTCACCTTCACCCTGCGCATATTCCCCTGCACTTTTACCTACACCACGAAAATTAAATCGCACAGTTCGCAAACCTAAATCATCAAATGCGCGGGCTAACGTTGTGACTACTTTATTTTGCATAGCACCGCCATATTGTGGATGCGGGTGGCAAATTATGGCTGTTGTTTTTGCAGAGGATTCTTTGGCAGGTGTGGCAAGAACTTCTAAATCCCCTACGGGACCTGGGAGTAAAAAAATGGTTTCTTGCGTGGGGAAAGATTGCATAATAATTAGTGTGGATTAAATTTTTTAAGAGAGAGCGAAGAGATAACACGATAATGTGACACATTGGCAGTAAGTAATGTTTCTGCATAAATATCTACCGTGCCGGCAATCAGAGCATCAGCAAGCCGCAGCCCGTTTCCCAAGCTATACTGCTCCATGAAATAGGTTGCTCTTGAAGTAATTTCCGGGGTAATAGGCATTGTTTCTATTTCTTTGTTTTTAATAAAGTGTTTTAAAGCATTCAGTTCGGTTTTATTACGCACTCCTTGCAATAACTCCATGTAGACTACACTGCTAATAGAAAATTTTTCTATTCCATCAAGTGCACCCGCAGCTTTGCTACTTCCCCGCAGATACCAAATAAGCACATCCGTATCAACCATCATTTTTCACGCGCTCCTCGGATTTCATCAATGAAATCTTCCACAGATTGAGTTTTTTTATTGTCTTTCCACATGCCAAAGGCTTCATTGCTTTCTTGTACTTTGTATCGATTTTTTAAAGGGACAATCTTAGCATAATCTTTGCCGCGGTAAGTTACTGTGACACTATTGCCGCGAGCGATTTCACCCATGATTTCTTTTGTATGCGTTCGTAATTCGCGTATAGATGCTTTCATTGTTCTCCCCTTATGTGTACACATTTAAGTGTACACATAATAAAACAAAAAAGCAATAATCCTAAATATAACTATTTTCGAGGAATTCATTAGCGCCAATTAAAGGCAATAACCGTTGCAAGACAGCTTCAAAAATCTCATAGCTTGCTTTTTTTACAAATTTTGCTTTTCGCTCTTGCCAAGATAAAGTTTGAATAATACTGGAAGCAATAACAGATGGTTTTTCAAGCCCATCAACAGGAACTTCGCTTAAATGTCCTCTTATACTGGTGCTAATTGGACAGCAAATCAATAGGCCTGTTTTTTTGTTATATTCCTTAGAAGATAAAACTAATGCTGGTCTATATTTTCCTATTTCCTTACCTTTCTTGGGCTCAAAATCAAGGAAAATAACATCAAAACGCCCTGGAATATACTTACTCATGGTTATCAAATTCTCGATAATGAATATCAACCACTTCATCCGCATGCGCTTTTTTAGCCGTCAAATCCTTTAGTAATTGAGTTTCATTAAAAAGAAGTAATTTTTTTTTCTGTTTGGTAACAGGATGAATCACTAACCCTCTTTCATTCACCTCAATTTCTATAGGCATATTTGCAGTAAAGTGAGGAATTGTCTTTAATGGGCCGGTAATGCGAATAGCTAAGCTATTTCCCCATTTTTGAATGGTAGTATGTACTTTCATCTTTTAACCCCTCTTCATATCATTTCTTTCAATAAGTGTACACTATGTAGATACGTTTTTCAACCGGTCACGTAAATGTTTGTTACGTAAATGTTTTATTTTGACTTTAGCATCCATAGTTAAATCAATTTTCGTGATTAGCTGTAAAACCAATAAGTCGCTTTTTTGGTTCAGCTTCTTTTTTAGGTTGTTCTATCAATCTCTGGATGTATCCCGGTGCTAAATTAACGAAACAAATCATTCGATTTTTTCGCATTGGTTATTTATGCATCAACCGCACAACCTGATACATTACATCTTTGGACCCGAGATTTTTTTCATTTCCATTGCTTTTTTTATTTGCGCTAAAACACCAGGATCATTTGCAAGTCGTTCCATAAGTTCTTTACGTGCTGCAAGCTGTACACGGCTACAAGGGGCAATAGCAATGAAGAAACGCTCACTTTTAATGTGTGGTGGTTCTGAATGAACGGCTGCTCTTGCTTTGGACCCAGCAATGAATGCGGCCCCTTGACCAAAAGAGGGGGATTCAATTTTTTTAGCATTTTCCTTTTTCAACTCATTATTTATCATCACCTCTGTTTTATCACGATCTTCATCAAGTGAGTAAAATGCTTCACGTTGATTCTCTGGAAGATTATAAAATAAAGTGCCTAGTCCCTTTAAAGCGAAAACAGCTTTGAATTGCTCGCTTTTTTCATCAGCAGATTTAAATTGCTTACTTTCATTATCATAAGATTGAAAATAAGGGCCATCTGTATGCCATCGGGGTTTTCTAAACGAATTATAATCACCTAATGAGTCATGTGGTGTAGAAGCCCTCATCACAACCCAAGCGGATTCTTGGCGCATCTCAGAAATTACACTATTAATGATTGCAAGAATTAATTCTGCTATTTTTAAACTAATTTGCGCATTTCCCTCATCGAGAGAGTCAATGAATTGCTTAATATTTTCTAAGATATTTTCAAAGTTTCCATCAATACTTTCAAAATTGTTATCTTTGGTAATTTTGAGCTTAGATAAAGTATCTATTTGATCTGGAGAAAAACCTATATCAAAAAAGACAAAAGATTCGTTAAGAGTAAGAGCAGCAGACGTTTTTTCGTCATTTTTTGCTGTCTTAGAAAGCGATTTCAAAAGCTTGAATGTGGAAGTGGAACTAGAAAACATATGATTATCCTCTAATATTTCGATAATTAAGTTTAAACATGAGAAATTAGGCGCATAGTAAAAGAATAAGTGCACATATGTCAATTAACCTGCAGCATTTCTTTTAAAAGATGGAGTTAACTAAACGAACTCAAAAAAACCAATCCAGTTTACCGCTTCACGGCGGCAAATACGTTAACTCAACTTAGATTTAATAAATTTCCCTGTATAGGAAGTTGGGTGTCTTGCAATTTCTTCTGGCGTGCCGGTTGCCACCACGCGGCCACCTTTGTCACCCCCCTCAGGGCCTAAATCAATAATCCAATCTGCGGTTTTAATCACATCGAGATTATGTTCAATCACGACAATGGTATTTCCCGCGTCACGTAAGCGATGCAGTACTTTTAGCAATTGCTCAATATCATAAAAATGTAAACCGGTTGTCGGTTCATCGAGAATATACAGCGTTCTACCTGTATCACGTCGTGATAATTCACGTGATAATTTAACACGCTGTGCTTCACCACCTGATAATGTGGTCGCACTTTGCCCTAAACAGACATACGATAAGCCCACATCAATCAATGTTTGCAGTTTTCGCGCTACGACTGGAATAGCATCGAAAAACACGCGTGCATCTTCAACCGTCATTTCTAACACTTGCTGAATATTTTTGCCTTTGTAAGTAATTTCTAATGTTTCGCGATTATAGCGTTTCCCTTGGCAAACGTCGCAGGTCACATACACATCCGCAAGAAAATGCATTTCAACTTTAATCACGCCATCGCCTTGGCAAGCTTCACAGCGCCCACCTTTCACATTAAAGCTAAAACGACCTGGTTCATAACCCCGCGAGCGGGCTTCTTGCGTACCTGCAAATAATTCACGAATAGGCGTAAATAAACCAGTATACGTTGCAGGATTTGAACGCGGCGTACGACCAATAGGACTTTGATCAATATCAACTGCTTTGTCGAGATTCTCCAAGCCCTCAATCTCATCATAAGGCGCAGGTTCTCGTAATGTTGCGCCATTCAATGCGCGCGCAACAATCGGTGCCAAAGTATCATTTATTAATGTCGATTTACCCGAGCCAGACACCCCCGTAATACACGTCATCAAGCCTAATGGGATATCCACATTAATGTTATGTAAATTATTTCCTTTTGCACCTTGCAATAAAATACGTTTTTTGGGATCGATATGCACACGTTTTTTGGGCACTGCAATGCTGCGTTTACCCGATAAATATTGCCCCGTGAGTGACGCAGGATTTTTCATGATTGCAGCTGGCTTTCCTTCAGCCACAATACTACCACCATGTACACCTGCTCCCGGCCCTAAGTCCACCACATGATCTGCACTTAAAATAGCTTCTTCATCATGCTCAACCACAATCACCGTATTACCTAAATCACGCAAATGATGCAACGTTTCAAGCAAGCGCGCATTATCACGCTGATGTAAGCCAATCGATGGCTCATCTAAAATATACATCACACCAACTAATCCTGCACCGATTTGACTTGCTAAACGAATGCGTTGCGCTTCACCACCGGATAACGTTTCTGCACTACGGTCTAAACTTAAATAATCTAATCCCACGTTAATTAAAAAACTTAAACGACTGGTGAGCTCTTTGCGAATTTTTTCGGCAATTTCGCCACGATATCCCGGTAATTTTAAATTGGTAAAAAATTTCATGGTTTGGTTAATGGGCAAAGCAGTAATATCAGGCAAGCTTTTATCAGTAACAAAAACATAACGGGCTGCCTTGCTCAAGCGCGCCCCTTCACACACGTCGCATTTTTTTGTCGCCAAATATTTGCTGAGCTCTTCACGCACCATATTCGATTCTGTTTCGCGATAACGGCGTTCCATATTTGGAATCACGCCTGCAAAGGTATCCACTTTAGTAAATCCGCGGCCATTTTCATTGCGATAATTAAATTTCAGCATTTCGTCGCCACTACCATACAAAATAATGTGCTGAATTTTTTTGGGTAACTTCACAAATGGAACATCCATATCAAAACCAAAATGTTTCGCGAGTGAGGACAATAATTGAAAATAATAGCCATCACGCCTATCCCATCCGCGTATCGCTCCTTCTGCTAAACTTAATTTGCCATTCACTACAATTAAATCAGGATCAAAATGTTGCTTAACACCTAAGCCATCACATGCAGAACACGCACCTGTTGGGCTATTAAATGAAAATAAACGTGGCGTTAATTCTGCTAAACTGTATCCACAATCGGGGCAAGCAAATTTTTCAGAGAAAATAATCTCTTCTTTTCCATCTTTTACTATAGTTGCTAAGCCATCGGCTAATCGCAATGCTGTTTCAAAGGATTCTGCTAAACGCAAACGAACATCTTGACGCACTTTCACGCGATCAATAACAACTTCAATGGTGTGCTTTTTACGTAAATCTAATTTAGACGCCTGATCAAGCTCCACTAATTCACCATCAATGCGCGCGCGTACATAACCTTGCGCTTGCAATTCTTGTAACAATTCGATGTGCTCACCTTTGCGTTCACGCACAACAGGAGCCAACAGCATAATTTTTGTATCTTCTGGCAGTGCCAAAACGGTATCAACCATTTGACTAATGGTTTGCGCTTCCAAAACATGCCCATGCTCTGGACATCGTGGTTGTCCTACTTTGGCGAACAATAAACGCAAATAATCATAAATTTCTGTGATTGTTCCTACCGTTGAGCGGGGATTATGTGATGTAGACTTTTGCTCAATTGAAATCGCGGGTGATAAACCTTCAATGTGGTCCACATCCGGCTTTTCCATGACAGATAAAAATTGTCGCGCATACGTAGACAAGGATTCAACATAACGCCGTTGGCCTTCTGCATACAGCGTATCAAACGCGAGGGAAGACTTGCCTGATCCAGAAAGCCCAGTGATCACAATCAAGCGGTCTCTAGGCAAGGTCAAGTTAATATTTTTTAAATTATGGGTGCGTGCACCACGAATTTGAATTTCTTTCATAAAATGTTTTCATTCGCAAAGGGGAACCTATTATAATAGCGCTTTTAAAGAATTGATGCAAAAACATGCTCCAAACTTCAAATGAAAACATTGCCGTACTCTCGCTAAGCACCATTATGGCTTTGCGCATGCTAGGTTTATTCATGGTTCTCCCGATATTATCTTTATATGTCAACCAATTAGAGGGAGCAACGCCTGTTCTCATTGGCTTAGCAATCGGTGGTTATGGTATTACCCAAGCATTATTACAAATCCCTTTTGGCGCCCTATCGGATCGCATTGGGAGAAAAAAAATAATTATCCTAGGCTTACTCATTTTTGCTCTTGGCAGTGTGATTGCCGCTACATCACATACCATATGGGGCATGATCCTTGGCCGTGCATTACAGGGTGCAGGAGCTATTGGCAGCACACTGCTAGCTATGATTGCTGATCTCACGCATGAAACGGAACGCACTAAAGCCATGGCCATCGCTGGCATCACAATTGGTTTTTCATTTTTGCTAGCCATGTTGTTAGGTCCTTTATTAAATGCTTGGATTAATATCAGCGGTATATTTTGGTTAGCAGCATTATTTAGCATGCTTGCGATTCTCATTTTACTGGTGATTGTTCCCACACCTACGCAACCTTTTTGGCATGCTGATACTGAGCCTAAATTATTGCAGTTCTTCACACTATTAAAAGACTTACCACTGATGCGTTTGAATGTAGGTATTTTTCTGCTGCATGCTATTTTCACTGCTAGCTTTGTTGTTATCCCAATTAGCTTACAAAGCTATGCAAATTTATCGGGTAATCAGCAATGGATGCTATATGTCCCTGTTTTACTGCTCACTTTACTATTAACGTTACTCATTATTATCGTGGCTGAAAAAAAGCAACAAACAAAATTATTTTTCCTGGGTGCCATCAGCACGTTAGGAATGGCTGAATTTTTACTCTGGACTTGGCCTCAGCAGATTTTGATTTTCGCATTAGGTTTATTATTATTTTTTATTGCGTTTTCTGTTTTAGAAGCCTTTCTTCCTGCTATGGTTTCGAAAGCGGCTCCCGCTGCACGCAAAGGCACTGCATTAGGAATTTATTCCTGTGCACAATTTCTTGGCATTTTTGCTGGCGGCGCTTTAGGAGGCTGGCTGTATGGTGTGTTTGGTTTAATTCATGTATATTTGTTTTGCATCACGCTGACTATTCTTTGGTTGGCTATTGCATTTTTCATAAAAAGCCCGCAACATCGTGAAATCAACTCAATAGCGTAATACTATCCTCCACTCTAAGTGGAAAAATTAAAATATGATTTTTTAGGAGACATCCAATATGGCAAGAGGCGTTAATAAAGTAATTTTAATCGGCAATTTAGGCCGTGATCCCGAAGTGCGTTATACACCGAATGGTGTGGCAGTGGCGAATATTACCATTGCGACGAGTGAGGGTTGGAAAGACAAGCAAACGGGTGAAACCCAAGAGCGTACCGAATGGCACCGTATTGTTTTATTTGCACGCTTAGGTGAAATTGCTGGCGAATATTTAAAAAAAGGGTCCAAAGTTTATATCGAAGGGCGCTTACAAACCCGCAAGTGGCAAGATAAAAACGGCCAAGATCGTTATACCACAGAAATCGTTGCTGATTCTTTGCAAATGCTTGATAGCAAAGGTGGCGGTGGTAACAATATGGACAGCCCACCCTCTTCTTCAACAGAAAAAACCTCTAGCGAGGCTGCTCAGCCTGCCCCAGCGGATGGTTTTGATGATGATATTCCGTTTTAATTTAATGTCATTTTGTAGGGGCCCAATGGCAATGGTACCCCTACATTATCCTTGATAATACCCATAATGGGTATTATCATACCCATTATGGGAACAGAAAAAGCGGGCCTTTCAAATATTCTTTTTTCTAAAGTCCGCCAAAGCGTATTGGCCTTACTTTATAGCCATCCTGATAAAAGCTTTCATACCAATGAAATTATTCGCTTAACACATTCAGGAACTGGAGCAACCCAGCGAGAGTTAAAGAAATTAAGCGCGGTAGGACTAATAATTGCAACATCCATTGGCAACCAAAAGCATTATGCAGCCAATCGAGCTTCACCGTTATTCTCAGAATTACGTGGTATTGTATTAAAAACATTTGGATTAGCTGATGTGTTACGACAATCGCTTGCGCCTATTGCCTCACAAATTCGCTTTGCCTTTATCTACGGCTCCATCGCCAAACAAGAAGATACCGCTCATAGTGATATTGATTTGATGCTCATCAGTGATAATCTAACTTATGCAGATTTATTTAAGCTGCTCGAAGAGGCTCAAACACAATTAGGTCGTTCCATTCACCCCACCTTTTATTCCTCATCAGAATGGGTACGAAAAAAGAAAGCAAGTAATCATTTTGTAGAGCAAGTAATGAAACAACCCAAAATTTTTCTAATAGGAACCGAAGATGAGCTTATCCAACTTGGATAACTTGGTAAAAACTGGCCAATTAAAAACAGAGGCAATGAACCCATCAGAATTTGCTGGTTTACTACGATCAGGCCAAACGCGGCTTCATGATGCAAGCAATACTTCTCTTTCTGCAGAAAGTCGTTTTGATTTAGCTTATAATGCCGCTCATTCATTATCACTTGCTGCATTACGTTGGCATGGGTACCGCTCTGGAAACCGCTATTTGGTATTTCAAGCATTGCCTCATACAACTGGAGTTGGTCCCGAAGTTTGGCGAGTATTGGCTAAATGTCATGATTGCCGCAATATAGCTGAGTACGAAGGATATTTTGAAATTGATGATCAACTATTGAAAGACTTGTTAAAAGCAACACACACTCTGTTGAATCGTGTAAGCTCTCTAAAATAAGTGCGCATTTATTATGAAAACAATCCCCAAAAAACTACAAACCGGTGACGAGATCAGAATCATCGCCCCTTCTCGCAGCCTGCAAATAATCTCAAAAGAAAATAGTAACCTTTTATTGCTCATGCAGATTTTGAGCATACTCATCCCATATTTACTTTTCCGATTGGGGGGGATCATGTAAAATAACTGCTACTCATGGTAATGCGAAAATTGAGATATTATGAGGATTAAAAAAATTTGATGTCAAATTTACTCATACCCCTTCCATCAAATATGCTATATTTATCAGACCAAATTGGCACTGAGACGCCTGGGCAACCACCTTTGGTTAAGAGCGGTATTAAAGCTGAAACTATCCAATAATTAGTAACCAAAGTGAAATGACAAAGTAATGTAAAATAGTAAATCTTGACTGATGTAACACGCTGTTAACAGGTTAATTACGGCGTTAGCTAAAGGAATTTATCCATGAATAAACCGCTTTTAAATATCACAAATTCTTGTTCAAGAAATAAATGTTTAGACGGTTTAAGAGGTTATGCGGCTTTAGCAGTTGTAGTATATCACAGCATCTTGATGTTAAATAGTTATATATTGACAAATGTGTTGTATGTGCCCATTTATCAAATCAAAGAAAATTATTTTAAAATTACTAAATTTTTTCTCTTAGTTTTTAATGGCCATACAGCAGTTAATATTTTTTTTGTTTTAAGTGGAATAGTGTTATTTAGCTCTTTATTAAGAGCTGATAACCAAAGACTTTTGGTTATTACGTTTAGTTTAAAAAGAATAATTAGAATTTATCTCCCTTTAGTCCCTTGCCTAACTGCCTTTTATCTTATTTTCAATTGTTTACATTATTTTTTACCGACAATTTATCCTCATATTAAATTTCATGCCTTTGTCAAAAATTGCTTACTCTACAAAATGTTACCATTTTTTCATGGTGCAAGCTGGACATTACAAGCAGAAATTCTTGTAATACCTGTTATTCTTTTAACTTTTTACATGTATAAAAAATTTGGAATTAAAATATTATTAATATTAACTTCATTATCTATTTTAGTTATAGACAATGATTTTAAAATTAATTTTTATATGGTTAATACTTGGCTATATTATTTTTATTTAGGATTTTTGTGTGCAATTTTTAAAGAAAAATTAAAATACGACATAAAAAAAAATAGGGTGGGCTGTGCCATTCTTTATAATGATATTTGTTCGGGGTTTTTTCAATCACTCTATCATTACAGCCAACTTGCTGCAAGGATTCAGCATTGCAATATTAGTACTCTATTGCAGTAGTAATGTAGAAGATAAATTTTCTTATTTCTTAAAGCTACCTATCTCTCAGTATTTAGGCAAAATAAGTTTTAGTTTATACTTATGGAATGTGATGGTATTAAACTTATTTTTACCTCTAGCTCGATTTACATTTGTGCAGCACCATCCTTTAGAGTCTGGTTTATTAATTGCAGCATTTACGCTCATAATTACTTGGCCTTTAGCACATTACTCTGAAAAATTTATAGAACAACCCGCAATCAATCTAGGTAAAACCTTATCAGAGTATATTATATTTGTATTAACTCCCTATTTCAGAACAAGCTTAGAAACAGAAAAATCGATAGTATAAGGGATCAAGCGTTTTTGTTATCCAAGTTTGGACAATCTTTCAATTAATTCTCATCGTTTTATTAATTTTGTTACCAAGCCCAGGAATAATCAATTAATTTAAGTCCGCTCTTGATAATACCCATTTTAGGCATTATCGTATCCTTTATGAAAACAATCCCCAAAAAACTACAAACCGGTGACGAGATCAGAATCATCGCCCCTTCTCGAAGCTTACAAATAATCTCAAAAGAAAATAGCAGCCTTGCTGTGAAAGCACTGGAGTCACTCGGATTAAAAGTAAGCTTTGGGAAAAATACGCATGCAATAGATCTCATGTCTTCCTCATCGATTTCTTCTCGAATTGAAGATTTACATGCCGCTTTTACAGATAAAAAAATAAAAGCTATCTTAACCGCAATTGGTGGATTTAATTCTAATCAACTATTACCTTATATCGACTATGATCTCATTAAAAATAATCCCAAAATATTTTGCGGCTTTTCTGATATTACTGCCTTACAAAATGTAATTTATAGCAAAACGGGGCTCGTCACTTATTCAGGACCGCACTTTAGTACTTTTGCAATGAAGCTAGGTTTCGAATATTCGCTAGACTATTTTAAAAAAGCTTTCTTTGAAAAAAATAAAATTAATTTTACTTCTTCTGAACAATGGTCAGATGATACATGGTTTTTAGATCAAAAAAACCGAACGTTTCAAAAGAATGATGGGTACTGGGTTTTACAGGAAGGAAACGCAAAAGGAACCATTGTGGGCGGCAATTTAAGTACAATTCAATTGTTGCATGGAACGCCTTATATGCCACCACTTGAGAATTCTATTTTATTCGTAGAGTCTGACTCTATTACCGAGAGCAACTCCGATGTGGCAGAATTTGATCGCGATCTACATTCTCTCATTCAGCAACCGCACTTTGATAAAGTACAAGGACTTGTAATTGGCCGGTTTGAAAGAAAATTTAAAATGGATTTAGAAAAACTGAAATTTATTATTTCTAAAAAAGAATTAGCACATATTCCCATTATTGCCAATGCAGATTTTGGACACACTCATCCTATGTTTACTTTTCCGATTGGGGGATCATGTGAAATAACTGCTACTCATGGTAATGCGAAAATTGAGATATTATGAGGATTAAAAAAATTTGATGTCAAATTTACTCATACTTCTTCCATCAAAATTGAGTGTTCTGCTCTCTTTGGCTGCGGACAAGTAGACATGAGTCCATCAATATGTTCATGGAGGTCCTGATTAATCGGATTCCACATTGGATCAAGAATAAAGTCTATTCCCTCTCTTCGGGCTAGTTTTGCAGCTGGAGTAAAATCACTATCTCCGGCAATCAATACAATCTGTTTAACTAACTTCTTATATGCTAGCGAAGCAATATCAAGACCAATCTTCATATCCACTCCTTTTTGCTTAACTTCATAGAATAAATCACTTCCCTGTATATCATTGATAGATATTTTGTTGTTTAAAAGCGCTTTTAATTTCTCCGGCCTAATTTGCCAATTACTACTATCTGATAGCCGGCCTAATCGCAAAGCTACTTTCCTTACTCTACGAAGCTCAGAATGCAAAGCTATACGGAATACAGCTTCTTCAGTTTTACTAAAATCAATTGCTTTTTTAGTCACTGGATTGTGCGCTTTCTTATTAAGAGGAGGACAATCATAATAAAAAATTCGATATAGGCTACGCGTCTCTTTTTGATTAGAAGATAAATGTTTAAGACAAATCTCATGTAAATTTTTTGCTACTTTCTGTGGAAACTGATCTGCTGGGTTAGTAAAAATTTGACGATAACGCTTTATAAAAAATCCACCGTCCACCAAAATTGCTGTTGGCATTTATTTTCTCCTAAAAAAAACCCTTGGGATCGGCATTCCCGCTATTAGTATGGGAATACGTACTGCCAAGGGTTCTATTACTTTTATTATAAAACTATAAATCTTATAAGGCAAAGCAAAAATTGAAATATTAGAAGGTTAAACTCATGCAGTTTTAATCATATCTCACACTCACTTCTCCATAACTAAATCGCTGCACTGCTCCTTTTTCAGGCTGTAACAATAACTCACCCCTCTCATCCACCCCCAACATCACTCCAGGAAAAATCTTTTCTGGCGTATGCACAGTAATGTTTTTCCCTGTGAGAAAATCATATTGACGCCACGCTTCAATAAAAGCATTCAATCCATAGGTTTCATAAACAGGTAATTTTTCAAGTAATTCGTTTAGCAATAATCCTGCAAAATAATTTCGTGAAACGGGTTTATCTGTAATAGTTGCGATATCAATTCTTTTATCATCCGTATTTTCTGGCAAAAATAAATTTAATCCCACACCCATCACAATATTCTCACCACTTTTTTCCAATAAAATACCTGCAAGTTTACGATTATCAAATAAAATATCATTAGGCCACTTGAGCTGTATACCCTCTTCAATGCCATATTTTTTCAGCACATGAGCAACCATCACAGCAACTGCCAAACTCAGTCCTGACATCGACTGCTCCACTCCCACAAATCGCCAAAGCAACGAGCAATAAATATTTTCTCCATAAGGTGAAAACCATTCACGTCCGCGTCGTCCACGTCCCTGCGTTTGCTCTTCTGCTAAACATACCCAACCTGAGGGCGCATGCGTTTTAGCACGTTCTAAGAGATAGGTGTTCGTTGAACTTAAACTGGAGAACACTTCAAGCTTGGATAAATGCGGCAAATTTTCTGGTTTAATTGCAGAAAGAATCTTTTGCGAGTCGAGTAATTCTTTTGATTGATTTATAGTCATTGACTTAATCCTAGCAACTTTAAAGGATAATGTTAACAAAAACACCATTTTGTTCTTTTTTCAACCTTTTTATGGTTAATAATAATGCGAATTACCTTTCTTAGTACTTGCGTAATCAACCAAAACTCGATTTAATAGGGCATTCTTTAACCATTGAGAAGGGACCTCAAGATGAACGTAGCATTATTAGTGATTGAAATCCAAAATGACTACTTCCCCAATGGCCGAATGCCTTTGGAGAGAAGTACAGAAGCAAGCTTGAAAGCGCAAGAAGCACTACAAGCACTGCGCGCTAAACAAAAATCAATTATACATGTTCAACATATTTCTACCCACCCCAATGCAGTGCACTTTTTGCCATGCACGAAAGGCGTAGAATTCCATCCTAATGTACAGCCTGCAAAAAATGAAACAATTATCAAAAAACATTATCCCAATAGCTTTAAAGATACTAATTTACTAAATCATTTAATCAAAAACCAAATTAACCACTTAATTATTTGTGGCATGATGACGCACATGTGTGTAGATGCGACTGTGCGTGCTGCTTATGATTTAGGTTTTACGTGCACAGTATTACATGATGCGTGTGCTACAAAAAATTTGGAATTTAATAATATGATCATCCCAGCACAAAGCGCTCATCACGCATTTTTAGCAGCATTACAACCTTTGTATGCCAACGTGATTAGCACAAAAGAATTTTTGCACTCGATGAGTTCAAGTGGTGCTATGGCGCATGCTTAACAAAGTATTAGAGTTCTTTCCAAACGTTGATGATACATGAACAGCGTAACGAAAGGTGCAGCGATGAGTAACAACAAAAGATATAGGTTTGGAAAGAACTCTATTTTGCTGCTAAGCTTGGCGCAATGCGCCTTCTTTAATGACACTCAAACACGGATTAAAACCAATATTATAAACTAATTCCACTGGATGCTTGACATCCCACACAACAAAATCTGCTACTTTTCCAACCGTTAAAGTACCGTGACTTTTTTCAAGCCCTAATGCTTGTGCTGCATGACGCGTCACGCCCGCCAATGTTTCTTCGGGCGTTAATTGAAACAATGTGCATGCCATATTTAACATGAGTAACAACGATGTGGTTGGCGAAGTCCCCGGGTTACAATCCGTTGAAACTGCCATCGGTATGTTGTATTGACGTAATAATGCAATTGGCGGTTTATGTGTCTCACGTGAAAAATAAAATGCACCAGGCAATAACACCGCGACTGTGCCGGTTTGCGCTAATGCTTTTACACTGGATTCAGATAAAAATTCTAAATGATCTACGGAAAGCGCATGATATTGAGCAGCTAAGCGTGCTGCGCCCGAATCAGATAATTGTTCCGCATGGCATTTCACTGCTAAACCATATTTTTTCGCTGCGAGAAAAACACGCTCTGTTTGTGCCAAATTAAATGCGATAGTTTCACAGAAAACATCCACCGTATCTGCTAATTTTTCCTTCGCTATCACAGGAAGCATTTTATTGCAGACTAAATCAACATAATCTTCTTGTTTATCTTGAAACTCGAGAGGAACAGTATGTGCACCTAAAAAGGTTTTAATCACTGTTACGGGTAATGTTTCGCCCAAATATTTCGCCACGCGTAGTATTTTTAATTCATTTACTAAATCTAATCCATACCCCGATTTGATTTCGATAGTTGTCACACCTTCTGCGAGTAGAGCTCGCGCACGCTTGCTACTTTGTTGAAATAATTCTTCTTCCGTTGCAGCACGTGTTGCTGCAACCGTTGAAAGAATTCCTCCGCCACATCGCGCAATCTCCGCATAAGTTGCTCCCTGCAAACGTAGTTCGAACTCATGCGCACGATTTCCCGCAAACACCAAATGTGTGTGACAATCGATTAATCCTGGCGTGATACAATGTCCTGCGACATCGTGAATTTCATTTGCTAACAACTCTGGAGCAGCAGATAAGTCATTCATCGCACCTACCCAAGCAATTTTGCCATTTTTAACTGCCATCGCAGCTTGATTTATTAACCCGTATCCTTGCTCTAGGGTGGCTATTTCTGCATTAACCCATAATGCATCCCATTGTTTGTTCATACATTATCCGCCTTTACTGAATAATTATTAAATTTATTATAAAATAGTAATTATTAAGAACTCGTCATTGCGAGCCTCACGCTTTAGCTTTATGTGAGGCGTGGCAATCCAGAATGGTGATAAGTTGTAGGCAGTACTGGATTGCTTCGTCGCAATGACGGCATAGTCACTATACAGAATACAGACGAGTACTTAACTATGCCATGGAAAAAAAATTATCTACCACCAGACCAAAGCCAATGGCAAGGGCGATCGGATGTGCCCCCGGGTTCGTGTTTTTTTCAAATCATACAAATGATGAATCTGCTCGAAAGCAAATCTTTCGAAATCACGCGCCCCGCATTTGCTTTAATTGGGTTTAAATGCGATGAGGGTATACGACGTAACCATGGACGACCTGGCGCTGCAGAAGGGCCTACCGCTCTACGTCATGCGCTCGCGAAAATGCCCGTACAAAAACAAAATTTTGTTTGTTTCGATGCAGGCAATATTCTTTGTACTGCTGGAGATTTAGAAGAAGCACAATATGCACTTGGCGAAGTAGTTGCTATCTTGATTCAACAAGGCATTATTCCTATTGTGGTAGGCGGAGGCCATGAACTTGCTTGGGGACATTATCAAGGCATTGCGCAAACTCACTTAGGAAAACATTTAGGAATTGTGAATTTTGATTCACACTTTGACATGCGTCCTTTGTTACCCGGCAAAAAAGGCAGTTCGGGCACATCTTTTTTACAAATTGCAGAAGCGCACAAAATAGCTAAGCAACGCTTTGATTACAACTGCATCGGTATTCAACATTCTGGGAATATTCGCCAATTGTTCGAAACAGCAAAAATGTATAACACGAAAACCATTTTGGCTGACGAGTTACATCAAGGACAATTGATAAAATGCGTCGATTTTATTGATCGCATCACTGACCAAAATGAAATTGTGTATGTCAGCATTTGCTTAGATGTTTTTGCCACACCGTTCGCACCGGGTGTCAGCGCAACTCAACCCTTAGGGTTATGGCCTTGGCATGTCATTCCACTCATACAACAGTTGGCCGCATCCGGCAAAGTAATCAGTTATGATATTGCAGAATTATCGCCACATTATGATATTGATCACCGCACAGCAAAATTAGCTGCGAATTTAATTTACGAGTTAATACATCATCATGAAATCCAAACGCACCCCTGATCATTTAACAAAAAAAACTGCGCGTCATGATCCCTCGCGTCACATCAAAGCGCCTCGCGGTAAAAAACTCACTGCAAAAAATTGGCTAATTGAAGCCCCGCTACGCATGCTCATGAATAATCTCGATGCAGAGGTAGCAGAAATACCCGGAGATTTAGTCGTCTACGGTGGCATGGGCCGCGCTGCACGTAATTGGCAATGCTTCGATAAAATTGTTGCTACACTTAAAAAATTAAATCCTGATGAAACACTATTAATTCAATCTGGCAAACCGGTTGGCGTTTTTAAAACACATCTGGATGCGCCACGCGTTCTATTAGCGAATTCAAATCTCGTTCCTCATTGGGCAACATGGGATCATTTTCACGAGCTCGATAAAAAAGGTTTAATGATGTATGGCCAAATGACAGCCGGCTCGTGGATTTACATTGGCAGCCAAGGAATTGTGCAAGGAACTTATGAAACATTTACTGAAGCAGGTCGTCAACATTATGCAGGCAATCTCAAAGGCAAATGGATTTTAACCGGTGGACTCGGCGGCATGGGTGGCGCACAGCCCCTGGCAGCAACCATGGCAGGTGCGTGTATGCTTGCCGTGGAATGTGATCCCAAAAGAATTAAGCGTCGACTGGAAACACGCTATCTGGATCATGAAGCAAAAGATTTAGACACTGCTCTCGATATTATTTTCAATGCATGTAAACAAGGTAGAGCCATCTCAGTGGGCTTATTAGGCAACACGGCTGATGTATTCCCAGAATTAGTAAAACGCGGCATCAAGCCGGATCTGGTCACCGATCAAACCAGTGCGCATGATCCATTAAATGGTTATTTACCACGCGGCTTAAGTTTAAAACAAGCAGCAAAACTCCGCAGAATCGATCCGCAAAAAGTTATTCTTGCGGCCAAAGAATCCATGGCAATACAAGTTAAAGCCATGCTCGCATTTCACAAACAAGGTATTCCGACATTTGATTACGGTAATAACATTCGTCAAATGGCAAAAGAAATGGGTGTAAAAAATGCTTTTGATTTTCCTGGATTCGTTCCTGCTTACATTCGCCCACTATTTTGTCGTGGCGTTGGACCTTTTCGTTGGGTAGCACTCTCGGGTGATCCAGAAGATATTTATAAAACCGATGCCAAAGTAAAAAAACTTTTGCCTAAAGATAAGCACCTGCATAACTGGCTGGATATGGCCAAGAAACGTATTCATTTTCAAGGCTTACCTGCACGCATTTGCTGGTTAGGTCTGGGCGATCGAGCACGTGTAGGTTTAGCGTTTAATGAAATGGTCGCAAAAGGTGAATTAAAAGCACCCATCGTCATTGGTCGAGACCATTTAGACTCGGGATCAGTTGCAAGCCCCAATCGGGAAACGGAAAATATGCGCGATGGATCGGATGCTGTTTCCGATTGGCCCTTACTCAATGCATTATTAAATTGCGCAAGTGGCGCAACCTGGGTCAGTATTCATCACGGTGGCGGTGTAGGCATGGGCTTTTCTCAACATGCAGGCATGGTTATTGTCGCCGATGGCACAAAAGCGGCTGCCAAGCGCTTACAGCGCGTTTTAACCAATGATCCTGGGACAGGTGTTATGCGACTTGCCGATGCAGGTTATGAGATTGCCATTGCCTGTGCGAAAAAAAATAAATTAAAATTACCGATGCGTTAAAATCTGGGATATGCTGTTAGCAACTTAATTAATAAAAGAGGAAATTTGAGTGAAATTTACTCTTAAACCAGGCCAACTTGAATTATCAGACCTTAAATTTTTGCTCGATGAGCAAACACAACTTGAACTCGATTCCAGCTATGAAAAAAATATTCATGCTGCCGAGCAAACTGTTGCAAGAGTTATTGCTGAGAATATAATTGTTTATGGAATTAATACGGGATTTGGTTCGCTGGCGCATACGCGCATTCCACGCGAAAATTTAGAAACGTTGCAACGCAGTATTGTGTTATCACATGCAGCTGGAACAGGAGAATTACTCCCCGATCAAGTCGTGAGACTAATTCTCGCACTCAAAATAAATAGTTTAGCGCGTGGATTTTCAGGTGTGCGTTTAGAAACGATTAATACTTTAATTAAATTATTTAACGCGAAAATTTATCCTTGCATACCTAGCCAAGGATCTGTGGGCGCCTCCGGTGATCTTGCTCCACTTGCTCACATGAGTACAATATTATTGGGCGTAGGAGAAGCTCGCCATCAAGGAAAAATTATTTCTGCTGAAGTTGCATTAAAAAAAGCAAACCTAAAGCCACTGCATCTCGCACCCAAAGAGGGTTTAGCGCTGTTAAATGGCACACAAGTATCAACTGCATTGGCTCTACTTGGATTATTCGCCACAGAAAATATTTTCCTCGCTGCCATCACAGCAGGCGCTCTTTCCGTCGATGCTGCACTTGGCAGTGAAACGCCATTTGATGCTCGCATCCAAGAAATTCGAGGATCTGCAACACAAATCAAGGTGGCCAACATGCTACGTGAATTACTGCATAAAAGCGCAATTCTTGAATCACATCGCGATTGTGAAAAAGTACAAGACCCTTATTCGTTGCGTTGCCAACCGCAAGTCATGGGTGCGTGTCTTGCACACTGGTCATTTGCTCGTGATGTATTGGTAACGGAAGCCAATGCTGTATCCGATAACCCTTTGGTTTTTGCTGAACAAAATGAAATATTATCGGGAGGGAATTTCCACGCTGAACCGGTTGCGATGGCTGCAGATACGTTGGCACTTTGTATCGCAGAAATTGGAGCACTCTCTGAACGACGCATTGCTTTATTAATTGATCCTCACTTTAGCAGCCTACCGCCTTTTTTAGTAAACAATGCTGGCATTAATTCAGGATTTATGTTGCCGCAAGTGACTGCTGCTGCACTTGCGAGTGAAAATAAATCTCTTGCACATCCTGCAAGTGTGGATAGCATTCCAACATCTGCCAATCAAGAAGATCATGTGAGTATGGCGACATTTGCTGCTAGACGTTTATTACCCATGACAGAAAATACCGCAGGAATTGTTGCAATTGAATTACTCGCAGCATGCCAAGGAATTGATTTTCGAAGGCCTCTAAAAACATCTGCGCGCTTAGAGGCAGTCCATGGCCTCATTCGCAAGCATGTGTCATTTTATGACAGTGATCGATATTTCGCGCCGGATATTGCTGTGGTTAAGAACCTTGTACAAACAGGAACTTTAAATCGAGTGATTGATTTAAACCTTATTTAAAGAGATAGATTGTTTAGGGGAATCTGTCGGTTCTGATGCTTTTTCCTTACGCAATTGTTGAGCACACTCTTTAAAATCAGAACTTCTTTGTAATTCCGGGACCGTAGCAAATTTTTTATTGCCCTCTGTTTGACGTGTCAAGTGCCCTAAAAGGCCTTTCACCAAAGGATCGTTGGGATCATCTTCTACAGGACCCAATAAACCATTTAAAGTAAGACGTTCCATCATTTCTCTTAAACGTGCTTCCAACAAAGGATCGCCTTCTTTTGTGGAATCACCTCCTACTGGATTACCCAAACTATTTAAAATGAAACGATCTGACAGCATAACAATACTCCTCGTATTTGAATATATAATTTAATAATTGTTTTTTATTTGATTTATTTGACTTATTTTATCACGTAAAAATTAAGGAAAAATTAAGGCTTTTGCGAAGAAATAACATTTTCGCTATTTTTTTCAGCGGCGGTCTTACTTAAATTCTTCACGTTTTCTTCCGTCACAATATCATTCACAACATTATTCATTATTGTGGGTAATAACTGAAATAATTGACGCTCTGTACGTGATAGTATGTTTTCAATCTTCACCAACTCCTTGTTATGCACCTCCTTGGTCATTAGCAAGAAGTCTTCCGTTGCGCTTGAGTCAAATTGTGGATGCTCCCATATTCGAATTAACTGATCATCTATTCTACTGATCTCTTCTTGTAGCATCTTCGCTGCAACTCGCGCTTCAATCAGGCTTAATAAACAGAACTCAATTGCGGGATCCTTAGGCATCTGTGACATGTTTAACTCACCGAGAACTTTTTCCTCCATATTTTTTTTACATCTATCAAGCCATTTTGATATATCTGATTTTATTACTGGCTCCCGGAATACAAAATTTGTTTTACCTCCTTGTGTTTGACTTGGACGAGGTAGAGGATATTGTTCTCTCAACATATCAACTACCTGATGGATTTCCGATGCTGTTGACCCTATATTTAACTCTTTATTAATTACTGTTCTTCTTTTCTCTGTCGAACTCGGTAAAATATAAGTATTTCTTTTTACCCTCGGATCAAAAAATTGACCTACATAATAGGAAGCACGTGGTAGCATAATAATCTCCTCGTTTTGTATATAATTTAATACTATTTATTTTTTTAACTATTATATTGTATAAATATTAAGGAAAAATTAAGGTTTTCCATGAAAACAGACACATTTCAAGGCCTTGTTTTAAGCTGGTACGACCAATACGGTCGCAAGGATTTACCCTGGCAATTCGATAAAACGCCTTATCGCGTTTGGATATCTGAAATTATGCTGCAACAAACGCAGGTAAACACGGTTATTCCTTATTTTCAAAAAATGATAGAGAGGTTTAAAGATATAAAAGCACTTGCTAACGCAAGTGAAGATGAAGTTTTACACTTATGGACTGGGCTTGGCTATTACAGCCGTGCGCGTAATTTACATCGTACTGCAAAAATTGTCACGCAAAATTTTCAGAGTAGATTCCCCGATAATTTAGAGGAATTACAAGCATTACCCGGAATCGGTCGTTCAACGGCAGGAGCCATCTTAGCCATCGCTTTTCAAAAAAAAGCGGCTATTTTAGATGGCAACGCAAAACGGGTGTTAACGCGCTTTCACGGAATCACCGCATGGCCCGGTGAAAAAAAAATAACAGAACAGCTGTGGATTTTGGCTGAAAAATACACTCCAGATAAACGCGTTGCAGACTATACGCAAGCCATCATGGACGTTGGAGCAACAATATGTGTACGCGGCAAACCCCTTTGCCAACAATGCCCTTTAAAAAAATCCTGTATAGCAAAAAAACAAGGAATTGCAGAAAAACTACCTCACCCTAAGCCACGCAAAGCACTGCCCGTACGTCAAACCACGCTGCTTATTTTGCATAAAGATAATTGTGTATTGCTGGAAAAGCGCCCTCCTACTGGTATATGGGGAGGATTGTGGAGTTTGCCGGAAACTTCTGCTTCATCCCCACAAGAAATTCAAAAAATTTGCCAACGACTCAAATTCAAGATTAAAGAAATCGAGCTTGGCGACTCGTTTCGACACACTTTTAGTCATTTTCATTTAGACATTGTGCCTGCATTTATTGCAGTCAAAGAAAGCCCCAGCAAAATCATGGAAGCTGGGCAACAAATTTGGTATAACTTAAATAAACCAAAGAATGTGGGTTTACCTGCGCCCGTAAAAAAATTGCTGAATACGACTTTTGAGAAAATCCAATGACCCGCATGATTGCTTGCACCAAGCTCAAGAAAAAAGCACCTGGCTTAAACCAGCAGCCTTACCCTGGCGAGTTGGGCAAAAAGATTTATGAACACATTTCCGCTGAAGCATGGCAAATGTGGCTAGGGCATCAAACCATGCTAATTAATGAGCATCGCCTCAGCATGTTAGACCCCAAGGCACGCCAATTTCTTGCTCAAGAAATGGAAAAGTTTCTCTTTGGAGAAGGCAGCGCAAAACCCACAGGTTATATCCCTCCCGAAAAGTAAATCTTCCTCTTGACTCAATCCCTTCCAGTCGGTTTAATAACAGACTCTCATCCTGACCCCTATGGCTAGATAGCTCAGTCGGTAGAGCAGAGGACTGAAAATCCTTGTGTCGGTGGTTCGATTCCACCTCTGGCCACCAGAATAATAATTTAAAATCAATAAGTTAATCAAATATAGTGATGGTGTAAAGTTTGAACATCTTAAGTTATGTGCAATTCCTGTGTAATCGTGCCAACTACTTTTGAATTTTTGGGTTGTCATAGTAATTTATGAACTTATTTTCATGAAGCATGACTCAACGAATAATTAATTCGGGTATATAATTGAGCTTGTGACTCCTGTGTTTTAAGGCAAAGCATTTCTTGGGCTTATCACCGCACCTTGCCTATCATGCGCGGCAGTCCAAAGGGATAAACTAAATTGGCCAGCCTAATCATGAAGTCATCCACCACAAATGAGGAAGAATCTAAAGCAAAAGGCGTGATTCTCTTTGTTAAAGAAGTCGCTCGTTACTTCATGGACTTTTTAGAGACTGATTTTCACAAAATTCGTAATCCCAAGCGCCATATTCAGTACCGTAACAGTCATAATCTGCAAACGTGCATAGATTTAGCCAAATACAAAAAATATAACGCTCTTGCTTGGAAAGTTATCCGAAGTGGGTTTCAAGATGACGCTATTGCTGAATTAAAGCGTGGCACCCACACTAATCACATTTCTCAAACGTTGCTACAACTAATAGAAGAGCAAATTACTTCTATTAAACCTCAAGAAATTACCGCTCTTATAAAATTGTTTGAAAATGAAATTACTCTGGGCATATTGAAATACCCTGATGATGTAACCGCAGGAACTGGGTATGCAGTGGACGGTATCGCACGAGTCACTCGTGAGAAATTTATATCAATTTTTGTGGCTAAAATACGCGAACCCTTAGAAAAAAATAAAGCGACCACGGTAGATTCCATTTATCAAATCGAAGAAGAGCTTACTGAAATTCTGACAAATCCTTGCGGTGATGTTGTTTCTTCGATCATCAATCAGTTGAATCTAGGTAAAGAAGCTAATACTATAGCACGCCTCAGTGAAGCATTTGATCTTCAGGATATACAAGGAAAATTAGAAAGTTTCTTTAAAGGGTTTTCTGTCGGCGATCTTTTTTTAGAAGTGCTAGAACTAGTTAACAATAAAACATTGCTTGATAAGCAAGAGTTGTATTTTTATTTCTGCGATATTACATATAAAAATTATACCTATCCATTATTTTATATACCTTTACAGGTGGAAAAAACTGACACGAGTTTCGTCTTTAACTTTGATTCATTGCTGTATGTTAATAAAAAAGCAATTCAATTTGTTGCGCAAAATTATAATTCAGAGATCGAACGAAAAGGCTCTCTAAGCACTTTTTTGGAACGTATCATTTATCTTTCTGAAAAGCATGATCATCTGATAGGTGAAATTGATCGAGGATTAAAAGAAGCAATTAATTATTTTGGCCTTACTCCTTTTATTGATCTTAATAATCCAGAGAAACAAGCTGCTAAAGGAAAAGGAATGCAGATAACTAATCGCTGTTATCTTGGATTATTCGACAAATCAGACGAGTCACTGGTTAATGACTATGAAGAAATCTTACAAAAATTGAATGCGGGCGATAATTGTTTAGCTGCGGCTTTTCAGCTCTTGATAGACGATTTTATTACTAATAACCCAATAGCAGTTATTAGTGAAGTAGAGAAAGACTGGGATGGCATTTCATTTAGTGAAAAACTCGTATATGCAAGTCCAGTTCCGTTAAACGCAGAGCAAAGACAGATTCTCTTGGCTTTAAATAAAAGTCACTGCAAATATGTTGCTGTTGAAGGGCCTCCTGGCACTGGTAAAAGTCATACTATTACAGCGATTGTTTGTGATGCTATTTTGAAAAATCAATCGATATTAGTGCTTTCTGACAAAAAAGAAGCACTGGATGTAGTCGAAGACAAAATTACTGAAACAATGAATAAGGTAAGGTCAGATAAAGATTTTCAAAATCCAATTCTAAGATTAGGCCAAGCAGGAAATACTTACAGCAAAATACTTGCTACGACCTCAATGGATCGCATTAAAGAGCACTATAAGGCAACTAAAAGTGTCTATCAAAAACTGGAAATAAATGTTGATAAGTTTTCATTAACTCTAAAAGATCAACTCAATCGCACAGTTGATGCTTATGATAAGATAAAACTTCCAGATATTGCAGAATTTACAGCACTGGAAGCAGAGGAAACAACAGATAAAAAAATACCGATTGATTTGATAGAATTGCAAGCTGATACTGCTTCACATGACAATTTACTTTCCATTAGAAATAACATGACTTCTCTAAAAATTGAATTATCAGAAAATAATTTAGGAAATCTTTTTAAAAAACTTTATCCAGACAGCCAAAGCCTCTGCTCGTTTCGCAATTTTCTTACATTTATGGCAATTATTGATGATTTGCGATCCCATTGCAGTTTAGATATTGAATCCATTTTGAAAATCCGTGATATTTCAGTTAACGGATTAAAGGCTCTTGAAGATTTTGTTGGTCAGTGTCAGTTATTAAAATCAGGAATATTTGGTTATCTTTTTAAGAGCAAACAAGTTGATTTACTATGTCAGAAATTAAATGCTAACGTTCCGAATGATTTTGAACAGCCACATCATAAACTTGATCATTTAAAACGTGCGATTTCTCTTTTTCGGCAGGGTTTACAATATAAATCAACCCAGGAAATTTCAAGTAATTTTGAGTTTAAACTTGATTTTATCAAAAGCACGCATCAATTGCTTGTGCTTAATATTCATATTCCAAACGAAAATACGAGAAAATCATTTCTTAATAGAATATCGGTTATTAAATCACTGCTGGATCGGTATACGAAATCTACCAACCAAATTGGTGTCAATGACAATAATTTATTTAGCTTTGTAGATAATAAACTGATACAGTGCTCCGATGACGATTTTAGCAAATTAATTAGATATCTGCATCTGAGAAATGGTCTTACCGAAAATTTTAGCAAAATTCCAGAGTATCATTACTCGGAACAAAGGAAATCAATAGAAGAGATTGTGACCGCTCAAATGGCATATAAGGTTGATGAACGCGTCGTTGATTTTTTAGAAAATTACCGTAATGATGCCAAAACCCTTTCTGGCGTGATTTCTAAAAAACAACGATTTGATAAAACCGCCTTTGAGAAGCTGAAAAATTCATTTCCTTGCATCTTGGCGGGAATTAGAGATTTTGCTGAATACATTCCGCTTGAATCAGAAATTTTTGATCTTGTCATAATTGATGAGGCTTCTCAGGTCAGCATTGCTCAAGCATTTCCCGCATTACTTCGTGGTAAAAAAATAGTTGTTTTGGGTGATAGGAAGCAATTTAGCAATGTGAAATCAGCGCAAGCGCGCTCCACAACAAATCGTGAGTATCTCAATCGTCTCAAGGATGTTTTTACTCAAATGATTTCAGAAGAGCCAACAAAGTTAAATCGTCTTGAGAAATTTAATATCAAAACATCTATCTTGGATTTTTTTGAACGCATTAGCAATTACAACATAATGCTTAAGAAGCATTTTAGAGGATATAAGGAGTTAATTTCATACTCAAGTAAATATTTTTATAGTGATAGTTTACAGGCAATTAAAATACGGCCTAAACATATCGATCAAGTTGTTATATTTACTCTTGTTTCTCATGATGGCCGCACTGAAATGGTTGCTAATACTAATCAGCTTGAGATCGATGCAATCATTTCTGAGATAGAAAGAATTGCAAAAGAAGAACCGAACTCTACAGTTGGGATTATCACTCCTCATACCAATCAGCAAAAGCTCTTAAATGATATGTTTTTAAAACATACTGAAAATGAGTGCTTTTATAAAAAGCATAAGCTAAAAATCATGACTTTTGATACATGCCAAGGCGAAGAACGGGATATCATTCTTTACTCAATGGTAGCAAGTGATGTATCAGATAGACTATGGGGTATTTTTATTAAAGATCGGAAAAGCTGTGATATTGAAGAAAACGGACAAATTAAACTTCAACGATTAAATGTCGGTTTTAGTCGTGCAAAAGAACGTATGCAATTTTTTATTAGTAAGCCTATCGAAGCTTTTAGCGGGTCAATCGGTGAAGCACTTCAACACTATAGTAAGGTTCTTAGCGATTCTAAAAAATTACCCGAAGTTACTGATACTGATCCACGTTCACCCATGGAGAAAAAAATATTGTCATGGCTGCAAGAAACTGCATTTTTCAAAGCAAACAGTTCATTGATAGAGGTACAACCCCAGTTTCCCTTAGGTGAATACCTCAAGCAGTTAGATAGGCATTACTCCCACCCATTATACGTGGTGGATTTTCTTTTAATTTACACAGATAAAGAACAGAAAGCACATAAAATTATACTTGAATATGATGGTTTTGAGCATCACTTTCAGAATAACTCAATAATAGATAGCTCTAATTATGGCGAATACTATACAGAAGAACATGTTTATCGAGAAAAAGTATTAGAGAGTTATGGCTATAACTTTCTCCGTATAAATCGCTTTAATGTTGGAAAAACTCCTATTGAAATGCTTAGTCAAAGACTTGAAAATCTCGTAAAAAAAAAATCCAACAGAATTACTCAATAGTAACTGAAATACACGATAATATTTCTGGATTACAAAATGGCGAGATGAAGCACTGTATCCTCTGTGACGCCATCAAGTCATTAGCAGATTTTAAAGACGATGATTTAATAACGGGCTATGGTAGGTATTGCATCTCCTGTAAAAATGGACGTAAAAGTGCTAGAAAAATACCAAAGGTTAAAAATGATCGTGTACCTGTTGTCACTACAGACATGAAATGCCCTTTCTGTAATTCAATGATGGTTGTACGTGAAAGACGGAGTGATAAGCATAAGTTTTATGGGTGCTTTCGTTTTCCACGATGTAGAGGTACAAAACCCTTATAACCTCTTGTCTATGTTGAAAACTCCTTTTTTTGTATGCGCCATATCGTTTTTTCGATGAAAAATAGTAGTGCGACGATGATTCCAAATTATACCTCTGCTCCAACGCGTCCATTGCTGTACGAATATGCTCACCATTCTGACCAATTTTAAACCGCGTGTAATTCCTGGTGTAATCGTGACAGCCTATTTTTGTATTTTAACAGTTCGATAAGCCTGATGAGGATGTTTCAGCATTTCAGGATATTTGTAAACCAGAAATCCTTTAGCAACCATAGGTGTCAAATAGGATCGGATTAATTTAGCCTTATCTCTTTTTAGAAATTTAGATAGCTCATCCGAAGTCATTTCTTTCCAATTGCATAATGCTAAAATAGCTTGCTCAACAACTGTTGACGGAACCCTCTTTTCAAGCTTTTTGATTACTTCTTGAAGATTCTTTGGTAGATCGCCAATGGACTCAATGAGCACCTGTCCTTGCACCTGTCCTTGCACCTGTCCCTGCACCTGTCCTTGCTCGTCGAGCTGGCGCCCTTCAGCCAATAACTTATGACTATCTTCAGTTACAAGCGCATGCCCATTTTCGGTAGTAAGCTCCAGCCCTGCGCTCAAAGAATCAATAAATCTTTCCCCTGCAGAACAATTAGAAAAACATCGATTGTCTGCATCATTAAAAATAAAAGACAGGAATATTTTTTATCAATGTCATTACGCCATTGGTGGTGGCAAAGAGTGGTCAAATAGTTTTTCTGCTGCAAGCAAACGTGTGTTAGGTTGGTCTCATGGGGCACATGGGATGCGTCACGCTTACGCGCAAAATAGAATGGATGAATTACAACAGCGAGGATTCTTTTATGAAAAAGCATTAGAGATTGTGAGCCAAGAATTAGGCCATTTCAGACCAGGTATCATCACTGAATGTTATTTGAGATAAATATATTTATTTTAGAAAGATTAAAGAATCAAACGAAACCCTTGAGAAAATCCAAGATCAAATGATAATACTACAAAAACAAATTATTTATGATGTCACCCTCTACAATACACAAGAAAAATCAAACTGACTTGCCAAAGACGCACGTAATGTTGTATAAATAAATTATTATTACAGAATTCTAACGTCGCTACCTGGCACGACGCAAAAAAGCCGAGTAAGCACTCATGAACTTTGAAATAGTGCGAAGCCCGAAAAGGCTTAAGTCCACAAGTCTAATAATATTTATTTGGATGATATTAGGCTTTTTACTCAGGATGAGTCATCATTTTTTTATTTTTAATCACTGATCTTTATTATTAACTATCAATCATTTTAATAATCATTTAACAAAGGAGGGAAAAAAAGCAGCAAACAGATAGAAGTAATGTATTGTTATCGTCGATGGTTCATCGACATGGCGTAATCAGTCCGAGCCATGATTCTAAGAATCAAACTGGGGCGAATCGGTGGTACCCAATCCGCCGCACAGTTTAGAGAAATCTAAATTGTGGGAAAATCTAACAGGAGTAATGGTTAATCAAAAACAGGCAGGCGCACCTATCGTCGTACGCCTCATCCATTTTAGACCGCTTGTTTAGGAGTTTCAATATTCGGTTGTGTTGCACTTTGTTGCGAATCATTTACCCTTCTTAATGCTAATAAATTTCTTAATCCAACCATTTTTCCTTCTATCATCATACTCGTGCCTTTATCACAACGGGTTGATTGAATCATCTCCGCTAATTCGTTAAGGATATTATTAACCTTCTTAACATCCATAGGTTTATCAGGAATACCTTCCATCACCGAAACACTACCTTCACACGATACAGATTTTAATTCTGCAGTAGAAGAACTAAATAATGAAGTCCACGCAGCTGAAGCGCGGAGAGCTTGCTTCGAATTTGCAACTAATGCAGGCGGCGCAGATGGCTCTGTCGTATTAGAAACAGGATCGATTGAACCATTGTCAAAACCATGTCTTTCAGCACCCGCTCTCAAAAATTCAAGATGTTTCGCTTCACAGGGTGGCATACTGAGTTCATTTTGATAATGGTGATTAATAAAGCGTAATTTTTCTTGATAAGCAAACAGCCAAATATATTTTTCCAAAAAAGCATGAACTACTCTTAATTCCCTTGTAAACTCAAGATCAGCTTTACCAGAAACCACTAATGCTTTTACAATTTCTGGAACATCCACCCAGCAAGCTACCAACAATACTGGAGAAAAAGACAACATGTTCTCATTTTCAAAAAGTGATCTAGGATCAGGTATAACCCCACGCTGCTCCAAAGAACGGGAATCTGCCTCTACCCACTTTCGGAAAAAATCCGGCATCTGCCAATGAGTAAAATTATCTTTTATCCATTTATTAAACGATTTTATTTGGCTATATTTAAAACTCCCTATACGATAATTTATTTGTGCGTTTTCGTTTAATAACACATTAACCACATCAAGATCTCTTTTGAGAACAGCACGAAAAATAGCTGAATTTTGCAATTCATCAGGTATATGACTAACATATTTAGCCCGAATCGATTCCGTATTAATAGCATTAAGAATATCTTTCACCACTCTCAAGCGCACTTTTGAATCTGCAATGAGCTCAATGGCATTAATCAAAGGAGTTTTGCCCTGAGAGTCATAAGTCACTGGCTTGGCATCCATTCTTAATAGCCAGGCAACAATATCTGCTTTTCCTAGGGCTACGGCACATTGCAATGCAGTGCATCCTTTTTCATCTTGTACTTCGAGATCTTTATTAGACTTAGTCAGATAAAAAACATTAAGTTTTTCTTCGAGCTTAGGGTCATGAAAATTAACCGTTAAATACGATAATACGCTGAGAGCAGGTATTGTTGATGGTTTTACTATGGCATCTTTTTTACTGTCTGCGCTCACTTGCACAGGCACCTTCAATGCTTTGATTTGCGGAAGCTCTAAAAAATAGTCTGTAAATTCTTTTGAAAATGCTCCGAATTGACATAGATCATGTGCAACAACAGGATTCGCCCCGTTTTCCAGTAATTTTCTTGCGCTTTCACAAGATCCTTGAAAACAGGCCACCAGTAAAGCCGGAGAAAATTCACGCACTCCATCTTGCCTATAAATACGATTCGCAAATACATCGACCTTAAGACTCGTACCAAAAAAAGATTGAAGTAAAGAAGAAAAAGATCTATCGCCTAACACGCTTCTGCGATTTACCCAATCTTTTAAAAACGAATGAACATCCTTTTGGCGTTCTTCTAACAACTCACAGAAAGAAATAATTTGCAAATCTGCAAATAAGTCAAGTCGATAATTGATTTGCACGTTTCGTTTAAGCAAAGCATCTGCAACATTGGTATAATCTTTATGAATAGCAACAACTAATATGTTATTGACAAAATAACTGTTTCCCTTATTAAGAAAATCCATTTTTTTCCCAGGTAAAATCCAGGAATCAGCGATAGTTAAAAACTGATTAATAATTCTGAAATTGCAGTCATTCATGCTCTCCATTCTACAAAGCGCCCAAGCCAGGGGATTCAAACCCCATCGATTGACCACTGTTATATCAGCTCCTTTTTCTATTAACCAGCTAACAACAATCTCAAAACCAGCTGCTGCCGCTAAATGTGTGGCTGTATTTCCATCTTCATCTTTTAAATTAAGCTTTGACAATATTCTTGACTGGTTTACTGCATTGAGCTCTTTAAGCGAGGGCTCTTTTTTTTCTGCCACACCTTTTTTTACTACACTTAACACTGTATTAAGATTTATTTTTTCAGCTATTTGTCTATTATCCGATAATTTCAGTTCATTATCATTTTTTTGGTCTGTTAAGTTATTAGCAACATTAAGCTTTTCTTTTTCAGCTCTTGATCCATCGTCCGATTGTTTCAGTTCGTTACCATTTTTTGAGCCTGCTAAGCTATCAGCAACGCTGAGTAACGCTGAGTAGGTTTGCTCTTTGAAAGAAGATACAATTTCTGTTGTGCCAGAATTTATAAAACTGGCCCCTACTACTCTAGTACACCTATCAGCGAGATTAAACTTATCAACTGCCTTGAGGAGAGTACTGCATTTTTTTGAGAAAGCACTATTATTCATTATTAAATACTCTACGTGAAATCGAGCTCCTAAAACATCAATAGATAAGAAAAAAGCAGCTAGTTTAAAATTGTTTTGCCAGGATGCAATTAAAAGCGCAGGGCAAAAATAATGAACTTCTTCATAAGCGTAAGGAGCGTCTTCAATAGCTTCATAAGCTGGATCTCGACGTCTTTTAACTGGAGGTGGATTAAGGATAGGCCTTAGAGGCGTACCAAAAAATAATCTCTGATCTCTCATCCATTCTTTAAACCTAGCCGGCACAAAAAATTCATTACTTTCAATCTTTCCAAACACCCAATTGTCAAAAATGACACCTCTTTTAAATCCAAGATCCGTTTTAAAATTAAAATGAATTTTAGCACCCTCTTTATGCAATCTTTCTACAAGAGCAATATCCCCTTGAAGAGTCGCTTGGCAAATTGCGGATTCATACAAATAATCTGTATCAGGCAAATGATCCAGAAAGGCTGTTTTTTCTTTTTCATGCCATTTAGATACTTCTTTTAAAAGAAGATCTATGATATGAAATCTTGTTTCTTTATTTTTAATACATCCAAAAGCAGTATTCAGCGGTGTTTGATTAGCATTATCCCGTGTGTCTACGCGAGCATCATTTCTGAGTAGCCACTCGAACATTGTGGCATCCCCTCTTGCAACAGCATCATGCAAGGGTGTGCGGCCTTTTTCATCTTTTAACTCAATATTACTGATATGAAAAAATCTACCCTCAAGCAGATAGAGTCCAGGGTGTAAGTTATAAGGAGTAAGAGGAAACTGTTGTGCATCTAACAGCATCTTAGGAAGACTTGAAGATTTCATTGAATGGCCTCGTTTTGTTTTATAGAGTTCTTTAATTGCACAATTGTAGTTGTTTTTTGAACAGATGTAAACCAGGTGCAAAAGAGACAGGCTTATCCACAGATAATAATCACCGGCTGAATTAATCAAACGGTTAACAGCATTTCGCACTCCACGTGAGTCTCCGCCATATCAAATGGTGCATTTGGCGCGCGAGACACTGCCAAACTTATGTGTAATTCCTGTGTAATCGTGCCAAGAAAAACATAGAAAAATGAGGTGTTCAAAAGAACTCAATGGGGATTGAGTTTTTACAAAATATCAATATTATGAATCAACTAGAATAATTTGGAGCTTTACAGTAAAATTAACTCGTATACTGAAAATCCTTGTGTCGGTGGTTCGATTCCACCTCTGGCCACCAGAATAATACTTTTAAATCAATAAGTTGATTAAACATTCAATCAAGTAGCTGTTATAATTATTATTATGAAAAGCAAATCACTTATCGATACTAATCCTTACCTTAAGGACGCTAAAACGCGTACGGAACTTGTCGCGCGCTCGGTTAGAACTTCTTGTGGGGTGGAAGGCATCGAAAAAAAATCAGATAAAATCCTTCGTTTTGAAATTCCGCATCGAAAAGATAAAAAAATATATCAATCTGCTAAGGAATAGATTGATCTAGCAATATCTTAAAAACCTGTTGAATCGGCTCATAGTTCCCAACAAGACCCGCATGAATAGCTAAGATGCAATTTAAAGCGATTCAAATGCACTTAGGTATCAAGTTACCTGTTATTAAATCAGAGCTTGTCGAAGCACTTAAAAGCCGCGCTTACTCCACCGAACAAATTAATTTAATTGCAGGTGCTCAAACTGAAAAAAATTGTTTAGCAACTCAAATTGCGCACGCCTCTGGGTTACGTGCGCATGAATTATTAACATTGCAACCAAGAAATAAACAGAGTCCGATTTCCATCCGGGGCTTTTAATTTCAACTGTCGACAAAATGTCGACAGTTCACTCGCCTCTTCATCTTTTACTCTTACCTTCATTTTGTACCAATAATCCCTAGCGTTAGAACTATCTGTTAATGCTTGAATCACATCAACCACAGAAAACCACCACGCATCATCTATAAAAACTCTGCGTATTCTATGCTCACCAAAAACAACAACACTATTCTCTGACATCATCTGCTTGTTCATGATTTGTTGTCCTTATTTCTTAGTTAAAAAAAGGTAGTGGCAAAGGTGCATAACCCAAAATATCAAGGCTTTCTACTGTGGCAAACATTCTGCGGAGATAATGGAAGGTAAAGCTAATATCAATAGCATTACCACATTTTACAATTTTTTCCAGCACCCTTTTTGCTTCTTTATACACTTGCTCGCCATCCTTTTACGTCCTCACAAAGCCTGCGGGACTTTTCCGGGGCTTCACCATACTCACTTATCTTTGAAAAAATTTTCTAAAGTAACCACACCACTAATCATATCTTCTGCATAATAATTATTTTTAATTCCATTCGCAGAAACAAAAGCTAAGAATAATTGCTTCTTAGTTCGCGTCTGTTCTTTAAAAACTTCCATTTTACGTTTTAACGCTTCTACATAATCTTTCGTGATTACAAATGGCTCATCGCTGTATTTGATTTCGCAAAGTGTAATAGCATCATCCTTACGATCAAACAATAAATCGATTTGCGCGCCGCGTGTTTTTGTGTCCTTGCGTGGAACATAACGCCACGTGTTTGCAATTGCATCAGGACTGATTGAAAGAGCTTTTCGGATAACAGAAATGTGCTTATAACAAACCGCCTCAAAAGCATAACCTAGCCAATTATGCCATTCAGGAGTTTTTTGCATGGCTTGCCAATTTCCTTTATCCAAAGATTTTCTTTGTAAAGCTTTTTTAATAGGCATAACCCATTTGAGATAAAAATAGGTGTATTCGTCGACAAGTCGATAATAAATGCCTTGTCGTTTATGGTAGTGCGGCATAAAACTCATAATAAAGCCTGTTTCTTCCAGATCCTTTAGCGCTTTAACACCCACACTACCTATTGCTGATGTACCAACAGCCTTTAATAATTCACGCTGCCCAATACCATATCGACGACTGGCAATAATTTTTATCAATTGAATATAAATCTCTGAATGATCGAAAAGAGAAGAAAATAAATTATCGAATTCTTCTAATAAAATGCCTTTTTCTGTAAATGCAAGTTTCTCAATAATCTGAGCTGAAGAGAATCCTTTTTTAATATGAGATAAATAATAAGGAACACCGCCTGTCACCATATATATCATTAAAATTTGTTGATTCTTAAGCTTGACACCCTGCTTTTCTAAAAAGCATTTAGTATCAGAAAGTGTAAAAGGTTCTAAATAAATTTTTCGTGTAATGCGATTGTGTAGACCACCCTTATTGTTAATAATTTTTTGAATAATCCAAGAAGCACTTGAACCACAAACAATAAGCTTTATTCTTTTATCATTAGACCAATGCTGATTCCAATAATAATCTAATCCCTGCAAAAGCATCGATTTTTTAGTTGCCATCCAAGGCAATTCATCTAAAAATAATATTATTTTTTTGTTTTTTGCTTGTTTATTAATAGCATCAGTTAACACATTGAAAGCATCATCCCAATTTTTGGGAATAGCAAGAGACGCACCACCATAAAACACTTTCCCAATTTGCTGTATAAAGTGTATTATTTGTTTCGATCGTGGACCATCTTTTGAACCGGTCACATTGAAAAATACCGCTGCCTTTTTTTCAAAAGACTGGCGGATCAAATAAGTTTTGCCGACTCGCCGCCGACCATAAAGTGCCAAAAATTCGGGCTTATTAGAATCAAAAAGATCCTGCAATATAGCAATCTCTTCATCTCGTCCAATTAGGAGGTTCATAGCTTAACCTTGGGTTAGTATTCGTATTATAATATTATTATATTTAGAACACTAAATCAATATTAATGTTTTAGTATTCTTATTATAAAATTACTATAGGCAGAACACTAAAACAGCTTATCAACATGCTCTATCATACGCTAGGAGATGCTGGTGGGTCGTTAAAGTTGTTCCTTTGTACAAATGATTTTCTGGCATCATCTGTTTAATCATCATTTTTTTATCATCTTTTCATAAGTTTATAAATCTTTGCGTGTACAGAGCTCTTAATAAATCATTAAGGTTCAAAAGGTATAATATTCTTGTGAGATGATTAAAAAAATCAGAACAAGAATTATACTTAATTAAAAGAGTCATATTATTAGAAATTAGCGAGGGTAGTATGAGCAGAAGCAATCGTAATCAGCAAAATAACCAGGATGCATTCCAAGGCTTGGATAATTTGCGTGTAAAAAAGTTGGAGCGTGTATTCAAACAATTTAAGGACAATATTGTTAAAAATATTAATAGAGGTACAGATTTTCTTGATCTATGTTATTTTGAGTTTTACATTCCAAAATTCCATAACAAGCGTTCCAATCTTTTTATTCAAGATCCTGAACTTAGATCTTGTATAGATACTATATCCAAGAAAGTGAGTGATCTTATTCAAAAAAACCCAAAAAGATTTCCGCAAGATTTACTAAAGCTTCGTGATCATTTCATTAATTTTAAGCCTAGTAAACTTAATTTTAGTAATATCAATGATGGTTTTGAAAGTATCGTGAGAAATTTCAACCTGATTCATGATGCTATTAGTCATCTTAAGGGATGGCAAGATTGGAAAGGAATTTTTATCCAAAAAATTATAAGCGATCTTAAACAGTGCCCAAAACGTCCCGATTTTAAAAATTTATTAGATAAATTTTTGCTTTTGCAGGCAGAAAATGTTATTGGAAAAAATAAAGTTGCCTACGATGAAAAAAAATCAGATAAAAATATAGTGAGTGGAATTCTACAAAGATTTTTTGCTAGGCCTGAATTACCAGCATCTGCACCTGTCAATTTTGTACCTAAACAACAGATTACAGAGGTAAAGAACGAAAGCCTACAAGATCAGAAGAAGATTGTGTCAGAACCACCCGTGACAGAACCTTCAGCTCCTGATCTTAATGCAAGAGATAGTGCGCAATTAGAAGGGGTAATAGACGATCAAAGTCTAGAAGGGCAGGCAATTAATAAGCCGCCAGCATCTGCGCCTACTGTTGTTAAAGTAGCAGCACCACAATCTGCCCCTCCTGGAGGACCTGCTGTGTCGGTAGATGCGCAAGAAATCGCTTTAGGTAAAAAAGTGCAGCAAATGCCAAAGCCACCTACAGCCAAAAATTTAGAAGAAAAACAGCGTACAGAACGGAAGGTAATAACAACAGTGGCTGAAGAAGGAGATTCATCAAGCCAAGTTATTAATCCACTATTCAAATCTAAAATTTAATATAAAACCGTTACTGCGGGTAATTATCGAATAAAGAAAATACCCGCTTGTGATTTTTTCCCTTCGATTAACATTTGCGTAGTTAAGTCTTGTGCGTCCGTTAGCATACGCTTTTTGAGAGACCGTGAAGTAAAGAGGGAAATTGTCTTTAAAATTTCAATAAAGATGCGCTCGCCCAAACGGAAAGTTTTTCTATTTCCAACTAAAACACTAGGCCTAAAAATAACTAACCTCTTTAGATGCATTTTCTGTAAAGCATTTTCAACTTCACCTTTTACACGGCTATAGAAGAATAAAGAGCTCATATTAGCCCCCGCAGCAGATATGACAACAAAAGATTGTGCATTATGAATCTTTGCAATTCGAGCGAACTCAATGACAGCATCATAATCTACTTTTTTAAAATTTTCTTGACTACCAGCGTCTTTAATCGTCGTTCCTAAACAGCAAAAATAAATATCCCCTTGAAGCTCTGATTGATGCAAAGATAAATCAGAAAGAGTTGTAATTATAATCTCTTTCAGCTTAGGATTCTCAATATGAAGTGAATTGCGAGAAACAGAGATAACTTGCGTAATATCATTATCTATTAAAAGTTTATTAACTAAAAGAGAACCGACAAGACCTGTAGCTCCACTTATTACTGCAATCATATATTTGTGTCTCTCAAGTGAATATCCAACAGCGGTGCTAGTATAAAATATAAATAAAATGAGGTCACGTCTCGTGCCCCCTTCTCCTCTTCTAACAGTTAGCTTGAAATCTAATTAAATCTCTGTAAAATTGTAAATGCTTCAATACATAAGAAATGGCAGCCTGTGGAGTATCCTCTGTCGGGACAGTGGCCTAAAGCTGCTGTTAAGCATGGTACACTGAAGCAGGAATCTAATCATCGAATCTACTTATGATATTTTTAGTTAAAATATTTACGATTCGATCAATACCAAGGAGGGTGTGGCATTTATGCAAATCAAAAATATACTCAATCAGATCTTGAAAATAGGAATTATAAGTGCCGCGCTTGCTTCCACGTCGCAGAGTGTATTAGCGTCGGGATTGACCATTCCATTTGGTCCAGGTGTTGTGGAACTGGGTGATGGGCGTTCAAGTCGTGCTGCGATTGCTGAAGATGCATCAACCAATTTTAACAACCCTGCTGGTTTAATTCGCATTCAGAATCAACAAATGATTGTGTCCGCTGTCGCTGTGTCAGCTCGCCAAAAATTCTCCGGCACTATGTCTAATCCAGGAATATTGGCCCTTCAGGGACCCCCATTTTCATCGTTTGCAGTTCCTGTGACTGCATCAGGAGCAAGCTCAACAACTACCAAAGGTGTTATTCCCAATTTTCACTATGTTTATCCTCTCTGTGATAAGTGGGCATTTGGCATTAGTATTCTAGTTCCGTATGGTTTAGGCCTTAATTATAGAATCACTTCCTTGCCTCGTTATGAAGTTACTCACGCCCTCCAAGCAGGGTATGAAATAAGTCCAAGCTTAGCCTATGCAATTAACGATAAGTTCTCTATAGGTCTTGGACCGGATATGCTGTACTATTCTGCGAAGGCAAAAACAGCAATACGCACTCAATCCCTTACTCTAGGAGATTCAACCAATACAAATGAGGCATCAAGCTATAACAACTTTGGTTGGCATATTGGTGCACTGTATCAATTTACTCCACAAACCCGAGTAGGCTTATCCTATCGCTCTGCCATTGTGACACATTTAAACGGTACAAGCCGATTCTATGTGACCAACAGTAACTTGCCCTCTTTAGTTCCTAATGGGATGCTAACTTCTCATAACTTTAAACTTACTATCCCGTTGGCTTCTATAACCACCTTAAGTGCTTATCACGAGATCACGCCATGTTGGGCCGTGATGGGATCAGTCGAATATGAAGGTTGGGGTATTTATAAAGCAGATCATGGCTACAATATTGCTACGGCAATACCCGGCGTAACACAAAATGCTCAGATTCCTGCCAATTATCGTGATACTTGGTTTTTTGCATTAGGTTCGAGTTATCAGCTTACCGACCAGTGGTTGGTGCGTGGCGGCGTTGACTATAATACAGGCATGACTACTAATGCACATAGAGAAATTATGATACTGGATCCTACTACATTCGGAGTGTGTCTCGGCGCTCGCTATAAGTATTCTAAAAAATTACATTTTGATTTTGCAACTACTCAAGGATTTTTTAAAACAGTCAGGATAAATCACAAAAGTCCTATAACAGGCAATCGTCTGGTAGGAAAGGGTCGCCAAATGTCAATACCTACTCTTGGCGCACAATTAACATGGAATATTACCTAGTTTAATTAACGCCAGTGTTACGTGTAGGGGCAGACCCATGTGTCTGCCCATGGTTGAACAAGAGCGCACACGTAGGTGCGCCCCTACGCAATTTAGGTTTTAAAATTTTACTTCTTTGCTTCGTTTGTATAAAAAAATAACAAACAATTAGCCTTAAAACTGCTATTTCATTGTATTCATTGGCAAATCGCATTCTTATTTTTCTGTGCTATACATACTATATAGAGATGGACAACCCAAGAAGGAAGTCTATATGTATATGTGGAATATATGGTGCAGCAATTTTATATTCAAATGCATATTATCTACGCTAACGCTCTTTAACGTTACTGCGCACCCACATGGTTGGGATAAAGGCATTTACTTAACACAATACGTGTTAGAAAAACCTGATAGATTGGAATATTTAATCCGAGAAGCCAAAGATACTGGAATTAATACATTTGTAGTCGATCATGATTATTACAGCTCGCATTACGCCCCTGCAATAGCCAAAGTCAAAGCGGCTGGCATTAAGGATGTGACTCGAATTGTAGTCTTCTCTGATGGGGGCAACGCCGAACAAATTCATTCAAAAGCTCACTGGGAAGAAAAACTTAAATTAGCTGAGGATGCAATTAAAGCAGGCGCCGACGCTATACAACTTGATTATATTCGTTATAGCTCTAAAGAACCCGCCAACCCACAACATGCCAAAGACGTTTATCAAATAATTAAATGGTTTAAAGCAAACATCAATGCAGAACATGTACCAATGGAAATCGATATCTTTGGTGAGGTCAGTTATTATCCTTCTATGCACATTGGTCAAGATATCAAAATGTTTGCTGACAGCGTAGATGGTGTAAACCCTATGGTTTATCCATCCCATTTTTGGCCGTATCAAAAATATTCTGCTGAACCTTACAAAACTATTAATAATTCTTTAAATGCTTTAGAAGGACAATTTAATGATAATGCGCCCTTTAAAGTGCACGCATTTATTGAAGCAGCAAACTTCCATTACATTAAAAAAACTTCTGATACACAAAAACAAAAATACTTATTGCAAGAAATTCGCGCTGTCGAAGATTCCAATAATGTTTCGGGTTGGTATGTTTGGAGTGCCAATAATGTCTATGAAAATTTATTTGAGGTCTTAAAAAATAATAAAACAAAAGCGGCTGATATTCCTAAAGAAAAACCCAATGATTCGAGCAACAGCCGCCGTTGAGACCCTCACCCGTCTAGTCACTACAAAAATGCGTAGTGACTAGCGCCACCCTCTCCCCACAACTAAAAAAGCTATTTTTTATTTCTCAAAAATGCAATGTTATTTTCAAGTTCATTTGCTTTAATCGTTTCTTCTGTTTTATATTGACAGATTACTAAGAGTTCCAAATATTTAAGCCTACATGAGGCTGGGATGCTCTCAAGAGTTTCATAATTTTTATTAGTATAAACCTCATAAGCCTTTTCTATAATCTCAGGTTTTGTTTTTTCCCCATAAGTCTTAATTGCTTTGCTAATATACGTCTGTAACTGCTCGATGAGTTTGTTTGCCATTTCTTCATCCTCAAGGGCAGTAAGCTGTAATTTTATTGATTCTGATAAAGTATTAATGGCTTTTGCTTCCTTTATTCCCTTTAAATCAGTAGTGGTCCCATCCTTTTCAGGGGCATTCGGATAGGCACTGGCATATGTTATTAATGTCCTAGCAAGGATTAACATATTTTTAACTTTTTGCGACCATGTAGATCCAGATTCAGATTCATCTTTTTTAATTTCACCTTCAATTTCTTTACTAATTTTATCTTTGTTTGTAAGTTTTTGGACTATATCTGTATCATTTTTCATTTTCTCGATGATGAGCTTATTTGCAAGTTCACCCTCAATTTCAGTCATATTTTTAGAACCCTTTGCCTCATTAAATGTTTCTAGCTTCTTTCTATTATTGTCATTTAATGTTCCTATGATCGCATTTCGTGAGCTAAATGGCCTCTGTGATTGCCCTGAAGTGGGAGCTGGCGCTTTGTCGTCGCTCCTTCCTTGTGTTTGTGCACCTATAACTGCATGACTTGATAGACTCATAATGTTACCTCTTAAAAATTATTTTTTACTATACCACTGAATTCTTAAGATTTTCTTAAGGGCTCCTGTTATGTTTTTAGGCACTAATGTAAATGGGTTGCTGATCCAGGAGACTGCTACCGAAATTGGTAAATTTGCGCGAATTATGATAGCGAGAAAAGCTGCAATTACCATTTGAAATGGCATTAAGGGAATTGCTGCAGCAAATAAACCGATCGCAACTCCACGAGACACAGAGTCACAATTGATGCGCCACAGAGAGCGATGATGAAAATATTTTTTCATCCAGTGCAGTTGAGAGTACTCTTTAATGCTTTTTGGATTAGAAAAATATTTTCATCCCACAGCCATAATTCTCACCATTCTCAAGCTGCCAATTAAGAGATACATAATAAAGCATATTCACTGTTCGGTAGAGTTTATTGTGGTTACGAAGAAAACAACAAAAAATAACAAATGTGCCTGCTGAACTCGCGTTAAGCAGGCACACGCGATACATCAAGGCAGTGTTTTTATCCAATGTCCCGGGACGCGTTCCCAAGTTGAACACGTTCCATCTGCAGAGTACACAGTACATGTCCAGTAGGATTCAACCCAGCCTAAGCCTTCTGATCTATTTGCATAAGGGCATATAGTTTGTGTATCTACCCACACCGCCCCTGCGCCCTCACCTTCCCAATGACCCTTAACTGTAACGCAATCACCTGCTTTAGGTGTCGGAGAAATAATAATATGCCTTTCTACTACCGTGGCGGTTGTCTGAGCATATACACTAACGCAGCCCAATAAAAAGAATATGCTAATGATAAGACTGAATAATAAATTGAAACGCGACATAAAAACCTCCATTGTTATTACTGCTTGCTTTCCATCACAACCAAATTAGATACAAAATAAGGATATCCTCAAACTGAGCAAAGCACAACCATTGAAAATAGTTAAGTCGTTTTCCATCGCACAGAATATTCTTTTTCTGCAGCGAAATTCAGCATTCCAATTAATGGAAATGCTCTATTTGCTAAACTTATATTTTGATGAAATGTCACTAGCATTTTTGGTTTCTCCAAAGTTATTCGTGTGGCTTATGTTTTCCTGCATGCCGTGCCCTGATAAGCGTATTGCTACGACAAACTATATTAACAATTAAATAACCGGCTATAGCTGCACCTATAGCCACTATGGGTAATCCCACGAAAAATGCTTTACCAAAATGCGAAAAAGACGACCAATAATAATGACTCGTTTCGTTACCATAATTCCAAAAACTCGAATAACTCCAATAATTCAATCCATATTCGTGAACAGCGAGTTGTACTTCATGCTCGCCTAATACCCAATTGCCAATATAATATGTGAAATAAGTAATAGGCACTAATGTAAATGGATTGCTGATCCAGCAGACTGCTACCGAAATTGGTAAATTTGCGCGAATCATGATAGCGAGAAAAGCTGCGATTACCATTTGAAATGGCATTAAGGGAATTGCTGCAGCAAATAAACCGATCGCAACTCCACGAGACACAGAGTCACAATTGATGCGCCACAGAGAGCGATGATGAAAATATTTTTTCATCCAATGAAGTTGAGAATACTCTTTAATGCTTTTTGGATTAGAAAAATATTTTTTTATCCACTTGTACACATGCTACCCTCACTGTCAATATTATTGCTGAGAGCGGAACGACAGAGATATTACCGCACCTTTATCTTTCTCAAAAATGCATCTCCTACCCGCTTAATCGCGCGACGAATTTTTTGCTCGGGGCGTGCTTTAAATACCGGATTAAAAAATAAAGATGCGCTATGGAAATAGTCTTCACCTTTAGGTGATTTTTCAGAAAAATAATAATTAAACACACAACACCGAGGTGCGTCACATAAAACTGGATTAACCGCATGCCAAGATGTTTGATTCGTTTCCATCACAACCAAACGATTAAAAAAGCTCGGAACAATAATACGATTTTTGACTGCCTCATCCCACAGCTCATAATTCCCACCATTCTCAAGCTGCCAATTAGGAGACACATAATAAAGCATATTCACCGTTCGATAGAGTTTTCTGTCTGCATCATGTGAATTATCTAAATGTGGATTAATGTAATGCCCTTTGAGCAGAGCACTCACCCCACCTGCGAGCCGTGACATATCAGGAACTTGCTTTTCAATTCCGGTTATTTCTTCAATCACAGCAACAACTTTAGGATCTTGAATAGCGAAATGCAGATCTTGCAATAAGCTTGATGTATTCTTGATATGACTATACTTTAACTTTAATTCTCCACGGCTGTTTAATAAACGCATCTGCTTTAGCTTTGGAAAATTAGCGTATATTCTCTCTGCAACTTCAGTTGGTAGAAGATTATCAAGCGCAAAATGACGAGCAACTTTTATAGGGTGTGCAAAAGAAAATTGCTTTTTTAAATGCGCTTTAGACTCACTCAACCTTTGGACAATCAAATTCGTTAATTGATTTTTCATATTGAGGGCTCTGCAGATAATGATTCTGAATTATAGCGCTTAGATTGCCAGTAGATCAATGCATTCTGAATATTTAAGGCGGAAATAACCCTGGCATCCAACGACTTGCAAGAGCAGCAGGAAAAGCTAATTTTAATGGAGACTTTGGCAAATCAGAAATAAGAATTCCTTTTTCAATTAAAATAGAAGTCAATCGACGCGCATGCCTATCCGTGACATTTAATATATTGGGCATTTCACCTCTGGGTATTTCTCCATAATACAAAATAGCTTCAAGTATCTGAATTGCCTGTGAAGGCAAATTTCCTAACTCACTTTCTTCACGAGCCCATAACAAAATTCTTGTGCGTAATAAATCAGGTTGCATTAATTTTTCCATAAAATTAACTTGATCTATACACGTTTCAAGAAAGAATTGAGTAAAATCCGCCAGCGCTTCTTCACTTAAATTTCCACGTCCATCTAAATCATTCCGTCGTGATAGGTCACAGTTCGCAAGATGCTGCTTATATTTTTCTACATTACGAGCCAAGCCACGAGCAATGGACCACATTCCTCCCGTATTTAGCACATTTAATGTTATTGCATGAGACATCAAACGCGCTACCCTACCATTCCCGTCGAGAAATGGATGAATCCATAATAATCGATGATGAGTTACTGCTAGAGCTAATATAGTTTCTAATTTTCCTAAACCATTATATACAGACTCAAAGCGAGAAAGGAATCGAGGTACTGCACCTGGACTAATTGCAATATGATTTCCAACTTTTACATCACGATACCGTAATTGACCTGGAATAACTTTTATTTTTTCTTTACCATCTAGATCCTCTACCCATAACAAATCTTCTGGCAATAAACTATAAAAACGCTCATGGATTTCACAAATTGTATCCTTAGAAAATATGCTATTCTTGAGCCCTTCTTTATCAATCCACTCTTGAACAGCAATATGTGCTTGAGCTTCTTTCTGTAGATTACGCTTTTTTTTATCGGAGCTATAATTTCCCTTTAACGCCCGTTCAATTTCAATCGGATGAGTGTCGTGACCCTCAATCAAATTGCTATAATAGCAATTCATCGCCCGAACCATAGTCGCGAGAGATGCTTGTATTGCGGGTGGCAAACTACGTTTAAACCCAGATGATTTTGCTACCAACTCTACCGCCAGATCTGTTAATTTTTTTCGGTGAAGAGAGATTTCAGAAACCAAAAGAGGCTCCATCATTGATAGGCTTTCGCTTCCATCAACGACCGCCAAAATGTCCGATTTTATGTCCGATCTTTTTGAACTCATGTTATTGATTATAGCACATTTTATTGCGCTATGAACAAAAATTTCACACTAAAATGTCCTATTTAATGTCCGATTGGCAGCCGGCTGGGCCATCCAAAGAGCTCAATAAGGCAGATAATTTTAGATATGTCACGAAGGAAACATAATATACTCTTTGTCTGTTTTATCTTGGTCTGGATATCTGTGACTCTCGATCGACAAGCGCATAACGCATAGAGTCGTCATGTTATGTTTATTTATATTTATTCGTTAGAATTTATGTTAAATTTTTTTCATGTCACTCGGTCAAGCAAATATATTAGTTAATTGCCAAGATATGGCTTCGCCTAATATCATTGCCAATACAAAAGTTACCCATAGTTTTTTACCTGAAAGTCCAGATGAAACTTTGAGTGCAAAAAAATAAGTCGTTATTTGCCACATCAAAAAACCTATCGCCAATAAACTAAATATAATCATTTCCAAAGATATATGAATTTGAGTGCCTTTAGAGGCATCAATATTCATAAAAATTGGATTTATCATCTGAACAATACTAAGAAAAACAGTAAGTAATAAAAATGGAAATCTTGCAAATGAGACTGTTCCAAAAAAATCTATTATTCGAATTTTTTTATTCTGAAAAATCTTTGTTCCTATAATAAATAATAGACTTAATACAATCCAGCAAATTATATTTTGCTATAAAAGTAATGAAAAACCGAGTGGTATTCGAATAATTTTTACATCTATTATTCCTGGGAAATGAACATTTGCTAATATACCTAAATAACTCGTTGCAAGTATAATCATTACACCAATAATTAGAGCAGAGATTCCGGCAATTTTCTGAAATGGATTAATAGCTATTGAAAGTATTGATTGAATTTTCGAATTTTTATTCTCAAGTGCTGTAGATAATAATTTATACTCATTTTCTGAAATTTTTCCTTTACTGAGTAAATTAGCCAATTTTTCTAAATCTGTTTTCATCAGAATTTCCTCACAGTTTCTGTAACATTTTGGCTGCTTCGTTCGCCGAAATTTTGCCTTGCTCTAGAAGTTCCAATATTTCAGTTTTAGATCCCTTTTGTTGGGGGGCACCTTGCAAATTTTCAATTTCATCAATTAACTCATTAAGTCGATTTCGTAATGTGGGGTAGGAGACTCCTTGCTGCTTAGCCATTTCCTTTAAACTTCCCGAGCATCTTACGAAATCTAATCGGTCCAAATGGAATAGGTAAATCAACTTTATTATCGCTGATGTCTGGATCACTATTTTTTGACTCTGGCTTAATAACCATTAACAATATTAATCTTGCCAAATATCCAGTTAAAGCTAAAAAACCTATCTCTTATATTCCTGATGGCGTTTTCGTATACCCATTTATAAGCGGGCAAGAGTTAATAAAATTTATCTGCGCCGCAAAAAAATCGGACTATTTCCACTGAAACCGAAAAATTGCTATCAGAATTCAATTTACATCATTTTATGAGCATCGAATATAAAATCTGTCATTCACGCCCCTCATCTCTAAGTATTCTCCAATCTCAAGACCACGTAGCTTATTGCCTTTACCAAATGCTTTAAGCTTTTGAATAGTGATATGCAATTGTTCATTATCTACCTTGGTTACAGGCACAAGTTTTGCCACAGGACGTCCATGCTTAGTAATTAAGATTTGCTCACCTTTCTCAACTTGATCTAAGAGGGCAGAAAGATGGGTCTTTACTTCAAAAACACCTATTGTTTGCATAATAAAACCCCTTTTAAACTCGTTGTATACTAGTATAATATATAAACTGAGACCATTCATATAACTACTGTTACTAACTTTTTTCATTCAACATCTTTAAGGGTAACCCCGTGCCGTACCGCATTGCAGATGCTAAACGCATAGTCATAAAAATAGGCTCCTCGTTATTGGTAGATAACAAAACGGGTAAAATTCATCGCGAATGGTTACAGAGCCTGCTTAATGAAATTGTTCAATATTGGCAGCAAGAAAAGCAAATTATAATTGTTTCCTCTGGAGCAATCCCGTTAGGCCGTCGTCATCTGCAATTAAAAAATCGTGTTTTGCAGTTAGAAGAAAAACAAGCTTCTGCTGCAGTTGGACAAATCAAACTGGCACATGCTTATCAAGAAGCCTTGGAAGCACATGGCATAACCGTCGCACAAATTTTATTAACCCTGGATGATAGCGAAAACCGTCGACGTTATTTGAATGCAAAAAATACTTTGGAAACATTATTAAATTTACGCGCCATCCCAGTCATTAATGAAAATGATTCCGTAGCAACGGCAGAAATTCGCTACGGTGACAATGATAGGCTTGCTGCGCGTGTTGCACAAATGGTGAGTGCAGATACTTTAGTATTACTGTCAGATATCAATGGTCTTTATACCGCAAATCCTCAAATTGATCCTAATGCTAAATTAATTCCTGAAGTAACAAAGCTAACGCCGGAGATTTTTGCCATGGCCGGTGACTCCGCTACCGAATATGGTTCTGGCGGCATGGTTACTAAACTTGCTGCCGCAAAAATTGCCTTGGCTTCAGGTTGCAAAATGGTTATTGCTGCGGGCAAACATCTCAATCCATTAAAACGCATCGATGAAATAAAAGAAAATACGTGGTTTATTCCTGATACGACGCCCACCAATGCACGCAAAAACTGGATTGCGCAACATCTCAAACCAAAAGGTTATGTAATCATTGATGCAGGTGCAGCACATGCATTGCGGCAGGGAAAAAGTTTACTCTCGGTAGGTGTAATTGGTATTGACGGTGAATTTCGTAAAGGCGATGCGATTTGCATCCTAAATGCAGACAAACAAGAAATCGCGCGGGGATTAAGCAATTATGCAGCACATGATGCGAAAAAAATAATGGGACATAAAAGTTCTGGATATGAGAATATTTTAGGTTATCGTGGATGTGAAGAAATAATACATAGAAATGACTTAGTACTACATTCCGGAGAAACCATTGAATAAATTACACGAAACAATGCTCTCGATTGGAAAATCTGCTCGCAAAGCAGCACGCGCATTAGCATTAATATCAAGCAAAGAAAAAAATAATGCGTTGCAATTAATGGCTACGGCAATACGTCAGAATAAATCCGCTATCCAGAATGCTAATCAAAAAGACATAGACCTTGCTACGCAAAAAAAATTACCCGTTGCATTTTTAGATAGACTTGCACTCAATGCTGAACGCATCGAAGCCATGGCAAAAGGTTTAGAAACTATTGCAGAATTACCCGATCCCATTGGAACAATTCTTGCTGAAATTAAACGACCCAATCAATTAGAAATTTTTCGCGTCAGAGTCCCCATTGGTGTCATTGGCGTCATTTATGAATCACGTCCTAATGTAACAGCCGATGCAGCAGGACTCTGCTTAAAATCGGGGAATGCCATTATTTTGCGTGGCGGTAGCGAAAGCTTTCATTCATCGTCTGCAATTATGTTTGCACTGCATGCAGGGCTTAACAAAGCTGGCTTACCACAGAACGCAGTGCAAATGTTACCAACAGCAGATCGCGCAGCGGTGGATGAAATGTTACAAATGGATAAGTATATTGATGTCATTATTCCGCGTGGCGGCTTAAAACTGGTTGAATATATTTCCGCAAAAAGTCGTATTCCTTTATTTAGACATTTAGCAGGCTTGTGCCATACATACGTGCATCACGCTGCCGATAAGGAAATGGCGAGAAAAATTGTGCTCAATGCCAAAATGCGTCGTACAGGAATTTGTGGCGCGACAGAAGTCTTATTAGTTGATAAGGCAATCATGGCATCACATTTACCCGCTATTCTTGATGATTTAATTCGCGCAGGCTGCGAAATACGTGGCGATGAACACGTTACAAAATTAGATTCGCGCGCAAAATTAAGCTCTGATCAAGATTATGATACAGAGTTTTTAGATGCGATTATTGCGGTAAAAATTGTCAACGATTTACCGAATGCCATAGAACACATTGCCCAACATGGCACCCAACACACGGATGCAATTATTACAGCAGATCAAACCGCTGCTGAGAAATTTTTAAAAGAGGTTGATAGCGCAATTGTCATGCATAATACATCGACTCAATTTGCTGATGGCGGTGAATTTGGCATGGGTGCCGAGATCGGAATAGCAACCGGCAAATTACATGCACGTGGGCCCGTTGGTGTTGAGCAACTCACAACATTCAAATATCTCGTTCGTGGCAATGGACAAGTTAGACAACCAATTTAATGTCATTTAGCTCTTTTTGGGCGTGCTGCTAAGATGACTTGATGGCTGCGAAGCTGTGTTTACCGTTATTGGAACTGCTGGACTATACAAACCTGCTTGTGAAGCGCTCGCTATTGGCGTGCCCTTACTCTCAATTTTTTCTCTTTGATTAGATTGTGCTAGTAGGGCATGACGCTCTTTTGACAACGATACTAATTCTAAGTTGTTTGACTCAGTAGCACGCTCAAGAGCTTGCTTATAATAATGTTCTGCACGTTCATAGATTTGCAATTCTTTATAGCAATCTCCTAAATGGAAGCAAACATCAGCATCGTTTGGATAGATTTGGCTAGCTATTGCAAATCTCGTAATTGCTTCATCATATTTTTTAAGTTGCTTAAGCCATATGCCCCAGTAGTGGTATAGCTTAATATTACTTGGATCTAGCTCTAACACCGTTTGATAGCAATCATTGGCTTTTTCCATATCACTTGTTAACTTTGATTTGAAATAATTATTTACATAGGCTATTCCCAGCGATAGGTAAAGCTCAGCTAATTCACGATTCCGATCAAAAGTTTCGTTTTTGTTTATCGCTGTAATAGCTTTTTCATGCGCAATTATGGTTTCATTACTACTCCGGTCAAAGACTAAGATCCAACCCAATTGGATATAAGGCCATGGGTGATTAGGTTCGGCGGCAATTAATTTTAAACAAGATTCTTTTGCGTTAGCGAATTTAAACTTCTGGAAATAGTCTAGAATTTCATTAGCAAATTTAATTGAGTCGGCATTTTTAAAATCACCAATAGGTGGTGGCTTTCGCATTGATGCATACGGATCAATGTTGTAAAAATTAAGTTTAGCATTTTTAATCAGGCCATATTCTCCAGCTTTTTCAGCCAGAAAAAATGCTTTATTCAATTGCTTGTTTTTGGCATATATACTAATAAGATGAATAAAAGTATTTTTTATAAATATTGGGATTACTCTGTCGTTGTCTTTAAGGTGTTCTATGAAATTATGAATATATTCACTTGCTTTTTCGAGTTCCTCTGCAGCAATCAATGATGAAACATAAATCATCTGTATTGTAAGATTTATTCCTATTTTATCTTGATACTTTTCAAATAACTTTATACCTGCTTGTGGAATTTTACTCGCTAAATAAATATTCATCATGCTGTTTATTAAATACAGAGGGTTAATATGATTTTTTTCCTCACTCTCAGCCCATATTTTCTCTGCTTTAGTAAGCAATGTTTTTATCGAATTTTTATTTGAATTTTTTTCTTCTTTTTTTATTTCCTCACATATAGCACACAAAGTGGCATCGTATGACCAAGGGCCTATTACTTTATTTTGCATCAAGGAGTTCATGGTTTCTTGCAGCAACTCAAAAAGACTCATTGCGACATCTGCGTGGCCAAGATCTTTTAGCACTGTAATAACTCGTGCAAATGATTTGTCCTTTTTCTCGAAATCATTAACATTAAATGCGATTGAGGGCCTTGGGTCTGCTGAAGACGTATAAGAGTGCATGATAGTTAAGAATCCTCGTTTTTCTATTTAAAGTGATCAATAATTAAACAATTATTTGCTCTGGAGGTGTCTTTATCTTAAACTATATACGCTAATAATATCAAATATTTTACATTATTTTCTTCTTCATACAGACTTAAATCATGTTATACGATAAGAAAATATTTATTAAAAATAAACTTCCCAAGAAATTGCGCCCCCATTGAGCGACATAAGGAGTTGATAAGTGGGACAGCCGATAGTGCCGGCAATCTATTCAATTGAAGAAGTTGATAACACGATTTTAATTCGTAGCCACAGGCTGCTCAGACTCTAATCCAGATAATGAAAAAGAATGTGCCATCATTTTTTGTGACAGAGTAAGCACCATCACACTAAATGGCAAAATCAATACTAAATCTAATGGAAATTTCAGCAAGCCAATCCCACCAAAAGAACCCAGATAAGAAATTGCAAGCAGAGATACCATATAAAATACAAACCAATAAAGTGATTTATCGCAATCCATTAAGCGTTTTCGCTGATACACTAAACTAATGACAAGCCCTATCAGTAAAGCCACATCCAGTTTCCATACTATGGCAAAACCACACCAATAAAGCATTAAATTACAAACATAAAATGCAGCATGAGAAAAAAATACAGGTGCTGATAATCTAAAAGGACGATGCATAGCGGGTTGTAATTGTCTCATCGCTAAAAGACAGATAGGTCCAATACTATACGAGAGAATGCTCGCTGATGAAAGAAAAGCGACTAACTTTTGCCAACCCGGAAAAGGAATAAAAGAAAATAATCCTACAATAAGATTCGCATATAAAGTAATATAGGGAATTTTATGACGATTGACTTTTAAAAATATTTTCGGCAAATGCTGATTTAATGCCATGCCATAGAGAATACGTGACGTTGCCGCAGTATAAACCAATGTTGTACCAAAGGGTGAAAAAGCTGCATCTATCATTAACAACAGTGCAACCAAACCTAATCCCAATAATAAAGTTAATCCTACTAACGGTCCACTATCACCCGGATAACTTAAAGCGTGCCAACCATTAGCCAAATATTTCTGTGGCATCGCTACAATAAAACTTAACTGCAACATAAAATAAAGAATAAAACCAATTAATACCGCGCCTAAAATAGCAATAGGAATATTGCGTTGTGGATTTTTCACTTCTCCTGCCAATATCAATCCATTTTGGAATCCAGTAAATGCAAAAACAACTCCGCCTATGGATAAAGCACTAAAAATATCTTGCCAATTGCTTTGATGCGCTAAATTGATTTGTACATTAGAAAAATTGGGAGCATGATAAAGCAATGCGATAATTGCAATACTTGGTAAAATAAATTTTATAAAACTGGCATATTTATTACATTCAGCAAGCAACTTTATACCATACGAATTTAATATCACCACAAAAAGCATGATAACTATCGCCAAGATATAACCGTAACCTGACAGTGTCAACGTACTCGAATTATTCACAATCAATGTAGGGAAGAAATGACTGCCATATTGTAAAATGGCTTGAATTTCAATTGGCGTCATCACCACATAAGATAACCACGAAGTCCATGCAAATAAAAAACCGACTTCTTTACCATGTGTATACGTTGGATAATTCGACATACCCCCCGACACAGGAAATAGGGTGCCTAATTCACATAGTGGTAAAGCGATGAGTAGCATAAAGATAGCAGCAATGATCCAGCTGATCAGAGCATTGCTTCCTGCAATTTGTGCGCTAATAAAAGGGCTAAACAACCATCCTGAGCCTATCATACCACCAGCGGATGCCACTAAAATATTGATCGTTGAAATATCACGTTTTAGCATTTCTTTTATCCTCAAAAGGTGATGAGCAAAATATTACCTTTTTTGTGCCATTTAAGCAAATCTGCTCTAACTCCACCCATATTCTCGATGATAACCGTTAATACTTTTCAACACCAAAAGATTTTTGCCCGCAAATTGACTATCATAAATAGATTTAAAACTGGATAAATCAACGGTGAGATCTTTAGCACCAAAAAAACCACCTACATTTAATTCTAAAAGATTTTCATATTCTGGCAACGTGAGAACATGACGTTTCGAGAGCACTTCACCCAAGTGCATTAGTTTCAGCTTTTCTTTTGAACGCGGCGTAATAACTCCACTATAAAATTCGGAAGAACAACCTGAGCCATAGGAAAAAAGTCCAACGCGCTTTGGATTATTTAACTCGACACTGTCTATCAATCCACACAATGCCAAATAAGTTGTGGCAGAATAAACATTACCCACTTGCACACAATAGCGTAACGATGGAACAACACGATGCTGAAAATCTTCTTCAATCACTTCGGGAGTTGCTTTTTTTAATTGGCGCATCATTTTTCGGTGCGCACCTTTAACCATGCCTGCAAAAGGAGTATGAAACGCTAAGTAATCAAATGTCGTTTGAAAATCAGCTCCTTCAACGCGCTCCGCATAAGCTTGGAAGCTTGCTTCTAAGCAGTCTAAGTAAGCGAGTAAAGAAATATCTGGATCGCCGGTTTCAATATCGGGTTCCGGTCTACAGGTATCCATCACTTCATAACCATGATATCCGTTTGCACCAAAATCCAGCTCAAGAATTTCCGGCTGTTCACCGATTAACATTGCAACCGCCGCAACACCTTGTGATGGCTCTGCATAAGTCATCTTCATTGCTGCACGCGCAGTATCGGTTGCAATGATAAGAGCTTTTGCGCCAGGAGAGACTTGAGAAGCAATCAAATTCGCTGCCATTTGCAAAGCAGCTGTGCCAGCATAACATGCTTGTTTCACTTCAAATAAACGGCATCTGCGTGACAAACCAAGATGCGCATGAACATAAGTACTCAATGATTTACCAAAATCCAATCCCGACTCAGTAGCAGTGATCACTAATTCAATTTTATTTTTTTCTGCTTCGCTTAATTTATCAATAATAGGTTTTGCCGCATTCACAGCATTCGTCACGGGATCTTCACACGGTACAGAAACAGATTTTTTTTGCATCATGAGGTTATCGAAGCGCGACATATCTAAATTACGCGCTTGAAACAATGTACGGATATCAAAAGATGCTTGGCCCATATAAGCATTAATTGCTTCTATTCCTACTCGCATAAAATACTCCTTCTCTGTCGTCATTGCGAAGCTCGCAATGACGCTAAATTATTTCTTCACCGCCACAATAACAAAATTTATTTGTACATCATCTACTATCCATTTGACATTCATGACAACATTCTCCGTAAAATATCGTCTTTATTGATGAAATGATGTTTAAGCGCCGCACAAAAATGCAAAGTAATAGTTGCAATCAATCCGTAACCTAACCATTTATGTATTTCTTGAAATAAATTCATTAAATCTGGATTAGGTGAAATAAGATTCGGTAAAACAAACCAACCAAAGAATGAGGCAGGAAGTCCAGCAGCTGAGGTAATTAACCAACCTGTAATTGGCATAGCAAACATAAACCCATAAAAAGACCAATGCACCGTACGTGCTGCAATTTTTTCCCATAAAGGAAGAGATAATCGTGGAATGATATTGGTAACACGCCAAATGCTGCGTACCACAACGAGCATGAGTGCCAAAATACCGTATTCTTTATGCCACCCATAAAGTTTGAGTTTTTCAAGACTAATTGGCAAGCTAACCATATACAAACCAAAGGCCAGTAGTCCAATCAGCAAAATAGCCATTATCCAGTGTAGAATAATAGCTATTGCACCATAATGCGTTTCTGAATTTTTGATTCGCATAGCGTTTATTTTTGAGCTTCCGCTTCAATGTTCAATTGAACTTCATCGCCAACTCCTGGTGCTAAAGCGATGATGCCAAAATCAGAACGTTTAATTTTTGCTACTGCGCTGAAGCCTGCTGCCATTTTATTGGTGATTGGATTCTCACCCACTTTATTGAGTACAACATCTAAAGTCATGGGTTTTGATACGCCATGCAAAGTCAGTGTTCCAGAGACTTTAGCCGTGTTTTTACCGGTCACATCAATTTTATCGCTAACAAAAGTAGCGGTTGGAAATTTTGCAACATCAAAAAAAAGCGGCCCCTTAAGGTGTTCATCCAATTTAGGGATACCTGTTACAATGTCAGCCGTGCGAATAACTACCTTGACTTTGCTATTTTCGGGCTTTGCTTCATCTAAAACTAACGTGCCTGTTGCCAACCATTTACCCGATGGATGAGAGAAGCCAAAATGACTGATGCGCCATTGTACATAAGTATGCGTAGGATCAAGCGTATATGTTTCTGCAGCTGCAAATATAAACGTAGCGGGAAAAAATAAAATAAAAAAAATAAAAAATTTCACTAAATTTCGTTTCATAGTAATCTCCAATTATTGTTATTTGACTTTGGCACCCGTCTTTGGGATAAGACTTCCACCAACAATTTTATTACACGTACCTTTAGGCAAAAAAATGAAAGCATCTGGCTGTCTATCTTTAGTAGCAGAACCCGCACAAGATTCAGTTGCTGTTGAGCAATCATTCATCGCTGTTTTAACTATTCCGTAACATTTTTCTGTTTTGTCTTCAGCAGCATTGACTGTATCGATTACAGCAGTTGCAGTGGTTAAAGCGAGTAGGCTGGTAATAGCGGTTTTTACAATTTTATCAATGTCCTTCATGGTTGAGCTCCTATGTAGTGTTTCTGCAATACTAGCTGCTACGTCAAATTAAATCAACCAGTGTCAGCAATTCTAATTTTGACCTCATCCCATGACTTATTGCCAGGTTCCTAGCAACCCCACCCGCTGTGAAGCGGTAAACTGGATTGGTTTTTTTTGAGTTCACACGCTTAGTCTATTGTAATACATGCTAGACGTAAATTTGAAGCCATTACTAAACGAGTCAAATCGCAGGATGGTCTTGCGCATCATGCAATGCGCTTTTATCAAAGAATTTATCATCTTGAGCGTGAAGCAAAGCTAGCACCTCCTGCTAAAAAAGAATTCCGCATAGCAAAGATGCAACCGCTGTTTACCGAATAGCGGAATCTAAGATGATACGCTTGAATTTTTTAATACAGAAGTATCTTGCAGAGGAAGTAATAGTTTTTTAATTTCTGCTTGATTTTCTATACGGTGTTTTCTTGTTGGTAATGTTGCTGTGTATGACTTATTTTCTGGTAATTCATCACCGAAACGCCAATGTCTATCACCTTCTGTCGTCGTTATTTGATTTATAATCTTTTGAGCTGATTCATAATCTAGATTTAGAAGATCTAAAGGAGTACGGCCTTCATAATCTGTAGCATTTAAGTTAGCTCTATTATTAAATAATAATATGATTAACTCAGGATCATCACCTCTCAAACAGGCTATATGTAATGCTGTCATCCCGTTCACTAGATGTACTGCGTTAACGTCTGCCTTTTGTTTTAGTAAACATTTAATTATTTCTCTTTGTGGGTAAAATCGTGAAAAAAAATTGGGCATGAAATTCTCTGAATCTTGATGATTCCATCCCTTACTCACAGCTAACAACAACGCAGTATTACCGTAGCGAGCAGAATATTGATTCACATCAGCACCTAACTCTATAAGTGACATAGCACGTTCATACTCAGAGTTTGATATTTGAGATATAAGACAAGTATTAGAGCTTACATATAATTCAAGTGGTTCACGTTTCTTCCACCGATAGCACGGCATATCAATCGTAGCTTTCATTTTATCTTTATCTGCTTGCGACAAGGTCAACAATTTTTTCTTGTCACGATGCCATTGGATAAAAAGATAGTCCCTAGGACCTAAGTAGCCAGAAAACTCGCAATAATCTAAATATATTTGATTTAAATCATCAGAAAGCGAACTTGGAATACCGAGGTAAGAATCTTTCACAACCTGTTTTCTGTCAAAAAAATCGCAGGCTTTTGCATAATTCTTCCATGCTTGTTCTGCAACGTTATTTGCTGCCACTGATTCGCATTGACCAGGATATTCCCTTAGAATAGTTTTTTTCCACCAAGCTCGTATAGCCATATTGAATTGATCTCTAGTTGGTCGTTTTTCCTTCTTAAAATAATCCGGAATAGAGTCAGCTTCTGCTGTTACTGGGAATACTATTTTTAGCGCTTCTGCTTTTTGTTCTTCTCGTGACATGCCAGAATCAGACGATGAAGAGCTAGAACTGCTAGAAAACGAACTGGAAGAAGATGAAGAAAACATGGACCCCCTTGTTTGAAATTATACTTTTGAGTTTTGAATTATATTATACAATTGAGCATTTTTAAACCACTTTTTATCGCAATGAACATAACCTCATGATAAATGCCAAAAAATTCGCGAAATATTCATGCGCTTCAATCCTTCGGAGCATAAAAAATTCTTGGCAGATTGGTTTGATTTGCCGAGAGTAAAAATTTTAAAAGTTGCTTAGAGCTGGGTATGGGAAGATATAATCCCAAGTAGACCGCTTACAAATATATGCTGCTTATTCATTCTGCATTTTTTAAAACTAAACACGTGTTAGCAGGATTGTTGGCCTTGAGCGTTAACCTAGCTTAAGGCCGCATGGCAGCTAGATATTGGCACGTGCTTTTTCAGAATCTGAGCTTACAACCTTTTTTGATGGGAACCAAAATTAGAATTACTGCTCAATCCCCGCAACCCATCCATTTATTATCCATTCTTTCAACAAGGCCGCGGCACGCATAGCAACATCTTGCTCATCCATCCACTGACATAACAATTTACAAATTTCTCCAAAAGAAAAACCTTTTAACATGGCATCCAGTGCGCACACTTCATCGTGAGCTAAAGAACAATAATAATGAATTAAATCTTTGCGCCACAAAATCCATGCAACTTGCGATTCACTTTGCAGAAAATTCTCAGGTAATTTTTTTTGAGAAATTGCATGCCAAATGGGCACTACATTCCATGATAAGTGAATGCTATGCACAGAAGGATGCGCAATCAAACGCATATCTACCCAACATTTAGCAGGAATATGCTTGAATACTTCGAGCGTGACTACGCTAGCATTCGCTGAATCAAATACTAACGTCATGGTCCATTCAACTTTTGCGAGTTCCGCCAAATAGGGCAAATGATTAAAAGACACATTTTCTCTCAAAAAATTTTCTAATTGATCCCCAAACCAACGAATAGATCGAGAATGAGAAGGATAAGTATCTATATAAGTATGGCTTAACGTTTTAAATTGTTCGTGACCTAAATACGCCTGCATGACTGGATAATTTGCCGCAAGCGCTTTAAGCAGACGCGATCGATAAGCATTGCTATAAATGAATAAACGCGTATTGGCGGAAACTGTTTCTGTTTCAATAATATGATTAGAAATATCATTTTTAGAATTTAACAAATATTCTTGAAATTTATTTTGCAATAAAAAAAGTTCACTCATAACGTTACCGCTCACCTAATGTTATGAACCGTTCTTCCCCATAGTCTTCTCTTGATATGGACTTTGACCATCTCTCTCCTCGCGAGTCATCGACTCTTCTGGCGTTTGCGCATAAGATCGGCATTTTTGATGTACTTTCTTGGCAAAAAATGCCAACCTATTATTTATTAGGTCGCAGTTGTAATCAATTATCATGCGGCCAATACCATTATTAGAAAAGAATGGCCTACCATCCCTAAAATTTAGATTTTCAGGAAGCTTCAAACCTCTATCCCTATGATGCGATTCGCAATTTACTATGATCTGCCCCATAACGGCTGAGCCAGCACCCAAGAGAGACTGAAAACCTATTAAAAAAAGCAAATCATAACAATTAACACCATTGCTTACAGCTTCATATTGGCGTATCAATTCATAAGCATCTGAGACAACTTGAGGATCGACAATCAGGCCCTCCGTAATAGGAGGAGCATCAAGTTTAGGCCTTAAAGCGGTTCTGTACGTGTGGCTTTCTTCCTTACACTCATCTAAAGCTTGTTGAAAATCGGCATGCGACCGTTTTAAAACACAAAAATATCTAGCCCTAAGAAGCAGGTCTTTTTCTAGCGCTTCTAATGGTGATTTTGGCGGTCGGGAAAAATACTTTTCATCAAAAGGCTTCAGCCCTGATTCTTGCAAAGAGGGTTGGCCACTGTCGATTGCGCTACCTTCACTTCCAGCTTGCTCGGAATCAGAATACTCCTCTTGGTCTTTTTCGAAAGTCTTCGACCCCGATTCTTGCCAAGGGAGTTGGTCACCTTCGTTTGAGTCATCATTCTCACTTCCAGCTTGTTTGGAGTCAGACTCCTCTTCATCTGTATTGTCAGAATGCGCCTCTTGGTCTTTTTCGAAAATCCTCGACCATGGTTCTTTCGAAGAAGGTTGATCACAGTCGCTTGAGTCATCACTCTCGCTTCCAGCTTGTTTGGAATAGCGCCCCATCTTTTCATCGCCAGAATCCGCCTCTTGCTCCTTGGAAGTAGGAGACATTCGTACTCGAGTGTTTATTAGTCTACGAAGCTCAGGTAAAGGTAAAGTCGCTTTCTCTTCGGAAGTAAGAGACTGTATTGCTTCAACCTCACGCAAATCTAATTTGCAACGTTCGCGAGCAGCTTGAATAGAGCGCTTAACTTCTTCTGATGATAACTTAACGACGAGTCGGTCAGCGAATTGCTTTAGTGGTTCTAAATAATGTGACATTCTTTCTTTCGTTTCTTTCTCCCAACCCGATGGGAATTGTTCTTTTAATTCTGCCGCAGCTTTTTTTTCATCTAACAACTTTCTTAAATCACTTACCAACATATAATCTAAAGCCGCTGCTGCGAGTCGTAATGGTGTTCCTTGAACCAGTCTTTCGCAAAGATCGCTCACTTGAGTAACGTATGCCATGCTTTTAGGGTGTTGCTTTGCTAATTCTAATGCTTGTGTTCTTCTACCACACACCGCATGGGTCCCAATTTTAAATGCATAAAATGCAGGAACAGCTGTTCTACTAAACTGTGAAAAATTTTCCCAGGCTATAAGAATACTCTCGCGTACGTCAAAATCGTCAACAACATAATCCTGAATAATTTCTTTAACATTAGGGGGGAAAAAATTAGAGTTAGACCATGCTCGTCCAAACAGAAAAAATATTTCTTTTTTTGAAATTACTTTTTGCTGGTTATTATTTATAATCTTTTCAAAATCCTGAATATCTTGCTTAATTTGATCCCCTTCTGGTTCTTTTTTCAATATAGCGCGTAGAGATGCTAATATATCTTGCGTTTTTTTATTAGAACATGCTTGATGTGCTCTTTCTAATAAAGTTATCCATTTATCTCTGTCTGTACTATCCCAGTTTTCTGGTTTTAAGTAATTCATAATAAAACCAATAAATGCTTCCGAGTTATCTTGAATACTGTGTTCTGGGTCATGAATAAACGAATGAAACTCTTTAAGTAAGTTTTTTACTATTGTTTTTTCATCAGGGCTTAATTTATCGTTACCATCAACAGCATCTTTTAAAGCTTGGCTTTGCTTTTCTTCGCTCCATTGTGTATCGATAACAAAAGGAGAAGCTTTTATTATTAATTCGATAATCATTGCAAAATTGAGATTTTCAAAAAAATGAAAAACCGGAGTCTTCCCACCACATTGAATCGTCAATGCAGAATTTAGTGCTTTAGGACTTGGTTTCGTAATAAAGTCTTGATTACATTTGTTAGGCGTAGTAAACAAATGCAATGGAGTCATCCCTGATTTATTCGGCACTACTAACACAGTATCGATTGCTTTAGGGCTTGCTACTTTAGTGAGAACTTTAGATTCATTAGTAGTACCATCCGCGGCTATATGCAGATCAGTATCTCCAGATTCGTCTGGTATCAACAATAGAGCATCTATCGTTTCCTGATTTGCTTTTTTAATGAAGACCTCAAATTTATCACTTTCCATTTTATGTGCTGCAGTAAACCACGCTGTCAATTCCTCTTCACTCTCTGTTTTTAATGCTCGGTTAAATTCTTCATCACTTGTTAGAGAGTGTAGATTATGTATTGCTGACTCATTTAGATCTGAATGGTAACTGGCTATAAAGTGGAGTAGGTTATCTCCACTTAAACTTGTCACATTTATGACATCATCCAATAAAAATTGTTGTTCGCCCTCTAGTTCATTTTGTATTTTCAGCAATTTTCTGAATACCCTATTAACGACTCGCGTATGCCAATGTTTTATACCTAAATGAAGCGGCGTAGGACAGTCATCACTCAATTCTGCGCGCATAAGAATAAATTCGCGAAATACCGCGGAGGTAAAAAAGTCATCAAGCGGCTCTGGTATTTCTTTAATTTTTTTTCCTACAGTGCTTAAATTGAGGCCAAACATTTTAGCGATAATATCACTTTGAGTTTTTGGATCTTGATTTTCTAGAATATGGTAGAATTGCTCAGCGAACGTTCTCGCCGCAGAAGGTGTAAAGATATTTCTTGAGTAAGCCATAATATTTTCCTCGTTTTATTGGCCGATATTGTAGCATATTTTCTCACCACCCCCTAACGCCTTAATTAATTTCACACTCGCCAATTGTCGGCGTGTATGAATATTAATACTGGATAATTGCGCTTGCAAAGCAGTATTCTGCACAACAACAACTTCAAGATAAGTTGTTAAACCACCATGATAACGATACATGGCTTGATCCAGTGCCCGCTTCGCGGCAAGCGTTGCTATGGTTTGCGTTTGATTTTCTCTATCCAACTGACGCAACGCAACCAGACTATCTTCAACTTCTTGAAAAGCAGTCAACACGGTTTGACGATAATTAGCAACGGTTTCAACGTACTGCGCGCATGCTTGTTTAGATAATGCGATCAGTTTTCCACCGTCAAATATCGTTTGCGTGACGAATGGCATACTACCTGTATTCAATAATGCGGATGCAACTGTTGGCCCCAATGACCACGCTAAACTGGGCCTTTTAAATATATTACCAAATGATTTACTTTCAAAACCGATTGCAGCTGCTAAATTAACTTCGGGGAAAAATGCTGCACGAGCAACACCAATATTATAATTGGCTGCTTTCACTTTTAATTCTGCTTCTGCAATATCGGGTCTGCGCTCTAGCAAAGTAGAAGGAAACTGCGGAGAAATCGTTACCCATTTAACTCTAGGCAATGCTGCTTTTAATGAAAACGCAGCGGGAGGCTTGCCAATGAGTACGGCAATAGCATGTTCTAATTGCGCGCGTGTTAAGCGTATATCTGCAGCTTGTGTTTTTGCCGTATAAAGTTGATTTTGTGCTTGATCCACATCCGAAACAGGAGCCGCACCTCCTTTATAACGTTGTCGTGTGAGATAAAGTGCTTTTTCATACATAACAACAGTTTCATCTAAAATGCGCTGTGCAGCATCAGCACCACGCAATGCAAAATAATCACTGGCAAGCTCTGCATGTAAACTTAAATCAACAGCAGCAAGATCCGCTGCACTCGCTTGCGCAAGACTTCTTGCAGTAGCAACTGCGTTGCGCACACGGCCCCATAAATCCACTTCGTAATTGATATTCAGTGCAAATAGTTTGTCATTAAATAAAGAAACTGGCTGTGGATTTGCAATATTTTTTGATGTTTGTTGTCGTGTTGCATTAAATACGCCGAGCACGGTAGGAAAATAAGCAGCACGTTGTTCAGCCAGAACTGCACGTGCTTGTTCAAAACGCGCGACTGCGGCTTTTAAATTCTGGTTGGCACTTACAACTTGGGCTTCCAATCCATTTAGAACAGGATCACCATACATACGCCACCAGGGGCCCCGATCAAGAGCCGCACTACTCGGTTTGGCAACTAACCATTTACCCGTTTCTTTATAAGAAGATGGGATATTCATAGCAGGGCGTTGATATTTTGGCGCGAAAGAACATCCAGAAAGCACAATCACATAGAAAAATATCGCTAACCATCTCATGCCGTTTTTTCATCCTTTACTGCAGACTCAGAAGAAACAATATTAACAACCTGGCCTGAAAATAATGAATCCGGCGGATTGAGAATAACGACCTCGCCGGGTGTTAAGCCCGCCACTACCTCAACCACGTCCCCAAAGTCACGCCCGATAGTAATTGGCTTAAGCAACGCTTTGCTGTCCCCATCAATCGTTGCAACTTGCATTCCTTGAGAACGAAAAATAAGTGTATTAACTGGCAACCGTACATAATTTTCATTTGCTGGCAGCGTTAAATGTACCTCTGCATAACTACCCGCTAATAATTCATACTCTGAATTATCTATCTCAAACTGTGCAAGCAAGGTACGTGTTTTAACATCAATAGCTCTTGCCGTATCGAGCAATTTTGCTGAATAACTTTTACCGGGATGCTCAGTAAAATGAAGCTGTGCTGTTAGATCGGGAAGGATACTCGAAGAAAAATATTGCGGCACCCTGACATACACACGTAAACGATCTGTTTGTACCATGCGAAACAACGGCACCATTCCACTCCCTGCATTAATTAACCTACCAATGTCAGTGGTGCGCGACATAATCACCCCATCAAAAGGAGCAACTACACGTTGAAAATTAACCAACTCACGTAATCGATCACGATTCGCTAGCGTGGATCCTACAATGGCCGCTCTCGCTTCCTCATCACTGACTTTTTCATCGGTTTCTTGTTTTGAAACAGAATCCGTCTTCAATAAATCTCTCCAACGCACCGCTGTGGTATGCGCCAAATGATAATTCGCTTCCGCTGTAATAAGATCCGCTTCTGCTTGTCGCAACTCTGCATCCACTTCGGGAGCTGTAATCAATGCCAGTAAATCACCTTTTTTCACATGCGCGCCGATATCGACAAACCACTGAATCATATAACCATTTGTGCGCGCATAAATACTTGTTTCATGCCACGCTAAGACATTTCCTGGTAAAACAATTTTTTCAGTAACAGGCCCTGCTGCAGCTTGAATAGTAGCAACACTCAGTACAGCTTGTTGATTGGTTGCTGTGCGTAATTTCCGATCTTCAACGATTCGGAAACTAATGCCAATAATCGCGATTCCTAGCATAACAAAAAACCCAATAAAAACTCGGCGGAGAAATTTATCCGAAAATTTTTTATTGGGCTGTTGGTCCATTTATGCGTCCCTCACAAAATCCGTCGTGCGCCTAAAAACCTATAAAACCAGGGAAAATTCATTTTTTCAACTATTGTCTACGCCGATTATATTATTATACTCGATCATGGCTTGATATCTGAGCATTGTATTAAGAAAGCTCTTTTTCAGCAAATATCTTCACCGCATTAACCATAAATTTTGCTAAACGAGGATGATCAGAATCCTATGGAGAACATGCTTTTTTCCATTCAAATTCCGTATATCCCTGCTCTAAGCCAATGTAAGCCTCCTTTGTACATGTGTCTTTCCGTCGACTAGAATTTAGCTCTTTCTCGCATGGCTATTGCAATGCCATAAGACCACTGAATCTTCAGACATATCGATGGAGACACTATCTGATGATTGATCCGAAATAGTAATAACATGTTCTTCCGGTTGCGATTTCGATTTATCTTTAAATAATACAGAATGACGTCGACTTGCTTGATTAAAACTGGCTTGGCCTGATCTAGGACTTACTTTCTCTTCACTTTTATCACGAGTTTGGTCAGCCCATAATCTTGCATAATTTCCATCTTGCGAAATTAATTCATCATGCGTTCCTTGCTGAACAATTTTTCCATTTTCCAAAACATAAATAGCATGTGCATTGATTAAATTAGTCAAATGATGGGTAATCCATATTTGCGTCAACCCTAAGTTTGTTCCTATTTCATCAATATTTTGTTGCACAATGGCTTCAGTTTTAGCATCCAATGAGGAAGTCGCTTCGTCTAACAATAAAATTTTGAGATTTTCTCCTCTCATCAATACCCGTGCAATAGCAACACGTTGTTTTTGTCCACCTGATAAATTTGTTCCCCTTTCTTCAATCATCGTGAGGAGACCATCTTTTTCTTTGTCTATAAAATCAATGAGGCGAGCACTATGTGCTGCATTTAACACAGCATTTATCAGATTTCGCTCCAAGGAATTTTCTGGAAATTGATATACTCTACGAGGACAAGCTGAAACAGCTTTTACTTCACTTTTAGAATCTTTTTGAGTTTTAGCAGCAGCTTCTTTAGCATCAATATCTTGCCTATCTAAACGCACAGCTTCCAATATATTGTCTATCGCTATTCTTTCAGGGGTTCCATCAAGAGTAATAACACCATACAGAATATTTTCTAAAAGAGTTCCGCTCATTAAGACTGGATCTTGTTCGATAATGCCAATGCTTGAGCGGAGAGATTTGAGACTTACTTCCGAAATACTTTTACCATCAATTAAAATTTCTCCGCTCGTAGGATCTATAAATCGATAAAGCAATCTTAGTATGGTTGTTTTGCCACTTCCTGTAGCACCTGCGAACCCAATTTTTCCTCCTGATGGTATTTGACATAATACATCTGTTAAGACTTGAGTATCCGGTCTATTTTTATAAGTAAAACAAACTTTTTTAAACTCAACATTGCCCTTACCCGGTTCGATATTTAATTTGGCGTCTGGAAATCTATCAATAATCTGAGGCGGAGTATGTATGTAATCGAAAAAAACTTCAGAATCTCTAGCAGATGAAACAACTTGGCTAACAGATTGGCCAAATGCAGCAAAACCACTAAAGAATTGCATGGATAAAGCTTGAATCGTAGCAAAATCTCCAGCAGATAATTGACCATTCAATACACCTCTTCCTGCTAATAAATTCATTAACGCAAAAACTAAACCTTGGAAAATATCCTGTTTTCTGGCTATTTGATAACTGAATCCAGCAGATTTGGTTTCAATAGCAGCATAAGCTTGCTGAGATTTTTTTACTCGTGCTAACTCAAATTCTTCTTTTAAAAAGGATTGAATAGGTTGGAAATGATTAATAGCTGTCATAAGTTCGTCAAAACTTTTGTTACCGACTTCAAGAGATGCGCTGCGCAAATCTATAATTGTCTTAGCAGCTCTTGCATTGTATACAGCAGAAGCTCCTACTGCGGCAACTAAGCACCCTCCAAATTGGGGCCCATATGTCCAAGAAAGTATACCAGCGGAAGTTAGAGTAGAACCTATAACGGGCACTAGCTGAGTGCAGGCGAGTGCGCTGATAGAGGAAACTGCGATGATACCTTTTTGTAAGCGAATTATATCCTCACCCGGTTTGGACCTATTTTCTATCGAACAATTTACCGCTTTTGCTGTGTAGTCACAAATGGCTTTTTGAAATGCACGTGGTGCTATTGGTACGTAAGTAATATTTCGAGTATCCGTAACGATCAAACGAACAACATATGCAGTCGCCCCTGTTGCAACCATAGTCCAAGGGCCCATTTCAATCCCTAATAGCACTGCCGATGGTGCCCTTGAGGCAAGCAATGAAACTGTTTGTCCAAAAATATAGGGTACAAGGAAATCTAAACCCATGCCCGTGACAGTCCAAACAAAACCTTCTGCGAGCATTTTGGCGTTTATTTTAGAAAAAATATATGGATGTATATTTTTAATTGTTCTCGTAAATCGACTAAACATAGTAGTTTAAAAAAAGTAGTGAGTTACGATTCCGTTCGGGGATTCCTGCTTAAACCTAGATTCGGCAGTTAAACCCTACTGCGAGAGGCTACTGCATTGAATCTAGGTTAAATAAAATTGATCAATTTTAGCACGAGCTTAATAGAATATACAACACCTCATTACGCTTACTTTCTTCTACCATGTACCAAACAAAAAACCGCTGGCACAAAAAACAATGTCGCTACTGTCGCAAAAATTAAACCACCAATCACAGCACGTCCCAGAGGCGCATTCTGCTCTCCACCCTCGCCTAAGCCTAGCGCCATTGGCAACATACCAATGATCATGGCGGATGCCGTCATCATAACCGGACGTAAGCGAGTAAATCCTGCTTCAAGTACAGATGTAACCGCATCCTTCCCCTCCTGCATAGAGTGTCGCGCAAAGCTCACAACCAGAATACTATTCGCTGTTGCAACACCCATACACATAACGGCGCCTGTTAATGCAGGAACACTGACAGTGGTATGAGTCAAGAATAACATCCATGCAATACCAGCAATACTGGCGGGTAATGCTGTTATTATAATGAATGGGTCTATCCAGGATTGGAAATTCACTACAATTAATAAATAAACCAAAACAATGGCAAAAATAAGACCTAAGTATAAACCTCGGAAAGAGGTTATTTGTGTCTGCATTTGGCCACGTGCAATCACTGTTGAGCCTTTGGGCACATCTTTAGCTGTAGCAGTAAGAATCTTATTAATATCCTTTCCTACCCCACCAAGATCACGATCTTGCACAGACGCAAAAATATCAATCACAGGTTGTACATTATAATGCGACTCCACAGCGGAATTAAACGTGCGATTGAGGGTGGAGAGCGCGCCTAAAATTTGTAACTTCCTTCCTACACTGGTAAGAGGAATGTTTTGCAATGCCTGCAGAGAGTCAATACGGTACTGTGGAGTTTGTGTGACAATAGGATAAGACACCCCTGTTTCTGTATCCAACCAAAATGTAGGCGAAGTTTGAAAGCTGCCAGACAAAGAAATCAACATATTTGAAGCGACATCAAATTGGGTTAATCCAAGCTCTTTAGCCAAACTTCTATTCACATTGATATCTAATTGTGGATAATTGAAAGCCTGATGAATGTGCGCATCTACAATTCCAGGAATATGCCTAATTTTATCGAGAAGCATGGCCGCATATCGACGATTAGGCTCCGCCTTAAGTCCAACAATTTGTAAATCAATTGGAGCCGGTAATCCAAAATTAAGAATTTGTCCCACCATATCTGCTGGAAGAAAAGCAAATGTCACACCAGGAAATTTTTTTGGCAAAATCAATCTTAATTGACGCACATAATCCGCTGTTGCATGATGTTTCTCACTTAATGAAATTAAAATATCCGCGTCGGAAGGGCCAACAGGGCTTGAATTACTGTAGGAAAGATTAATTCCACTCACGGGCAACCCAATATTATCAACAATCGTACTCAGTTCTTTTGCGGGGATCACTTGACGAATAACCTTCCCTACTTCTGCGCAGACTTTTGCTGTTTCTTCCACGCGCATACCGGTTACACCGTGTAAATGTAATTTAATTTGACCCGCATCCACGTTTGGAAAAAAATCCGATCCTAACCAAGGTAATAAAATAATTAATGAAGCCACAATAATTGCTAAAAATCCAATAACAAAAATCTTTCGTTGCTCAAGAATAATTTCCAGCAAACTACGGTAATTTTTACGTAATGTTTGAAAACGCTGTTCAAATCTATGTTGTAAACGTGCGAATAAATTTTGTTTTTGATTTGTATGTTCTTCTGTTACTGAAGTACGTTTATGCAACCAATATTTTGCAAGTGTCGCCACCAGGGTCCTAGACAATATATAAGAAGCCAACATAGCAAATATCACTGCTTCTGCTAAAGGCGCAAATAAATAATGCGCAACTCCACTTAAGAAAAACATAGGAACAAAGACTATGCAAATACAGAGTGTTGAAACCAAAGCAGGAACAGCAATTTGCTCTGCACCATCGAGAATCGCTGTCTCAACTTCTTTTCCTTGATCCAAATTCCAATTGATATTTTCAATTGCGACCGTAGCGTCATCCACTAAAATACCAACAGCTAATGCTAAACCACCCAGTGTCATGATATTAATCGTTTCACCCAGGGCTGAAAAAGTAATAATAGAAGCAAGTATGGATAGCGGAATAGAAATAGTAATAATTAATGTACTGCGCCAACTGCCCACAAATAACAAAATCATAAGCCCAGTCAATATGGCCGCAATAATAGCCTCGCGAACAACACCATTAATCGCTGCTCTAACAAAAATAGATTGATCACCAAATATTTTTAAATTCAATGCGGGCGGCAGACCTTGCATGATTTTAGGAATAATCGCTTTTACTTCATTGATAATATCCAGTGTAGAAGCACCACTGACTTTTTGAATCGACATGAGCACCGCTCGAGATCCATTAACATTCACTATGTTGGTCTGCGGAGGAAATCCATCCCGCACATGCGCAACATCGTGGATATAAAGGACTGAGCCTTTCTCAGTTTTGATGGGTAAGTCATTCAAATCATTAAGCACCTTGGGACTACCATTGAGTTTAATAAAGTATTCATAAAGACCCATTTTCTGGGTTCCGGCAGGTAGAATAAGATTTTGATTATCGACGGCATTATTCACATCTTGTGCAGACACACCATAAGCTTGCATTGCAGGTGGGTTAAGATCCACTTGGACTTGGCGTACTTTTCCGCCATAAGGATAAGGTAATGCGGCACCCTGCACGACAGCAAGCTGTGTACGAATAAAATTATTACCTAAATCATTAAGCTCTTGTTCAGATAATTTAACACTTGAAAGCACCAATTGAAGGATGGGAACCGTCGAAGCGTTATAACTTAAGATGAGTGGTGGCAACGTTCCAGGCGGAAAATTTTTAAGCAGAGTTTGAGAAATCGCTGTGACTTGACTTAAAGCAACAGCTATCTTCACTGCAGGATGAAAAAATATTTTTACTACGCTCACACCTGTAAGCGATTGTGATTCTATATGTTCAATGTCGTTTACAGTTGTCGTCAGTGCGCGCTCAAAAACGCTAGTAATCCGACCCGACATTTCTTTAGGAACTAATCCAGTATAACTCCACACTACACTGACAACAGGAATATTAATATTAGGAAAAATATCTTTTGGAGTCCATAAAATAGTTAATGGCCCCAATAATAAGAGTAAAAGCGCCAATACAATAAATGTATAAGGCCTCGTAAGTGCAATGCGTACAATCCACATGGGGCTACCACTTTTTAAATTTAAATTCTTTGCCCATTTCCTCTTGTTTTAACAAAATATATTCCCGAAATGCTTTTTCATAGAACCATGTTACATACTCATCCATGTTAGGAGTAAATATTGCTTTAAAATCCCAACTAATCCCCTCTGAATGATTAAAATATCCCAACTCAATTCCATGTGTAAAAGCAATTCCTCTGAGCATCCACTCTGTAATTCCAGCGTTACCTTGTTTAACAAGCAGTAAGTGTGCTAAGAGAAATGTCAATTTGCCCGCATTAATAAAAAACGCCTCAATACCATCCGCTCTCTTCCAATCGAGTAATGCCTGATAATAAAAATCAGCAATTTTGTAATATCTCTCAATGTTATATCGATTAATTGGCGTATGCTCAATTCGTATTGTATTTAATTTTTTATCTTTACCAAAATCAAATAACTCTATCGTCGATAATGTATCTGAATGATTTTCATCATTTATTCTTTCTTCTTTATAGGGAAGCATCACTGCAATAGAATAATAAGTCGCTTGATCACCGTCGACAGAAACTTTTTCTTTTAAACAACCAATATAATTATCTTCATAAATATATCCTGTCTTATTATCGGCACGGTTCCTGGTTTTTGCTGGTTCTATAATTTTTTGCACTAGCTCAAAAATTTTATTCTTTTGCCATCGCCAAAACTGTTCACCATCACCTGCGGAAACTGTTTGACGGAAATGATCACCTTCTTCTCTAAAAGCTCCATAATAATCTGTCCTGCCCTCTTCATTTCTCTGCTTAAGTTCTGCGGCAATTTCATGGCGCTTAGCTGCAAGAAACGCATATGCTTCACGAAATTTTTTAAATGAAGGAAGTTTGTGGATAAATTCTCGAATCGTTTGCTCACTTTTCTGCATCCAAAGCACTTGATTTTGGCTTGAGTAAGAAATGTAAGCTCTTAGAGTATCAGGACAAGATGCATAACCATCAAAAGGATCATTTATTTGTCCTGCTATTTGTTCTTGATGAGAAGACATAGATTAATATCCTAAAATTATCCTAACCCCGTCATTGCGAGGAGCATCTTTTGCGACCCCTCCCGGCATGCTCTTAGCTGGGATCTGAGCATGCTGGGGCGGGCTGCCGCAATCCAGTACTGCCCACAACGTATCACCATCCTGGATTGCCACGCCTCACATAAAGCTAAGGCGTGAGGCTCGCAATGACGAGCTCTTTAACAGCTTTTTTAATTTGGAAACTTTAATTTCACTTTATTTTCAATTAGCGATTTAATTTCATTAATCGGCACAGGAGGAGAAAAATAATATCCCTGCATTTCATCGCAACCTGCGTCGATTAAAAACTTTAATTGTTCTGCGGTCTCTACGCCTTCCGCCACAACTTTTATACCTAATGTGTGACACAAAGCAATGATACCTACAACTATCATAGTGTCATTACGCGAATCTGGAATATCTCCAATAAAAAATTTATCCAGCTTAACTTTATCGGGTATAAAAAATTTTAAATCACTAAAAGAAGAATACCCGGTACCAAAATCATCGTAACTGATTTGATTGCCCATTTTTCTTAATTCCGTCAGCACTTCCAAACTGCGTTGCTCTTCCGTCATGATAGCAGTTTCAGTTACTTCATATATGAATTTATCAGGATGAATATTAAATTCTTCCATCATCTTTTTAATATTATCTATTAAATTATATTGCCTCTGAAATTGCTTAACAGACAGGTTAATTGACACAGGAACAGTAATGTTTCCTTGAGTAATTTGCTTACATGCCTCTTTCAACACCCATTCACCAATAGGGACGATTAATCCTGTTTCTTCAGCAACACCTAAAAATGTAAGCGGGGGAACAATACCCTTTTCTGGGTGTTTCCAACGAATCAGCGCCTCGAGAGAAACAATTGCACCGGTTTTTAAATCCACAATAGGTTGGTAATACAAAATAAATTGCCTTCCGGAAAGTGCTTTTCTTAAATCACTTTCCAGTGTGAGCTTTTCCGCAATAATGACTGGCAAGTTTGTCGCACAAAATTGGAAAAAATTACCACCTTCTTCTTGCACTCTTGCTAGCACCGCATCCGCGTTTTTTAATAATGTTCCACTGTCTTCTCCATCTTGGGGATAAAGACTAATACCGATTGATGCAGTGAGATAAATCTCCCGAGTTTTAATAAAAATAGGTTCTTTGATGGCGGTCAAAATTTTATGTGCTTGATGGATGACCTCATCCATACTCTGAGCATTTCGAAAAACAAATGCAAATCGATCAGCATCTAATCGACCTACTAAATCATTTTCCCTCAATGTCATTTTACGTATTCTTTCTGCTACTGTGCGCAATACAATGTCACCCGCGTCATATCCCATAGCACTATTAATTAATTTAAATTGATCAACACCTAAAGCAAAAATGACGAGCAATGCTGAATTTGAAATAGATATAATTGTATTTAAAATCTTCTCCACTGAATTGCGATTTAAAAGGCCGGTTAAAGTATCATGCATGGTGACATAACCAAGCTGTCTTTCTGTGCGTACTTGTCGAATAAATGAACCCAATTGTGGGTTAAACATCTCAACCATATTTTCCATATCAGGATCGGGTTTTTGTATTTGCCGACTAAAAAAACTGACTACGCCTAAAACTTCATTTTGAAAATGAATAGGCATTCCAAATGCGCCCCGAAATTCAATTTGAATTTTTTTACGCAAAAAACGGGCTTCCTGACGCTGCGAATACTCTGAAACCCAGGTTGGCTTAGTTTCTCGCAAAACCATTTCCGAAAATTTTGTATTCGTGTTAACTAATATTTCCTTATTAAATCCTGTTGCTTCCAACTCTTCTTTACACCATAAATAACTACAAAATAACTTCTTCTTACTTTCATCGTAAATCCAAATTTCAGCAATGTCCCAATTAAATGATTCGCAAACCAGTTTTAATGCCTTAGGAGCAACGGCTTGCATATCCGTTGCGCTTTTTAAAAGAGCTGTAATCTGCTTTTGAATTTCGATACGATTTATGGTGTTCAAATAACTTGTTGTATCAGTGGCTATTCCTAATAACCCTAACAACTTTCCCCGCTTATCTTTCACTTGCAGTCCACGATCAAAAATATGCCGAATAGATCCATCGGGTCGCAAAATGCGATATGCAATGTTAACTAGGGGACCATCTTTATAGAGTTGATTGTAAAAAAAATCTTCTACTTTAGGTTTATCTTCAGGAACAACTGCCTCTATCCAACTTTTCGGATTTTGATATAACTCTTTTCTTGAGCGTCCCCAGATTTCTTCATAAGCAGGGCTGGCATAAATTATTTTTTCCATCTTAGGTGTGGTGCGCCAAAATACAGCATGCGTATCTTCAGCAAAATGGCGAAACAACTCTTCAACATTACTTAACTTGTTTTGTATATATTTAACTTCACCCATTTCCACTTCTAGAGTCATAGTATATTGTTGAATGATGCTATAAAGCTCTAGATTTTCATACAATGCGGCTATTTCTGTTACTAAGGTTACAATTAAGCTCTCATCCTCGGCGTGAAAAACGGTTTTGTCCGTTTTATCAGCAAAATAAAGAAATCCATAAAAACGAGCACGTGTATAAATTGGTGCGCCTAAAACACATTTAACTGCTGGATGACCTGGCAGAAACTTATTTAGCGATAACTTGCGAGCATCATTTATTTTTAATACTTTTCTACCCTTGATAAGCTGCTTCACAAAAGTAGAACTCATGAGTGACTTACCTAATTTTAACTGTTCTTCTGGATTTATTTTATTAACAAAAAAATATCTCAATTCTTTTTTATTTTCCTGCAAAATGCCTAAAACAGCATATTTTGCGCCCATAATTTTTTTAGCGTTATCCAAAAAGAAGCCCAATAACTTATTCGCTTCGGTTATGGATAACATTTCTAAACTAAGTTTAGATAGGCCGTATAATCGATTATTAATGTCAAGACGAAAGGTATCAGTTTGCGAGCGTTTTTGTGCGGCAGCCGACTTTGTACTAGTCTTCATTCTTTTTTTAAATTTAGACTTAGATTTGATCGTAGGCACTATTACTCCATTAATAGTTGGTTATACTCGATTTATTTTGTCAGTGTATCACATTATTTTATCTGCTAAAAATGCTATTATTAAGGTATAGCACCGAGATGAGGTTAAATCGACTTATGTGTGGAATTGTGGGTGCCGTCGCCAAAAGAAATGTAAGCGATATACTACTCGAAGGACTAAAACGTCTGGAGTATCGTGGTTATGACTCTGCAGGAATTGTCATCATCGACTCCCACCACCATTTTCAACGGCACCGTACCATAGGCAAGGTAAAAGACTTACAAAAAATTTTAGCAGCAGAACCTCTCTCTGGAAACATAGGTATTGCTCACACCCGCTGGGCAACTCATGGAAAACCTAGCGAAGAAAATGCTCATCCGCACATTGCTAGCAATACAATCGCCATCGTTCATAATGGCATCATTGAAAATCATGAAGTACTGCGCATGCAGTTATTAAAAGAGGGATGCAAGCTAACTTCTGAAACAGATTCAGAGCTCGTTGCTCATTTAATATATCTTAAAATCAAATTAGGGCAAAATTTTCTCGAGGCAGTGCGAGGAACTGCAGCTGAACTGGAAGGTGCATTTGCTATAGGAATTTTACACTGCGCCGAACCAGAGCGTTTAATTGCCTTACGACGCGGGAGCCCACTGGTCATTGGACTTGGCACTAATGAGAACTTTATTGCATCGGATCAAATGGCATTATTACCTGTTACACAACAATTTATTTATTTAGAAGAAGGTGACATTGCAGATATATACCATGATCGTGTGATGATTTACGATGCGAGCGGCACAAAAACAGAACGCCCAGTTCATGTTTCTGATCTCGACCAAAAGATGGCAATCAAAGGTAAATATCGCCACTTTATGTTGAAAGAAATTTTTGAACAACCCGACTGTATTATTTCCACTTTGACAGGGCGTGTTACTTATCACCACGTGCTCACGGAAATATTTGGAATTAAAGCACCTGAGATTTTTTCCCGCATTCGTCGTATTGAAATTGTCGCCTGCGGGACAAGCTATCATTCTGGCTTGGTTGCTAAATATTGGCTAGAGGAAATTGCTGGCATTCCATGCCAAGTTGAAATCGCAAGTGAAAATCGCTATCGACAAAAAGTTGTTGAACCTGACACTCTGTTTGTAACAATTTCTCAATCGGGTGAAACTGCTGATACACTTGCTGCTTTACGGCGAGCAAAAACATTAGGATATACTGCCACATTAGCTATTTGCAATATATCAGAAAGCACTTTGGCGCGCGAATCAGATCTCACGTTTCTGACAGCAGCGGGACCTGAGGTTGGTGTTGCTTCTACTAAAGCATTTACCACTCAACTCGTTGCTTTATTTTTACTAACTATTGTTCTAGGCCGTTTTCATCGCTTGGATGAACATGCAGAAATTTCTCTTATAAAACGCTTAGCAAATCTACCTCGCCTATTACAAAAAACTTTAACACTTGATCCTGAAATTACAAACTTAGCAAATGATTTTACACACGTAGAACATGCTTTATTTATAGGCCGTGGCATACAATTGCCTATTGCTATGGAAGGTGCATTAAAGCTTAAAGAAATTTCTTATATTCATGCAGAAGCCTATCCGGCAGGCGAACTTAAGCACGGTCCAATTGCGCTCATCGATTCCCAAATACCTGTTATTGCGCTGGCACCCATGGATGAACTTATCGATAAACTCAAATCTAATTTACAAGAAATATTGGCCAGAGGCGGAAAGCTTATAGTGTTTGCAGACAAAGAAACAGGAATTGAAAATAATTCCCAAACCCGAGTAATAACGATGCCATCCGTTGATAAATTGCTTAGCCCCATTGTTTACGCTATTCCCATGCAATTACTTGCGTATCATGTTGCCTTTATTAAAGGCACTGACATCGATCAGCCACGCAATTTAGCAAAATCGGTAACGGTTGAGTAAATCATATCATTACCCACATCTCAAAATTTCTCCTGACTATGCCACACGTGCGGTGAGCGCTGAAGCTAGATCGAAGCCCCGTCATTGCGAGCATGTGCTTTTCATGCGAAGCAATCCAGGGGAACATTTTTGTGCTCCCTGGATTGCCACGCCCGCGCAAAAAAGCACGCGCGGGCTCGCAATGACGGGGCTTCGATCTAACTTCAGCGCTCGCATGTGTGGCAGAAGTCAGGTAACGATAAGAAAAAACGCACGCGGGCACGTAGGGCAGTGGTTACCGCTGAATAATTACCTTTACGATTTCTTTTTAATAGCTAACACCTGAGAAGGTAGCACTACAGGTAAACCCGATTTTTTTACCATGTTAAGAACTTTTTCAAATCTATCAGGTGTAATGCTAAATGGCCTACCAGTATCATCAACTTGGTGGATAACGATAATCAACCAACCATGTTCAGTAATAGCTTTATTTATCATTGCCTGAATTTCCTGGTCAGTTGTGGCGTCCCTGATTTGAAACGCATTTAAGTTATAAGGATCCGCCACCGGTATGGAATTAATTCGTTCATATTGAGTGCTGCGATAGGATTGAAAATTTTTTTTCGCCGTTTCAATAATTGGCGGGTGTTTATCTTCAAACAGGGCATTAATCTGCTGGCCGCTATACCCGCAAGGCATTACAAATTGATCAGCGCGTAAACCGTGTGATTGGATCATTTGCTTAGATCCAGCTAATTCATACTGTGTCGTTTGAGTCGTATAGTAACCCAGATCGCAATTGTGCATAACACTATGCGCCGTTGTTTCCCAGCCTTGATTTTGCAGCGTGCGCAGTTGGTCCCAATTCATAAACTCTGGATAGCAAGCCAGTTTGACTGCAACAGCAATCGCACCTACATAACCATATTTTTTCATTAAAGGAAAAGCATTGGTATATTGAGTGACCCACGCATCATCAAACCAAAGTGTGATGGCTCCTGTTCCTTTCCAGTCAAATTTTGGAATTTTAGGAGGTTCTGGAAGGTTAGCTTGATTTTTATCGCAGTTGATGATCTGTGTAATGTTAGCTGTGTTAGTATCACCTGTTTCTGCCATGACACCTTGTTGATAACACAGAATTAAAGCAAGCATGCTGAAAAGTAAAAAATGTTTTTTTATCACCTGATATCATCCTAAACGGCGTGTGATTGTTAAATCAAAAGCATAAACTTTATAAGTACTACTAGCCTTTACATTATTTGCAATAGAAACGCCACGAGTAGAAAGCGCGCCTGTAAAAGTTAAAAGCCAATTTTGATAAATACCAAAGTAGCCTTTAAGAGTATAATCATTTGCTGGACGCCAAGATGTGAATGTTTGATCGCGTTGTGATCCAAAACCTAAGGAAAGTGAAAAACCAACATCGTCAGAATACTTAACGTAAAAATCAGAGGTAACACCACCATATTTATAATTTGTTGGGCTGTAATAACCATTTGTTAGCACTTTACCAAATTTATTAAAAATACCATCTACGCCTAGGGTAACATTTAATCTTTCCGTGGAAAGAACTTGCACTGTAGGACGAATTTCAGCAACACGTAGTGTGTTTCCATCCGTGAAAGTTGCGTATCCACCATTCACGAGGAGATAGCATTGAATGAAGGGCTGCCACAATAGAGTCGCTTGGCCTAAGTTCTGCTTTACGCTAAGAGACACAGCACGCGCAGATTGATCATAGAAAGCGCGTCTAACTTGTAGATTCAGAGCTAGATTTTCACTGGGATTCATGAGCGCATCGGCTTCGTAATTGAACGAGTTCCCGCCATAGCCACCATTTTGTCCCCCAATTAATCCTTGCACAGCAATTTTAGGATTGATGCGATGATTAATACCAATATTTGCTCCATTAAGATGAATCAAATGACCGCCTTGAATAGGATTCAATCCACTGGGAACCGTTGCAGTTAATCCTTCATTGGTAACATTGCCAATTAATGAAGTAAGCGGTGATAGGTAATATTGCCCACTGAGCGTACCATGGGTAATTTTTACCGTATCACTATCAAATGAACGATAGAGATCCAAGTTAATATTTGAGCGATAAGGAGTATAGATAAAACTCCATAATCCGTTTGTTTGATTGCTATTAGGGTCAAGCGCGTTGACTCTCTTAAAACTTTCGAACATTTCGATAGGTCGATTGTTATAAAAAAAGTTGACTGTATTCGCAAAATTAAGATCATAGTTTTTTGGCAGGCGTGGCAATAAACTGTTAACAATCGCAAAGGACTCTGTAAACTGCCCCGCAGCTGCAAGAATACGGGCTCTTACCGCCCAATAAGTGTCTGAACCACCAAAACGGCGATAGTATTCATCTAGGATGTTAATCGCGCCTCTACTATTACCACGAAAACTTTGAATATACGCATATTCAAGCCATGCTGCTTTGTCATTGGGGACATTTTTTAAGTACAACTTATATAAACCGACAGATTGCTCATACCAGCCTATACCACCTGCTGCGCGCGCAAATCCCAATATAATTTTTGGAGAGGAGCTATTTATTTTATACAGTTTCTCATACGTTTTGTAAGAAACAGTATGATTCTCAAGACGATCAGCGATCTCTGCTTTTAATAATAAATAATTGTAGTTTTTTGGGTCTAAATTTAACGCGTCATCGATCATGACTAAGGCGCTTTTTGCATCGCCTGCGTCTACATAATCTTTAGCAGCAATCGCAAAAGCCTGGGGGTTATTTCTTTGCTTAGCAAAAGCTGAGGCTTTTTTTGCGGCAGTAAGCGGTGAAACTGTTTTTTTAGCAGGGCTACCTTTTTTGCTAACTGTTTTAGCACTGTTACCTTGTTTATTAGATGCTTTCAGCCTATCAGTTGCGTATTTTTTTATGTCTAACAAATCATCATTCGTTGGATTTTTCTTAAGTAATGGCGCCAGTACATTTAACGATTGTTGTGGATGATTTGTAAATGCCAAATCACGCGCTTTTTCCGTTAAGTATTGATCATCTTCGCCATAGGTTTTTTTGTATTGTGCGAGAATTTTTTCGCCATCTTTGTAATTCGTCATGAAAAGATATGTGCGTGCAAGTCCAATTAACCCAGCTTTATCAGTTGAATTTTTGCCGAGTGCCTGTTTGTATAATACAACTGCCTTCTTATAATCTCCCGCATCGGAAGCTTGGCTAGCAGCACTGACATCAGGGTTGACTTGTGGAAACTCGGGGTTATTGATAGTTGCTGCATTAGTTGAATGTGAAAGTGCATAGTCTTTAATATCTAAAAGAGTTTTATTTTGGGGGTCATTTTTTAACAGTGGCTCAACCATTTTAAGCGCTGCTTGCGGATTGCCGTTTAGCGAAAAATAGCGCGCTTTTTCAATTAAATACTGAGTGTCTTCACCATAGTTGCGTTGGTAATCCGTTAATAATTTTTCAGCAGCTTGATAATCCCCCCGTAGAGAAGCAGCTTGTATGGCTTGAAGCTCTGCATTTTTTGCATCGGGATTTGATATTTGTGTTTGATTGTTCGCGTTATTCATAGCAAGATCTGTTTGTACGAAACAAAATAGAAACAAGCATGCTACAATTATTAAACTGTTTTTTTTCATTTTTTCCATTCCCTGTTTTTTGTAATCCAAATATCCTTGACGAAATTCACGATGACATAAATATCCAAAAGTAATATTGAGTAACGAACAGGAGTGTAAGCTATGCTTTTTAAAGCATCCTTAAAGCGATTACGTCTATGTAATAATACAATCACAAAAGTGTAAATTGTCAGCTCTGCAAGTAAAGTAAATGCAAAAGCTTTCCAGAGACCTAAGATAACAAAAATGATCATAATAGTTGGAAACGCGAGTTTTTCAAATAACGATGTAAAAATAAACCAGCCTATGGGTCGACCGTATTTCTTCGTGAATTCCACACCAAAAGCTTGACGGTAAGCTTCTTGAATTTTGCGTTTATTAACTATCTGTTGATATTTAGAGTTCAATTTGTTTTTTATGTATCGAAAAAGCGCCGCTGGTGATTTGAAGGGTGTACATACTAATGAATTAAAATAATAACAACTCTGAAGAAACGCTGAAGACCATGCTATGGCTTGTTTGGGAAATCGTTCAAGTCGCGGCTCTAGTGTTAGAGCAAATATTTGTTGAATTTGTATATTTCGATAGCCCATATTATCAAAAGCAAATCCAATAAAAACATCTTCTGAAGCTGTTAAATTGTGTCCGAGTATAGCGCCATAGTGTTCTAATACCGCCTTAAGATACTCTCGTCGGTAAGCAACAGCACAACCCACTGGATTGATAAGACTGCCGAAAAAAACCATTTCGCCATGATAAATAAATCGTTGCAAGAAAAGATAGAGTTCCTCGCGATAATTAATAATGGTAGTCTCAAAGAATCTATCGTCACTCTGCAGTCCTTTCATTTCTGGAAATTTTTCAATAAATTTTGCGATGGCAGGAGTCGAAAGAAGCCTTTCTCTGTCGCCTTTAACTTGAGGAGTGACAATACCACAAGCGGCAGATATCCCAATGCCTTGGTATAATTCTTGAATACATCTTTCAATGTAGTTTGGGGAGTGCAATATTGTATCGCCATCTAATACAAATAACACTTCCGCTTTGCTTTCACCTGCAATCTGGCGTAGAACTGATGTCTTGCCTTCCGATTTTTCGCGGCGAATCAGGGTTAACTTTAAGCCTATGGCTTCCGCGAATAATCGTGCATACTCGCTGGTTTTGTCTGTACTGCCATCATCAACCAGGAAAATATGACTTGGCATAATGGTTTGTGTAGCAATTGATTCAAGACACATCGCAATATTTTTTTCTTCATTATATGCTGGTATGACCAAATCGATGGTCGCTTGTTGGTAATCATCTGCTGGAGTAGGAATAGTCTTATCCGGACCTCGCATAAGTCCAACCAGACAAAGAGCAGAAGTCGGGCCAAGCGCAAAATAAGGAAAAAAAGCCATTTATCAGTCCTTTTAACTAATGGTTATTTTTTGTAACTAAAGCTTTTAATGAGGCGTTCATAAGAAAATATTTTTTATTTTAATTGATTTTAATATGGGTTGATATAGCTGATTAAGTAAATTTTTAAACAACCCATAGATATTCATCCAAATTTTTATCGAAACAATAAAACACGGCTATTAAAAATGATTACAAATCATATGGATGAGCCTACTATTAAGATGTAATGGGATAATATTTGATTATAGCTAAGGAAGCACTATGATTACTCAATTAAAATTAATAATCGCAATTTTGTTAGTTTTTTTTGGGCTAACTACTTATGTCAAAGCGAGACAAGCTTCCACAATTTCTTATGTCGTTTATTGGGGCAGCTGGAGTTCGTGGGGGAGAGTTAAGGGAATGGGAGAATGCAGGCGTAGCAATCCTAAAAATAAAGTCCCCAAGGGTGTTACTCAGTTAAATTTGTCTTTTGCCAATATCATGCAAAAAGGCGAAAGTTATGATGTAGTAGGTTCAGATGATTTTTTAAATCCTGACCAAGCAAAGGATGGGAAAAATCAACCCTATAATATCTGGACCGGATTTAAATACCATAATCCTAAAGTGAAAATCTTACTTGCCATAGGCGGAGAAAGTTATTCGCAAATCTGGACAAGCATATTAACACCTGAAAGTGCAGAAGCAATAGCTGCAAGCATTAAGAAAGCAGTTAATAAAAAATATCCTGCTTATCACTATAACTCAAGAAACGTAGCGAAATTTTTAGGTAATGTAAAAATAGATGGCGTAGATTTAGATGTTGAATCTCCAAAAGAATTAACTGCTGAGCAAGCACAAAATATTGCGCTGTTAATTTCAAAATTACGCGAAAAGTTACCGAACAAATTAATTACTTTAACGAGCCTTTCAACTGCAGCGGATCCAGAGCATTGCAAAATAACTCATGCGCCAAATTGTAGCCGCGTTGGGTCTCCCCATTCTGGTGAAATTATTCCCGTCTTAGTTGCTGTGGAAAATAAACTCGATTATGTGAATATCATGGCATATGAAGCAGGCAAAAATTATAAATATAAAATATCCTTTGCTAATTACAGAAAATACGTACCAGCAAATAAACTGTTACTAGGTTTGGATTTAGAAAAACAGTGGGATCCTCAAGGCAAATTCTTAGAATCAACCGCTGAAATGAAAGCTCGTGCTCATTGGATAAAAAAAAGAGGTAAAGCAGCCGGAATATTTGTTTGGGGTATTATAGGAAATGCATCACCCAGTTATCCAGCCAATGGACCAAATGGACAATTAGCTATTATTGGTCAAATTATTGGGGAAAGAGCCCGATGATTCACTGTTAGATTTGCATTTCGATTTTGTAATTGCCGAATTTATGATAATTACTTAGGATATGTTTATTTCCATGGAATAGGACTCATTACAAATGCCACATCAACGTAAAATTTCTGTTATTGGCCTAGGCTACGTCGGTTTATCCACCGCAGTTGCCTTTAACCACACCCAAAAAGTAATTGCTTTTGACCATAATCCAACTCGTATTGCAGAACTGAAAAAAGGTCATGACAGCAATAATGAAGTCCCCGATAAAGAACTGAAATCAACTAAACTTTATTTCACCAGCAATCCAAAAGATTTAAAAAAAGCTGACTTTCATATTGTTACTGTTCCAACTCCTGTTAACGATACCAAGCATCCTGATCTTTCAATATTGTTTGCTGTCTCAGAAATGCTAGGAAAACAATTAAAAAAGGGTGATATTGTTGTTTATGAATCCACAGTTTACCCCGGAGCGACAGAAGAAAAATGTATTCCCATTCTTGAGCGCACATCCAAATTAACGTGTGGCAAAGATTTCTCTGTTGGCTACTCACCTGAACGTATTAATCCAGCGGATAAAGAACACACTTTTTCAACTATTACTAAGATTGTCTCTGCAACAGATGAGAAAACTCTTGGGATTGTAGCCAACGTTTATAAAAGTGCTGTTAAAGCAGGGGTACACCCCGTCTCCACTATTCGCACCGCGGAAGTAACAAAAATAATTGAAAATACACAACGCGACGTAAATATTTCCCTCATGAATGAAATTGCCATCATGCTGCATGCTCTTGGAATTAATACAAGAGAGGTGATTGAGGCCATGAAAACCAAATGGAACTATATTCCTTTCCAACCCGGCTTGGTGGGTGGACATTGTATAGGTGTTAATTCTTACTATCTTATGCATAAAGCAGAAGAAGCAGGATGCCACTCAGACGTTATCATGGCAGGGCGACGCGTTAATGAAAATATCGCAAAATTTATTGCGGATCAAACCATTAAAAAACTCATTCATTTGGGTATCCCTATCAAAAGAGCACGCATTGCTGTTCTGGGATTAACTTATAAAGAAAATTGTTCCGACCTGCGTGACACAGGGGTAACTGATATCATTAAAGAGCTTAAATCTTATGATACACAAGTGTTAGTGCATGACCCCATTGCAGAGAGTGATGATGCAAAAAAAGAATATGGAATCAATCTCACGCCCTGGAAAGATTTAACTGATATCGATGCGGTTATTATAGCCGTCGCTCATAAGCAATATGTTGATCTTGGTAAAAACAAAATTAAAGCAATGCTTAAGCGCCATGGATTAATAATGGATATAAAAGGAATATTGGATCCGAAAGAATTTTCTGATACAGGAATTACAATTTGGACACTTTAAGGAATAAATTATGCGTGTTTTGGTAACAGGCGGGTCTGGTTTTATCGGCTCACATCTGGTTGAATATCACTTAGCAAAAGGTGATGAAGTACTTGCAATAGATGACCTCAGCACAGGAAAAATAGAAAATATAAAACCTTTTCAGCAAAATCCTACTTTCCATTTCGAGCACGCGGATATAGTCACCTGGCCTGATTTAAAAAAATGGGTTATTTGGGCAGACCGAATTTATCATATGGCTGCTGTGTTGGGCGTTTACAGAGTTTTAGCTGAACCGCAGAAGGTAATTGCAACCAATGTGTCAGGCTGTGAACGACTGATTAGTGTTACTTCTGAAAGCAAATCTCGAGCACAAATTATTATTGCTTCTACTTCCTCAGTTTATGGGCATAGTGAAAAACATTTACTGAATGAAAAAGATAATCTCATCATTGAACCCGCCGATCCACTATCAATTTATGCTGTTAGCAAAATTGCTGATGAGGTACTGAGCGTTGCATATTATAAAAAAGAAAAAACTCCAATCATATTAATGCGCTTTTTTAATACCGTAGGCCCTAGACAAACAGGTCAATATGGAATGGTAGTACCCCGATTTGTGAATCAAGCCTGTCAAAACAAACCTATTACCGTTTTTGGCGACGGGACGCAAATTCGTAGTTTTTGTGATGTGCGCGACACTATTGCCATGGTAAATCTATTAGCTGAAACTCCAAAAAGTATGGGTGAAATTATTAATGTCGGCAACGATTATGGAATTTCTATTAATGAATTGGCGCACTTGGTTCGTAAACGGGCAAATAGTAATTCAGAAATCCAACATATTCCCTATGAACAAGCGTATGGCCAAGAATTCAGTGATATTAAGCATCGGTGCCCCGATTTATCAAAAGTAAAACAACTCACTGGTTACAAGCACAAATGGACACTTGAACAAACTATCGATGACTTGATTCGCCGGCAAAACTACCTTCTAATTTAGCGAACAGTAACCCAGAAAATAGAGATCCGGAATTAACTTGAATATTTTTACCAATAACACTTGTAGGTACACGAGGAATACCAATAACGCAATTCTTACCAAATGTGATTAATCCGCTAGATACAATAGGACCCTGCACAAAACAATTATCTCCAATATGAATGTCATTTTCACTGATAATTGCGCCAATAATATTTGCATTATCACCAATGGTAATATTTTTGTAACATTTAATGTTACCTTGAATTTTACAATTATTAGATATGTATAAATTTCCTTTAACAACAAAATTACTACTCACATTACTTTGCTCAGAAATAGTGAAATCTTCATGCACTACTTTTCTTGGTGTAACTTTAGAAATAACATCTTCAGCCTGATTTGGTATAGTTTTTAATATATCAGGTGTCGAATCCCCTACTTCGATCCGTGGAGCATACAAACATTGAAATTTATTGTTGCCCAAAAGCTTAATGCTTTTCTTTGCTTTTGCATAACCATTGAGAGTGCAAAATTTACCTACATCGATTTTTGATCCACTGTAAATAAATTTATTAATTGACGAATTAGAATTAAGCAAAACATCTTCTTCGACAAGAAGATTATTAATACTATTATTTTTACCTGATTGTAGCTTAGACGCTGCGTAAACCCTACTGTGGAAAGTAAAATCATCCGGCAAAATAGCAGGCTTACAGATTAAAACCATTCTTTTTGTTGAGCGCTTTTGCATTTCAGCAGATGATAACTCGATATCCCCCTCATGACCCGTAATATAAAATTCTACTCCGTTTTGAAGCACGCCTTCATGAGAAGAATTTTCACGTGAATATTTTTGTAAATCAAAAGAAAAGAATTTTTCAATATACTCTCTGAATAATCGCAACTGGTGATCAATGATAGTTCTATCAGGTGAACTGACATCCAGAGATTTAGCATCTGTCATTTTCCTCCATTCATAAATGCCAGGAAGAAATGGCAAGACATATACTATCAATGTCACACTTACCAAAAGCAATAGCCAAATCATCGCGATAATCCCGTAGTTAAAAATTAATTTATGTTTCTTCCTTCACTGGAAACACTTGTTCCAAGCTAACACCGTATCCATAAAATGCGACTATAACGAATATATTTATTAAGAGTCCAAAAAATATATATAATGCCGGCGTTAATAATAAAGAATAATTAAGTAATATATAAGCCGATAAAAGATACTGTAAAGGCGCTGCTATAGCTAAAAATACCAATGTCATCAATGTCACCAAAATTTTTTTAATACACTTGTAACTAAATAAATAATACGTAAATCCATAAATCCATGGCGTTGCAAACAGCAATGCAATCATTTGCAAAAGTCCAATTTTGGTATAGACAGGAACATTGTAAGGAAAAGTATTAGGTGTAATATAAAAATAAATTAAAGATGTAAACATTACAAAAATAAATGCCCGCAAAAAATACTTTAATGGTGTAAAATTATCTGGAATAAGAAAAGAAAGCAGCAAAAAAATCACTGATAAAACTAAGGTGAGCTGCATAGCAAAAACACTGGGCACGCCACCCGCTACATCTATGTAGGGTAAAGAAAAGTGAACTCCAAAAAGAGAGTACTGCAAATAGGATACTGCGTTTTCATACCCCAATTTAGGCAAGTAGAATTCAAAAAAACCTCCCCAGGCTGTGGTAATACTATTTAATAAAAACAATAAAATAATATTAAAGATAGGTGGCAACAAAAAAAACAGTAGCACCTTCCTATTAAATTCTTGATTATGAAATGCCCTAAAAGGGTATACAATGGTCAGCTCTCTTTTTTTCTTTGTAGCGCTAAACATAAAATAATTCCTATATATCCCTAAAGACACCTAAAAAGACACCGTTTCGGTTGTAAACTCGACTATGATAAGTTTCACCGATCAAGTTAAAGCCCCAATTTTTTGTAAGCCACTGCCGCCAGGTAAGTGTTACAACATTGCTGGAAAAATTTTGTAAGATGGTTTGGGGGCCCACCGCTAAATAACCTTCTCTTCCCCAGCCAACACGCAACGTTATGTAATGTTTCTTTTCTTCGCCTTGGGTGGCTGCAACATATTTATAAATTGTCTGTACGTTTCCAGGATTATTACGCAGCAACAACAACCCACCTTCCAGCACAATAGGTACACTAAAATAATAGATAAACCCAGGATTCAAATACTGGCTCTGACTAGCGGTACGCCACCAATATTCAATAAAGCCTAAATAGGGTACAAGTTGTTTCCTGTCTAACATTTTGTGATAGAGAGTGGCATTGATCGAAAATTTTTGCCAAAAAAACGTACGATCACTCGTTGCAACACCTAACGAGGTATACCAAGTATCATTAAAATTGTGAATATTAGTCAGACCAATTAACGTCCCATTCTCACCAAACTCTCTTTGATGATGGACTTCACCCAGCCAAGTATTACAGGCACTCGTTTGCTTAGATATATTAAGATATTGACCAAACCAGCTTCCAAATCCATTATTTAATTTATGGTAATCAAGTCCAGCTTCAATGTAACCCGGTAAAGTTGCTAAAGGTGTTACTGCAGGTCTTTGCAATTGATTTTGATTTTGATACTGCGATCCTTGCCCAAAGAGTTGAGAAAGAGAGCTCGAGCTGGCTTGTTCATTTGGATTATTTGCCAAAGCCGTTGGATTAATAGTTCCACTCGCACACACAGGAACAATAACAGCCAATAATAAAAAAAATTTTATCAATGTTGATTTCATCATGGACATCTTATTTTTTTCCTTTCTTTCTATGGTAACGCTCTGTCTTATCCCAAACTAATTCTTTTTTAACTTGGTCCGTGGTAATTTGCTCAAAGAAAGCGCCTGATAAGGCAAATAAACTCACAAAAAAGTTAAAATAGCTGATAGGCAATAAGCGAATACGATTGCCTTGAACACCGCGAAGATTATCTAAATGTACTGCAGTAGACACCTCATAAAATAATGAAAAATTGCCAGCTCCACCGCAAGAGATAATAGCAAGCAGAGCTAATATGGAACCTGGCCAAGAAATAAGATTTAAATAAAAAGCAAGTAAAAATAAAAACCAGCCGAATAAAAGTAAAGGCGACACGACAAAGAGACATAACAAAAGCATACCGTCTAAACGTGCGAAGAAATTAATGTCGCGATTAAAAATCACCTTAAACAAATAGTGAAACATGACTTGGTTATGCCCTTTGCCCCAACGGCGAATTTGGCTGATGCGAACTGGCCATGCTTCTGGAACCTGCTCAAGGCACTCACAATTATTTTGATAAATCGTTTTCCATCCTTGGCAGAGTAATCGGAAAGTAATTTCTGTATCTTCTGCCAATGCACCTGCACGCCAACCACCTACTTCAAGAAGGGCCCGCGTCCTAATACCACCGGCTGTTCCGCCATATTGAGGCACAGCCAATAAATTCGCTCGTGCTTGTTGATTGACTTGATAACCCGCAGAACGCTCCATATCAAGTAAACGTGTCAACAAATTGCTATCCGTGTTTCCTGGCACCGCGCGACCCATCACAGAACCTACCTCAGGATCAAAAAACGGGCTCACAAGTTGTTTTATTAAGTAACGACCTGGAATATTATCTGCATCAAAAACAATAATCACATCACCTTTAACCAGCTCGAATGAATCCTTCAAAGCTGCCGACTTACCTGGAATACCCGTTTTTCGATGAAATGCTGTGATGCGTGCCGGATGCCGCTTAACGAAATCATCAATAATATTAGCTGTCTTATCAGTAGAACGATCATTTATCACAATAATTTGCATTAACTCTTCAGGATAATCCGTGCTTAGAATGGCTGATAATGAATCAGCAATCACAATTTCTTCATTATGTGCGGGAACGATTATAGTGACACTGGGCCAATTCGCATCAATAATTTCTGCGTAAAGATTACGTTGATGGCCAAATAGACGATTAAATGTGAACGCATAATGCCGAATGACATAAACAAGTAACACAAAAATAACAAAATACAATGGTATAAGCACTAAAAGACTAATATAAGGATTTTGACCTATTTCATGTACATGAGTTGCCAATTCTGCCGTCGATTCAGTAAGATCTTCATTAGTTTGATCGACAGCAGAAGGGCTCTCAGAGGATTGAACTTGAGAACCCTTTGTTTGTAATTGCTCGGCATAGGTAGCTTGAGAAATCAATATAAGCGTCCATGCAAACAAAGCAAAAATAATTAACTTATACGTTTGTCTATACAAATTCTTAATCCCTTAATGAACATATAGAGTATTTAATATTTATTTGAGTGTGTTGTCAAACAGTCGATGCAATCACATCCACAATACGCTCAGCAGCATGTCCATCGCCAAAAGGACTCTGAATAACACTAATTTGCTCATATAAATGTTTATCGTTCAACAATTTCACTGCTTCACTTACAATCGTTTCAACATTCGTACCAACAATTTTAGAGATACCAGACGCAACAGCTTCCGGACGCTCGGTAACATTTCGCATAACGAGGACTGGTTTACCAAATGTGGGAGCTTCTTCTTGGATCCCACCGGAGTCCGTTAAAACAAGATAACTTCTTTGCATGAGATAAACCAGCGCCACATAATCTTGTGGCTCAATTAAAAAAATATTTTTATGACTACCTAAATAGTTGGGTACAACCTCTTTTACATTAGGATTCAAATGCACGGGATAAATAATTTGCACCCCTTCTTTTTTTGATAATTCAGCTAGCGCTTCACAAATATTTTTAAATCCTGTGCCAAAACTTTCACGACGATGTCCAGTAACCAAAATAAGCTTCTTAGCGGAATCCAAATAGGCAAACTTTTTATCAAGCTCGGAACGAATTTTTTTATCCTTTTCCAGCAAGGAACGTATTTGTATTAACGCATCAACGACAGTATTACCTGTAATAAAAATCTTATTTTTGTTAATACCTTCATTTAATAAATTTTCCGCAGCATTTTTAGTCGGCGCAAAATGCAAATCGGTAAGACAATCCGTTATTTTTCGATTCATTTCTTCAGGCCACGGAGAAAAAGGATCATGGCTACGCAATCCTGCTTCTATATGATCTACTGGAATTTTTTGATAAAACGCTGCCATTGCAGCTGCCATTGCAGTTGTTGTATCTCCTTGAACAAGAACTCTGTCAGGCTTATCATTTTTTAGAAGCTTTTCTATCCCTTGTAATACAAAACTAGTGATATCAGAAAGTGATTGGTTGCTTTGCATAATATTAAGATCATAATCAGGTACAATATTAAAAATTGATAACACTTGATCAAGCATTTCGCGATGCTGCGCAGTTGCACAAACTTTTATACTATCTCCAAATTTTTTTCGCAATTGCTGAATGACCGGCGCCATTTTTATAGCGTCAGGACGCGTACCAATGACAGTCAGAATATGCATGCATTGCTCCACAATTGATAAACGAAGACTGGTATCCAACTCAAATTATAATATAATGAACTCTATAAGGATATGCATATTGCTAAGGAGCTGCTGTGCAAAATCGACAATCTAAAAAAAGCATTGCTATTTTAATCGCTATTTTTTTAATTATAATTGCATCCTCTATTTATTTTTCTCGTCATAGCAATAACAGTGTTAATAAAAACTTCACACTCGGCCTCTTAGTTCAAAATAATAACCCAAACCCAGCCTGGATAGCGGGTTGGAAAAATGCAGCCTCTGAAGAAGGAATACAATTAAAAGTTATCACTGATTCTGATTTATTACGCTCACAAGATATCAATCCTCGCGAACATCGTGGAATTATTTTGCCTGACACCTTGCACGCAACCATTTCAAAAGCGCTAGTGCAAAAACTAAAAAACTATGTCGAAACAGGCGGTCAATTGATGCTGGTATATGATGCTGGCACACGTACGCCAGGAGGTACTTATTATGATAACCATTCTCCTTTTTCAGAAATGGTAGGTATTAATTACGCTATTTTTAGTCGCGTGGGCAATTCACCTACTGTATTGAGTTATGTTGGTCAAGATAAAGCGATTCTAGATAAATTAGGCATTCCACCTGGAAAATCGGTAGCTTCCTATACTTGCCCCTGCCCACATCCTAACTTTCGCGTCATATCCGGTTATGGTTATGGAGCACTCACTTATTCTCATTTTGTTACCACAGGTGATTATAGTGGCACGCCATTACTTCTTTCACCGACGAATCAATTAATTGCCGGCATCAATTCTGTTGGAAAAGGTAAAGTTTTATTTGTAAATCTCCCTTTAACCTACTTGTGGAGCCAAACAGATTCCATGCTGATGCATACATTTTTACGGTATTTTAGCGTGGATATGCTACATCTCCCCGTGCTATCGACAGCACCTAAAGCTGTAGGTGGGATCATTATGAATCTCCATTTGGATTCCAATGCCACCATTACTCCCATACAAACATTGTATGATCATGGTGTCTTCAAGCAAGGACCTTATTCTATTCACATTACAGCAGGGCCCGATTGTAATGAGATTGGTGATGGCCTAGGATTAAACGTACTCCAAAATCGCGTGATACAACACTGGATCCGTTATTTTCAAAAGTCAGGTCATAGCATTGGAAATCACGGTGGTTGGATACATAATTATTTTGGTCTCAATATAAATGAAAATAATAAAGATCAATTCGAGAAATTTTTACCACTAAACGATCAAGCGCTGGAACAAATAACCGGACAAAAACTCGTAGAATATGCTGCTCCCGTAGGTAATCAACCCAATTGGGTCACACGTTACTTAGAAAGCCACGGTTCTAAAGCCTATTACACCACCGGAAATTCAGGAGTAGGAGCCACACATAATTTTCGTGATGGTCGCTTTGATGCAGATACGATTTGGGCATTTCCCGTTTTGCCGTTTGGGAAATATGCAGCATTTGAAGAATTCGGCCAGGCAGGCCTCCCTGAATCAGAGGTTACACCCTGGTTAATTGATAGCACACGTTTTATGGCATCACGCCATGTCATCCGTCTTATTTATTATCATCCTCCTGGTGCAGTGGGTTCAATTACAGGTTATGACCTTCGTCTGGCATCACATTTACCAACACAGAAACTCACCAGTGTTGCTGTTATTACGCAAAATCCAGCAGCATTATTCCATTTTGATCAAGATGGTAGAGTAAAAAAAATCTTGAATGAGTCTCAACTCAAAGCAATAGGATTGGGTAATTTCTTAAAAAAGAATATTTCTCCTGATACGTGGATATCGATCAAAAAAAATCTCAGCACGGAAAAATTGCGAGAAATAGACGCTTTAACTCACGCTAATGGAGGTCAACTTGAGGTAAGTCCTTTACCAAGCTATTTAAACTCTATTAAAACATGGCTAAATGAAGCCAAAACTCTTGCAGATAAAGGCTCTTTTCGCTGGTATACAATGACGGATGTGGCCAACTTTATGGATAAACGCAGAAAAGTTAGATGGGGTGTTGCGCTACAAAACGCAGTACAAACCGTTCAGGCAACACACCCCACAACACTTGAAAATCTAGCGTGGTTAATCCGCAAAGATACTTGCACAAAACCATCCATTGTAGTGGGCACTGGAACAATTGGAGAAGATGAAGGAAATTGGATTGTGACCGCAGGAAATGTGAATACTTTCACATTCACTTGTGGGCTTACGCCTGCCCCCATTTCTTAACGAGCAACGCAAGCTGCTCTGCCAATTTTTTCACTTGCGTAGCATCTTCGCCTTCTACCATAACGCGTATGACAGGCTCTGTTCCTGAGCAACGTAATAACACTCGACCTTTTTTTCCTAGCTCACGCTCAACTTGATTAATTGCAGATTTGATTTCGGGCAATTGATTTGGATCACCCTCTTTAGTTACCCGTACATTAATTATAATTTGAGGATATTTCTTAAATTTTTTTCTTAATTCCGCCAGTGGTAGTTGTTTTTGACACATAGCAGATACAACACGCAATGCTGTAACAATTCCATCGCCTGTTGTCGTCGTCTCCGAGCAAACAATATGTCCTGAGGGTTCACCTCCAAGCTGCCAATTACGCTTAAGGAGCTCTGCCATAATATGTTGATCACCAACAGGTACGCGAGTAAATTCTATCTTGCGCTGATTCAAAATTTCTTCTAATCCAAAATTCGTCATCACTGTTCCAACCACACCACCTTTCATCGTACCTAATTCCACACAATGCTCAACGATGATATACAACAATTCATCTCCATCAAGAATATGCCCTTGGTGATCAATGAGAACTGCTCGATCACCATCACCATCAAAAGCAATTCCTAAATCCGCTTTTTCTTGCAAAACACGATCGCGCACATGTTCTGGATGCGTTGCACCACATTCAAAATTAATATTGAGTCCATTTGGCTCTACACCTATTTCAATTACTTCTGCGCCTAATTCTCGAAAAATATTTGGAGCAATGTGATAAGTAGCACCATTAGCACAATCGACAATTATTTTTAAACCTCTGAATGTCACCTGAGAAGACACTGTGCTTTTACAAAATTCAATGTACCGTCCCGGCGCATCGACAACACGTACTGCTTTTCCTAATTCACTTGAATCAACTGTTGTCATCGCTTGTTCTATTTGTTCTTCAATTGAGATTTCTAATGCATCTGGAAGTTTGTATCCATGCGCCGAAAAAAACTTGATACCATTATCATAGTAAGGATTATGAGAGGCGCTGATAACAATTCCCGCTTGTGCTCGTAATGTCTTGGTGAGATATGCAATAGAAGGAGTAGGCATAGGACCTAACAAATGAATATCCACCCCCGCTGCTGATAAACCTGCTTCTAAAACAGATTCCAACATATACCCGGAAATACGCGTATCTTTTCCAATGAGAACTTTTCCATATCCTGCACGCGCTAAAACCTTTCCAACTGCCCAACCTAATTTCAAAACAAATTCCGGCGTAATCGGCCATGTACCTACTTTTCCGCGAATACCATCGGTTCCGAAATATTTGCGTTGCGAGGATAAAGGGCTATTAAATACTTCTGTTACCATAAGGTCCTTCCTGTTTTTGTTTCAATTCTACCTTGAAATTACTTCAAATATATTCACGACAGGTTTTTCACCACTGCAGAAAAACCTCTGGGGTAATAATTTCACCCTTAATTTTTAACTCACTTTCTGCTTCCTTCAAAGCACGAGTTTCTCTTTGTAAGGTTTCAGCATCACTCGTATCCCAGACTACCTGGTAAAGGTATAATTTATTGTCGGGGCTTTTTGCTAAAAAATCAACTTCGTAACGAGCAGTTGTGAGATAATAATAGACTTCAAATCCTCTTCTTCTTAATTCAATATAGACAAGATTTTCAAATAAGTGCCCCAGATTTTCAGAAGAACTGCTAATATAAGCATGAATGAGCCCTGTATCTATTGTGTAAATTTTCCTAGGATTTGTATGAATTTTCCTAATTGATTCCGAATAAAGTGGGACAGCAAATAAAAGATATGCATCCTCAATATAGCTCAAATAATCGTGAATTGTCATTTTGCTGACGCTCATTCCTTGGCTTTTCAAGTCATTAAAAAGTTTGTTTACGGAAAAAAGCGAGCCTGATTGTTTGATAAAAGTTTTTATGAGATATTTTATCAATCCTATATTGGTAATTTTGTGGCGTTCGATAATGTCACGAAAAATTACCACATCTACATAATCTTGAAGTATGCGATTACGATCGAGCGCATCAAGATTAACTGTTTCGGGGAAACCACCTTCTTTTATGTATGCATTTAACGAATTGAGTAAATGATCTCGAGAGATTTTCCCCATCGTTTTTTTTGGCAAGGGAATTTTTTTGGCGGTCAAATATTCTTTAAAACTAAATGGCCAAATTTCTATTGCAATAGACCGCCCCCGTAATGAAGTTGCTATTTCTTTACTGAGCAATTTAGCAGAAGAACCCGTTAAAAATATATCAATTTTTTTTGTATCAAAAAAACGGCGCACAACAATTTCCCATTGTGGAACATTTTGAATTTCATCCAAAATAAAATAACAAAGATGTTGATGGTTTTCTGGGTAAAGCGTATAAAACTCATCAAGCAGTCCCCCCAATTTGGATGCTGTGAGAGGTAAGAGCCGATCATCTTCGAAATTAAGATAGAGTATACGTGTTAGTAAATCAGGATTTTTAACTAACATTTTTTTTATTTTTTGTAACAAAAAATAAGTTTTTCCAGTTCGTCGCATGCCAATTGCGACTTTGATTTTGTTGGAAATATTAGGAAACGTGATGTCTCGTGGTATCGAGCCGTCAAATTGGGCGATTTTTTCCTGAAACTCTTCTAGGATTTCTTGTAGTATTGACATCTAATCTATCCTTCTAGCGAGGGACAGTTTATCTTATTTCTGTCCTTTTGTAAAGAGACAGTTCTAACAGAACTTGGAGAACAAGCATCGTATTGTCAAATAGGTTATTGACCTGCCGGCTTGTGTATTTTAAAATCAATTCATAGAAAAAGTTAAACTTTTAGATCCATGCAGCACAAAGTATCCAATAAAAAATGTACGATATAACTTTCAAATAAGGAAAAAAACAATGAAAAGTGAGCACATAACAACGACATATCCAGAGCTGTTGGAAAAAGCAAAAAAGGGAGATAGCGTTGCGCAATTCTTTCTCGGCATGCTTTATGCAAAGGGCGGTAGTGAAGTTAAAAAAGATGAAAAAAAAGCAGTGAGTTGGTTGCAGAAAGCTGCTGCACAAAATCATCTGGCTGCACAATTGAATCTTGGTGAGCATTATAGGACTGGCGCTGGGGCTAAAAAAGATGAAAAAGCAGCGGCGAGTTGTTATCGCAAAGCAGCTGAAAAAAATTATCCAAGTGCACAAATAAATCTTGGCCAGTGTCATATGACTGGTGTTGGGGTTGAAAAAGATGAAAAAGCAGCAGTGGATTGGTTTCGCAAAGCGGCTGAGCAAGATGATGCGGATGGACAATACAATCTTGGCGCGTGTTATATGAATGGTACTGGGGTTGAAAAAAATGAAACAGACGCAGTGAGCTGGTATCGCAAAGCTGCTGATCAGAATCTGGCTCACGCACAACTCACTCTCGGCGATTGTTATATGAGTGGTACTGGGGTTGAAAAAAATGAAACAGACGCAGTGAGCTGGTATCGCAAAGCTGCCAGTCACAATCTCGCTCATCCACAATTTATTCTCGGCGAGTGCTATAGGACCGGTACTGGAGTTAAGAAAAATGAAAATGTAGCAAAGGGTTGGTATCGCAAAGCTGCGGAGCACGGGCATAAAAAAGCCGAAACACAGTTATCCCTGCTTAGTCAGCCCCAGCATTCAATGTTATTTTCAGCCCAAAAAACTTCTAGTCCTAACAAGGACATTTCGTCTTCTGCTAACAATGGTAACAGGCCTTTTTAAATAAAGACGGTAAATGGGGTCTGTCTTCAAAATTTAAAGAACAGGAAAATAAATGATTAGAGTTATGGGCACGGTATGAATATAATGTACAAGTGATAGGGATAAATTCAGTTGAACTAAGCAAACCTCTCCCGAAAATTAATAGATAAAAATTTTGTAGGATTATTTTATGTTCGATGAAGTTGGAAAAGAATTAATTAAAAAAAGTGGCGATATTATTAATAAGCTATACGATGACGTTCTTCATCCTCCGGCAAAAGAAATTGGTTTCTTGCTAAGAGATATTGCAAAATCAATATGTCTTTTAGGATTTCCATTTATGATGGGAGCTGTGAATGGCGGTGTTTTACGGCACATTCGATAAAGTCGATATTGTTGATTGGCACAGCATCGATGAGTCATTTCGAGAGCGAATCAGAAACGATAGAGTCGAACTTTGGAAAAGACCCCACTAAAAAACACTTTTGTTTCTTCAATAAAAATGATACAACTGACGCCGTTTGCCAATAGATGAAGTAGGCTGCCCTTATGAAACTTGTCCCTGCACAATTAATATTAGAAACGGGGGAAGTGTTTTCTGGGCAAGCGCCTGATAATCAACAAGAAAATTGTTTCGGCGAAGTGGTTTTCAATACCGGCATGGTGGGTTATGTCGAATCTTTAACAGATCCTTCTTACACTGGACAAATTTTAACTTTCACCTATCCTCTCATTGGTAACTATGGCGTACCACCGAAAGCGCTTGGGAATCCGGCATCATTCATGCAAAAGGTGTGGTCATGTCTGAAATTGCAGACCACTATTCCAACCAAAGTGCTGAACGCTCACTCCCGCAATGGCTACAAGAACAAGGCATTCCTTATATATTAGGTGTAGATACCCGCGCACTCACTACCCGCTTACGCGCCAAAGGTGTTATTCCCGGTGCAATTACATTGGGTACGCAACCTAAAAAATTTGAAAACTTCGCGGGCACGGATTGGGTAAAAGAAGTTTCTATCAAGAAACCCATTGAGTATGGTACGGGAGAAAAAACCATTATCGTGATTGATTGCGGAATTAAAGAAAATATCCTCCGTTGCCTTTCACAATTTCCTGTACGCATCAAGCGTGTTCCTTACAATTACGATTTTACTAATGAATCTTTTGATGGCGTATTTATCTCGAATGGCCCGGGCGACCCCAAGCATTGCAAAGAAACCATACAAATTTTGAAAAAAGTTCTCCCGCAAAAAAAACCCATGTTTGGAATTTGTTTGGGAACACAATTAATGGCTTTAGCTGTAGGTGCTGAAACGTATAAACTCCCCTTCGGGCACCGCTCACATAATCAACCGTGCATGAATCTCTCCACACAACGCTGTTATTTAACATCGCAAAATCATAGTTATGCAGTCGATGAAAAAACTTTACCTGCTGATTGGAGAGTCACATTTCGCAATTTGAATGATCAAAGTATTGAAGGAATTGAACACGTACAGCAACCCTTTTTTGCAGTACAATTTCATCCCGAAGCAGCGCCTGGGCCCATGGATACACAATGGCTATTTCAAAAATTTTACGACTCGGTTTCGAATCATAAATAAAAGAGAAGCACATGCGCTTTAAAGGTAAAAAAGTTCTTATCCTCGGCTCCGGCGGACTACGCATCGGTCAAGCGGGTGAATTTGATTATTCTGGATCGCAAGCCATTAAAGCACTAAAGCAAGAAGGAATCAAAACGGTATTAGTCAACCCCAACATTGCAACCATTCAAACAGATCCACAAATGGCGGATGAAGTATATTTGCAACCGCTGACACGTGATGTTGTCACTAGCATTATTGCAAAAGAACGACCGGATGGAATTTTGCTGGGTTTTGGCGGTCAAACTGCACTGAATCTGGGTTTATCACTAGAAGAAGCAGGTGTTTTAGAAAAATATAAAGTCGCCGTGTTGGGAACACGTGTTGACGCCATACGTCAAACAGAAGATCGCGATATCTTTAAACAAGCGCTTATTCATATCGGCGTAAAAACGCCACAAAGTATTTGTGTGACAACCGTAGCAGATGCCTTGAGTGCCGCCAACAAAATTGGCTATCCCATCATGATGCGCTCTGGATTTTCATTAGGCGGCCTGGGATCCGGCCGCATTAATTCTGCTGAAGAATTAAAAATACGCGCTGAAGAATGTCTAACGGGCGCACCACAAATTTTAATTGAAGAATATCTTTTTGGTTGGAAAGAATTTGAATATGAAATTGTACGTGATATCGGCGGCAACACATTAACCATTTGTAATATGGAAAATATGGATCCCATGGGCGTCCATACCGGTGAAAGTATTGTTGTCGCACCCGCGCAAACACTTTCTAATCCAGAACATCAACAATTACGAAACATTGCCATCAAAGTAGCAAATCATTTTGGCATCGTGGGTGAATGCAATATTCAATTTGCTATTAATCCAAAAAATGGGGATTATCGAGTGATTGAAGTCAATGCACGACTTTCGCGCTCGAGTGCACTCGCATCCAAAGCTACTGGGTATCCACTGGCTTTCGTCGCGGCAAAATTAGCCTTGGGTTGGCATTTATATGAAATTATTAACGGCGTCACACAAAAAACCTGTGCGTACTTCGAACCCGCTTTAGATTATTTAGTCGTTAAAATTCCACGCTGGGATACACAAAAATTAAAAAGTGCAGACAGAACCATAGGCACAGAAATGAAAAGTGTTGGTGAAGTCATGGGCATAGGCCGCTCTTTCCAAGAAGCCTTACAAAAAGCCGTTGGCATGTTAAATATCGGCGCTTCCTGCCTCAGTGATTACCCACAAAAACTTGATCATCCTACTAAAGAAATTGAATCGCCCACTGACAGACGATTATTTGCTTTGTATCAATTTTTTCTGCAAGGTGGAACAGTTGATCAAGCTCATCAAATGAGTCAAATTGATAAATGGTTTTTGTTTCATATTGCCAAAGTCGCTGAATTTGAAAATAAAATAAAACAGCATGCTCTTACTCTTGAAAATTTACGCTTAGCAAAACAATTAGGTTTTTCAGATCGTGCGCTAGGCCGATTATTAAAACAAACTGAAGCTGATATTCGCAAACAAAGATTGAAAGCAGGAATTCATCCGGTCGTAAAACAAATTGATACACTCGCGGGGGAATTCGCTGCACAAACGAATTATTTATATCTCACTTATCATGGAACAGAACACGATATTACTCCATCCATTGAACGCCCCATCATCGTGTTAGGTTCAGGACCATATGCCATTGGCTCGTCGGTTGAATTTGATTGGTGTGCAGTGAATACATCACGCACACTGCGCAGATTGGGAAAAAAATCCATCCTCATTAACTCTAATCCAGAAACAGTTTCAACTGATTACGATGAATCCGATCGACTCTACTTCGAGCAGCTAACTCTAGAGCGCGTGCAAGATATTGCTGATTTTGAGCAAGCGATGGGAATTATTGTTTCTGTGGGCGGCCAAATTGCGAATAACTTGTCATCGCCACTGGCTAAAGCGGGTTACCATTTACTTGGCACAGCGGCAAAAGATATTGATCGCTCTGAAAATCGCGAAAAATTTTCTGCATTATTAAATCAATTAGGCATTGATCAACCTGCATGGGAAAGCTTAACCGATGCAGAAAGCGCCAAAAAATTTGCGCGCAATATTGGTTATCCTGTGCTCGTGAGACCCTCTTATATTCTTTCCGGCGCTGCCATGAATGTGGCATATGATGATGCTTCTTTAGAGGAATATTTACTAGAAGCGTCACAGCTCTCTCCAGAACATCCTGTTGTGATTTCTAAATTTATTTTAGATGCAAAAGAATTAGAAATCGATGGCGTAGGAAGTAACGGCGAAATTCTGATTGAAGCCATAAATGAACACATTGAAAATGCAGGCGTTCACTCAGGTGACGCAACCCTCGTGTTACCACCACAAAATTTATATTTGGAAACTATTCGGCGCACGAAAAAAATTACCCGCGAAATTGTACGTGCCTTAAATATTACGGGCCCATTCAATATTCAATTTATTGCAAAGAGTAATCATATTCAAGTAATTGAATGTAACTTACGCGCTTCGCGATCATTTCCATTTGTTTCCAAAGTGACAAATCATAACTTAATTGAAATCGCGACCGAAGCGATGTTAGGCATCGCTAAGAAAAGAAATTATGAAACCCTTGAACTTGATTATGTCGGCGTGAAAGCACCGCAATTTTCATATCAACGCTTAAAGGGTGCGGACCCCGTTGCCCATGTTGAAATGGCATCCACTGGAGAAGTAGCCTGTTTAGGAGAAAACTTATACGATGCTTTTTGGCGGGCATCCCTCGCCTCTGAACAAATTATAGAAAACAAACGGTTGCTGGTTTCCATCTCTGATCATTACAAAGCAAAATTATTACCTTATCTAAAAAAATTAGAAGGCATGGGTTGGAGAATTTATAGCACGGAGGGCACACATTCATTTTTATTTAAGAATGGCGTAGCCGCCTATTTTGTTAATAAGGCAAGTGAAAACAGTGAACCTAATATCAAAACAGCCATCACACAACGAAAAGTTGATTTAATCATTAACATTCCCAGCAATCAGAAACCCAATACTCAAACCGACGGTCATAAAATTCGCCGTATGGCCATCGATCACCATATTGCATTGATTACGAATCCACAAAAGGCACAAATTATGTTGCAATGTTTAATCGATTTAAAAGATACTCCATTGCCCGTACTTTCCTGGCGTGAAATTGTCGAGAATGAAAATCCCGTCGCTTATTTACAAGGTGTGATATGAAGAAAAATTTATTTTTTCAGCGCGATCTTATTTCTACAAAAGATATTCAGCTTGATGAAATTGAACTTGTTTTAGAAACCGCCAAAAAAATTAAACAACATCCTTTATCCAATACGCTAGCAAATAAAATTATTGCCAATTGTTTTTTTGAGCCTTCAACACGCACACGTTTATCGTTTGAATCAGCCGCTTTACGTTTAGGTGGAAAAATCATTGGCTTTACCAGTGATGAAGGATTATCGATACAAAAAGGTGAAACGCTACACGATACCATGCGGGTTATCGATCAATATGCTGATCTCATTATTATTCGCCACGCGCGCGAGGGCGCCGCTGCTTTAGCTGCAGAAAGCGCAAACTGCCCAGTGATTAATGCCGGTGATGGTGCAAATCAACATCCCACACAAGCACTCATTGATTTATTTACTATTCAAGAATGTCAGTCCAAATTAAATGAACTCTCTATTGCTTTGGTAGGAGACTTGAAATATGGACGCACGATTCATTCATTTACACAAGTGTGTTCACTCTATGATATGCGATTATATTTAGTTTCACCCGAGACTTTATCATTACCTGATCCTATTTGTGATAGCTTAAAAAAACGTGGTGTGCGTTTTTCATTCCATCAAACTTTAGAAGAAGTCATTACCAAAGTTGATATTCTTTATTTAACGCGCATACAACAAGAACGTTTCAGCAAAGCTGAATATGAGTTAGTAAAAAATCAATTTATTTTGACTCCAAGCATGCTCAACCATGTGAAACCCAATTTAAAAATATTACATCCTTTGCCCCGAGTAAATGAAATTACATTGGATGTAGATAAAACGCCTTATGCCGCTTATTTTCAGCAAGCAGCGAATGGCGTTGCTGTGCGTCAAGCGTTATTAACTTTAATTTTAAATGAGAAACTGCCATCATGAGTGAGACACTTCCCGTTTCTGCTATCAACAATGGTACTGCGATTGATCACATTGCTGCTGGGCAAGCTTTTCGTATCGTGCATTTATTATCATTACCTGCCAGTAAACATACTGTTACTATCGGATTAAATTTACCCAGCAAAAAAATTGGTAGTAAAGATTTAATAAAAATTGAAAATCGTGTCTTAACAGAAAATGAAGCCAATGAAATTGTTGTATTTGCTCCTGCTGCAACTATTAATGTAATACAAAATTTCAAAGTCGTAAAAAAAATCATGACGCATTTACCCACAGCCATGAAAAAAATATTTAAGTGTCCAAATTCAATGTGCATCACGCAAACTGAATTGATTGATAGTCTGTTTTTTATTAGTGAACATGGAAAACAAGTTAAATTAACGTGTAATTATTGTGAAAAGATTTTTGATCGGGATCAGGTGAAGGTGAATATACAACCATGATACAAATCTCCAACGCTAAATTAATCAACGGAAAAACAACTGATCTCTCAATTCCCAGCAATCAAGAAATTCATATCAATGCCAAAAACCTCACCCTATTCCCCGGCTTAATTGATCCCCATGTCCACTTCCGCACTCCCGGTATGGAGCACAAAGAAGATTGGCGCACTGCCGCACAAGCTGCACTACGGGGTGGTTACACCACTGTGTTTGATATGCCTAACACACTACCTCCTACTATCACCGACACATTATTAAAAGAAAAAATTGCACTCATTGATTCGCAACTGCAAGAAATTGGAATTCCTTTACGTTACAAACTTTATTTTGGTGCGGATAAAAAACATTTTAGTGAAATACATAAGATTAAACACGACGTGGTTGGTATCAAAGTTTTCATGGGTTGCAGCACAGGTAACTTAGTCATCGACGATGATGAAAGTTTACATGCTGTATTTGCTATTGCTGCTACACAAAATTTACTCGTCGCAGTTCATGCAGAAGATGAAAAACGCATTCACACACAAAAAGAGCGTTATAAAAATGCAAAAAATTATCATGATCACTCACTGATTCGCGATGTAGAAGTTGCAACGCTCGCAGTAGAAAAAGCGATAGCTCTCTCAAGAATTTATCAAACCCGATTATATATTTTGCACGTTAGCACCGCAGAAGAAATTGCACTGATTGCGCAAGCTAAAAAAGAAGGTTTGTCAGTTTATGCTGAAACCACACCGCATCATTTATTTTTAAATGATAGTTTATATCCTGAATTAAAAGGCAAAGCCGTCGTCAATCCACCGCTGCGCAGCAAAACCCATCATCAAGCTTTATTAAACGCGATAAACAATGGGGTCATTGATACGATTGGCTCTGATCACGCGCCACACACAGAAAATGAAAAAGCTAAACCTTACGGTGAATGCCCCTCCGGTATGCCTGGTATTGAGACCACTCTGCCATTACTTCTGAATGCATACCATCAGGGACTTATTTCTCTCGAAAGAATTATTTCTTTAACTTCTACGCGTCCACGAGAAATATTTAACTTAGAAAAAAATGATGATATCGTTTTGGTCGATTTAGAAAAAGCCATGGAAGTTGTTAACTCCAATCTAAAAACCAAGTGTGGATGGTCTTCTTATGCAGGCCGCATATTACGCGGATGGCCAGTGTATGTCATCCTGAAAGACTACTGTTTTGATCTAAATGCCTTAACCTAAAGAGAAAGAACTGTCGTCCTCGTGCGAGGCTGCCCATTTTTTCAGTGGTAGGCTCGAGCATGGGGGGCCTCGCAATGAGGCGTGAATGGTTACGATAAGGTATTGATCATTCTTGTTTAAAAATTGATTAAATTTTATACATATAAATCTGCGTCTTATAAATTCCATTAAAATCAATACATTATATTTTCATAAAAATCACAATTTCCAAAACTGTGCTATAATTGAACAGCCAAGGAAATGATGCCTAAAACTTGTCCTGCATATATTTTGGAGATACGGACAGCAGAACAAGCAAAGATTTCTAATCGAGTTGTTTGGGCCTTTCTATACTTGGCTAATCTGAGTTTCTCAGTTCAGCTTGGTATAGGAGGAATGGAGGTAACAAAGGAGGGTTGATATATGAAAGCTCTGATAACATCGACACGCAAAAGGGCGTTAACATTTATCCTAATGTTTTTTGTTCCTTTTGCATTAGCTTCCAATGTAAATGCACATTATGCACGTCTTGCTTCGTGGTCTGATATTCCAATGGCTTATTGCAGTACAGCCGCTACCAATCTACCTGTTCCAACTTATTCATGCTGTCAGTTGATCGTAACAAGACATCATGTACGACATCAAGTATGGGGTGAAAAATGGGTTTCCGGCTCTTGCAAAAATGCTGATCCACGTGCAATAGGTGATATGCGCTGTAAATATAGCAGTTTTGTGTATGGCACAGACAGACCTATCGTTCAAAATTGCCAATACACTTACTCTACAGGAAGATATTAATTTAGCATGGAGGCTATAAGAGGGAACATACTGTTCCCTCTTTTCTTTCTTATTTTCTGCTTTTTAGATAGAATTCAACACGCCGTCATTGCGAGGAGTGTCTTATACGACCCCTCCCGGCATGCTCTTAGCCGGGATCTGAACATGCTGGGGCAGGCTGCGCAATCCAGTGGACATCGGAACATTCCCCTAGGATTCGCAATGACAAGAATTCTAGAAAGGAACAACAACATGCTAGCCCACGCTTTCTCACTCAAATTTATTATTCTTTACATCTATATTATTTCTGTCGCTTACACACAATTTCGCGGCAAAGTCCGATTAAAATTCATGCGCCAAGTTGTCAATCACTCAACTCTGATGGCACCCATCAATGCGCTGATGTATTTATTTTCTGCTGTACCCAATCGACCTTTTTTTGATTTAAAACAATTTCCTGAATTATCAACATTGCGTGACAATTGGCAAACCATCCGTGATGAAGCAAAACAACTCGTTCTCCAAGGATACATTAAAGCATCCGAAAATAATGACGACATGGGATTTAATTCATTTTTTAAACGCGGGTGGAAACGATTTTATTTAAAATGGTACGAAGATTTTCTTCCTTCCGCACAATCTCTTTGTCCAAAAACAGTCGCTTTATTAAAAAGCGTTCCTAATATTCGCGGTGCTATGTTTACTTTGCTCCCTAAAGATGGACAACTCAAACCACATCGCGATCCTTATGCAGGGTCACTGCGATACCACTTAGGATTAATCACACCCAATTCAGAAAAATGTCACATTTATGTTGATGGTAATCTTTATTATTGGAAAGATGGAGAAGGCGTACTCTTTGATGAAACCTATATTCACTCTGCCAAAAATGAATCTGACATGGATAGAATAATATTATTTTGTGATATTGAACGACCATTACGAAATAAAGTTGCCACCGCGATTAATCGCTTTTTCTGTAAATACGTTTTATCCGAATCTGCCACGCAGAACTTACCAACCGATCGCGTTGGAATGTTTAATGTACTTTACAAATATTATCACCATCTCGCAGCGTTGATTAACCGCTTAAAAAAAGCGAATAAACCTCTTTATCAGTTTTTACAGTATGCGAGTATTGCTGGGTTGGTTTATTTTATATTTTTTTAATTATAACAACACATCCTTGATAAGCTATTGATGGATCAATCATTTATGCAAATAAATCTGGGTTTTGTTTCACAAAAATATTGGGTTTAATTATATGAATTCCTTGGTAACCTGTAACACTTAACAAATCTTGATCACCACTAATAATAAATTTAACTTTTGCTGTCAATGCACAAGCAATAAATTTATCATCATCAGGATCACGAGAAATTTGTTCTTTCAATATTGATGGCACATACATTTTTGAATTAATAGTTAATAATTCAATAAAAGGGGATAAATCAATGTTTGGATATTGCTTTAATAATGCTTTCGAAACACGGTCATATTCATCGAGAATAGCCTGAGATACTACTAGCCCAATTTTTTGATGTTGCCGGTTCGTTTAAAGAATTTGTGGGTTAAACTAATAGTTTTAGCTCAAACGACGTCTAAAAAAAGCAAGAATATTCACAGAAGAGTTTCAAGAATAGTTTTTTGCTAAATTCACCACGGGGTCATTCAAGATTACATTTAATAATCAATTAGTTATACAAGAGAAATATTTGAAGGATTTCTTATGCATTAAGTAGTATTGAATAATATTTAATCATTTTTAATTGATTGTGTGATATCATATTACGCAATGAATCAAATAAACGAGGACAAAATATATGACGAGCAGTCAATCAATACTTACAAAAACTGCCCCCACAGATAGCCCATTATCACCTAATCATTCTGGCATGCCTGTCACAGAAAATAAGAACGATTTTGCCAAAACGATTTCTGAAAAAATACCTTTTGACTCATTGCCCAAAGAGATTAAAACCTATATTGCAGCATATAAAGTTTATTTATCAACAAAAGATAAAGAAAATGGGAAACCAGAAAGTGAATTAGATGGGAGGCGTGAAGAATATTGGAACAACTTATCATCAGAAGAACAAACCAACTTACTTACTGAATACAGTAAAGAGATAGCTGGTTATTATGACAGCTTCCCAAAAAACGCTATACATCTCATTGAAGGCCTCTTATCCAATGAGGAAACGCCTTTTGATGCCAAAAATTTCTCTATTGATAATAAAAAGATACCGAACCAATATTACTGTGCTTTATTTCCAAATCGTCCGCCAGCAATAGCCCTTTGTGATCATGTGATAAAAGGTGAATATGATCAGGTAAAAAACATGCTAAAAAAAGCAAAATCAGATCCAACTTTACTTAAATCATTACTGACAACTAAAGTGCGTATAAAAAGTTATTCATTCGTAGAAATTAATAATAAGAAATATTATGTAGAAGTTGAAGGTACCGCATTGCAAATGGCGCTCGGCGCAGACGATGTCAACAGGGCAGAATTAGATAAGGACAATAAGCCAGTCAAAGATGCAAAAGGTAATATCCAGATATTGCATTCTAATGAAGGCATGGCTGAATTGATAATGGGCTCTTTCAAAGAAGCATTCAATAATGATGATGATAAAGGCACAGGAAGAAATAAGCAAACAAGTTCGTGAACAATTTCCAGAAGGTCACGAAATAAAAGAAGAAGAAAGACGGATAGCAGACCGTGCAGCACTCGAAGCTGTTGTGAATGCGATTGCTGAAGCGAATGTGCAATTTACTCATGGTAATTACAACACTAGCAAGGGTGAAACTAAAGTGGATCCAGATCCAGAGTGTAAGTTTGAGAGAGCAATCAATACATTTATAGAACATTTAAGGCCGAAAGACGTCATCAAAAAGGGCAAACATTTTAATGCGCAATTGTTGGTTGATGCTTTTGAATTGTACGATCAAAACTTTGGGAAGTTTGGTAACCAGTGGGACAGCCCAAAGAATGTGTTTTTTTGGCGAAAAGTGGTGGGTCACATTCAGCGGTATTTACCGGCGTGTTATGCACAAGTTTTTTGCCAATCATTGTGGGATGTTGTTGAAGAGCGTCAAAAATTAAATCGTAGTTTAAAATTCAAATATGATCGTGATGTTTCTTTCTATCCTCTTGATTCTGATTCTCGTTCTCGTTTGGGATATGATTGGGCGGCGCGGGCGCGTGTGCGCGCTGGTGGCTGCGTGCGCCGGCGGCGGGCCGGCGCGATTACAAAACTTATGTCGAGCAAAAACAGCAGTATTGCAAACTTTATCCAGCATCCAAACAATCACCCAAAGAAAGGGATTGGTTGTCTTGTAATGTAGTTCGCTGTTGAAGTAACTGTCTAGCAATAGACATCGCTGGAATATCCCAGCAAGTATCAATAAATCGCTGAAGTAATTCAGCGTAATGCCAGATTTCTACTGTTTTTACCCACCATATGACGAAGTGATGAAGGTAGCATTTGATCTTGCGGAGAGAGACACCAGTGTTGACCATCTGCTTAACGTTCTCACGTGCCTTGCGCAATGTTCTTGGATGCGGAACAATGCGCATAGGCTCTTGCATTTGATGTTCAGAAATCGTCTTACCCCCCCCCTATCGATTAAAGAATGAACAGAGGTGGGTAATGCGATTCGATCATCATTTGCTTGTGTCTTACGGATATTATCTTCCGTTTGCGTCGGAAGATAATGTATTCCTAAAAAATGAAACCCCTCACTGATACTACCCATGCGCGATTTTTTGCGAGATAAACTCAAGCTGCGCTCATGTAACACTTCCATCATGCGTCTACGGCAACGGAGTAACTGGCGCTTGGTTTTGCACAACACGATAATATCATCCTGATAGCGAAGATAATGAATGTCCATGTTGTTAAACGCGTCATCCAGTTTTTTAAGAAAAATCCCGCTAAAAAACTGTGACAAAGGCCCGCGTAATGCAAGGCCGTGCCCAGGATTTTTGTATCCGCGAGGTGTTTCAATGGGGTTGGTAATAATATTTTCAAGCATGAATTGCACTTTGGGATCATCATAATACTGCTTGATATCTTGAATTAACTTATGATGCTGGATGGATTTGTAAAATGATTTAATATCAACTCGCAGCACATAATGAGGATTTTCTTCTCGTAATATTTGTCGGATTCGTTGTGTTGCGTATTTAACACCGGTGGGCCCATGAAGATGATAACAATTCTTGCTCATGACATGTTTGAACGTTGGTTTTAATTGCTTTAGCAAAATATGCTGCAAAACACGGTCTGTGGTATGCAGTAGGTCGACAATATCATCTACAAAATAATATCGTTTCAAATGACGCGGATTATAACTGCCGTCCAGCATTGATTGAATACCGTGAGGTAGCCAATCATTGATTTCTCGTGCAAGAAAATGAATTTCATGATTATGATGTGCTGAGCATTTTCTTTTATGGATTTTTAAAAATAAACGATGGCCAATGTTAAACATATCGGCGAAGTTCCATCTTTTTATTTTACCGGCAAAGTTCATGTCTGCAATTATCCTTGAGTAGATGGTTTCATCATACGCTATTCTGACTCCTATTCAACTTTGGAAATAAGGTCTACTTAAAGAATTTATAGGTTAATTTAATCGGTGTTTTCATTTATAAACTTAAAAAGCTGCTTGCAAACAGAGTCGTACCTAGCATGATCAAGCTCATTACTTGCATGCCGCCAATAAGGGCCACCGTCATCATCTACATATTTTAAAATAAGATCTTTAGCTGACAGTTTTCTTTCACTTTCGTCGTCATTAATTTGCCGTATGAGTTCCCCGCCCAAAGCCCAAAGATAACCTCCAGTCATTCTAATCGTCTTTTTTGCTCTGCCTTGCTCAATTTTCTCAAGAAGAAATAATTTGAAGTATTCATTAATAGCTTGGCCAATGATAGTGTCAGCCTCGTCGATTTCCCATCCGTTCGGCCATTCATCAATATCTTTGCAATATTGAAAGAGTAATTCCGCACTATTTTTGTTAGATAGAGGTTTTGCTAACATTCCACTTTCCTATCATTTAAAGCGGTTAACGACGGGTAAAGGATATACTAAAATGCAATTAAAGTTAAAGACCCTTTTAAACTTGAAAGAAAATTATCCTGGTTTTGTTTATCAGGATATTCGCTTAAATAAAACAAGGAGCGACCAAAGGATAGAAATTAAAGTCGAAGCACGGCGAGGAAGCAAAGGGGTTTGTTCTGGATGCGGAGAAAAAAGCCCTGGATATGATCGCCTTGCACAACGGGAATTTATTCACGTTCCACTGTGGGGAATAATAGTTGTTTTGTTATACTGTATGAGGCGTTTGCAATGTCCCACATGCGGAATAATTGTAGAATCTGTGCCATGGGGTTGCGGTAAAAGCCCGCTGACAAAGGGTTACGCATGGTTTTTAAGCGAATGGGCAAAGCTACTCAGCATGCAAGAAGTCGCTCGGCAATTTAAATCTACCTGGCATCATGTATTCAGCGCTGTTTCGATGGCAGTGTCCTGGGGTCGCGAACGAATGGATCTGACAGGAATCACCGCTATTGGGGTTGATGAAATTCACTGGGCAAAGAGTTCTTTTATGACATTAGTTTATCAAATCGATAATCATTGTAAGCGTCTGCTATGGTGCGGAGAAAAAAGAACAGAAAAGACAATCAACGAATTTTTTAAGTGGTTTGGCGAAGAGCGCAACTTATTATTAAAGTTTGTTTGTAGTGATATGTGGAAACCTTATCTCAAAGCAATTGCACAACATGCCAAGAATGCTCTAAATATTTTGGATCGCTTTCATATTTCACAAAAGTTAAGTGAAGCAATTGATAAAGTCAGGGCTTCTGAAACTAAATCTCTCCTTGCTAAAGGTAAAGATATTATCCTTAAGCACGCACGGTGGGTTCTTTTGAAAAACCCTGAAAATTTAAATGACAATCAAAAAATAAAACTCAAAGATTTATTATCATGCAACTTAAAAACTATTCGTGCTTATCTTTTAAAAGAGCACTTTAAAAATTTTTGGGAGTACACATCACCGACATGGGCTGGAAAATTTTTAGACGAATGGTGCACTAAAGTGATGCGCTCCAAGCTTGGGCCAATGAAAAAAGTCGCCAAAACAATTCGCTCGCATAAACAACTTATTTTGAATTGGTTTGAAGCAAAAAATAATATATCTTTAGGTGCTGTTGAGGGGCAAAACAATAAAGCAAAAGTGGTTATCAGAAAATCATACGGGTTTAAGACGGCTGAAATCCTGCAAATATCGCTCTACCATAAGCTTGGTAAGCTTCCGGTTCCAAAATTAGCCCACAAATATTTTTAACGAGCC
>CAVQBL010000012.1:0-17568 GCA_963710715.1 uncultured Gammaproteobacteria bacterium | reverse complement strand
GTTAGTTATTGAATTATAATGTTATTTTTACAGATATCAAGACTAGCTAATTTTTTGTCTTGTTTTGGTGCTATGTAGGTGCTATGTCTGATTTTCCGGGTCTTTCCCACTTTAGGGGGCACTCGGTTTAAGAACACAATACTCTAACTCCGCCTGCTCTCCGCAGGCGTCCCTTGATTACCCTTGCTTAGTATTTCAATTGCCTCCTTCACTACATCATCAGGCAAATGATTTTGTTTTTTATCAGTAGCCAACTGCAAAGCGGTTACCAGTAAACGATGGACTTGTCTAGGATTGCCTTTTGAAGCCATGCGTAAAATTTCAATCGCGGAGTCGGACAATATAGTGCTTGTACATCCAGCTTGCGATAAACCATAGTGTAAGAATTTTTTAAAATCATCTCGATCGTTAATTGGTTGAAATTGGCAGCGTGCTTGAATGCGAGAGGCCAGCGCTACATGATTAGAACGATCAATTGTTCTCGCTAATTCAGTGTGCCCAACTAACCACACGGTCATATAATCTTTTGAGTCAAAAACAAAATTGAGAAACGAAGGGAAGTCTCTTAAAAATTCTGGAGGAAGATTTTGTGCTTCATCAATAATCAAGACAAGCAAAATATTTTTTTGTGTTGCAAGATGCGTCACATGATCCTTGATATCTCGCCAGAGTTGCGCACGACGATATGAAGGAGATATGTTAAGGCTTAATGCTAACTGCCGATAAAAATCGAGTCGACCAAAATCTGTTTCTGCAACATAACACACTTGATATTGATGTGGATTTAAAGAACTCGTTATTTTACGTAACGCCGCTGTTTTTCCGAGGCCTGGCTCTGCTGTTAATAATCCAAGTCCTGGCGATTTCAAAAGCCATGTAAAATTGTCTTTCAAGATCTGCCAGTTGATCATGATTCCCATAATTCTTTACATTCTTTTCCAAGCGGTGCATGTGTTAATCCAAAGTGTTGTCGATACATAATTACTGCTCCTGCGAGTTATCAAGGGACTTTTCTGGTAGAGGAATATCAAGTAATTGCTGATGTTCTTGGTAACCAAACTTTCAACAATATTTTCTGTTTGTTTTACCGATGATCCAGTTATTTTTTTTGGACGATGGCGTTTACGGTATTTAAGTTGCCGATTTTATCCAACGGTGTAACCGTCCCAGATCATCACCAAACGCAAGACTTCTAAGCGAACGCTGTTTTGGTATGAGGGTCGATAACCAAATTAATTTTTTTATCGACCAGTTCAAAAGCGGCTTCGAATGACCTGCCATCCCAACTAATGGTTCCATCTCTGCGAACAACTCGCTCAACGCGATGACAAAAAATATCATCGATCTTTGCAGCTTTAAAACCTAATTGCCGCACATGAACTAAATCATCTCGCCAACGATCTAACGGAGTTTTACCTTGCAAGCCCGCATGGGTCGTCGATGATAAACTCGTTCTAGCCACGCCCAAAGACGAGCATTGAGATCATCAAGCCCCGTAATTTTTTCTGCATTTATTTCATTGAGAAATTGTTCTCTGAAAGTGCGGTGACACCTTTCCAGCTTCCCCTTTTCCTTCTGGTTCGTATGGACGACAGTAGATGAACCTGATTTAAGAATAGCGCAGATTGATTGCAATGATCCTGAGCGATAGGCGGGACCATTGTCAATAATCAATTTATACGGAAGCCCACGCTTTAAAACAGCCTGCTTTAAAACACCTTCAATATCCAATGCTGTTTCACCCAAACAAAATGCACTATGTGCAATGAGTCGTGAAGCATCATCGAGAAGCGAAACAAGATAGGTTTTTCTTATACCTCTCGGCGTTTGAATGCTTGGGCCATGCAACACATCACCCTGCCAAATATCACCTGCATGTTCTGCCACGAAAGAACGACGTTCAATCGTGTGTTTGTCAGCAATGATACGCTTTGAAAGCTTTTGTTGCTGCAAAAAACGATGCACTGTGGCGCGCGATAATTTATTTTTAGCAATCAATCCTTGCTTTTCAAGCAAGCTGATCGTGAATTGATTGAACGCGCTGTATTATCTTTTTTATAATGCAATAAAGCATTTGTATATCGATAGCTAATTGTGTTTGTCCTTTATCACTGCGGGATTTTGGGATCAATCCTTCAATACCATCGCGCTTCCAATCATGGTACCAGCGCAAAATAGTTTGTTCACTCAAGTGAACGCGGCGCGAATCAGGAATGTGCTACGTCTTGCGTAGCAAGCTCACGAATCAGTGCTTTGACTTCACCGCGACGCAGTTGATTGCGACTTGCAAGTGGGCCTAATACGGTTAACGAACAAAGCGAGAGGGTGCAGCGATTTACTCATCTTAATTCTCCTTAATAAAAAATTGGGAGAACTGAGTTAATCACAAAACTTGGTTGAATCAGGATGGTCAAACTGTGTGGGGTCTTTTTTTATATTCAGAAATGCCCGTTTCATCTTCTAAATTTTTAGCGTTCATAGGATAAGGACTCCTGCAACATGACAAAGTCGCATGGCCGTGCTTAGTAAATTATTTTTAAAAAATGTTTGCCAGAAGTCGATAAAATTAATTGCGCGTCCTAATTCAATAAACTGACTACACAAGACATCTTTGTGAAGATGAAATTTTTCTTTGAAAGATTTTAACCAGCGCTTAATCGTATGCCGTGATGGGATCAATTCTTTTGCTGCGGCACTCAAACTTTTACCCGCAAGCAACAGCAATAGCGCTTTCTGCTGTACATCCCACAGATACCAGCGTTTTGGTGGAATGCATTCAGGCAATGCAGAGCATGTCCTTCGACAATCAGAGCAGAAATAACGTTGGATTAAAATAGGATTAAGCGATTCGCCAGGCTTGCTGGAACGGTCAGCCTTGCGGGGGTAACAACCATGGAGCTGTGGATTAGCTTTTCCACAGCAAAGACATTTTTCCAAACGATAGGGTTTAGTTTTTAATGTTTCGATGTATTGGATTAACGATGGTATTCCTGCAATAATATGCACAATGACTGATCCTTTTAATATTTTGCTGTCTCGTAAACGCGATATTAAAGGTGATCGGTCATTATAAGTAGATATACTTTACCGATAAATTTACGGTAAATAAACGTGATAAAACCCATTTTTCACCAAGTAATCTTACAAAAATAAATTAAGAGAGTTGATGCATGACAACGTATGATTTAATTGTTATTGGCTGCGGTGGTATTGGCAGCGCAGCTCTTTACAGTGCAACCCATGCCGGATTAAAAACTTTATGCATTGATCAGTATAACCAAGGCCATGATCATGGCGGGACCCATGGCGAAACACGCGCCTTTCGTATGGCGTATTATGATGATCCAAAATATATACCACTTTTAAAACAAGCTTACATTGATTGGAAAAATATAGAAAAAAGGGCTAATAAGAAATTGTTTATTGAAAATGGCGTTCTTGAGATTGGATCACCAACAGGCACAATGGTCTTAGGCGCCGTAAAAAGCTCTGAAAAATACGGCATACATATTGATATTCTTACAGCAGAACAAATTATATCTCGTTTTCCTGGATTCCATGTACCAGAAGGGATGGTTGGTATATTTCAGCCTCAAGCAGGGTTTTTATACGTAGATGAATGTGTTAAATATTTTATAGAGGCCTCTGAATCGGCCGCTGCTACCGTTTTATATGATGAAAAAGTGCTGTCCTGGAGTGTTGATGCTAATAAAATAATTCATATTAAAACAAATAAAAATATTTATCACAGTAAATACCTAATTGTCGCTGCCGGTTCATGGGCAACAGACATTTTTCCAGACCTTAATATACCTTTAACAATAGTACAGAAGACATTACTTTGGGCGAGTATTGCTGAAGATAGCTATGGGCTTAATTCTAAAACACCCTGCTTTGCTTATCACCTAATTAATGGAATATTTTATGGATTTCCAGCCATTTCAAACTATATCAAGATCGCTAGACATAATGGCGGCGCTATTCTTAAGAACCCCGAAGAAAGCATTAACTCAATTAACAGAGAAGAAATTGAAGCCATAAAAAAGTTTATTGCTGAATATTTAAATAAAGCATCTTTAAATAACATAAAAATAGCAAATTGCTTATATGACAATACGCCGGACAAACAATTTATTGTTGATGTTCACCCAAATTACCCGCAAATTGCATTTGCAACTGGGCTGTCTGGGCATGGATATAAAATGAGTAATGTGCTTGGCGATGTTCTGGTAGAACTTGTAATAAATAATTCTACTAAATATGATATTTCATTTTTATCTTTAAAGCGATTTCAAAATGCATAGCTTGTATAGCATAGAATATTTAAATCAATTAAGGATCCCTTTTAATATAATTAAACTGGAAAGAAAGCTCAAAAGTGCAAAAGATGTTGTTGAGCTATATAATTGCCCTTTATCACATGTGATTAAAACATTGGTATTTATTGATGTTGAATGCGTACTGGTCTGTATACCAGGTAATAAGGTTGTGGGTATTAAAAAGCTCACTAACATACTTAATTTAAATCAATTAAACCTAGCGACTCCTGATGAGGCCTATCAATTGACAGGGTATAGAATTGGGGGTATTTGCCCTTTTATCAGGGAGACTCATCGAAGCATTAAGTATGTCATGGATAAATCATGCTTATATCCAGAGAAAGTAAATATAGGTTCTGGATTGGCTGAGATCGGTCTTGAAATTGAAACTAAATATCTTGAAGAAGTTTGGCCTGGGGCCATTGAGGACATTACTAATTAAAATGCTTGCTGATACATCGTCAACTCTAGGAGCTTTAGTAGTAAAAATCAGTTTTTAATTGTCAGGTGTAAGAAAAGTTATTGTCTCTCGTTATTTGAGTCTATAGTAAAATATTACGATTAAAATAATGTGATACAAATCGAGATGTTAGGCATCAACTAGCCAGAGACGTTACAATAGGTTTGCATACACTGGTGCAACATCAGACGTATCACATGAAAGCGATCTGCAACAATTTTTGCATTGGGAAAATACCGTTGGATTATATGTCGATAACTACTGCTTAAATCAATACAAACCACTTTTACACGCTCTTTTCCAGGAAGGTGATCAAGATAATTTCCAAGATCTTTCGCTGAACGTCCTTTCACAATGTCGAATATTTTATGTTTCTTTAAATTACAAAATGTTGTCGCATAACCTTGTTTTTTACTAAATAAATGCTCGTCTATCCCCAGCACTGATGGGCAATCTTGATTCTTAATCTCTTGGTTGGCCAACAAATATTGTTTATGGTACCAACGCTCAATTGTCGCTTTTCCTATCTTAAAGTCTCGTGATAATGATTGTTGTGAAATACCTTCTGTATGCTGATGAAAAACTTGATAATGCAATCTCTCTGTTGCACGTTGATATTTACCTATTCCAGGGAAATCGTTGATTAAAATAGCGCTTACACTCATAGCAATAAAACTTATAAGCTTTAATGCGCAATACAGTCTGGCGGTGACCGATCGACTCATGTCGGACATCGCGTATAATAACTCGCTTTCTTGCGCAGCTTCTTTCCTTGCAATGGGCACAACGAGCTGTATTACGGTAATTCACATCAAATATAAGCGGGTTATAACCACTCACTTTTTTGATAGAAAAACCGGGCAAATTTAGGATAATATCCTTTCGGGGCATCTTTAATCTCCTTTCACTCATCCAATCAATGAGTAAGGTAATTTATTTTCGATTAAAGTGCCCCCTTATTTGGGGAAGAGCCAAGAAATGCTACGTAAATAATTCAGATAGTAAAATTACAGTTAGTTCACTACACGCTTATTTTTTCGTTAATTTCTTCCTCTCATGAAATCTTTCAGCTGCATGCTCGAGCGATCTTTCAACTCTATATCGTTTCGCACACTCTTCATATAATAAATTGGGTGATAAGTTTTTCCCATGGTATTGAACTATTAGTTGAAATTTAAATAGTTTATCTATCTCTTTTATTTCCTTTAGTAATTTTTTAGGCAAAGTCGATGTATCTTTTTGCCAAATATCCGTCAAATTTTTCGGCCATGCCGTAATTTTAAAACTTCGTTGAATAAGCGTAATGAATCGTTGCATATTATGAATAGTCAGTACGCCATGGTTGAATGTAGCGATATTCGTGCGGGTTTCACGCTCTTCCTCAGATAATTTCTGTTCATTACGTTGAAGAGAGTAGTGCATGACATCTGTGTCCATCAATTTAATGGTCAACAACGGCATATTCTTATTCTTTTCTAAGGTGCTAATGAAGTTCAGCCACGGCCATCTATATGAGCCTGTTGCGGCACTCGCGGAGACATAGCGCCCCGATTTTTCGCCACGCACTTTAACGCGATTAGCAGCTTGTACATGACTGGAGGTATTAATAAAAATTTCCATCTTAGCTAATGCTGGTGGTTTTATAGATGATGGGTCACATGCCTCTTGAATCCAATTAGGCGCGCGTCCAGCCTGTTCCATCTTTTGAATATCGTTCCAGATGATACATTTTATATACCATGCCTCTGCCAGCGTTAACTTACCTCCGTAACCAACAAACCCGGTTAAATTTAAATTAGCACATAGCAGTTTATTCCATTCATCGGAACTGATAAATGCGGCATTTTTTCCAGCAAGTTGCTTGCGCGCCAATTTTTCACTGACAGATTTACCGCTGGCAACGGGTCCTGTCACGGCATAGCATTGACGGTTTGCAAGTGGATATCGTTCCAGCTCCTGAAATTTTTGCTCTGCTATTTCAACAGTTATCATGTCGCTAACTTTTGTAAGAATGTTTTGTTGGATAATAGCATGATATTTTTTATATAAATGGATCGTAGTGGCTATTTGTAGATTGCTCTCGTATAAATGGTAGATAGCCTGGCTACGTTCATCTAGTTCTGCTTTATCTAGGGTTGTGACTAGACTTTTAATCTCTGATATATCCTTTCTTTGCTCGTCTGTAAGATTTTTTAATTCTTTTTCAGAGTCATTAATATGGTTATTTACCAACTGATTTAATGATAACCCTAGAGTAGAAAATTCATTTTCCCATGTTTTTTCCATTTCAGGATTAATCTGAAAAAACTTTTTATAGAGATTACTGACATCTTTTTCAAGTTGAGTGCTATCCTTAATCATGGTTCTAACCGTTAATAAAGCAATGATGGCATGTAGAACTAATCGCTCTGGTTTTAATGTTGTGTATGCTAAATCTTCTACATTCAATTTAGCCTTAGCAGCATATACATGCAACTTGGGGGAGGGTAGTCTATTATTTTTCTCGGAAAATAGTGAGACTTGTACATTATTATCAACTCTGTTTCCTACCCATAGCAGTGCTCTCTCGATTGAACCAATATTCTTTAAGCTCCATGGATCTAAAGATTCATTCTCTGGTTTCAATTCAAATTCTTTTAATAATTGCACAGCCTTAAGGAAACGCCACGTGGAGAGTCGTACGGGATGAGTTATACCTTGATAACTAAATGAATATGATTTGGTTTTTTTACTTTCTTCGACATGTTCCTTTACATTAGCCTGTAATTCAGATAGTTTGAAGCAGCGTGTCCAATGTCCATATCTTGTTGATGATAGAGATGAACACGTGGATTCACCGACAAAATGTAAACCGCCGGATTCCGCTCCTGCATGATGAAGTAGCATAGCAGCAAAGGCGCTGGAAACAGCAACCACAAAGCGAGAATTACCAACGCAATGTTTGGCAATATGTGTTTGCCAATCAATAAGCGTGCCTGCTGTGCGATATTGCCTGGGTTGACGTTCTGCCTGATAAATGACGAGCTCTTCTGTTTGACCGATGGTACGATCAGGTAAGACAAATACATCGCCATACCAGCCCGTACGATTGACACAAAGAGCGCGTTCATCAGGCGTAGTGGTATTGATATATTCAATAAGATGGTGTCGCCATTTGATACCAGGTGCTATAAGTAAACCTTGATTCATCAACTCTCCGCGTAATTCGTCACCGCTGCCTTTTAACATTTCCATCGGCATAGCCCAGCAATGTATTTGACCATCGGGATCAGTAAATTCTAAAAGTCGTCCCCATTGTTCTGAATACTTATCGCGGACGTAGGCTTTAATTTCTAATTTGGAACATATCCAAGATTTATTTCCGTCTTTATGATAGAAGATGCCTTTCTCCTCAACACTAAAATAAGGTTCGTCACCTAAAGTTTTTATGCGCGATGAATTATTTATTAATAGTGGGAGGGGAGAGATAGTAGCGCTAACGTTTGGTACTGTAGCATAGCTTTTGTTTTCATCTTGCATTATTTTTCCTTATTCTCTTCAGAAAATAACGAGAGAAATTGTGCTTGAGTCGTAGATTGAATTGATAGGTGCTTCTCTAACCAGGAACGAATATCAGTTTTGCGATAACGCACCAACCGCCCCATTTTGACAAACTTAATACCCATACCTGCCCAACGATCTCGTTCAATGGTCGCTAGTGAACAATTTCGAATTGCAGCCACAGTCTCTTGAGAAAAATAAGCGGAGTCGGGTGCATGTTCGTATTCAGTAATAAGATTTAAACGAGATACTTCTTTTTTCATAAAGATTTCTCCAAGAATTTAAAAAAATGTTTTTTCAAGCAATACGAAACCCTCCGCCGTAGCAGATGGTTTATTTTTATTGCATTTGATTGAGTAAGATAATTTAAAAAAGGCTTGTAAATTTAGTTTACTTAAGCCATTAAGATTAATGGAAGATCGCAATTCGTATTAGCTTTTCATAACAATGACAATTCTATCAGAGTTATACCAGTGTAAAACGGATAAAACAATACTCTCGGTTTAAATTGTTACCCAGCTTACATATTTTTTGTTTTTGACGAAATAAAAAATATTTTTAATAGATTTTTTTAAACTCTGTTTGAATATTGTTTTTAGGTTAAAATTTAATTTTTCATTTTGTGTTTGTCAATTTTTCTTGCCGATTGACTTTCGGCGCTTCTCAAATGTAAAAATTTTTGCTTCATACATTAGCCGTCTTAAAATGTAAGCCAGGTAACATAATTAAAACCAGAATCCATAGCACACCTATCGCAACTATTGTTGCATGTGATTTGGTTCCATGGAAATGGTTGATTAGAGTGATTTTTTTGTATAATGTGTATGTCTAACGCGCGAGAGAAAAAATGGCGCCATTTGGCGCTAAATGTGACACCGGAATGGCGCCACATCATCTAAGGCTTTATTTTAAGAGAAAATTTTATGCCGCGAATTCATCTACGGATTACGGACGAGATGGATGCTCAGCTAAAAAAATTATCAGCCCAAAGAGGAATAAGACCCAACCAGCTGCTTCTTTCTTTGGTTGAAAAAGGACTTTTCAGTGATGTTATTGATAGCAGCCTTACAGAAAATTTATCAGCTAAACAAAAACTCGCTCAAGCGAGAAAGCGAGTTATGTTTAAATCTATTTTAGAGACTCTGCTTATTTCACGATGTTTATTGATGGCAATAGATAAACAAAGCAGCGTAGAAGCAGTGATTAAAAAAGCGAATCAGTTGGTTGCGCAATATTACGGTGAAACTAAAGACAACACGGGTTAAATTTTTTACTTACCGCATAATAACTTATAGCATAGTAGAGAAGTGAATTATGACAACTGAACCTGTGACAGGAAATGACAATCTGAATAAAGAAATTATCCAATGGGGTTGCAAATACCTTTCATCTCATGGGTATACACTAAAAAGCAACCTGCCAGAAAATGTGCAAAACACACCTTGGTCTTATGTGGTCCGCTTTGCAACATCTGATGGTTACATTTATTTGAAGCACACGCCAGAGCTGCTTGCATTGGAGGCTAGCATTATCCAAATTTTGCATGATCAATTTCATGCTTCTGTTCCAGAAGTTATCGCACATAATGCTGAATTAAATTGTTTTTTAATGAAAGACGCGGGCAAATCATTACGAGAAATTCTGAAACAGCAATTCGATGCAGCATTGCTTTGCAAAGCTATTGATCAATTTACATCACTTCAATTAGCCGTTGCAGATCATGTCAATGTTTTTCTTGATATTGGCGTTCCCGATTGGCGATTAGATAAATTGCCTGATTTATACATAGCAATTGCTTTCACAAAAAGATATATTGATAGCGGATGGACTATCAGAAATAGAAATTAATGAATTAGAGAAACTGCTTCCAAAGGTTTCCAATTTATGTAAAAAATTATCCGGCTATTCTATCAAACAAACCATTGTCCAGCCTGATTTTAATGATAATAACACGCTCATAGATGATATATCGCAAAATATCACAATCATTGATTTAGGTGAAATAGCGATTTCACATCCATTTTTTTCATCTGATAAACTGTTTGCAACAAATAAAAAAACACCATGCACTAACAGATGAAGATGATATGTATCTGCAGCTTATGGATGCCTGTCTTAAAAATTATATGAATTTTGAGTCTAAAAGACATTTATTAGATGCTTTTGCGACAGCACGCATATTATTTTTTATTTATGGGGCATTGGCCAATCATCGGTTGATGATCGCATGTGATAAAGACGAGATTTACATCATCATTTCAAAGGCATGGAAGACCCAGTATTCCATTGAAAGAATTTATGACCCTATGTATTGCGATTGACAAGGGATTGTCAGATTTGAGTGTATAGGGATAACTGAAATTCTACTCATGTTAGATCCATTTCAGAGGTTAATGGTTTATGTGGCCCCATCCAATTCAGCCATTAAAATTTTTTTATCGAATGTTGCATTATGAGCGATTATAGGTCTATCTTTGATAAAATCAATCAGCTTTGGCATGATATTTCTGGATTTAGTTTGCCCTTAAGCATGGCATTACTAATGCCCGTAAGGGATATAATGAATAATGAAAAGATGTTTCAACTGTGCTTGTATATAATGACCGTTTTCACTATGTCGATCAAATCGACATAGCATCAAACTATGTCGATTTTTTTGATTTTTTTCGACATAGTTTAAAAATTAATCATATTATTCAATAAGTTAATTGCTTAGTATTTTAATTAATTTTTTGTTGATATAGTACTTTTCTAAGCCGATTTTGACACTTTGCAGTAAACCAAGTTCTTCCAAAGTCTGCAAATAAATAGCACCGGTCTGACGTTTTGCAAGACCAGCTTCCTCGATAAAGCGAATTTTGCAGTAAGGGTGCTGAAAGATAATTTCAATTAAATCTTTGCTGTAAATTTTAGGCGCTTTGTCTTGAACAAGTTTTCTTGTTTTTTCCATTGCGGCCAGAATATTGTGCACCCGCTGTTGTGTTTCTGCTGCCGTGGTTTCGATGGCCTCAAGCATATAAAGCACCCAATCGACCCAGGTACCTTGCTCTGTTACATTTCGTAACCCCGCGTAGTAAGACGATTTGGTACGCAAGATATAGTGGCTAAGAAACAAAATAGGCGTGTCAAGCAATCCTTTTTCCACCAGAAATAAAATATTGATAATACGACCAGTTCGACCGTTACCATCTACAAAAGGGTGGATTGCTTCAAATTGATAATGCAATGCAGCTAATTTAATTAGCGGATCAACCGTATCGTCTGCATGAATAAATTGTTCAAGATTACTTAATTTATTTCGAATAACAGATTCACCTTCGGGAGGTGTGTAAATTACTTCACCTTTTGAATTAGCAATTTTCGTTCCAGGTACACGGCGAATACCAATGTTCTTTCCCTTGATAATTTCTGCAATTTCAATAAATAAATTGGTAGCCAATGGTTTTTTCTTTAGTGATTTAAATCCATGCCATAATGCTTGACGATAGAGTAATACCTCTTTGGCATGTGGATTAGTCACTAATTTCGCATCAGCATCAGCTTTGTAAAGCTCATCATTTGTTGTGATAATATTTTCAATTTCGGATGATAACCGGGCTTCTTGTAACACAATACCATTAACAAGAATTCCTTGATTGGGAATGGAGTTTACCAATCCTTTTAGCTCAGCAAGTCTGCGATTAGCAGCGATTGCTTTTTTTAACACCGCGGTTGTTTCTAATTCCGCAGCGGGAGGAAGGAGTGGAAGGTCGTTGTATGGTTGATTGCGATTCATTTTGTTTCCTTTTAAATGTATTTAAGCTTCAATTTTTTCTGCCAAATTGCATAATTCTTTTTCTTTCAAGTCTATCTGTCGCAAAATAAAATCAGCAATCATTTGCATTGGTTTTCGCAATCTTTCTACATCCAAAATAATATAGCCTGCCGTGACATCACCGTTCATTTTATGATTTAGCAATCGTTTTAATGCATATGCCGGAATATCAAGGCTTTCTGCAATAGTAATAAACGTTCGCCGTAAATCATGTACCGTGAATTGGATTCCGGTTGATTCAATCACTTTTGCCATTTGTTTACGAGGCTCAATAATGTATCCACCTTTACCTGGGCCCGGAAAAACATAATCACTGGTCGACCCTTGCTTGCGCCGAGTGAGAAGATTATGCAGATAATCTGATAAAGGCAAGGTGTGAGCCTGCCTATTTTTAGTATCTGATATCGTCAAACTCTTAGCGATGAGGTCAACTTGGTTCCACTGTAATTGTGCTGCTTCCTGGCGACGCAAGCCGGTAAATAAAATTAACAGTAAATAATCACGCAAAGTTTCATTTTGTAAGTCCATCACACTTTTCGACCAAGCAGCTAGTTCATGTGATTTGATGAACGTCTGTCGTCTTTCAATCCTGTACCAAGCTCTAGCTTGTGATAAGCGTTTCACAGGGTTTTCTGTAATCAGTGAACGACCCGCGGCATCTTCATATTGTCCTGCTGCAAAATTAAAGAGTGCTCGTAACACACGCATAGCTTGATTTGCATAAGCAGTACCGTGTTTGTGCCCAAAGGTTTCATGGTATTTGATGACTTTATCTTTGGTAATAGAAAGTAAAGGCTTATTTTTCCATTCGGTAAATGCAAGACGCATCACATTTTTATAATCATACAGCGTTTTTGGTTTTAAATTTTTACGTGCATTGATATAGTCTTGAAAAACTTCGCCTAGTGTAACCACACTCGCTTTGGCGGATTTCTTTTCCGCGATAGGGTCAATACCCGTGGCAATTTTGCCCAGCAGTTTCTGCGCTTCTTTACGTGCCTGTTCAACGGTCAATTCGCCATAGCGACCCAACGTCATGCGTCGCACCTTATGGCTAACTAATTTTTCTACTACAAAACTTTTAATGCCGCTGGCTGTGACACGAACAGCAAATCCTTTCAGTTGATCATCGCGATAGAAAGCTTGGTCGCGATCTTTGGGTGGTTCAATTTTATCAACGGTGCTTTTAGTGAGTCGCATCAGTATCAATTCTCATGTAGAAACTATGTAGAAGGATGGTGTAAAATACATTAGAAGAACTTCTAACATATTATAATAAAAATATACTGAAAATAAAGGGGTTTTTATGATTTATTAAAACTATGTAGAAGTTAATAAAACTTAATAAAATGGCCAATTTACTATTTCATAATCAGTAGGTCCGCGGTTCGACTCCGCGCGTCGGCATCAGTAAAAACAATTGGTTATAGATAAATAATAGGTGGCAGAAAGTTTGGTATAGTCGAGATAAATGGGATTGAAATTGCTTATTGAATATGAGTTAAGTTGGATCAAGGCGCGATTTTACCCCTTGTCTCTTCTCAGGAAGAAAACTCTTAATAGATAATGCACCCGTGACCTGAATCGACTGTTCGAGAAATCATGAAATGACCGTTCGAGTCGAAGTGAAATCAGTGTTCGCTTTTAGACTGAAATAGCTGTTCGTTCCGACTGAAATACGCACCCGAACGCTCATTTCACTCCTGGCCGAACATTGATTTCACATCAGTCGAACGCCGATTTCACTCAAATCGAACGGTGATTTCACCGAAGTCGAACGATCGATACAGGCACACTTAAATTTTGTTAACCTGCTCTTTTGTTGTGCAAAACAGAGGAGCCCAAAAGTGAGTAAAATATCGATGCGTAAAATTAGTGAGATATTAAGACAAAGACATGACCTGAAGCGGAGCTATCGTGACATCGGTAACAGCCTCAACATCAGCATAAGCACCATAGCCGAATATTTATCTCGCGCTAAAGCAGCTGGTTTAAGTTGGCCATTACCAACGCTATCTGAAGAAGAATTATATGCAAAATTATTTCTGCCTGCCGAGAAAAGCTCCTCTAAAAAAACACCACCAAACTGGGAATGGGCTCATCAAGAATTAAGGAAGAAGGGTGTGACATTGCTTTTGTTATGGCGTGAATATAGAGAGATTCATCCAGGTGGCTACGGCTACACTAATTTTTGCAATAAATATCGCGCCTATGCAAAACAACTGTCGCCGGTCATGAGGCAAACTCATAAAGCTGGCGAAAAAACATTTGTTGATTACGCTGGTATGAAAATGCCCTGGATAAATTCTGTGACAGGAGAAATTCATGAGGCGGAAATTTTTGTAGGTGCATTAGGCGCATCGCAGTTTACTTTTGCTGAGGCAACAGCGACACAAAGTTTGCCCGATTGGATTCAATCACATATTCATATGTTTGAAGAATTTGGTGGAGTAAGTGAAGTGGTTGTACCTGACAACTTATTATGTTGAGCTCAACATAATAAGTTTTATGTTAAGTAAACCATTATGTTGAGTGGTTTAAACAAGCTTCGTATTTTCTCGTAAAAACCACATTTTTCAATCTCTTAACTTCACATAATAAAACACTAATCTCATACCTTTATTATAGTAATTTTCATTCACTATAGGGGATATGACATGCTTTATAAAAAATCTAAACTGTTAATTGAATACGTTAATTTTCTTCGCGATCAGCAGTGCTTGTCTGATGCAACAATTATTATTCGTAAAAAATTTGCAGAACCATTTCTACATCATCTTGGCAATATTGCTCACCCATCAAGGCTATCTAGATTATCTGCAAAAACCATACATGATTACATCATTGTGACATCATCACCCCTGCATCGTGCGAGTAAAAAACATGTAACTTCATCTGTTAGAAGTTTCCTCAGCTTTGCACATATTAAAGGTTATTTAAAGAAAGATTTAATAGAAGCAGTCCCAGTGATTCCGACAAGAAAATTGGATCGTTTACCTCAAAACATGTCTTGGAAAGATACTCAAAAACTTCTCAAGATGCCGGATAAAAAAACACATACAGGACGACGCGATTTTGCAGTTTTATCATTGCTAATTAACTATGGTGTGCGAATTGGCCAAGTTACAACTTTAAAATTGCAAGACATTCATTGGCGTGAGGGCGTTATTTGTTTTGCAGCAAGCAAAAACAGTAATGCTTTGCGTTTGCCTCTTCATAAAGAGGTTGCAAATGCATTGTTGGTCTATATCAAGAAAGATCGAAAGGTATTTGAGTTTCAAGAAGTTTTTTTGACTATTAGAGGGATTCAACGACCTTTAAGTAAAAACAATCATTACTGGAATTGCTTAAAAAAATATTATGTAAAAGCTGGGATTGTTTCGCCTTCTCAAGGATCTCGTATTATTCGCCATGCTTTTGCTACACGGCTAGTAAATCAAAAGCTACCTATCAAAACAATATCTGATCTGCTTGGACATCGATGGATTGAAACTACCTTTATTTATACCAAGGTTGATGTAGCCCGACTACGAGAACTTGCCATTAATTGGCCGGAGGTTGTGTAATGAAAAAAAAACGATTTAAAGGCCCAATGGGAAAATTTATAAAACAGCATTTAGAACTCCGCAGGTCTCTTGGTTTTATATATAAAGGAACTGAATATCCTTTAGATGCATTTGATCAGCATTTAGCAAAATACTTTCCGTACTGCAAAACAATTACTCGTGAGATGGTTTTCGGTTATCTTGACTCTACGCATCATCTTCAATCTAAAACTCGGAGTGATCACGTTAGCAAACTACGACAATTTTGTCGTTTTATGTTTCAGTTCAATACAAAGACATATATCCCAGAGAATGGTCTAGTAAGTCCGGGAATAGTTCAAGTAAAACCACATATTTTTACAGAAAAAGAGATTCATAAACTCATTAAGCAAGCGAAAAAAATTCGTGGAAAGAATACGCTGTTACCCTACACCTATGCAACGATTATTGGGTTGTTATGGGTGACAGGGATGCGGATTGGTGAAGTTGTTAAGCTTAAAATAGAAGATGTTGATACGATCGACGGCATTATCTATGTTCGGCAAACGAAGTTTTTTAAATCTCGTCTCATTCCTTTATCAGAGTCATCGAATCAAGCGCTCATAAAATATAAAAAACAACGAGCGAAGTTTAATTATAGTGAAGAGACTGGAACATCATTTTTCTTTAATAACAGAGGAAAACCTTGCATAACAGCCACGGCACCTAGAACAATCAAAGAACTCATGATTAAGGTTGGCTTGAAAACCATTCAGGGTAAAGTGCCTCGTGTTCACGATATACGACATACCTTTGCGACACGTTGTTTATTGGATTTTTATAAAGCTGGAAAAGATCATATGGCATATCTCCCCGTTTTACTATCTATTTAGGGCATGCAAATATTGCCAACACGCAGGTTTATTTACATCCATCGATTGAACTACTCAATATCGCAAGCCAAAAAGTTCAATCCTATACCCAATCTTTACCGGGAGAAAAATATGAAACAAGAAAATAAATTAATGCCATTTACACAATCCTTCTTTCAAGAATATCTCGTTGTGCATCGCGGCTTAAGTCAAAATACTATTATGGCTTACCGTGACGCATTAAAATTATTCTTTGCTTTTGAAAGTTCACATCAAAATAAACCCGCTATCAAGCTCACATTGGAGAACTTAAATGCCGAATCCGTTTTGGCATTCTTAAACCAGATCGAAATAAAAAGAAAAAATAGTATTGTGACTCGGAATTTAAGACTAGCTGCGCTAAAAACATTTTGTCTCTATTTGAGTACAAAAGATATTTTAAGAATCGGTGAATATCAAAAAATTATGGCTCTTCCATTAAAGCGAGCTCCTCATAAAGTAGTGGACTATCTCGAAGTTAATGAGGTTAAATTAATACTAGAAAGTATTGACCGCACAGAAATCAGCGGGCAACGAGACTATGTGTTACTTAAGCTGCTATATAATACGGGTGTGAGCAGGAAATCTGCGACTTAAAGGTGAACTCCATCACTTTGGCCATGTTCCTGTCATCACTATTGTAGGGAAAGGAAAAGATCATATGTTCCAGCATGGCCAGAAACAGCTAAGCTTTTACAAAATTATTTAAAGGTTATTCAATTGTCAAAAAAACCGGATGCGAATCTTTTTTATGAATTTACAAGGAGAACCCCTTGGTCGTCACGGTGTACGATACATTATAAAGCAACGATGTTTTGCAGCAGAAAGTTCTTGCCCGAGTCTAAAGAAAAAAACTATAGGTCCGCATACCTTTCGTCATACTACAGCAATGCATTTCCTTCAAGCAGGAGTTGATCTTAGTATTATCAAGAGCTGGTTAGGTCACGTTAATTTAGCAACAACGCATGCTTACATTGAAATTGATATGGAAATGAAACGT
>CAVQBL010000011.1:0-11706 GCA_963710715.1 uncultured Gammaproteobacteria bacterium | reverse complement strand
ATACAGGAGCAGCGCCTCCAACTAATTCACCCCATGCTTCCGAGCTCATTTCTGAATAGGGAGAGCTAAGTTTAGCTTTAAAATCAGACACGACCATCTCTGCACTCAAAATCTGCTATGAAAAGTACCCACCCTTCTGTAGGTAATCAATTATTACATTTTCTTGAGCCAAATCAACAAATCGAAATGTCTCAAGCTCATCTTGATAATTATTTAATTCATCTACCAAGGTACAAAAAAAACTATTAAAATCTTCAGGTATTTTTAATCCAACTAAATCATATTCGACAATACTACTTGATCCCGTGATGTTAATCTTAGAATATGATGCCAACTGAATTACACGATATTTTCTAAAAATTTGGGATAATATGTCTAAAAGTTTCAATGGCTTTTTTAAAGGCTGATAAGATGAGCATCCTTTACTCTCGGGTGAGTATTGTAGCAACCAGTCTTCTACAACTCCTAACATAGCTATTTCCCCAAGTATTGCTTCTGCATGTGTGGTATCTCTGCAGACACTTCATGTAAAATTGATGCTAAGTTTTCATCTAGATTGTCAATATCATAAGCCGTTATTCTTCCTAATGTCATATTCATTAATTTTGACAAATCCTCTTCTCCTCCCTCTTCTACTCTTATTAAATACAATAATTGCACTATAACTGAATCAAGAATGAAATAACTTGGATACTCCTCAAGTTTTTTCTTTGTTAGCCTAAGCGCTTCTTTGAACAGCTCCAATCGTTTCATGGATGCTGTCTCCAGTTTAAAATATTGTGTGAGAAAAATTGTTGCTCACCACCTTTTAATTCTATCTTCCAACCATACCTGGACATTGACCAGGTATCAATAATATCACTTGCGGTTGATTTCAGAGCAGAAATATCTGTTGTTACAAGATAGTTTTTCTGAACTCTTCCAGAAGTAAAAATACCTAACCGACTAGTATTAGCGTCAGGTTTTGTAAAATAATTTCCCATTGGAGCATTTGGTAATTGATGTTGGCTCATAACTCTACCTTTAGGTATAATCTCTATATTTACATCACTCATAAAATCAATACCCATCAAATGGTCATCAATCTTGTTTGAAGACCAACCAGCTCTTGCGTAAAACTCCCTAGCCGTAGCTCTTCTTGAAAAAATTGAAAAGTTTGATACACTATGACTCGTACTACTTTCAATCGTAGTTGCAAGTGCGCGCTCAGCTGTCGTTAAACTTTCCACCCCAACCTGCCCCAACTGCGCCGCCGGACGACTTCCAAAACCTCCAGCACTGCCTGCTCCTTCAGCAAACAATCCAAACCGTAGCCGACCAAGTGCTGCTGCTCCTCTCGCTGCTAATGCTGCTCCTTCCGCTAGCGCTCCTGCTCCGCCGCTTGCTACTATCGCTGACAATTCTCCTGCCGCTTTCGCTCTCACTTCTGGATAAGGCGAACTCATCCTGTCTCCAAATTCAATTATATTTTCTTGCAAAGAATTCAATACACCCATTGTTGTCTCAACAGGGTGCATATAAGCATCTACACCTGCTGCTGCCATTCCAAATATTTCTCTCGGAGAAAGCCTTAAAAGATTATCAGGATTGAGGGACGCGAATCCTGATACAGCACCTTTAAAAAAAGAAAAGATGTGTAGGAAACCCAAAGCTTGATATATACAGTTTGGCAGCTTGTATTGATTACATTTTTTCGGAAAAAAATGATAAGGATGGCGGTTCTCCTTATCCAGAATACGAGAATTCATCACTACAAAAAAAATATAATTAAATGCCTTGATAAGAATCCAACAACGCGTGCTGATATGAAACATTTGATAGAAACATTAGAGAAAAATATAGTACTATTAAAAAGAAAAACCCAGACAACCTTTATTGCAACCCGCGGGTTAATAGAGTAAGTTAATTTCAATTCTTAATACTGACCAGAAAAAAGAGAAATTTGTAAGCTAGGTTACATATTCCTCTTTCTCTGGTGGGGCGAAAAATAAAAATATTATGCCTAATGTAAGCTAGCTTAACTATTTCATAAAAATTAACCTGTGTTATCTTTGGTTTCTCCATAATATTGAGCAACCAGCTCATTTGCTTTTTTAATAACTGCTTCTACACTGCTTTGTTTATCAATTAACATCAACAAGCATCGTGAGATAAATAAAGTTTCCAAAACACATTTAAACATAACTCGCTTTAGTGCTTGAGTGAGCTTCTGCTTAGCTGAAAAATTTTCAGTCAGACTGTTATTGCGTATTTCAGTCGGAACGAACAGCTATTTCAGTCTAAAAGCGAACACTGATTTCACTTCGACTCGAACGGTCATTTCATGATTTCTCGAACAGTCGATTCAGGTCACGGGTGCATTATCTATTAAGAGTTTTCTTCCTGAGAAGAAACAAGGGGTAAAATCGCGCCTTGATACAACTTAACTCATATTCAATAAGCAATTTCAATCCCATTTATCTCGACTATACCAAACAAAAAGTTGTATCAAGGCGCGATTTGACCCCCTTCTCCATCTGTAAGCGCTTTCGCCCTGGATAGGTTTTTTGTATTGCTATTCATTCACCACCCTTTTAATAACTATCAATTTTCAACTCTGGAAACATTTGCGGAAGATTTTCATTGTCGATTAAACTGATTAAGAAATTTTTGGCTGCAATAGTGTCTTCTCTTTCTGATGTGTTTGGTAACTTGAGAGCAAGAGTGATAATTGCTTGGCGAAACTGCTTAATAAATTGAAATGTCTCGTTACTAAAAAGGTAATAACTTTTCCTCATTATATTATCTAGCTTAGAAATCATATCTCTTGTGGCTCCGGCGTTTGGCCACGAGCGCGAATATCATCTATTACTTTAAAAATTGCAAATCTTTCCTCAAAAAGCGCTTTATGATAGCTTGCCTGGTCTAGTCTATATTTTAACGCGATAAATATAGATGCAAGCGCAGCTACAACCAAGCTAATCGTGGACTGATTATTGAAGAAGATTTGTAACAGCAGTGAAGTTAGAAAAAAGCATAAGGAAGTGCGAACTGGAAACTGTTTCAAAAAAAACTCAGCGCGCACAATAAGCAAGCGTAACATAGATGTGCAACTTTTAAACGCAATTTTCCAATTAAAACTTTTCATTTTTTCTTTCAAACTTCGACACATATTCGACACACTAATTTTTAACTCTCGCATAATATATTTAACCTATTGATTAAACTGATGCCGACGCGCGGAGTCGAACCGCGGACCTACTGATTACGAAATATCAAATGAGCATTTTTAACACTTTTAGCGACTTCTACATGGTTTTAATAACCCGTGAAACTCTTTTATTTTCAATATACTTTGTCTATAATGCGTTAGAAGTTCTCCTAATAGGTTTTTAACAATTGAAAAGATTGACCCACCTAAAGACAGAGATCAAGCCTTTTATCGTGACGATCAACTGAAAGGTTTTGCTGTCCGCATTACTGCTAGCGGTATTAAAAGCTTTGTTATAGAAAAGCTAATCAGAAACAAAGTGCGCCGCATTTACACTAGGTCGCTATGGAGAGCTAACCGTTGAACAAGCACGCAAAGAAGCACAAAAACTACTTGGCAAAATTGCAACAGGAATCGACCCTATTGCTGAAAAACAATCTGCCAAAGCAAGTACTATAAGTCTTGGTGAAGTTTTCCAAGACTATTTAAATGCACGTAAAAATTTAAAGCCAAAAACACTTTATGACTACAAAAATATGATGCGTGCTGTATTTTCAGAATGGGGGAAAAAGCCCCTACTTTCTATCACTAAAGACAAAGTTATTAAATATCATGAAATACTCGGACAAAAGCATGGTACATCTTATTCAAATCAAGCTATGCGCGTATTGCGAGCACTTTTTAATTTCGCTGCGGGGCAATATGAAGACTCTCTCGGTCGATCATTAATTACAGAAAATCCAGTGAAACGCTTATCACAAGCAAGAGCCTGGTATCGAGTTGAACGACGTCAAACATTCATTAAATCTCACGAACTCGCTGCTTGGTATAAAGGCGTAATAGATTTATCAAACGAAACACTGAGAGATTATTTGCTACTCATTTTATTTACAGGATTGCGCCGCCAAGAAGCAGCGCAATTACACTGGAATCAAGTCGATCTAAAGGCTAAGACATTAACAATTTCAGACACTAAAAATAGACAGTCCCACACCTTGCCTTTATCAGATTATTTACATACTCTTCTCATACAACGCAAACAAATATCGACGAGTGATTATGTTTTTTCGGGTACGGGCAAAGGTGGATACATTATCGAGCCTCGCAAACAAATGGCTAAAGTAATTGAGGCAACAGGCATTCAGTTTACAGTACATGATTTACGCCGAACGTTTATAACAATTGCTGAAAGTCTTGATATTCCAGCGTATGCGTTAAAACGATTGCTAAATCATAAAATGAATGGAGATGTAACAGCGGGTTATATTATTTTAGATGTAGAAAGATTACGAAAACCTATGCAGATGATTGCTGATTTTATTTTAAGGAAAATAGGATCAAAAGAGTCTTACTGCAATCCATCCAATAACTAGCTGAAGAAGAAATTGTAAGTGTGCAATGGTTTTATAACAGTCTCAATGACGCCAGAGCTTAACGCAAGGACTTACTATGAAAATCAAAAAAAATATTGATGATACGGTTATATATCAAACTAAAAATGGTGCCATTAGTCTTAAGCAAGACACTTCTGCAGATATGCTTTGGGCAAGCCAAGAACATATTGCTGATATTTTTGAGATAGAGCGTTCGGTTGTCACAAAACACATTCGCAATATATTGAAAGATAAAGAATTAAATGCGAAATCAGTATGTGCAAAATTGGCACATACTGCCGAGGATGGCAAGACATATCAGGTACAATTTTATAGCTTAGATGTTATTTTAGCCGTTGGCTATCGTACAAATTCTAAAAAAGCTATCGCCTTTCGCCAATGGGCAACAAAAACACTTAAAGACCATATTTACAAAGGCTATACTATCAATCAACATCGAATACAAAAAAATTATGCTGAATTTCTTAAAGCCATTGATGATGTTAAAGCATTATTACCCGCCGATACCACAATTGATCATGATAGCATACTTGAACTTGTCACATTATTTGCTGACACATGGTTTTCACTGGATGCTTATGATAAAGATAAATTAGTACTCAAGGCGTAACAAAAAAGAAAGTGGCATTAACAGCAGAAAAATTGAATAAAGCATTAGCTGAATTAAAACAAAATCTCATTGCAAAAGGTGAAGCTACTGATATTTTTGGTGTTGAAAGAACAAAAGATAGCATGTGCTGGCATTATTGGAAATGTCATGCAATCTTTTGGTGGGGAAGAACTTTATCCTAGCATTGAAGAAAAAGCAGCTCATCTGCTTTATTTCATTGTTAAAAATCATCCATTTGTAGATGGAAATAAACGCAGTGGTGCATATGCTTTTATATGGTTTTTACGTCAAGCAAAAGCACTAGACCTTTACACGCATTACACCACCTGCATTACTGCTATTACACTTTTAATTGCAGAAAGTACGCCGAAAGAAAAAGATAAAATGATTGGGTTGGTTTGTACATTGTTAACAAAAAGAAAATAGCTCTTCTGCTCTCTGGCAAATGGTTTATCCTAACTCAGAAAATACGTGCACGCCTTTTGGTGAAAATGACTTAAAAAATCTAACACCCTGGCACAGTCATGCTTCACAGAAAGGTCAAAGGAAATTATGCTTGGGTACTATGGCGACACTATAAAAGACTGTATTGAAGGAGAAGGTAAATATATTGGGAGTGTTGATTTTTAAATTAATGAACCCATCTCATTTGGTGATTCGTAGACATATTTTTAATTACTACAAAGAAAAAACTGAAAAAACTTCTGGCATATTATCTAAGATCAAGCCTGGAGTGGATAAATCGTGTACATCTTCTAGCTAAATATGATAATATTTATCACTTATGTAAATAAAATCAAGAGGAGTTGTGTAATATGCCAAATAGAGAAAAGCTGCAAATAATACCGCTTAAAACACGAGTGATATTTCCTGATGGTAAAAAGATACCAGTCGATGCCTCCGTGAGTAGTGAAGGAGACGACGGCAGATATATATTTCAATTAATTGCGCGCGAAAACCAAGCTAAGATAGAGGGTGCTTACTTAGCTTGTGAGGCTTGTGATGAAAATTCTAAATACCTTGGTGGACCGCCAAAAAATGTTACTTTTCCGCACATAGAAATTATGACCCTATCAGTCAATGAAGCTTCGTCAGCATTGCACGAAGCAGTGATTCGCTTTTGCGGATCACAAAATCAAAAAAAATGGACTGGTATAAGATTAGAAGCAACAAGAGCTGCGCATTATATTCATTATTTGTCGGGATATCGTCAGAATGGCCACTATGGAGGTCACAACCCATACAGCGAATGTTGGTACTTTCAGGCTATTGCTAAAGCTGAATTTGACGCTCAAGTAAACAACAGAAGAACCGAAATCGATATGGGATTTGTATCCCTATGGCTATCAATTGATGAAGTGCATAAAAAATGTAAAGTTTATGAAGCCGCTGATGACAAAGAGATTCAGATATCTCCTTCTCAGGATGAAAAAAATTACCCTGTTGAATGTTATTTAAATCGCTTAGCTCCTTTTAAAAATAAAGTTGTAGTGCGTATTTCAGTCGAAACGAACAGCTATTTCATCTAAAAGCGAACACTGATTTCACTTCTACTCGAACAGTCATTTCATAATTTCTCGAACGGTCGATTCAGGTCACGGGTGCATTATCTGTTAAGAATTTTCTTCTTGTAAAGGTTTTTTATTTTTTCGTAATGAATCTCCCTTTAATTCCAATCGCACAGAATTATGCAAAAGCCTATCTAAGATAGCATCTGCCAGAGTCGCGTCATTTAAATGTTCATGCCAATGTGTCGTCGGTAATTGACTGGTAATGATGGTAGACCGCTGTTGATAACGATCATCAAGCATCTCAAGCAAGTCACGACGCTGTTCATCATCAGGTGAAACAAGCCCCCAGTCATCTAAAATCAGAAGATCAATTTTTGCAACCTGAGAAAGCCACTGGGTATATGTGCCATCCGCTTTTGCAATTTTAAGATCGTGCCAAAGACGAGGTAGGCGATAGTATCGAGAAGTGAATCCAGATAGACAAGCTTTGTGTGCCATGGCACAGGCCAAGTAAGTTTTTCCACATCCGGTAGGCCCAGTAATTAATAAATTTAAATGCTGTTGAATCCATTGCCCCCGCGCTAACTCCAGAATATTTGATTTATTTAGTCCACGAGGGTGCTTAAAATCAATATCTTCCATGCAAGCAGTTTGCTGTAGTTTTGCTTGAGTTAATCGTCTTTTTAAACGTCGATTTTCTCTTAGATACCATTCTCGCTCAATCAGTAATCCTAAACGAGATTCAAAATCTAAATCGGGTAATGGTTGCGAAAGCTGTTCTTGAAAAGCATCAGCCATGCCTATTAATCGCAGTGTGCGAAGTTTTTCTAAGGTAGGATTACTTAACATATTTTATTTCTCCAAAAATTATTTGTAGTAGGTAGAACCACGGATATTTTCATGTGAAGACACCATAGGCGGTGGTTCCACATGAGAAATAGGTATTGCATCTAATTTATTTTTTAAGATTGACTCAACTTGCTGGTAGCGTGTGGCACCTGCAAATAATCCTCTTGCACAAGCTTTTTCAAGGCGGTCTTCTCCAAACCTTTTTCCCAAACGTAACAAACCAAGGCATGCACGGAAGGCTTGCTGCGGAAATGCACGTGCTGCAATCATGTGCTCAATAAATTTAGCTGTCTCGGGCCCAATTTTATTTGCCCATCTTTTAATTCGTTCAGGGGTCCATTCTGCATGGGCACGATGGGCTGGTGGCATATGCTCTGCTATTGTGGTATATTTATAACGAAGATAACTCCGCTCATGGACAGCAATGCGTTTTTCCTGATAAAAACATTCTACTATTTTTGAAGTCGCAGCGAATTTCTACTGCATGATGGATGTAACGATAAGGCACACTGTAATAGTGATCATCAAAAACAAAATGATAATCAATATTAATTTTTGCTTTGTTCCATTCTGCATATTGATATCGATCTTGTGGTAATGGTTTTAATGCTGGCTTGTCAACAGCTCAAATAGTTCTCGTCGTGATGTTTTCATTTTTTGAAACGATTGACATTCAAAGCAGCAAGTCGTTGATTTAATGGCTGCATTAATTTCGCCAATGCTGGTAAAGGTAATATTTCGTAATGGCGCAAGAATTTGTCTTTCTACACAACCCACCGCATTTTCTACTTTTGCTTTATCTTTGGTTCGGCTGCTCGTGCAGGGACAATAGCAAAACCATAATGTTCGCTGAAGTGCTGATAATTTGCATTGATATCGGGATCATAACGATGTGCCTTGGTAACACCTGATTTTAAGTTTTATGTTAAGTAAACCATTATGTTGAGTGGTTTAAACAAGCTTCGTATTTTCTCGTAAAAACCACATCTTTTCAGTACATCAACTCTACATAACGAAAGACTAATTACCTGATATTGAATCGAGCCAAGTTAAAATATCTTTGTTCTTATCCAGAAGATTTTTCAACGAAGATGATTTTCTCATAGAAGAACAAGCTTCTAATGCTTTACGTTTCATTTCCATATCAATTTCAATGTAAGCATGCGTTGTTGCTAAATTAACGTGACCTAACCAGCTCTTGATAATACTAAGATCAACTCCTGCTTGAAGGAAATGCATTGCTGTAGTATGACGAAAGGTATGCGGACCTATAGTTTTTTCTTTAGACTCGGGCAAGAACTTTCTGCTGCAAAACATCGTTGCTTTATAATGTACGTACACCGTGACGACCAAGGGGTTCTCCTTGTAAATTCATAAAAAGATTCGCATCCGGTTTTTTTGACAATTGAATAACCTTTAAATAATTTTGTAAAAGCTTAGCTGTTTCTGGCCATATTGGAACATATCGTGTTTTTTTTCCTTTCCCTACAATAGTGATGACAGGAACATGGCCAAAAGTGATGGAGTTCACCTTTTAAGTCGCAGATTTCCTGTACCCTAGCACCCGTATTATATAGCAGCTTAAGTAACACATAGTCTCGTTGCCCGCTGATTTCTGTGCGGTCAATACTTTCTAGTATTAATTTAACCTCATTAACTTCGAGATAGTCCACTACTTTATGAGGAGCTCGCTTTAATGGAAGAGCCATAATTTTTTGATATTCACCGATTCTTAAAATATCTTTTGTACTCAAATAGAGACAAAATGTTTTTAGCGCAGCTAGTCTTAAATTCCGAGTCACAATACTATTTTTTCTTTTTATTTCGATCTGGTTTAAGAATGCCAAAACGGATTCGGCATTTAAGTTCTCCAATGTGAGCTTGATAGCGGGTTTATTTTGATGTGAACTTTCAAAAGCAAAGAATAATTTTAATGCGTCACGGTAAGCCATAATAGTATTTTGACTTAACCGCGATGCACAACGAGATATTCTTGAAAGAAGGATTGTGTAAATGGCATTAATTTATTTTCTTGTTTCATATTTTTCTCCCGGTAAAGATTGGGTATAGGATTGAACTTTTTGGCTTGCGATATTCAGTAGTTCAATCGATGGATGTAAATAAACCTGCGTGTTGGCAATATTTGCATGCCCTAAATAGGTAGCTAAAACGGGGAGATATGCCGTAGGATCTTTTCCAGCTTTATAAAAATCCAATAAACAACGTGTCGCAAAGGTATGTCGTATATCGTGAACACGAGGCACTTTACCCTGAATGGTTTTCAAGCCAACCTTAATCATGAGTTCTTTGATTGTTCTAGGTGCCGTGGCTGTTATGCAAGGTTTTCCTCTGTTATTAAAGAAAAATGATGTTCCAGTCTCTTCACTATAATTAAACTTCGCTCGTTGTTTTTTATATTTTATGAGCGCTTGATTCGATGACTCTGATAAAGGAATGAGACGAGATTTAAAAAACTTGGTTTGCCGAACATAGATAATGCCGTCGATCGTATCAACATCTTCTATTTTAAGCTTAACAACTTCACCAATCCGCATCCCTGTCACCCATAACAACCCAATAATCGTTGCATAGGTGTAGGGTAACAGCGTATTCTTTCCACGAATTTTTTTCGCTTGCTTAATGAGTTTATGAATCTCTTTTTCTGTAAAAATATGTGGTTTTACTTGAACTATTCCCGGACTTACTAGACCATTCTCTGGGATATATGTCTTTGTATTGAACTGAAACATAAAACGACAAAATTGTCGTAGTTTGCTAACGTGATCACTCCGAGTTTTAGATTGAAGATGATGCGTAGAGTCAAGATAACCGAAAACCATCTCACGAGTAATTGTTTTGCAGTACGGAAAGTATTTTGCTAAATGCTGATCAAATGCATCTAAAGGATATTCAGTTCCTTTATATATAAAACCAAGAGATCTGCGGAGTTCTAAATGCTGTTTTATAAATTTTCCCATTGGGCCTTTAAATCGTTTTTTTTTCATTACACAACCTCCGGCCAATTAATGGCAAGTTCTCGTAGTCGGGCTACATCAACCTTGGTATAAATAAAGGTAGTTTCAATCCATCGATGTCCAAGCAGATCAGATATTGTTTTGATAGGTAGCTTTTGATTTACTAGCCGTGTAGCAAAAGCATGGCGAATAATACGAGATCCTTGAGAAGGCGAAACAATCCCAGCTTTTACATAATATTTTTTTAAGCAATTCCAGTAATGATTGTTTTTACTTAAAGGTCGTTGAATCCCTCTAATAGTCAAAAAAACTTCTTGAAACTCAAATACCTTTCGATCTTTCTTGATATAGACCAACAATGCATTTGCAACCTCTTTATGAAGAGGCAAACGCGAAGCATTACTGTTTTTGCTTGCTGCAAAACAAATAACGCCCTCACGCCAATGAATGTCTTGCAATTTTAAAGTTGTAACTTGGCCAATTCGCACACCATAGTTAATTAGCAATGATAAAACTGCAAAATCGCGTCGTCCTGTATGTGTTTTTTTATCCGGCATCTTGAGAAGTTTTTGAGTATCTTTCCAAGACATGTTTTGAGGTAAACGATCCAATTTTCTTGTCGGAATCACTGGGACTGCTTCTATTAAATCTTTCTTTAAATAACCTTTAATATGTGCAAAGCTGAGGAAACTTCTAACAGATGAAGTTACATGTTTTTTACTCGCACGATGCAGGGGTGATGATGTCACAATGATGTAATCATGTATGGTTTTTGCAGATAATCTAGATAGCCTTGATGGGTGAGCAATATTGCCAAGATGATGTAGAAATGGTTCTGCAAATTTTTTACGAATAATAATTGTTGCATCAGACAAGCACTGCTGATCGCGAAGAAAATTAACGTATTCAATTAACAGTTTAGATTTTTTATAAAGCATGTCATATCCCCTATAGTGAATGAAAATTACTATAATAAAGGTATGAGATTAGTGTTTTATTATGTGAAGTTAAGAGATTGAAAAATGTGGTTTTTACGAGAAAATACGAAGCTTGTTTAAACCACTCAACATAATGGTTTACTTAACATAAAACTTAAAATCAGGTGTTATCAAGGCACATCTTTATGATCCCGATATCAATGCAAATTATCAGCACTTCAGCGAACATTATGGTTTTG
>CAVQBL010000010.1:0-3823 GCA_963710715.1 uncultured Gammaproteobacteria bacterium | reverse complement strand
CCTCAACGCTCATTAAAATTGAGCCATTTCTGCTATAAGAAACTGATCCAGTTGCTGCGCACTAATCGTAATTTTTTGGAATGTATTATGGCACAGATAGGCTGTGCCATCTATGCAGTTTTATTTTGAAGATAATGTTTAAGATTTTTTTGATTGCTTGATATTTTTTGATTTTACTGTTTCATCTTTTGTAGGATCTCTAAGACTTTTCCCATTAATTTTAATCACAGTACAATAATGTTTGAGTCGGTCTAGAAGGCATCAACTAAAGTTTTTTGTTTAAATACATCGTACCATTCCTCAAACTGAAGATTAGTGGTGATGATGGTTGGTTTCTTTCTGTATCGCATATCAATTAATTTAAAAAACATATTTACTTTTTCTTCGCTTAAATTTAAGTACCCCAGCTCATCAATCGCAATGAGATCATAGTTAAACAATTGCTTCATTAGCCTTGATGATCGATGATCAGCTAGCGAAGAATATAAATCATCAAGAAGTGCCTGCGCATTAAAAAACTTACAACGATAGCCACTCAACAACGCTTGTCGCATTAAACTCATTGCAAGCCCTGATTTGCCGGTTCCTGTATCGCCAACAAAAACAATATTTTCATGACGCTCTATAAAATTTAATTTAGCAAGACTCATTATTTGAATTTTATTAACATTTGGTTGTTGATGGAAGGGAAACGTATCGAATGTCCACTCTTCAGGTAATTTTGCGTGCTTAATTCGATTATGTAAGAATTTCGCTTGTCTTTGGCGGTGTTCTGCCTCTAACAATTCCAATAAAACATCTTCTGTTGCGCATCCATTTTTCTCGGCTTCCATTAACACTTCTTCGATGCAATTCGATATGCCTGATAGTTTTAATTGTGTTAAAAGCTCTATAATTTTCGCATTCATTGCATACTCCTTGTCATCGCATAAATTAAAAACGTTCCCGGCGATATATTTTAAAATCAAATCTTCTAAACGGTTTAAGTCGTAAAGGCCATAGGTATAAGCACGCTCTATAGCTGCAATAAATGAATCTGTGGGATAAGTCCGTTTGAGATAAAGCAATTGATTAAGATATCTTAACCCTCTTCCTCTTATGCGTGTTTTGAATTCAGCAATATAAGCATCCAGCACTTCATTTTGGCCCAACAATGCCTGCTCTGTTTCATTGGCTTTATGCTGGCTCATTTGACGAGTTTTTTGAATGTGATGGCCCTCAGCTTTTATTCTCTGGTCCGCCAGGTTAATTTCGCGCAGATGTCTTGCGACTTCTTCATGTTTGTAGTTGATAATGACCTCGTCAATATATTTGTAAACATCGACTTCTTTATCTATCAATCGTTCCGGTACGCTATAACGATTATTATCAAGGTGAACGTAACCCTGAGAATCAACCGTTCTTGAGCAATGCCCATAAACAGGAGGTAATATTTCCGGCAAGGGGTTTAAATAGGGTCTTTCTTGAATAAAAGCGGCATCAGGGCTTTTTCCTAATACTTGCTTTATTTTTTGGTTTGCATAGGTGGTGCACCAATCAACAGACCGTTGATTGAGTTCATTCCAATCTTCAAATTCTCGGCCTGCAAGAAAATTATTTTCAATAAAATGAAATGGCCTCTCGATTTTCCCTTTTCTGTTTGAATGGCGAATAGCATGAGCAAAGAATGTAAAACCAAATATTTTTCCAAAATTCATAAGTTCTGGCGTAAAAATCGCATCGGCACCGCTGCCCGATGCCAGAATAACGCTGGTGTTGTCGATGACACAGCGCTGACAACTGCCACCCATGTATTTTAAGGCAGACAATAAAAATGCTCTTACTTCAAAACGAGTAAATCGAGGATAATATTGAAAGAAAAGCTTGCGACTAAATCCAAATATTAACGAAGCACATTGTGATTTTATTATTTTCCCACCAAGGCTTACTTTATGAGGAGAGGTATCATGCTGCATCTCGATACCAGGTTCATATACGTACTCACCAAATCGTTCTGGTGCTTTACGTAAATTTATTTCTCGCGTCATGCGCGTCAACGTGCTGTAAGCAATGTCTTGATCATAATCCGATTTCAGTATCTCTTGTACACGCACAACATTGCCATTCACTCGCTCGAATACTGTTTTAATAATAGGGGTTAAATCATTTGTCTGATTATTACGTTCTTGCTTAGGTGGCTCAGCTCCTTCACTCAGAATTTTATTTACCGTGTTACGCGAAATAGAAAGTAATTTACTAATGTGCCGACAACTCTTGCCTAATTGGTGCAGTGTAATAATGGTTTGACGTTTCATTTTGTCTATCATGGTATTGCCTCCTGGATGTTGTTAAAATTCGATTTAAATGGTCTTGAATTCGTTCCAGTGGCAAAAGTAATTGTTGACAAACTTTTTCTTCTTGTTTGTCATAAAAAAGTTGGGGCACCAATTTTTCCAAATGCTTGATTTGATCGGCAATGTTTGACAGCCTAAATTGCCATTGTCCTTCTGGCCCTGATTTTAATCGGTTAGCTTCTTTTTCCATTTTTATTGTTTTTTGTGCCTTAAAAAATAAATCTGGCTGCATCACCATTTTTTCTCGGGCAGTTTTATTTGACTTTTGGTAATGCTGAAGAAATTCGGATAATTCTCGCGTGCTGTGGGTATGCTGAGATAAATACTTCAGCAAATATTCTGCATGCAAAGGTATCGCGCGCGCGATGGGAACTAGGATACGCTGTGCAGACCATGTGCTTATCTTTCCCTGTATCACAGCTTCAGTAAATGGTTCCGTTAGTGCAGAAAGTAAAGCTAATCGATGACTAATCCAACTTTGGGTACGTCCAATTCTTTTAGAAATTTCTCCCTGGGATAAGTGATATCGTGTTTGTAATTCTCGTAATGTTTGAGCTTCTTCGAAAACTTCCCAATCCCTTTGTCCTTGATGGGCAAGTAATGATAATAATGCATCAGCTTCGCTGCACTCCCATACTTCTGCTTTTACGATATCGTGTCTTAGTTTCTTCATTGCCTGAATGCGCAAATAGCCATCCATCAAGGTGTAACGACTTGATGTGACTGTGGGCACAACAACAACTGGCAATAGCTGTCCGTGTGTATCTATTGAGGCAATCATTTTTTTTAATGCTAATGGCGAAGCAATACGAATATGAGAAAACGCCAGTTCAATATGGTGATATTCGAGGTCAATATAATGTCTATTGAAAATATTCATGCACCCGAAAATACCAACTCTTCATTTTGCCGCCTATAACGTTCTCTCTTTGCAATCATTTCAAAACTGTGCAAAACCATGCTGTAACATATTGTTAAATTAATTGTTTCTGGAATTAACGGCGTGATCTTTGCAATCACCTCTGATGGCTCGTTCTGCCTTTTTTGATTGCGATTTTTGTTCCTTGTTCGTTGCGCCATACGATTTGATTCAGCATATTCTGGTTTGCGAGAGCGATATTGTTTCCAATAGTCAGGATGGCTTTTACACCAGCGTTGCTGGGCGTTGTGTTGGTTTTGTTTGTAATCAGTATCAATTTTTAGTTTCTGCCGCTTATAACGATTTTGACGCTTTTTTTGGCAGGGTGATTTTGAACAATAACTTTGATTTGGATTGCGCAGTGGAGTAAATCGTGTTCGACAAGAAATGCATTGTCTTGGATCCATGACAAATCGCTCCATGTTATTTTGCACGGATAAATAGGCGATATTGTCGTCTTCTAATTCTGTCGTGTAATAGATTAATTGAGAATAGGTTAAGCAGCGAGAAGGATAAAGGGTGGCTCAGTTTTGTTTAGCAAAAGTGGCTCACTTTTAGTGAGCGTTGAGGA
>CAVQBL010000009.1:0-20593 GCA_963710715.1 uncultured Gammaproteobacteria bacterium | reverse complement strand
GACGGGGGTTTTTTATTTAGAGTGACGGCTGCCTCTGTAGTTTTATTTATTCGATCGTAAACTCGTTGTAATGACTTACTGAAAAACGATGGTTTATTACTACATCGAAGAGCAACAACAGCATCTTTTAATTCGTCTTCAAGCTTGGCTATATTAGTTAGATCATCTATTTCATTTAAATTTTTTCTTTTTGTGCTTAATTCTTTTATTATCTCTATGGTGTAGAGCACTTTATCCTGAAGCTCAAAAGCAGGGCCATATTTGTTTATTTTTCCATGACGTATTTCCGTTAAATAAGCAGATCTGTTCCCCTTAAATAGAGAAATAAATTTCTCTAAAAAAGTATTTCCGCCAGTCACATAAAATTCATATTTTCCAATTATTGATTCTAATTCTTTTTTATTTTTAGATAGATTGTTGAGTAATTTTTCCAAGTCAATTTGACTGCCATGAGTGAGTATGTTTCTAATTTGCGGTTCATTGCCTGTTATTTTCAAGATAGAATCCTTCATCTTCACTAGATTATCTCGTTCATTTTTTACAGAAGCGACGCTTTTCAAGCGTTGTATTTTTAAATCAATCATTTTTATCAGAACATTATTATCAATTTTATTTTCGACAGATGATCTTGCATTCCAAAGATGTTGAGACAACCAATTACTGGATTCCGGCGCTGGAAAAAGATGATTTTCCCATTTTTTCTTGTCATCTTGGGATAACCCTAAAATAGATAATAATACTTTATCCTTCTCCGTCAAATTTTTATTTGGTATACGGACAGTCAAGTCGTTTAAATATACTATCGTTTGATCTGCACTACCATTAATACATAAGCTCTCTTCTCTAACAAGAGTAGATTCTAATTGGTTGATTCGCTCGTTTATTTGTTTTTGAGTGTAGTTTGCAGACATAACCATCTTATCATAAAGCTTGATTAGCTTATTTCTGTCTGCACCACTTAAGTTGGTTAATTGACACACTGATTTTAAACTGTTTTCAAATTCAGAGACATCCTTGTAATATATCCTTGCGATTGGATCAATGATGCAACACAGATATTGCTCAAGCGCATCTAGCCAATCTGAAATATTATCGGTGCTAGCCAATCTCAGAAATATTTTTGATCCTACTTGGTCAATAGTATTGAGTAATACTGCTTGAGGTAATTTAGATATATCGTTATCAATACTACGAATAGCAGATAAAATCTCTTGAATAATTTCTTTTGCATTAATTAAATTTATAACATCATTTTCATACTCAACGTTGAATATTCCTGCTAGAACCTTACTGGTGAATTGTTCGACAAGATAGAAAATCTTTGCTATTTTTTCATCCGATATTTTAGATAAAAGAGATGAAACGTAATTTTTATCAATAAGATTTGCTATATTATCAATAACACCTTTAGCTTTTTTGACAGTAGCAAATTTCTTTGCAAACCACTTCACGAGAGGAGTGAATGGCGAATTCATAGTGGTATCAATAAAATTAGCTTGCAAACCAGTGAAATTTTTCTCCGTAATAGCCGCCTTAATTGACTCCTTTGCTGGGCCCACTAATAAGATAATTAGATTGACTAAACTCCTACGCAATTTATTGTAATCCGTATTGGTATAGAAATGCTTTTCCAGGTTTATGTTTTCTGTTGTAATTTTATATTTAGTTATGCTATTTTCTTTTTTCTTGTCTATTAATGGCTTCACAAGCTCATCCCGAATAATTCGCGATAAATTTTGTATGGATTTTTCCAAATGTTCATCACTCACCATATAGGTGATAAAATAATATAATGCATTTTGAGATAGTGGGTCACTTGGAAATAATTTACTTAGAATAGCGGGTAACCTGGTTGTTTTATGTGTTTTGATAACATTTAGCAATGCCTTGCTTAACGCATTGCGCACACTTTCAAAATCTTTATTTTTCACGAGGAATTCTTTGATGAAATCAGCAAAATCTTCCCTGCTTGATTTAGACAACCATTGTGTCATAGCGGCAATATAACTCTTTATTAAGGGACTCAAATCAGGAATCTGGTCTTGTTTATCAAGTTCTCTTTGTAGTTCATTAATAATATCTGTAACTAATTTTTCATCTATTATTTCATCAAGCGTTTCTGCGAGTTGTTTCATCCTTCCTGGCACAAAAAATGTTGTAGGTGTAGAAATGATTCCTGAAAAACGAGGGGCCAGTTGCTTAATTGTTGAATGCACCAAGTTTGGATATTGGCCTGAATTTTGCGTTGAATGAATTAAATTCCGAAGCGTATAAATAATAAATGGCTTAAGCATTACAACAAGGGTCGGTATTTCCAGCAAAATAGACTGAGTCAACTTATTTTCTGTAATAGGCGATGCGCTAACTTTGCTAGCATCTCGATTGTTTTGCATACCACTTACCTCATAGTTAGCCTTCCCTGACCATCTTGTTGATATTGCTGATGATTTCTGTAACGGCTTCCTAAATTACTGGCTCACAGTATAGCAAGTGATTCTTAAGAAAAGATTAAGATTGAATACGATAGCTTTCATCAATCTTGTCATCTTAAGGTTACTTTAAGAATATAGATTGATAATATGTCGCTAATTAAACAATCTGGTAAAAACCCCAATGCATCAAAGACGATCAAGCGACCACTTAGCAGCAGTTAACGCACATAGGCGAAGTCAAAAATATAATAATAGGCCCACGAAATTTACTCCTATTGAACAAATACTCCATTCTGGAATTGATTGCCGACAGCATCCTTATTTTGCTTTTTTAATGTTACTCATGGCTGCCGGCTCGTTAGGGCAAGTTCTTTCGAAACCGACTCGTTCAAATATTACAGTAATCAATGCAATATCTAATCCTTCTAGTCATAGCCATCACAATATTGAATTTCGGACTTTGAGTAACGGCACAAATACAACACAATTATTTAATCAAACTGCTAACATCACACTGCCTTCGACCAACAACGCGAACCAGCTTTTCTTGCCACCCAAACCAAAGCACAATGAAAGTAAACAACAACCAAAAAATCAGGATAAATTAAATAATTTAATTGAAAAAATGAAGATTACTTATAATAAAAATGACTATCAAACACTTTATAATGTATCAAGAAAAAGCTACATTCATACATGTGAAAAAATGGAAGCACAAATTCGTAGAATGATCCGCTGTGCGATAAATACTGATGTTTTAACAACCGTATTAACAAGCCCAAGCTTCGAAATTAGAATCTTGCCTCCGAGTAAGTTGGATGCTTTTGGTGCCTATATGTATAGCGAGAACCATATCCACATACAGTGGGATTCAACCCGTTCAGATACACAGACATTGCTCATGCTAGCAAATGAATTACAGCACGCCTCTATATGTGCTTTACAGCAACAGAATGGCATTCGTAATACTGAAAAATGTCTACTTTTCCCTGAACTTAATAAGCTGGAGAAGGAGATGAAAAAGGCAAACACTGAAATTTTCAGCTATATGCGAAGCTTTGATTTCTATTATCTATATAACTCAGTAATAAAACCTTCAGAAGAAGACAAAAAATTTCTTGCTGTTGTTGCCTCTTATGAACCCCTTGAAGGGACGCGTATTATTACAAATGAAGAACACAAAAAAGTTTTCAGCATTCTTCCAAAACAACTACCGAATGGACGTTTCCATATTCCTAAAGATACCGTAATAGACGGCCAAAAACTACAAGGAGACATGTATATTCGTTTTGACCCAAATGGTCCTAATCATATGCGTTATAAAGTTATTTTTGCTAAGGACGATAGCGTGCTAGAAAGAGGGCGTGCTTTTTTTATTGATCTTATGCAACGGCAGGGAGATTATCATAAGGGATACAACGCATTTTCCATGAAAAGCAACGCTAACAAAGTCGCCGAGCAACTTAGCGATATTGAGTGTTTCCCGCCAGCACTAAAAAGACTTTTTTACCCTGACTTTTGTAGGTTGTTTTCCAAATTTCACCGCGTTACCGATTATTGCAAGCGACCGAGTATAGGCAATTGTAAGCCGAAGTGATTGAATTAGGCCAGCGCTCCCCCATCCCTTGAATCTTGTTAACACATAAGGAGTTGCTACCCTTAGCGATTTAGGATCATTATTTATTTGATCTTTTCCGCTCATGCTCTTTCAAAAACCTTTTCCGAATGCGAATAGATTCTGGCGTGACTTCCACCAATTCATCATCTTCAATAAATTCGAGCGCTTGTTCTAAGCGACAACAAAATCGGTGGCGTTAAAATAATATTTTCATCGGAACCCGCAGCGCGAATGTTAGTGAGTTGTTTGGCTTTGCAAACATTCACAACCAAATCATTATCGCGTGTGTGCATCCCGACAACCATTCCTTCATATACTTCAGTTTGCGGACTAATTAACATACGGCCACGTTCTTGCAAATTCCATAATGCATAAGCAAGGGCAACGCCTTGCTGATTGGAAATGAAAACACCATTTTGACGGTGCGGAATTTCACCTTTCACCGCGGGACCATAATGACTAAATACATGATGCATGAGCCCGGTGCCTGATGTCATGGTTAAAAACTCAGTGTGAAAACCAATCAATGCGCGTGAGGGAATAATATAATCTAAACGCACACGACCTTTATCATCCGGCATCATGTGTTTTAAATCACCTTGGCGTGAGCCGAGTTGCTCCATGATAGTACCTTGATGTTCTGTTTCCAGATCAATCGTTAAGTTTTCATAAGGTTCTTGTAATTCACCATCTACCATTTTGGTGATCACTTCGGGACGTGATACAGCAAGCTCATAACCTTCGCGACGCATATTTTCAATTAAAATTGAAAGATGCAATTCGCCGCGACCAGAAACTCTAAATTTATCGGGATCGGCAGTGTCTTCCACACGCAATGCAACATTGTGTAATAATTCTTGTTCCAAACGTTCACGGATTTTGCGGCTGGTGACGTATTTCCCTTCTTTCCAGCAAAAGGCGATGTATTAACTTGGAATGTCATGCTAACAGTGGGTTCATCCACTGTGAGTGGAGGAATGCTTCTACGCGAGTGGGATCACACAAAGTATCTGAAATTTTTAATTCATCAATTCCGGTGACTGCAACAATATCACCCGCATTGGCGACAGGAACTTCACTGCGATCTAAGCCTAAATATTCCAACACTTGTAAAATTCGACCTTGGCGTACTTTCCCTTCGCGATCAATAATAGTGACAGGCATATTGGTTTTTGCTTGTCCGCGCGTAATGCGGCCTATGCCAATCATGCCAACATAACTGGAATAATCGAGTGTACTGATTTGCATTTGAAATGGACCATTGAGATCAACTGGCGGCGGTGGCACGTGATTGACTATGGTTTCAAACAAAGGCAGTCATATCTGTCGCTTGTTTGTATTGTAGGATCTAATGTGGCATAACCCAATAATGCAGAAGTATAAACAATAGGAAAATCCAGCTGTTTATCGGTTGCCCCTAAATTGTCGAATAAATCAAATACTTGATCCACTACCCAATCGGGTCGCGCGCCGGGCCGATCAATTTTATTGATGACAACAATAGGATTTAAGCCTTGCGCAAAAGCTTTTTGTGTGACAAAACGGGTTTGAGGCATCGGCCCATCCACTGCGTCTACCAGTAATAATACAGAATCAACCATCGATAAAATACGTTCCACTTCACCGCCAAAATCAGCATGTCCGGGGGTATCCACAATGTTGATGCGATAATCGCGCCATTTCATGAGCTGTGTTTTTCGCGAGAATGGTAATACCACGTTCGCGCTCTAAATCATTGCTATCCATCACGCGTTCTGTGTTAGTGACTTTTTTGGATACAGCTAGAAGTTTGCTGCAATAGCTTATCGACCAATGTGGTTTTGCCATGGTCGACATGGGCAATGATAGCGATATTTCTCAATTGTTCTGACACGTTTATTCACCTAATAGAAAACCGCCTATTTTACCTAAATATTTGATTTAAGCCAGTGAAAATACTGAAAATGCGGTTATTTTAATAAAACCTTAAGTTTTACAAGGTAGAATTAAAGTTATAACAAAATAAAGAAAATACATAATTTATTACGCTCAACAAACGAGGAAAATAATTTGTTTACTAACTACTACCGTCCTAGTAGCCGTGCGCAACCGTTGCAGGACGCGCAACAACAGTTGCAACAACGGCTTCGTGGCCCCCGTGAGAACCCGTTGTTGCGCGAGCATCGCGCGTTGCAAGAAGGAATTCTAAAACGATCTTTACAGGAAACAGATGATGCACTTGATGCGATTTTTAAGACGCAGAGGTCTACTATTATTATGCTTAATCCATCTTTCAATATGATTCTTAACGAACAAGAATTATATGCGAATGATAAATATTACGCATCTGCTTGGCAAAATAAGCAAGAATATTTGACGGATAATGCAGAGATTGAAGCATGCGTGACAGGCAAACGAACAAGATTAGATCCGGTTGTTGATCCAAAGCATCCAGAAAAGCAAGGGCTGCACTTTCTACATAGGGGTTCTGCCAAACAAAATGAGCAAAAACCGGAAGCTAAGAGTAACAATCTAAGTAAGCTTCTTACCTTTAAGTTAGTGATTACGAGTAAATCAGAAAAGAAAGAGCGTATTTTCGATATCTATTACATAAATCTCAATGTCACCGCTCCATTATTGGGTATGTGTGCAGATAATTATAATGATTTGAATGTTTTATCTCAGCGGGGACTGGCAAAGGATTTATTTGTGTATTATCCTGGCAATGAAAAACAGTTTAACAAAATGCCATGGTTAAATTTTACTTTTTGGTTATTAAAGTTTTATAAAAAGCATCGTACTACTTTTATCTCTTTAAGCTCCATACAAGAAATTTTAGAGCTTGTGCATAATGCAAAACTGGAGCCAAAGCAACTAGAAGCCATAATGGAAACTAATCAGTATAAACAAGCGTTAGCGCTTGCGGCTGAATTATATGAATATAGCTTACGTATTAAGGTAAATGGCATTCTAAAGAGGCTTTTAGATTTTCAAGGAAATTGTATTGTTACGCTTCGTGATAATGATGCTCTTTATGGGATTCTTAAAAATGGGGGGCAGTATAGAGGTGATGATTATAGTGTTGTTGCTCGGGAAGAAGACCAAAAGGAGTCAGCAACGGAAAATAGAAATCAAAAAAATATTGTTACTTTCAATGTGAAAATATACTCAGCACGTGATCTTAATAAGGAAACGCCGCTACGATCTTTTACAGTGTATAATATACTCTTTTTGGAAGCACCACAGTGGGGCTTGAGTGGGGAAGAAAATTGTAATGCTTTATTGCAAGTATATAAAAAATATAAGCTTGGTACGAAAAATTTACTAGTAGTCAATTATGGTAGAAGATGGGGATGTTTAATTAATATTTTTTCCTTATTATCTGAATACGAAGAGTCTCAGGTTGAGCCGCAGCCGAATGGCGCATTATCATATGTTGAAGAGCTTGCGATCGCGTTGTATAGATATAATAAAAATCAAGCGAGTCCAAGAACTCTTTCTTCGCCGTCAGATTTATCATCTTCATTATCTTCATCTCCGTCTGGTTCTGAGCAGTCTCAGGATCTCCCCCACAACTACCAAATAGCAGTATGTCACCTTTGCCTACTTCTCCTTTAGCTACTTTGCCTGAGTCCTCTGTAGGGAAGAGCAGTGTGTCTCTTTTTGCATTATCTTCTCCTGTGTCTGGGCCAAGTGCTCCCTCGGCTTCGGGATGGTTACCTCCATCACCTACTTCATGACGAGTGACTGGGCTGTAAAGTAAAGACGGCGCACTGAATTTATGTAACAATGCGCGCGAAATAAGGAACTAGGAAGAACCCTGCCATGTTCAAAATCGCTACTTGGAATGTCAATTCACTGCGCGTGCGTTTGCCACATGTTTTGGAGTGGTTAGCAAGTGCCAAGCCCGATGTATTAGCGATTCAAGAAACCAAATTACCCGACCCAGATTTTCCCATTGCGGAAATTAATCAAGCCGGTTATCAAGCTATTTATAGCGGACAAAAAACGTATAACGGGATGGCGATTTTTAGTCGTGAAGCAGGCTCAGAAGTATTGAAAGATATTCCAGGATTAGATGACCATCAGCGGCGCATTCTTGCTTTCACGCTAGGAAATTTACGTATTTTAAATCTTTATGTCCCCAATGGTGAAAATGTTTATTCTGAAAAATATCAATATAAATTATCTTGGTTGCAAAAGTTGACGGTATTTTTAGAAAAAGAATTACAAACCTATCCCAATCTCATTGTGTTAGGTGATTTTAATATTGCACCTGCCAATATAGATGTACACAATCCAAAATTGTGGGATGGCCAAGTATTATTTAGCGAACCTGAGCGCGCAGCATTTTATAAAATACTGGATACTGGACTGACAGATTGTTTTCGTTTGCTTGCACCCAAGGAGCAAAGTTTTACTTGGTGGGATTATCGATTAAATGCATTCAAGCGCAATATGGGTTTGCGCATTGATCATATCTTAGTAAGTCATGCGCTTGCACCCCAATGTGTTAAATGCGAGATTGATAAAATACCGAGGGCTTGGGAACGTCCCTCGGATCATGCGCCGGTGGTGGCGGAATTTAGGATGTGGTAGTGCTTCTTCTGTGGCTCGGGGTTGTGAAAGAGCTGTCTAGCTAGTGGTTGTTTTCCTCTAGGCGATACTGCAGATTCCGAGCCATCAAACAAACCAGCACCTGGCGTTCTAACTGATGTGCCAGGGGCAGCGGCAGCAGGAGTTCTAGCTGGTGTCTGCGGAGCACCAGGAGTCTCAGCTGCGCGATTTGAATCAGTAGACAAGTTAAGAGGGCTTCGAAGAGGGGATGATGAGACTCCCATCAGCGATAAGCTAGTATTTTGAGAATCAAAAAGGCTTAAGTTATTTGCGTCATGCTCTTCCATGGATTGCCGTTGGGGGCTGCCAGCTGTTGCGGGTTGAACAGAAGCTGGTTGTTTTCCCGGAGGAATAGAGCTGTTTGTTGTAGCAAAGCAACAGCCAAACAGCCATTTGATTCCGCGCCCCAGCCAGCTTAAAATGCCTTTTGATGGTTGTTTTTCTGCGGGCGGCTGTTCAAAAAAATCAGAGCTATTTGGTATTTTTGTTAGCAGTTTTTTGCCAGGTTCTCCAGGGAATGTCCCGGGTACAACGCTTGCAAACGCGTCCAAGCTTTTAGCATGTAGTTGATTTGGCGTTATCTTTCCGGATTGTAATTCTGGTGAGTGTTTTAAATATAATTTATAGGCTTCCTTAGCCCAGGTCTCAAATTCCTTATATGTATTGGAATCGGTGATAATGTTAAATTTTTTAAAATGTTCTCTTAATACGAGGAGGCGGGTCCCTATATTCTTTAATGTATCGGAATTGATCTCAGTCTCAAATTTTTCACAATATTCTATTAATGAGAGGTTATCACCTATAATCAATGCCACACAATAAGCGGCATCTGCATAATGTAAATACTCCTCCAGCATCAAAAGCTTACTTAAATTACGCATTACGCTAGTTCTAATGTCGAGGGTTTTCACAAGGTTATAGTTGGAAAAACCAGGAATAATGCCTTTAAGTGTTGGTTTTGGTCTCGTTTTCATTTGTATGTTCTTCTCTTCAAGTCAAAATCTGTTAATTGCTCACGCAATTTTGCTGCTCGACATTATGGCACACTCGGAGTGGCTAGTGAACTAGATTGTGGGGCCCCAAAAGTCATCTTGCATCTACCTCTTCTCTCCGTTATCATGACTCCCCTGTTTTTACTTGCTTTTGGTGTATACTTATCCGAAGGCATTGTTTATTTATTGTTAGATTTAGAAGAGGTGTGTTATGAAAGAAGGTATTCATCCAGAATATAAGGCGACTAAGGTTAGTTGTAGCTGTGGTAATACATTCGAGACACGTTCCACTTTAGGTAAAGATTTACTTTTAGAAGTGTGCTCGAAATGCCATCCTTTTTATACTGGGAAACAAAAGATTGTGGACACAGCTGGACGTGTTGATCGCTTCCAGCAGAAATATGGCATGACAGGCAAGAGAAGTGCCAAGGCGAAAGCAGATACTGATCAGGCAAAAAAAGGCTAATCATAGATTGAGGCACACTATGCGCTGGTTGCTCATGATGAAGCTAGCTAAAAAGATGTGCCATATTGTTATGGTTGCGTAAGTTATTATTAAAAGGCGCTGTTATGGCGCCTTTTTTGTAATTATTCATACCGTCATTGCGAGGAGCGCCTTTTGCGACGAAGCAATCCAGTACTGCCTACAACTATCACCATTTTGGATTGCCACGCCTCACATAAAGCTAAAGCGTGAGGCTCGCAATGACGAGTTCTTTTTTTATTTAAAGGATATTTATAAAGAATGACGAAAAATGATTTACGCGCAGCAGCGCTTGCTTATCACGAACATCCTACTCCCGGTAAAATAGGTATGGCACTGACCAAACCTACCGCCACGCAACATGATTTATCCCTTTCTTATACGCCGGGTGTTGCAGAACCTGTCAAAGAAATCGCTAAGCATCCTGAAACCGCCTATCGCTATACCAGTAAAGGTAATTTAGTCGCTGTTATTTCCAATGGTACTGCGGTCTTGGGTTTAGGGAATGTAGGTGCATTGGCAAGCAAGCCCGTGATGGAAGGTAAAGCAGTCTTATTTAAATGTTTTGCTGATTTGGATGTGTTTGATATTGAAGTTGACTGTGAAGATCCCAAGGATTTTGTTGATACCGTAGCGCGTATTGCGCCTACTTTTGGTGGAATTAATCTTGAAGATATTAAAGCACCCGAATGTTTTGCAATTGAAAAAGCGTTACGCGAACGCTTAAATATTCCTGTTTTCCATGATGATCAACATGGCACCGCGATTGTGATTGCTGCGGGATTATTAAATTCTTTAGAGTTACAAGGTAAAAAATTAAGTGAAGTTATTATTGTTTGTGCGGGTGCTGGTGCTGCGGGTATTGCGGCTATGCAATTGCTATTAAAACTCGGTGCACGTAAAGAAAATATGCTGATGGTGGATCGAGCGGGTGTTATCCACAATGAGAGAAATGATTTAAATATTTATAAACGTGATTTTGCAGCTAAAACCAATAAACGTACATTAACAGAAGCGCTGGTAGATGCGGATGTTTTTATTGGTGTATCCGGACCTGATTTAGTGACTGTGCAAATGTTACGTGCCATGGCAGCAAAACCCATCGTTTTTGCTTTGTCGAATCCAGTTCCAGAAATTTTGCCAGAACTCGCACATCAAGCACATGGTGATGTCATTATGGCAACAGGACGTAGTGATTATCCTAATCAAGTCAATAATGCTCTGTGCTTTCCTTATATTTTCCGTGGAGCACTCGATGTGCGTGCAACCTGTATCAATGAAGCAATGCAACTAGCTGCAGTACACGCCATTAAGAATTTAGCGCATGAGCCTGTTCCACAAAGTGTCTTAGCAGCATATAAACAACAAAAAGCATGGCGGTTTGGAGCGGATTATTTTCTTCCTAAGTTGCTTGATCCGCGCTTGAAGGAAAGAGTTTCATCTGCAGTTGCAGAAGCTGCGATTGCATCCGGTGTTGCGGTAAAAGAACTCGTCATTGCGAGCCTCACGCCTTAGCTGACGGCGCTTAATTTGGAGAGCAGATTATGCAGCAAGAACTGTCCTCAAAAAGATCGATGTTTATGCCTTGGCTAATCGTGGGCTTAGGCGCATTTTATTATTGCTATGAATATTTTTTACGTATTTCTCCTAGCGTCATGACAGCTGAGTTAATGCGTACGTATAAATTAGACGGTGCGCAAGTTGGAAATTTAGTTGCTTTTTACTATCACTCTTATGTGCCCATGCAAATTGTTGTTGGCTTGCTCATGGATCGTTATGGGCCGAGATTGTTGTTAACACTGGCTTGCTTATTATGTTCTGTCGGGACTTATTTATTTGCTGCAGGGCAAGGTTTAGCAGTTGCAGAATTAGGGCGATTTTTAGTGGGCTTTGGTTCAGCATTTGCATTCGTTGGCGCACTGAAATTAGCAACTATTTGGTTACCGCCTAATCGCTTTGGTTTAGTTTCAGGTATTGTGATGTGTCTGGGAATGATAGGTGGTATGTCGGGAGATTATTTACTCGTGCCATTAGTGGCTGCAATGGGCTGGAAGAAGGCATCTTATCTGTCTGCTATTGCCGGTATTATTCTTGCCGCGGTGCTCTGGTTAGTGATACGCGATAAAAATCCCTATGCGAGTAGTTATCATCCTCATGTGATGGATTTTCGTGAATTGTTTGTTGGATTATGGGCAGCGGTAAAACGCTCACAAATTTGGATTAACGGTATCATTGGATTATTAATTTATCTTTCGCTATCAGCGTTTGCAGAATTGTGGGGTATTACGTATCTTCAACAAGCGCATGGCTTATCGAGTGAGCAAGCAGCGCGTGCTAATTCTATGGTTTTTCTTGGCTGGGCAATCGGCGCACCGTTTTGGGGTTGGTTTTCTGATTTGATCAGGCGGCGTGTTTTACCCATTACAGTTGCATCTGCATTCGCACTTATTTTTTCATGCATTTTTTTATATGTGCCAAATCTATCATTATCGAATCTTCATATTGCATTATTTGCATTTGGTTTGATGACCAGCGTGCAGATCGTAGCATTTGCAATTTGCCATGAAGTCACGCACATTAAACTGGCAGGCACAGCAATCGCGTTAACAAATATGATAGTGATGATTGGCGGAAATGTATTTCAGCCGGTGGTTGGTAAACTGTTAGATCTTCAGTGGACTGGGAAGATGGTAGAAGGGGCCAGAATTTATTCTCCGCACGCCTTTAAAATGGCACTCAGTGTGTTACCTATTTGTCTTGCGCTCGCGATTATATTGTCGTTTTTCTTGCGTGAAACATACTCTTCTATTCAAGGAGAGCATGGTCGCGATCGAAGTTGAATTCAACAATAGCATGCAGTATTATCCATCGACATTATCATGGAGAAATTTTCGATGAGCAAAGGATTGCGAATTCAGTTAATCTTATCTGCTATTTTCCTTATTACGATTTCTTCAAGTGCAGCATATGCCATTGAGATGGAGATAGGTGCTTGTGATTTTGATAAGGAGACGGTTTCTTCTGTTAATTGCATTGGTCCTGCTACCTTAGCAAAAACAACATCAACAGGTGGAGTTTCTGTTTCTGGGCCAATTAAAGCCGATCAATCAACTATGGGACAGTTGCATGCTGTTGGGATGGCTGAAATAACCAATTCTACAGTAAAAGGTAATGCTAATATTGCGGGTCCAATTAAAGCAGATTCTGTCACTTTCAATGGGTCGTTAAGTGTTGCGGGTGTGGCAGATTTAATTCGTACAACGATTGAAGAGAATACGAAAGTAACGGGTTTTTTATCTGCGACTTTTTCTACCTTTGATGGTGATTTATTAGTTGCGTATGATCATGCCATTTTGAAATCTTCAACAGTAAAAGGTTCTGTTACGCTCAAATCAGATGGTAAAAAACCAATACTGGAATTAACCTGCGGATCCAAAGTGCAGGGCTCAATCACTTTCGAAGGAATGCCTGGAGTAGTGAAACAAGGTCCCAATTCAGTGATTGTGAGTGGTGATGTGGTGAATGGGACGGTGGAGACAGTAACAACAAAAGAGAGTTGTTAAAGGTGTAACTATTCACGCCATCATTGCGAGGACCCCTGCATGCTCTTCGCAGGGGGACGAAGCAATCCAGTACTGCCTACAATTTATCACCATTCTGGGTTGCCACGCCTCACATAAAGCAAAGGCGTGAGGCTCGCAATGACGAGTTCTTTTGTAAGAATCGTGAATTAAGTTAGCATTTTAATCACTACACAAACTGCAATCCCTTGCAATTTCCGTAAGCTCTGAGTTTTCTGTTCCCGTGCTCACAGCAAATCCTACGTCATATTTATATTGTTTAGTGTGCCAAAATTGCGTTTGATCTTGCATATAACTGGTTGCAATGAGTTGATCAGTGCTGCAGATAGCGATTCCGTATTTATCCGTTCTGGGGTCTCCAGGTTTGCAAGGATTAACAACGGTTTTATTGAAGCGCTTGATGTTATCTGCGCTGGGAGGAAAAGTGAAGATATACGGTGCTATAACGACAGTGGCATAAAGATCGGGAGTTCGACAATTATTGGATATGACATCTCCGTGACCAACGGATATACATTGAGTTGGATCTGTTTCGCTAGGGATATTCTTGAAATGAACGGTAAGCCGGCTACTGTCACGTAGATTAAACATCAGGACTTCTTTGGGTAATAACATTCCCGTCGCGCTTTCTAATTGGTTATTTCTCAAGGCTATAATTGGAAGAAAAGTCACTTTTCCATCTTTTACACGCTGATAAAAAAACACGGTTGTATCCGATGGGATTTCACGTGCAAGTGTCTCTGGGCAAGCGGTTTCATCTGCCCAGACAGTAGTAGCGCAGATAAATAATAAAATCATTATGGCGAGTGCTTTCATAGAGGTCCTTTGGGATGTGCTGATGTTGATTTATTAGAGTTCTATTGTATCACGTGAATAATTACAACAAAAAAGGTAATATGCATCAATTTTAAATTAATGAAAAAGACGAGCACTTATGATTTTACTCAACCAACTCAGCATGGCCTACGGCGAGAAATTATTATTTTATGATGTGAGTCTTAACCTTACTGGTCAAATGCATTACGCATTAGTTGGAGCCAATGGCACGGGAAAATCGACTTTGCTGAAATTGATTACGGGAGAAGAAGAAGCTATTTCGGGGAGTGCTTCTGTTCCTAAAGATACAAGTGTGGGATGGCTGAAGCAAGATCAGTTTCGTTATGAAGATACCATCATTACCGATATTGTTTTGCAAGGAAAGCCAACGCTTTGGCAAGCCATGGTTGAGAAAGATAAATTACTGGCTGCGCATGAGTGGAATGAGAAAATCGCGAACCGTATTAGCAAATTAGAAGATATAGTTGCACACTTCAATGGATACACGGCTGTTTCTTTTGCAGAAAAATTATTAACAGGTCTGGGTATTCATGCTGAGTATCATCAAAAACCTTTAAATGCATTGTCAGGTGGATATAAATTGCGTGTTTTACTCGCGCAAGCATTATTTCAAGAACCGGATGTGTTATTGCTGGATGAACCCACTAATCATCTGGATATTATTTCTATACATTGGCTAGAACAATATTTAAAAAACGAATTTCGTGGCTTAGTGTTATTTATTTCTCATGATGTTGAATTTATTAATCGATTAGCTGAACATATTTTAGATGTTGATTATGGTGAGATTCGGCAATACAGTGGGAACTATGAAAAATTTTTATCAGAAAAGCAACTGATTGAAGAGCAAAAATTACAAGTCAAAAAAAATGCCGAACAAAAAATTGCAGAAATGCAAAAATTTGTTGATCGCTTTCGTGCGAGTGCTACGCGTTCAAAGCAAGCCCAGTCACGTTTAAGAATGATAGAAAAAATTGAATTACCCGATATTAAGCAATCTTCTCGCAGATCGCCGAATTTTAACTTCAAGCCGCATCGGCCTTCTGGTAAGAGTGCGTTGCGTGTAAAAGAATTAGGAAAACATTTTCAAAATAAAAAATTATTTCAGCATTTGAATTTTGAAATTTCTCGCGGTGAAAAAGTAGCAATCATTGGTGAAAACGGTGTTGGAAAATCGACATTGATTAAAATTCTGCTTAATAAAATTAAGCAAGATGAAGGTAACTATGAGTGGGGGCATGAAACACACATCAGTTATTTTTCACAAGACCATCATGACTTATTGGATAGACATGTCAGTGTGCTTGAGTGGTTGGTGAATCAAGTGAGTTTTGTCACTGACCAACAAGTTAGAAAAGCATTGGGACAAGTTCTGTTTACTAAGGATGAAGTGGAAAAAGATATTTTGTCATTGAGCGGTGGTGAAGCGGCACGATTATTGTTAGCGAAAATTAGTTTGGAATCTGCAAATGTATTAATACTGGATGAGCCCACTAACCATTTAGACATTGAAGCAACTGCAGCATTAGCGGAAGCTCTCAAGCAGTATACGGGAACGCTAATTTTCGTGAGTCATGATAGACATTTTATCAGTCGCATTGCGGATCGAGTTTTATTTATCTCGCATGCAAAAGAATTGCAAGATTATAAAGGGGATTTTGTGGCGTTTGAGAAGTTATATGATCTTTAGTGAATGAAGTTGCATATGCTGCGCTGCGGTTCTCGAAAATTCATGCTTTCTGGCTCGGCATAGCGAAATATAAACAGGCCCTAATGCTTTCATTCTTCTGAAAAAGAAAAAGGGCAGTTTTTGGCTGCCCTTCACTAAACTAGTGATACTTCCTTGTTAATCTTGCATCCATGCCATTTCAAAACGAGGAGTGGTTGCAGAGTCCTTTCTATCACCTGTAATCAATCCTTGATTACAACACCAGTTTACCCTTCCGGATAAATATTAGGTAGCGTCGTAAGGGGTGATTTTGCGTAAGCAAAAAGATAGTCTTTTTGTAGGAAATAAGCCATTTCAATAAAGCTCTATTTTTCTCGTTGTCTTGCTGAAATTTTATTTGTAGCTCACTCTATAACATTATCATAATGTGAGCTATAGATTATAAAATTGATTTATAGCTCATATTTAAATTCTACCTTGGTTTTTTAACATTATACCTATTAAAAGCTATTTGCCTTCCGGGTAGCGTGTTAAATCTGTGCCAGCTGGGTTGCTATTTTTTGCCGCACTAGAATCTATTTTCGTGATTTGGTGCGGCTTTCACGGCACAGAATTGGGCGCACCAAATTAAAAAAATACGTTTTGGTGCGCCTAAAATACTGATAGAATGGGCGCACTAAATTAAATGTCGGGGTTATTTGTGAGCACACCTTTTGTTGGTCGAGAAGCTGAAATTCAAGAACTTAGTGATTTGCAGCACAAAAATGCTGCAAGTTTAGTTGTTGTGCAAGGTCGACGAAGGATAGGAAAAAGCAGATTGATTGAGGAGTTTGCTAAAAACCAGAAATTTTATTCGATAGCGGGGATTGCCCCTACAAAAGAAACAACACCACAAATGCAACGTGATGAGTTTGCACGTCAATTAAGCGAGCAGTTGGACACGCCAAAATTCAGTATGAATGACTGGGGCGATTTATTTACTTTCCTTGCTAAGAATACAGAAAAAGGGGTTCGTTTAAAAAATCTATGGGTTAATTCAATCGCAGCAATCGCATTGAACTTTGGTTAATGACCTCGCGTGGAAGAACTCCATTTTTGTGATAATTAAACAGGTATTAATAGTTCGCTAGTTATTTACTATAGCGTATAACTACCCTATCTTGCTCTGCCTCAAAGTTCTAGCACGCAATTTCAGGTCATAATCCATAATAATCAACAGGTTATAAAGTAAAATATTTAAGCATTTAGTTTAATATTGTGTTAATATAATGCCCTTATAATGCACAGATAAAGAATAATTTTTATAAATTAACGAGAGAGATTCAATATGAGTTTACGCCGTGATCAAAAAACAAGTACCTCACCGGGTAATACCAAAGTCTTAACCGCAGGAGAACGCATCATATTGCCTGATGATAATGGTATCGAGTACATGAACAGAGTGAGAGCAGCACTATCATCTTATCAGGAAACACGCCGTCCTCCAAAACAACCCGTAGCAACTGCTACAGCGAATCCACCAGCAGCAGGAACTACAACAACTGCTGTTTCTGTGGCTCCAGAACCTGAAGCAGGATCACCGGTAACTTCTGCTCCTGCAAAAAAAGATAAAGTAACAGTAATAAATCCGACAAGACCGCTTCCATCAGATATTGATCCTATGTTACCAAAAACGTTTTCCTATCAATTAGGTTTACTCTCTGACACTAAAAATCCAGAAGATATCAAAAGTGACACCTTGTATTTAGGAGAAAAAAATGGTCATGTTACCTATACAGTGAGCGAAGCAATTTATGATATTGAAATTCCGACACTGAAAGCGCCAAAGCCTTTTACTTTGGTTGAATTGAATAAATTAAAAAATCAGATAGTAGAAGCAGCGTCCGAAGCAAAACATATTGAAAGTTCAAGTGCCAAAAATGCAAAATTGCCCCTATTTAAAGTATCCAATAATGTATTTGGAATGTTTAGAGATTTTTTAAATGAACCAAGCACACCACACACAGTTCAATCATTTAATAGAGCATGCAGAGAAAGCAATCGTTTGCTTCAAAGTCAAATGAGGGATGAGTACCAGAAAAAACAACCGCTGTTACAAAAACTATTACAATATGTTGTTGATGCAGATTTAGATCATGCAGAAGAATTTATTAAATGGCATTATCGGTTCCAGTTAGTGACAGTAGAAGAAAAAATGCCGAACCCGCCTGAAGAAGATGTTATTAACGTTGCAAAAGTAGGTAATGATCTTCACTATTCTTTAACAACATCAGATGGTACATGTTCTGTTAAAGATAGACCGATTACACTTGCCGAATTAAATGAGGCACAAAAATCTATTCACGCAAATAACGCAGATGAAAAAGACAAAAATGCTAAAAAAGCAGATCAAAAGATAGAAATACAGGCGAATTTTAGTAAAGAACATCTAAAAGCATTACGACCGCTTATTTTAGCCATTACAAATAGAAACAAGTACACGCAACCTAAAAACAATCGTTGTCTTTTGACCATGAAAGGTATGGTGGGATGCGATCTTTATTTAATGCCCGATGAAAAAGATGAAAAACAACAAAAACAAAAACCCATGCAGAATTCAGATGCCAACTGTTTACGTTTATATCGAAAAAATAATGGTTTGGTTTATTGTATCAATGGAAAAGAATATACATTTGAAGACGCGGTACTCAACGTGGGAATTGCCAAATTATTTGATACACCCAACAACTTAAATAAAAATGGTATTCTTGCCAATAATAAATTGACGTGGCCACAAGTAGAGGCGTGCAAAATCATTCTGGCTGAGACCGCTAAAAGAGGTCACAGTAGTTATGTATACTCTGGCCATCGTATTAAGTGTACTGCACTTGGAGGTGCTATTGGCGCAGAAGATGAAGAGATGGTAGCAATGCTCATGGACGAATTAAGAAAATTGCCTGATGGTGAGACCTACATTGAGCATCAGATAAAAGCGCAACGTCCTGAAGGATGGGAGGCAAAAGAAGAAAAACGACATGAAGAAGATGTAAAAGCGTTACATAAATTCAGAAAAGCCATTACGGATGCTAAATCGCCTAATGATTCTGCATTGATTGCAGCAATTGCCGAGTGGAAAGAATATTTGGAACCTAAAGGAATTACTGAAAGTGGTAATCATTGGAATGCGAGATTAAAGTATGTTGCACTCCAGATCGGTTTGGATAAATGGTATAAAGACTCTTGGCGAAATGATCTCTTTTACAATGTGGGTATAGGTTCTATCGATACACACGCTTCAACTATTTATGCGATGGCAGAAGCTCAAGGGTTACATTACCAACAAGATGAAGGTGAAAAATTTAAACGTAGCTTAAAATATCATCACGGTAATGGAGCGTCTTATTATCCTCTTGATCGATCTCCTGGTTCACATTTGGGTGCTGACTCTTGGGTTGATTGTTATTTCGGTGTGCGCGCGTGTGAGGCCGGGTGCTGTGCTTTGGCGGGTGTCTGCACCTGCGCGCGCCTTTGGAGATCTTATGTCGAGCAAAAACAGCAGCCTTGCAAAACTCATGCAGTGGCCAGACAGTCAGTCAACGAAGAGCCCTTGGTGTGTAATAATGTAATTCGTTTTTGAAGTAATCCTGCTGCAATTGCTGCAGGATTAATTTCCCAACAAGTGTGAATAAACGAATACAATAGCTCTTCATAACGCCAAATTTCTGCTGTTTTTACCCACCATATGACAAAGTGATGAAGATAGCTTCTGATCTTGCGGAGAGAGACACCAGTGTTGACCATCTGCTTAACGTTCTCACGTGCCTTGCGCAATGTTCTCGGATGCGGAACGATGCGCATAGGCCCTTGCGGTTGATGCTCAGAAATCGCCTTACCCCCCCCATTCGTTTAAAGAATGAACAGGAATGGGTAATTTGATTCGATCATCATTCGCTTGGGTCTTATGGATATTATCTTGCGTTTGCGTCGGAAGATAGTGAATGCCTAAAAAATGAAACCCCTCACTAACATTGCCCATGCGCGATTTTTTACGCGATAAACTTAAACCGCGTTCATGCAGTACTTCCATCATGCGCCTTCGGCAGAGAAGAAGCTGGCGCCTGGTTTTGCATAGCACAATAATATCATCCTGATAGCGAAGATAATTCACATTCATATTATTGAATGCATCATCCAATTTTTTAAGAAAAATCCCGCTAAAAAATTGTGACAAAGGCCCTCGTAAAGTAAGTCCGTGTCCTGGATTTTTATATCCGCGTGGAGTTTCAATGGGATTGGTAATAATATTTTCAAGCATAATTTGCACTTTGGGATCATCGTAATATTGCTTGATGTCTCGAATTAATTTATGGTGCTGGATGGATTTGTAGAATGATTTAATATCAAC
>CAVQBL010000008.1:0-87709 GCA_963710715.1 uncultured Gammaproteobacteria bacterium | reverse complement strand
TTTTATGTTAAGTAAACCATTATGTTGAGTGGTTTAAACAAGCTTCGTATTTTCTCGTAAAAACCACATCTTTTCAGTACATCAACTCTACATAACGAAAGACTAATTACCTGATATTGAATCGAGCCAAGTTAAAATATCTTTGTTCTTATCCAGAAGATTTTTCAACGAAGATGATTTTCTCATAGAAGAACAAGCTTCTAATGCTTTACGTTTCATTTCCATATCAATTTCAATGTAAGCATGCGTTGTTGCTAAATTAACGTGACCTAACCAGCTCTTGATAATACTAAGATCAACTCCTGCTTGAAGGAAATGCATTGCTGTAGTATGACGAAAGGTATGCGGACCTATAGTTTTTTTCTTTAGACTCGGGCAAGAACTTTCTGCTGCAAAACATCGTTGCTTTATAATGTATCGTACACCGTGACGACCAAGGGGTTCTCCTTGTAAATTCATAAAAGATTCGCATCCGGTTTTTTTGACAATTGAATAACCTTTAAATAATTTTGTAAAAGCTTAGCTGTTTCTGGCCATATTGGAACATATCGTGTTTTTTTTCCTTTCCCTACAATAGTGATGACAGGAACATGGCCAAAAGTGATGGAGTTCACCTTTAAGTCGCAGATTTCCTGTACCCTACACCCGTATTATATAGCAGCTTAAGTAACACATAGTCTCGTTGCCCGCTGATTTCTGTGCGGTCAATACTTTCTAGTATTAATTTAACCTCATTAACTTCGAGATAGTCCACTACTTTATGAGGAGCTCGCTTTAATGGAAGAGCCATAATTTTTTGATATTCACCGATTCTTAAAATATCTTTTGTACTCAAATAGAGACAAAATGTTTTTAGCGCAGCTAGTCTTAAATTCCGAGTCACAATACTATTTTTTCTTTTTATTTCGATCTGGTTTAAGAATGCCAAAACGGATTCGGCATTTAAGTTCTCCAATGTGAGCTTGATAGCGGGTTTATTTTGATGTGAACTTTCAAAAGCAAAGAATAATTTTAATGCGTCACGGTAAGCCATAATAGTATTTTGACTTAAGCCGCGATGCACAACGAGATATTCTTGAAAGAAGGATTGTGTAAATGGCATTAATTTATTTTCTTGTTTCATATTTTTCTCCCGGTAAAGATTGGGTATAGGATTGAACTTTTTGGCTTGCGATATTCAGTAGTTCAATCGATGGATGTAAATAAACCTGCGTGTTGGCAATATTTGCATGCCCTAAATAGGTAGCTAAAACGGGGAGATATGCCGTAGGATCTTTTCCAGCTTTATAAAAATCCAATAAACAACGTGTCGCAAAGGTATGTCGTATATCGTGAACACGAGGCACTTTACCCTGAATGGTTTTCAAGCCAACCTTAATCATGAGTTCTTTGATTGTTCTAGGTGCCGTGGCTGTTATGCAAGGTTTTCCTCTGTTATTAAAGAAAAATGATGTTCCAGTCTCTTCACTATAATTAAACTTCGCTCGTTGTTTTTTATATTTTATGAGCGCTTGATTCGATGACTCTGATAAAGGAATGAGACGAGATTTAAAAAACTTGGTTTGCCGAACATAGATAATGCCGTCGATCGTATCAACATCTTCTATTTTAAGCTTAACAACTTCACCAATCCGCATCCCTGTCACCCATAACAACCCAATAATCGTTGCATAGGTGTAGGGTAACAGCGTATTCTTTCCACGAATTTTTTTCGCTTGCTTAATGAGTTTATGAATCTCTTTTTCTGTAAAAATATGTGGTTTTACTTGAACTATTCCCGGACTTACTAGACCATTCTCTGGGATATATGTCTTTGTATTGAACTGAAACATAAAACGACAAAATTGTCGTAGTTTGCTAACGTGATCACTCCGAGTTTTAGATTGAAGATGATGCGTAGAGTCAAGATAACCGAAAACCATCTCACGAGTAATTGTTTTGCAGTACGGAAAGTATTTTGCTAAATGCTGATCAAATGCATCTAAAGGATATTCAGTTCCTTTATATATAAAACCAAGAGACCTGCGGAGTTCTAAATGCTGTTTTATAAATTTTCCCATTGGGCCTTTAAATCGTTTTTTTTTCATTACACAACCTCCGGCCAATTAATGGCAAGTTCTCGTAGTCGGGCTACATCAACCTTGGTATAAATAAAGGTAGTTTCAATCCATCGATGTCCAAGCAGATCAGATATTGTTTTGATAGGTAGCTTTTGATTTACTAGCCGTGTAGCAAAAGCATGGCGAATAATACGAGATCCTTGAGAAGGCGAAACAATCCCAGCTTTTACATAATATTTTTTTAAGCAATTCCAGTAATGATTGTTTTTACTTAAAGGTCGTTGAATCCCTCTAATAGTCAAAAAAACTTCTTGAAACTCAAATACCTTTCGATCTTTCTTGATATAGACCAACAATGCATTTGCAACCTCTTTATGAAGAGGCAAACGCAAAGCATTACTGTTTTTGCTTGCTGCAAAACAAATAACGCCCTCACGCCAATGAATGTCTTGCAATTTTAAAGTTGTAACTTGGCCAATTCGCACACCATAGTTAATTAGCAATGATAAAACTGCAAAATCGCGTCGTCCTGTATGTGTTTTTTTATCCGGCATCTTGAGAAGTTTTTGAGTATCTTTCCAAGACATGTTTTGAGGTAAACGATCCAATTTTCTTGTCGGAATCACTGGGACTGCTTCTATTAAATCTTTCTTTAAATAACCTTTAATATGTGCAAAGCTGAGGAAACTTCTAACAGATGAAGTTACATGTTTTTTACTCGCACGATGCAGGGGTGATGATGTCACAATGATGTAATCATGTATGGTTTTTGCAGATAATCTAGATAGCCTTGATGGGTGAGCAATATTGCCAAGATGATGTAGAAATGGTTCTGCAAATTTTTTACGAATAATAATTGTTGCATCAGACAAGCACTGCTGATCGCGAAGAAAATTAACGTATTCAATTAACAGTTTAGATTTTTTATAAAGCATGTCATATCCCCTATAGTGAATGAAAATTACTATAATAAAGGTATGAGATTAGTGTTTTATTATGTGAAGTTAAGAGATTGAAAAATGTGGTTTTTACGAGAAAATACGAAGCTTGTTTAAACCACTCAACATAATGGTTTACTTAACATAAAACTTAAAATCAGGTGTTATCAAGGCACATCTTTATGATCCCGATATCAATGCAAATTATCAGCACTTCAGCGAACATTATGGTTTTGCTGTTGTCCCTGCAAGAGCAGCCGAACCCAAGGATAAAGCAAAAGTAGAAAATGCGGTGGGTTGTGTAGAAAAACAAATTCTCGCGCCATTACGAAATATTACCTTTACCAGCATTGGCGAAATTAATGCAGCTATTAAATCAAGACTTGCTGCTTTTAATGTCAAGTCGTTTCAAAAAATGAAAACATCACGACGAGAACTATTTGAGTTGTTAGACAAGCCAGCATTAAAACCTTTACCACAAGATCGATATCAATATGCTGATTGGAACAAAGCTAAAATTAATATTGATTATCATTTTGTTTTTGATGATCACTATTACAGTGTGCCTTATCGTTACATCCATCATGCAGTAGAAATTCGCTCGACTTCCAAAATAATAGAATGTTTTTATCAGGAAAAACGCATTGCTGTCCATGAGCGGAGTTATCTTCGTTATAAACATACCACAATAGCAGAGCATATGCCGCCAGCCCATCGTGCCCATGCAGAATGGACCCCTGAACGAATTAAAAGATGGGCAAATAAAATTGGGCCCGAGACAGCTAAATTTATTGAGCACATGATTGCAGCACGTGCATTTCCGCAGCAAGCCTTCCGTGCATGCCTTGGTTTGTTACGTTTGGGAAAAAGGTTTGGAGAAGACCGCCTTGAAAAAGCTTGTGCAAGAGGATTATTTGCAGGTGCCTCACGCTACCAGCAAGTTGAGTCAATCTTAAAAAATAAATTAGATGCAATACCTATTTCTCATGTGGAACCACCGCCTATGGTGTCTTCACATGAAAATATCCGTGGTTCTACCTACTACAAATAATTTTTGGAGAAATAAAATATGTTGAGTAATCCTACCTTAGAAAAACTTCGCACACTGCGATTAATAGGCATGGCTGATGCTTTTCAAGAACAGCTTTCGCAACCATTACCCGATTTAGATTTTGAATCTCGTTTAGGATTACTGATTGAGCGAGAATGGTATCTAAGAGAAAATCGACGTTTAAAAAGACGATTAACTCAAGCAAAACTACAGCAAACTGCTTGCATGGAAGATATTGATTTTAAGCACCCTCGTGGACTAAATAAATCAAATGTTCTGGAGTTAGCGCGGGGGCAATGGATTCAACAGCATTTAAATTTATTAATTACTGGGCCTACCGGATGTGGAAAAACTTACTTGGCCTGTGCCATGGCACACAAAGCTTGTCTATCTGGATTCACTTCTCGATACTATCGCCTACCTCGTCTTTGGCACGATCTTAAAATTGCAAAAGCGGATGGCACATATACCCAGTGGCTTTCTCAGGTTGCTAAAATTGATCTTCTGATTTTAGATGACTGGGGGCTTGTTTCACCTGATGATGAACAGCGTCGTGACTTGCTTGAGATGCTTGATGATCGTTATCAACAGCGGTCTACCATCATTACCAGTCAATTACCGACGACACATTGGCATGAACATTTAAATGACGCGACTCTGGCAGATGCTATCTTAGATAGGCTTTTGCATAATTCTGTGCGATTGGAATTAAAGGGAGATTCATTACGAAAAAATAAAAAACCTTTACAAGAAGAAAATTCTTAACAGATAATGCACCCGTGACCTGAATCGACCGTTCGAGAAATTATGAAATGACTGTTCGAGTAGAAGTGAAATCAGTGTTCGCTTTTAGATGAAATAGCTGTTCGTTTCGACTGAAATACGCACCTGTTAAGCGCTGGAAGAAGGTTATTAAAATATGATTTTATTTTTTTGAATAAATCAATGTTATCTTGAATTTCACCCACTTTCATTGATTGATTAATCGTTTTCCATTCGGTAATTAGTGATTTATCTCCTGAATCTTCTTTTATATCAACTAATAAATCTAATTTGATGGTTTGGTCTGATGTTATGTGTTTATCAATTGTACTTAATAAATTATCTTCGAATTGGTTATAAACTAATGTAATATTTTCAACGAATGTGTAATACCCTGGAATTTCAATTTTTTGTTGATGAAGTTGTGATGCTAAGTGATAAATCATCTCACGTGGTTGAACCTGTTTTTCAACCAAGCGTTCTATATTTTCACACAACATTGTTTTTGTATTTTCATCAAACGGTGCAAAAGTCATTGCAAACAAAATTGATTTTTCATGTTCGCGTGACGTTTTTCTCTTATTATGATAATAATTAATATCAATTTCTGATAATGAAATATCAAGTAGTTCCGCCACATATGCAATATCAGATTTCCTAAAATCTTTAGGCGAAAAAAATCGGCCTGTGGCCCGAAAATACCCCCATTGAACTACCAGGCATAGCTTGTTAGTGGGAGAGGTTAGTTTTTTCATCAATAAAAGTAATTTATCTGATAATGCAAAATATTTCTCGCGCTGTTCAGCGGATAATATTGGGGGTTATCAAATGCTTTAATTTCGTCCTTATCAAAAATTGCTAGTCTTGGCACGGCTCAGTTTCCTTGCTTTTCTTATTTTTTAATTTAACTTGTTTTATTCTATCCAATGATAAATTCTTTGTTTCTGAATGGCGATCAAGTTGCGCAACATGGCGATATAACATGGTTGTTCCAATATCACTATGCCCAGCATTTTCTTGAACCACTTTCAATGACGCGCCTGAATCTAGTAAGTATGTCACATAGCTATGACGTAACCAATGCGCGGATGCGGAGCGTAACTTCGATGCTTTTCTGGGTTGTTCTACCTCAAATTTAGTAGCTCCCAAATTAAATGCCCATTTCAAAATTTGATTTATGCGTCGAGTACTAATCGGTTGATGTAAATTTTGCATGGGAATAAGTGGTGTCTTTTCTTTAAATTGAGGCTGCGGAGAGAGAAGGTTTACCTTCAATCTAAAATCAGCTAGTGCTTTTAGCAGCTCATCAGGAACGGGGATTTCGCGCAGTTTCTTTCCCTTGCCAATAACACGTAAAAACCAATTATCTTCCCGTTGAATAAAATGACTCATCTTATGTTTTGCAGCTTCAGCAATACGTAAGCCTGTATAGAACAATAATAAAATAATGTATCGCGCACGAATAACTTGAAACTGATTGTCGTCATCTTGAATAGGGTGTTCTGACAAGCCATCCAATACAGCAAAAATTTCATCGAGCTCAAGATAACGATCAATAATGCGTGGACCAGCTTGATGTCGCTTTTTACGTCTGCGATCTACCGCGAGTGGATTTCCTATTAAATAATTTGTTTGTACAAGATAATTGAAGAACGAATCTAAAATCTTGATGGCTTTTTTAATCGAATTGCCACCCAAACCTTTTACAAAAGGGCGCCAGTTTGTATTAACTGAATCGTCTTTCTTATGTCGTGATACACTGGGACCACACCATGATTTTTTTGGTGCGGGATTTTTCAAAAACTCTTGGTAATCTAATAGATGATTCCGCCTTAAACTGGAAATATTTATCTTTACAACATGAATGCACCACAAAAGTAATCGTTCAATTTCTTTGGCGTAAGAGCGCAGTGTTTCAGGCGAGTCTTTATACTCACGTAAGAAAGTGGAAATAGCTTCAGCATCATTCTTAGCATCGATCAGTGATGAACCCAATTCTTTATTGTAATCATCGCGTGTAAATTGGATAATAGCGCTTCCCATTTTTTCTTGGGTTTCTGCCAGAATAAATAGTGGTTGAATTGGTTGGTTTTTTTCCATCAAAGTACCCTCTTCCGTAGATTCCGATAATAAGGGTACTCGGAAGTATTTGACTTGTAAATCTTATTTCATTATTATCTTGCTCATCTATAAGGAATTTTTTCATGAAAATGAATTTCTATCATTTGCTTTTATCTTTCATCCTCGCTATATTTTCTCTTCTATTTTCTATTTCTGTTAGAGCAGATCAAGTAGATGACTATATTCAATCTGAAATGAAAAAGAATAAAATCCCCGGTCTTTCAATTGCTGTAATAAAAAATGGCGAAATTATAAAAGCAAAAGGATATGGGTTAGCAAATATAGAACTTAATGTTCCTGCCACTCCAGATAATGTTTATCAAAGTGGTTCGACTGGGAAACAATTTACCGCTACTTTGATTATGATGCTTGTTGAAAAAGGCAAGATTGGGCTTGATGATAAAGTTAGCAAATATATTAAAGGAACGCCGAAAAGTTGGGAGAATATAACTATTCGCCATCTGCTAACACATACATCCGGATTAATGAATTATGATAAATACATTAATTCTCGAAGTGATTATACTGATGAACAATTAATTAAGCTGGCTGAATCTTATCGCCTAGATTTTCAGCCTGGAGAAAACTGGAAATACAGTAATACAGGTTATATGATTCTTGGTATCATTATAAAAAAAGTGTCTGGAAAATTTTATGGAGATCTTCTAGATCAATATATTTTTATCCCATTAAGAATGAAAACAGCTGGAGTTGTTGATGCTAGGAAAATTATTCCGAACCGTGCTGCAGGATATGAACTTGTAAATAATGAATTGCAAAATCAAGCTTATGTTTCCCCTTCACTTAGTAGAACGGCTGATGGAACCTTGTATATGACAGTATTCGATTTTTCCAAATGGGATGCTGCGCTTTATACAGATAAATTACTTAAAGCATTAGACCTAGATCTGATGTTTACACCAGTGAAGTTAAATAATGGAAAAACATTTAGCTACGGTTTTGGCTGGTTTATAGGAAATATGAATGGACATCGCTTAATCGAACATGGCGGAGAATTTCAAGGATTTTCAAGCTATACATCAAGATATGTCGACGATAAATTAACAATAATTATATTATCTAACAGAGCTTATATTGCAGATACCATTGGGGATATCGCGCATCATATTGCAGGACTCTATGAGTCTGCACTGATCCCTACAAAACTAATTAGATATAAGCCGGTGGAGTAATATGTAAACGATTAATTGAGTCATCTCAAATTTGTAAATAGACATGACTAAAACAAAAATATTATTAATATCATTATTATTTCTTATTACTTTATTTTTAATTATGATTTTAATCATCGTCACTTCTAAAACATCAAATACTATTTTATCACGTAAGATAGATAAGATTATGACAAAAGCAGAATTCCGTCATGCATGGTTCCCCAAAAAGATATGGCTCGAATAAAGAAAAATATTGAGAAAAAATTTAAATAGTTTTAAGATTGTTACCCTAGCTAATTTAGAATTCTAAAAGTTAATCGAGAAGTTAGTAAATGGCATTTTATATTTCCGGCAAAATTCATTATCGGCACCTAGATTTATAAGCGTACAACGTCCATAACGTTACTGTCTTTATAAATCATAAAACGTTCGTCACATGATCGAGCAACAACGTGTACAGTCTTCTGCCATTGATTTTGCATCGTTTACGTTTACCGTTGATTCGATATTATCTGATATGGATAATAATTCATTTAAGCTTTCTAGAGTATCTAGCAATACTGATCTTGCTGCTTTATTTAATTTGATATCTCTTTTACGCCTTTTGAGATATTTTTCCTGGGCTGAATGACTCCAATAAAATTTTCTTCTGCTATACCAATGTATGCAACTATTGCGTTTTATTTCGCGATAAATCATTGAACGATGGACGCCTAATATTTCAGCAATTTTGCCTTTTGAATATCTTTTTTCAAGCATTATACGCAAGAAGATACGATCTTGATCTGTAAGGTGTTGATATTTTTTATCCATTATTATTTCATTATAAAACAATTTAGATGGGATAATATGGAGTTACCACTGCCCAAACTCGATTAATTTGATTATTTTGATTAAGTCGCCATATCCCGCATACAAAACGATGTCTTAATTCGCCTGTTTTCTTATCTATAAACGATGAATAAAAATATATTGAGATATGATTATCAACGCTAGATACAATTTTCTTAATGGAAAAAGTTGTATCTTTATAAGTTTCCTTTTGCCTTTTCGCCTGCTTAACAATATCATTGTAGTTAATTCTAAGCTCAATCGGATTTTTGTTTTCGTCACAAACACTAATAGTTTCCTCAAAATCCTTTGCATAATATTTATCGATCTTGCTTAGATCATTACTTTGCCAAATATTAAAATACATTTCTTTAAAATATTCTTCGATGTTCATAAGACCTTCTCTTTTAAATTTTTTTCATGTTCAAGTAACCATTGTTTACGAGCAATTCCTCCGCCATATCCACCTGGCTCTCCATTTATATTAATGACACGATGACATGGAATAATTATAGCTAACTTGGAATATTTTTTAATTCCTCCCAAACTCTTTTTTGAAAAGTTGAACCTACCAAATGAAGCGGTGTTTTGAATACTACATTTTTTCCGTCAAAATAATTTGTAATTTCAGATTCTATACTTTTAATAATTTGCGTCTCACCAGGAATAATAGCCGCCTTCAATTTTTTTCTTAAACGCTCAACTTCTCGTTCTAAACCACGACGATCAATAAACTCTAACAAATAGAGACCGTTTTCATCTGCAATAGCAATCATTGGGCCAAGTCTAGTGTCTAACCAGACCGCTTTTAAAATTTGATGGGTTGCTTGTGTAGGGGCTGCCCCCATAATCCTTGAAAAAGCATCCCTAAAACCACTACTGGATTCATAGCCAGCAGATAACTGAGCATCGATAACCGCTACATTTCCCTCTCTAATAAGTTTTATGGCCAATCCCATCCGTCGTGCTCTTGCATATTCAACGAATGTCATACCAAAGCGTCTTTTAAATTGCCTTCTTGCGGTTGAAACATCAATAGATAATTCACGAAAGTCTTGATCCTTCCAGCGCTTTTCGGGGTTATCTTCGATGGCTTTCACCAGAGCTCGCACAACAGGTGAGGCCTGGTTTGGATGTGAAAGTGGTTGACATCGTAGGCAAGGCCTAAAAGAAGCAAGTAATGCTTCTTTGGCAGCTTTAAAAAACTCACAGTTTTCAAACTTTGGTTTTCTTGCAGGGCATGTTGGCCGACAAAATACGCCTGTTGTTTTAACTCCTACATAAAAAACACCTTCATACCCAGGGTCTTTAGTAATTAAGGCTTGATAATATTCTTTCCTTTTTTTGTCAGTTAACATTTTGAATCTCACTTAATTAAAACTAATAAATCTTGTTACATTATTATAGTGAGTTTATTAATCATTGCCGCCGAAATTCGGGCATTGATTTTTATTACTGGATTTATTGATCAAATCGCTTGCCGCACTTCGCGTGAGATTCTGCCATATTTAACACTTGACTATTTGTCATTTTTATACGACAATTAGGCATGAGCAAAAATAATCATAGAATCATACAAAATTACACTACTCCTTCGGGGAAAGTTCCATTTTTGGAATGGCTCTATGATTTAAAGGATCCTGTTACTCGCCTTAGAATCCGTCGCCGTTTAGATCGACTGGAATTAGGGAATTTTGGAGATTGCGAACCTGTTGGCGATGGTGTGTTTGAATTAAAGCTAGCATTTGGATCCGGCTACCGAATTTATTTTGTAGAACAGGATAGAGAAATAATCATACTACTTTGTGCTGGTGATAAAGCCAGCCAAAAAAAAGATATTAAAATGGCTAAAGCATACTGGCATGAACTAAAGGAGCGCAGCGATGAATAAATTAAAAATACTGAAACATACTGCAAGTTACCATGATGAATTAATTGAATCTCTTAAAAAACCCAAGGAAGCAGACTTATATTTACGTATCGCGATGGAAGAATACCAAGAAGACGATGATGCAGAAGCACTTCTTGTTGCATTACGTAATATAGCTGAAGCGAAGGGAGGCATGGGGAAATTAGCTAGAAGAACACATTTAAATCGTCAAAATCTCTACCATGTACTTTCTAAAAAAGGCAATCCCACGCTTGATACATTTGGCCTTATTTTAAAGGGATTAGGATATAGATTAGTTATACAACCTGACACGATGAAAAAAGCAGGGTAAATTTTCATCGTCCCTGCCAAAATCGAAGGTGCTTTGAATTTGTAGTAGTAATATTTATCACAAACAAAAATCCTGTTGGCGTGTTTCAAGTAATAAACGCAACTAAGTCCGCATTGCAACGAGTCCCTCCCAATGCAAACTCAAATTTTTAATTGGCTCCATTTTTAATTAGCCATTAACCATTGGTATTGCATTAACGGTTTCTATAGAAAATGAGCCCGCGACTTTCCCTTCTTTCGCCGCGGCAACGCACGTTTATCTTCCGGCGTAACTTTGTTCTGTCTAAAACAAATACGTTAAACGCATCGCCTTGCATATTTCTGCTGAATTGTTTTGCTTGAGCAGCAAGGGCAACTGCTTCTACAAACCATAATTGATCTTTTCGAATTGTATCTGAGTTAAACATTGAATCGGCTCACACTATGAAACAACACATGGACAAAAAGATTCTTTTTCTTCTGCTATTACACTTTGGTTTTCTTTTGTTTCGTGTACAGGTGTAAGAACCTTAATTACTTCAGTAGCATCAACGCGTCTTGCATAATGTAGTGGCGTAGGCTCATTACTTGTGTTTAATACACCCTTATCGAGTAAAAACTTAACAGCTTCAACGTGTCCGCCCCAAGCTGCGTAATGTAATGGTGTTCTACGAAAATAACGATCTTGTTGGGTTAAAAAATTAGGATTCTTTTCGAGATATTTTTTAATTATTTCCACATCGCCAATAAATGCAACCAGCTGCCAAGGCGCATAAATATCTTGAGCCTCTAATCCGTGTTTCTTGCAATAATGATAAACTGTTTCCCAATCAATTTTATTTTCTAAAAAAAATGTATCGTTGAAAGCATCTTGCCGCATCAGTGAGTCGACCTGATAAATAAGCTGGCACCATTTACCTAATTTATCAATTATCTCTAAAGCAGTGATAGGCTGTTTAGGAGTTGTTGAGACAGAGGGTTTATTCTGTTCCAAAAGTTGAAATACTTCATTGGTAGAAGCTGTTGTAGATTGGCTGTCATCGCTCTTCATTTTTTGCACCTCATTTTACCCATACTCAACCCTTAAAGAAATAAGGAAGCAATCAGAATGTTAAATGTTAACAGAAATATTTTTTAAAACAAGGATGGCAATATATTTGGGGTTCTAGGCGTAAACCTCAGAAATTTTTGATTGTACGCAATTAACTGCGCTAATGATAATCTAAGCGGGCGGATGAACTATGTGGATTGGCAGATGGTTCTTAGGAGTTTACTTTACGACGTCGTAATCCTGTAGTACCTTGCCCAAAAAAGCACTGTGAAGCTTGTTGATCCCCATCTATGCCACTCTTATTGTTTTCATTTATTTTATCTCCTAGGTCTAACATTAGCTTAGGCTTCTCTAAAATTAATGATAAGACTTCTTTTTCATTTTAGTGCTGCCTGCTTCTTGCCGGGCTTGCATAGTTTCTACCTGCTCTTTTAATTTAAGCAGTTCCTCTACTACAACTTTGGTATGTTGCTCAAAAAAGAACATTTGTTTATGGAGTCTAATAAAATGATTTTTGGGTTGTCCTGCTGATTCATTAGATTGTATTTTTACTTGGCCATTTTCTTCTACTTCATCAACAGAAGGCAGATCATCTAATCCCAGTGCTTTGATTCGAGCCAGTACATCATCAACTTCTGCGACACGATGTATTTTTTCTTCTATGCGATCAATTTGCGCAATCTTCTTTCTCAGTGTTACAAGTTCGTTTTCTAATTTTTTTGCTTTTTCATGTTCTTCAAGTTTAGCATTTGTGTGTTTTAGCTCTTCTTCTTGTGCTTGTGATTTTGCTTTTAGAGCTTGTATTTCTTGCATTATTATTATCATTTGATTATCACTGCTTTGACTCTCATTAGAAGTATGTTGAGACGAAGCAGTAGTGCTTGGATTGACAGATGCAATAGGTCCCCCGATTACTGATGAGGTAGCAGGAGTTTCTGTGGGAGAAACATTTAACTGGGACAGCTTATCTTCTACTTTTGAGTAGACATAATCACGTCCTAATACAAGCTGCAAAAATTGCAGCACTAAATCTTTTTCTCTGTCGATTTTTGCCTGATCTGACAAGATTACTGCTAATAAACTTGCTCCATCTTCCATAGCGAGTTCTTCTTCTCTCGTTAAAGAAAGTCCCTTGGCATTACTTGTTTTCATGTCTTTTAATTGATGCCTAAAAAATTTCTTAAAATTTTCTAAAAATTTTATTAAATGATCAGCAACAGTGTTTATTTCTTTCGCTTCTTCTGTAATGATTTTTCTTTTTTCCAAAGTCAGTTGAACAGAAAATCGATATGCCACTTGGGCAATGTGTCTAGGTTCTTTAAACAAGACAACCAAGCGATTTATTTGTTCATACCGATGGCTTAAATTAGCTGCTTTTGCAGCGTGTGTAAAAACGTTAAGAAGTTTGCCCACTATTGGAATGCTAGTAGGAAGAGCCATCACACCCTCAATAATAGAATCTTTCTTATTCGCGGTTAATTGCTGCAACTCTGTTGTGGCCAGGTAGTAAGTGAGAACAAACTTATTCAATTCACTCTGCAGGCATGATTGATAGCGTTTTAATTTCTGGTTGTTATTAATATATGCTTGTTTTGTCTTGGATGCTTCATCTAAATCTAAATGTTCACTGATATTTGTAACTTGATCATCTAGTGTGCTGAGAGTTTGTAACATAGTTTTCATTGATCTTAAGGCAACCTGCATTTCAGATTGATCTAAATAAGATTGCTGAATACGTTGTTTAAACTGCAGTAAATCAGCCGGTGAAATAGTAAACGATTTGCACTCTAGCAGCCATGCATTTAAAAAATCTTGATCTTGGCTTCCCATTAAAACGGGCTGGAGATCGCTGTTAGGGAGGAGAGGTGTAGAAGATATTTTATCTTCTCGATTTTGTTGAGATAAACTCACGTTAGCATTTTCGTTTGAAGTTACTATTGTAGAAGCAGAGGCGAGCATATTTTTATTACGTTTGCTTTCGTTCTCTAAGTTCTCATCCTCCAATAGATTTGATTCTTTAATTTTAGAAGATTGATCATTTATTATGGTAATATCTTTATTTTGCAGGGCAACTGATTTGGAAGGTAGCGCTACGCCCAAAGGATGTAAGAACGATTCTGAACTTGATGACTTAAATGTCGAGCTCATGTGAGATGTTGTAGTTAATTCAGTATTTTTAGGTGATTTTTCTTCTGCGTCTGGAGTTAGTAAAACAGATAGAGGATTGCTTTTCGAGTCAAGAGATGTTTTTTTCTCTTTATCATCCTGGGTTTTTAAATTCACGTTAGCAGAGTGATTTGAAGCTACTAAAGAAGAAATAAGATTTATATCAATCGGATAACTTTTTAATTTATTCATTTCCTGTTGAGCAGGAATAAAATCAGGCTTTAGCTGTAATGTTTTCTCCAAAGCTTTTATAGCTTGTGTAGCAAAACCAAGTTCAGCTAACACTTTTGCTTGTACAAAGTAAAGTTCAAGCTTATCTTCCGCTTCTAATTTTTCCGTTTCGATTTTTTGAAAAAAAGATTCAGCCATTTCAAATTGGCTTTCTTTCATTGCAAGAAACCCTTTACCCAGACAAGCGCGAACATTTTCTTTAGAAAGTGTTAATACCTGTTCAAATAAAGTATTAGATGCATTAAATTGCTTCTGAAGTAGTAAAACATATCCTTTCTCACACAAAATATAAGTAGTTTGTGGGCTAACTTTTAATGCTTCATCATAACAATGCGATGCCTTATCTAATTGGTTTGAGCAAAATAAAACCCAAGCTTTGTAATTTAAAGCTCGCGCATCCCAAGGATCTAAAACTAACATTTGAGTACAGTTTTCAATGGCTTTATCGTATTCACCCTTGTGGCAACATTTGATACTTTCTTGATAATACTTATCTAATTTTGCTTTTTTCTCTTTTTTAAAAGTTTCTTCTTTTTGTCTCTGTAATTTATCACTTTCAGATAATTCTGGTTTCTTAATCTCCTGGAATTTACTATTTATAGAAACAGGCGAGAGACTCCTTGTTTGAACCACTGCATTGGGTTGGTAAAAAGAAACAAGTGAGCTATTTTCTTCCTTTTGCTCTCGAACTAGTGATGTTTGTGAATTAAGAATACTTACTACATCTTTGCAATCATTCTCGATGGCTAAGTCTAAAGCTGTCTTGTAGTTGGGAGGATCGTAACCTTTTAAGGACAAACTATAGTTGATACTAAAACCTTGTTTATTTACTTCAGCTAACCATTCTTTCACGAAAGCTGCTTGATTAGCTTTTGCAGCAAAATGGAGCATTGTGTTGCTGCTCATATCTTTAGCAAACACACTTACACCCCGCGCCATAAGTTTCTTAAAGCTTTCTAAATCACCTTGTTTTGCCGCTTCTAGGGCTTGATCAGCCAGCTTTTTATTTCGCTTAATTATTTCATCGACTGACCCCTGGAGAACGTCAGAAGTACCATAGAGGAATGACGTCGAGATCTCAGGTTAGCTTTAAAATACACCACGTTAAAGTATAGTTGTTTTTTAAAGCATCCGCGCAATCTTTCCAAATAACTTTATCACTGATTTTGCTACTCCTAAGTTCTAGACATTGCAAAGTTTTATTGGTACTTAAAGCGTTTGCGAGAGCTTTCGCACCTACATCACCTATGTTGTTAAAACAAAGAGTAAGGAAGGTTAAGCTGCGATTAATCTTTAAAGCATCCGCAAAAGCTTTTGCGCCCTCATCACCTATGTCATTGCTATTAAGTTCAAGCCTCATCAAAGTGTTGTTGGTTTTTAAAACGCCGGCTATTGCTGTTGCGCCTACAACACCGATTTTGCTACCTAGGAAGAAAGACGATGACGTCCTATAAAAGGAAAGCGACCTCAAGATATAATTGGTCTTTAAAGAGTCCATGATTGCCTTTACGCCCTCATCGCCTATTTGACTCTCATTAAAGATAAGACTTGTTAAAGTATTGTTGGTCTTTAAAACATCTGCAATAACTTTTGCGTCTTTATTGCCGATTTTATAAAGCCTAAGATCCGTCAAAGTAGGGTCATTATCTCTTAATCGCCTTAAAGTGTCTTTATCAATGGGCATGATGTATCTCCTGTAAAGCAGCAATTTAAAAATTAAATTCTTATAGTTTACTAAATCGTTTCCTGTAATTTCAGGCAACATCCCGGCTATTCAGACTTTTGCATGAGAGCATGAAAATCTGTGAGGTCGTATTGCATTTTACTTAGCTTAATAATTAACCTTGAATAAGACAAACAAAGTTAATATCCAGGCATTCAAATGAAAATCTACTTCATCAAAATCTCTATTCACGTAAAAATTCTTCGACCAGCTCGCGGTGATTACAACGCTTTTACACCAAAGGAGCTACCTAAAAAAGGTTCTGATGCTGAGTTAACAGATACTTTCTCATCACCTTTTGCAAAAATTGAAAGACGCTGCAGCGCAATGCCTTGAGATCGATCGGATCTGTCTAAACTTATTTTAGAACGACAGCGTAAATAACATAAAATCATACCTGCTACTGCGGATATGCTTCCCACACTGGCTAAAATAGCAATCATTGTATTGCTATTGGCACTATCCCCATTTTCCGCAGGAGATTTAGGAGTATTTTTTATAAAAGTGACATTCGCTGGTACAGGATCAGTCACAAATTTTCCACTGTTTAATGTCACATTATAAGAAGGTGCATCATCTCCAATTTGAGTAAATGATATTATTCCCCCCAAAACATCTGTCAGGGTAAAATTTGTAATTGCTATATCGGTGCGATTAAACTTAGTAAAATGACCATGCTGAAGCGCTGTAATACTAAATGTAAACTCTGCGTTTTCATCATATGCACTTAAAAAAGCACGATTCATAGTAACCGCTTCACCTTGTCTAATAATGAGCTTGTTTTCAAGCAGAATAGGAGGCTCTGCATCTCGCATAATCTGTACCGCCTTAAGAGAAACATTATAAAACGCAACCACTCGAGGAGAATTGAGTAATGTAATTAGAGGTAAATCTCTTGTCACAATTTGTGTATCTCTATCCTCTACTTGCAATTGATACTCACCTTCTTGATAGCCTTGCAATACAATTCGGTCATCGTAATTAAACTTTTCAATCACATCAGGTTCTTGAGACTTTAAGCTTTTTTTGTTCGAGGCAGGTTTTGTATATACAATTTTATTCCGGTTTCCTCCTGTATAAATGTGATTTCCTCCCAGTGCTTCAACGATAACAGTCTCATCACTACCCAATCCTACAAAATAAACATTAGAGCTTGCTACATAAGAAGTGGCGCCAGCAGATTGAGACACTTGATAATTTTTTAATTGTGTTGATTCTAAATAAATACCAAACTGTCCATTAACAAAATTCTTTAACATAATTTGATTATTATAATTATTGGGAAAAAGAATCTGCAGTGTTTTTGCTTCCACGTTCTCAACCAAACAATATTTAACTATTTTCTTTGGCCACGGCGCAAAAGGAAAAACTCTTTGTTTCAATTCTAAAATATAAAGGTTAGGTACTGACGCGCGAGAAGCATTGCCACGAAGCTCGTATTCTTCGTCAATAAGTATAGTTCCTTTGTGATCTTCATCGTCTATAATTGTTTCTGCTTTATCAGTAGAAATAATTTGATATACATCATCTCCTTTTTTATCTGAGATAATATTTCTACCCTCAAAAGGCCAATAAATATCGTTACCACTTCCTCCTGTCATTACATCTGCTGAATTTGTTCCTCCCCAAAACTCATTATCACTATTATCACCGAGATTAGTAACACCTGGTTTGTTACTTCTCGTTAGATAACGATCAATAAATTCCTTTCGATAGCGGTCTGAAACACTACGGCCTATATATTTATCCCAATAGTATCGATTTTGATCATAATCTCTATATGCATTATAACCCGTCCACTCTGGCCATTGATCATGCTCGATCCACGCTGTGATTTTAGGCTCACCAGTTTGTGGATTAAATTGCTGGAGAATTTTATTTTTTGAGTGTTGGTCGTTAATAGAATAAAGCCCATAACAAACTACATCAGGAGAAGGACAGTAAAAACTAAATCTATCAAAAGGTGAGTAAATTCGATATAACTTATCTATAGGACCATTGACGGTATCAATAACATTTGGCGCTGCATTATAATTAGTGATACTCATTGCCCTATTGGGGAAACGTTGTGGATTCTTTTCAAGAACTTTCACAATTCCAGGGCTTTCGAAGCTTACAGCAACTCTTTGCCAAAGGGTTGCACTTAAGTCTGCTATTTCTGCCCCCTTGGAATGTCCCGTATCCGATATTTCATAATCATTTATATTTCCATACGTTTTAGCATTTTCTATCACGAAATTATTGACCGCACGACAAAAATCGTAAGCATCTTCAAGCTGTAGAAGAACTTGGGCTTCCCATATTTTCAAATCATTATAAAGATCAGAAATCGAGGTAAAATCAGTACCTCGATGCGCAATAACCAACGCTTTGCGAGAAGGATTAATATAAGCTGAGCCAAAATAATTACCGCTGTTTACTTGAGAATCGAGTGCTATCTCCCAGCCACCGCTAAATTTTCTCTGTCCAACTTTCCATCCGGCCGGTAACACAGCATTATCTTTAAGCTTACGATATACATGAACACTCATCAGTGCATATTCATAGGGTGAAACATAAGAAGAAGGAATGACATCGTCAAAATGGTAACGGCGAGCCATTTTTACCAGATGGAAATTTGGAGAAAGCTGTTGTGAAGTCCACATAACCATAACATCATTATTTTGTTGAGCACCGATAACAGACGCGCTTAAACCATTTGTGAGCAGTTGGTTTACTTGAAATTTTTCTTTTAAGGACGCTCCATCAGCGCTATATCGCTGGGCAAATACATAATTATCCATGACATTGGAATTGCGATAACACCAAGCCACCCAGCTAAAAACAAAATTGCCATTGGCTTGAACCACAGTTGAACTACCTTGTTCATCAAACACACAGATAGGATTATCAGAATCAGATCCATCAATCACAAAGGAGTTTAAAGGCACACCATTTACACCGAAATATTTTGCAACAATCTTACGCCGCGCAGCTAAAGTCATCATAAAATGGCCATTCGACTGCATAGCTATAGAGATTCTGGTAAGGCTACGCTGATATTCACTCGCATCCATCAAGGGCAAACGAAAAACTTTCCCTGAGAATATTCCCGCTGCATTAAAACGCCAACCTAAGAGACTCGTCGTATCACTCGCACCATGATTTATGCTTCTACCAAAAACTATAAAATCATCATTTGACAGTACACCAACAGCATTCGTTTCCATTATCACATCTTTACTATCGCTTCCTGCTACGCGAGACTCTGGAGATAAGGCGGAACCACTAGAATCAAAACGCTGCACAATAATAGTAGGGTGTGCTGTGTATTCGTCACCTCTGCAAGCAACTATAAAATTTCGACTGGATTGCATACCTACAGCAAGGTCAGTATATTCTTTACCTAGCAAAAATTCTGTCCCTAGCGCTACACAATGAGCGTTATAACGTCGTGCATGTAATTCATGGTCTTGTTGTCCCCAAATAATTATAAAATCACCATTCGGTTGTATACCTATTTTAGCATCGTATCCTCGAGCAGTGCTCACCGGAAAAGCTGCTCCTTGAGGAGTTCCATCCGAATTTAAACATTTAGCATAAAGCCTCCAATCATAGGTATTGGGGCCATAATCTGTTATCATTTCATAAGCAATCACAAAATTATCATTGGGTTGTACACCTATCTCGACTTCGCCGGTATTATCAATTAATTGAAATTCGTCCGTTAGAGGGATTGCGCTTGATAACTGCCGACTTACCCGGTGAGATTGCTCCGTATTTGGCTCAATCAATTTTTCAAATACTTCTTCAGCATGATTTTCTGCTGCTATTTTGTTGAAATATTCTTGCAATTGTTGTAGCACTTGTTCTCGAGTTCTCATCATGCCAGCATAGCGCTCTGCTAGTTGCGTGCTATCAGAACCAAAAAACTGTTTTACTTCTTTCTTAACCCACTGACCAAACTGGTTTAAATAACCTATCGAAGAGGATGTATTTTGATTCTCTTGCACTGCTAGTTGTCGATAGTGAATTTGTTTAGCTTTAACAAAGCTACATTCTCTTTTCATTTTTTTTATTGTGACTCTTAGCACATCAATTAATTTTTTCTGATGAAACGCATTTGGATACTCTTCGTAATTCTTTATTGCATCTCGTAACTGAATAGATTCTGCATGTTGTGCTTGTTCTTGTGCATACATCGCTGAACGTTGATCGGTAAAACCTAAACCCTCAAGTATCACTTGAGCTGACGACAATGTGCTCACATTAAGTGCGTTGCTATGGGAAATATTGACTGAAGGTGATGAATTCGTTAAAGAAGTGCTTAACATGAGAAGCTCCCTAAAATTTATTGAGCATGGTCTTCCTATTCTAATGCGGTATCAAAAATAATAAAGGAAATACTTGAGGAGTTTTACAAAAGCCCTCCAAAACTGCCTGATCATAAATTTGTCCTAGCTTTCTATAAAAATATACGCACCAGGAAGTTTCTCTGCCAAAATCTGACATAATTTACAAATTTCATTTTAACTTTGCATCGCTTTTTTCTTCGCCGCTAACTTAGCGCGTGCCTGTAATTCTACATCAATATATCGATCTGTTATAGCACTAGAACTATGACCAGCATCATCACGTACATGCTCTCTTGGCCTTATTTTTACGTCATCAGAAATGTCTGTATGCCTTAACCAATGCTCAGCTGCAGAGCAGAGCATATCTACTTCTTCAAAATCAGGCAGTTTGGAGGGCTTTTGTAAACCTCCCCTTATACAAACAAGTGACAATATTCGATTTTACTGGAAGTATTGTATTCGCGATTAAAAGATTATTCCCAAAATTTGCGGGATCTTTTTCCTATCGAGGGATAAAGCGAAACAGGATACTCACTAAAATCGGGATCACTTTCAGCAGCAAGTAATACTTTAACCTCAAGCGGGAAGCCACAGTTTCTGATTTTCTCCCGCACTTCTGTTAGTTTAATTTTCGTTTGTTTAACTTCTTCTGAATTATCGCCGTATTTTTCGAACGACAACAAAGCAACATCCGGCTTAATTTTTTTGAGTACCTCAATAAATTTATTCACTTCCTTTTCTGTATTAACAAACGCAGCAGCAGATTTTTTAACTTCACCAATGTATAATTTTCCACCAATAATACAAACAATATCAATTTCTACCGCCCACTGCTTATTGTCATAGTTATTGAACAATCTAATTTCAGGAATATAAAAAAATTCATCTTGATATTTTTGTACATGCAAAAATCCCAATGTCCATAGAACAGTCATGCCATTATTTTTGCTTAAAGAATTAACAACAAAATCGTTTAATTTAAATGTCCATGAAAAATCCACGGGCAATTCATAAGAGGTTGCACATACCTCGCAAGAATTTACATTTTTCAAACTATCTATAGAAATAGCATTATTCCGCCCGCAGTAATTACATCTCCAGCTATGCACACGAAAAATAATTTTTTTATGAATAAGAAATTCTAAGGAATCTAGAAAATTGGCTTTAATGTAAGGGTTAATATCCTTATCTGATATATTTTGCATTTGTGCTTTTAAATTTTCCTTATGTTTTGTATCTCTCTCTAAAGGAGAGAATATTTCTTTATCACTCATAATAGCTGAGGTTATTTCATTATTATAATTTTCATCTTCATCGCTAACAGGTTTTTCCGTTACATTTTTTGATTCATTTCTAATTAAATCACGCCAAAATTTAGTGGTAAGCGCTTCATATGCCTCGTCAAGACTTTTAAACATAGCAATAACGCCTCTCAGATATTGCCCTTTGTCTGATATTGATAACCCTCGATAAAAAGGAGTTTTAAAAGACAAACGCAAATCATCTTGATGAAGACTATGATGATCATCCAAGAACAAGCAGCGAAAAAAGTTTTCGTCCGAAGGAATATTAAGAAAATAGTAATTGGATACTTTTCTATTGTTATCTGAAAATAGAGGAAGAGACTTTGACTCAGGAATAACAGAAAGTAAGTGATGCTTGGTAACTCTACTTATATTTTTAGTAGTAAAACAACGAGAAGCAGCTTCACGTCTCGGTAATCTCCAAACATCATAAGAATTAGCAATTCTCGATAAATTATTTACACGTTCGATTTCTAAATCAATCGCCCATTGTCCCTTGCAAAGATGTTTAAATATTATCGGCATTAACTGAAAATGTGTTGGCTCTTGGGCTAAAATATCTTCATTTACTTTTTCATCAAGTTTATAGGTATGCTTTTGATTATGTGAAAACGAATTATATCTACCCATCTGCCCTATGTGCGGCAAAATTGTTACATTAGTCTCCTGAGGAAGGGTAACAAAATTGTAAGTATTATCTTGTAATGGCTTTTGAAGTGTTTGTAAAACTTCTCGACTTAAACTGTTACTTCTGAGCTCAATGGTTGGTTGACTTCCGTGACTTGTTAAAAAATTATTGTTATTGAAAAAGATTCCAAGCTGCTTTAAAAATTCTGCATTTTCAATTAATGATTTATTTACAATAATCGAACCGGGACCAGACTGAGTTAAGTTTCTTGCGTTCCAAAAATTAATTCTATCCAAACAGCTTTCCCCAATAAATAACTGGAAACTATGGCTAAAGTTTGAAGTGGAGATTTTATCGATATTTTCCATGCATGAGCTTGCTAGCTCATAAAATGTTATTGACTCGTTTTTTGCTATGCTCCCGAATATTTCATTGATATAAGATGTTTTTTTTGTTCCAGAATGTGTGTTGTTATTATCAAAATCTAAAAGATAAGTATCAAACAAACCATCGATAGGATAAATAGGACCATTAGATTTGTAGGTTGTACCAAAGTTATCTGAAATAAAACGTTCTTTGTCGTTTATTTCAAATTGCACAACAATCATCTTTTGAGCCGATTGTCGTCGATTAAATTTATCTCCTTTCAATGCGCGAATTGTAGAAATTGAAGAAACAAATTCTTCTGTGCCACCTAATAATCTCCAGTTTACGCAATACTTGTAATATCCTTCTCGCGCCATGCTGTTTGGCTGATGACGAATAAAAATACTAGGATGACATGAGAATGAAATTTTTTTAATTACCTCTTCATCCAAATCAACGTAAGAGCAAATAAAATCAGGATCAAAAAATGCTAGCCACCTTTCATATTCTTGGTCTAAAAATCCAGAATGTATCGAGGGGATAATTAAAGTTTGACAACCACACCATCTTGCATACGATTCCGAAAAAATTGCATCTAAAACCAGATGATTTTCGGGATTGTTTTCAGAAGATACGATGTATGCAATTTTCAAAGGACGTGTATATCCATTTATCTTAATGCTCCTCTCTAATGGTTCATTTATATAAAACACGTCATCTCCTTACGATACTGTCATTATATTCTGCATTTGTTTTATCTGGCCCACAACAGAGCTCTCTCTTCTGTTCTATTCTTTCTTTTGAACTGGCTATAAAGTTCCACCATATTCTCGATACCACCGCCTTATACGGCATTCTTTACCAGCGACGATCCTTGCCCCAACGAAACCGCGATTCATCTTCTCCGGTATACGGGATCAAGATAGATGTGAACACTAGAGATATGCATCGCTGCATTTGCAATTTAGATACAAATTTATAAATTTTTTAAAATACTCAATGCTGGATTATCACTAAATCTGTCTTTCGCATCCACATATTCCATCACTGTATTCACCTGCTTCCATCTCCCTTGCCTCATAATGGTAGCAATATTAGCACCGGCTTGAGCAGCACTGGTTGCTAATCCCCTTCGTAAACTGTGCCCACTTAACTTCTGAGCATGAGGGATCATACAACCTTCTGCGCGTTTTTTTAAAATTAAATTAACTGAAATAGGAGATAAGGCATTTTCTTTTAATCGTTCACCTCTTTTTATTTCCCGAAAAACCGCCCCTTGCTTGATACCAGATAGTTCAAGCCAATTTTTTAATGCTGTGACAGGACATAGTAAACCTTTCCCATAAGGAATCGCACAATATTGTCCTTCATGCGTTTGATCGGTTTTGGAGTGTGGGATTAAGATATCGATCCCCTCCTCTTTCCAATTAAGATGTTCTACTTGAATTTGCACCAACTCACTTCGGCGAAAAGCGCCAAAAAACCCAATCTGTAATAACGCATTATCTCGAATGGCTGCTAGCGTATTTTCTTCATGAAGATACCTCACTATTTTTAAAAGATCATCAGTAGATAAGGGATGGGCTTTTTCTTTTGGTTTACCATGGATGCGTGCAATACCTGTCATTGTTTTTTGAACTGCCGGGTGCAATGTTGGATCGGAAAATCCTTGATACGTGTGCCAATGCTTCAGCGCAATTAATCGCCTGGCTAATGTTCGGGCATTTAGCTTTTCTGCATACGCTTGTAAATAGTGGACGATAGCTTCAGATGTAGCAGGCAGCTTCCCGCCCCACGATATTTCAAAATGATGAATATCATTGCGATAAGCAATGCGAGTGTTATCACTGGATGCTGCTTTGATATAGGGATTATTCACCCAAGACTGAGCTAACTCGTTACGTAACACCGCGTCATTTTGTCGTTCTATTAGATCCGTTGTCAAAATACACTCCTTTTTAATTTCGTGCCACAAAGTGAGGGTTTCGTAATAAAAAGTGCTATTAGTTTACCCTAAAAAACTATTACTTTCTATAAATTCTCTTATCAATAGTTAAAATTAGTATTATTTTGTATTTTAAAATAATCAATATTAATGTAATATAACGTTCAACGTAAAAAAACGATGTACTTAAGGGAGAGCTTTTTTATGTCACGACCAGGGATCACTTATCAAGATGTAGCGAATGCTGCACATCAGTTATCTGCTCAAGATATTAATCCAACTATAGAGGCTATTCGCAAGATAACCGGCACCGGGAGCAACGGAACACTTGCATTGCATTTACGCAAATGGAAAGAAATCCAGAGTGGGACTCTTAAAATTGCCTCAAAAGAAAATCTACCGGGAGAGTTAGTTTCTTTGCTAAAGGGTTTATGGGATCGCGTTATTACGCAATCCGAGGAAAGAGTTGTTTCCATTGAAGAAAGCTATCAGCAAGAACTCACTGAGTTGAAACAAGAATTGGAAAAATACAAAGCCAACAATCAGCGCTGGCAAAAATTATTTACTCAGTGGCAACAAGAACAAACCCAATTATCAAATGAAAAATTAACATTAGAACAAGCAGTTGAGCGTGCTCACAAAGAAAATGTGTCTCTTCAAGCAAGGCTAGATACCCTACTTCAACAGCTACAAGAAAAAAGCGAACGCATTGATGAATTGCATCAATTACACAAACAAGCCCAAGAAAATTTAGAACATTACCGAGAATCGGCCCGTGAGCAGCGATTAATCGATCAACAGCAACATGAGCAACAACGACAATTCTTGCAAACAGAAATCAAGACACTGAAGGAACAAAGCTCGCTACAGCGTGACAAAATGTCTGCATTACAAGCAACAACATCAAGTACTTACTCATGCTCATTCTACTTTAGAAAAAAACTTCGAGAAAAAGCAAGCGCAGCTTGATGAAATCCAAATTAAATTAGACGAAACTGAGAAAATGAGAATAGAACAGCTGCATGCCAGTCAGCATTGGGAAAAACAGCACAAGGAATCACAAAAAATCTTACAAAATAAAACTGAAGAATGGATCAACCTACAAGCAGAAATGAGATCGTTATTACAGCAAGTATCTTCTCTACAAGAAAATATTAAAAAATTAGATGATCAAAACAAGCTGCTTGCATTAGAAAAATGGGAACTTGCGCAAGAAAAAGCACAACTTCAAGGGCAACTCAAACAACTTCAGGGATTTATAGATAAAATTAAGATAGCAGAATAAATTATTATCAGAACTTAAGTAAGGATACATCAATGAGTGGCATTACAGACAGCATCTGGGAACGATTTACAGTTTCAGGCAATCATGTCGTTAACGGAGTACATATAGCTGACGGATCCAATGTTGTGCGCATTGAAGTTGCTGAGTTTAATAATTGTATTTATCAATTTCCAGCTTTCATGCCTTGGAAACTCTATGTAAAAATGGCGACACAAGCAGAATATCAAGCCAAAGAGTTGTGCATGGAATTTAAAACTAATCTTTCGCCGAAACGATCTATTGATAAAAAGAAAATATATTCTATCCATACAGAAAGCTATGACAATTTCTTGAATTTTTATCAGGCAATAATTTCTGCTTATATCTTTTCACATTCTGCATTAGAGGCTTACATAAATTTTCGCTTAGATTCATTCCAGCCAACCGAAGCTGACTATCTTGAGTTGCAACAATTAATAAAAAATAATTCCAAAAATGGCCTTATTAAGATTAAAACAGACTTACTTAAAGAGTGCTCATTAAATGAGAAAATGTTTTCAATTTTACCTTATTATTTTAAAAAACGAAGCATAAATTTATCTGATTTAAAGTCCTTTAAAACCGATTTTGAAACTCTGAATTTCATAAGAAATGAATTAGTACATTTAAAACGTCTTGAAATCAGAACTGGGCAAGCAGAGAATGGACAATTTAACACAAAAAAATTTTGGAATAAAATAGTTCCTCGGTTTAATAAAGAAAGTGTCTCACTTAAATTTCACCCGGCGGAATATATTACAAAGGTAATAAAATATATTGAAGAAGCATGCGCTAATACATAAAAATTCAAAAATAATTAAAAAATACCTTGTTTTCGCTATCTTAAGTAATTACATATATATGTAAAATGCAATCTATGGTGTAATTACATATTAATAAAAATAAAATAACTGATAATCACCATTGTCAGAAGTTTTTTTGACTTATGTCACTGGGAGAAGGTGTCGGTTTCAGAAGTCGATTGCAATTTTTTCAAAAGACGATTTCAGCAGGGCATAAGAAGTTTGGCCCAAAATTCGTGTAAAAAATGTTAGCCGTATTCCAGAGCCTGCCCCTGTAATAATGACAAGTGATTTATTCATAATAATTATGCCTCGACTTGGCACAATGAAAATTAGCCGCATTATGAGTAATGCCAGAATCACTAGGATCAAGCCACACATTTAATATTGCTTTGGATATGCGCAAACAGGACGTGTCCCGCCAACAGCGCCAGATGAGTTAGTGCGATAGCTAAGAATAGATCAGGAAGAACGCCATTTTCTACCCAATTTTCTAGTGCAGTGAGGGGATCCATCTTTGTTGGTAGGGATGGAGAAGGCAAAGTGTGATCCAATCCTGGAATTAAAAAAAGTCGAATGAACTTCTGAATCTTATTATCATCACTTCCCATCGCTTGTCTTACATCACTATAATATTTTATAGTTTGTGTAGCAGAGATTGCTGGATCCGCTAAACCATTAAACAAAATAAGTTTTCCACCTCTAGCCTTAAAGCTTGACAGATCAGGATTATTTGCTTCGGTTATTTGGTATAAATTTATCCCCGAAGGTGTCACAAACAAATCTTTTGCATGTGTTGCTAGATTAAAGTTGTGCAAATCAAATGAAAGATCATTATAGACAAAATATTGTAAATGGTTTTGCGCATATAGCAACGTTTGGCATTCCAGAGCCAAGCAAATTAGGATTGTCTTTTGCCTACTATGGGGGGCAACTTCTGAACATCAAAATAGCGTGGCTTTATGCATAATTCCGCATCCGCGAACGTTGCGCAAAGCAAGAGTACAGGTACAGCAAAGGGTAACTATTGGACTCTCTACCAAGCTCATCAGGCGCTACCTGCATCAATTTCTACTTTGGTGGGCAAAAACGTCTGCTGGAACTTGGCAATATCAGGAACTTATCAGTTGGTTTGTGGAATCCTGCTGGGATATTACACCAGCCGCACACGCGGCTGGTCTATTGCAGCGTTGTTTCAACAAATTACAGACCGAGATTTCGGGCGTGGCTCGGAAGCACGCATAAGCTCTGCAAGTTTGATGTTTTTGTTTGACATAAGATTTGAACCGAGGAAAACAACGATTCGAGGCAAGGGGGATCAAAGGAAGGGATGCTACGAAGTCTGTGCAAAGGGCGTACGCACGGCCAGGGACCGCCTTGAACAATATCAACAGAAGACCCAGCGAGAGAAAAATCAATAGAACGTGAACGAAGAGACTGATAAAAATTATTTTCACCAAAGCGTAAAGCGAGACTCCGCGTAAGTTTCATATTCTCATCCTGAAGATAACACAAACCCTGACTAAATCTCTGTGCATCACCCGCCGGCGTATATAGCAACACGTGGGATAAACGGCATCTTCAAATAGCGCACATTTGTGGTAATTATAGTTCCAAGGAGTTGCTGCTTGAAAATAAGCATCCAATGTTTCTTGTAGCGTGTTATTACGAAAATGCATGCCCTTATCTATACGTTTAGGCTGGGTTTTATCGAATTCTGCTCTAAATGTTTCGATAGCTGCAAGCGTAGCTGGACTCAATATCATCTTTTTATCAGCATCGCACCCATTCTTAAACCGCTCAGCAGTGATGGCTGCGATGACAGTTGTTAAAAGCGCTGCTAAATGATTTTTGACTTGTTTATCTTGTCTTTCATCTGCTTCCTTGTTTTCTGCAAACTTTTCAGTATGCTGTCTCTCCATTTCTCGTATAACGACTTCTTCGCTCCCATAGACTTTTATGAAAAACGGTTTTATTGCTAAACACATTTCATCATCTCCTGCTCCATAGGCCAATTGGAATATCGTATTATTTATCAGTATTCGGCCAGAGTTATCGATGATTCCTTTAATCACAACATTTATCAGCGTGGGATCGCGAGTCAGCATGGCTGTTACTTTATCTTCGTTTGGTTCTACAACAACATAATGCGCTAGTGCTTTCAGTTTGAGGGCATCTTTTGTGTCGTGATATAAAAATCGACATGTATGTGCGAGGCTTGTGGCATCTTTGTATTCTGAGAAGTCAGCAATCAGTTGATTTGGGTCCGACAGCCATTGTCTGGGAGATTGCTTTGCAGCTTTTTTTTCTCCTCAACCACAGGGATCACTTCACCTTCTTTCTTCAGCCTAATAAACATCTTCACTCTCGCATATAATGATTAAATAGCGTAAATTATAATCTATTGACATATAAAAAACCATTAAAAGATCGTGCAAAATGAGCGCTAAAGCAACACAGGAGTGCATATATTAACTCGTTGAATGACTTGAAAGTATCAATTTCTACAGGTATCTAGTGGTGCAAAGGGAAAGGTTTTTAGGCTGTTTATTTTTAAGGCGAATGGTCAAAGTCCAGTTAAAGGAGGTCGCCATAAAATTTTCCTGTAATCTTTTTTATAATAATACCCAGTAGTTCATAGCCACTATTACTATATTTCCATGCAGTACCTGGCTGGAAATCTAAGGGATAGGGCCTCAATCTATTAATTATTTCATCGTCGGAATAATCGAGTCTTAAATCCATATCGGGCATATATCGAGTTAGCCCTGAGGTATGGGTTAGGGTTTCGGATGGTGATGTCTTTCCAAGTGTCTAGGGCGTTTTTAATATACAGGCTAATTTTATCATCCAGTTTAATTAAGTCTTTTTCTACTAGCATCATAATTAAAGTAGCCGTAAATTGCTTACCTATAGAGTCAGATTGATAGATGGTTTCTGGCTTTGCTGGAACATTAAGCTCTACATTAGAAGGCCATAACCTCTGGCCTTGACGATGTTCCTGTTTTTAATTACTGCGATTGAAAGGCCAGGTATTTTATTAGCCTGCATTTTACAATTAGCTAACCATTCTTCAGATAATGCCATTCAGTATTTATGCAATGAGATCAATGCAACAAATACAGTTTTTCCGGGTACTGAATTGCAATTAATTTATAAATTGGGATCATCTTAGAATCCCAGAGATCAGGAGGTCTGAGGCTAGGTAACCAGGATCGATAGTTACCAAACGAGCCCCAATATGGATTTCTTTGACACCGGTCCAAAAACACGGCTATCGTCATGCTGTGCGGAGAGATTATCAGAGAGTACGTAAACATGATCTAGTGGTACCTGAAAGGGCTTATCAATGGCATAATCGCCGCGCTTCCAATTAGACCAACTCCTATGAATTCCGACATCCTGAAGAGTGACACCATTCACGACTACGCTGCCCTCAATAATTTGTATTATGTTAGTCTCCACTGCTACGATGCGGGACACCCAAACTTTTCCATCATGTTTGAATAAAATAATGTCACCTTTATGATATTGCCGTAGGTAAGGCGCTATTCGATTCACAAAACATAGCTTTCCGTCCATGATCGCAGGTTCCATACAATCGCCAGAAATACGGTACGGCTGGGCAAATGCTCCGATCATAATAATCAATGTGATAACCGTCAAAACGATAACTTTGTGCTTCTTCTTCACAATGTCTCCTATTTTTGTTTGTGCCAGATATCTTGCTTACTTGTACGTCTCTAATTGATAATCAAGCTGCAATAGCTAGATTTATAAATTCCACATTTTTCATCGGCTTCATAAGACAATACCTATTGAATAATTTCGCCGCCATCTATTACATAATCCATCGAGGCTGGCCATTACCAATATAATGCATAACATCTGAATCAGAATCAAGTATGTAAATCTTATCAATGTCATCTAGCAAAGGTGGCTTAATAATTAATCGTTCTGTTTCAAGAAAAATATTCATACACCTAACCCTTTTATTCTTGTCAGCGACTGTTGGAACATATTTTGCAGCCGCTGAGCATTAAAATTAATTTTTTGACGGTTCGCTGTTGTCATGGAATGTTTACGCATCAATACAACTATGTAAAAAAGCCTGTAAAACTCAAGACGTAGTTGCAATTTTTTATCAAGATGTAGAGCTTCAGTCCAATAATCAGTATATAAAGTGTCATGGCCTTCATTTTCTAAGGCCGAATAAGTAAGACCAAGAACAAATAACGGATCGCCAAAACACACCTCATCAACATCAACTATTCCAGAAATCTTTCCTTTATAAATAATGACATTTCTTTCGCTCGCATCCCACAAAAAAGGTGTGGCAGGAATTTCATGTAATTCTTCTTCCAAGTCTTTTGCTATGGAAACCACCTTTGATATTTCATTTGCATCAAAAATTCCAGCTTTGCTTATGAGATCCATTAATAAATGAATTCTTTGCATTAAAAAATCACGCCAGGATTTAAATTCCGTTATGTTTTCATAACTATCAGATATCCCATAGCTCAATCCAGCGGGAAGTGCTGTAGCTGATTTTTGTATTTTCACCATTTCTTCCGCCAAATTCTTTTTATCCAAATCTGTTAGGCTAGAATATACATTACACAAATCATCTCCTGGCAGGCGATTCATAAGAAGGGCGGGAAATCCTGAGTAGTTTCCATCCAAATCAGATATAAGAAATTTAGCGAGAGGAATACCTAAAGGCAAAAATTTTTCTTGCCAATAGATTGCTGAAATAAAACTTTTCTTTTGTTCCAACGTAGTCATTCTTAAAACGTATTCTGATAAGGAGGTCTTTAACGCAAAAACAAAATGTTGATCTCCTGTTTTCATTCTACTTATAGATAATACTTTTTCGTTTGTCATAGAATTCACTACATCAGCAGCTATTTTTTCATTAGGTATAATTGATTGGGTATCCATATAATGTCCATCGTTAACAAAACTATTCTTTAATACTTGGAATAAACCCTTCAGCCTGCATATTCCACAATTTATAAAAGTGACTGCTTGTGTTCTTTAATAATGTATCTAAAGAACCATCTTCAACGATTTTTCCATCGACAAAAACCAATATTCGATCCATATCATTGAGTGTTGATAACCGGTGGGCAATCACGATAGTAGTTCTATTAGCCATAACTTCATGTAGACTTTCTTGTATATAGCGTTCAGTAATTGAATCAAGCGAAGATGTCGCCTCATCTAATAATAAGATTGGCGCATTTTTTAGAAATGCTCTTGCTATAGCTATTCTTTGTTTTTGACCACCTGATAATTTGATACCGCGTTCACCGACTAATGAGTTGGTACTGATCTGGTAACTCCATAATAAATTCATGGCATTTTGCTTTTTTGGCAGCTTCTATGACTTCTGCATCGCTTGCATCTGTTTTTGCAAAACGAATATTTTCCATGATAGTTCGATGAAACAAATCAGGCTCTTGTGGGATGGTACTTATTTGTTTTCTGAGAGAATCTTTAACCACATTTTTTATATCTTGATTATCAATAACAATATTTCCTGATTGCGTATCACACAAGCGTAAAATTAATCTAATAAATGTTGATTTTCCGCCACCTGAATATCCAACTAATCCTACTTTTTCTCCAGGATGTACTGTTATATTAAGATTGGTAAACAATGGTCGGCTATTTTTATAGCTAAATGAGACATTTTCAAATTTAATTTGACCTTTTGCTATATTGATTGGTAATGCATTAGGAATATCAATAATCTCATGTGATTCTCTAATAAAACTTAATGCTTGATTGCATCTGCCCAGAACTTTTGTAAATTCTAACATCTGTTGTCCAATATTTTCTACACTCATGATAAATGAAATAGATAGCATCAACACAAGTGCAAAATCACCAGGAGCTACCCACCCATGAAGCCGACCATAAATAAGCGCGGTTAACATCGAACCTATTAATATCGTTACACAACATCCTTGTACAAAATTGATTTTTAAATTCTTCCACATAAGTTTTCGATCGCTCGCTACAAGTCGCTTAATATATTTATCAAGATGAGAAATTTCATAGGAAATGTTAGCGAATAATTTGATGCTAATTGCATTTGAAATGGAGTCAGAAATTGCACCGTCTCACTTTGTAGCAGCTTCAGAATATTCCCTGGCGACTTTTTCTGAACTCCTTGCTGCAATATAGGAAAGATATATAAATAAAATGGCCCACACAAAAAGAATAATTCCAAATATAGGTTTCACAACAATAAATAATGTAATGGTGGAAACAATCACTGCTAATATGCGTGGGAAAAACCATACCTTAACGATACTAAAAATTGACTCTATATTTGTAGCTATATCAGTTATTTTTTTAGTCAAACTTCCAGCAAAATGATTTTGAAAAAAAGCATACGAATGACGCATTAAATATGAAAACATATCTTTATTAACAGCTGGCTTGAATTTCTGGGTATAAACGTAGATTCAGATAATCATGTAAACGAAAAGTTAAATTTATGATTATTGTCATTAATACATACAACACGGCTGGTATTAATATTGCAGCGAGCATGTTAATTTGATCTGTAGGATATCGAACAACAGTATCAATGATCACTTTTAATAAATAAGGGCTAAGTGACATTTCTATTGCCCACACTAATGCAATAAAAATAAACCCTGCGAGATAGAGTTTTTTATTTTTTAAGTAACGCCAAATAAAAGGCCATAACTTTGTAGGCAATTCAGTAGATTTATAAGTTACTTCTCTCGATATGGCACTCATATAGTTACTCTTCTAAGATTCTAATAATGAACAACTCATTACAGTCACTGGGTGGCTAAATAAAACATCTTTGCCAATCACTTTCCAACCTAGCTTTGCATACCACTTTGGAATAGTTTTATCGAATGCCAAAAGATAAATTTTTTCATACCCAAAAATCCTAGCTTGATTTTTAGTTGCTTCAATAAGCGCCTCACCTACTTTACGTTTGCGATAAGCTGGATCCACAACCAAACTTCCTAACCATGGAATAAGATCCGGCTGTATGCCGTCATTTTCACGTAGGGCAACCATACCAATTGGTTTGCCCTCTGAAAAAGCAACAAATGCCATTGGCATTTTATCTTCATTTGGGTGTCTAATTAGATTTTGTTTGGCACGCTCTACACTCGCATTAGGAACCCAGTGTTTACTTATTTCTTCAAACCAAAGATTGGCCAATTCTGGAATATGCTCTTGGCATTCTGTAAGCAGCTTAATCTCTAAATTGTCATTTATCATTCGTGATTCACTCTAATTATGTTAATTGTTCAAAATATGATCTCTTTGGAGATTTGCAAAAAAGGTGCGTGTCATGCTACTTTGACATTCTTTTCTGGCATAATACCGCAAATTTTAAACCTACGAATACACTTTAAATAATATGATTATCATGTACCAAAATAGGATTATTATCCTTCAACTCAATTAGTTACACGTTATTTCACTAGCGGGATGTTTGTCTAATAACTTAAATCCTGGTTATTTATATTCACCATGTCTAGCATTAATTAGCATTAATTAAAACACACTAGGTTCAAATTTATGCTAAAATATTTGGCTCCTAAGCGAACTTCAAGGTAATAAATTACAAATGCGGCTTTTTTCATTACTTGGACTTACATTTTTATTAACTACGTCTGTGTTCGCTCAACCCAGTAGTATTCAATTAGCGCCTAATAAACTGCAAGTATTAGCAGATGCTTATCTAAAACAGTATCGTGAGATTGAAAATATTTCTGCGGTCACTTTAACAGCAGATTCAGGGAAAAATTTAACCACCGTATATAGTGGTTACAGTGAATTTTTTGGGAAACAGCCAGTTAATTCCACCAGCCTCTATCAAATCGGCAGCATTACGAAATCATTTATTTCAGCAGTTATTTTACAGCTTGAAGCTACGCCTGAGCTACACTTTAATATCAATGATAAGTTATCTGCTTACCTCCCTCAATATTCTGAGTGGGGCAATGTCACAATTAAGCAAATGCTTAATATGACAAGTGGTATTCCTGATTATTTGGCAGATGACAAATATTTACAAGATCTAGCAAATGACTCCTATAAACAATGGCTACCTGAAGAAGAAATTAGTTATGTAGCTAAAAAACCATTATTATTTCTACCTGGCACAAAATGGAATTATTCCAATACCAATTATATTTTAGCTGGCATGATCATAACCAAACTAACGGGACACACAGTAGAAGAAGAAATTAATAGCCGTTTTTTGGCTCCAAATAATTCTTCTCACTTGCGCCTGAAAAATACTTTCTATATATCACATCAATATCCGAGCAGAATCATTCCGCGAATGGTACATGGATATCATCTCGGCGGTACTATCGGAAAATTTATTCCCCTTAAAGCTGATTTAACTATGTTTAGCTTATCGTACGCAGGTGCAGCGGGAGCAGTTGTATCAAATACAGAAGATATCACACAGTGGGTTCGTTCATTGTTAACTGTCAATAAGGTTCTTCCTCCAAAACAGTTGGAAGAATTGACAACGCTTGTTTCACAACAAACTGGAAAACTACTCAAAACACCAGACGAAAGTGACCCAGATGGGTTTGGGTTAGGAATAGGGTTAAGTTACGCTGGAGCTGATATTCCAGGACTCATCTTCAATTATGCAGGAATGACAATGGGTTATCGTGCGATATATTTTTATTTCTTAAATCAAAATTTGATTCTTGCAGCCACCGCTAATAGTAGTGAAAACGATAATAACGAACATTTGCGAGAGTTACTTGTTAATGCATATCAGGCATTAATAAAAAATCCCTCATAAAATTTACTCCTGAAGAAGCGGTTTGGAGAGACTTTTCAAGGACCCAAAATAATATTGATCGTATTATAATTAATAGTATTTAAACATTGCCACTCAAGACTCTACCCTATCCCGTATTCTGAGGAATGGCACCACAATAGAATCATTCAATGTTTTACATTCAATATGTAATTACACTGTTATAAAATTAACAGAACTGATAATCACCAATTATCAGTACTAGCCTACTAAGCGTACACAACGTCCTCAAATTTTGTCGGGTTTCAGAAGGCGATTTCAATTTTTTCAAAAGACGATTTCAGTAGGATTACGATATGTCGGGCGTGTTGTTAATGGCTAATACTCAATTGCAGAGAGTAGAGGGTGTGGTATCAATATCTTCTTTAAATTCTGCATTAGTAATTTTCATAGGACTCTTTTATTTTTTGATTTAAACTCCATGTATCGCTCCCGCATGTCCCCTACCTACAGCTAACACGTTTGCTTTGAAGTGGGGCTTGTTTTTTCTTTATGGCATTCCGTCTTAGATACATATTGTAAGACTGATCCACTATTCAAACCTAGCTCGGCTATACAAAATCTGCACTGAGATAATAAGACTTTTCTTAATGCGACCTTAAGATCTGATGGTAAATCATCATCCCGATTAATAGTACAGTTAGGTGGCAAATTTGAAAATAATTTTTCACTATATTCTGGTGTCATTCTCGCATCTATTGCAAGAAAGCAAAACTTGGGTAAAACCTGTATCGCTCCTTTAGCAACCTCTATTGGCATATCATGACACAAGTAAATCTCCTTGTATGTCTCCCTCATCCCCAAAGCCTTGACTCCTTCTTCAACAATTTTTTGTGGCATAGTAGCGGGAAAAACTAATCTTGTTAGTGAAGGCATATTGCTTGCTATTGCAATAACAACTTGTTCTGGTATCTCTGGGCTCAAAATAAGTTGACACTCTTTCGGCAACTTTTCAGCGACAGCTCTGCCTGCTTTTTCTGAAATATCGCTAGCGAGCACTACCGATTCATAAGGCTGCATTTTTTCTACTACAGCAATTGCTTTTTTTAATTGAGTAGAGGCGGAAATTTGCAAAACATCTTTTAAATCGGCTACATCTTTCTTGGTACTTTTCTCAATAATTTCTTGGGCTTTTTGTTTCCGTTCTTGCATCTCGATATATTTTCCGAAACCTGCTCGTACCCACATTGAGTGATCTTTCGCTGGGTTTTCGGCATAAAATGTAATCACTTGTTCCGAGTTATGTTTCACTGGTGTTTTGGAAAAAAATGTAAGTTTCTGATCTGAGTGAGCATTTGTTTCTTTTTCAATTTGAAATGTGAATATCTTCGGAGTTTTATCTGATTTCTTCATATTTTTAGTGTCCTATTATATTTTGATTGTAACATGCTACCGTAATGAAATGCCGAGATCAATTAATGATAGTTGACCAGTGCAATGGATAAGAAATGACGTAAGTGGGCTCGTTCAGGAAAATCAAGTTTGCCTGTTCGCGCTCAAAAAGGTTCAAGGATATTAATTATTGGTGGTGAACCTTTTTAAAGAGGATATTTTAATTTGGTGGAATTTTGTTGCACGTACAAAAGAAGAAATGATTGAAGCAACAAATGCCTGGAATCATCATACTGCTTTTGGGGAGGTAAAGGGATACCAAGGTGAAAAATTATCTCCTCCGCGTTTGTCAGACTGAGTGAACCTGGCTTATGATGGAGTGCTCGTCTTCACATCTGTCGACGGCAGATCTATAATTTTCATATAGTATGCAAGAGACTTCTGCTCATACTAAAGGAGATTTGATATGAATCGAGTCGTTGGCGTTGATCATTTATCAATCCGTGTTTCTAACTTCAAAAAATCGAAAGCCTTCTATAGCAAACTTTTCGGTTTTCTTCGCTTTAAAGTGCTGGATGAATATGATGATGCAATTGGATGGACTAATGGTAAAACACGTTTTTGGATTGGCACAGCCGATGCCAATGGCAAGATACGTAAATATCGTATTGGCGATGTAGGCTTTCACCACTATGCATTTGAGCTGCGCAGCCGAAAGGATGTAGACGAGTTGCATTTATTTGTGAAGAAACTGGGAGCAATCGTCATCGATCCTCCTGATGAATATTATGAAGATTACTATGCTGTCTTTTTTCTCGATCCAGATGGCTTAAAGATCGAAGGCATGAAATACGGCAAAATAAAAACACGTAGAAAATCCTTGAAAAGGCGTGTAAAAAATAAATAATCTGCCATCAATTTTTTTATAAGCAAATATTAAAAGGAGCAAGTTAGATGCTTTGCCTAAAACGGTCGATTTCGGCAATGGCATTATCTATATTTTGCCCATTAAAATTTCTATATTAAATCAGAAAATTCTTTCAACTTATGAACTGTATTGTTTAATGACTGCTTTGATAATGTTGAAAGATATTGTTCTAAATTTTTTGGTGGGCTTTTCAAGCTTGTACGGTGCCGTTTGATTGCTGAACAAACCATTTCCGAAGATAAATTGAATAAGTTCATCAAAAATTCATCAGGATGCTGTGCCTCAATGCCATATTTGCTAATAATTTCCTTTGGAAAATCTTTGAGATTGTAAGTAACAATAACTGATGAACTAGAATGGATAGCAGCAGCTAAAATATGTCTATCGTTAGAATCAGGTAATGATAATGTTGGAATTAAATATTGATAATTTTCAACCAAACAATCCCTTACACTCATATTCATTTTGTCACGAGTTCTTTCGAGAAACTCACGATTAAGATCATTTCTGTTGGATAAAACACTAGAAATCCATTCTTCATGAATCTCGTTTGTCCATTTAGCACGATACATATCGGTTATAGCTAAATTCATCAGCAAATCACGAAGCGGTGCGGGATACAAAACACAGGCATCATACAATGTTGCGAAATTTGTCATTCTTCATATCCCATATTATGCTTTTGAGCTTCATTTGCTAATTCCTCAAGAATTACAAGACGCTTCTTATCAATTTCCTCTTTATAGCGCAATACATCTTTGGCAAATACACGCCTTCTTGCTCCTACTTTACGAAATGGAATTTTCCCTTCTTCTAACAAATTGACCAAAAATGGGCGGGATACATTTAATAAATCGGCCGCTTCTTGTGTGGTTAATTCGGCATGGACAGGAATCAATGTAACTGCGTTACCTTTTGCCATTTGAGATAAAATAATGACTAATAATCGAAGAGCATCTGCCGGGATTGAAATTGTTTCTGCATCTTTTCCCTTTTTAACTAATTGAAAAGCGGGATGAGTCGTAGATTTAATGTAAGCAGAAAGTTTTCGACTAGACTCCCCTGCTAGGCTAATTTCTTTATCTGTAGGAATACTAATACCTTTATCGTTGAACGCTGTTAGTTGCATTTTAATTGTCCTCCAATATTCATATATCAAGTATAGCATATTTTTCGAAATAAACGAAACAATTAGAAATAAAAGAAATATTACGAAATGTAAAATCTATTAAGTTATTGAATTTTATAGAATTAATCAGTTCTGATAACCAATATCAGTACTAGTCTACTAAGCGTTCACTACGTCCTCAAATTTGTATCGGTTTCAGAAGGCGATTTCAATTTTTTCAAAAAACGATTTCAGCAGGGCATAAAGATGAAATGAAGTAGGAGTAAAGGAAAGGTTAGGTTTCGTACAAAATTGGTTTATTTTTAGCTGATCGATGACGCTCTCTAAGCTCGACATCAATATTCTTATCAGTAGTAGCACTTGAACCATGGCCTGCATCATCACGGACATGTTCTCAAGGTCTACGCTTAACATCTTCAGAAATACCCGTGTGACGTAGCCGGTGAACTGTTGCTTTATTTAAAGATTCGGCTTCTTCAAAAAAACTACCGCAGATTGAAATCGACTATTGGTAATTTTGAAATTGACTTATGAAAAAATCAAGGAAAATATGTCTTATTTTTCAATGGAAGTTGTGAAATCGACTTCTGAAACCGACAATTGAATTATTATGTAGTATCATGTATCTCATTATATAGGATGAAAAAATTTGCGAAGGAATTAACAATGAGTCGGCCAGAAATTGCCTATCAAGAAGCGGCGGGTGCTGCGATTCAGCTGCAAGGTAAAGATGAGTATCCTACCGTCGATCGTGTCCGTGAAATTCTAGGAACTGGTAGCAAAAGCACAATCGCCCGATATTTAAAAGACTGGAAGTCTAAAACAGGCCATATTTTAGGTTCAGATGGCATCCCGCATGAGCTCATTTCTATTATAAAGGGGTTGTGGGAACGATTACAGTCTGAATCCGATAAACAGATTGCACAGCATCAACAAGAGGCTGAACAGAAGATCATTGAAATTAAGCACTCGCTTATCGAAGAACAAAAATACAATAAAGATTTACAGTCTAAAATCCATCAAACAGAAGATGCGCTTCACCAAACAAATCATTGTGCTCAGGTTCTGCAGCAATCGTTAGAGGAAGAAAAGCGATCAAATGCTAAATTTGTTGAGCGAAATGATCAGTTATCTCATCAGTTGACAGATCAAAAATTAGAGACTGAGCGATTACATCAATTACTTGGCCATGTACAAGCGAACTTAGAGCATTATCAAGCAGCCATTCAGAAATCACGTGAAGAACAAATCTTACTACAAGAAAAACAAAAAACAGAGCATGATCGTGAAATCAACATCTTAAAGCAAGAGAATATTACCCTTGCGAAAGGAAATAGTGAACTGCAAATCAGTTTGGTTCAGCTTCAGCAAAAAGTCCAGTTGGCTGAGGATAAAAACTACGAATTGGTTGACACAAATTCAAACTTAAAAAAACTTCTCGATGAAAAAACCATGAGTGAATCAATCTTTAAATTGAAATATGAGCAATTAGAAAAATCAGCAATAAATTACCATGCAAAATTAGAAGAAAATAATAAAAAAATTATAGAGTACGAAAAACAATTAGCCATTCTTACGGCGCAATTAAACACACTACAAAAAACAATGAACGAATCTCAAAATACAATTCAAATATTACGTGATGAAAAATTATTTATCTTACAGGAAAAATCTAATCTGGAAGGACAGCTAAAATATTTTCAAGCGCAGCTAGCATAATATGGAATTTTGGAATGATGAATACGTTGTTAATTTTTGTAGGAGCAGGGATTGGTGGTGTATTGCGATACTGGATATCTAATATTATTTATTGGATGACAGGTCGACAATTCCCCTATGGAACTCTCATAGTTAACATCAGCGGATGTTTTTTAATGGGGCTTCTATTTATTTTGATCCTCGAACGCTTTGATGGAATTGGCCCACAGTTACGTTCATTTTTGTTAATTGGACTATTAGGCGGTTATACCACATTCTCATCCTTCTCAATCGAGACGCTCAATCTTTTTGAAAATGGTGCCTGGTTGAGTGGATTTTTAAATATATTTTTTAGTGTATTTTTATGTATTTTTGCAGCTTGGGTTGGAGTCATAGGAGGGCGACAGTTATGAAAACAATTGATGTCACGATCGTGAGAATTTATGTAATGGAATCAGAACATCTGCTTAATACAGTTGTGAACTATTTAAAAAATGAAGCTAAAATTCGTGGCATTAGTGTATTTAGAGCCATCAGTGGTTTTGGTGCAACTGGAAATCATACTGCTTCGTTGATAGATCTTTCCTTGGATCTGCCTCTTGCTATTGAATTTTTTGATAGCAAAGACAAAGTTAACTCAGCCTTAGAATATTTAAGCAAGACTATCAAGCATGAGCACGTTATTTTTTGGGATGCTAAAGCAAACGATTGATTTTAGTTTGACGGATAAATAATGCCAATAGCCATTGTTATTCTTTTAATTGTATTAGTCGCCATTGCATTGCGGAGAATAATAAAAATTATTGTTCCTATATGGTTAATTATGGCAGTTGGTGCCGCTATTTCTATAGCATGCCAACAAATATCGCCGCTCCGTGCTTTAACTGCGATCGAACCTGATGTGATGTTGTATTTATTTGGTGTTTTTTTAATTTCTCAAGCGGCAGAAGAAAGCGGTTATTTAGAGCATTTAACAGACAAAATTTTTTTCTATGCCCGCACAGGGAAACAAGCATTGTTAATCATTGTTTTTATACTTGGATTAAGTGCAGCATTGCTGATGAATGATACGATTGCTATCGTTGGAACACCTATCATTTTGCAATTATGCAAATCGCATAAAAATTTAACTAAACCATTACTATTCGCGTTAGCATTTTCAATCACTATAGGCAGTGCAGTAAGCCCTATTGGAAACCCTCAAAATTTATTAATCGCAGTGAAAAGTGGAATGGCATCACCATTTCTTGAATTTATTAAGCCGTTAGCCATTCCTACTGTGATGAATCTTATCGTCACATATCTATTTATTTATTTTATCTACAGAAATATATTAAATGAACGTATTGAAAAGCCCGCGCCTTCTCCGATCAATCACTATCAAACTGTTGTGCTAGTCAAAATAAGTTTAGTCATTATGTTTCTTTTAATAGTCGCTAAGATAGCAACAGATTTTATTCAATCTCCGCTTCGAATTAATTTTAGTTATATCGCGTTAATATCAGCCTTACCTATCTTTTTAAGCAAGCAAAGATGGAATTTATTAAAAAAGCTTGATTGGGGAACACTCATCTTTTTTGCAAGCACATTTATCCTCATGCAAAGCGTATGGGACAGTGGCTTTTTTCAAGATAATATTAATAAATATCATTTAGGCGTTGCGCAGATCCCAATTATTTTGATAATAAGCGTAATTCTTAGTCAATTCATTTCAAATGTCCCATTAGTTGCGTTGTATTTGCCGTTATTAATACATCATCATGTACCTGATCCACAATATTTAGCCTTAGCAGTAGGCAGCACGATTGCAGGTAATCTATCTATTTTAGGTGCCGCGAGTAATGTCATTATCGTGCAAAATACCGAGAAGCGTAGAATAAAAGGATTTGGATTTTTTGAATTTATCAAATTAGGTATGCCACTGACAATTATGAATATTTTAATATATATATTTTTTCTTTGAAGGGGAATGAATGAAAAAATCACTCTCTTTTTCATAGCATATTTGCATTAAGTTTAATGATATTTTTTATATCGGACATTCAAGGTGGTATCGGTCCTATCCTTGCTATCTATTTGCGATCACATTTAGGATGGGATCCAAGCCAAGTCGGTGTTGCACTGGCGGTAACAGGGATTGTGGGTGCAATTTTCCAAATACCGAGTGGAATAATAGTCGATGCTATTCGTTTTAAAAGATCGCTGATAGGAATTGCATGTGGCTGTGTCATTTTAAGTTGCTATATTATTTTAAGCCAATCCTCTTTTTATCCTATTATCGCAGCACAATCTCTGGTTGGAATAGCTTCAAGTATTATTCCTCCTTCAATTGCAGCAATTACACTTGGATTAGTAGGCAGAGAATATTTCCCTAAACGGGTTACAATCAATGAATCACTTGTTCATGCTGGTACTGTTTTTACAATGGTGACGATTGGCATTATTGCTCAATTATATGGCCATTCTTGGATAATCTATTGTACTATTATTTTTTCAGTAATTGCTTTGGTTCCATTGTTGTTAATCAATCCAAATGAAATCAATCATTCCATTGCAAGAGAGCTACCGACCACAGAATTACAAGCGATTCCAATAAGTTTTATACAATTATTAACGTCAAAACCCATATTAATATTTTTCAGCGCAGTCATTATTTTTCACTTTGCAAATGCTGCACAGTTACCATTGGTTGGGCAGAAACTCGCAAAGATAAATCCTGACAGAGATTCAATATTTATGGCGAGTTGCATTGTATTAGCGCAAGTTGTCATGATGATTGTCGCATATTCTTTGGGTTTTATAATTAACAAAATAGGTAGAAAACCGATTTTTTTACTTGCTTTTATCTTTTTAATTCTCCGTGCCATATTATTTTCAATAACCAATAATTCTTATCATTTACTCATGATTCAATTATTGGATGGTATCAGTGCCGGCATTTTTGGTGTGATCGCAGTTATCATTATTTCAGATTTAGCGACAGGAACAGGTCGCTTTAATTTTTTGATAGGTGTCCTTGGATTATGTATAGGTATTGGTTCATCCATTAGCAATATCGTTGCCGGATTTGTTACAAAAATTTATGGATTCTATATTGGATTTATATTATTGGCGATGATAGCGGTTGCTGGATTGTTTCTTTATGCTTTTGCGTTACCAGAAACGAAAAATGATGCTATTATTAAGCAATAGATTATTTTTAGAACGTTTTTTATAACCGTATGTTTTCGCACGATGGTGCCCGCTGATCCTAGATTATAACCACCCACAAAGATTACTTCTTTTAATTGAAATATAATCTTTTTGGGTCGGTATAGGTTATCGCCAGCGTATGCCCCATTGTTCTTGCTACCTCAAAAGAACGCGGTCCTTGAATGGTATAGATCATGGTGTCTTTAGGTAGAGGTGGAAACATATTTCTCCTTGACTTCTATAGCTATAATAAAAAAGCATCAGTAGCAGGAATCTTTATAATTACCCGATCGGCCACTGGATTTTGTTTCAAGTAAGCTTGTAAAAAACCATGAAAAATGGAAGATTGTATAGCTTCTGATTGAGTAGATGAATATGGATCTTCTATGGAGAAGATAAATCCTGATTCAGGAGAATTTTCCATTAATTCCCACCGCGTTAAGGAAGCAACTTTTCGAAGTAGTATCTCTCCCGTATCAAGAAAAATGCTTATTTTTTTCAAATTATAATTGTTTACGTCGATAATTTCGCCATTATGTTCGTTGCGATTGTCAAATAATAAAAGAATTGGATGGTCTAACTCAGACTGATGACGTGGAAGATACTCATCGGGTTTGGCGTATGACCACAAGAGTTGCTTACCATATTTTCCACCATCAATATCTTGAAAGACCTCTACACCCATGATGGCGTAACCATTATAAAATTTAATTGTGCTTTTAAGATTAGCGGTGGCAACGTTTTCTTTTACCGATGCATTTTTAAACTTGAAATTTTCTATTTCTTCATCATTGGGCGCATGATTTATAAGATCAAGAATTCCTCCTATTTTCGCTGGATCAACAAGACCATATATTTTTCTTTTTGGAGAATTTAAATCTTGAAGTGCCGAACAGTGATTTTTTGTTTCTAATTCTTCATTAGTAGGATCAAGTTTAATAATCCCCGAAGATGGGATAAAAGTACCTTTAGGTAATTTTTTTTCGGGTGGGACAAAAATTCCTTTCCCAACGTTTTTATTCTCCATTTCACATATAGCGGTGTTAGCTTCAATCGTTTTCACCCAATTTAAAAATTGTTTTTCATCGAAGTCATTTTTATATTGACCATCTCGATTTTTATAACGGTTTATCTGATCTACATCTTCTTTCCTCGCATATAAGCCTTCTATCCAAGTTTCTCTCTTAAGCTCCTCGAGAATATATTTTATTGGTATGCGTTTAATTTTTGCGGCATGACAAGGAAGCTTATCACTAACCAAAATTGTTGTAGGAGTAACATAAAATGGAAGAAGAGATGCAAAATATTTAGACATTTACTGCATAGCCTTTAAAAAATTATCCCCGAATTTTTTGCCATTCTTTTATATCTGCGTGAAGCGTCAATATTTTTTGTTGAATTTCGTCGCGCACTTTTCTAAATTGATTTACTACTTCTTCAGAATTTTCCGTCATTTTTTTAGGATTAAAAAGCGTCCAACACATTTTTTGTAAGCCTCTTGGTAATGATGGACATTGTTCATCAACCTGTTGAGAAAGTGTAATTAAGAAATCAGCCCATCCTAACATTTCTGGAGTTAATTGCTTTGATCTTTGTTTTGAAATATCAATACCAATTTCTTTCATAGTAGCAACTGCTTTAGGATGCAAGTCAGTTGCTACTGTTCCTGCAGATTTTACTTCAATATAACGACCACTCAAGTGATGACACCATCCTTCTGCTATTTGCGAACAACAAGAATTTTCTGTATCTAAAAATAAAATTCGAAATATTAAAGGGCCATCTAGCATACTTTCACCTATATGTATTGCATGAGATTAAAAAAGTGTCTCATACTAATTCCGGCCCAACTGCTATGATTTCAGGTGATACTTTAAACCTCTTGAAATTAGTAATAAATGCTTCAATCAATTGTTTTGCATATCGATTGTAATCTGAAGCATTCCGCCAAGCATTTTTTGGATTAAGAATCTTTGTATCAATTCCTTTAATAGACGTTGGAATGGCAAGCTTGAATTTGGGCATCACTTCATAACATGCACTATCCAATTCTCGATTCAGAATGGCATTTATAATTGTGCGAGTAGTCGGTATGTCAAAGCGTTTTCCACCTTCGCCATATGCACCACCTGTCCAACCCGTATTAACAAGGTAAACAGGACAATTTGCCTGATCAATATGATGCATTAGTAAGTTTGCATAAACATCCGGAGAACGCGGAAAAAATGGAGCTCCAAAACATGTACTGAATGTTTGTTTGATCCCGCTGCCTTGGCCTACTTCAGTACTTCCGACAAGTGCCGTATAACCACTTAAAAAATAATAAGCAGCTTGCTCTTTACTGAGTTTTGCAACGGGTGGTAAGACACCATAAAGATCGCATGTTAGAAATATAATAGCGTTAGGGTGTCCCCCACGATTTTGCTTAACTCGTAGTTCAATGTGTTCCAATGGATAGGCCGCACGAGTATTTTGCGTCAGGCTGTCATTTTCATAACGAGGCGCTAAAGTTGTTTCATCTAATACCACATTTTCCATAATGGCACCGTCTCGAATTGCCTGCCAGATAAGAGGTTCGCGCTCAGCAGAAAGATTGATGCATTTTGCATAGCATCCACCTTCAAAATTAAATACACCATTATTCCCCCAACCATGTTCATCATCGCCAATTAAATATCGATCAGGGTCAGCAGACAACGTTGTTTTACCCGTACCAGAAAGACCAAAGAACAATGCAACATTACCATCATGACCAACATTTGCCGCACAATGCATAGGTAAAACGCCTTGTGGAGGGACTAAGAAATTCATTACAGCGAACATTGCCTTTTTCATTTCACCTGCATAAAGTAAACCGCATAATAAAATTTTTCTCTTTTTAAAGTTGATAATCATTGTAGCATCACTTTTTACACCATCTCGCTCAGGATCAGTTTTAAACTGAGAAACGTTGAGGAGCGTCCAAGTTTTAGTAGAATCGCTAGGTGAAAAAGTACGTATAAATGCGTAATAACAGAATAATTGATGCCATGCTAAATCTGTAATGACAGTGACGGGAATTTGATAAGTCTCATCTGCACCCACTGCTAAATGTGAAATAAAATGAGTATGGGAATTCAGGTGTTCCTGTGCACGCTGCCATAACTTATCGAAAACTTCGGGTGAAATAGCTTGATTAACTGTTCCCCAATCCACTTCGTTAAGTGTAATTTCATCTCGAACGATAAAACGATCTTGGGGTGAACGCCCTGTACGTCGACCTGTAATAACAGAAAGCGCGCCATTCTTCGCAAGCTTTCCTTCCCCACGTGATAAGGCGACATTGAGTAATGCTTTTAAAGGTAAATTACGATGTACAGTATTCTTATTATCTGTTTGGGTAATCATTTTAGACATCAGTGGGTTCCTCTCTGTGCTGGGTTGTTGAACTGCCGTCAAGATTCCTTGTAAGATGGCATACGGGGTAGGTGGACAGCCAAAGGAGCAGCAGGATGTGCCTCTGGCAACCACACATGAAAAGGTAATAGCCCAGCTTTTGCACCAAACCCTACTAACGCTAATAGGAATACAATGCTTGCAAAAGCCGGAGAGAGCTGTGCATGCTGCATAGCAGCAAAACTAAAATCGGTTTGGCTTTGTAGCATTAAAGCAAAACTTAACAGAATGGCTAAAGCACCAATATGTGCAATTAAAAAATATAAAAAACCAGCATGCTGCGTTTCTTGCGTCGATTTAAAAGCAACAATTAAAAAATAAGAGGACAACGCCATGAGTTCCCACGCAATCAAGAAGCTATAAGCGTCTGCTGCTATCAGCACCCAAGCCATGCTGGCAAGAAACAAATGATAATTAAAGCAAATCATACTCTGCATACGAGGAGTAAGGTGTCTAAAGTAATCACTCGAAAAAATACTGATACCAAATGATGCCACACTGAATAGAATTAAGAAAAAACCTGAGAGAGGGTCCCAGTGAAAACGGAAAGGATAGCCTGGAATACCGATAGCGGGTACAAAGCTTGAAGGGGATGCATTAAGTGACAAACTACAATTGATGAGTAAGAAGACACTACCTAAGGCACCTAATAAGAAAAAATCTCGCAAATATCTTGTCCAGCTACGCAGAACGACCCCACCTACAATTCCCAGAAAGAACCAATAGATGGCAATACCAAGGACTGCATCAATAGGATCAACCATAGCTTGGCACCCTTACTCATCAATGCATTATATCATATACCGGTATATGAGGCACCTCAATAAGTTTTATTATTTACCGCTCTTTTCCTTTATTTTTGATAACAACTTCACAGCAACATGTGTTTGTCTTGCATGCCATAAATCCCAATCACGTTGAAGGTTAAGCCAGAATTCAGCTGTTATTCCGAAAGCTTCGGCAAACGCCAATGCCGAGTCGGCCGTTACACCACGGCGCATATTGACAATTTCATTAAGTCGAGGGTATGTCCATCCCAGGTGTTCGGCAAATTGTTTTTGAGATAGACCCAAAGGTTCTAAAAAATTTTTAAGCAGAATTTCACCAGGGTGCGTGGGTGGTCTATATTTGGATGCCATAAATAACAATTTCCTACGTATAGGTGCTGTATCCTATACTGGTAAATAGGATAGCAGCAATAAAATGCCGTGTTGAATTATATTAGGCGCTATCGCAGCTACTTAACAAGACCTTTTCGAGCGTTGTTAATAATAACAGCTGGAACAGAATCTAACTTGTCCTCTAATGCGCTTAAATCCCACGAAGCAAGATTGAGTGTTTCAATTTCTTGGTCACGTTTGTTTTTTTCTGCGGGTGTTCTCCATGCATGCTTAAAATTATGCGGCATATCGTTATAGAGATGATCTGTGATAGTTGGACAGTGACCCCACAGCTTTATCTCATGCAGTAATAAAAAGCAATGTTATCTATGACCATCGTTTAAAAATGAAAGAAAGAGCTTGCCTATTTTGGGCAGCCAAAGGAAAAATAATAAAAGAAACGGCTGAAATCATTAACTCAGAAAGTAGCGAAATTGAAGCGTGCAGAAACGAGTTTGTAATTTTCGTGGCTTTGAATCAGTTCCTGCTATACGAGTTGCGCTTACTTACAGCAAAAGTATTGAAGGTGCTCACATGGGACAGGTTTACCAGGTTGTTTGTTGATCTGGCAATTATTGATATTTAATCTTGCTGCTAGAAAAGAGCAAATAAAAAATATTTCGTAGCTGTTTACACTGATTACAAAAGAAGTTTGTCATTGCTATGCCTCACACTTCTGTGAGGCGCAGCAATCTATCTCACTTCTGTTTGGGTATTATTTGGGGGGGAATCCGCTGATTTTGTTTTATTATTTTTTAATACCTCGAATAAATTTTCATAGACATTATTGGCGCTCCAAACATACCAACCAGAAACATTGTTGGCATCTTCGACAGCACGGATTTCTTGCAATAAATATTTTTGTTTTTGTGCGTCTGAAGTCTTTTTAATGTAATGAAAGTTTGCTGCTTCAATGAATGCGTGCACTTTAAACGGTGCATTATCGTTAAATTGTCCTTCCAAAGCATTTAAGGAATTATTAATGGTTTTGTAAGGTTCAGCAGAGTATTTTTGATAAGGCCAAAAATGGGATGGATAAACCATAGGGTTTACTCCATCAACGCTATCAGCAAACATTTTAATGTCTTGGCCAATGTGTATGGAGGGATAGTAACTGACTTCACCAAAGATATCGATCTCCATCGGCACATGTTCTGCATTTATTTTTTCTTTAAACCATTTAATTATTTGATAAACATCTTTGACATGTTGGGGGTTAGCGGGTTCTTTAGAGCTATAACGAATATAGTCAAGTTGTATAGCGTCGGCTCCCGCTTTAATTGCATCCTGAGCTAATTTAAGTTTTTCTTCCCAGTGAGCTTTTGAATGAATTTGCTGGCTATTGGCCTCATCAGAGAAGACTGCAATTCGAGTAACATTTTTAATGCCAGCTGCTTTGACTTTGGCTATCGCAGGGGCATAATGCGAGCTGTAATAGTCATGATCGACTATAAATGTATTAATCCCGGTGTTTTTGGCTTCTCGGATTAAATATTCCAACCTATCTGGTTTTTCTAACACGTATTGTGTTAGGTAAATGCCTTTATCCCAACTATATGAGGCTGGGGTAACGTTAAAGATCGTTAGCATAGACAATATGCATTTGAATATAAAATTGCTGCACCATACATTCCACATATACATATAGACGTCCTTTTAGGTTGTCCATTTAAAGTATGTATAGCACAGAAAAATAAGAGCGAGATTTGCCATTAGATACAATGAAATAGCAGTTTTAGAGGCTATTTATTGATACTTTTTTGAACAATTAATTTAAAGAAGTGAAATTTTTGAAGAAAAATAAGTCACAAAAAATAAATAAAGCGTGCGTGAAAGAAAGATGATAAGCAACACCTGACTTGCAGATTTAGTACCCTATCAAACAGCAAAAAAGCGGCCGCCCGGTTTGATATTCGCGATGGCTCTTGCAGGCTATTACGTGCGGGAAAAAGATTAATTTATTATGCGTGATTTCAAGATAGCGTGTTGTATTAACGGGTTCTGCTAAAGAACCCCCAAAAATGCCGAATCTAGAATCCCATGGAAGAACTGACAGAAATTGGGACTTCAATAAAGAGCTAAGACACCCCGTGTTTGAGTAGCCCCACCCTTGCAAAAGCCTCGCTTTGTGAGCTACAGTAGTAAAAAATTTATTCAATGAGGGTTGTTATGATTGACTGCATCATTCGTTCTCTTATTGATCCAAGCGTTAAAGAAAAAACCGTCAAAATGTTTGACCCTATGGGACTTACGCTAAGCGAGGCCATTCGTCTTTTCATTTATCTATCTGTTGTCGAGTGTCGGACATCAATATTCCTAACGCAGCGACACACTTGGTCATGCAAGATGTTACACAGAGGCGCTATCTCAAAAAAACATCCCTTGATCAATTTAAAAATATTGGAATGACGCGTACAAGAAATAATAGAAACCACTCAATTTAAACGTGACAATGAAAAAATTGTATCGTACTGAATAAGTGGGTGTAATTACATAATTTCCCAAAAATCCGAATTTGTCATGCAACTTATGTAGCCACCCGCTGAGCTTTGCTTTGACAAATGGCAAAACCACTCAATGATTTTATCATGCCTATTTATATGAAACGTAATCAAACGTTATATAATTATTTCAGTATTCAGTCACTTAAATTCCTATAAACAGTCATGCAGTGAACAAATAGTTTCTAACCGATTTTAAAATAGCTGGTAAATAGTAATCCATCTTTTGCCAATCACTTTCGGAAACACCAAAGAATACTGAAAGTCTCATCCAGTGGCTAAATAAGGCGATCGTAATGGCTTCTAGGTGAATATCTTGCTTGATGAGTTCACTGGTAACAGAGTGAATCGCTGTATTGATGTGTGTTGTTTGTTGCTTTATATTTTCTGGCACCGCCTTGTCTAAAACTTCTGGATGAGGCAGATAAGATTTTAATAGCTGTATTTTTTCATTTAAGGCTTTGATCTCAGGCGTTAGTTTTGGATTTGGTAATGACCGTACTGTGTTTTTTACTAGGTCAATGACGGCACTCATATGCGAAAAAGCGTCTTGGCCGTCAACAGATTCAGGGTCAGCGGCATGTAGTGGCGCTTCTAAAGTAAACCAAAAGTAAAAAAGGCTCATTAGGATAATCTTGATAGAATTTTTCTGCATAATAAGTTCTATCAATGTTTTTTCGATGTTAGCCTTTGTGATTGCGATTTGTTTTTGAAAATCGTTAAATGCAGGGGGAACCTGCGCATGTGTTTTTTCTGATAAAGAACGTATCTCACTTAAAAGTGCCTCAGCCTCTAGATTTTCTTTCTGCTGTTGCGCTGCTTCTTGTGCATGTACAGCGCTTGCATAAGATTCCATCAATTGATAAACGTGTTTTCGATATAATTGGATAAGGGGCAACCCATAGTCAAAGTATTGCGCTTCATCGGGGGATTGATTATTAAGGTGAGAAAAATAGCCTATCAACCACCCTATTTGGATAGCGAGTTGGTTAATAACATAGTTATCTGATAAACCTTATAACTGCTCTCTCCATTCGGCACATTTTTTTGATGTAACAAGTAACATGATTTTGGTCAGCATTTCTTGTGAGCAAAACAAATCCGTTTGTTTGGGTGGACGAAGGCTTTTAAAGTGGCTCTGTCGATGATCTTTTAGTTCCCCTAACACATATCCATCATTACACGTCCGAGACGCATTGTTTGCACTACAATGCTGCCTGGTGCGTATTCACGCAGTATTTCTACATTCTTTTTTTTCTGCTCATTGTTTTTTATCGTACTATTGATAGAATGCTGGTTAAACTGTTGATGGGCTACGTGTGCCTGGTGTTTGATCAAGTCTATCATGGAGGGTTCCGAGCTTTTCAGCCTGATGGACGGTGTGTAGTGTGACTGCGGTGCCTAGATAAGCACAGAGATGGGCTACCAATGATTCTGGAACTTGCATTAAATGTTCTTCTTTTAATGCTAACTTCAAATACTCTAAAAAGTCGCAACAATCTTGCATTGCCTGGTGCTCAAGATACGCGAGTGAAAATGGAAAATTTTTTTCAATTTTCTGGTAATCTACCTGAGGTAACATTTTGGCTTGATAAGCAATCATTCTTTCCTCTATATGCGTTGTAACATCGTTTATTTACGCACTTGAACCCAACAAAATTTTATTATCTAATCGGCTTCCACTCTAACATTTTATCAATATCGATTGTTGGGTGAGAAGTTATCCGATTTCACTTTATCTTCATCATGTCTGAACATGCTGGATTCGATGATTTTGTAATTGCATCATTTTGCATAGAGCTCTCTGATGAGAGCTCATCGGGTAGTTGATCAAGATAATTAACCTTTTCTCCATTTAAAAACTCCTCTATTTCAGCAAAAGGGTCTTGACTATCTATGCTTACCGTAGAAAAACCGCGAGAGGATGCAGAAGACATGAAGAACGCTTGATCATCAACTAAGCAAATTCTTTTATTATCAAGATGAGGAAAAAATTCATCGCGTAGTGCTTCCATAAATGTAGCTTTTTGAACCTTAAGACCAATAGCATACGCATGCTTGCACTCTATTTCTAATTTTTTACACACAGTTTCTACAGATAAGTAAGGAAAATGGTTTATATTTCTTTGCTCGAGAGCATTATCACGAGCACTAACAATACCGATAAAGTAATATTTTTCTTTTGCTAATTTAATTACCCTTATAACCTTGCTCTCGTTTTTTATGATTGTCCTCTTTTTTGCTTTGCTTTCACCAAAAACAAGCAATGTGTCATCAACATCAAATATGAGAGCGCCAGGAAATTTTGAGACACTTACTTTTTCATCCGTCGTAATAACGGGAGATGTTAGGTTTTCTTTTAATTTCGTGAGCGCTGTAGCGGTAGAACTCGTTTTGATTTTATTATTTTCGATATCACGTGGTGAACACATAACACACCTTAATATTATTTAACCTTGTTGTGTTAACCGACAGCATGCTAAGTTGCAATCAATAATGAATCAAGCCCTAGCGTTTCTTTTTCAGAATGTGGATCACGTCCGACGGCCCTTACCCCGTTAAAGCAGCTGGCTCAAGTAGCTTGACAGAACCATAACCTAAATCATACTCGCTTCACTCTATTTTTGAAGTAATTTAACAGTTATGATATAGAATTGTTATACTAGAAATGTTAATTTCTAATTCAAATACTTAAGGACGATCAGTTATGTCAGCACGCGAAAAAGGGACTGTTAAATGGTTCAACAATGAAAAGGGTTTTGGATTTATTCAAAGAGAAAATGGCGCAGATGTGTTCGTGCACTTCAACGCTATTACTGGTGATGGACACCGTTCTTTAACAGAGGGGCAACACGTAGAGTTTACTGTTACAAAAGGCAAGAAAGGGTTACAAGCCGAGGATGTTACTATTATAAAGTAATACAATGCCAAGCAAAATGACAAACTCAAGCGCGCTTTCATGGGTGGTAAGATATTCCCGCGCCCTGACTTCGCGGTTGAGTTTACGGCGAGGTGGTTTTAACTTTGCCGTTTTTGGTCAGTTTCAGTAATGTTTCATTTCATTGCTTATCAAGCCACTTCCTATTCTTCGCCAATGTTTAATAGTAGTTCTGTCATGATCAATCCATTATTGCTATTGAGTGCGGCAAATACTAATCTATTGCAACGAACTTTGGCAAATGACAGAAGTCAATTTCAAAATGAGGTAGTTGATTTTAAATTTTTTATTAGCTCGCGAACGAGCAAAAATCATGATCGAAGCTGTGTTCTGCCCACTTAATCAATAAGTACTCGAAGAAACGAGCCCTTAGCAGTACCTCGTGTCAAGCGCAAACATTTACCTGCTAACTTTTAGCTTTATTCGTCAAGTGGCATATCTCTTAGAAACAAAATATCGATATAGCAAATCCATCATTGAGTAGAACTTATAGGAATGACATAGAATCCTGAGTTAAAAGTGTTAAATAGGAAGTATTCTAATGATAGAATGATATTTATTCGTGAGAACTTAAATAGCTACTCAAGGAAAATAGCAAGTATGCATACTCAACAGAATTTCCCCAAAACCGCTTCAGATGAAAAAACCTTTATTAATCACACGCAAAGTTTTCGTTATCTCCCGCTCCCTGATGCAAGTATAGATTTTGGAGCTCACAAAAATGCACGAAATCATAACGAGAAGCTAAATGAGAAACGGAGAAGCACTATCCCAGATGAGCTATATAAAGCTGTTTTTAATGGTAATATTCAGCTTGTTCAAGAACATTTTACACCTAACCAAGGAATAGATACTGCATATCTACTTTGTATGGCAATCGAGAGAAACCATCCTGTAGAATTTATCAGTGATTTTATTCAACGAACTCAAGTTAATGTTAACATATCTGGATTAGATGGCACACTTCCAATCTACGCAGCTGCTCGTAGAGGTAATTTAGCTCTCCTTCAATTATTAATTGATAGTGGAGCAGCACATAGGGCGCAAGGCATAAAAAATAAAACCATTTTGCATGCTATCGCTTCTGCTGTAATAACCCCAGAATTACTTAATTATTTGATAAATCAACTTGGCTACAACATTAATGAACTTGATTATGATCAAAGTACATTACTTCACCATGTTGTTTTTTTCGATAATGCTGAAGGGTGTAAAGAAGTTTTAAAATTTAACCCTAATTTATCCATACAGAACATAAAAAAACAAACACCATTAGAGTTGCCATATATTCGCCCAAGAGGAGGTATCAACGAGGAACGCATAAAAATAAATAAATTATTAATCCAGTACAAAGAAACTCAAAATATAAAACAAACTATTTCAAAAACAGTACCTGATCCATCTTCTAAGTTATTAAACCTAGCCCGTCTCAAAATATCTATTGCAGATATTCCTGATATCAAACGAGCTCTAACGGAAGCAAAGATAAATATTGAAAAGCTTGATCTTTCAGGCAACAACGATTTAGATGACAACTGTGTCAATTCATTAAAGAATTTATTGAAAGATTTTAATAAACTAATTCAAATAGATTTATCAGGTACAAGTATTTCGTCTGATAAAATTGCTGACATTCAGAAAAGTATTTCACCGAAAGAACGACTACAATCACTACTGCAAAATTATACTTCTCATGAAGCAGGAGAAAAAGCGACCGAAATTATTAAATACTATATAATCCAAGAACCGCAGGCTATGCAGGTAAGACAAGAAGGATGGCTGTTAATTCATTTTAATGCCTATCACGGCAATCTTAGTATATTACAGTTCCTGCAGCTGAAACATGCCAATTTATCTTTGCAAACAGATAGTGGCGAAAATCTTTTGCATTTAGCGCTTATGAATAAGCAGGTAGAAGTTGCGAAATGGCTTATACTATCGGTGACAGGATTAATTATTCCACAGCCTGATGGCTGTCACCCTTTATTTTTAGCTATAAAGCATAAACTATCTGATATTGTTCTCATTCTATTACAAAACAATATCGATCCAAACTCAATCAAAGCAAATGAGCCATTATTGATAATAGCTGCTAGAAATGGTGATGAAAAAACAATAGCGCATCTGTTAAAATATGGAGCTGAATTATCAAAAATTTTATTTGAAACCATCCAGCGGGAGTTATCAAGTAATACTTCTATAAAAGAAAAAATTATCCCCTTGTTACAATCCTATCTTCATAATGTTAAACGTTGTTTTGACTTTATCGCAACTAATCAACCAAAAAAATTACAAGATTTTTTAATAAATCAAAATATTAACTTAAAAAGCCTAGATGAGCGTGGACAAACTATGCTTTGCGCGGCATTAGATCAAAAACATTTAGAATGTGTTGCCATTTTGATGGCTGAGGGAACAGAATTAGGCGAAGATGAAAAACCAGTATATAACATCTTAAAGGATGATGAAAAAAAACAGCTAAGAAATTTTCTATTAAAGTATTTTACACGACCATCAGATGCCCTTATTAACTATTTTGTATCGCGATCAAGATTTACTGGTCGCAATCGACGACAACTTGAAGAGCAATTAAATATAGGAAAAATATTCCAGAATTTCTTTTCCATAGATGAATCATTAAAAAGTATATTATTCCTATTTTAGAAGTCATTGAATATTCATCCGTGAAAATTGATATCATTTTTGATTTCAATAATGACCATGTTGAAATGATTAATCCTACCCAGCACAGCGCTACCCGGGGTGCAGCTGTATTTGAATCGGGAAAAATCTATATAGGAGCAAAACGTCCTAATGAACAAATGCGTGGTACTTTAATTCATGAGTTATGCCACCTTGCCATGCAGCTCATCTATAAGAATAAATGTAATCCATACCCGTCTGCAGATGACACTAAATCATCAGGGAAAAGTTATATGTCGAATGAGTCCGCATTTCAATTAATTATTTCCAATATCAACAGTAATAAAATAACGCTGCATGAAATTATCAACCATGCATTTACTCAATACAAATCAACAGAGCACGCTGCTGAGCTTATTGTGCGCGTTCCTCATTTGATTGTACAACTTGAGGAGGAAGGATTAGAGATATTAAATAAACAAACACCAAAATTATTAAGTTATTATAATGACGTCATATTACCAGACATGATGCTACACATAGAACAACAAAAATTAAATTACTTTCAGATTGAATTGGATACTCAAAGCCTCAAAGATATTTTGCAAGAACCACCATTAACTGCGTTAACTACTAGCTTAAGCCAATCATATCAACAGTATGGTACATTCGGAAATAGAGCTGGTAATAGTCTTTCACATCCACCGCAAAGCAATCCTAAAGAGGCTTTTGATACTACAAAAAATAATACGAAAAGTGCAAAAATGTAATTGACCCGCTGTTTGGGTAATCCATTTGTCTTAACGATTCAATCAACCAACTCCCAGTCTAAAAATGACTTGCTATATCATTTTAATACCATATAATACTGGTATTAAATAGTATTTATTAGCGAGCATTAGCCATGACAAAACAAGGTAGGCCAGGGATTCCTTACGAAAAATTCGTTGTGGCTTGGGAGCAACTTCTTCAAGAGGGTCGTGCCGGCACCAATACAGCACATGATGTTCTAGGAGGCAGCAAAAGTACTATCGCCACTTATCGTGAACGTTATGAACGAGAAAAAACATCAAAAGAGCTAACACTTATAAAAAGCATTAAATTAACAGAGGCTGTACAGCGCGCAATTGCGGAAGTTAAGGTGCAAGAAATTGAATCCTTTGAAAAAGAAAATACCAAATTAAAATCTAGAATTGATGAGCATCTTGCTACCATAAAAGAAGTAGAAGAAAAATTAGCTGCAACTCAGGTTACACTCGAAAATGCTAAAAATGATCTTGATTTGGAGAAACTCAAATTAGAACGTCAACTCGCTGCCGCTCATGCCCGTATCCATGATATGGAACAACGAGAGCAAAAACTTGCTGCAAAACAGGAACAATTAAATGAAAAATATAATCTTGCCAAACAAGAAGCTGCCGTAGCAAAAAAAGAAATTGAAATGCTGCGCGAACAGGCGAAGAAAAAATAGTATATTCGCATCAGTTTTTTTGCAGAAAGAATTTAACAACTTATTTTTGAACATGTTGCCACTTTTTAATTTTAAAAGGATGTTGTATATGACATATATTGTTTATGTCCCTCAAGGTAAAACAGCAGTCTTTCAACCGCAGCTCAATCCTATGGTATTTCTGGTCTTTATACTGACCAATTTTCAAGTTGTGCCATATTAATCTTTTCAACCCAAGATCGAGTAGAGCTTGCTCATGTTGATATTGAACTCGGCGTTGCTCCTGATCAATTAAGAAACCATATTCTAGGCATGGATGATGCAACAAAAATAACTCTTATCACCCGCGAATTGGAAGGCAAGTATTTACGAGATTGCTTAACTGAATATTTTAAAGCCGTACACCCTAATAAAACTTTTGTTTCACAGCTAATTGATAAATCGCATGGCGCTGTTCAAGTTTCATTAGAAAGCAAGAGTGATGATAGCAAACAATTTCAGATAAAAACATTTCCCATCACAGAAAGACCGAATAATTTAATTCATCACCCACAGGAGCAACAACTTTCAGCCACTCAAAAGATAGAGCAAATAATAGGAGTCGTAGCCCGCGTCAAAACAGGAACAAAAAAATCTAAGCAATTATGTATATTTGATGGGCATCACTGGAGTGCGATGGGAGAAAAAGATCTTTCAGTTGATACATCACACACATACACTAAAAACCAAATGAATTTCTTTAAAGAATCTGATACGTATGTAATCATTATTCAAAAATTGCTTGGAATTATTGAGGATGCAAAAAAACATAAAGTGAAACTTGGCATGGAAGAAAAAGAATTGTCGGCTTCTATTGCTTTTTATTTAGAAGGCTATCTAAATAACTATGACTCTGAACTTATATTTAGGCGTAATTTTAAAGATACCCTCACGGTTGAACTGAACATCCCTGAATTAAAAGAAGACAAAGAGTTTAAAAGAACTATCCTTTCACTTCTAGAAATAAAAGAGAAATACTTTAAAGATTTTGAAGTTGTCATTGAGGAATACAAGAAAACCGCACCTGAAACATTCCTCAAAAAGAATATACTCGGTGAGTATAGCTATCAATCAAAACAATATCGCGATAATAAACTTTATGAGGATCTAGCAACAAAAAGAAAACAAGAAATAGCTCGAGCGGTAAATCGTAATGCCAAAGCAAAACTCGATTTTCAAGCAAAAAAGTATAAAGCTGCTAATGCTTTGTTTTTTGACGTATTAAAAATACTTACTTTTAACTGCGTCAAATCAGACCCATCTCTTGCTACTGTATATTATAATATAGGACGCGTATTTCAAATGCTGAGTCAACTTGAAGAAGCAAAATCTTTTCTAGAAACCGCTTTATATTTAAGAGCCCAGATATACTCCTGGAACACAACCTAAAATCGAAAAGGCAAGCAAAGCGTTAAATGAATGTAAAGCTCAACTTGCATCAATGCAGTCAAAACAAGCGGTGAAGTTAAAAATATGATGTGCCTTACTGTTTTTAAAGAAGGTATAATTCCAATAATTTCTAAGCAAGGTCCTTATAATGACTGATAAGCTAGCCGTTAGTTTAGAAGGCGTTCCTAAAACTCTCCTCATGCCTTTGGTTGGACGTGCCCAATTTAGTCAGAAATCATTCTCCCCTATTCATGACGAACGTGCCATTCAGCTGGTTAACTCTCTTAATTATAATTTTGATGAGCTTTCACAACATTTAGGTAGCGCAACACTCTTCTGGATGGCAAGAGCTTATCAATTTGATATTGCCATTAATAAATATTTACAAATAAATCCTTCTGGCATTATTGTAAATTTAGGTGCTGGTTTAGAAACAGCTTTTTATCGAGTTGACAACCAAAATCTCACATGGATCGATCTTGACTTACCTGAAGTTATTTCATTGCGTAAACAATTACTGGGAGAAACAGGGCGTGTTCATCTAATAGCAAAATCCATAATCGATTATTCATGGATGGATGATGTTAAAAAATACGGCAACCAATTTTTCTTCTTTGCGGGTGGTTTATTTATGTATTTCAAGGAAATTGAAATCAAAACATTATTATTAGAAATGACCCGGCAATTTCCGCACTCAGAACTGATTTTCGATTCAATTTCTAAAAAAGGTATGTACTATGCAAATAAAATGTTAAAGGAATCTCACATGGAGGATGCAGAAATACAGTGGGGAATTGATGATACTACTATAATAAAAGGATGGTCACCACAGATTGAAATAGTTAATCAAATATCCTATTTCGAGGATATCAAGGTAATGAAAGGGTTTCCTTTTGTTTTACGTTTAAAAATGTTCTTATATGATCTAGCCAACAAATCTGGAATAACTCACATAAAATTTTACTGATACAAAAGCAAAGACGGTGGCTTCTTCTCTTGAGCTATAAACTTCATTATCATGAAATGTGAACAAAATGTCTTCGGTTAAAACGCATACCTACCCTACTCCACCCGGCCTCATGGAACAAGTTATGATATGTGGCCATCGATAATGAGAATTGGCTAAATCTTCAGGGTCCACTGTCACAATATAAACTCGATATTCATCCTCTACGTGTAGCAAGTAATCCTTGAATACATTTACCTTTTGTGACTTCATACCAACAACGTCTTTCCTTCAAAATCTTTTTCCATGAATTTATCAACCGGAATTTGTACGGGTTTGGGGAAATATAAATGCCATCTAGTGAATCTTTTTCATTTTTTACACCAGATAATCGTGCCCAACCTCCTAATGGCATTTCACTGTTTTCTTGCTCTCTCCTTCCCCATGTTACTAAGCCTACAGTCACCGTTTTTAATGTTTAACGGTAATATTGCCTTGGGCTTGGAAAAAGAAACGGTATGAATTTTATTTTGATAACTGAAAATAACCGCTTCCGGCATAGGATGCTCCTTATTAAATTGTTTGACGATGACCATAAGGCTTCCATGCAGGGGCAATCACATTCGGCATTTGTGATCGATATAACATTGGCGCAGGTGCAATGGTAAATTCACCATATAGGTCATTAATTGCATCTAACGCAGATATAAAGTTATTCGCTGTTTTTACATTGGTTTGATAAAAAAATCGCATTTGTAATCCTGCATCACTTGGATCAATGCCGTCACTTGTATTTGACTCACGGGTTCACCATGCCAATGTTGATAAATTAAAAAACCGGCGAGTTGAAAAATTTCTTTACTATCATCTGTTGGTTGTAATGCTTTTGCCTTTGAACCAAACCAACCCAATTCATGACTTAATAAACCCGCAAAAAAATGCTGTGCTTGAAAATGATGATGTCGTAATCGCGCGCCTAACTTTTCACACATGTGCATGAAGAAATGTTTCTATGACTGTTTGGCATGCGTTGTATTCGGCGGCATCACTTTGCCATGACCCATTGATTTTGGATTCGGCAACTATCGTATGCACAGGATCAGGATCAGCACCTTGGCACATATACCAAATACGTTCTACCGATATTGCCAAACCGTTTGGCTAAAATACTAATTGGGAATATTTTCAACGTCCCCGCATGTTGATGCACCGTGTTTTTCAAGAAAACCGCCAATACCAGATTTAATACCGCTTAATTCAGTCACATGGACATCACGCAATCTCTCTTTGGCTTCCCACGGTGGAATCACGATAAATCCATCAGGTTTTATGTAATTTTGCCGCATATTTAGCTGTTGTTTTATCACCACTCACGCCAACAGAACAAAGTAATCCTGATGCATTAAAAACAAGTTCTTTTGCCATCAACCCAATTTTTTCAGGTGTGCCATATAAAGATTGACAACGTCAGTCACATCAAGAAAAGCTTCATCAACAGAAAAAATTTCAATGTCTGGCGTCAATGTTGCGAGTGCATCCATAATTGCACGCGACACGGCAACATATCGTTTCAGGCCGTGCAGGCACTTGAATTAAATGATGGCATAAACGTTTTGCTTCTTTAAGACGCATCCCGGTTTTAATTCCATAGGCACGTGCTTCATAAGAACTGGTAATAATGCATGTCCCTTGTTTACCATTCGTAACCGCGAGCGCCCTACCCCGCCACTCAGGATGATCCAATTGTTCAACAGAAGCAAAAAACGCATTCATATCAACCAGAATAATGGCTCGCGACCAATGTTGTGTAGGTTTAATTTGTTTTTCCATAAAACATTTTTACCTCATGGATTCAGGCGGATTAATCCTACGTATACTCCTTGTACCTGAATCCTTTCTGGTAGATAAGCCCTCGGTTTCATCTCGATGTTGGCAGGGATTAATGTAATCATTCCCTTCACCTTATAAGAAATACGTTTTAACGTTGTGTTATGTTGCTCAATCAATGCAACGACAATATCACCTTCGTTTGCAAAATCAGTATGTCGACAAATAATAATATCGCCATCCAGAATGCCTTCTTCAATCATGGAATGGCCTTTCACCTGCAATGCAAAATGATTTTCTGCCTGGAACAGAGTATTAACATCAATAAAGGTATTTTCAGAAATAGCTTCAATTGGAGCACCTGCTGAAATTTTCCCTACTAATGACAAATGTTTTGAAGTAAGAGAAATGAGAAGGCGTCGCCCTTCTTTCTTTAAAAAAATCTTGCCTTCTTTATTAAGTGCACGAAGACTGCGGGTAATTAAGCTTTTCGAACGGTGGCTGATCCCCATCGCTGCTGTCATCTCAGCATAGGAAGGTGAAAGATCATTATTTGTTATATATTCTGTAATAAATTTAGTACAAATTGGATTGGAATTCTGTTGTCATATATAGTTCATCAATTGTTCACTATCATATGTTATGGTAGATGAATTATTGGTGAACGATCAAGATAAATTTATATATAAGAAAGCAGTTATTTCCTGCGCTTACAACTGATAACCTGCATAAATGAAAAATAAATTATGCAATGTTCGCTTCATTTTGTTATGCGACATTAACAATGTGGTTTTTGAGGTTAGTGTAAAGGACGATAAAGTTATGACCTTTAAGATTTTGGAACCCTTACTAAATTGCGTATAGCATGGAAAAACAATCCCAGTTGAAGCCTAGTCATTGATTTTTCATGTATGATATAAAAACACCAACAACGGGTGGAAATAAAACGCCGTTGCATATCGCTGTCGAAAAGAACAATGAGCAGATGGTGGAGATATTAATCGCTGCTAAGGCTAAAGTTAATGCTGTAACCCAAAATGGGATTACGCCTTTGCATGTTGCAGCTCAAAAAGGCAATAAAATGATTATTGCACGGCTTATTCAGGCAGGAGCATCCATTAATGCTTCATCTAATGTAGGTTGTACGCCTTTGCATGAGGCTGCTGCAGCTGGGCATAAAGATGCCACCAAGCTATTGCTTGAATCAAAAGCTGATCCAACGATCAAAGATACACGTTATCATTTAACAGCGGCTAATTTAGCGCATGAAAAAGGACATCAAACTATTCCAGATATTTTGATTGACGCCATGAATTACCAACAATCATTCATCCAAAACATTAATTATATTTTATTTGATTGGGAAAGAAGGCTCCTCCCAACCTCTAACGAATATAAATTCATTGATGCATTGGCCAAAGCAATACTATCAAATGAAACAAAAGAAAATGCTGACGAGATATTTAAAAAAGTTGCTGATGCTTTGATAAAAGATCCTTCTTATAATCAAGTTAAACAAACACTTGCGCCAATGCGACAATTACTTTTTGCTAATATGAAAATGTATAATGAAAACAAGGCAAAATTGAAACAATCTGAAGAAATAAAAGCAATTTATTAACTAAGCATGGAATGAACATTGCAGCCAAATCTGAGCTAGCCGTTGATTTAGTTTTAGAATATTGTGACTTGCCTAAACCTAAATGAGGATAGTGCAAGTATGGTTTGAAGCGCATAAGCGATTTCTTAAACTTTTTTAAGCAGTTGAATTGAATTACGGCGCGGCGGCGGTTCTCTCAATTTTTCCACTCTCGGTGTTTGGGATTATTTTCTGATATGGCTTTAACCTCTTAAAAATAAGGCACCTGTTAGTAACCTTTGTCGAAAGAAAGAGACAAAAGAAGCTTTAGTTTATGGGTATTGTTGGGCAACACTAAAGAAATTGTATTTGCTAATTAGAGAAGAACCATTGATGGATCAGGATTTGTTATTGAACTTGACTGTTAGAAATGACAGTTGTACGAGATCTTGAACACACTTTAAGATAAAGAAAATAGTCAGATATAATAGCACAGTCTTACAACCTAAATTCGGCAGTTAAACCCGTAGCGAGAGAGGCTAATGCGTTGAAGATATGGAGTTTTTTTGGTCTTTTTTGGCGCAGCAGTACTCACCTGTACGGTGAGCCAAAAAAGATCGAAAAAAATTCCTAGATTCAATGCAGTAGCCTCTCGCAGTAGGGTTTAACTGCCGAATTTAGGTACAATAAGGCATTTCACGACCACAATTCGAGGTTTAATAATGGAAAAACCATCAGAAGAAATAGCAGAACAAAAATTAATGCTCCTTTTTAAAAAGATGCAAGAATTTAAAAGAAAAACAAAGAAAGAAGGTATCAACACCCTTCTTGTTTATTTTAGTTCCTGTATTAATTATATATTTTCTCTTACACTGGTACCGCGTAATAAACGCAACGACAACATATATACCCGATACAACTAATATTGATTTTCCAAACAGCTACATAATTATCCTCTGTAGCATCGTGACGATGGCATGTATGTTTGACTACATGTCTTCGCGCTCCCTTGCCGCATTATTACTTATACCGTGCTTGATAATCATCTTGAAGTTAGGCACTAACCCATTTCTGCACTATTTAAACGAAGTTAATTTACAACAATATCAACATATCGAGGGAATTTTAACAAAAAAACCGAAGCTCATCTCATTTTTACCAAATTATGTCAATACAAAATGTGAGATGACTATAATCAATTATAAAAAATTTACGGCTCTTGCTGCGCTTCAAAATCCTTTCCCTTTCCTTGACAATTTACCCATCAAAAAACCAGATAGTGACGTTAAAAAGATGTGTGCTTTCAATTTTTATGTTCGTCCATCTTTAATTGAACCCTTGATTAATAACAAAATGCCGTCCTCAAACAATAAGATTAAGAGATAAATGTACGAAAATGTAATTAAGAATATACTTATAGCTTTATACTTCACCTGTAGTCTTAAACAGAGAGTCAAAGAGTTACTACTATTTTTCGTGCGGTTTGCAGCAGGACTTGTGCTAATACAAAGGGAGATTTGACATGAATCGAGTCGTTGGCGTTGATCATTTATCAATCCGTGTTTCTAACTTCAAAAAATCGAAAGCCTTCTACAGCAAACTTTTCGGTTTTCTGGGGTTTAAAGTGCTGGATGAATATGACGATGCAATTGGATGGACTAATGGTAACACGCGTTTTTGGATTGGCACAGCCAACGCTAAAAGCAGGACACGCAAATATCGTATTGGCGATGTAGGTTATCACCATTATGCATTTGAGCTGCGCAGCCGAAAGGATGTAGATGAACTGCACTGATTCGTGAAAAAGTTAGGAGCGGTCGTCATCGATCCTCCTGATGAATATTATGAAGATTACTATGCTGTCTTTTTTATCCCTGATGGGCTAAAGATCGAAGGCATGAATACGTAAAATAAAAACACACGGACAAACCTTGAAAAGGCGTGTAAAAAGTAAATAATCAGCTCTCAATTTCTTAAACGCAAATATTAAAAGGAATTAGTTAGATTCTTTGCCGAAAACAGACTTTCTCGGTAAAGATTTTTTGGGAGAGGCTAACAAAACCAACACCTTGATCTTCTGGTACGATTATTCTTATCCCGCTCTTCTTGCACATGATAAGTAGGTCGCGCAGGTTGCGGCGAGTGAAAAGAAATAGGAGATACAAAAATGGCTGAACTCTTCGGAAGAGATGCACGAGTGCTCTGACTGCTTGGAGCCCCCTGTAAAGCAACAATGCCATTTTGTCTGCTAATAGAAAACATATCAAATTTTTCACTTACTGTTATGCTATTCAACTTTGCCTCTACAGCGTTTCTATCTGCTAAGATAATCTCTTTCAAACTTGCAGAACGCTGAAGTAACGACTCTTGATGAGAGGAGTCAAGGGATAATAAATGCTTAAGTTTTTCTACAGGGAATTTTATGCTCGTATTCATATTTTCCATATTTAATTTGGCTTCTTGCTGGAAAGCATTTCCGTTTCCAAATAATCAGAAAAGGATTTTATGTCATTCCCAACAAGCCCTGCTATTTCCAATGTATCACCAATGGATGCACCGACCCCAATGAAATTATTGGTAGCAATATGATTAAGAGCTTCTAAACCATATTTTTCTTTAATGATTGGGAAAAAATGTTCAATGATTTCTTCACCAGATTGAAATGGATATTTTATCTTTTCACTATCCTTAAGGTAATCACCTAAAGCAGTTAATATTCCCATCCGTGTTTGAGTAGCAGTAGGAAAGCTTGCATCTCCTGCAACACATATTCCTATCCGGATCGGCTTATTTTTCGTATCTTCATATTGAGCAGTTAAAATTTGGCATACGCTATCAATGTATGTACCTTCCGCTGTAGAAATACGAACATTGGCCGCCACGTGAATACAGTTACCTCCTTTAACAATAAACCAAGATGGCATTGGCTCGATTCCTATTAAAACGGTTAGGTTGCCTTACAGTTTAATCTATACAATCTTTCAAAGGAATTAACGGAGCTATATGTTGGGTGGTCGAGAAACTTTACTATATCAAAAAATAGAGTCTTAATATCACTATGGTATTATATTGCTAATAAACATCCTAAAACTTCGCGCTGGGCTTTTAGATAGGTCGTTCTGATATTTTAATGCAGAGTGCGGCTTCAATCATATGAGTTATGCCTCGTGACTGGTTTATCTATGCGTCATTTACTAAGCCTCCATCGCTTGTAACATTATCACCGCTAAATTGGGTTCAATTTTTTGCGTTGAACAGCTGGAAAATAAAATAATTCTTGCGTATAATTTGTTCAACGGAAAATTTATTTATTTGTTCTTTTAAATTGAATCATAAAGGAAATATTAGCTTTTTCGCCTTTTTGTATATGAAATATCCGGCTAAAGTGGCTGGATTACTGTAACTGTAATGTTAGTCCAATAAAAAGATTATTAGATTTAGAGAATTTTTATAAATTAGATGGGGTAACAAAAAAATGCTACGAGGAACAGTAATAAGAACGCTAAATCCTTTACGAACAATTACCGGTTCATCTTTATTGCTACAACAAGCACGGTTATTTAGCACTGAAGTACAAAAAAATCATTATGCTATAGGAGAAATTTATAAAAAACTTCTTAATCAATCTGCTACTACCGCACCCATTGCTTGCAATTTCATATCACAAACAGTCGATCATTGGGCGACTCAGCCGAACAGATTAGCAATACGCTGCATTGATCAAGATGGGGATAATCATGCAGAAATTACTTATGCGGATATTGTCAAAAGAAGCCATCAAATAGCAGGATTCTTTACAGAGCAGGGATTTAAAAAAGGAAATGCTGTAGCTTTAATGTTAGGACAAAGACTACACTGGTGGTATAGCTTAGCGGGATTGATGAGAGCAGGTATCGCCGTAATCCCGTGCCCAAGACTACTAACATCCAAGGATTTATCATATCGTATTAACGACTTAGACATTCGTGGCATTATTACAACACCTGAATTACAAGAACGTATAGACCTTATTCGTGATCAATGCCCTGCCTTAAAAACAACAATAACGACAGGTCCATCTGTCAAAGGCTGGCATTCTTTAGCTGATATTTTTAATAACGAAAGAACTTCACTGGAAATAAAAACTACTACAGATGATGCTTGCTTATATCTTTATACCTCTGGGACTACAGGACAACCCAAAGCTGTACAACACAATCACGATTATCCTTTTTTTCATTGGCCAACAGGACGACGGTGGTTACGTGCAACACCTGATGATCTCATTTATAATGCAAGTGATACAGGGTGGGGATTTACTGTATGGATCACTACAGCAGCATGGGCTACGGGTTCAAAATTGCTAATTACCCCAACCAATAAGAAATTCGAACCTAAGCGAATGCTTGCTACTTTACGAGATCAATCAGTCACCATCTTTTGTGCTGCCCCAACCGTTCTAAGACTACTAGTCGCCGACCCTAGTTTTGACCAATTCAACTTGCCAGCACTTAGACGCATAGCAACAGTTGGTGAAGCCTTAGATGAAACAGTAATAGAACGATTTGCTTCACGAGGAATTGAAGTTGCAGTTGGGTTTGGACAGGCCGAAACACCACTTTTGATGGGACGAGTAGATGATCAGACACACGTCCCAGGCACTATGGGACGACCAATTGCTCCTTATAAAGTAGTTGCTTTAGATGATGAGTTTCGCCCATTACCACCCGGAAACATTGGACAAATTGCCGTTGATCTTATTGAGGGAAGTAGCGCTGGTTTAATGCGTGGTTATGCCAATGCGCTTGAAAAAACAAAGAAGACACGTTCTCCAGATGGTCGATACTATTTAACAGGCGACTGGGCAGCATACCGACATGATGGTCTATTTGCTTATCAAGGTCGCAGAGATGATCTGATTAAAAGTAGTGGCTATAGAGTTGGCCCAGATGAAGTTGAGAAAGCGGGCATGTCTCACCCTGCCATAGCTAAAATTGCGGTAGTTGGAGTTCGCGCACAAACAAATTCGGTTGCAACTATTATAAAAGCATTTGTACTACTAAAATCAGGCTATACTGAAAGTTCTGAACTTATTAAAGATATCCAAGAACATATTAAACGTGAAACAGCACCCCACAAATACCCACGATTAATTGAGTGTCTTAGCTTTGAGCAATGGGAAAAATTTGAAACGACTAGTGGGAAAATACGCCGCGCCGGACTCCGTGAACGGGAAGAAAGTAAATTAAGCGTCAGCCCTTAATATCAACTAACAATGTCCGGGCACGCAAATGCATCTAAAATTTAATTTAAACCCAGAGTCTTCTGTATAACAGGAATAAATATATGCATATTAACGCAGAGGTACACCTCCAATCATATGAGTTATGCCTCGGCTAAATGAGGACGGTTGGCCATCTTGTGCTGCTTGGTTATGGCTAAAGGTAATCAGCCCCTTGATATAAAAAATAGTACCAACTAATTTCATAATCATTAAACAAATATTAATTACGCCAGACCATTCATCAATCTTATCTGGGTAAATATAAGCAAAAGGTGCTGTATTCGCATCCAAAAATAAAGTATTTGTTACTGTTAGGGCACTACTTGGCAAATACATTAAGGCCGTTCCAACAAAAATCAAAATAATCTGCGGTTTAAGATAAATGATCCCACCACCCTGCTTTTCTTTACCGAGGGCTCGCAAATTTCCAATGCCTTTCACCACAAAAAACATTCCCGTGACATAAGCAATTGCTGTAACCAACCGCATTAAGTCAGGTACCGTCATTGAAAAGTTTGCAAGAATAGTATTTATGCTGGGCTGTGCTGCAAACGTTACGTTCGTGTAACAAACCGTTATTGCAATCACTGTACGAAAAAACAGATTTTTTAGATTTTGAATGTTCATATATTCCTCCACTGAGAACTTTATGCATCCGGTTAGGGAACGGGTTCACGCATTCTTTCTACCCGCCCCGCCGAACACAACTCCTCGTTAAGGAAGCAACACTTAATTCTTTATGCAGCCTTTATATTGTTTTGTTTTTCTTTTTGCATTTTGTCGTAAGTTTCCTTACGACTGATTGGGACACTGCTGGGTGCAATCACACCGATACGCGCTTGCCCATCTTTCTCAAAACCGACGAGCACAATCCGAATTTCTCCTTGCTCGCCTGCTACAATTTGTTCGCCAATATGTCTCGATAAAATAAGCATATGTGCATCTTCTAGGTACTTTCTTTCTGCTTTCACGAATGAGTTCATGGTTTTTCCTCCCTTTTACAAGCTGCCGCCTAGACTTAAGCAGCAGCTTTTTTGTTTTCTTGTTTTTCTTTTTGTTTTAGGTCGTAGATCTCTTTACGGTCAACAGGAACAGTGCGTGGTGCAGTGATGCCAATACGAACTTGTCCTTTACTAAAACCGACTAACACAATTTTGATTTCACCCAATTCACCTAACACGATTTCTTGTCCAACATGTCTTGATAAAATTAACATTTGTATTTCCTCCAATGTAAAACTCATTACCTTATTAACTCTGTTTTGTCGCCTTTCCTCACACTAGACTTGTTCTTGTATACAGCTGGTCTATAATCTCAGCGAAAGGTTGTTTAGCGACAAGATCAGTTTAAACGGGTATCCGTTTTATAGTAAGCGGACAACCGCTCGATCTTGTGTGAGATATTGCCCATTCCTTGAACAGAGAGCATTATGGCAGGAAGACAAAAAAGCCTAGAGGGCACCCCAGAAGACCAGGCCAAGCGTGCGCAACGAATCCGCTATTTAAGGAATGCTCTTCGGTATTCCCTTGCAAAATTTGGGAAAAAACATGGCATTGCGCCCTCAAGCCTAAGGGACTGGGAAAGTACGAACGCGGGATTAACTGCTAGCGGGGCACTTAAACTTGTTACTGCATTTCAAGCAGAAGGCTTGGACTGTACTCTCGAATGGCTCATTCACGGTAGAGGTGAAGACCCTCTGCTCAAAGCAAAAACCAAACGAGAAGAGGCTACTGTTCCTGCCCTGAATCAAGAAATCAGCCTTCTTCACAAGCTCCACCCTAATTCCGTTGATGCTATGGTAAGTGATGAAGGCATGGAACCTGCTTTATCGAAAGGTGATTATGTTGCAGGAATAAGGTGTTTTGGAGAAGATGTTCATAAACTCATTGGCTCAAACTGCATTGTGCAGATCCAAGGCGGGCAACTCATAGTTCGCAAATTAATGGCTGGAACGCAAGTGAATCGTTATCACTTAATGGCCATCAATTCTAAAGTGGTACCTGAACCTGTTATGAAGAACGTTGAGATATTCAGTGCAGCTCGCATTTTTTGGATTAGAAAATCGTTATAAGACCCATTATTTTTTGCTACTTTTTCTATACTCGTTGAAGGGCGCTACTTTTTTCAAATCGATAAGCGGCTTCGTCTTGGGTTTTTCAATGAAACTATAGTAATAGTTTGCTTTACCGACTAACTTCGTTGCTGGGTAAAATATTTCTGGCCATCCTTTTGGGCTGTCAAGGTTGGGATATTCCTCGCGATTAAAACAATATCTTGAAACCTCGCGATTTTGAATGGCTTTTTTAAGCTTATCGTCGATGGGATAATCGTCAATCGAAAGCTCATACTCCATGCCTTCCATTTGGCCTTCTGTTTTAACAATGAGCCAACTTAATTTGCCATTGGCATCTAAAAATAAATAGCTGCCGGAATCATCAAGAAGATAGTAATCAGTTATTTTATGGCTTTCTAACAGAGAATTAAATAGATTAATGAAGACAGGTTCATTTAAACACGTTAACACTTGATTGGAAGAAGCTGAGATGATGTCTAACACAGTTAAAGATAATTTTTGAAAATAATTAATTTGAAATTCACGTATACTATCGACAAGCATATCCATTAAATTATCAGTATCCTTCAAGATAAACTTGTCAATGATCCCCTCGTTAAATGCTTCCACCGCCAACTCTTTACCTGCTTCTCCTGTGAGCATAATTATTTTAAAAGTAGCTCCTTTAAGCCGAAGCTCTCTGCAAAGCTCTAGTCCATTCATTTTTTGCATTGCGTAATCAACCACCAAAACGCTTATTTCATCGAACCGCTGCGGGCGATAAATTTCATTAGCTATAGCGTCATAGTTAAGTGTAGACACTATTCTATCCACCTCAAAATCCTCCACATCAACCAGGCAGCGGCTAACAAACGTATCTGCTTTATATTGGTTGGTCAAAAAATTCAAAGCTTCTTTTGGGTTATTATAAGCGAGGCAAGAAAAACCTCTCAGGTTTAAATCAGATTTCAAACGATTTAAGTATTTTTCATTATCATCTATTAGCGCCACCATGGTAGGATGATAACAAATATTTATCATTGAGATTTTCATGCCTTATTCCTTTAAGTGAATTGGGAAAGTGAGAATAAATAAAGTATAGTCGCCCTCTACCGATTCGCAAGTAATGTCGCCTCCGATAGATTCCATGAAATTTTTACAGAAAGTGAGACCAACACCAGCACCATGATATGTCCTTGAAAAAAATCGTTCAAAAATATGTGGTAAAATATCTGGCGATATCCCCTTTCCTGTATCTTTAAAGTAAAGAGTATTGCAAGTAGTTCCATTTTCAAGCGAAATTTGAATAACTCCCTTACCCGCTTCTGCAATATAATAAAGTGCATTTTTAAGAAGATTAAATAAAACGTGTATCAGTAAAAGTTTATCGCTTTTAACAGAAAAATCTTGGTCTGCTTTCTTTTCCCAAATAACACATTTTTTTTCGTTCAGGTCAAATGGGTATCGATTTAAGGCATCATCAACACATTGGCTAATTAAAAATATTTCTTTTTTACCGTGTTGAATGGACATTGTATTCTTCAATGACATATCAATAAAGGTAAAAGCGGCTCTTATCTCGCTTTTCATCGATTCTAATTGTTCTCCCATTTTATTTACATAACTTAGCTCAACATCCTCAACAAAAATTTCGTCTTTAGGAAGAACTTGTTTTTCTATTGCCCATAGATAAGCTTGTTTAAGGCGCGGAAAAATTTTATTAAATGTATCGACAGATATACCTAACGAGGCTAAAGGAGTGCGAAGCTCATGAGCAATGGTAGCGCTAACAAGTGTCATACCATTTAGTTTATGTTTAGTTTCTTGTAGTTCCTCTTCCATTTTTTTCTTTTCAGTAATATCAATAGAAACACCTATAATCCCCATGACGTTATCATTCTTATCACGTAATGGAGCTTTAGAAGTTAAAAAGGTATGAAGCTTCCCATCCTCTAAAGTAACTGTTTCTTCTAAATGGAGAGATTTGCCAGATTTCATTATTTTTCGATCAGCATCCATAATAGTTTTAGCTTGCTCTTTCCAAACAAAATCATATTCAGTCTTACCGATCACTTCCAGAGGGCTTTTAAAACCAGCAATTTGAGCATGAAATAAATTGCCTCCTAAAATAACACAATTAACATCCTTCCAGTAAACACTAGCTGGAATAAGTTGTATTAAATTATTTAGGTAAATTTCAGCTTGATCCTTATTTTTTTCCTGTAAAATAGGAATAGGTTTATGAAATTCTGAAATTTCTTTTTCGTAAAAAACAGTCATGCCAGATTGATTAAATTGAGATACTTCAAATTTTACACTTCTATTTGATGGGAAGTGATAGATTCTCTCAAATAACGCGTTTCCCATAGCAGCTAAAGGAATATCTTCTACCTTGATTTTATGACTTTCCATAAAACTTAAAAACTTTTCCCCGATTAATTCTTTACCCTCTTTTAATTTTAAAAAATTAAAATACTGTGGATTACAGCCTTGGAAACAGCCATTACTATTAAGCCAATAAACATGCCATGGGAGGTGATTAAATATTTCCTTATAAATTAACAAATTATCCATTTTTAAGCTATGCTCATTTTTTCAACATTAAAATAACTATTCAGAATATCTACAATTCGATATACATGGGGGAACTGAAGAATTGTATCATGACTGCCGGGGATTAAGTGAACTTCCACTTGTTGCTTAGTGTGCAGATTTAAAAAGTTAGCAGAGTCCTGCAGAGCTGAAAATTCCCCTAATTGCTGCTGAGCTTTAAATAAAATGACTTTATTATTAATTTTGCTTGGTCTATAAGAAAAACCCAAATCCTGTAGGCGATAATAATAAAGCTCCATCCATGGTTTAGGGTCAATATTTTCACTGATAAGGTTCTTCATTATTTTTTCATACTGCTGCATAATACTAGCTTTGAGGGCTTCTTTAGCTTCGATATTTAAGAAATCAGACACAACCCAAGTATCAAAAGAAATAATAGCTTCTATTAAATCACCAGATTGTTTTCGATCAAGTTGAGCGGCCATTTCCAAGCACAACATACCGCCAAATGAAAATCCTGCTAATATAAATTTTTTATTCCTAAATTGTTTTAAAAGTAAATCATTATAATAAGCCGCCATTATAGCAATATCATCAAACAATATCTGATTAGCTTCGATACTGGGGTCTTGAATAATAAAGCAAGGTTGCTCTTCCGGTAATATTTTTATTAAGTCGAGATAGCAAAAACCCGTTCCACCTACAGGATGAATAAAAACAAGTGGAATTTTATCCTTATTACCTTCCTTAACAATCTTCAGAGAATGATTAGAAATATATGTGTTCTTGATATCAGAATGATCGTTTTCATTTAATAAATAATTAATTTGCTTGCTAAGTTGCTTAATGTTTGAATGTTCGTATAAAAGTGAGAAATCGATTTTAACATGAAGTTGCTCGTGTATCATCATGATAAGATGGAGTGCTAAAATGGAATTTCCACCCATATCAAAAAAATCAGTATTAATACTTATTTTTTTTGAATCAATGTTTAATATTTTTGCGTATATAGAAATTAATTTTTCCTGAAACAAATTATGAGGAGATTCATATTCTCTATATGTTACGTGTTCTAAGTTCATTTCGACTAACATTTTTCTATCTATTTTACCATTTTCTGTTAACGGAAATTGCTGAATTTGACAGTAAAAATTCGGTAACATGTAATGAGGTAAGTTTATTCTAATGTAGTGATGAAGATTAACTTCGCGAAGAGAATGATTTTTCTGTAATTGCACAAAAGCAACTATTTGTTGGCTATGCTCTTGATTTTTTATTAATACAGCAACTTGTTCAACAAGAGGATGATTATCTAATTGAGCTTCAATTTCACCAAGCTCGACCCTGTAACCATTTATTTTAACTTGGTTATCTTCTCTACCAATAAATCTCAAGTTTCCATTGGCCTGCCATACTACAATATCCCCAGTGTCATATAATCTTTCATCCTGGTTTAACAAAATATTCGTATCCGAAGTATTAATAAATTTTTCTAAATTTAATTTATCATTATGAATATAATTTCTTGATAAGCCAATACCTCCTAAATATAGTTTCCCAGGCGCTCCAATCGGCTTAAGGTTGAAATTTTTATCTAACACGTATACTTGTGTGCCTAAAATGGGTTTACCAATTGGTATTGGATTCTCTAAAGATTCTGGTTCATGAATAGAATATGCAGTTGAGAATGTGGTATTTTCTGTAGGGCCGTACGCATTGATAAGATATTGCGGGCAATTTGATTGATTTATAACTTTTTCTACAGCTTCGGTGAGAAGCACGTCTCCAGCTATCACCATATATTTCAAACCACAAAATAGATGTGGGGCTGTAAATGCATAGATATGAAATATTTGAGTTGTTAAAAACAGTATTGAAATATTTTCTTTTTCTAAATATTGAGCAAAATCGATAGTATCGAGAAGTGTCGCTTTATCGATCAGTATAAGTGTTGCGCCATTTAATAGTGCTCCCCATATTTCAAACGTTGCTACATCAAATTGAAAACTAGACGTTTGTGAAACTCTATCACATGAATTTATTTTTACATAATTTGTTGACTTTACTAATCTAAGAATCCCCTTTTGCTCTATCATGACTCCTTTTGGTTGCCCCGTTGATCCTGATGTATAAAGAATATAAGCTAAGTTACATAAACTAGTATTATTTTCCAAAGGCAAATCAGACTCTGATTGCGTGCTATTATCCGACAAAAAAAGAGTTTTAATAGGCTTATCATCTTCCCATAGGACGTCCGCAATATCTTCTTCCGTGATCAATAATGGAATGTTAGCATCCGTAATCATATAGTTTATTCGAGCAACAGGAAGGTCGGCCTCTAATGGAACATAGCAACCACCCGCTTTAATTATGCTTAATATAGCAACAATACGATTAATACTTTGTGGCAAACAAATGCCAACAGCTGTTTCGTATTTTACACCCTCGCTTTGTAACCGACGAGCTAATTGATTGGATTTCTTATCTAATTCGAGATATGTTAAATGCTTTTTTTTATATTTGATAGCAATAGCATCCGGATTCATCACTACTTGTTCATTAAAATACTTCAATAAGTTATCAGTATCGGAATATTTAAGAGATGGTTGATTCCACTGATAAAGAATTTTTTTCCTTGTCTTAGTATTTAATAATGGAATATTGAGCGCTATACCATCATGTTGGTTCACAACATTTTCAATCAAAGTTTTAAACGATGAAATAATATGCAAAATGGTATCGTCATTAAAAAGCGCTTCATTAAATTCAAATGTTCCGTGTAATTCAGAATTAAATTCTTGCATAAAGCAAACCAAATTACCAAACCTACATTCAGTACAAGCATCATAAATGAGTGCAGCTTGATCATCTGAGTATATTCTCTTACATTCATGATCGTTGACTACTAAAGGATTAATAGGATAATTTTGAAAAATAAAACCAGCTTGGATAAAAGAGTTAAATTTTGTATTTACTGACTCTCCTGTAAATTTCATTATTTCATTTAAAGGTAAATCTTGATTAAGAAATACCTCTTCCATCATTTGTTTATTTCTGCGCAATAAATCAAGAAAGCTTTCACTTTCATGAACTTTGATTCGAAGCAAAATCAAACCCACAAAAAAACCGATAATATTTTTCACTTTTGGGGACTGGCGACCTGATACAGCAGTTATAAAATGCACATCATATTTGTTAGTATAATGAGATAAAAAAATGCTAAAAGCGGTAACTAAGATATCATATAATGTAACATAACAAGAGGCTGCGATTCTTTTTAGCTCATGCGTAACCTTTTTATTAATTTTAAAATTGATACGTTTGCACGGTACCTTATTTTCATGATTTATTTTGTCATAAACAATTTCAAGTTTATTTATTTTACTTAAGTAATTTTCCCAAAATTTACTTTGCTTAGCAAGCAGATCATTAGTAATACACTCTTTTTGCCAAGCGGTAAACTCCAAGTACGACATTGGCAACCTAGGTAACGGGATAGTCGTGTTATTTAAACAGGCACGATATATTACACTTAACTCTTCCAACAAAATATTTAATGACCAGCCATCATGAATAATATGATGAATACAAATTAATAACGTAGATGTATTATTGTTTCCTTTTATTAAAGCAACACGCAACAAAGGCGAATTGCTCAAATCAAAGCAGTTATATTTGAAATCATTTAAAAATTGATTTAATTCTTCTTCATCTTTAGCTATAATTTTATTAATTTTGAAATAAACTTCGGATAAAGGTTTAACTATTATATATGGCTCACCACTTTTTTCAAAGAAACTGAATCGTAATGAATCATGTCTTTCTAATAACTTCATAAAAGATAGAGTCATAACAGATTCATTAATGCCCCCTTGAATTTCATAGGCAACAAAAATATTATTTTTACTACTCCCAGGGGATATTTTTTCCTCATACCATATTCTTTTCTGAGAATGTGATAGCTCATGCTCAGCTTGGCATAAAACACTATTAATCTCTATTTTTATTTGATTGCTCTGACCACTCTCTATTTTCGAAGATAGTTTTTCTATAAACTTTTCTATGGTGAGATTTGAGCTTAATAAATCAAATGGGTTAACTTCGATACCATATATTTGATAAATATCATTTGCAATTAATACACTTTTAAGCGAATCAACTCCCATTTCCAAAAAAGATGACTGTAGTTTAGTTATTCTTAAATTATGACTTTTTAATATTTCTAATATACTTGCTTTAAATGAACGAGATATAATATTATCTTTACTAGTTTTATTTTTTTTATTTAATAAAGTCATTATACTCTTTGGAGTGGAATATTTTTCAGCGATTTCCAATATAATGTCATTTGAGACATTAGCTACATTTCTTTGAGTGACTGCATCAGTGTGTTTATTACCTTCCTCCTCTTCTGGAACGAAAGCGATGCTTTTAGCTTGCTCTGTCGAAAGTAATACATCATTTAGTTTTTTTAGGCTAGAAACATGACTGATTTTCTGAATAAATGCTATCCCAGGCGAGTTTCTTTCAGTAATTTTAAAAAAAACTCTAATTTTTTTTATACTGTTTTCTTCAGCCATTTCGCTTATTTTTTGAACTACTTCATATTCTACTCCTCTTCCTAATATACGACAGCTTAATAAAAACGCTTTTACTTGTAGCTCATCATTCATAAAATCATAAGCAACAACACCTACTAATCCATAATCTCCAAATTTGTCTTTAACCTCAACAACCAAGCAGCTACGCTCTTCTTTTTGAATTCTTTTACCGAGATCAATATCAGAAATAGCTTGCGGATAAAAATTGAACTGATTTGTTCTTTGATTGAGCTGAATAATGCGTTGATAGTCATTTACCCATGCTTGTCGAATGATTATTTTTATATTTAGATTTTCTAAGAATTGAGCATAAGAAACGCTCTGTGTCTTTAATTTCTCGCGTAAAGCATTCTGCTTATAAAGAAGTGTTCTATTGTTGTCTACTAACCCAACCTCTGCGGGATCAAATGCCCAAATATTTTTTAAATACTCAATTCTTCTTTCTTTTTCTGTAGGTAACTCAATAGTTAGCACGTCTGGAATTGCGGCTTTTACTTCCGCACATTCGATTCTATTGTCGTCAACAAATATAAAGCTATCTAATCCTACGTTAAGCTCATTTGCCAAAGATTTAATATTACTTGATTTAGATTGCCAATTGATTCGATAACTGCAGATGTGCTTATCAAGGCTGAGCAACATATCTTTGTGCTGTTTAAATGCCATTAAAATAGATTGATCACTGTTTTTACTGCACAAGCAAAGTAAAAAACCAGCTTGATTTCTATCTATCATGAATTGTTGTAATTCTTTGGCAGTTTTGCTAACTGCGATACCATCAATACCATCTTCTTCAAGAACACCATCCCATAGAGTATTATCACAATCAAGAACAATTACTTTGTATGGTTTCCTTGTCAGGAGATGATATTTCCTCGCTATCAATATGCTCAAACCTGCATAGAATTCTAATGTATAAGGAATATGAGCATATTTGTCGGTAAACTTATTAAATATATTAATTGTGGAATCAATGTTTAGAAGTTCACCAGAAGTAATTAATATTATTTCTTTCATTGGCTGGATTGCCAACGCTAATTTTCGTTCTATTGTTAAATAAAAGTCCTCTGCTTGTTGATCTTGGACTGGTGTTACCAATATTAATAAAGGAACTCGCATATTGCTCTGCATAGTACCCAATGCTTGTATTAATTCATCCAGGCTTTGGTTTATGCTATTTGGTGATTTTTCATTTCTCTGCTGCTCAAATAAATCTGATAACCTTATCAAAATAACGTTTATTCCGTCCTTATTTTTACTAAACTCACTATTCGATAAAAGGAGCTGCTGGAAAACCTGATTATAAATAAGCTGAACTTTTTGACCACAAAACTTCTTTACAAGAAGCTCAAGCATTGGCCTCATCATATCCGCAATAAAAGTTGAGGTTATATTAATCATAGCTTTCAGTCTCTCTCTTTAACCGCTGTATTTAAACCTTCGAATGAAAGTGGACAGCTTAAGTATATGAAAAAACTACACTATTCAATTCTCTCTTTAAAATTTGAGTGTGGGATCTCCCTCCCCTGCTTTTTAAAAGAATATAAATTTTAAATTAAAATTAGCCTAATGGATAGTAAAAAAATTGCTCAGCCTAAATTCATTTAGCAAGGAGCTTTGAAGCCCCCCTAGAAGCAAAACTATGAAGCGAGTAACATTTACAGATATATGTCTTGCCTTTAGCAGCTATAACCATCATAAATAGGAAGCACGCAAACGTCTTAGATAGCACTTTCTAATTGATTTTCCCCTATTAAATCAGCAACATAATTGGAAAATAATGACTGAACAAGTTTGCTGTCCAGGCCAAATCTTTTGTAATATTTAATACTATAGTTATCCTTGGAATTTGTAAGATTCTGTTCAAAAGCCTGATGCAAATGATTCTTTTCTTCTTCGGTAAGGCTATTAAGATAATTATTTATCCTTTCCAATTTCTGCTGTTTTAGATTCTGCTGCAATGCTTCTTCTTTTCGTTTCTCTTCTTTAATTTGCACCTCTTTTTGCCTGCGAATTTCGTCTAGCAAAACCTTACTTGATTTACTTGGTTTATAATCCCGTCTTAACGAATCAATCAAGTAGGCTGAGAGATCTCTGATTTTACCTGTTTGAAAACTATCAGATATTTTAATTAATTTAATTTTTTCTTTAATGAACCCTGGCTCATAGTTGGACAGTATTTCTAAAGCGATTTTCTCAGATAAAGTAAATTCACGTTTTAAGTGCTCAAATAAGTCTAAATCTATATCGGCAATTTGATTTTCAATAATATTGTCTGTTTCTTTTTTTGGATATAACTTAAATTTAATTTTCACAACTTTCTTATTAATTCTCTGTGTTTCCGGTATAACTTTTATTGGTGAATATAAATTCACTTCTTTTACTGCGATATCAACAACTCGTTTTTTTAAGTCACAAAAACTTTGGTACTGATCACCAGTAACTCCCATTAATCTTTTAAACACATTAATAGGCAACCATGGTGTACTCGAAATACTTTGAAAACGAACACAATTCTCATATAAAGCCAGTCCGTAGCTAGATTTGAATTGTGTCATGACTTGAATATCGATTTTGCCATAAATTTCTGGCCTATATAATAATTCTCTCATTATCGAACTAAATTCATATGTACAAATACCATTTTCGATCTTGGCTGCCGAGACAATTGAACTAGCTCGCCACTTTTCCTTTTCTTCGCCTTGTTCATCTTCAATTACGTTCCATTCAATTGCAGTCGTAAGTAAATCTAAAATAGATTTTCTTAATTTTTTATAATCTCTACTATCGTATCCAATTAATTGACACAGCTTTTTTACTGGAACTTCATATTGAAATCTTTCTGGTATTTCATGATAGGCATGAAACAAAAAAGCATTAAAGAGTTTTCTTTGCACAAGGGTAAGATTATTGGTGCAATGTATAGTATTTACATGCTTCTTTAGAATTGGCTTTTTTATATCTTTTCTTTGTTCGACCAACATCGCAACAGACTCCTTGTCTCCCTGTAAGTACAGTAATTCGGACGTCCGAATTACTCGGCTGCTTCTTTTTCTAAATTCGGACGTCCGAATTTAGATTTAGATAGCGATTCAATTATAGCTTTTAACTGATGGCATAAATTATCAAAATCTAAAGCATCAAGGAGGTCTTTTTGAAACACGAAAGACGGGATACCCTTATGATCAATTTTAAAAGTAAAAAGCTTGTTATTGTGTTTATCGTGAACAACCTTTGTTCTATGTGGAACAATTTCCCTAGAACCAACATCTTTCCTTAAGACTGCTTCTAATTTTGCTGGGGTATTAATTGATCCTCCAATTTCAGAGGCAATTTCAATGGCTTTTTGCAACAAAGTTTTGTCATCAGAGAGCAATCTAACAAGCTTGGTTGCCATATAAATTGGCAATGCATGAATATTAGATATATTTGCTATAATTTCTTTAGGAAGTTTAACATAACTCATTAATTCATTGAGAGAAGGAGGTGATATGCCTAGCTTCTCGGCCAATTCTTTCTCTGTTTTAAATGCTTTTGTAGTTAATAATTTCTTATAAAGAACTGCATTTGAATAACTACTGACGTCTTGTCTAAATTTATTTTCCGCATCCTGACATAAAATGGCTTCCTGCAAAGATAAATTATCTTTCTTAATGACAAGCAGCTTGATTCCCAATGAAAGACAGGCTGCATATCTTCGTCGTCCAAAGATAATTTGATACTTAATCTCACCATGCGGAGCAGGATGGGTGCGAATAAGGGCAGGTTGAAGTTGAGTATTTTCGCGAATAGACTTAATAAGCTCATCCATATTGCCCATTTCATCTTCAGATCGATTAGCGTATTCCCAAGGTTCACACTCTTTTGGATCAATAAAAATAAGTTCATTTTCGCTGAATTGAATGCCTGCTTGGGTTTTAAAATAAGAGCCCGCGGTCTTTAGCCTATCAAGATCAACATTTTGCAAATTGCCTCGTGTTGGTTCTTCTGTTAAATCGATTTTTTTAATCTGACCAGTCTTAACTAACATTCCTAAAGGGCCGGAAGTATGAACATTTCGTTTACTGTTATCCATTTATAGCTTCCTCCAAACTGGGCTGCACTGCCTTTTGAGATTGGCGAATCCAGATTTCTTTAAAATGATTAATGATTTCTAAATTAACGTCATCAAGATGTTGAATGGCGCGTCGATAAGCTTCGCGACTGCCGCGAGGTTTTGAAACATCGTAAATCGTTCCAATTTCATTTGCTGCTTTCGAAACTTCTACTGTTTCACACATATGATTTGAGAGAATATAACGACCAAATTGCTCTCGCATCATGTTTTCCATTTGCATGGATTCATTACTTCCACTATGTTTGGAAATAAGGATGCGTAAATACTCTAATTTTTTATTAGATAAGTTTTTAAATAAATTCCTTAAGGTTGCTGTATACATAATGAAACTTGAATAATCATTCATGCTTGGAGGAATTGGGATAATCATTCCATCACACGCAATGATGGCATTGAGAGTTAACATCCCTAAATTTGGCCCACAATCTATGAGAATTACATCATAATTATTTTTAATGTGTTTTAGTGCCTTGGCAAGACGGAAATGAGGACTACCATTTCTTTCTTCGTTATTATCATTTGGATTAGGTAATAACAGATCACAATCTTGAATAGCTAAATTTGCAGGAATAATATCGAAACCATCAAAATGTGTTTTAAGAATGACGTCTTTAATATTTTCGGGATAAGAAACTAATACATTCGTTATCGTATCTTCGTATTTCAGTTCAAGATCGGGGATCAACCCCGAACTAATTAATGTTGCGGTACCTTGCGCATCAAAATCTAACAAAAGCGCTCGAAGTCCTTCTATCGCAATTTTTTTACCAAGATCAACAGCTGTTTGTGTTTTCCCAACACCTCCCTTTAAGATTAGATATCGCAATGACTAGTGGCTTGGAATCCTTTGGCCTGCTGTATCTGGTATTTGAAAATGTTCGCAGTTGATTAATGGCTTGTAGAGTGTATTTATTGATAGATCTACTTCCTGGGGTAGTCTCAGCCACTATGCCTGGTAAATCTGAGTGTTTTTCTAGAAGTTTTCTAAAGGTTGGGTTTGATATACCGATCATCTGTGCTGCTTCAATAGCACCCCAAGTTCGGGGTTTTTTACGATTATCAGGATTGGTGATATAGTTACGTAGTGTGAGGAGCATTTCATTACCGGCGCCAGAAAACCTTTCCATCAGTTTCTCAGGCTCATCAATACCGTACGGTGCTATGGCTTGTTCGAGCATTTTTATTCCTTTTGCTGGATGTTGAGGAAATTTCACTTTTTATTAAATTTATCCGTTTTTTTGTGAAAATGCAACTAGGTAGTGAATTTTATTTATAAAAAAGAAAACACAACGTGTTTTTTTTATTTTATTTAGTTTAATATTGTTTAAGGTACTTTTTGCCATAACAAAATCAGATAGTTAATGACTGAACCTCAGACATCTGCGTGCGATGTTAAGACGCTCGCGTGATAAAGTCGGACGTTTGCGGGAATATACTAAGACGTCTGCGTGCGGATTTTAGTCGTTTTTTTAAGACGCTCGCGTGATAAAGTCAGACGTTTGCGTGCTCAATGCTAATGGAGTTGATATGCCACACCTGGAATTGAAAGGACTACGAAATTTATTAGGTTTAGATGATCTTCTAACTGAATCAAAAACAGAAGAATTTCTAAAAGAAAATATTTTCCATTTACCTATTAATTTACTTGTTTCTGGGAAATATCAACCTAGATCAATTATAGATGACGAATCACTCCGTGAGCTAGCGGTATCTATTAAATCGCAAGGAATACTTCTTCCTTTGATCGTTAGGCGTTTGGCCAATGAGAGGTTTGAGATCATAGCAGGGGAGCGTCGTTGGCGAGCAGCTATGTTAGCTGAATTAAAAACAATACCTGCTATTATCAGAGACATTCCTGATCAAACTGCATGTGCATTTGCACTAATCGAAAACATCCAACGAGAATCGCTTAATGCAATTGATGAGGCAGTTGCATTTGAAAGACTGATTTCAGAGTTTTGTTTAACACATGAGGAAATTGCGGACAGAGTAGGGCGTTCACGTTCTGCTGTGACAAATTTAATCAGGCTACTTGGCCTTGATGAAGAAGTAAAAAAATTACTACGAATGAGAAAAATTGAAATGGGACATGCGCGAGCATTATTGTCATTGAATGCTGTAAAGCAAAAAGAGTTAGCCGCACAGATTGTGGTTAAAAAGTTATCTGTGCGTGAAACAGAGAAATTAGCGCAAAAACTGAAATTGTCTCCTGTCGCACATTCAGTGGACGAGAATCCTTACAAAGATCAAATAGTTAAATGGCAGGATATTCTTACTCAAAAATTATCCTCCATAGTGAAGGTGCAATTAAATGATAAAGGCGAAGGTAAAATTATTATTTCTGTTCGTTCGCCAGAAGAAATAGATTGGTTGATTAAAAATATTCGATGATGTGTGATTCATTTCTCCGCCTAGCATTTTTTATGCATTGGGCAGGGCAAGTTTTTTAATTTGTTTTTTTATTTTAGCCCCTTTCCTACTACCGAATGCACCTGCATTAAATTAATTATCTTTGAGTTATTCTATTGGTGTGATCAAACCAAATTTAATACCTTGAAAAACAGCATGTGTTATATTCCTACATTTAAGTTTTCTCTTTATATCATTTCTATATTGCTCAACTGTTTTTTGACTTATCTTTAATACTTCAGCCGTTTCACTTAAGCTATAACCCAGTGCAGCAAGCATCAAACATTCTATTTCCCGTTTACTTAACATGATGGCAGGAATTTGTTTCTCATTAGATTCATTGTTACCTAATAATTCCATTAAATTTTTCGTTATAGAATTATCTTTCATAAAAACCTCTTATCTCTCTATTTTCAACAGCTCAGCCATACTATGTAATTTTTTTATTGTTTTGTTTTTCTTTTTGCATTTTGTCGTAAATTTCCTTACGACTGATTGGGACGCTACTAGGAGCGACAACACCGATACGCGCTTGCCCATCTTTCTCAAAGCCGACGAGCACAATCCGAATTTCCCCTTGCTCGCCTGCTATAATTTGTTCGCCAATATGTCTCGATAAAATAAGCATATGTGCATCTTCTAGGTACTTCGTTTCCGCTTTCACAAATGAGTTCATGGTTTTTTCCTCCCTTTTGCAACTGCTGCCTAGCTCAAGCAGCAGCTTTTTTGTTTTCTTGCTTATCTTTTTGTTTTAGGTCGTAGATTTCCTTACGATCAACAGGAACAGTGCGCGGTGCAGTGATGCCAATACGAACTTCTCCTTTCCTAAAACCGACTAGCATAATTTTGATTTCACCCAACTCACCTAATATAATCTCTTGCCCGATGTGTCTTGATAGTATCAACATGTTTATTTCCTCCTTAATGTAAAAAATTATTTACTGACAAAACTCTTTAAAATCTTCTGAAGTGCTTCGATGCTGATAGGCTTAATAAAAAGTGCCGTTGCACCTGCTGTTATACACTCAAGCCTAACGTCCTCAAGGTTCATCGCTGTCAAAACGACAATCGGCGAGTCCTTTAACTTAGAATCAGACGTACGAATTCTTTTGATTGTTTCTATACCGCTTATGCCTGGTAAGCCAATGTCCATAAAAATAACGTCATAGTGATTATTGAGTTTTAAAAGGGCCTCTTCACCACTGCCCACAACATCAACTTGACCTCCTAATGTTGCAAGCATCATTTTATGAACTGTTTGAAGAATCACTTCATCTTCAACTAATAAAATCTCTGTCATAACACATTTACCTCTTTAAGCTTTGTTTTATCGCCCTCCCACACTAGACTTGTTCTTGTATACAGCTGGTCTATAATCTCAGCGAAAGGTTGTTTAGCGACAAGATCAGTTTAAACGGGTATCCGTTTTATAGTAAGCGGACAACCGCTCGATCTTGTGTGAGATATTGCCCATTCCTTGAACAGAGAGCATTATGGCAGGAAGACAAAAAAGCCTAGAGGGCACCCCAGAAGACCAGGCCAAGCGTGCGCAACGAATCCGCTATTTAAGGAATGCTCTTCGGTATTCCCTTGCAAAATTTGGGAAAAAACATGGCATTGCGCCCTCAAGCCTAAGGGACTGGGAAAGTACGAACGCGGGATTAACTGCTAGCGGGGCACTTAAACTTGTTACTGCATTTCAAGCAGAAGGCTTGGACTGTACTCTCGAATGGCTCATTCACGGTAGAGGTGAAGACCCTCTGCTCAAAGCAAAAACCAAACGAGAAGAGGCTACTGTTCCCGCCCTGAATCAAGAAATCAGCCTTCTTCACAAGCTCCACCCTAATTCCGTTGATGCTATGGTAAGTGATGAAGGCATGGAACCTGCTTTATCGAAAGGTGATTATGTTGCAGGAATAAGGTGTTTTGGAGAAGATGTTCATAAACTCATTGGCTCAAACTGCATTGTGCAGATCCAAGGCGGGCAACTCATAGTTCGCAAATTAATGGCTGGAACGCAAGTGAATCGTTATCACTTAATGGCCATCAATTCTAAAGTGGTACCTGAACCTGTTATGAAGAACGTTGAGATATTCAGTGCAGCTCGCATTTTTTGGATTAGAAAATCGTTATAAGACCCATTATTTTTTGCTACTTTTTCTATACTCGTTGAAGGGCGCTACTTTTTTCAAATCGATAAGCGGTCTTGTGTTCAGCAATATAAACTGATCTTCTAACAATGATAAAAGCATTTAAAGCTGTGCTGAAAGTAATAAAAAACATAGAAGAGACGGCCTGATGAATATCAAGAAAAAACAAAGAAACTGGCTGTTAAATTTCCTAGAATGCTACATATGATGATGAGATTAAGTATGCTTAATACAATAGGATGCTTATTTAAGTTTCAAGTAATTTTTTAATTACCGCTGAGTAAAATTCCATGAGAAGCTAAATATTTTTTAATCTGGGAAATCCCTGACAGGGAAATCCCGGAATTGTTTTTGTTACTCCATTTATATTAAATGTACGTTCTTTATCAAACTGATGTGGAGAAACAAAAATGCCAGCAATGACCTTTGACCAATACAAGCAAAAATTAACTGAAGAAATTAAAGAAATTAATACTGCTAATGAAGAAATCAAAAATTATAAAGAACACAAAAAAAGCCCGCTGACTAATAAAATTG
>CAVQBL010000007.1:0-173816 GCA_963710715.1 uncultured Gammaproteobacteria bacterium | reverse complement strand
TCTTTTTGTTTGGGACAGGTTTTGTATATATAATTTTATTTTTGCCACCGCCTGTATAAATATGATTTTCACCAGGCACATCAACTATTACCGAACCATCACCACCCAGACCTACAAAATGAACTCCATTAGCTGCTACGTGAACCGCTTCACCATGAAATTGAGTCACTTGATAATTCTTAAATTGTTCCGTTAGTTTGAACAGCTATTGCAGGATATCGAAATCCACAATTGTCATAGGAATCAAGCACAAGGGCTTTATCCGAAAAAGATATGCCATTTATATCAAAACGTTCTGCAAAAACCTTATCTCGAGTAGTCCAAGTTGCTATAAAATTACCGTTTGATTGCATGCCTATAGACATATGAACAGAGTCATCATATGCAAAATAATTTTCTAGAGGTATTTTAAATTCTCCTCGTGGTACTCCAGCTGCATTAAAACGCCAACCAAAAAGAGTTTTAATTCTATTAGAGGCACGTCTACCCGTATTAAAAAAAGAAGTGCTTAACATGAGAAGCTCCCTAAAATTGATTGAGCATTATCTCCCTATTCAAGATCCGGCCCCCATCCTGGTCAAAAGGGGACAGTGTCTGTGGCACACATGAGATGTGACCCTTTTTTTGCGTTGATCTTTCAACGTGGGGACTCCTCGCAATGACAAAGTTACGTTCCACTGCCATGTGATTTTTATATAATAATTGGTTTTGATCTTGAGTCCAAGTGCTTGTAAGTGACGAACAGGCAACCCCGAAAATTGAGATATATTCAATAACAATAGTATTTCTGTTACACTGCGCGTCTGTATCCATCATCCCCTCGTGATAGGAGAACGAATAACATGCCAGAAACCGCTTTTAAAAAAGAAGTTAAGAAAATTATTGAATCATCTAGATCGTATTTTGAATCGAATTCCGATTTTAACGATCTCAAGACACTTGTCGATGAAAGTAAAGACGATGATGATTTATTTAGTAAATGTTTTAAGGGGTCTTATGCACCCATGAGCTTGTGGATGTGGATTGAGAACTCGGAGTTACGTAAGAAAACGTTTAGCATACTTGATTTACCTTTAAAAATAACATCTCGCGACAATAAGATTGTTTTCTTTAACAAGTTGCTTATAAAATTAATATTTGAACAATTTGAAGTTGCAGGTAAGAGAACTTTTATCGATGCACTAAATGAAATGATTTCAGATCTTAATACCTCACCTTTAGGTTCGTTAGGTGTTGAGAGAATCCGTAAAGTTGCACAGAGTTGCATTGAAAACACCATAAAGAACTATCCAGAAAATAACATCAGCATGGAAGAATTTTTAGGGATACTCGCCAAGCACTACCACTATGGAAAAGGATTCAAAAATGCTGACGACATTGACTCTAGATCGACACAAGAATACGATTCTTTTAAACCACCTGAAATCGTGAGTATTGAGCTTAAAAGACAAAAAACCGAATCCGTGAATGAGTTTAAAGATGGACAAAAACGTGCAACTCCCCCTACTTCATTATCATGTAGGTCAGCTACGTTCAGCCATCCTGCTCGCCCTTCTACTGATTACCATGGTCAAAGTAACAAGTGCATGGAGATGAGCTCTAGCGCGCCAATGGAAATATTATCAACAGACATTGGGCCCAGTTCTGACAAAGCAGCTAGAAAAAGAAAATATTGATAACACATCGAGGGATAAAATGCCTAGCGAAAAAAAAATTGAGAATAAAGCTTCAGCTAACGATACAGGAGTTTCCTTGCCACCAAGAGATTCACAGCCAGCAGCTCTGCCGGGCACCATTCCAACACCAAGTTCAAATGATGGACCACAAGCAATAACGAGTCCAGCTGCCACTGCAAACGATGCAAAAAGTCCACCTTCTGTTTCAAGTCATAATAATATACTATTGGGTGACCCCATTCCAAAGTTACTAGCAAGTGCTAAAAACCGCGGAGATTGTCACGCTATTATTAAGGTCAATGAATGGAGTGCACGCGGAAGATATAACATTACTTCCTTGGGGAATGACTCAAATATAAGTTTCACATCGGAGGCAAAGCAAGCTGCATTTGTGTGCCTATTTAGGCAAGAAACGGCAAAAGACGAAGAAGAAAATAGTCCAGCTTCTTCTACCACCCAGAAAATGATCAGCAAGCTTACTGACAAATATAAGGATGTAATAAGTGCAAAAGATATCAAACTTATTGTCAAATATTCTATTTCATACAATACAATTAAAACTATTCCAAAAGAATATGATAAATATATGGATGAAATCGAAGTAGGATTAGGAGTTAAGAAAGAAAAAAACAACAAAGCAGAAAAAAAAGAAGAGAAAAAAGCAAATGAGCATAGACCAAGGTTTTGGTTTTTCTGCTCAACCTCAAAAGAAGAGAAGAAAGACACAAGATTAGAAGAATTTGGTAAAGCAAATGAAAGAAAAAATCTTCACTCTTTGATTAGAATTGTTATGAAGTATCATAAATCTATTTTTCAATCTCCACAAAATAATACTCATCCTACACCTCCTCATACCTCATCCACACCTAGCCGCAACTGCAGTATAATGTGATAAATACTCATGTTAAATAAAAATCCCGGGGGAAAGAAGTACGTTGGCTTATATGCCGATGGGGGATGTCAAACCCTATTTTTATTCTTGTAATACTTGATGCACAAAGAAAACTGTACTGGATCCTTCTCCAACGGCAGAGGCTACACGTTTGATATTGCCTGATCTGACATCACCCGTGGCAAATACACCGGGTAAGCTTGTTTCGAGAAAATACGGAGATCGATGAAGCGGCCATCGTGATACAGTGAGATCCTCTACAGATAATTCAGGACCTGTTTTAATAAATCCTTGCTTATCAAGGACGATACAATCCTTTAACCATGCTGTGTTAGGAATAGCTCCAGCCATAACAAAAACATGGCGGATATTATGCAGCTCAGTTTTTCCAGAAAGATTATTACGCCACTGTACCTTTTCGAGTTGGTTATGCCCTTCTAATGCAGTAATTTCTGTGTTCATATGCACAGTTATTTTTTTACTTTCTTCAATACGACGAATGAGATAATGCGACATACTTTTTGCTAGCTCGGTTGAACGAACCAGCATATGCACATGCTTAACATAATTTGTTAAAAAAACTGCAGCTTGACCAGCTGAATTACCTCCGCCTACAACAATAATTTCTGCGCCTTCACACACTTGGGCTTCGACAAAAGTGGCGCCGTAATAGATCCCTACCCCTTCAAATTTTGATAAATTTTCAAGTGAGAGTTTACGATATTGCGCGCCGGTTGCGAGGATGATGGTTTTTGTTTGTATTTTTTGGCTATTATCTGTCTGAATAATGTATGGCTTACGCTCACAATTTAAACTTTTTGCCTTTGCAGCAATCATTATCTGGGCACCAAATTTTTGTGCTTGTGTAAATGCTCTACCTGCCAGTTCTTGACCTGAAATACCATTGGGAAAACCGAGATAATTTTCAATTTTTGAGCTTGATCCTGCTTGTCCACCGGGCGCGTTTTCTTCTACTACTAAAACATCCAACCCCTCTGAGGCACTGTAAACTGCGGCTGATAATCCGGAAGGGCCCGCGCCAATAACAACAACGTCATAGCTGCGGTTCACTTCGATAGCCTCATTAAAGCCGAGGCAATTTGCTAATTGTTGATTGCTTGGATTACGTAATACTATTTCGCTTCGGCAAATAACGATAGGAACATTTGAGATATCGATACGAAAATGTTCTAGCAATTCTTGCACTGCTTGATCATTTTCAATATCCACATAGCAATAAGGGTAATCATTCCGCGTAAGAAATTCTTTGATGCGCAGCGTATCCGATGAATGTCTTGACCCTATAAAAACAACATCACTCACATTCTGAGTGATTATTGCTACCCTGCGCAGTATATAAGCGCGCATAAAAATTTCGCTCAACTCAGCATCCGCTTGAATAAGCTTTAATAAATTTTCACGATTAATTTCGATAACTTCACCGGGTTCACTCACCTTCAGTTTTACAAAAGCATGACGACCAGAAAGCAAACCCAGTTCTCCAGTGAATTGATTAGCCCGACACACAGCAAATAATTTCTCGGTCTTACCTAAGATTTGCAGAACCTCAATTTCTCCCTGTTTAACGATAAAGGATCGTAGAATGGGTTCTCCTACATTTAATAAAATTTCTCCCTTTTTAATTAGGCGCATTTTTCCGCATGTAGCAATGCGTGCAATTTGTGCCTCAGTCAAAAGTGGAAATACTTTATCTGGTTGCATTCCGGGAATGGTTTTTGATTCATTCGTATTATTCATTTTTTTACGTCCTTGTAGAGTCTGTTGTAGGCCAAAAATCTTATATATAATCTAATCTATCTGGTTTTACTGACGCAAGTATATATTTGATATCCATCGCTCACAAATGTAAACTGCCATTAGGGATGACAATTGGAATAAGGAGATTCTTATGTCTGAAACTATTGCAGATGTGCTGGTTGATGCTCTTGAACAAGTCGGAGTTAAACAAATATTTGGATTGATAGGTGATTCTTTAAATCCCTTAGCAGATGCAGTACGACGTAGCTCTATTGAATGGATTGGTGTACGCCATGAAGAAGGTGCAGCACTTGCTGCTGCGGGTCAAGCCAAATTAACGGGGCGCTTGGGTGTGTGCGCAGGCACGACTGGACCAGGAAGTACACATTTAGTAGCAGGTCTTTATGAAGCTGCGCGTGATCATGCGCCTGTTCTTGCGATATCAGGTGATATGCCACGTAAAATGCAAGGAATTGATTTCATTCAGACAACAAAACCGGATTTGCTTTTTCGCGATGTTTCTCTTTACACTGAAACAATCTTAACAGCAGCACATGCACCTAGCGTTATTCATCAAGCAATTGCTACGGCTTACGCAGGTCGTGGTGTAGCCCACTTAACATTACCTCAAGATATTATGAGTGCTAAAGCGGTAGGGCGTGTCACCAGTATTAAAACATTAAAACCACGTTCAGAAATTGCTGCGAATAATGAAGATCTTGCTGAAGTTGTTCGTCAAATCGATTTGGCGGATAAAATAGTCATTATGTGTGGCGCAGGATGTCATGGACTCAGCGCAGAATTGCGTGCTCTTTCAGATAAATTAAAAGCGCCTTTGATTCATACGATTAAAGGCAAAGATATCATGCCATATGATGATCTTCACTGGATGGGTGGTCTGGGTATGATAGGAACTAAAGCTGTTTACAATGCAGTAATGAACTGTGACCTACTGCTCATGGTTGGTACCGATTATCCTTATTCAGAATATTTGCCTCCTAATGGAAAAGTAATACAGATAGATGAGCGTGCAGAAATATTAGGACGTCGTACACCAACGGCGTTTGGTATTGTTGGTTCTGCTAAACCTATACTCAAGCTATTGCAAAAACAGGTGGCTGCAAAAGGCGAAACCCGTTTTTTTGATAAGGTGACACTCGAACGTCAAGACTGGGATCAGATGTTAGATAAACAAGCTGATTTAGGTCGAAGTAAAGATCGAATTTATCCGCAAGCTGTGGCGCGTACTGTGAGTGATCTTGCTAAATCGGATGCAGTATTTGTTTTAGATACGGGTCTCAACACACTGTGGTCTGGAAATTGGTTACGCCAACGTGGAACGCAACGAATTATAGGTTCTTTCAATAATGCTGCAGTGGGCACAGCGGTGGGTCAAGCGAATGGTATTCAAGCACTCGATCATTCACGTCAAGTTATTGTGCTGTGTGGCGATGGTGGATTCAATATGTTGATGGGTGAATTCATGACAGCTGTACATCATAAATTACCCATCAAAGTAATAGTTTATAATAATTCTTCTTTTGGCCTCATTACTCTAGAAGCAGAAAGTGCTGGAATTTCTGCATTTCGTGAAGGCATTGAATTTCCTAATCCAGATTTTGCCGCGCTTGCACGCGCTTGCGGTGGTCACGGGTTTTCAGCGAGAAAGCCAACTGAATTAAAAGGAGCGATTAGTGAAGCTTTTGCTATCGATGGGCCCGCGATTGTTGATGCAATGGTTGTTGCAAATGCATTGCCTAACTTGCCGCATCTCAATTTGAAAACAATAGAAAATGTTGCGATCGCAAAAGTAAAAGAAGCTATTCTTAATGTAATGGGTTCTTAAAAAAGTGGTCGTTATTATTTTAGTGCAGATAGAATTAAAAGAACCAAGCTTATTATCAATAGCAGTGCAAGTAATGGCTTACCGCCAAAAACGGAATAATTAAGTTCAATGCTTTTATTTCTGTAACGTAAAAACCAAACAATTAACCCCGGTAAAATAAGCGATTGAATAATGGCAAATGTGCCTGAGACAGATAAACCGATTAGAAAAGCTTTTGAGAAAAATAATACGGTACATAATGCAGGAACATAAGCCAGAAAATAAACCCACCCACTTTTTTTATGATCTTGGTGGAGGTTCAGTCCATCTGCAAGAAAATCCGTAAGGCTAATAGAATTTGCAAGAAAAGATGTAATAATGCAAATTAAACTAAATAAATTGGTGGCTTGCGAGATCCAGGAGATACGCAACGATTCACTTAATGCAAATTGTAAATCAGAAAGTGGATGTGCTGATTTAGACATTTGTTCTAATCCATAAGACCCATGATACGGTAATACAGAAAAAATTAAGATGACCCAGCTCACATAACATATCAAAGGAATAAAAGTTCCCCAAAATATAATGATTCTTATTTTTCTTACATCGCTCTGATAATAACTACGCAAACTAGGAATCAAGGTAGCAAAACCAAATGAGGTTAAAACAATAACCAATAGTGATGCGGATAAATTATGTTGTGGCGTAAACGATGCAATATTTAAATTAAAATAATTTGCTAGACCTAGCAAAATTTCGAAAAAGATAATAGCTTTGATTGACATCAATAATCTGTTCGCATGATCTGTAATATGGATTCCTCGTGAAACAATAAAACCAAATAAAGCTAGAAAAAATACGGATGCTACCCAAGAAGGTATGGATATTCCAATGTAGTGAAAATTCGTTTTTATTAAATCTCCTCCTCCAGCAATGTAAGCTGATATTACTGAGTACAAGACTAATAAATTACTCATCCAAGCAATGACCACACCCCACTTACCCAGTGCTGCGCGAGACATCGAAATAAGATTGGATCCTGAGGGTAATGCTAAATTAGCTTCTAGAAAATAATATGCACCTAACATCATGAGAAGCCAGAAAAATAAGAGCATCAAAATTGCAGATGGCAATCCTAACTGTGCAATTGCAATTGGCAGCGCTAATATACCGGCTCCTATCACATTGCCAATAACTAAAAGTACTCCTCCAATAATCGAAGGAGTTTTTTTATTTAAGCTCAACATCATTCATCCTCGTTTCGTTCCTAACCTAGGCATCTTCTCTTCAGAATTCTGCTGATGTTCCTGTTCCAACTTATGCGATTTACAAAATTTTATTAATTCAATGACAAAACGAGCTACATCTTCATAAGTATTATATAACGCAGCCGGAGCGACACGAATAATTTCCCCACGTGAATCGCAGATAATTCCGTTTTTGTGCATCCAATCTTCAACTGATGCTTTAGCACCGGCTTCTACTATTAATGAGAGCTGACTTCCGCGATCTTTCGGATGTCTTGGTGTGATGATTTTGACATCGTCTGGTAACATTTCATGAATTAATTTTTCCAAATAATTGGTTAACCTGATACTTTTTTCACGCAATTTTTTTAAATCCACTATTGCAAAAATTTCAAGAGAAGCCCTCAATAAGGCCAATTGCAAAATGGGTGGATTGCTTTGCTGCCATTTTTCGACAGTTGGTATAGGAGAATACTTTGATGTCATATCAAAGCGCACACTTTTATTGTGCCCCCACCAACCCGCCAAGATGGGGATATCCTTATTTTGATGATGTTTTTCATGAACAAAAAGACCGCCAATGGCACCCGGCCCTGCATTTAAATATTTATAGCTACACCATACAGCAAAATCAATCTCATCCTTATGTAGATTGAGCTCGACATTGCCAACTGCGTGAGCTAATGAGGCACCAAATATACAGCCTTTTTTGTGAGCCGCTTCAGCAATTGCTTTCAAATCAAAACATTGCCCTGATAAATAATGCACGCCCTCAATGAATACTACGGATGTTTTATCCCCATGTTGGTTAATGACATCAACAATTTCTTCCGTCGTGAGAGTATATTTCCCAGGTTTAGGTGTAATTTCAACAACGGCGTCTTTTGCATCAAATGTTTTAGTTTCAGGAGAATCTTTAATGGTAGTTAAACGCTGAGAAATTTGTGAATCAATAGCATAGCGATCTGATCCGAACGCTTGAGCTAATCGAATGATTTTAAAGCGTTCTTTAGTGGGTCGATAAAAAGAGGTTAATGCAAGATGCAAATTGGCAGTCAACGTGCCCATCGCAATAACTTCAGTAGTTTCTGCACCAACCAGTTTTGCAAGCATTGGTGTAACAAGCTCTGCATAAGTAAGCCAGGGATTTTCTTTATCAAAATGTCCGCGAACTCCTTTGTCGCCCCAATCTTTCATTTCATCTGAGACGAGTTTTTTGGCATGACTAGGCTGTAAACCCAGTGAATTTCCATTCAGATAGACAGAAGAAGAATTTTTTTTATCTTTAGGGAACAGGAATTGATCTCTTCTTGCCTGAAATTCATCTTGTGAATCTAAATTTTTAGCTGCAGTGAGCAAGGATTCTTCTTCGGTTAATTTGTTTCCTCTAAGGGATTTGGCAGCATAACAAATAGATGCTATTGACGCTGCAGCCGCCAATCCTACTGTAAAGAAACTGCTTTTAGTCAAAAAGGATGGTCGATTTAACATTATATTTCTCCTAGTAAGTAAAAATAGATAAAAACTGTAACATTGAATATTTAGATAATAAATGCTAAAATTTCGCTTTAAATCATCGATTTCATAGATATATGAAGCTAAAAACGACTTTAGATCAATGGGTTGTATTGAAGGCTGTGGTTGACTGCGGTGGATTCGCTCAAGCCGCAGAGTTTCTGCACCGCAGCCAATCCACCGTGAGCTACGCAATTTCGCAATTGCAATCTCAGCTCGGCGTGAAAATATTACAAGCTGAAGGTCGAAAAGCGGTACTCACACCCATAGGGAAAATTTTATATCACCGCGCACAAGTACTTTTGAATAACGCGAATACGATTGAAAAAATTGCGCTCGACACAGACCGAGGCTGGCCCGCGGAAATCACTATAGTAATTGATGACCCTTTTCCGCGCGATGTATTAGCCAATGCATTATTTAAATTTATGCAATTCTCACAAACACGTGTTCAATTGCATGAGGTAAGCCTTTCAGGTGCAATTGAAGCATTAGAACAAGATTTCGCAGATATTGTTGTTGCATTTACGGTGCCCAAAGGCAAAGTGGCATTTTGTGAGACGCAAATTATCCAGGTTGCAGTGGCGCATCCCGAGCATCCCCTACATCATTTACCATTCAAACTAACGAGTGAAGATTTAAAAGGACATTTACAACTTGTTGTGCGCGATTCGGCAAAATTGCTTTCTGTCGATAAAGGCTGGTTGGAAGCAGCGCATCGCTGGACTGTATCGAGTAGCAAACTTGCTATTGATTTATTAAAAAATAAAATAGGATTTGCTTGGATGCCATTGCATTACTTGATAGAAGAAAAAAATATAAAAGCACTACCGTTAGATATGTCTCAATCGCGCCGATTTTTTTTGAATGTTTTATTTGGTAAAAGTACTCCGCCTAACGAAGCTGCATTAGCTTTCGCGGAATGTATAAAAGAAGCCTTAGTTGAATATCATTTGCAAATTGAAAATCAACTAGTGGAATTTGTAAAGTGGAACCCTATTGTAACTGGAGGTACGAATCAGTGACCAGTTTTCTGCGCGCACCTTGTGATGATGTTGCGATTTCACCCGCCTCTACTGTGGCATTAAAAAAGAATTGTGAAAAATGGGTGTTGGTTGCAACCATTCTCGGTTCAAGCATGGCATTCATTGATGGCACTATTGTGAATGTCGCGTTACCAGCAATTCAAGATGCTTTGCACACTTCTATCAACCAAATGCAATGGGTCATTGAGGCATATGCATTAACGCTTGGGACATTACTCTTGATAGGTGGTGCATTAGGTGATTTATATGGTAGACGGAAAATCTTTCTCTTCGGTGTCGTTCTCTTCACTTGTGCATCAACTTGGTGTGGATTAGCTGCGGATATTTTATCTCTTATAGCAGCACGTGCACTACAAGGTATAGGAGCTGCATTGCTAGTTCCAGGCAGTTTGGCACTTATTAGCACGTCGTTTCCAGAAGATCGAAGAGGTCAAGCAATCGGTACGTGGGCCGGATTTACCGCAATCACCTCTGCAGCAGGTCCGGTTGTAGGAGGTTGGCTAGTGCAGCATATCTCTTGGCGATGGGTCTTTTTTTTAAATTTACCACTTGCAGTAATTGTTTTTGTTGTAACATTATTTTTTGTACCAGAAAGTAGAAATGAGCATCAATCTAAAAAATTAGATTTAGCAGGCGCATTGCTCGCAACGTTAGGACTGGGTGCAATTGTTTTTGGTCTTATTGAGTGGGAACATGGTGGAAGTGTAGTGTCATTGGTAGCAGGATTTTGTGCGCTAATAGCATTTTTGTTTTTTGAAGCGCATGTATCATCTCCCATTCTACCGCTTACGATATTCCGCTCGCGTAATTTTAGCGGTGCAAATTTAATTACTTTTTTTCTCTATTTCGCACTCTACGGCGTGCTTTTTTTTCTCCCCTTGAATTTGATTCAAGTGCAAGGCTACACACCAACAGAAGCAGGTGCAGCGATTCTTCCTTTAATATTGCTGATTTTTTTATTGTCGCGTTGGGCTGGAGGGCTCGTTAAACGCTATGGTCCTAAACTTCCACTCGTTATCGGCCCTGCTGTTGCCTCACTCGGCTTTGCTTTATTTCTACGATCGGGCATCGGAGACTCTTATTGGGTTAGTTTATTTCCCGGCATTGTCATGCTTGGACTTGGCATGGCAATAAGTGTCGCACCTCTCACAACAGTTGTGATGAATTCCGTAGCGACAGCTCATGTTGGTATTGCATCCGGTGTTAATAATGCGATATCGAGAATCGCAGGGCTTTTAGCCGTCGCAATCTTTGGTCTTATAATGACAGTAATTTTCAATCAGCAATTAGTAAAATATCTCAGAGCTTCTGCTTTACCCGTTACAGTTCAACAAGAAATCTTTAATCAACGATCTCTACTCGCAGATATCAAAACACACGATGCAAGAGGCCGCCAAATAATTCATGAATCATTTATGGCCGGGTATGAAGTCATTTTATTGATTTCTGTTATGCTGTCGCTTGCTAGTTCTTTATTCGCTGGCGTGATGATCACAGGCAATAAACCAACTAAGAGGGATTAAAAATAATAAGCTGCTATTTGATATGAGCAGAAGATATCCATCATGGGTATCTTGTTGAACCCCTCCCTGAATGGCAAGCTGAATCCATTCCTGTTTATGTTGTATGGCCACCCAATGCTTCTAAAGAATCTCTGACGTTTAGATTTATGACGTTCCTAGAGATGAGAAAAAAATCCTATTTAAGCCTCTAGAAGCATGCTGCAACCTATGAATTTCCCACCATAATGGTAACTTTTTTTTCAGGATTAAAATGCCTTTGAAAAGCTTGCTTAATTTGTCGAGCAGTGACTACATTTACCTTTTCACAATAACTATCCAAATAATTTAATGGCAAATGATTAAAACCTATCGCACACAATTTATCTGAAACAGAATTATTTTGTGATAAAGTTAACGGGAAACCATTAATAATTTTTTTCTTTACACGCAGTATTTCACTTTTTGTTGGACCTTTTTCTATAAAATCAGTTAGTACGCGATTTACTATTTTAATTGTTTTTTTTGCTTCGCTGTGACGAGTTTGTAAAACAATTAAAAAAGGCCCTCTTGCTGCTAGCGGCATAATGATACTCGTAATCGAGTATGCCAATCCATGAACGCCTCTTACTTCACTAAATAGTCGTGACACAACAGATGATCCGCCTAAGATAGTATTGCCAACCATGATAGGAAAATAATCGGGATCATCATAACTAATTCCAACCTGCCCCATTAAAATATGGGTTTGCTCCGATGGAAAATCGATTTTTTTTATCCCTTTCTTAGTCACATTCATGGCTTCAACAAATTGATTAGCGATTTCACCAGAAGGTAAATGAGCAACTAATTGATTTGCTATTTGTTCTGCTCGCTTGCGTGTAACGTCACCCACCAGAGTAATAATCGCATTTTTCGCTACATAATATTTTTTATGGAATTTTTTTAAATCTCCCACGGTCAATGCCGCTACACTTTGTTCTGTTCCTAATACTGAATTACCATAAATATGGTTGCGATAAACAGCCTCATAAAAAGCATTTTTTGCAATTGCCTCAGGGGTTTGTTTTTGTCGATTAATAGCAAGTAAAACTAATTGTTGCATGCGTAAAAATGATTTCTTTGGAAAGAGAGGTGCCGATAAAATTTCAGTTAATAACCGCAACGCTGAATATAAATACTTTGGTTTCGTTAAGCTGCGTAAGCTTACCATCCCCATATCACGATCAGAAGCTAAATGAAATTGAGCACCGATATCATCAAAACCAGCGGCAATTTGATCGGTATTATAATTTTTTGTCCCTTGGTTTAACATAATATTAGTTAAATTAGAAACACCAGGAATATCATCATGTCCAGAACCTGCAGCAAATACAATATTGGTTTCTAACATGGGGATTTCGTTTCTTTGCACAAAATATACTTGCGTGCCCTGTTTAGTTTGCCAATGTTGAATTAAAGATGAGCTCATACGATCACCTTCTGTTTGCTATTTTTCTGGCTAATTGGCAAAGGTCGTAAATTGACTAAAATAAGACGCTCTGGAACTAAATATTTACGCGCAACTGTTTTTATTTGCTCTGGTGTTATCGCGGCTATTTCCTTATAAACTTTATCAAGATCACGCCAAGATAATCCAACTGCTTCAAAATTACCAATTTCACGTGCTTGATTTGAGATAGAATCTTCTTCATAAACTTTTTGTGCTATGTACTGTATTTTAACGCGCTTTAATTCTTTTAAATGCGGTACCTGATTTTGTAATTGTTGAATTTCTTTCAAAATGCCTTCTCTTGCTTCTTCGAGAGTATGTTGAGAAGTTGGCGTAGCAGTAAAAATCACAACATCGTCAAAACAACCAAAAGGTGAATAATGATAATTGACTTCAGCAATTAATCGTTTGTCTCTTATTATATTTTGTTGTAACCGAGCACTATGGCTGCCTGCTAGTATTTCACATAAAACGAGTAACGCATAAGGCTCCCACTTTTCCTCTGCTGTATTAACAACAGGAACATTATAACCCATCGCGATCCAGGGTACTTTTGCAGGTAATTTAATATCGACAGTGCGGCATCCCAGAGGAGGCACTTCTCTTTGCGGTTTAATTTCTGGTAACACAGATGATTTGATAAGACCAAAATGTTTTTTTGCTAATTGATACATTTTTTTTGGTTCTATATCGCCAACAATCACTCCAATTGCATTGTTAGGCACATACCATGTTTTATACCAGTTTTTTAAATTATCAAGGGACATATTTTTTAAATCGTCCATCCAACCAATGATGGGATGATGATACGCGCTCGATAAAAAAGCCGTCGCAAAAAAACGTTCCAACACCTGTCGATGAGGATCATCTTCAATGCTCAAGCGTCTTTCTTCTTTAATGATTTCCATTTCTTTAGCAAAATCGCTTTCCCTTAATAATAAATTTTGCATGCGATCTGCTTCAAATTTAAAAATAAAATCAACTTCATTTAGGTTAAACACTTCGTAATAAGCTGTATAATCATGGGTCGTGAATGCGTTTTGCTTGGCACCCATCTCAGAAATTCTATCCAAAAATTGCGTTGCGCTATAATGGCGACTCCCTCGAAACATCATGTGTTCCAAAGCATGCGATATGCCGGTTATTCCATCGTATTCATTAACAGAGCCTACCTTGTATACCATTTGAAAAATTGCGATGGGGGAACGGTGATCTTCTTTAACAATCAGCTTAAAACCATTCGTTAAAAGATATTCAGAAATTTTATGCACGGACATTAAAAATCCTTTTTCATGAGAGCATCATCAAATTATCTAATACATACAGTAGCAGCGCAACCCACCCAAGCCAAAACCTTTAATTCAACTATAACATATTGAATAAAAAAGAAAATCATACCATCTGATTTGATATTTAAGCAAATCCGGAGTAAACTTACTATGTAAAGACGTTTTTTAAGGGAAGTTAACTCTTAGGAGGATACTAATATGGCCAAGATTAAATTTACTCGTGAATTTTTTACGGAATGGCAAAAGGACCCAGAAGGAACAGCAAAGAAATATGGCCTCGATTTCAAAGGGCTAGGCTGGGAAAGCTATAAGTGGGATACAATGAAATTTGAGCAGTTTGAGGGTCTAGTGAAAAAATCAAGATTGGCTAGTTTTTTTGATTGGACTGCTTAATATGGTGGTACCAGTAACTTTCTAGCAAAGGTACTGATATAAGACAGAGTGAATCCCAACAGTGTTACGCACTGTTGGGAAAAAACCTGAGTATTGCATAATCGTAAATGAAGCCATGTTACGCTTATGTAATACTCAGGTTAATTTTTTAGCCTAAAATTCAGCAGTTGGGGCCATAGCGAGAAGGGCCGAATTTAGGCTTATACGAGGAGATAGGGAGGATACCTTGCCAACAGCAAACGATGGATCTAAATTATTTAGCTCTGAATTCCGGTATCGCTTACTGCATAAATACCCTTTATTTTCACGCTTGCCACCCGAAGACATCACGACACTCACAGAACTCATGCAAGAAGTTCACCATGCTGCAGGTGAAGAAATTGTAATAGAAGGCGACTTTGTTGATAGTTTTTATTTCATTGCCAAAGGTCAAGCAAAAATCACTCAAAAAACAATAGTGAATGGTGTTATTAAAAATATTATTTTAGCTACACTCAACGAAGAAGAAGCTATCGGATTAGGCGCTCATGGTTTTTTTTCTCAGCATGGAAGGCGAACGGCAACAGTCATTGCATTAACTGACATATCTCTCTTACGTATTGACATTGAAAGCTTTAATCATTTTATAAAAACCCACCCAGGGTTTGACCAAAAAGTTAAAGAAATGTCAGAACTCATGTTGAAATTAAGTTTCATAAAAAAAACCGCACCTTTTTTACACCTGAGTCAAGAAGAAGCTTATGCCGCTGCAAAAAAAATCGAGAAAATTACTCTCCCTGCAAATACCATCATTTTTAACCAACATGATGCCGCGGATTGTTGCTATCTGATTCAATCGGGCCAAGTACAAATATTCATTGTTCAAGATGCGATAGAAAAAAGTCTGGCAATATTAGATCCTGCAGACTTATTAGGCGAAACAGCTTTACTCACTGGCAACCCAAGAAATGCTTCCGCTCGCACTTTAAGTGAATGCCATCTTTTCGTTATAAAAAGAGATTTGTTATTTCGAATGATAAAAAATAGCAAATCTTTTTCGCAATCAATTTTGAGCTTTATGATAAAACATCTTAGACCCACTCGTTCCAAAGAAGTGACAGTTTATCATGCAATGGAAGAAGGAAAAATGATGAGCATGTTACATAATACTGAATTACATCAATATTATCGCTTAACAGAAGAAGGGATGTTTATTTGGCAACAACTTGATGGCATACAAACAATATATGACTTGTCGATGGCTTTTTTTCAAAAATACAAACTATTTGCTCCTGAATTTATTTGCAACTTACTTTATAGTTTGGCAGAAGTAGGATTTGTGTCTATTCCATCGTTTGATAAAGTCATAGGCGAAGAAGCGTCCTGGTGGGAAAAGTTAAAAAATAAAATTAACAATATCACACAAATCAAATTTTCTTTAACTCACACAGACAAATGGTTAACTAAGGTTTATAAAAGAGGAATTTTTTTATTTTATACTTGGCCGCTACAACTTGCATTATTCGTTTTAGCTATCGCTGGGCTCAGTGTTTTCATTTATTCTTATCCCAGCATCATCAAAAGCGCTACCCAAGTAACCCCACGTTTCTGGCATTTTTTAATTTTATTTATCCCGATCAGTGTAGTAACAGTTATTATACATGAAGCAGGACATGCATTTACTGCCAAAAAACTCGGCTATAAGATACAGCGCATGGGCATAGGTTGGCTTGGGTTAGGACCTATCGCATATGTTGATACATCCGAACTATGGGTTGCGAACAAAAAAACCAAGATTTTAGTTAACATTGCCGGTCCGTATGTAGACCTTATTATTAGTGCATGTTTTGCATTATTCTCTTTCTGGGTAGCAAATCCAGAATTATCTATCTATTTTTGGCTGCTGAGCTTGTTACTCTATTACAATGGATTTAGAAATCTAAGTCCTATTAAAGAATACGATGGATATTTTATTTTAACGGACATATTAAATTATTCGCGATTACGCCGATCTGCGATACGTTGGCTAGCTTTAAAATTTACCCAGCCTGAAAATAAATCAGGCATTCATAAAAAAAATAAATACGAGATTTATTATTGGTTGATTTGCACGGCTTATTTATTTACATCAGCATTATTACTATTTTTTATATTTCAAACATTGTTTAAAGTTTTTTCAGTTTCATTAATTTTTGGTATACCGATAATTTATCTAAGTGCATTGCTGGCTATTCTTATGCTAATCACATCCATTATTGGCATTGGGAACGAAATTAAAAAATATCTTTCGTTAATGTAAAAACTTCATACTCATGTTACTGAGTATGAAGTCTTAGCATTTGCTTAAAAGATTATTCCCACCAAATCCAGCCAGCCCACTTTGATTTTTGAAGCATTGCTTGAACTTCACCTTGTGACAGCATCCCCCATTCTTTAGAACTCCAATTCTTCCATTTGAGATCAGCGTCACCCCAGTTCCAGCCTTGTTTTTTTGCGAATTGTTGCGGATTTTTAATCCATTCTTGCCAAAATTCTTTTGTCCATTTAATCTTATTAGCCATGATGAAGCTCCTTTTGTCTAAAAAAATAAATACATTTTCATTATAATAAATTTCTTACACATTTAGCAATGTATTTTTAATAATAAACATAAGAAATAGGTTAATTTATGCACTATGAGGTCACCACTAAATCCTCGAATCATCAATATCTTCTGTCAAAATAGTACGACAAATATCTGCCCGAGACACGGTTCCAATGAATTTATTATGTTGAACCACGGGTAAGCGTCTGATCTGCTTTGTTATCATCACAATGGCTGCTTTTAATAGTTCATCGTTTGGATTTAATGTAATAGGATTACGGATAATAAATCGATCGATAGGTTGGTTTGCAATTTCTCGTCCTAAAGATAAAAACACTTGATAAGCTTTTTCGAGAGTACCTTCATGATTGATGAGCTCTTCTAGATTAGGAACAACAGCTCGGATTAAATCGCCCTCGGATAATACACCAACAAAATTTCTATCGTTATCTATGACCATTAAATCACTTGCTTGAGATTCACTAACTAACAAAGCTGCGTCTTGAATAGTCTCGTGAATTTTAATAGTAAATGAGTTTTTATTTACAATGTCACCAATTAATTTATTCATTTTAATGATCCGATAATTTATTTAAAAATTTGCGCCATATCCCTAAAATAACTGCGAAAAATTTCTATGATACTCTCAAGTAATTTCATTAACTCCTCGGAAAAACTTTCAAGAATAATTTGCTCATTATTTTCGAATAATTTAATACCCTTAATAAAAATCGTTTTTAGATCCACCAGTAACTTTCTGTTATATTGATTTAATTTATCACCACTGCCTCTTAAATCAGATAAATTCAATTCTTCTAATGCATCTTTATAGCGAGCAATATGTTGAACAGCAGATTTATATTCCATTGTTTTTTTTATCGCATCTACATTTTCTTTCATCATAAAAAAACTTTTTTTCGGCGAACACAGCCCGACAGTGGTTCTCCAAACAACTTGGAGAAGTTCGCCCATCAGTACTTCTATGCATTGAGCTAAAAAATCGTGTTGTAATTCAGCTATAGCTTGCATAATGAATCGCCAAGAGTCATTTGATCTTTCATTTTGCGTATAAAACTTGGCCTCACGCTTTTGCATGTTTTCCATTTCTATAACCACATATAAATATCTCACCCAATTTCTGTATAATTGTTCGAGCGAAACATAATCCAGTGTTTTATCAGTAAGCGCAATACCCCAGATTCCATCAAAATGTAATTTTCGAACGGAACCAATTTTATATATACTCAACATCGTCTCAACAACGGAATCAAGATGATGTTTCACTGCTTTGTATTCTTTAGTAGCGTCCATACCTGCATATTCTGTTAGGATGGCATCACCACCTGGATGAAGAAACAAAAATTCGGTCACATCATATACTTCATCATTTATAATAACCCAATAACCAGCCTCATCATTGTTATGTACCGCTACTTCTGAAATATCATAGGCTCGATAACCTTTTCTTGCGGATGCATGTGGTTCGAAGGTCGTAAATATATCTTGCATAAAACGATTTTCAGCAACTAGAGTATATATAAATTCCGCTGCTTTTTTTTCATCGCCTACAAATCGAGCAATAATGGTTTTTATGGAAGAAAAAATCGAGTTAAAAAATAACCCTGACCCACAGACATAAAAATATGCGCCTTTTCCCCCTTCTTTTTCACTACACAACAAGTCCCAAAGAATATTAGCATTCTCATCTTTTTCCATCACACTATTAAGAAAACCACGCTGACCCTTTTCAATAAAAAAACCATATCCTTGTTCTTTTTTTTCGTATTGAATATCAAGACCTTCATCCGAAATTTTCACCAGTGCATTTAACTTACCTGCTGCAATCCATTTCTCTATTTCATCTTGATAATAAAAATCACGAACAGTTCTTATCCCGTAAAAAAGCCAATTTTCACCGCAAGTCGGTTGCGCTACTCGATTTGAAATAAATCCATGAAAAGGTGCTATGCCCGTTCCTCCAGCAAACATAACGATAGGCTTATTATGATCAGTAGGAAGATTAAAATGAGTTGGCCTGAAAATTTGGATAGCAAGCTCTTTTTCTGATTTAATCTCTTTTGCAGGAAAATGATCAATAAAATTTGAAGCAGTGCCAGACCGGTAGACAATTTTTCCTGGCATGGTTTCTGTTTTATATTGAAGAGCAGCAATGGTTAATTCTAATGTATCATTGTGAAGATGTGGTGACGAAGAAATAGAATATAATCTAAATTGTTCAGGTGGTACAATATTGCTAATGCTGTCTTTTTGCCATGGGTCTAATTTCCATAATCTTCTAACATCATATGAAAATGAGATTAAATTAAGCATGTCCCATAATTCCCATTGATCTTCTTTGTGTGAATCAATAATATCTTTCAATAATGGAGAAACAGTCACTTCATATAAAGCTTGCGCAACTGATCGTATGATCGGACGAATTTTGGCAAATCTCAAGAAGTCACTCAATAAAACTTTTTCGGGAATGTTAGAAAATCCAGGCCTAAGTTTAAATGCGTCGCGCCAAACTTTGTTGATTCGAATCAATTCATCTTTATCTGCTTGCAATGATGCCAACGTTTTATCGATTTCGTCACTGCTATTTTCTGGGAGAATGCCACAATGATCTCCGGGCTTATAAATTATCCCAGAATTTTTTATGTCGAAAACAACATTTTCTACTTCTGCATGACTGTTTGGTTGATTGCAAAATGAAATAGATTTAATATGTGCAATCGGGTTTGAAAATAAATTGCTTTTCACTCTTTCTGTGCGACCCTTTTCAAGCCCAGCATCTACATGTTCCCATTCACGACTCACGAATGGATTTTTTGTAGACGTTCCACCTGCTGTAATGAATCGACCCGTTTTAAATGCTGTTGATAAATAACCATAAACTTTTCGCTGGTGTGTACCCAATAATCCGTTTTCACTAACATATGTTTCTATAAGCTGATGGTAAATTCCTTTCAACGTAGGATCTTTACTATTGATAATATAATCTGTTACAGAAATTTTTTCGACAGCTTGTAGAAAACGTTGCACGTGCAAAGTGTTATGTATTTGCCTGTAATACATTTGATCTTGACCATAAATAGAATCAAAACGTGCACGACCTAAAAATGTATCCAGTAAATGAAAATAGGGTGCCGCTGTGCCGCTCGTTCCTTTTATACCCGTTTCCCAAGGCACAGGTAAAACTGCCACGCATTTACCCCAAGTAACAGGATCAACATAAGTAGAACTATAAGGATTCAATTCGATTTGTAAAAATGCAGTTTTGACTTTTTCAATACATTCGGTAATTTGAATTAATTCTTTTTTAAGATCTTCATTACTTTTTCTCATCACAGCTTCTTGTGCACGTACAATAGAACCGATAATTGGCGCACTCACTGCTGCCATCTCCACCATCGTTAAATAAAAAATGCTTTCTTCTTTTTTTCCTACGGTCTCAACTAAGAGCGCCAAATTACTAAGACATCTTTGTTTCGTATTTTGATTGCGGAATTGCCAATTATATAAAACAAGGTCTGTGTAAGATAAAAAAGGACGGAATCGATTTAATCGAGTTGAAATTTGTTGCCACGGTTGCATAATGGAAGGCGGAATCGTGTGTGGTGCATTTGCTTCTAGCCAATAATATGCATGCGCAAAAATTCCGAGTAGAGTCGAAGCACGGCACAGATATTTATTTTCTAAACTCTGTTCACTTGCATCCAGTATCGGCAGATTTGCAAATGTTTCACGAATATTCACTGTTTCATACAGTTTGGGAAGAGTTGAAGCAATAGTATCCCACGCTTGGTGACTTTTAGGTAAAGAAAGTAATGGAGGATGTTTAGGAAGAAAACCAAACTGCTCAGATAAAAAGCCTAAATTTTCATGGCCATTTTTCTCATTCGCCTGCTCAGCTTCTGTGAGAATGAGTCGACTCGGCACTTTTTTAGGCATGTTAACAACCCCTTCATTCCTTTCACTCTATATACTTATATTATAGTAATTATTCAGCCTTTTCAGTAGGCCTAATCATGCCCGCGTGCGTCTTTTCGTTCATGTGATTTAAAAAACGGGCGTGGGCAACAGACACGCACGCGGGCAGGGTTGGTCGGTGGTAACCGAATAGTTACACAATTTATCGCTTTACGCCAGGTTGACTTTAATACCCCCAGTTATTACTCTAATGCAACGCGATGGGGGTACAAGGAATGAAACTCGACCAAAATAAAACCACTCAAAAAAAAATCGACACCACTTCAGGTCCTATTGATGATAGAGAATGGCCTCAGCAATTAGATTCGCATGTAGTTTATCCTGGAACAAATCCTCTTATTCAGGGTTTCGATGTACAAGCCGATCTTGCTTTACATTACAGTTTTGCAGAAATTGCTTTATTAACGCTGACAGGTAAAGCACCCGATGAAAATACAGGTCGTGCTTTTGAAATCGCATTAGCTTTTTTGTCACCTATTTCAACTGCTGAAGCGCCTGCGCATGCTGCAGTTCTTACCAATTTAATGGGCTGCACTTCAAATGGATTGCTCAGTGTTGTTGGAATTGGTCTCGTAGAGCAAGCGCATTTTATTTTAGAAGCACATAAAGAACTTTTAGCGTGGCTAAATAATCCAGCTGAACATTCTTTTCCTGAATCTTCTCAATTACAAAATAAAGAAGAGCATGCAGCAATAAAAAGATTGCAATTTGCATTAAAAAATACTGCCGTTTCTTCCAAATCTTTTGAAAATAATCCTTCACTTATGGCTGCAATATTAAGCGTCCTATATGAATGTGGATTACAAACGCAAGACCAATTAGAAGCTGTATTCACATTCGCTAGATTTTTATGTACTGCTGCAGAAGGTTTCGCAATAAAGCGTATGAATATTTTAAAATATCCTATGAATTTACCAGTATTCCGTTATATAGAAAGAGAACCGCGCAATGACTAAGCCTGTTATAGAAACATACGTAGGACATGCCGCTTGGGAAGAAAATTTTTTTTGCGGCTACAAAATGCATGGAGACTTAGTCGGTAAAGAAGATGGTTTTTGGAGCATGGTTTCTCTTGCTGTAGGTGGCAAAAGACTAAGTAAAGAACAAACTCGTATTTTGGATGACCTGAGCTTATCTTTTTTATCTGCTGATCCACGCATCTGGCCACCCAAAGTAGCACGATTAATTGCATCCTACGGAACTGCAGGCGCTGGTTTTGCAGCGTCATACATTGCATTTGATCGTGGAGCCGCATTCGGAAATATTGTGGGTGAAAAAATCGCAGCACTACTCGTTTCAATTCAAAAGAAAATAGAAAATGGATCTATCAAAAAAGAACAACTGCCTGAAGTTATCGGAGAAATTCTTGATAAGGGAGAACCAATCGCGGGATTTGGTGTCCCTCTACGAGAAAAAGATGAGCGTGTATTAGCTATTAAAGATTGTCTTAAAATACGTGGATTCGATAAAGGGCCTTATTGGACTCTTTTACTTGAAATAGAAAAAATTTTATTTGAACGAAAAAAAATTCGCTTAAATGGTGCAGGGGCTATGATTGCAGTCTGCCTTGATCTTGGTTTTAATTTATCTCAAGTAAAAAGAATGACACCTATTTTGATGACAGGAATGACATTTGCTAATTCAGTAGAAGGAGCTGACCAATGTTCTCCTCTTTTACAAAATTTACCTATCCAGTATATTTCTTATAAAGGACCTGCCCAACGAATGAGTCCTAGAGCGAAGAGCACCGGTAAAGTTCGTTGACGTGACCTTTACTTACTTTCTAATGCTTTTATGAATGGCACAAAAGGTGGTAAATCTTCCGGATTCACCTCAATAGAAAAAAATACTGGCCCTTTAACATTTTTTACAGCTTTTAAAGCTTTCTCAAGCTCTGATTTAGATCGAATCGTGTAAGTGGGCATCTTGGGATACATGGCTGCTATACCATTTCCAATGGCGCATTCTTTAAAGAGATTAAAACTATATTGAGCTTTATAATAAATTTGTTCGCGAGTAACGCACATAGCATGCGATTGATTATTGAAGACAATAAAAGTAACAGGCAAATCATATTCAACAGCAGTGTGAATTTCCATGCCTTGCATAAAAAAAGCTCCATCTCCTGCAAAAATAAAAGTACGTTTATTGGTGGCAAATGCTGCGCCAATTCCTCCGCCAAAAGAATATCCCATTGCTCCCATACCAAGAACCGTAATAAATTTTCCCTTAGCGGGTACTTTTAAATAATGAAAAGCAAACGCACCACTATTTCCAGCATCGATAAAAACATTTGCATCATTAGGAATAACTTCAGAAAATAATTGCATTACATCAACATATGAAATGTAGCTTTTATTTTGTGGTTTATATGAAGAAAATTTTATGTGAGGTTCTTTAGGAGCAGGGTAATTTAATTTTTTTATTTCAAGAATTTTAGACAGTGCTAAAAGTTTTTTCAACACTGGACCAAGATCTGAAATAACCTCTGTTGCAGTATTTGAAAACTCAAAAAATGATTTTTCTGGATTAATAAAAATAATTTTTTTCTTTTTCAACAGATCTTCTAAACCTGCTCTTGCCATCACGGGTAATCGAGTTCCTACAACCCAGCAAGTATCAGCTTCATTTAAAGCGTCCATAACAGAAGAGTGTCCCATTACACCCGCCAAGCCTTTATAAAGAGGATTTTGATTATCAACAAGATCTCTTGCATCGGGTGTCACAGCAAGAAAAGCCCCGATGCTATTTACCCATTGAAGAAATTCTGCAACACAATTTGAACTTATTATTTCTCCACCTGCAATAATGAGAGGACGATTCGTGTCTTTCTCCGTTTCGAAAACAATTTTTTGTAGTTGATTTTCCAACTCAGAAGATACACTGGATTTTTCAGTAAATAGGATAGGATTGGAATAGCCACTGTCATTTATTAATGCTTGTTGTACATCTTTAGGGATTAACAATACAGAAGGTCCTTTACGGCCTGTGACAGCTGCTTCAACTGCTTCTGAAAAATCGGTATGAAAATGATGAGGCGATGTTATCTTGCGACAAAATTTCGAAACATTTTGAAATAATGTTTGTGCATTCATTGTTCCTGCTAAACCACTCGAATCTTGAAAACCGCCCTTGCCCTCAAGATTCGTAGGAATTTGCCCGATAATTGCGAGAATAGGAACACGAGAAGCATAGGATTCTGCAATTGCTCCTATGACATTCATCATCCCGCCGCCTGAAGTCGTAGCCACAACACCTATACGCTGAGTCACTCTGCTATACGCATCTGCCATACAACCTGCGGCGAATTCATGCTTTGCTAGGATAGCTTGAACTCGATTACCTTCCAAATAAGCAGCGTCATAGAGATCTTCAACATTGGCACCACCCACACCGAAAAAATGGGTGACCCCAATTTCGTGTAATCGTTGTATTAAGACTCGATCTAAAGATTTCTGCCCTGGAGTTAATTTAGCGTCGTTTGGCATGGCAGGCTCCTTGTTATTAATAAGTATAGTGCTCTCTTTGGAAAAGAGGGTGTGCATATTTTTCTCAAAGAAAGCAATAAAAGGAAAAAATGCTATAATAATTATTATTCTGAATGATGTTTGCTAGTAAAAATTGAACCAAAAAGTGTCAAAATTTATTTAATTTATTAATTCCTATACAAATGGATTAAGAACTATGAAAGACTACTTTAAAGTTCTGCATATCAAGGAAGCTGAGCTAGCCATGCTTTCCAAACCAGCTAAACAATCGCTTATTCTCGAACATTATTATTCTTTATTTCAGCAAATATCTTCACAAAAAAAATTAACCGAAAAAAATAAAAAAACACAATTAAAAGAATTAGAAGAAGCAAAAATACATTTGATTAATGAAGTTCATTCTAAAAATGATAGTACGTTTAAAGCAGACCACGCATGGATTAACAGAGCACCTCAGCATCATAATCAACCTGTCGAACTCAATGGAGAAAGCTTAAGCATAGATGACATCATTTTTGTTTCAAGACGATTTGGTAAAATTCAATTAACGAAAGATTCAGAAATTCTTCGAAAAGTTGAAGCTTCCCATGATTATGTGATACACGCTGTTAAAAATGGAAAAAATATTTATGGTGTTACAACCAGTTTTGGTGGATTAGCTCACATTAAAATAACGAAAGAATCCACTTTAGAAATGCAAAGTAATCTTATTCACTTTCTGAATGCAGGCACTGGGCATCGATTAGCGACTGAATATGTACGAGCAGCAATTATTGTGCGTGCGAATTCACTTTTGCAAGGTGCTTCTGGTATTCGATTAATGTTAATTCAGCGAATGCTTGATTTGCTTAATTTAAAATTAACACCCGTTGTTTTAGAATTTGGCTCGATTGGCGCATCGGGTGATTTGGTTCCATTGGCTTCCGTTTGTGGTGCAATGATTGGTTTAAGTAATTCTTATAAACTGAATTATGCAGGCAAAGATCTTCCTGCTACCAAAGCATTAGAAAAGTTTAAATTACCAAAAATAAAATTAGAGCCAAAAGAGGCGCTCGCTATTGTCAATGGCACAGCAATGATGACTGGAATTGCGGCTGATTGTATCTATCAAGCAAAATTACTTTTACACTTAACGATGATAAGTCATGCTTTACTGCTACAAGGTATTTTTGTATCTAATCAACCATTCGATGAATTTATTCATGCTTTAAAACCACATGCGGGTGAAATTTGGGCAGCAAAAAAAATGTTGTCACTATTACAGGGATCAAAACTTATTAAAGATGAAATTGGAACTGAATTAGGTGAACACAAAGGACACCTAATTCAAGACAGATACTCTTCACGTTGTCTTCCTCAATACATTGGTCCAATTGCAGAAGGATTAGAAATTATCGCAGAACAAGTAGAAATAGAAGCAAACTCGGTAACAGACAATCCATTGATTGATATTGAACGAAAAATTAGTCTGCACGGTGGAAATTTTTTGGGGCAACACATGGGCGTTGCCATGGATGAATTACGCTTTCACATTGGAATGTTAGCAAAACATTTAGATGTTCAAATTGCGTGTTCTGTACTACCGGAATTTAGTAATGGATTACCGCCCTCATTAATTGGTAATCCAAAAAGACTTATCAATTGTGGGCTGAAAGGATTGCAAATCTGCGCGAATTCCATTGCGCCCGTTTTATCATTTTTAGCTAATCCATTAGTGATACATTTTCCAACACATGCTGAACAATATAATCAAAACATTAATAGCCAAGGATTACAGAGTAGTGTTCTAGCAGCTCGGTCAATTGAAATATTTCAGCAATATCTTGCGATAGCAATCATGTTTGGTATTCAAGCCGTTGGTCTGAGATGTTTTAAAGAATATGGACATTATGACATAAGAAAATGTTTATCTACTAAAACAGTTGGCTTTTATGAAATAGTGTTTGATGTCTTAGGAAAAGAAATTAATAGAAATCGTCCTTATATTTGGAATGATGATGAACAATCACTGGAAGAACATATTGCAATTCTTACGCAAGATATAAAATCGCTAGGAAAAATCCCACGGTGGATTTTCGATAATATGGAAGCATCCTAATAATGCACTCACTCAACAAAAAAAAATGGCATAAAAATTACCCTCCCCGTATGCCATTTGAAATTGACCTCAGTCACTATTCATCTTTTGTAGATATGTTTGAGGAGAGTTGTGAAAAATTTAAAGACAGAATAGCTTTTATTGGTTTTGGAAAAAAAATGACTTTTGCAGAATTAGATGAAAAATCAAGAGCATTCGCTGCTTATTTACAAAATGTTTTGCGTTTAAAAAAAGGCGATCGTGTTGCACTGATATTACCAAATATATTGCAATTTCCAATTGCGTTATATGGCACATTGCGAGCAGGTATGATTGCTGTGTGTGCGAATCCTAGGTATTCTGCAACCGACATGAAAAATGGATTAATTGATTCTGGTGCGGAAACAATAGTCATGATAGATAGTGCATCTAGCGTGATCCAACAAATTATCACAGAAACACCCGTAAAACATATCATTATAACTGAAGAAAAAAACCAAACAGGGTTAAAAAAATTTTATAATAAATATATTAAAAAAGTTTCATCTCATGTTTCGATTAAGGGAGCCATTCTTTTTAAAAAAGTATTAAAACAAGGTGCTAAGCTAACATTTAATAAACCTATTTTATTGCCCGAGGATATCGCTTTTTTACAATATACCGGCGGAACAACCGGTCTTCCCAAAGGTGCTATTTTGACGCATAAAAACGTGATGGCCAATGTGATACAAATCATCACTTGGTTAAAACCTGGATTATATGAACGTGAAATTGTTATCACAGTTATGCCGATTTATCATATTTTTTCTTTAGTAGTAAATTGTCTTACCTTTACTATTTTAGGTGGTTTGCAGATATTAATTTCTAATCCACAAGATTTAGCTTCCATCGTTAAAAATATTAAACACGTTAAATTCACTGTCTTAACCGCCGTTGTCACTTTTTTAAATAATTTAATGGCTTATCCTAAATCGCAATCTATTGATTTTAGCGCATTGCACCTCACCATTGCCGGCGGTATGGCTATGAAAGAATCTATCGCGGAAAAATGGTACAAATTGACCGGTTGTCCAATATTAAATGCGTTTGGCATGACAGAAGCAGCCGGAGGAATTACTTTTAATCGAGTCGATATTAAAACACGTTCGACGGGTATTGGTTTGCCATTGCCATCAACAGATATTTCTGTTCGAGATGAAGAAGGCAATGAAGTGGATACAAATGAAAGTGGTGAATTATGTATCAAAGGACCTCAAGTCACTCAAGGATATTGGCATAATTCTGTAGAATCAATGAATATTTTTACTTCAGATGGTTGGCTACGCACAGGAGATATTGCAAAAATAGATGAAGAAGGATTTTTGCACATTGTAGATCGTAAAAAAGATATCATTATCGTATCTGGCTTTAAAGTTTTCCCCAATGAGGTAGAAGAAATTATTTTAAAACATCCCGGCGTATTCGAAGTTGCAGTGGTTGGCTTTCCGGATGAACATTCCGGCGCAAGTGTTAAAGCATTTATTGTAAAACGTGATCCCAATTTAACAGAAGAAAAAATATTAGCTTTTTGTCATGAATCGCTCACCCATTACAAAATTCCTAAAAAAATTGAATTTGTTACTGCGCTCCCAAAATCTGCAGCGGGTAAAATTTTACGAAAATTTTTACAGAATCCTGCGTCTAAATAGATCATCTCATAGCAATGACGTTTTGCGTTTTTTGATCTTGTTGCATTTTTTGCTCCTGCGCTTCATAAGATCGGTAATATTGCTGTCCTTCATCGATATAAGACTTAAGACTATAACCACAAAAGCTATAAGACAGTGTACCAACACAGTACACCAAAGCACGGAACTTGCTTTCATCAACCGAAGAATCATCAGAGAAGAATGCTCCACAGTCACTAAATATTAAATCTTTAGCAAGCTTAGCATCTTTATTTTCAGCAAAAGTATCATTCACAGTATCTTTTATGCTCTGCGGGATAAACGCAGAACCGACATTCAATAAAAGCTGATAACCTATTCCATACATCAAACCAGTTTCAAGACTATTCCAACCACTCCATCTTTTTTTGTTATTTAAAATTATTTGATAAGCATCCAAATAAACCTGAAGGTCGAAAATTAGGCCAGTCTTGACAGGATTATTAGATAAAGATTTGAGAGCATCTCTGTATGGATGGATGATATGCTTACATTCTTTTATAGCTTGGCCGTAAGTCTTTATACCTTTTGATGATAACTTGGCTTCTGCGAGTTTGTCAGTAAATCGTCTTAAAGGAGCTAGATGATATTCATCCATTCTGTCTTTTGTTTCTTGTTCCCAACCAGGTGAAAATTGCACTCTTAATTGTGCCGCAGCTTCTTCTTTAGTTAACAACTTCCTTAACTCGCTGACGAGCATATGATTCCCAGCCGCTGCAGCAAGTCTTAATGGTGTTCCCTCAGCCAACTTATTATTAGGACTTCTCGCTGTGGCAACGCATCTCAGACTTTCAGGATATCGTTGTGCTAATGCTAATACTTCTTCTCCTATGTTATGTAAAGCATGCGTCCAAATTAATGCAGAAATAGCATTTCTACCAAAAAGGGTAAAGTTTATACAATCATTAAAAAGAGTATAATTTATAGAATTATTGAAAGTGTATCCGCTTACATCAAAACAGCTAGCGTGATAATCAAGAATAATTTCTCGAACTCCTGGAGGAAAATCTACAAAGCAAGACCATACTTTTTTTAATAACTCTAATGGCAATTCTCGAGGAGTAACCACCACTGCTGTTGATTTCTCATCTTTTGGTTTGCTTTTGGCATGTGCTTTAGATGGTGTAGATGAAGAAGATTTGGAATCACCCATTAGTTTTTTTATTTGATTATTGCCGCCCATATCGAACTCTCGTAGTGCACTGGCCTATAAGGACATTATTATAAACTATTAGTTTAAAATTTGCGCTAGCAACAACAAGATAAAATCAATAAGTTTCGCAACAGGCTATAAGTTCAGCGTAGCGAGAGGGGCTAATGTTGTTGAAGATGTTGCTTAAAAAACTTGAGCACATCACGCGCAGCAGTATGCTGAGCTATTTTGTTGTATCCAACATGATATTTTTTACCCTTCTCATCCACTAATTCCTTTACGGGTGGAAAAGCGGAATTATCAAACCCATGTTGAGCATTGAGGTAAATGGTAATAGAAATAGATTTATCTGATTTTTTATTTTTGCTTATCAGTATTTCACAGGCAGAAACGGTAGCTCTGTCATCTTTTTCTCCAACAAAAATTTTTAACGGGCCTTTTAACACGACTTCTGGTGAAATTCGCTTGCAAACACCGTAAAAAGAAGCGGCTGCTTTAAAAGGCAGCGTTTTTAATTCTGGCATAGTTCCGTTACCGCTGATCTGCATAGCACGCAATGTGTCATAACCACCCATTGAAAACCCTAAAAGACCAATGCGATGAACGTCTACATTAGGTAAGCTTGATAGATAATGGTATGCAGGAGCAATATCTGAGAGTTGAGCAGCAGTTGCTTTATCCCAACCGATGGATTTTCTATCTTTAATTCCTCGAGGAGTAAAGCTATCGATGATATAAACAATGTATCCATTTTGTTTTAATATTTCAGCCCATTCATAATTAACTTTTTCAACCCCACCACTTGCGTGCAATAATAATATTGCAGGAAATGGGCCTTTCCCCTGTGGGATATAAATTGCATGAGAAGGATTAGTTGGATTAAAAATATAATTATTTGATTCTGCAAAAATAGCTTTTGAATAAATAAATGAGAAAATAATCATCAAAAGTAAAACGGTTTTTTTAGCCAGCATAATGTGTCTTCCTATCCAAAAATGTTTGAAAGTGATTGTCAGAAAACGTTTTCATTAGTGATTCATAATTTAAACTATTTATTTTTAGCAGTGTTTGCTGCAACACAATGCCTGACTCTATAGCAGATGCAGACAAAGCAGAGGCTTTTAAGTTATAATGTTCTTGAAATTGCTGATCAAATATTTTTGTGGTTACAAAAATATCTTCTCCAACCGCAAGATCATTTGGCTGCCATGTAAATTGATTCATTATAAGTGGTACAACAGGAACATGATGTTTTATCGCGATTTGTTTTTCCGCAGTATATGCTCTATCACCATGAGTGCCTAACAAAATATTTATTTTATATTTTGTAATAAGTTCATTTGTAAGATCGTCTATCAATGATTCATTGGATTGTGTATCCAAATAAATTATATTGATATTGTAGGATGTATTTTGAACCATTAATCCACCCGCTTGTCTAACAGACAATCTCCAAAGTTCATAACCCAACATCATTTCTCTACCTTTTGCACCATCTTTTCCAGATAAAGGAAGTGGAACACCTAAGGTAAGTATTTTGTGTTTCGCGGGAGGGATAAATTTGATTACCGCAAGACCGTTAGGACCATTTGCTGTCAAAATATTTTTAGCTTGAAATGTTTTTAAGTTGATCTCAGTAACATGATCATCACGTGCATTAGTCACATAAGCAAATTTTCCTGATTGAGATATTTTTACAGTAACTGGGTCAAGGCCCGTAACGATGCGTTTTAACACTTTTCCTGTTGCTGTATCAATAATAATAGCTTGACTATCCCAAACAGCAGGGGCAATAATATATTTTTTATCTGGCGTCATGTCGGAATAGAGTATTTGTCCAACCCCTAAATTATCAAATCGCTTATAGACAGTTAAATTTTCTGGATCAAATAAAACAATCTCATTAGAACCAGAGGCCATGATATGCTTATTATCAGGTGTGTAACTCAATCCGCGAACGGGTGTGGATAATTTAAACTCTCCAGTTATTTTACCTGTGTCGGGGTCCATGCGAATCACGCCATCACGACCGGCCATTAACCAGAGTGTTTTTCCATCTGGTGAAAAAATGAAGTTGTGTGTATGCGGATTAACATCTAATTTTTTGACGATTTTTCTGCTGCTAATATCGAAAACTAAAATTTTATTTCCTTTTTCAACATTCACGTATAATAATTTTTCATAAGGTGGTCGCAATCTCACACCGTGCGGAGCTTTATCAATTTTCGAAAAATCGTTTTCGTTTTGCTCTGTTGGATCAAACGTATATAAACGATATTTTTCCGTACGATTAGGAATATCAATAACAGAGATGCTCACTCCAGGTACCCCGATTGTTTCATCGTAATCTTGTAACCCAAAGTTGCTGACATAAGCCGTCTTGTGATCTTTCGAAACAATCACTTCGTGTGGTAAAAATCCGACATTGATACTCCCATATGCTTTACCACTAGCAGGATCATAAAATCCTACTCGCCCAGCTGTTTGTTCAACGACAATAAGAGATTCTTTATCAGAAGCATAGGCGACACAGCTTATAAAAAATAGAAAAAAAGCACTAAATAGGGTTTTAATCATAGTCATGGTTTTCATCTTCATAAATAAACCTCAGAATTTCCGCTTTAGAGTGAATATCTGAAAATATTTTTAATAATTTTCGTTCTATCGTAAACATAATCGCCATTTTCTTTCTTTTTATCTAATTCTTCGAAAAAGGAATACAATTTTCCATCCGAATAGCCTCTCTTTAGTGCAAGCTTATGAAGCTCTGCTTTTTGTATGTCATCGAGTTGTCGCCCCCAATGCTGTTGGCTATTCAGCGTTTCTTGGATACTACAATAGATATTATCTTTTATTTTACCTTCGAGTGATATTCTCTCAATTTTTCCATCCATTCTTTTAATAGCACATTCCAGTGAACCCTTTGTTTGATAAAAATAAAAATTACGTTTTTTCCAATAAATATATAAACTGCGTGGCTGAATTTTCTGATCAGCTGGCTGGTCCTTCACTAATTTCAAGTCGTACAATTTACGATATTGTGAATATATTTTCACATCTAACGTTGATAAAAAATCACGAATAGCTTTGCTCTGATAAGAATTAAGTGTCACTTCATAATCCCATCGCTTGTTTAGCGATTCATTAATACTAAGATAGATATTATCATTAAGATTATCTTTAAGAGATATTCTTTCAATCATTCCTTTATGACTCTTAACTGCACATTCCGGCGAACCATTGGTTTGATAAATATAAAAATTGTGTGGTTTAATTTCTTGGTCAGCAGGCTTAGCTTTCATTAATTGGAAATTATTATAGGGTGAATTTTTAATGTGGCTCCCATCCATAAAAGCTTTAAGCCGAGCACTATTCTCCTCTAGTTTTGCAGGACATCCTGCATATTCAAATATCTTACGAACTATTTTAATCGCGGCACCTCCACGGAGCTTAAATAATTCATTGATGGTTGCAGAAGATCGAGACCCCATTAAAAAAGCATGGCGAACAAGGTACAAGTTTACTGTCTTAAGCCGTTTTTCAAATAATGCCTTTATCTCTTGAAGGCTTGCGTTCGCTGAAAAATTAATTTGGTATTCTGTTGCATATCGTAGAATAGTGTTAGCTTTTCCTGTCGGTAATTTAAGGAAAGTTTCTTGCTCGGCTTGTTTTCTGCATAACCAAAAATGTACTCCAAAAATTGCGACAGGAATTGTCATGCCAACATTTATTATTACAGGGAAATACCAGTTATTCATAGCAGGATTATCGCAGATATTTTGCATTGCTGATGCACAAAGAAGCTCTCTATTCCTAATAGCACCCTGGATGTGTTTAGACAAAGAGTCTACACATCCATTACCAGCAAAAAGACTGATATCAAACATAAATATTCTATTACAAAACTCTGGGGCAGCTCCAAATATAGAAGGCTGAATAGTTGAGTTAAATTGGGCAACAGCCTTGTAAAATTTATTAATACTGGTTACTAAATGAGATACTGCTGTTATGATGGCGCCTAGTAATACTACTCGAGGTACAATGGTAGGAGCACGCTTTTTAACTTGTTCTTTAATAATTTGTGATTTAAGTATTGCAATACAAAGCATAAGCTTTTTTGCTTTTTCCTTGAGTTTTGGCAGCGAGTCTTCTTTATTTTCAATGTTAACAACAGCAGCCTTTTGCTCATCTACCATTTTACGATCGATCAGAGGTTGTCTAATATCAGTCTTAGATTGATTTGTGCTGATTTCTTGCTCCCGGTCTTCAGCAGTGTCATCAATAGGAATAGCAACATAGTGTAAGAGTGGTTCTTCTTGTTTTTTATGTTCGGGTTTATGCTCTATTAGAGGCTTTGAAGCTTCAAATAGCTGCACACTTGATTTTTTTCTTTCAGAAAACACAGCAACACCCCTCTTTATTTATATATGTCTTTGCTATAATATAGCATACTATACATAATCTTTAAGGAATGTCAACTATGAAAATATCCATTATCACCATATTAATCAGTTTGTGTTTGTCATCAGCATCAGTTTTTGCTATTAATTCAAAAGTTACTGCAAAAAATGCATCCCAGAATATGACTTTTATCACCCAGTTTTATGAAGAGCTTTTTGAGAAGAAAAACGTTGATCAAATGGATAAATATATATCTAAGGATATCGTGCTTTATAAAGACTTTGAACAACCAGTAGATTATAATGCGCTTCGAAAACATCTCGTTGAGCTGGGTAAGCAATGTGTGAAACTAAATATGCTTCCTTTTAACAAAATACTAGTCTCAGGCAATAAAGTTATTACTCTCTATACGCAAAATTGCACTGATAAATTTAATCAAATACATAAAAAGCGCATTATGGCGATAGCAGAAATTAACAATTTTCGGAAAGTTTCAAAAATATGGGTGGTAACTCATGAGGAAAGAAAACCAAATTAATTTGCAAGGATAAATATGCCATTTCGAACAGAAGATAATACGGGTGTCTTAATTAAAAAAGCGGCACGCCTATTTGAGCGAGTCGCCAATAGAGATTTAGATAAACTGGGTGTGACTTATGCCCAAACGATTTTCCTTATCCGATTATGGGAAAAGGATGGACAAAATCAAATGGAACTCGCTAAAAGCGCAGGGTTAAAGCAACCCACCGTTGTTCGCTTGCTAGATCGCATGGAAAGAGATGAATTAGTTAAACGTATTCGTAATAAAGACGACAGGCGTGTCTTTAATTTTTTTCTTACTCCTAAGGCAAAAAAAGCGTGTCAAAAACTAGAAGCTCACGCCGATACCATGAATGAAATAGCTAATAAATCTATCTCTAAACAAGATGTCGAAAAGTTAAAACGGCTTATTTCGAGTGTTATTGATAATCTACAGCACTTTCTTGGAAATAATTGAAAGGGTTAAAAAATTATATCATCGGGCACCTGAGAACACTTTAAGTAGTGCTTGCGCGCCGGCAGTAGAAGATGCAGGATTCTGACCTGTGACCAGACGGCCATCAGTGATTACAAAACTTTGCCAATTAGGGGCTTTTTCGAATAAACCTCCTAATCGTTTCAACTCATCTTCTACAAGGAAGGGAACTACTTTCGTAAGCTGAACTTCTGCCTCTTCGCTGTTAGTAAAACCTGTTACGCGCTTGCCTTTTACTAGAGGAGCACCTTTGTAAGTGACATGACGAAGCACGCCGGGTGAATGGCATACCAAAGCAATAGGTTTTTCTGCATTGTAAAAAGATTCAAGCAAGTTGATTGAATCGGAACTTTCAGCAAGATCCCACATGGGGCCGTGACCACCAGGATAAAACACTGTGTCAAAATCTTCTGACTTCATATCAGCAAGTTTAACTGTTTGAGATAGAATTTTTTTCGCTTGCTCGTCTTGTTTGAATCGCGTCATTGCCGGAGTCTGATTTTCAGGCAAATCACTCTTAGGGTCGATAGGAGGTTGGCCACCTTTAGGTGATGCTAAGGTAAGTTGAACACCTGCATCTTTGAATACAAAATAAGGCGCTGCAAATTCTTCCAACCAAAAACCTGTTTTGCGGCCTGTGTTACCGAGCTGATCATGTGAAGTCAACACCATCAATATTTTCATTTGCATTCTCCTTCCTTGTGAATACTGACTTGATGGATTATGAGGATTATTTTTTCTAATTATAACATTGAACTGGCTTCAATGGTGGAGTCAACGGGTAAACATATCATTACCCACATCTCAAAATTTCTCCTGACTATGCCACACGTGCGGTGGGCGCTGAAGTTAGATCGAAGCCCCGTCATTGCGAGCATGTGCTTTTCATGCGAAGCAATCCAGGGGAACGTTTTTGTGCTCCCTGGATTGCCACGCCCGCGCAAAAAAGCGCGCGCGGGCTCGCAATGACGGGGCTTCGATCTAACTTCAGCGCTCACACGTGTGGCAGAAGTCTGGAGATGTGGGGAATGATATGCGGGTAAACAGACCCCTACTTCCCTATCCCTCGCGGATCATCGTGTGGATTAATATACTCGAGGCCGAGCGGCCCAATCGCTGTTACTTGCGTAACATATTCGCCAGACTTTGCCCAATGAAAATGGGGTGTGTCGCCCGGCAAAACGATCACGCTTCCAGGTGGATAGGCTTGCAATTTGTCACCGTCGAACTTCTCACCAAGACCAATGTAGAAGACACCCGACATAACCGTGTAAACCCGATCCTCTGGATGTTTGTGCGGCATCAGTTTTGTACCGCCGGGAACCTTCACTCTAATGACGTAAGGACCAGGCTCGGAAGGATGACCTATGATCACAGCAAGACGCACCGCAAGTGGGAAAGCTGGAAAAGATTGCCAATCTATATTTTCAGGCAAAACCGATTTGAACACTGCTTGGTCCGGTTGGTGTGGCCGAGTCATGTTAAGCTCCTTGAAAGATCCAGCGCAAGCATTCGTGATTATTCAATGTTGTTTCCTTACGTTCGAGGCTTATAATTCAATTTTGCTGCAAAAATTTTTCCGTTTCACTATTCGCTACAGCAGCATATTTAGCATTATACTCTTTCCATTAGTTACAACAAAATCCATGACCCCAGGAAAATACTTTATATTAAAAATTATAGGTTATTAATCATGAGTATAACACGGATGACTTCACCCAAACCAGAGACTCTTGAATTGCTTGCACCGCATTTTATAAATCTCGCAATGGATTTCGATGATTGATGTAAATATATTTTTTAGAAAGATTGTTTAAACGCATACGCAACAAACCTTTAACTTGCCAGTCTTCTTCTAAGATAGCATTATATTCCTGCTGCCAACGATCTGCATCTATTTTATTTTTCAACTCATGAAAACAAGTATAAATAATATTTCTAATAATTTTCCAAAAAGTATTTTCCGAGGTTGAATAGTGCTGTGCTAACAATAAAACTATTTCACCTAAATGATATTGTATAACAGTATGTAAAAATTGATTTGTTGCTTCAGCACGGTCATTAGTTATGGTTTCAGAATGGGGATAAGCTTCAAAATGAAACCCTTTTTTCTGTAATGTAGGCACATGAACTATTAAGCCACTTAAATCTCTGGCAATCATAAAAACCGGGCTGCGATTTTCGAAAACAGCAATAGTATTTTGTTGATGCCCCTCCAATGAGATTCCATAGATAAGCAATAAATTGAGATAAGGTCGAATGACAATTCGACAATAATTTTCAAAATATGTTATGGCTGAAGCCAATAAATCGTCACCCATTGAAGAGTGCATAAGCTCAAGAAAAAGAGGCAAATCATTTACGGGCGACTTTTCGTATAAAGCTGCTACAACAACCGGGATTTGATTTTTAGCAACTAAATTAATAGGATTTTCTCTATAAATAATGCCTAGATGCTTTATAATATTTGGGTCTGAATGCTTGATGTGCAGCCCAATGGGTTCATATGCTAACTTTAAATGCTGATCTAGCTGATTTTCTTGAATAAATATTTTTTTAAGAATCTTTGTCAATCTAGGCCCATTCTCTACCGATGCAGGAGGATTTATTCTTAGTGTACTTGTGCTATGAACGGCAACAGGAATTTTAATATGTGGCTTTTGAGAATCATCTTTGACTATTAGAGTTCTAAATGAAAGACTAGGCTTAGTTGAAAGAGTAATATTTCTAAACAGAATCAACTTTTTACTATCAATTAAAGAATGAAATAACAATAATATCTTATTATCAAGCTGCCAAGGGTGAACAAAAATAGGATAGTAATCATTTTCAGATAAGCCATCATCTTTTAGTTTTTTTTGGAAATCATTCCATTGTTGCGGGAACATCGTTGCAAACCAACTATTATAATCAGAATCATTTTTCTCTGATTCATAATGCATCAAAGATCTATCAATTGCGACTAATGGTAAGTTAATATCTCGATTAAATTCTGGAGAGTAGTTTAAATAATCATTTCGACTAAAGCCCAATTTTGTTTTATGACAAGGATGATAGGGGTGACCACGCGTTGCCCACGATTCAAAAAAAATTAATTTCCCTTCTGCAGAATAGTGCGTATGAATATATTCAATAAATGAGCAACATGCTGATTTCTTAATGGCGACCGATAATTCTCTATTTAATTGTTTTATAAATTTTTTAACTAAAATATCATTTGTAAGACAATTTTCTATTTCATCGACAAGTATATTCCATTTATCAGACTCTACTATATCAGCCAACTCCAAGTAAATCAAATCGAGCAAGCTACGTATAGATTTCACTAATACCCATTCATGGTGTTCGATTAAAATTATTTTTCCATGTATTTTAAATTTTTCTAAATTAAAACTCTGAACATTGTGCGCTACAATGGTTTTTTTAAGTCGCTTTAATGAAATGTATAAAGTATTGTCTTTAATAGAATACGGAAGTAATTTTTCGCAAATAAATGCTTGCAATAGACGCTGAATTAAGCTTTGCTCTACTTTATCCTCTAGATTATCCGCTACTTTAATAATATTTCTCGGAATTAATTCAAATGTATCATGAATGTTGTACAGATTATCTCGATCAGCTACTGGGGTACTAAGCTTGCATTCGAAATGATTATGTATCATTTGGTTCCTCACTATTTATAGATATAGACAGTTATAGGCACAGGGACAGCATACACAAATGACACCGTCAGAAAGCAAACTGGAAAATGACAATTTTGTGCGTTTTATATAATGACTTGATTTATAGAGGAAAAATAAGAGAGACGATCGTGCCTTTTCCAACTTCGCTCAGGATAACGGCTTGACCTTGGTGGTGATTCATGATGGATTTCACAATCGCGAGGCCCAAACCTGTTCCTCCCGCTCGTTGTGAGCGTGATTTGTCCACGCGATAAAAACGGCTAAACACATGCGGAATGTGCTCTTTGGCAATTCCTTCGCCATTATCACTGATAGAAATAACTATTTGGTGATCTTTTTTTTGATTTGAAAAAATGATGGTACCATCATTAGGTGTATGGCGAAGCGCATTTGATACAAGGTTACTAATTGCTCGACGTAATAAAATAGGATCAGCTGTCACATATTCATTTCCTTGGCAAATAATATTAATCCCCCGTTCTTCTGCAGCGATTTGATAAAAGTCTTTCATCTCTTCAAACAATTGCTTTACTGATAAAGACACAGGATTAATTACCATCTCAGGATTTTCAGCTCCAGCTAAAAATAATAAGCTTTCAATCATTTGCGAAATGCGTTGATATTCTTCGAGGCTAGATTCAATCACATTTTTGTATTCTTCATTCAATCGTGGTCGCGACAAAACTATTTCTGCTTCGCCTATTAAATTATTAATCGGAGTTCGTAAATCATGTGCTAAGTCATCTGAAAATTGTGAAAGACGACTGACTCCCTCTTCTATTCGATCCAACATATCATTAAATGCGTTTGCTAATACTGAAAGTTCCTTTGGCCAAGATGTTGGGTTAAGTCGTTTCTTGAGTTGCGCCACTGAAACCTGCTGAGTTGATCGTGTAATATCACGTAATGGTTGTAATCCTTTGCGCGCAACAACAACTCCTAAAACAGTTGAACCAATCACTCCTATTAATAAAACGATTAACAAGCCTCGACGATAATCATTAGTAATATGATGCTCAATCGTATTATCCTTTGCCATCTGAATAATGTGACCACTATTACTAACTTGTGCAGTACTAAGTAGATAATGCCTTTTTGTATGGTTTTTAGTTACTCTCTTCCAATAAAGAATTTGAAAAGGTCCGACTGATCTTGGAATAATATTAGTAAATAGAGTTGCCGGGACAAGTTTGTTCATCTTTGGAGTTTCTATCAGAATTTTCCCTGACTGATCTATGATGCGGACATAATAATGATAAAGAGCCGGTTCTAAAATGGTTTCTTCTTTTAAATCAGAACCACTTTGTACAAGCGTTTGTAACAATAAAAGCTTATTCTCAATAAATTGATAATGTTCTTTATCTAATCGATCACTAAAAATCCAATAAAGGGAGCATGTCGTAATTAATAAAACACAAAATGCAGATAATGTATAAATCCACGCGAGTCTTAGCGTTATTGACCATTGCCGAGGATGTTTTGGAAATAAATTATCAACCTGCGACAGTTTCACGGTCTTCCAGAACATAACCAACCCCTCGAATATTGTGAAGCAATTTTTTATCAAATGAACCATCTATCTTGCTTCGTAATCGTCGCACGGCAACATCGACAATATTTGTATTACTATCAAAATTCATATCCCAAACTTGTTCTGCAATCACTGTTCTAGAAACAACTTGTCCTACACGACGCACCAATAAAGACAGTAATGAAAATTCTTTGGGAGTCAAAGCAAGCCGTTTTCCTCCGCGAGTTGCTTTATAGCGTATTAGATCGAGCTCAAGATCTGCGATGACAAGAATATCAGTTACATTCGATTGGCCACGTTTTAAAATATTGCGTATTCGTGCCAATAATTCCGAAAAAGAAAATGGTTTAACAAGATAATCATCTGCGCCTAGTTCTAGCCCTTTCACCCTATCTATTACAGCACCTCGCGCTGTTAAAAATAATATCGGTGTTTTCAATCCCTTTTGTCTAATTGCAGTAAAAACAGACCATCCATCCAGCTTTGGTAACATCACATCAAGAATAATTAAATCATAAGCATGTGTAGTTGCAAGAAACAATCCTTCTTGACCCTCAGGTGCTATATCAACAATAAAGCCATTTTCGGTTAACCCTTTTTTTAGGTAATTCGCCGTTTTTGGTTCATCTTCAACAATAAGAATTCGCATAATTAACCCTCTAAAAACGAATATAAAAACCTGTTGAAACAACTACCCAAGTATAACTCAGCTCCCAGCCTAAATGCTTTTTCCAAGTAAAATCTGCAATAATTTGCGGAAAAGGTAAAACAGGTGACCTCTCTGCAAGAGGACCAAATCTTTTATCATATCCATAAATCAACCCCAAACGATACCCAAGTTGGTAGGTTAAATCTTGTGCTAACGGCTTAGTAAACCAGTATCGCTGAAACCCAATCACATAAGAGCGCCGATATTGTGAGTTGGTCAATGTTCCAGCAAAGAAACCGCGATAAAGAAATCCTACGAGGTTATTGCGGCCATTATTCATGTTTTGTGGTTCATTTTTGAGATGGTATGTCCACATCCCCAATGCCAAGGTTGGGTCCAAAGCGGGCTCCCCCCATAGAGTGCGCCAGACGCTTCTTGACTCTGAACACGCTGTTGTGGAGATATTGTTAATACTTGCCGCATGAATAGCAGTAAAATTTAATAACAATAACAGTAATATAGATATCCATTTGATGATACCTTTTTTATTAATATACATTTCAAAAACCTAACATCCTCGTTTTTACCTAACTGGGCTAATCGTTTTAGCAGCGACAGCTGATGGATTGTTTGCAGCATTGGGTTGAGCTACACTCGTTGCTGTTGGATATGCGGGATTTACACCTTCTCTTTGTCCAGCAACATAAGCACACCCTGGTGATAAGCCCAGCAAAATGATGGTTGTTAATGCGAAAAGATTGGTTCCCATAAAATCTCCTAAAACGCGTAGTCTAAACTGCTTCGGTTTATCAATCTAGGAAAACCGCTTTTTAGCCTGGTCACGTTCGTACATCTCTTGCTTTATATATCGGTAACGATTGATAATAAAGGCTCACCTTCAGGAGAATCACCTATGGAAATCCTTGTGTCTGAATCAGGAAAAGGTAAGTTTACCCAGAACATCACCATTGGCAACCATACTCTAATAGCGGATGAATCCGTTGCAGCCGGGGGAAATGATTTAGGACCTTCACCTTATGGATTTCTTCTCGCTGCGCTTGGAGCATGCACTGCCATGACGCTGCGCATGTACGCTGATTTTAAAAAAATCCCGCTTGAGCACGTCACCGTTCGTTTACAGCATGAAAAAATTTATGCTAAAGATTGTGCTGATTGTGAAAACAGCAATGCAAGAGTCGATCACATTGACCGTAAAATTAAACTAGAAGGCAATTTAAGTGAAGAACAACAACAAAAATTACTTGAGATCGCCAATAAATGTCCGGTGCATCGCACATTAACATCAAAAATATCGATCACAACAGAGATTATTAAATAAAAAAAGACTCATACTTTATGATGATTCACGCCGTCACTTATCACCATTCTGCCTCACATAAAGCTAAGGCGTGAGGCTCGCAATGACGAGTTCTTTTTGTAAGAATCGTGAATAGTTACTTTATGACCGAGCTACCTGACTTTGTTTTTCAATAGCAGCAAGAAATTCTTCATATTCAAAAGAACCTTCATAATGATTTCCATTAATAAAAAATGTTGGCGTACCATTTACGCCACTTTCAACACCGCCTAGAAAGTCATTTTTTATTTTGCTGGCAAACGTTTCTTTCTCAATTGCAATTTTAAGATCTGCTGCAGATAAATTAAGTGATTCAGCATATTTAAGCAAATCTGCAATGGATAAAAATTCTTGATGCTCGTATAAAAGATCATGCATTCCCCAAAATTTATTTTTGGTTGCTGCAAACTCAGCTGCCATTGCAGCAATTCCTGCATGTGGATGGTTTTCAATTAAAGGAAAATTTCTGAATACAAATCTGAGACGTTTCCCAAAATGTTTTTGTACACGTTGAACAATTGGATATGCCATTCCGCAATAAGGACACTCAAAATCGCCATATTCAACCAAAGTGATAGGAGCATTTTCATCTCCTTGAATATGATCTTCTTGAGTAACAGGAATTTTTAACATAGATAACCCTCCTTATAACGAGACTTATATCTTATTATATACCCATTTTAAAATTTAAATATTTGCGACAGTATAAAACAGTATAAAATTGAGATCCTTTTAGGCAAAAATCATTTTTTTGGGTATTTATCCCAACAGATTTAAATTCATGTCTGTGATAAAATGATATTTAATTTTGTAATGGTATAAGGAGATACACATGAGCTACATTACTGTTGGAAAGGAAAATAATGAAGACATTAAAATTTATTACAAAGATTGGGGCACTGGACAGCCTATTGTTTTCAGTCATGGCTGGCCACTCGATGCGGATGCTTTTGAAGATCAAATGTTTTTCTTAGCTTCACGTGGATATCGTTGTATTGCTCATGATCGCCGCGGTCATGGTCGCTCTAGCCAACCATGGACTGGCAATGACATGAATGCTTATGCGGATGATTTAGCAGCACTCGTCAAAGCACTTAATCTAAAGGATGTGATACATGTAGGACACTCCACTGGTGGAGGTGAAGTCGCACGCTACATTGGTCGTCATAGTACTAAACGCGTGGCTAAAGCAGTGCTCATAGGTGCCGTACCACCCGTGATGCTGAAATCTGCTAGCAATCCCGGAGGCTTACCGATGGAGGTTTTTGATCAACTCCGCGCGGGTGTGCATGCCGATCGTTCTCAATTCTTTAAAGAATTAAGTATGCCGTTTTATGGTTTCAATAGACCCAATGCAAAAGTTTCTCAAGGCTTGCGTGATTCATTTTGGTTACAAGGAATGTTAGCCGGTTTTCCAGCTGCCTATGACTGCATTAAAGCTTTTTCTGAAACAGATTTCACTGACGATCTTAAGAAGTTTGATGTGCCAACACTGGTTCTACATGGCGATGACGATCAAATCGTACCAATTGCTGATTCAGCATTGCTTTCCTCTAAGTTGATCAAAGGCGCTAAACTGAAAGTCTATCCCGGTTTCCCGCATGGCATGTGTTCAACTAATAAAGATCAGATTAATGCAGATTTGCTTGCGTTTTGTAAATCTTGAACAATAGCTGTTTGTTTTGTATACATAAATGGGTATAAATATTTCTAGAAAAATGCTATGCTTAAGGTCTTATTGTAATTATTCATTCAATGGATTGGAGGATAAAAAATAATGCGTATCTCTTTTAAAAAGATGATAAGTCACCTGATGTTAGCAATGGTGATGTTGCTTCTCCCTCTCTCTACAGCATATGCCAAAGCAGGTTGTTGTTCAAAACACGGTGGTGTTGCTAGCTGTGACTCGGCATCCGGTTTTCTCAGATGCAAAGATGGCACGCTTTCTAAATCTTGTAAATGCGACGGAACAACTGCTACTACCACAACGAAAGAAAAAGCGCCTGCTCATAAAAAGAAAGAAAAGAAAGCAAAAGAAGCTGCTAATACTGCTGTTACTGCAGCCCCTGCAGCAGCAAGTACTGCTAAATCAACAAAAGGTTGCTGTGCTAAACACGGTGGCGTAGGATCTTGCAACAAGAAAACTGGCTATTACATGTGTAAAGATGGTACTCAATCAACCACATGCAAATGCTAGAAAAATGGTGGATCCTGACTTCTGCCACACGTGCGGTCGCTGAAGTTAGGATGAGCCCCGTCATTGCGAGCCCGCGCGCGCTTTTTTGCGCGGGCGTGGCAATCCAAGCAGCACGAAACATTCCCCTGGATTGCTTCGCATGAAAAGCACATGCTCGCAATGACGAGTTCTTTTTGTAAGAACCAAATTTAGATCAAACAATTCAGATATTTTGCCATCAGCTGCTCATCAATAATAGAACAATAAATTTGGCTTGCGCTGAGTTTTTTAATTGTATTCGCACAGCAAATAGAGGGTCTATTGGGCTGAGTATATAATTCAAACATACTGAAATCTTTGTTAGGAATTTTATCCGTAAAAAAAGGTAGCAATGGATAAAGTGGATTTGTTTTATCTTGACCGCAATAAACAATTAGCTTCTGCTGCCATTCTTTATAAGGAATACTTTTTATTTTTTCCATGCCCTTATTTAAGCAAGCGATAACTTCTTTAAAGCGAATCGGTTGTGGATTGACTAAATGATAGGTTTCACCTACAGAATCAGATTGAATAGAAAGATGTACAATTGCTTTTGCAACAAAATCAACAGGAACTAAATCTAATTCCGTATCCAAATCAGGGCTCGCGCTGAGATGCAAAAATCCTTTTAACATTCGCGAGATAAAATCATTTGTATTGATTTGTCCCGTTCTACTGTCACCCGCAATTAACCCTGGACGATAAATCGTAGTCGGCACACCGATTGATTGCGCGTATTTAACAACTTTTTCTGCCAACCATTTAGATTGATTGTAACCGCCATAAATACCCTGATGATGGGATAAATCAAATTTTTCATTGATTTTGCTATTAGCAGGCAAATCAGCCGATAAAAAATAACCGACGGTTGAAATATAATGTACAGGTTTTAATTTGTGAGCCGCTGCAAAAATAAGAATTTCTCGTGTCCCAGATACATTCGCTTGTTTTAATCTAGAATAAGGATACACAAAATTTAATACAGCGCCATTATGATAAATAAGATCCATTCGCGCTGCTAAATCATCATAAGTAGAATCCGAAAAACCTAATTTAGGCAATGTCAAATCACCCAAAACAGGTTTAATACGTACGGTATAATCTTCATTCCATAAACCATACGTTTGCATATTATTTTCAATTTTATGCATACCTAAAGTATCATCCGGTGCTTTCACTACGCAATAAATAATATAAGAAGTTTGTTCTAACATTTCCTTTAATAAATAAGCACCCAGAAAACCTGTTGCACCCGTCAATAAAACATTTTGCTTGCTATCCGATGAATACGGCGGGACAAAATTGACATGATATTTACATTCTTCAAATTCATTATGCCAGTCAATATGCTGCGTGTAGGACCATTCAGTTGAGGTATGTTCTAGCAATGAATAAATGGCTTTGATGGTGGGATCGGTTAATAAAAATTCCATCGGTATTTGCACTTGAAATTGTTTTTCAATGGAATATTGTAATTCAACTAAAGTCAATGAATTAATTCCTAACTCACTTAAATGCCAATCTTCCTGAATTTCTGTTGCAGGTAGATGCGTAATGTGCGCGAGCTGTTTGATCAAGCTATGTATAGATAAAGAAGATTGAACTTCTTCTGATTGAAGATTGATTTTTGTAGCTAGAGTCGAACTCTGTACGTCATTTGGATTTTGTTGATCCGTAAATAAAGTAGCAAGCTGATTATTTAAATATAATTGACGACATGTTTGTCGACGAATTTTACCGCTCGTCGTTTTTGATAATGTTTTTGGTTTAACTAACAATATTGCATAAGGATTAACACCGTGAAGTTTAAATACACGGTTGCGAATAATAGCTGCAATGTTTGTATAATCTTGTGATTGATCTATTCTAATTTCTTGAACGATTACCAATTTTTCTTGATCTTCATGCTCGATAGCGAATGCTGCCTGACAACCAGGACGCAAAGAGGGGTGGCTTTCTTCAACCGTGAGTTCTATATCTTGTGGATAATGATTAAAACCATGAATAATAATAAGGTCTTTTAGTCGGCCTGTGATATACAATTGTTTATCTTTTAAAAAACCTAAATCACCCGTACGTAAATAAGGGCCTTGACCATTATTTAAATGAGCATGAAATATTTGCTTGGTGAGTTCAGGCTCTTGCCAATATCCGCAAGCAACACTAGGACCAGAAACCCAAACTTCTCCTATTTGATTTTCTGTACATGGAGTTTGCGTTTCTGGATCAACAATTATAATTTCTTGGTCATGAATCGATGGCCCACTACCTACCAAAATATGCTTTTGTTCATCACTTTCAGACGTGATTTGCACTTTATTATTTTGTAAATTATTCTTTGAAACAGTCGCCAGATGAACAGTGCGCCCCACAGGTGAACTTGCGCCTGAAACAATTAATGTACTTTCTGCTAAGCCATAACAAGGAAAAAATGTTTCTTGCTTAAATCCATAGGGAGCAAATTTTTCTCTAAACTTTTTTAACGTATTTGCACGTATGGGTTCTGCGCCAACCGCGGTTGTTTCCCAACAAGATAAATCTAATCCTTTCATATCGTCTGTTGTCATTTTTGTTACGCATAATTCGTAAGCAAAATTAGGCCCCCCTGAAGATGCAGCACGATATTTAGAAATCGCTTGTAGCCAACGCGCAGGACGTTGAAGAAATGCAATAGGTGACATAAGACGCGATGTTCCACCACAATAAATGGGTAATAGAATCATCGAGATTAGCCCCATATCGTGATAAGGTGGTAACCAGCCAACAACTTCTTTTGATTCAGTTAATCCTGCGCATTTCTGTGAGACACTTAAATTATGTAATAAATTAGCATGGCTCACCATTACGCCTTTTGGATGGCCCGTTGACCCAGAAGTATATTGCAAGAAAGCAATTTGCTCAGCATCAATGTGTGGCTGTTTCCAATGATTTGACAAATGTAATGGTAATGTATCGCTTGATAACCACGCTAGCTGTTCCATATGACAATTCGCTAATTGAGTCGCATGATCTAAGGCTTTTTTTGCAAATTTATTCGTCACTAAATTTAAGAGAGGTTGATGACCTAACCAATTCACAATATCCAACTTTTTTAATTGCGAACGAATTTTTTTAGTTGTTAAACATAACTTAGGAGTCGCATTTTTAATGATATGATTTATTTTAGTTATAGTTTCTGAGTTATAAGGGATATAAACCGGAATGGCAATGATATCTGCGTATAAACAGCCGAAAAAAGCCGCGATATAATCTAAACCAGGCTCATATAATAACAAAGCGCGCTCATTTTTTGGAATGCCGAGCTCTTGAATCGCTGCAGCAATTACGCAAGCTCGCGTATGTAAATCATGATAAGTCCAATTTTGTTCTTTTGATTCACCGTCTAATAAAAAAGTATATGCGGTTTTATTTGGATTCTGGTTGGTTTTTAATTGCAATAATTCCACTAATTGATTTACATTATTTATTAATTTGGTATCCATACCTCTTTTCCTTACGTAAACCTAAATTCAGCAGTTAAACCCTACTGCGAGAGGCTACGGGTTTAACTGCCGAATCTAGATTAACTATTTTTTTAATTAAAAAATTTAATAGTCTTGGACTTATCATTTGTAGCCAAAACAACAAACGATAGCGCGCTGGAAGAATGAGTTGCTGTTTGCGTTTGTGCATGGCTTTCAAAATATGTTTCACGCAATACGAAAGAGATAACGCTTTATTTTTTTGTTTTGCTAAACTGTTGCCATTAATTTCTTTTTGATTACTGTAAGCATTTTTTTTAAGCTGGGTGTCTTTTATCCAAGCGGGTGACACAATCAATATATCAATTGCGCGTTGGAATTCTGCGCGTAATACTTCAAAGAATCCTTGCACAGCAAATTTAGATGCTGCATAACCACTGTGATAAGGAACAGCTAATTTTCCTTGAAGAGAAGAGATAGCGATAATCATGCCTTTGGACTGTTTTAAATAGGATATTGCAGGATAAACACAATTCACCATGCCAAAATAATTCACATCCATCAGTTTTTTCAAAATCGATGCATCCATTAAATTTTCAAAACTGGACCACATACTTACGCCCGCATTTAAAATTAAATAATCTAATTTACCAAAACACTCAATGCATTTATTAATCGCTTTCTGGCAATCTTCTTGAACGGTCACATCGCCCGGTACAATAATGACTCGCGATGCAGAGGAACAACGATTTTTAGTTTCTTGCAATTCCGTTAGATTTCTAGCCATTAATACTAGAGAAACTTGTTGCTGGCTAAGACTAATAGCAAGTGCTCTACCTAATCCAGAAGAAGCGCCGGTAATAAAAATTGTTTTTTCAAAGAACACTCTCGCTATCCTCAAGACAAAAATCATTACGCAACGAATTCTCTTTATCCGGAATTAATTTCCCTGGATTCATAATCTTCTGCGGATCATATGCATTTTTGATTCCTTCTACGCCAATCATTCCTACTGGAGAAACATCAGCCATTACCCAAGGAAGATGTTCAAAACCAACGGCATGGTGGTGTGAAACACAACCGCCATTATCAAGAAAAGCGTCTTCTGCTGCTTTTTTAACATGTAAATATTGTTCAACGCCCGAATTTTGTTGAAACGCAAAAGTAAAATATAAACTAGCACCAGTATGATAAGTATGACTAATGTGACAACCACACCAAGGTTTACTGCCTGTGGATTCAATAGCATTGGTAATTGCAAGGCGAACTTTATGATACATAGGCAGTAAATTACTCCATACCGTTGCGGTTTCACTCACATCCGCTGCAATACCATAATCCATCGCAAAATCTCTAAGATAAGGAAAATCATATTTTCCTTTTTCAAATGCACGTCCTGGTTTACTGCCTAGATTAAATGCTCCGAATTTTCGATAAATAGCCTCAGCTTTTTTCTTTTGTTGATTAAAATCTTGTTTATTGCCTTCAAAAGCAGTTAATAGCAAACACGCTTTATTAAAATCAAATTTTTTAATATATTTCAGATAATTTTTAACTACTTTACTTAATAAAGAATTTAAAAAATTGTCTTTGGTTTTATAAGCAAATGAAAGCGCGGTTTTATCAGGATCATTTAATCGTGTGATGAGTGGAGAACAATTGTTTCGAACACATTCATAAACAGCTTCTACGCCGCTTTCAAAATCAGGAAATAAATAACCATAATAAGACTTGTACTCTGGCAGTGGATGAACTCGCATAGTGAGCTCAGTAATCACACCTAATGTCCCTTCACTGCCTATACAGAAATGATTAACATCTAAGCCATTCGATGCTTTTGGTACCGTGCTTGTTACTAATATACCTTGTGGTGTAACCATACGTAACGACACCACCATATCTTCGATTTTTCCATACTTATCGCTTTGCATACCTGCTGAGCGAGTTGCAACCCAACCACCAATTGAAGAATGCTCAAACGAATCTGGAAAATGACCCAATGTGACACCCAACGCATTTAATTGCTTTTCTAACATCGGTCCCATTGTTCCAGCTTGCACACGTGCTGTAAGAGATTCCGCATCCACCGAAAGCACTTTGTTCATTCTGGAAAGATCCAGTGAAATGGCCATGCGATTTTTTCGCTGACGCACTTCAACACCACCTACAATGTTAGAGCCGCCTCCAAATGGAATAACAACAATATTGTGTTTAACCGCAATCGCTATAATTAATTTCACTTCGTTTTCATTTTGCGGATAGCAAACGCAATCCGGAGCATCTGTTATCAAGCCATTACGCATGCGCCATAAATCACGAAAACTTTTTCCATAACAATGTATAAGGCGTTGAAAATCATCCAAAGCAATTTGATTTGGATGAAGTACATTTTGAATTTCAGCAAGAGCTTCTGGATGAATCCGTTGTGAAGGTAATGTGATTAAATCAAGATCCACGGGTGGCTTTGGAGATTGCTGCGGTGCAATCCCAGTGACTTTCACAATATAAGGCCAAAGCTCTGGCTTATCTGTAATATCAAACTGTTTATTCGGATCACCCCACCCATTCCACTTCATGTGAGAACTTTCACTGGCTTGTATCATGCTGTTCCTTAAGCATTAAAATACTTTTTTCGAGTTGTTTTGTTAGCTTACGATAATTCAAATAACCTTCTTTAGATTCTATTGAGGCTTTATATTGTGAGGTATCAATAGGCTTGTCAATCAAAACTTGAATACGGCCCGGTTTGGGAAAAAAGCTACCTTTTGGCAGGGCACGATGCGTTCCTTTTATGTAAACAGGCACAATAGAAATACCTAATTCTATCGCGATCATAGCAATACCGCGCTTAAAGTCCCCCATGATACCTGTGAGGGAACGCGTCCCTTCTGGAAATATAATTAAATTGCGCTCGCCATTGCTAATAAAAGATTTGCAAGCAGCTAAATCTTCTATGAGCGATTTTTTAGTGCATTTTCTGCTAATTGGAATTAAGTCTAAAATTTTGCTAAAACCTTTATTTTTTGCTTGTTCAAAAAAATAATCTTTAGCTGCAATCATGCCAAAAGAAGAATAAGAAAGACCGGATGATAGAATCAATACAACACTGTCCATGTGACTACAATGATTGCTACATAAAATAAAAGGTGTGTGCGGAAGAAATTCTTTACCTTTAATTTTTAATGGACAATAAAATTTAAATATAATATGGCAAAATAAATAAAAAGATTTTTTTATAAGCCTTATATAAAAAGACTCCTTCTGAATGGATGTAGTAACGGCATCGCTTCTAAATTGCTCATTGACTAACTCCATCAGCTTGCCCATTGAAATCCTCTCAATAAAACTGGCATTTTATCCTAGACTAGCCTAAACGTAAAAAGAGATTTTCTTCCTTTTCCCCTCTCCTCCACGCTCTTCGTGGAAGAGAGGGTGGCTCAGCATCATGCTTTTCAATGATGCTGAGACGGGAGAGGAGGTTATATAGCCTCCCCTCCCCTGACCCTCCTCCCCTCCAACAAAACGCGTTGGAGTGGAGGGAACGCAAAGTTCAAGACTAGAAAATGCAAATTAATGAGAGAATGTATCACGATTCAATCTCCTTTTTCTTTGCATCCAAAAGCCTTTGGATAGCTATTAGTTCATCCATAGAGAGATTATTTTTATCCATTAAATAGGCTACTAATTCCACAGAATTTCCTGAAAAAATTTGGTTTACCATTTTTTTAACTGAATGCATCGCAAAGATTTTTTTGCTTAAAGCAGGCAAATAAATATGTTGTCGCCCCATTTTTTTAGCGATTAAGATTTTCTTTTGTTGTAATATTCTTAAGATAGTTGACACAGATGTGTAGGCAAGTTTTCGGCTCTTAGAAAGATGCGCCATGACATCACGCACCGTGCCCTGGTCTATTTTCCACAGAATTTCCATCAGTTCGAGTTCAACTGGTGTTAAGTTATATTTTACTGACATGGCGTACCTATAAAGTAAAAGAATGTTTAAGACGTTAACTAATAATTTAGTTGATGTCAACTAATATTTTAGTTGATAGCTAAGGCGTGAGGCTCGCAATGATGAGTTCTTTTTAAGAATCGTGAATAGTTACTGCTCTTTTAATGATCAATAGTTGAAATGAATAAAATATTTGCAACTTTAACTATTTTTGATTACTATTTGTTAAATTTTATATGAAAGAGGTGATCTTATGAACATTAGAACGAAAGCAAACGAGCAAGCGCGTTCCTCCAATACTTTACCGTCAGGCGATAACAAACAAGACGAGACCGAAGTGGCCTATCAAACAGCGAGCTCAAATTTAATCACTCGCGCGCTTTCTCTTGGTGAGGAAAAGACTAACCCCAATAAAAACTGGGAAACATTTGCAGATGAAGTAAAGGGGCTCGCCGAGTGTATTGAGAAAAAGAAAAATGATAATAATCCAAGATTTAATATTGCATTTTATACGAACGTTTTAACAGCTGCTCTTACGTTACTAGAGTCACCTAACAATGAAACTCGAAATAAATTCCGTAAACTTATTAAAAATGACCCATTAGGTGGTCAGCCAAACAATAACTTGCGGGGTTTTGGATTTGTATTGATGCTCATGGGAGTAGGACTTTTCGCAACCTTTGTAGCAGAGCTATATCGCTCCGAAGATAACCCCTCGGAACCAACATATTATGGTTATTATGGTTTAGGCAGCGGTGTCTCGTCGGCATTCGGTCTTTTTGGATGGTTGAAAGGTCGGGCTAAGGGAATTTTCAAACAGGCTTCTACTGTAGACGAGGCAGCACAAGCTGTAATTCCAAAACAACAGAATCAAAACGAGCATGAGCTTGTTGACCTGGAAAGCAGAAGCGGACGACAATCGCCGCTGCTAGCGCATAATTAAGCCAACTAGACATATCATCCTACGGATAGGAATATTCAAAATATGATAAAATGCAATTTTATCATTAGAATTTTAGTAACTATTCACGCCGTCATTTATCACCATTCTGGATTGCCACGCCTCACATAAAGCTAAGGCGTGAGGCTCGCAATGACGAGTTCTTTTTATATAATTAGGTTTATTATTAGAATTTTATAGGAAAATACGGAAATGCTCCTAGACAAAGTAAATACCTCATTCATAAAATTAATGCTTATTGCAATAATTTCTATCGGCGTATTGATCATCGCAAGTTGCAATTTAATACATGATGTTCAACAAGGCACGGCAGCGATCGAAAAAAATCGCCTCGTCGTGGAGTCAAGCACAAAAGTCATTGCAGCTAACAAAGAAGCGGTAGAAAGCAGTAACGATATGGTTGCTAAAAACCGGGATCTCATTCAGCAAACAAATCAAGCTATCAAAGCCAATGCAGATATTATCAGTCGCAGTACAGCAGCGATTCAAGGTAACATAGCTGCGATTGAGGCAAGTTCATTAGCGATTAGAAAAAATGGTGAAGCAATTCAGCAATCAACACAATTGTTGAGTCAGCTAAGCATTAGCCCGCTTGCCATGAATATGGCCATCTTTGTTATCGTTATAACTTTATTTCTGATACCGATATTGATGGTGGTATTCATGTGGAGAATTCACCGGGATATTAGATTATTGCTACTGCGTAAGTAATAACGAGCCATCATTAGTGTAGGGGCAGACCCACGTGTCCCGTGTTGGACAAAACGCACACATGTCACTATCCATGAATCGAAATACGCTCTAGCAAGTGATGGCGACTTTCTCTCGCTCGACTATCACGTTCTTCAAGAGCGGCATTAATATTTGTAAAAAATAATGCGCTTTCAAGAATCTCTTTATCTGTAATAATTTTATTTTCATAAAGCCATACACAAACTTCATCCCATTTCCATAATGGTGATTTTTCAGCAAGACGCATTACAGGAAATGGAAATGATTTTCTACGCTCGCCTTTAATCCATAAAGAGACAGTCTGTCTTGATATTTCAAGACGTTTAGCAATCTCAGATTCTGTTACAAAATTTTCTGGAGCTACACTTGCAACTTCTGCCTCAATTGAGCTCGATTGCACATCCTTGATTGCCGATATGACTGCTTCTTCAAGAGAAGAAGCTTCACGGTCAAATTCTAAATAGACTGCACCATTTTTAAAATTGATAAGCGCATCATCGCAGCCAGCTTCGAAAAAGCTATCTTCAAGATCATGTGTGTTTTCATTCACGTTTTTTAAAACAAGTGTGAATTGATACGTTTTATTTGTATTCATTCATTGTCTCCTGTAGCGTCATGCTGGCATTTATCCACAAAGTGTTTAATTTGTTGAGCATGATTAAATGTATTTCTTGGTGTCGACCAAATTGACATTTTATGCCCTTCTCTTGCATGCAGGGGACACAGCAATTTACCCCAAGCATGAGCGGATTTTCCAGAACCCTTATATACCCATCCATGTTCTTCCGCATACGCAATGGCTTCTTCAATTTCTTTGTTAGGATGTTTGGATCTCCTCTGTGCCATTTTTATATTGTCCTTATAATATAAGTATAGTTTATATTGTTGACAATTGTCAACATGGTTGTGGATTATTTATTCGAGCGTTATGGAGGATGGGTTTATTCAAAAAATGCAATATTATTTCTTATACCGATATTGATGGTGATATTCATGTGGAGAATTCATCGGGATATTAGATTGCTGCTTCTGCAGCGCAAATGATAACTAGGGTCTTTAACATTTCGCTCTGCCGAGCCAGAAAGCGTTGCCAAGAAAATATTAATTCCCGAGAACCGCACAGAGCATATGTTGGTAATATGTAGGCAGCGGGTCGCAGGAAAATTGATATTTTTTGGCAACGCTTTATGGCCGGCAGAGTAGAAATGCCCCCAAGATCCCTAGCCTTGGTTAACAACCTGCCAACTGCTATCCTCAGCAGACACACAAGCCGTTCCATTCAATTCACGCTGAGAACCATTTTTGCTAGATATCACTTTGTATTTGCGGCAATAAGGATTCCCATTGAGAACGAGTTTTTGTGTTGGCATTACCAGATAATGTATTCCTGTGTTTTCATTTACCCACTGAGTTGGTTTACCAATTTTATTATCTAAAGCGTGGGAAAGTTTTTCTTTATCATATTGATCCATGGATCTTGAAAGATCGCCGCCAACAGGTGCGGTCGGATCAACAGTATTCTTACCTTTTGTCGTATTACTCGTCATTCCCATGAAGCCTGAGGAGCAACCCGCTAAGCTAAGACTTGCAACAAGAGCAGCAACCATCAATAATGATTTACGCATAAGTATTTCCTTCTATTTAAAATATTCCTTAAACTATTAGTTTACTCGCTTGCCGTGTTAAAAAACAAGAAATTTCAAGCAGCTACTCACGCCGTCACTTATCACCATTCTGGATTGCCACGCCTCACATAGAGCTAAAGCGTGAGGCTCGCAATGACGAGTTCTTTTTGTAAAAATCTTGAATAGTTACAATTTCAACTTTCTAATAAAATTTTAGTAATCTTATCAATAAGCTTGTCGTGGATTATTTTGCCCGTCCACAACTCAACTTGCCTAACACCTTGCTTAACAAACATATCCAAACCAGAAATAGTTTTAGCTCCTCGCTTACGTGCTTCCGTTAATAATTTTGTTGAAATTGGATTGTAAATTAAATCAAATACTGTTTGCTCGGCGTTGAAGCGATAATTTGGTAAAGAAGAAATCTTAGTATGTGGATACATGCCTAAAGGTGTCGTATTCACAACAACATCAATACGCAAATTGCGCAGTTGTTTGCGATCAATCACATCGCCACCAAACACTTTCGCTAAACTTAACGCTTTCTTTTTTGTGCGATTCAACCAAAATAACTTAGCATTATTTTGTTGCAAAACATAAGCAGCCGCTCGTGCTGCTCCACCTGCACCAATCACTAAAACATGTTTACCCAAAAGAATCGTGTTACGTAAAGCATAAGCAATGCCATCTATATCGGTGTTATAACCCCATAATTTACCGTCGCGTTGAATAATTGTATTAGCCACTTTTAATGCTTTAACGTCAGGTGCGTAATAATCCAAATATTTAAATACTTTTTCTTTAAATGGAATCGTCACCGCAGTAAGTTCAACAGATAATGTTTTAATCGCTTGAATCAAAGGTTCAATCTTGGGATGAGAAAAAGCGAGTAAAATAGCATCCATGTTTAATGCTTGATATATTGCATTATGCAACACGGGACTACGCGTCTGTGCTAAAGGATATCCAATTACCATATTTAAACGCGTTTTATTGGTGATCATGACGCTTTAGATGCTCCACAATAATTTTGACGGCTTCTTTGTACCCTTTTTCTTTTTTACCGCTAATCATTTTAATACTCGCTGGCGCTGTAACAGATTTTCTACGCCATGCTTCACGCTTTTTAAGATCAGAAAGATGCACCTCAATAATCGGTAATTTTGTATCAAGTAAAGCATCATATAATGCATAACTATAATGCGTAAATGCTCCAGGGTTAATAATAATTCCCACACAATTTTTAGCTTCTGATTGTAATTTATCAATTAAATCACCTTCATGATTTGACTGATAAGGGATAATTTTGAAACCATATTTTTTTGCTTCAAGTGCAGTGAGCTTCTCAATATCTTTTAATGTTAAATTTCCATAATGCTCCGAATCACGTTTCCCTAAAAAATTTAAATTGGCACCATGAATTAATAATAATTTTTTCATCTATTTTCCACCTAAAAATTGGCAAAATTTGTACTACTTAGACCATAATGATCAGCTTGTATTATAATACTTCTGGATAGCTTCGCCCCCCTGCTAGGAGCATACCATCATTTCCAACCCTATTGATAATCATCATGTTATACTATAATAATGCACAATACTGGAAAGGAGTCTGGTCCATGCGCTATCTTGTTAATTTGGCTAGCGTCAATTCATCCGATACGGAAATAGTAGGCGGCAAAAACGCTGCTCTAGGTGAAATGATTCAGCATCTCAAATCAAAAGGAATCAAAGTTCCAGCAGGATTTGCAACCACTACAGATTTATATAAAAAATTCTTAAACCAAAATGGATTAGATAAAAAAATTTCCAGCGCTTTATCCTCTTTAAATGTCAATAATGTAAAAACCTTAGAAAAAACTGCCGCGCAAATTCGAAATTGGATCATAGCGACTCCTTTCCCAAAAGAATTTGCAGAAGAAGTTGCAAAAGCGTATGCAGATTTAAAAAATGTAGCTGTTGCCGTACGCTCCTCTGCTACTACAGAAGATTTAGCAACCGCTTCATTTGCAGGACAACAAGAAACTTTTCTAAACGTTAAAGGTTTAAAAAATGTCTTAAAGTCTATCAAAATGGTTTTTGCTTCACTTTTTACGAGTCGTGCAATTGCATACCGACATGATCAAGGATTTGACTTGCATCAAATTGCTATTTCTGCAGGGATACAACCCATGATTCGCAGTGATAAAGGTGCGAGTGGTGTACTATTTACAATAGATACCGAATCGGGTTTTGATCAAGTTATTTTGATTACCGCTTCCTATGGATTAGGCGAAGCTATTGTGCAAGGTCACGTGATTCCTGATGAATTTTGTGTTTCTAAACCATTAATCGAATCTAATAAATCAGCTATTTTACAACGTCGCCTAGGAAATAAAGTTGTCAAAATGGTTTATACGAATTCGAAAAATCCCCGCACATCAATCAAAACTATTTCTGTTCCACAAAAAGATCAATTGTGTTTCTGTCTAAGTGACAAAGAAATTTTAGCGCTCGCTCAACAAGCATTAATTATTGAAAAGCATTTCGGCAAGCCTATGGATATTGAATGGGCTAAAGACGGTTTAAATGGCGAGTTATATATTTTGCAAGCACGTTCTGAAACCGTAAAGAGTCAAGAAAAACAAAAGCATGTCATTGAGCATTACAATCTTTCAGCGAAAGGAAAAATTCTGGCGCAAGGTCAGAGTATTGGCCAACGCATTGGTAGTGGCGCAGCACACATTATTTTAAATCCTAAAAAAATGGGAGATTTTAAACCAGGAGAAGTCTTGGTAACAGACATGACAGACCCGGATTGGGAACCTATTATGAAACATGCTGCTGCCATTATCACTAATCGTGGTGGACGTACTTGCCATGCTGCAATCATTGCACGCGAACTCGGGATACCTGCGGTCGTTGGTTGCGGTGATGCAACTAAACGTATAAAAAATAATGCAGGTATTACTGTTTCCTGCGCTGAAGGACAAGATGGTTACGTTTACGCAGGAATACTGCCATTCAATGTTGAAAAAATTTCTGTAAAAGAACTTCCAGAATTACCACTCAAACTTTGCGTTAATTTAGGCAACCCTGACAAAGCATTTACAACTCAAGCGTTGCCCAATCATGGTGTGGGTCTAGCACGATTAGAGTTTATCATCAGCAACATGATTGGTATTCATCCTAACGCATTATTACATTTCAAATCCTTACCAAAAAATCTTCGCCAACAAATTAGTAAAAAAATTGCTGCTTATAAGGCACCCGTCGAATTTTATATTGAAAAATTACGCGAAGGAATTTCCATCATTGCCGCTGCTTTTTATCCCAAACAAGTTATTTTTCGTTTTTCTGATTTTAAATCGAATGAATATGCTAATCTTTTGGGTGGCCATTTATACGAACCTCACGAAGAAAATCCCATGATAGGATATCGTGGTGCATCACGTTACAACGATAAAAATTTTCGCAACTGTTTTGAATTGGAGTGTAAAGCATTTAAGCGCGTACGTGATGAAATGGGTTTAACCAATGCGCAAGTCATGGTGCCATTTGTACGCACGGTATCCGAATTAAAACAAGTCATTGATCTTATAGAAAGTTATGGATTAAAACGTGGTAAAAATGATTTTAAAGTTTATATGATGTGTGAAATTCCTTCTAATGTTTTACTGGCAGCAGAATTTTTAAAACACGTTGATGGTTTTTCAATTGGCTCAAATGATTTAACGCAATTAACACTTGGACTGGATCGTGATTCCAATCTAGTAGCAGCATTATTTGATGAACGCAATGAAGCCATTAAAATTTTGCTGCATCGTGCAATTAACGAATGTCTTAAGCAAGGAAAATATATTGGCATTTGTGGCCAAGGCCCATCCGATCATCCTGATTTTGCTGAGTGGCTCATGCAAGAAGGCATTCAAAATATATCATTAAATCCCGACACCATCGTTAGAACTTGGTTAATGCTTGCAAAAAAGATGGTGAACGCAACTGTGAGCTAGAGCTCTTCAGATAATTATTGCCAAACCATGAGCGCAATGGGAAAATATCAGCCTTATTAAACGTGAGGCAACCATGGCTAACTATTTAAACCTAGAAAGATCTGATCTAGGCAAAAAATCAGAATATAGCTCAAGCTATGATCCTAGCAAGCTCTTTCCTATTCCAAGAATAAAAAATCGCGAAGCAATAGGAATTCATTCTAATAAATTACCATTTTATGGATTTGATTATTGGAATCACTATGAAGTTTCTTGGTTAAATGAGAAAGGCAAACCTATTGTTGCACTCGCAGAAATCATCTATGGGTGTGAATCTCTTAATATCATTGAATCCAAATCAATGAAACTATATTTCAATTCATTTAACAATACTCAATTTAAAAATGTTGACGCTTTACAAGCTACCATTAAAAAAGATCTTGAAGAACGCTTAGGTGGCTCGCTCATCATGGTTCGCATTACACCGATTAATCTTTTTAAAGAAGAAAAACTGATTCCACGATTAAACGGAATATGCATAGATGATTTAGATATTCTATGTTCCGTTTACAATACCGATCCTTCTTTCTTAAAAACTGAAAACACAGTAGTAGAAGAAACATTACATTCAGATTTGCTGAAATCCAATTGCTTAGTAACAAATCAGCCCGACTGGTGTAGCGTACAAATATCTTATAAGGGGAAAAAAATAAATCGCGAAGGATTATTACGTTATATTGTCTCATTCAGAAATGATAATGAATTTCACGAACAATGCATGGAAAAAATTTTCCTGCAAATCATGCAACACTGCAATCCCTCTGCATTAACCGTTTACGGCCGCTCAACACGAAGAGGAGGCTTAGATATTAATTCGATTCGCTCTAGCCAACCCATAAAACATCAAGCGATATCAAATATGCGGCTTTGTAGGCAATAATATGTATCACTTATTCAAGTGGCACAATCACCCACAAAATTAAATAAATCAACAGAGCAACCCCGGCTAAGAAAAAGCATAAAATAAATATTAGCCTTACCCAGGTAGGATCAATGCCGAAGTATTCTCCTAAGCCACCACATATACCTGCTATCATGCGGTCTGTGCGAGAACGGTAAAGTTTTTTATATGGAGTTAATTGCTTCATAAAGCTTCCTAAAAAGTTATATATTATATCTAAATTAAGGATGATGGTAAAACGTAACTATTCACGATTCTTACAAAAAGAGCTCGTCATTGCGAGCCTCTCGCTTTAGCTTTATGTGAGGCGCGGCAATCCAGAATGGTGATAAGTGACGGCGCGAATAGTTACGATTATATCTAAATTTACTAACGAGGCAAAACCTGTACAGCACCCCTAATTTTAACCTCAACTTTTATCTTGACCAAGGCGTTGAAAATCCAAACTAGATTTTTTAAATTTATTCAAATGGTTAGGTCAAGCCAAAATTTTTAGAGCATTTAAGTCATAGGAAGGAAGTTTTAAATACACGAGGTCAGGAGAGATCACTATTACGTACGTACAAAGTGTGTACTTTTAGAAAATTTAAGCTATAATACCAATATGAATATGAGGTATTTAATAATGACAGCTAAAGATGCAAGAGTTGATATCAAAACAACTAAAGCCGCTAAAACAACGCTAGAACAAGCAGCATATGCGCTTGGGACAACGCTCTCTGCGTTTATCCTTGACTGTGCCATGCCTAAGGCAACGGAGATACTTGAGACAGCCGATTTAATTCGTTTAACTCGTAAAGAAAGCGAACGCTTTATCGCAGCGCTGCAAACCCCTCCCAAAGCTAACGAAAAGCTGAAGCAGCTATTTAAAAAACATAGTATCAAACAACATAGTCATCGTGAAAAAACCTAATGGATTTAATAATAGAACAACTCGGCACAGCCTTACATGATCGTAAGACTTTTGATTGTGGCGTAGAAGAGCTTAATATTTTTTTGAAGCAACACGCCAATCAAAATCAAACCAAAAATATATCAAAAACGTACGTAGCGGTTGTTGCTGTTTCAGCAGATAACCGTAAAAAAATCTACGGCTATTACACACTGTCAGCTGGACATATTCAATATGATCAACTTCCTGAAAATGTTAAAGCCAAGCTGCCGAAATATCCTACCCCAATAGGTCGAATTGGAAGACTGGCTGTTGATAAAGAATATAAAGGTCAAGGAATCGGAGGTTTTTTGCTACACGACGCTCTAACTAATGTATTAAATATTGCCGAAAAAATGGTTGTGTATGCTGTAGTGGTAGATGCAAAAAATAACGATGCAAAGTTATTCTATAAAAAATATGGCTTTACTGAATTACAAGAATCAGAACTTACTCTTTTTCTCACTATTGACACCATTAAGTCTGCCACCTATAGCTCTTCAGATAAATAAACTGGTATTCTAGCATCTCATCTTGCATCGATCTTGAAACGCTTCTCAATCAAAAAAGCTCGACATACAAGCAAGTATGCCTGCGCTTTTTTTGTAAGCGTTGGCGGATCTACATGTTTTCAAATAGTCTCTTGAAATAGGGAAGTTGAAACATTTTGAAAGAAAAATCGCAGGAATACTTGCCTGTATTTCAAGATTTTTCGATTTCAGAATTTTTAAATATTTATCCTAAATCAAATAATCAATTTTGGCAAAGATTGCAAATGTTGTTAAAAAAAGACAGAATGCTATAGTAGTGTTTTTCAAATTATCAAAAATGAGGGGTGGTTATGCATAGTGTTTTTAGTGGTATTCGTGAATTTAATAGCACTTACGGGAAAGGGCAATTCAGTACAGCAAATAAAATTATATCCTCTGTAAGGGAGAAAATAATTCATATTTTAAAAACTACGCATCCCGCAATTTCTCAAATGTGCCTCAACAGGGAAAATATTCAGATCGTTTTCATATCTATAGCAAGTAGAGATGAATTAGTAAAAGGGCTAGGTAATTTATTAACAAGTGAATTACCAACTGATCCTTATTATACTACCTACCAACAATCAAATGATGATAGCAAGGAAGCGTTACGTGATGACATAGCACATGAATATGTTACTTCCTTACATCTCACTCCTCAATTTGTTAAATCTTTACAATCCACTGACAAAGCTAACGAGGATAAAGATACAGGAACTTTTCATATTAAGGTCACTATTACAACTGTAGCGGAAAAGAAAAAAGATGTTTGTGTAGAAGTAGCTCTTCCCAAAGAGTATACTAATGAAAAAATACTCTTAGGGAAATTAAAGAAGTCTATAGATTCAGTGAAAGAAAACTTAAGCTTATGGAAAGAGTTGTCTCAAAAAAATAGTAACTCTGGTTATTCTGGCTCAGACAAGGTGCTTTATAATAAATAGCGACAAATACTCGCGAATGGACTCCGTTGCCAAGCCAGATTGTAGGGTGGGCAAAACGCAGCGTGCCCACCCTACGACTACGATTTTTATTTACGCAATAACGGCCAGCCAAAATTAGAATTGCTAAAAGGAGGCACTTTATCTTGACACCCCGCCCCAAGTTTATTATTTTGCTTTTTTTCTATCTTAGCAGGAGCAACGCAAGAAATGTGGTTTAAACAAGTAAAACTCTTTCAACTCGCTGATTCAGCGCGATTTCCAATAGCAGGTCTTATAGAAAAGCTTGAGCCTCTATCATTTAAACCTTGTCGTCCTTCTATGGCCTTAAGCATGGGTTGGGTTTCTCCTATTGATGAAGAAGGCGCACCACTCGCTCAGTCTATTAATGACTGCATTATGATTTGTTTACAAATCGAAGAAAAAATTCTACCGGCGATTGTTATTCGTCAAGAACTCGAAAAAAAGATTAAGCAAATAGAAACTGTAGAAAATCGTAAAGTTTACCAAAAAGAAAAACTTTCTCTAAAAGATGAAATCATTGTAACTCTTCTTCCTCGCGCTTTTAGTAAGTTAACACGCGTTTACGCTTATATCGACATTAAAAACCATTGGTTAGTTCTTGGAACAATAAATGAGAAAAAAGTAGAACAATTTATTTCTATGTTTAAAAAATCCATTAGCGAAGAGCCAAAAGAATTGGACATTAAAAAACTCTCCTCTACTCTCACCTATTGGCTAAAAGATAAAAACTATCCATCTGCATTTTCTATTGAAAAAGCTTGCGTACTACAAGATCCTCACCAAGAAAATAGAATTATTCGTTGTCAACACCAAGATTTATTTGCTAATAGTATTCAGGCTCTCATCAAAGACGGTTGTGAAATTAAACAACTTGCTCTTAACTGGCAAGATCGCATTAATTTTGTTTTGGTAGATAATTTCTCATTACAGGGCATTCGCTTTCAAGATATTATTACTGCACAGGTAAAGGAAATGGAAGCTGAAACAAAATTACAACAATTCGGTGCGGATTTTTTAATTATGACACAAACATTATCCATTTTATTAAAAGAGTTACTTACTTTATTTGCTCACCCTTCTGTAACTGAAAAAGTTGCATCGATTGCATAAAAATTTTTGTAGGGTGGATTACGGTGCAAAGAACGCACCTAATCCACCCTACAGTGATTGATATTCTTTACTGGAATCCGAATAAGTAAAAATCTTTCCCATTTTAATATCAAAAAACCATAAATGAATCTTTAATTTTTTTCGCGTGACAAGACTTTTAATCCAGGGGAAAGTTAAACAATTCTGATAAGAATGATGGAGAGCTAATTTTGCATAAGCATCCGCATCGGTATCTTGTAAATTGTTATCATGTGGTTTTATTAAAGAAACCCAATTTGTTATAAAATCATCCGCACTTGGGCTTTGCTTCTTAAATAATGCTTGTATCCCACCACATTGGCTATGCCCTAATAAAATGAGATGTTTTACTTTTAAGAAACGTATGCCAAACTCCAAAGCAGCACTTGTACCATGGTGAGCGACATCTTTTTCATAAGGAGGAATAATATTCGCCACATTACGTACAACGAATAAATCCCCTGGATCACACTGCAGGATTAACCCAGGATCAACGCGTGAGTCACAGCAGGAAACAACCATAACTTGCGGTTGCTGGCCGTAATGCGAAAGATATTGCATAACAGATTGGTCGCCATGAGCATATTTATCCCTAAATACTTGGTAGCCTTTTAGTAATTTTATAAATTTATTTTCCATTTGCATCCTCACATTTTAATTTTTTTGGTCTCATGGTTTTGAAATGAATGAATTACCTTTGATATAGAACCGTAGATGTCTCTTTGCCCAATGCTTAGCATAGTCTACACCAACACGTGGCCGTTTGACGATGACAAAAGGCGGAGACTTAGCATCAGCAGCAATATAAAAATCAGCGCTAAGTAAATCATGCGCATTTTGACGTTTATCGATATGCAATGCTTTACATAAAAGTCCGGGACCTTGCGTACGTTCGTGAATATTTTTTATCGGCTCAATCGCTCGCAGTAATACTGCAGATGCATGACCTTCTCGTTCAGTCACAACATTCACACAATAATATATGCCATAAATTAAGTAAACATACGCATGGCCAGGCGGCCCAAACATGACTTTAGTTCGCTTGGTTAATCCTTTAGCAGAATGAGCAGCGAGATCATGTGGCCCTAGGTAAGCTTCAACTTCTACAATCTTGCCTATACGCTCTATTTTGCCCGATACATGAACTATATATTTTCCAAGTAATTCCTTGGCTACTGTCACTGTATCGCGATCGTAAAATTCTCGGCTTAGTTTTTGCATTTATTACTCATTCCAAAGTGCAAATTTTTAATAGAGTTTTTTCCAAACCCAGTATTTTGTTGTTAATCGAGGCGCACTGAGTAACGCAGCAGAGTGTATGTTGTTGATACATGAGCAGCGTAACGCAGGTGCAACGAAGAGTAACAACAAAAGACGTAGGTTTGGAAAAACTCTAATATTTTAATAGATAAAACCTGTAAATACGAACTAATTTTAGATACACTCTCACTATCATTTCATTGACCTTCACCTTAGGAGAGACTTATGAACTTTTCGCAAGTAACCTATATCTGGATAGATGGCACCAGCCCAACTCAAACATTACGTTCTAAAGTTAAAATTCTCCCACGCTCTAAAAGACAACCCATGCCAAGTGACATTCCACAATGGAACTTTGATGGTTCTTCAACTTATCAGGCAACAGGGCGCGATTCAGATTTACCCCTACAACCCGTTTGTGTTGTAAACGATCCTATTTTAGGAGAAGGCAATTATTTAGCTTTGTGTGAAGTACTCAATCCGGATGGAACGCCACATCCTAGCAATAAACGAACTAAATTAGTCCAACTCATGGAACAAGGTGGGCGTGCCTATGATCCGTGGATTGGTTTTGAACAAGAATATACTCTCTTTAAAGGACAACAACCTTTAGGTTGGCCAGACCGTGGATATCCAGCTCCTCAAGGTCCTTTTTATTGTGGTGTAGGCGCTGATGAAGTATTTGGTCGCCATTTAATAGAAGCACATACTCAAGCATGCCTAGATGCAGGACTCATGCTTTATGGAACGAATGCTGAAGTGATGCCAGGGCAATGGGAGTTTCAAATTGGTTACCGTGGCGTTGATAGCGAAAGTGCTGACCCAGTAACAGTTTCTGATCATTTATGGCTTGCGCGTTGGCTTTTATATAGACTTGGCGAAAAATTTGATATTACTGCAAAACTGCATCCCAAACCTGTCAAAGGCGATTGGAATGGTGCGGGCAAACATACTAATTTTTCTACCCGCGCAATGAGAGATCCCAAAACTGGAATGGAAGCGATTAATAAAGCAATTAAAGCTTTAGAAGCTAGACATAAAGAACATATTGCTGTTTATGGTCATGATTTAGAGTTGCGTTTGACTGGTAGGCACGAGACCGCGAATATTTCACAATTTATATCTGGGATTGGTAATCGCGGCGCTTCCATTAGAATTCCTCGCCCTGTTGCTAACAAAGGATGTGGATATATAGAAGATCGCCGTCCAGGTGCCAATGCAAATCCTTATGAAGTAGCCGCGGCTTTGGTAGAAACAATTTGTATTATTGGAACAACTGAAAAAAAGGTTATGTCTGGTAGTAATAAAGTGATTAGTTAATCGTTTTTCTCGGCACGACAAAAGGCGTCGTGCCGAGCCACCCTCTCCCACAGCAAAAAGCGCAGAGGGGAAAATGACTTTTTTTAACTATAGGGAAAACTTATATATCACTCCTAAACCAAAGCTATCCGATTTAATGACGCCTACACTCGATACCGATCGATAAACAGTATAATCATATTCAAGACGCAAATCCCAGCAAGGATCTACACAAGCCTGTAAGCCAACTCCTCCTTGAACGCCTGGCCTTGTTGTACCGAGTTGATTAAACCGCATACCGAGCGCACTCAGTCGCAAATAGCCAACGACAGAGTTATTGATTGCAAATCCAGGAAGAAGACTAACACCGTATCCATACGTTGTTCTGACACTGGTTCCGGGAACAGAGTGATTAGTAATACTCCAAGTAGCAGGAATGGCAAATATTTCACCAGCAAGAAACCAATCATCCATCATGCCGCCATAACCAAACTCGAGCTGTCCATAACCACCACGAAAATTACTAACACCGGTGAAAATATTTTCTAGAAAAAACTGAGGACCAATATAAAAGTATCCAGCAAAAGCAGAATTCGCTATGGTCATTAAACTTGCGGCTAAAATTGAGCAAATAATTTTCTTCATGACTCTGTCCTTCTAATCAAGAAATTTAAGTTAGCCAGATGCTAAATCAAGATTTGGGAATTCACAATAGAAATTTGTAGGTAACTATTCACGCCGTCACTTATCATCATTCTGGATTGCCACGCCTCACATAAAGCTAAGGCGTGAGGCTCGCAATGACGAGTTCTTTTTGCAAGAATCGTAAATAGTTACATTTGTGTATATATTCCGTAAAGGTTGCATAATCAAGAAACCAACTTCACCACCGGTGGACTCCATTTTCCATTGATAATGGAATCATCTGGCCAATAAAAACGGAATGCTAAAATAAAATCTCCCTTAGGCGCTGGCAACCAGTTAGATTCTTTATCACTACCCGGTGAATCATGTTGAATGTAGAGGTCAGTCGAACCATCTGCATTGGTTTTCAAATTATCACGCGGACTGACAGTATATTTATTAAGCGGATTAGCTACAAAAAAATATTGCGGGTCATATACAGTGAGAGACCAGAACGCTTTCACAGGAGGCAACTGTCCTTTATTAAAATGTATGATATAGCGATTAGCACCATCTAGTCTTTTCCCTGTGCTATCCATGGATGTCATGGGATAAATTGCATCTTGCGGTAAATTAGCACCTAAACCAATTGCTGCAATAAAAGCACGTTGCAAATAATCCGCACCATAGTGCCCTGTTTCTGAAGTAGAAAGCCAACCATTTCTAATGACACCCGCATCTCCTTCATGTGCCATTATTTTTTCTTGACCTGCTTTAACCGCTTGAGTTAATCCTTTTGTGATAGTAGGACTCACTTTACTCATATCAAAATTTTTACCTGGAATAATTCCAAGCTTCTTTAATTTAGCAACCATAGGTGCATCTGCTTTTGCCGGTGGATTATCTTTCAAGAGTTCAGCAAATTTTTTAAAAAACGTGGCAGCATCCATTGCATTGACTTGATCTCTTACTGGTGTTCTCATATCAACATTAGGATCCACCTTACCTTTGGGTGGAGAATAAGGCTTACGATAGTAGCGAAGTGGAATTAACTTATATTGATTTTGAATCGCATGTACTGCTTCGTAATCTTGTGGCGTACCATTCGCATAGGTGCGACCCAATATCCAAACCATATTTGTTGGAGATTTAAATACAGTCACTCCTCTCGGCATCACACCTTTCCATCGTGGACCCACAATTGCAAAATCATGCGCCTGAGTCCCTGTGGTACGCTTACCCGGATTAGCAAATACATCTGTCCAGCCACTTAACATTGGCATTAAGTAATAACGACCTTTTTCATCGGGTACACGCAAAATATAAGGCCCTTTAGAAAGATCCAGCCATGCAACAGAATAAAGTGTATCTGCATTGGGCGTTGTCACATCTTTAAATGAAGCATCAGGATATTCTCTTACATGAATAAATTCATTCAGAGGTGCTTTCATTCCATTGGGAGCAACAACATTTGTCATCACTCTTCTTGTCATATCCATCGTTACTAATGGATAAGCATAAACGTAAGCATCGGTAGCTAATGCTAAAGCTTGTTGATCTGTTAATGGAGCAGCTAGCTTTTTTTTCGCTGCTATACTGGGTGAATTTAAAAATACAGCGAAGGAAATAAATAGAAGTAATAAACGAAACCATTTCATGAAGTGACTCCCTTGTTATATTACCGTTGCATCAGATGGTAGCAAAAAATTTGTAACTATTCACGATTCCTACAAAAAGAACTCGTCATTGCGAGCCTCTCGCTTTAGCTTTACGTGAGGCGCGGCAATCCAGAATGGTGATGAGTTGTAGGCAGTACTGGATTGCTTCGTCGCGAAGAGCACGCTCCTCGCAATGACGGCGTGAATAGTTACAAAAATTCCATTGCTGCAATATAAATCCTCCATTAACTAGAGCTCTTCAGATAATTATTTTGGATTATAGCATCTCATCTTGCCATCATCTCAATGCGTTCTTCAATCGCAAAAGCTCGATGTACAAGCAAGTACACCTGCGCTTTTGCTCAATCAGAACGCATTGATCTAATGGCAATCTGAGCGCTATAATCCAAAATAATTATCTGAAGAGCTCTAACATCACCATTGAAAAGGAGATCAAATATGCTACCCACTCTCGGATATGCAACCAAAGGACCCTCATCACCCTTAGAACCTTTCAAATTTGAACGCCGCGAGCTAGGTCCTCATGATGTACTCATCAAAATTCTCTTTTGTGGCATTTGCCATTCTGATATTCACATGGCACGTAATGAATGGAAAATTTCAACTTATCCCTTAGTCCCAGGACATGAAATTGTAGGACGTGTTGTACGTATTGGATCAGCGGTAAAAAAATTTAAAGTCAACGATGTGGTTGGCGTGGGTTGTTTTGTTGATTCGTGCCGCGTTTGCAATAGTTGTAAAGATGATGAAGAACAATTTTGTGAAACACATCTCTCACTCACTTACAGTAGTACTGAACAAGATGGAAAAACGCCAACATTTGGCGGCTATTCATCACAAATTGTTGTAGATGAAAAATATGTACTGAAAGTTTCTTCTAAACTTCCATTAGCAAATGTCGCACCCTTACTTTGCGCGGGTATCACTACTTACTCACCACTCAAACATTACAAAGTGGGTAAAGGAACACGCGTAGGAATAGTTGGTTTAGGTGGCTTGGGTCACATGGCAGTAAAATTGGCTGCTTCTATGGGCGCTGAAGTGACTGTACTCAGTACTTCGAAATCTAAAGAAAAAGATGCCCGGAGTTTAGGAGCGAATAAATTTGTTGTAACAAAAGACCCCAAAAATCTTGAAGCCCTTGCAAATCATTTTGATTTTATTCTTGATACGGTATCTGCTCCTCATGACCCTAATCTTTATCTGTCTTTATTGCGCAGAGGTGGCACCATGGTATTGGTAGGCGTTCCAGAAAAAGCTCTCGAGCTTGAACCCTTTTCAGTCATCACAAACAGAAGACAACTGGCAGGCTCACTGATAGGCGGTATTCGTGAGACACAAGAAATGCTGGATTATTGCGCTGAAAAAAATATCACCTCTGACGTTGAAATCATTCCTATTCAAAAGCTCAAGGAAGCCTATGAGCGGACTATAAAAGGGGATGTTCACTATCGTTTTGTGATTGATATGAGCTCGTTAGAGACATAAAAAATGCGCTCTAACTCATTGATATTGCCCTTTTTTAAGGTCAAAATGGGGCGAAAAAAATGCTAATTAAATCATTTAGTTAGCATTAAAACTAGCAAAAAACTTACAAAAAGGGGTGTTCAAAGCCTACATTTTCGGGTACAATGCCCCGATGCAATTATTAATCAGAAAGTCAAAATTAGTAGTTTTAGCTGTCTTGAGTTGTAGCCTTTTAATCACTTGGAATAGTAATAACACTGAAGTTACGGGTATAACGATAGCAATCCCTGCAATCCAATCTTTGGAGTTAGCATCAGGATTAGATTTTCCTCGTCTAACATTATTACAGAAACCAGATTTGCATGCAGCGACCTCAACCAAAGTTTCAGCTTTGGCAGAAACCACTGCACCTGTCGTTTCAGTTGCTACGCAAAAAACTAATACCTTATCAGTGGCACCCACTCAGAGCACGCCACCTATAAAAATCGCTCCTGCTACAAAAGAGACTCCTAAAAGCTCTCCTGCTAAGCAGCCTACTGAATCTATCTGGACAACACTCAGTCGTGAATTTAACTTAGATCGTAAGGCTCAGTCTGCGCGAGTTAAAGCTGAAATCCGCAAGTTACTTGCTGATCAAGCCAAGTTTTACAGTATTTTAAAAGCAGCAAGTCCCTATATTTATTTTATTCATAATCAAACAAAAGCAAAGGGATTACCTGCAGAAATAGCATTAATCCCTGTTATTGAAAGTGAATATAATCCTAACGACCATTCAAGCGCAGGTGCAACTGGCCTTTGGCAACTCATGCCAACAACTGCTCGTGAATTGGGTGTAAAAGTGAAATCAAATTATGATGGTCGCCGCAATGTTATCGCGTCAACCAAAGCAGCTCTGGCTTATTTTAAAGATCTTGGGAAGAACTTTAAGGGCAATTGGCACTTAGCGATTGGCGCATATAATTGCGGTCACGGAAAAATGCGATCTCTTGCACGCCGCACTGGCAGCCGTGACTTTTGGAAATTACCCGTTCCACAAGAAACAAAATATTATGTACCCAAATTGCTTGCTGTCGCTGAAATTGTAAAAAATCCGCAGAAATACGGCATAAAATTACCACCTATCACTAATGCACAGTATTTCACTGAACTTAAGATTAAAAAACCAGTTGACTTGGCACGCATTGCTAAATCATCGGGTATTGACATCAAAGCATTAATTAGCTTGAATCCTGATTATAAACATGGAAGTCACTCTGTCGTACCCAATAAAGGAGCTTACACTTTGTTGGTTCCAACTGATAAACTATCTGCAGTAAAAGCTCAGCTGGGTAAGAATATTATTTCTTCTTAACCTGATTCAGTCCTCCCGTCATTGCGAGGAGTGCTTTTTACGACGAAGCAATCCAGTGCTGCGTAACAATAGAAGAGCTCTATGGACATTCAAACTTATATTAAACAGTGTCAACATCGTGTCATTCTCACGCTCAAAAAAAATTTACCATCTCTCAACAAAGAACCTCGCCAACTGCATCAAGCCATGCATTATGCTGTTTTAAATGGCGGAAAACGCTTACGTTCTGCGTTTATCTTTGCAACAGGAGAAGCATTAAATGCTAAACCCTCTCTTCTTAACAATATTGCTGCTGCAATTGAAATGATTCATGCTTATTCTCTCATTCATGACGATTTACCCGCTCTCGATAATGATGACTTGCGACGTGGAAAACCGACTTGTCATAAAGTATTTGGCGAAGCAACTACTATTTTGGCAGGCAATGCTTTGCAAAGTTTAGCATTTGAAATATTGTCTACTCTTAATAAAAAAGATGTACCCGCTTCTTCAATATTAGAAATGATTCAATTAATAGCGAGCTCGATAGGATCCATGGGAATGATTGGTGGAGAAGAACTTGATATCAAAATGGAAGGCCAATCCGTTTCTTTAAAAAAATTAACCGCTATGTACAAGCTCAAAACGGGATGTTTATTACGTGCGAGTATAATACTCAGCGCTCTCGCTGCAAATTCTCGCAATAAAAAAATTCTGCATAATTTAGCTCAATTTAGTGAAAACATAGGTTTAGCATTCCAAATTCATGACGATATTATCGGTATTAAATCAGACACAAAAACTCTAGGAAAAACGCAAGGGGCTGATATTACAAGAAATAAGCCTATTTATCCTGTTTTAGTTGGTATGGCAAAAGCAAAGCAAAAAGAACAATCCCTTTATCGAAAAGCACTGATTTACTTAGATAAAACTGGGATAAATACAGAAAAATTGAAAGCGTTATCTGCATATATAATAGAAAGAAATTATTAAAATAAATCGCAGACCTCGTCATTGCGAGCCTCACGCTTTAGCTTTATGTGAGGCGTGGCAATCCAGGCAGCATGACAACGTTCCCCTGGATTGCTCAATAAATCAATATCTTAGTCTGTTCAATTTTTGTGCTATAATTAAATAGTGGGACGACTTAGGTCCTTTTTATTAGATTGAAAAATTTAACCTATTGGAGAGTGTTTGGTTGTAATGTAGGATGCAAGCTCACCGTGAGTGAGGTGTTTAGTGCATGGCATCCGACTCCAATTAAGTTAATAATCTTTTAATTACTTAAGGCGTCCTGCTTTTTATTTTCAATAACGCCAGCACCCGTAAACCGACCGTTACGCAAATCATCCAATGCTTTATTGGCTTTTTTGAGTGGATAAGTGTGTACTTCTGTTTTGATCGGAATTTGCGGTGCGAGTGCTAAAAATTCTTCTCCATCAAGACGTGTTAAATTCGCTACTGAACAAAGCGTACGTTCCCCCCAAAGAATTTCATAAGGAAAACTGGGAATATCACTCATACGTGCATCGGCAACACAATATTCTGCAAAGCCACCATTAATTTGATATCCAGTATAACCTGCCGCATCACAAAGATTTTCTCGAGCAGATTCACAATAAGAACAATGTCCACAACTACTTCCTAACCATGGAACACCTACGCGCTGTCCAACATGAAAATTTTTTACTTGTTTGCCTAGCTTGGTGGCCGTTCCCACGATCTGATGTCCAGGAATAATGGGAAGTTTAGGATATTTCAAATCACCATCAACAACATGTAAATCGGTTCGACAAATTCCGCACGCGTGAACTTTGATTAAAATTTCATTAGGACTTGCTGTTGGAATAGGTAATTCGACGTATTTTAATTTATCGCCTATTTTTTCTAAAAGCATGGCGTGCATAATAAATCCCGTTTATATGTAATATGTAGAGCAGTTATCTCATAAACCTAAGAATCGTAATACTTTTCTAGGTAAGCCTTCTACAAGACTAGCTGTTTTTTCATAAATTCTCTTCCACGGCTGATCTTTTAACGTTTTACGAAATTGAAATTGCTCATCTAAGCATGAGAAATCTTCTTTTACATTGCCTTCAAGATATCTCACTAATATTTGTATGCTTTGTATTTGTTTTTCACTTATGTTTTTAGAAGAAAAAAAGCCAGTTGAGCTTTCTTTTGATTCAGATGGCATGAGTTTTTTTAATTCTAGCTTGAGCTCTGCAGCCAAAAGCAATTGTTTAATTTCTGGGGTTTTTGCCGCTTGGAAACAAGTTTTTTCATGCCAAGTTGTCTTTATATCGGCACCTTTTTCAATCAGCAAACGCACAGTCTCAAGATGGCCATTATAAGCTGCAATATAAAGCGGTGTTGCACCATTATTCTTTGCTGCATTTACATTGGCGTGATACTCAAGCAGCAAACGCACAGTATCAAGATGGCCTTTTTGAGTTGCAATATAAAGCGGTGTTGTACCATCATTCATTGCTGCATTTACATTGGCACGATTCTCAAGCAGCAAGCGCACAGTATCAAGATGGCCATTTTGAGCTGCAAAATAAAGCGGTGTTGCGCCATTATTCATTGCTGCATTTGCATTGGCGCCACGATCTAGCAGCTTTTCAACCGCCTTAATTAACCCGTGCCAAGCTGCAGCGTAAAGCGCTGTCTCACCATCATTACACGCCTTGTTCACTTGAGTATCTTTAACACTCAGTAACGCATCTATATCAGCTGCTTGGTTAAAAAGCACAGCCCAATAAAGTGGCGGCGCTGCATATAAACCTCGGCCTACTTCCCATTCTTTAACTGCTTCATGGTAAAAATGTGTTAACAGACCACGGTGTTGAAAAAGATGCAGCCATTTGCACATACTTACAGCATCTTCTAATGTCATGTTCTTACTGCCACTCACTACCCGTAGCCATAATTCTTTTTCTTTCTCGTTAAAGCGCGAGACAAGGCTTTTATTTGCTGCTATAAATGCCTTCGCATAATCCGCTTTTTCCTCAGCAGCTACTTTTTGGAAATCTACTGGAAAATACCTTTGCAAATACATCTTATAAATAAATTGATCATCATCTTTTTTAACAGAAGCTGAATCGACCAGTGCAAGATAAGGAATAGGTGGGTCAACGCTATTAAGCGTGTATTCTCTTTGATAATTTTTAAATCTTTCCCGGTTTTTATTCAAGCGGGATGCTATTTCAGATCCTAGTTTTTCTTCTTCTACACGATAGATTAAGTCAAGCATCGATTTGTTCATCTCATCTTTGGGATGTAGAGAGCAAAAGTCAAATTCAATTACATCGAGTACTTTTGAAACACTTTCCAAGGACAATGCGTTAAGCATATATGCCAATTTATGAGGATATTTTCTTAAAATAGCTTTAAATAATCCCGCATGTCTGTGAAATTGACTTTGTGTTTCAATCGCTTTAGCTAATGCAACTAAATCTTTTTCCTCTTTAAAAATATCCAGTGTTGGTGAAGGTTGTAGCAAATTAAATCGATCTGGAAAATCAAAGTTGACTGTAGAATAAATAAAATAACCCATTTGTTCTTCACGCGACAGGCGGTCAAATGAAATAACATTACCTTCCGTATCTACTATCAATGCAAGATCCTCTGCTTTAGCATGCATTAAACGATAATTGGCAAAAACACTTTTTTCTTCTTGCCAACGTGTTTTACCTACATAACGGTCATTTGATTCAGTTGCCAGATGACTCTTTAGCTCTAGCTCTAGCTTGAGCTCTGCAGCCAAGAGCAATTTTTTAATTTCTGGGGTTTTTGCCGCTTGGAAACAAGTTTTTTCATGCCAAGTTGTATTTATGTCGGCACCCTTTGCAAGCAATAAGCGCACAATCTCAAGATGGCCATCGTGAGCTGCAATATAAAGCGGTGTTATACCATTATTCCTTGCTGCGTTTACATTGGCACGATTCTCAGCAGCAAGCGCACAGTATCAAGATGGCCTTCTTGAGCTGCAACAAAAAGCGGTGTTGTACCATCATTGATTGCTGCATTTACATTGGCGTGATACTCAAGCAGCAAACGCACAGTATCAAGATGGCCTTCTTGAGCTGCAACAAAAAGCGGTGTTATACCATTATTCATTGCTGCATTTACATTGGCGTGATACTCAAGCAGCAAACGCACAGTCTCAAGATGGCCATTTTGAGCTGCAATATAAAGCGGTGTTGCACCATCATTCATTGCTGCGTTTACATTGGCGTGATTTTCAAGCAGCAAGCGCACAGTATCAAGATGGCCATTTTGAGCTGCAATATAAAGCGGTGTTGCACCATCATTCTTTGCTGCATTTACATTGGCACGATTCTCAAGCAACAAACGCACAGTATCAAGATGGCCATTTTGAGCTGCAAAATAAAGCGGTGTTGCGCCATTATTCATTGCTGCATTTGCATTGGCGCCACGATCTAGCAGCTTTTCAACCGCCTTAATTAACCCGTTCCAAGCTGCAGCGTGAAGCGCTGTCTCACCATCATTACACGCCTTGTTCACTTGAGTATCTTTAACACTCAGTAACGCATCTATATCAGCTGCTTGGTTAAAAAGCACAGCCCAATAAAGTGGCGGCGCTGCATATAAACCTCGGCCTACTTTCCATTCTTTAACTGCTTCACGGTAAAAATGTGTTAACAGACCACGGTGTTGAAAAAGATGCAGCCATTTGCACATACTTACAGCATCTTTTAATGTCATGTACTTACTGCCACTCACAACCTGTAGCCATAATTCTTTTTGTTTCTCGTCAAAGCGCGAGATAAAGCTTTTATTTGCTGCTATAAATGCCTTCGCATAATCCGCTTTTTCCTCAGCAGCTACTTTTTGGAAATCTACTGGAAAATACCTTTGCAAATACATCTTATAAATAAATTGATCATCATCTTTTTTAACAGAAGCTAGATTGAGCAGTGCAAAATAAGGAATGGGTGAGTCAACGCCCGTATATTCTTTTTGATAATTTTCAAATATTTCCCGATTCTTATTTAAATCTGCCATTTTCAGCCCTAGACCTACTTCCACAGGTAAAAGCTTAAGCATTGCCTCATGCATCTCATCTTTTAGATGCAGATAACAAAAATCAAATTCAATCGCGTCTAATATTTTAGAAACACTTTCAAAGGACAATGCGTTAAGCATATAAGCTAATTTATCAGGATATTTTCTTAAAATAGCTTTAAATAATCCCGCATGTCTATGAAATTGATTTTGTGTTTCAATCGCTTTAGCTAATGCAACTAAATCTTTTTTCTCTTTAAAAATATCCAGCGTTGGTGAAGGCTGTAGCAAATTAAATCGATCTGGAAAATCAAAGTTGACTACAGAATAAATGAGGTAAGGCATTTGCTCTTCAGGTGGTAATCGGTCAAACGAAATGACATTACCTTCCTTATCTTCTATCCAAGCAAGATCTGTGAAAGCCGCTGCTTTAGCACGCATTAAACGATAATTGGCAAAAACACCTTTTTCTTCTTGCCAACTCGTTTGATCTACATAGCGGTCGTTGCGTTGACAATATCGCCAAAAAACTTGTTTGAAAAAAAGCGGTGTGAAGCGTATTCGTATTTTAGTATCATCGTCTTTTTTTTCAAATAATTCTCCCGCTGCAATAGCAAACCCCATTTTTTTTAAACATTCTTGTGCGCATAAAAATATTTCAGCTTGATAATCGGTCCAGTCATGGTTTTCCTCCCATGGATATTTACCTTCGTAATTTCTTTTAAGCAATTGTTCGAATTTTTTCTCTGCGCTATCAGCCATGCTTCTTAATTGATAACTATCTAAAACAGTCGATTCTAGTTTATTGAAAACATCCGATGTAATAAGCGTCAGTTTTTTAAAATGATCGTCGATTTTTCCCATCTCTGATTTGATGTTCCAATTTTTTTGCTGCGCAAAATTGCGCAGCACATTGGGAACATGCATTTCATTTCCCTCTTTAATTTCTTTTTTATGTTCTCTAATATGTTTATAACCAAATTCCGTGATTAAATCTGTGCGCAGCTCAGACCACACATCTTCTAATGTGTCGCCACCGGTTAAATATTGATAAGCAAAATCAAGGTGTCCCATTGTGCCGGTGTTGCATACGCGCAAATAAGGCAGCATCATTTCTAAAACCATTTTTTTATGTAATTCAATTTCCTCAGCATCTTTTTCATCCGCTGGTTTTTTTTCAATGAGATAAACAATTTTTTCTAGAATAGCTTTAATATCAGCAAATGGTGTAGTGCTTGGATCGCTTTGAATGAGCCCAAAAAGATGTTGAGGAAAGCTCGTAATCTGTGAAAGGTTTTCTACATCAACTTTAGGTTTAGCAAGTTTATAAAAATGTTCGCATAATGTTTTTATTTGATCCTTGTAGCAATCATTAAATTTATATTCAGGTTCATCTTCTCGATAAATCTTGCGAAGAAATGCCTGACGCTCAATTTCAGATTCTTTGACTTCAATTGGCCGCTTAAACGCCTCCGGCTTCAAAGGCATTGGCGGATAGGAAGGAATGGTTTTTTCTTCTTTTTTTTCTATTACGACTCGTTTTTGTTCATGCATATATAGGATTATAGCATAGGTATTAGAGTACGAGGCTCAGCCTGTCTCATTAAAATGGCTAAAATAACTGTCTATTTTTTATCATCTTATCGATAAGATAAAAAAGTGTATACTAGAATTCTTAGGCGCAACATTAACTATGTTATCAGTTAAGAAAACGAACAATACATGGGAAGCCAAATGTGTAGTGGATGTTTAGGAGAATAATTTCATGGACATGTCACGCATAAAAAAAATTGATGATTATCGCTGGGCTCCTATTGAAGCAAGTCATTTAGTCATCCTGTATGGCAATAAAGAATTGATCGAAGCCATGGATGAAAAAGTTCGTGAACAAATTATCAATGTAGCCAGTCTTCCTGGATTAGTCGGCTCCGCAATGACTATGCCGGATGCACATTGGGGTTATGGATTTCCTATCGGTGGTGTTGCAGCATTTGATGCCGAGCAAGGTGGTATTATCTCTGCAGGTGGAGTCGGTTTTGATATTTCTTGTGGTATTCGATGTTTACGTTCCAATCTTTTTTTATCTGATATTTTGCCACATTTAGAAAATTTAGCAGAACAATTATTTGTAACGGTTCCATCCGGTGTGGGCGTAGAAGGTACGTTACGTTTATCTCCATCTCAACTCGATGAAATTTTACATGGAGGAGCAAAATGGGCTGTAAATAAAGGCTACGGTTCGCCTGCTGACTTAGAATACATTGAAGAAAACGGTTGTATGGCAAATGCACATCCAGAAAATGTTTCTGAACTTGCAAAACAGCGTCAATTAGGAGAAATGGGAACACTCGGCTCTGGGAATCATTATTTAGAAATTCAAGTTGTTAAAAAAATTTTTGATGCTCCCACTGCAGAAGCATTTGGTTTGAAAGAAAATCAAATTGTAATATCTATTCATTGTGGATCACGTGGCTTAGGACATCAAATTGGTAGCGATTACTTAATTTCTCTTGCCAAATCAGCGCAACGTTTAGGAATTACATTACCCGATCGTGAACTGGCCTGTGCACCTATTCTTTCTGATGAAGGCCAGCGTTACTTAGGTGCAATGTGTGCTGGAATTAATTGTGCACTCGCAAATCGCCAGATTATTACGCATTTAACGCGTGACGTTTTTTCGCGCATCATTCCTCGTTCCCATCTTGAAACATTATTTGATGTTTCACATAACACATGTAAAAGAGAAAAACATTTAGTTAATGGAAAAGAAAAAGAAATTTATATTCATCGCAAAGGAGCAACACGCGCATTTGGCCCATACCATCCTTCTCTACCTGATCGTTATAAAAATGTCGGTCAACCGGTTTGTATAGGTGGCAGTATGGGAACAGGTTCTTATTTATTAGCTGGAAATTCTGCAGAATTAAATCATGCATTTTCCTCTGCTTGTCATGGCGCTGGACGTCAAATGAGTCGACGTCAAGCGCTTAAGCATTGGCAAGGAAGAACACTAATCGATGAATTAGCGCAACAAGGTATTTATATACGCTCGCGCTCTATGCGTGGTGTTGCAGAAGAAGCGCCTGGAGCATACAAAGACGTAGATCAAGTTGTTGAAGCCACAGAACTTGCTGGATTAGCACGGCGTGTTGTGTTTTTAAAACCGTTAGCTTGTGTGAAAGGGTAATGCCAGGACAAGTTTATTTCAACGCTACTCTCGACATTCATTTCCTCCGCTACTCGAAGGTTACCAATTGACACGCTCTTTAGCTTCTTCTTGAGAATAACCGCGCAAATCCACCATGTTTTGACTGGTGTTAGTAATAGGGATGTGTTGCGGAAAAAATCTGAAGAAATGCGCCTCCTTAATGACTAACCTCCCTTATAGGTTATCTGCCAAGCATTATTTAAACTCAAAGCGATGTACTGAAAACCAACTTTTAAAACATTTTAATAATTCCTCTGCTTGTAAGACACAATCTTTTACTATACTTTCAGGAACAATGTCACCCGAATAGTCTGCAACATTTTTACGTTGTTTTCGCATTGCATCAAGTAAAATGACTGTATCGGCATCAATAGCAAGCGTTTTCGTTAATGATTGAATCATAACTTGATGATGACCAGGTTTACTCGTTAATGTTCTATAACTATTTGCTTGTAAAGCAGCGTTAGCAATTTGCATAATTGCCTTATATGCTGCATCAAAACGATTTTCAGCACTAATAGCAACGATTTTTGCATCCTAAAAATAAATGCGGCTTCAATTTTCTTCGCAATAGGCTTAAGCGCTTCTGCCAACAAATCTGCAATGCCGGACGTTTTTCGTAAAATGCTAGCGAGCTCGTCAAAAATAGGAAAAGCCGTATTGGCTCGATAATAAACTTGATTACCGCTCTCTTCCCGAATTAATACTTGTACCTTGGCTAATTTTGATAATTCCCTGTGTAAGCTCCCTGCAGTGGTATTCGTTAACCGTGCTATTTCACGGACATGATATCGCATCTCTGGGTGGAGTAATAATAAACACAGAACCCCACGACGATACTCTGGGAACAAAAATGAGGTGATTGACGCCATGACAATATCCTGAAGCCTAATAAGCTTCAACTGTGGCTTATTTGGCTTCATTTTGAAAGAGGGATCGCGCCGGCAGTTGAACTTATCCCTATTGTTCAAAATTAGTATCTTATTAGCTCATTTTTTTAACAATGAGGATGTCTTTATATGCAAGTGTTGCTGAACTTACACCATGACGATGAGCATCCTTGCTTGTAAAACTTGGGATATGAAGAAGGGGTCATATCATTCCCCACATCTCAAAATTTCTCCTGACTATGCCACACGTGCGGTGGGCGCTGAAGTTAGATCGAAGCCCCGTCATTGCGAGCATGTGCTTTTCATGCGAAGCAATCCAGGGGGACGTTTTTGTGCTCCCTGGATTGCCACGCCCGCGCAAAAAAGCGCGCGCGGGCTCGCAATGACGGGGCTTCGATCTAACTTCAGCGCTCGCACTCATTGGCAGAAGGAGATGTGGGGAATGATATGGAAGGGGTTTGACACTCAAATATGTCAAGTGAGAGTCAATATTAAGTTTTAACCTATCTCCGCCGCAAAAACTCTTTTAACTTTACAAGACTACGCGTATTAACAACATCTTTTGCTTCCAGCCAGCCGCGGCGCGCTTGATAAATCCCGAAATGCATTAGATCAAGCTGTGAAATATCATGAGCATCAGTAGAAATCGCAATTTTTATTTGCATTTCTTTTGCCATTTTGCAATGCACATCATCCAGATCCATGCACTCAGGTTGTGCATTTAATTCCAAAATGCATTCTCTTTCCTTTGCAGCTTGCATGATACGTTCAATATCCACAACATAAGGCTCCCGCTGATTGATCAATCGTCCTGTAGGATGTGCGAGAATGGTAAAATAAGGATTATCCATCGCTCGTATGATACGTTCTGTTTGTTTTTTTTGTGATAAATTAAATTTTGAGTGAATTGAACAAACAGTGAAGTCGAGTTCTTTCAACACAGCATCTGGCAAATCGAGCGACCCATCTTCTAAAATGTCAAGTTCAATAGACTTTAATATAACAATTTTTTTTAATTTCTCATTCAATCGATCAATCAATTTAATTTGCGCTAATAATGTTTTTTGGTTCAGCCCTTTTGCGGCAGTCAAATGTTTTGAATGGTCTGTAATAGCAACATATTCATAACCTAACTCAACTGCTTTAATTGCTATCTCTTCAATGCGAGCTTTTCCATCGGTTGCATTTGTATGACAATGTAAATCACCTTTAATATCATTTAGGGTAATTAATTTAGGCAAAGAATTTTTCATTGCTAATTCAATTTCACCACGATCTTCGCGTAACTCAGGTTCAATATAAGACAAGCCTATTTGACGATACATTTCTATTTCCGTTTTGCCAGCAATTGATTTTTTACCTTTAAACATACCATATTCATTTATTTTTAATTTCTTTTTCATGGCTATTTTGCGAATAGCAATATTATGTGATTTGGATCCTGTAAAATATAACAGTGCCGAGCCATAGCTATCACTCTCTACCACTCGCAAATCAACTTGAATACCCGAATGTAGTCGAACAGTTCCGCGCGTACTGCCTTGAGAAAGCACTTCTGCCACTTCATCAAAAGAAACGAAATGCCTCATGATTTTTGCACTTTCTTTTGCTGCAACAAGTATATCAAGGTCAGCGACCGTATCTTTTCTACGGCGATAACTCCCAGCACACTCGATTTGTTTTACATCTTTGCATTTCTTTAAATAACTAATAAGATTTTCAGCAATAGGAACAGCGTCTGCTAATTTAATTCTTTGAGAATATTCTTGAACATGCTGCATGCCAAGTTGAATTTTTTCCTGAGTTTTTTCTCCAAACCCTTTCAACTCAAGCAGTTTACCGGTTTCAATGACACGCTTTAGATCTTTTAAACTACGTACACCCAATTCTTGATAGAGAACTTTTACTCGCTTTGGGCCTAAGCCTTCAACTTTCAATAATTCGCTTAACACCGATGGAACACGCAGCTCAATTTCTTTAAGGAGTGGTAATTCACCTGTTGCAACAATTATTTTTATTTTCTCCGCGAGATCTTTTCCAATTCCCGGAATATTTGTCAGGTCAACATTTTTCTGAATAAGTTCAGAAGCATCACTTGATAACCCACTCATGACATGAGCAGCGTTTCGATATGCGCGTATACGAAATGGATTGGCACCTTCAATTTCTAATAAATCGGCTATTTTATTGAATAAGGATGCAATTTCAATATTGTGTATCGTCATAAATATTTTAGAAACCACCCCTCCGCTAATTGCGCAACTTTATCCAGTGCCCCAGGTTCTTCAAATAAATGCGTAGCATCCGAAACAATTTCAAGCTTTTTAGTGCACTGCATTTTTGCCATCGCACTTTGATTCATTTCTATTACAATCTCATCATTGCCACCCACTATTAATAATGTCGGAGCTTTCACTCGTGGCAGAGATTCTTCAGCTAAATCAGGCCTGCCACCACGCGACACAATTGCTTTTACAACATTAAATTCTTTTGCACCCGCAACCAGTGCAGCACCTCCTCCTGTGCTCGCACCAAAATAACCTATTACTAAATCATGCGTAACAGGTAAATTTATTATGTAATGTGTCGCTGCAATTAAACGTGTAGCAAGAAATTCAATATCAAAACGAAACTCTCGAGTATCATTATCAATTTCTTCCTCTTCTGGTGTAAGTAAATCAAATAATAAAGTTGCAAGTTTTGCTTCATTAAATATTCTGGCAACATGTTGATTACGCTTGCTAAACCGACTACTGCCACTACCATGTGCAAATAACACTACACCACGCGCATTTTTGGGCACATGTAAAATACCATCAAGAGAAACGTCGTGACTTGGAATAACCACAGGATGTTCTGTATCCACTTCGAGATGTGTCATTTTTAATGCCTCATAAACTATCTAGCCGCCGTTAAAAACTCAAATACCTCTGCATCCGTTGTTTGTGAAAAATCCTCATACCAAGCTCCAACTGCATAAAAATAAGTTGGTTTGAGTGGACAAATAACTTCATCAACTAGCGTTGCCATTTTCTTACATGTACTCTCTTCAGCCACAGGAACTGCCATAATAATTTTTGCAGGATTTTGTTGACGCAATGCTTTGATGGCAGCTTTCATCGTTGCACCCGTCGCAATGCCATCGTCAACTAAAATAATTATTTTCTTTGCAAGAATTGGAAAAGGACGATCGTCCCGATAGGTTTTTTCTCGACGTTTTAATTCTTGTTGCTCGGACTGAATGACATTATCAATAGCGGATTTAGAAATATCGAGATCACGCACAATTTCTTCATTAAAAACGACTGTTCCACCCATCGCGATCGCACCCATAGCCAGTTCCTCATGCCCGGGAACACCAAGCTTACGTACAATGAAAACATCGAGTGGAACGGATAATGCAACAGCAATTTCATAGGCGACGGGAACACCGCCACGCGGCAACGCTAACACAATAACATCAGGGTTTCTCGCATATTTTTTGAGTTGTTCTGCAAGAATCTTCCCTGCTTCTTGACGGTCTTGAAACTTTTCCATGTTTCTTCCATATCGAGTAGATCCCGTGTAAACTTGTCCCCGCATGCTTTAAGTGGGGAAGTTTTCACGGGATAACGTTCGTATTGCGTATGCGTAGTATGAAAGGGAACAAGTTTATAATACACCTAACTTTTTATATTCAAAAGCAAAATTAACCACCCTCCTACAAAGCCTCAAGCACACAAATACCGTCATTATAACTATATAATAAATATAATATTTTTAAAAAACTCTATTATAAAATCGAGGAAAAAATTAGCATGAACCAAAACCGACCCGCGCCTACTGAAACTGAACCCAAGAAAGAAAAAGCTGAAATTAAAGAAGAAAAGACGCCGCATGCGACAATTAAGCGTCAGGCCGCTGAGGAGCTCATCTATTTAGGTTCAGGGTTGGTACCTTTTCTGGATGATTATAGAAATATACCAAAACCCTTATTAGTAGCGCTTAACGATCATCTTATGCTGGCTAATACAGTAAAAGGGCTCTACCTTGTTAATATACATAATATTGCTAATCCTACTTCGATAGATAATGTAGCTAATAAAGAAAATATAATAGAGGTAATAGAGGTAATTCCACGGTCTGATAAGCAATTCATTAGATTATGCCGTGCAAAAGACACACCAAACCAACCAAAAGATCAGCCAATAGATAGTAAATCAGCCGAAAAAAATACTTACAGTCTTGAAATATGGAACGTAAAAAATGATACGAAGGTAGAGTGCGAGAAACGTATTCGATTACATGATATACCTCCCTATGATCCAAAAACTCGCATCCCAACCCTTCTTAGCCTTGAGCCAATCAGAATTGTATTTGAAAAACCAGTATCTATTGATAGTCCCTCTAAGCAGCAGGTTATGCTGACCATCCGTAATGATGGTCAGATCGCAAATTATTTTTTATGTTCCATAGAGATAATTCACTCTATTATTCCACGGCAAATATTATCGAATAATAGGTATACGGCCTTATATATACGCAGCATAGCAGAGGAAGCAGCCCTCACTATCTTCAATAAAAATGGGCAAATTGAAAAAAGACTTGATCAATTCAATAACCTAGAAATATTTCAAGAATCGCCCGATGGCCAATATTGGGCAATAGTCAATTTTCGGCAATTAACAGTATATAAAGTAACAGAACAATACGATTTGATAGAGCTAGAAAATATCACTAATTATCACTGGAGTTTTCCACATCATCCTCAGTGGCTCGTCGATGGAAACCTTATTTATCTTAGCAATAAAGGCGTTGAGCTTTTTAATCCGCACACACTAAAAAATACGACCATTTTTCCTGGAGAAAATATTAATGCTTTAAGTTTAACGGTTATGCCTCTGAGTGCAAACTTACTATTTTTTCAAAGAAATGAACTGATTTCCCTAGAGCTTACACAGCTACACAAGCGCTTGGAAAATATAAAATCTATACTAAATACAACACTGTCCAGTCCAGATATAGCAAATCTCCCACTAGAGCTCGCTGGAATTACAAAGAGTTTTCTAGATACTCCTAAAATTATAATTGAAAATCTTAATCAAAAATTTGAAGATCCAACAAAAATCCCTGAAGAATTACAAGCAAAAATCCCTGCAGAATTACAAGGAAAAATTAGGCGGCAATATACTATATTAGAAGCCGAAGCCTTTGTATTAGAAAAAAAACACGAAGAAAAAAAAGATCAGACATCATTTGAGTCTTGGGTACACAAAAGAGATGAACTAACAGCACTCAAAAATTTAACAGCCTCTCTGAACACATTAGATGAAAAACCTTCAAAAGAAGAAATTGAAGCGTGCATAAATCAAGTCAAAGAAAGTTTTAATAAAAATAAACCTAAGAGTATTCTTAATCTTTTCCAGAACAAGAACATTGTAAACAACCCATTAAACAAATTTTTCGACGAAATTAGCCAATGCAATCCAGCGGACCAAAATACTACTTCACCCACAAAAAGCCGCTAGGTTACTATTGTTGACGCACTGGCCTTTTAAACCCAAAATTGGGGTGGGGATATTGATGCTCATATACCTTCCTAGTAATAAAGCCTTCAGAAACCTTATTTAACAAGAGGTTATGATACATTAATATCCTTTTTTTACCTCATAAGACCGTAGAAGAATCAAACTCCCGCATCTCACAATAAAACAATATTTTTACATATTTACCCGCATGAGTTTGATTTTTCTAACAATCCCTATCATACTACTTATATAGGTAGAAGGAATTTACCTAAGTAATAATAAGCCTATGGAGGCCCGTAAAAGTCATGAAATTAACGTTCATAGGTTCGGGATCTGCATTTACCATTGGCGCGAATAATTACCATTCAAATATGCTATTGGAAAATGCAGAAGGACAACGATTACTCATTGACTGCGGCTCTGATGCACGTCATTCGTTGCATGAAGCCGGTTTTTCCTATCATGACATTCACGATGTTTACATTAGCCATCTACATGCTGACCATGCTGGGGGTCTTGAATGGTTAGGCTTTACAACTAAATTTGATCCCACCTGTAATAATCAAAAACCTAATCTCTATATAAGTAAAACTCTCGCACATGACATATGGGACAAAGTTCTTGCTGGCGGATTAAACTCCTTGCAAACAGAAGTAGCGAAATTATCTTCTTACTTCCAAGTACATCCAGTGAACGAAAAGTCTGGCTTCACATGGCGTAAACTCAAAATACAGCTGGTGCAAACAATTCATGTTGAATGTGTTATGCCAAGCTTTGGATTACTCTTTACGACACCCGAAGGAATAACCGTATTTATTACTACCGACACACAATTTTGTCCAAATCATGTTAAAAAATTTTACGACAAAGCGGATATTATTTTTCAAGATTGCGAAACTGCTCCGTTTAAAAGTAAAGTGCACGCGCATTATGAAGAATTAGTGACACTCCCTGCTGCAATCAAAAAGAAAATGTGGTTATACCACTACAACCCTGGGCCTTTACCAGATGCCACAAAAGATGGCTTTAGAGGATTTGTTAAAAAAGGACAATGTTTTGATTTTAGCAATAAAAAAACCTATTAATGAAAAAAGAATCCAAGCAAAAATGGTCCAAAAAAGTTACCGAAGAAAGTCATGCGCTTGATTTAGAGGAAGGTGTATTCACCTGGGAAGATCCAAAAAAAATTGCGAAATCTTTATTACAATCCGCGTCAACTAGCAAGAGACGTAAGGGAACGCCACTGCAATCTGCTATGTCTATGCTCAATTTTTACATTAATCGTGCGGGAAAAAATTTATCCCAAAAACAAAAAGCTATTTTGATGCAAGCGAAGCAGGAATTGCACCTGTTATCCGCTGCTTAGAAAAATGGTGGATTACGACGCAAAAAACGCGTCTAATCCACCCTACAGCTGAAGAATTGTTTAAAAAATTATTTTATTATTAATCAATGCGTTATAGCTATTAAATTTATGTTATAATAAAACATAAAAATATTAGCAATAACGAGGGGTATATGCGAAAAGGTGACCTGATAAGGTTGTTAAATCAATATAATAGAAATCGTTGGTTTTTAGCAAAGGAAAATCTTCATGTTGCTTTGCTTAAGTGTTACCTCTTATTGAACTCTATTAGAAACCTTTCGGAAGATGATAATATTTCTTTTCATGAATTTAATAGATTTATTTTGACATGTTTTCCAGGTGAAGATTTAACTCAATTATTTACTCAAGATTATTTAACTGGAACAGCAAATAGCGCTACGCTCTTTCGTGCATTTATCGCTGCTGAAGAACCCACCGCTATTTCGGAAGAAAAACCCCCTAGCGAAATCATGCCTAAACCGAAAACTGTTATCAAACACGAAAAAGAAAGTAAAATAACCCCAGATAAAACTCGAGAATTTTCTCAATCTGCTTTTATCAGAAAAGCCAATATTATCTCATATTTAAAATTTAAAGAGAGAGTTCTGAAAGGCTCAGGGATTTGTGATGCATTAACATTGATTTGGTATGATTATTTAAATTCTGATCGTGATTTAATTGCAGAATTAAGCAAGCCACGACAGAACCCAATACTACTAAAAAGAATTCAAGATACTCAGGATAACCTTGGAACAGCAGGCAGACCTGTAGATCTAGAAGCAAAATTTAAAGACATTCAAGAAAAGATAGCCCTGTTGAAAAGAATTGCGAGTAAAGAGTATTTAGAACAAACAAGGGAAAAAGACAAAAAAATGTTTTCTTCTACAGACAAGGCTAATGCTACCCAAGGATATATGTCTTTGCTTGAATTTAACGAGGGGCTTGAGCAATCGATGCGTTTTAGTAAATTTGAGGATTACTTGGATAAGCTTAAGGACCAAGGTCGTTCTGAACAAGGGTTACATACGATTAGTGTAAATTCTTTGGGGTCTGCCCATGGCCATATTGTTGGGTGGACTTATAAGAATAATCAATACATACTTTTTGACTCCAATAGGGGTGAATCCTATTTTACTGATTTCGGAAAATTTAAGGCTTACCTTTGCGATTATATTCATTTTCCTACATTGTTTCCACGCACAAGCAACAAGACATTACTGGTCAGCGATTTTTATTCTGATGTGCCAAGAAATGAAAACAAAGAGTCACTCACCTTAAGATAATCCTAAATTCTTTTTTAAGAACTGCAATAATTTCGGATGCATGCGCTTCAATTCATTAGAACCACGAGTAATCTTGGCAATACTGACATTTAAATCTTTAGCAATTTGACGTTGCGGTTTTTTCTTTTGTAATAATTCTTTAATAATTAAATAGCGCATGGCTAAGCTATCTTTTTCTTCGAATGTTAGAAAAAGATCCAACAACTCAGATAACTGTTTGGCTTCTTGGGTTGCAAGACATAGATTTAAAAAATCTTTCCAACCTTCTTTAGCGTAAATAAATATTACTCCTGCCCAAACACAATTTTTCTAAAATGCACAATAATACTAGCTGTTAATCCCCAAATAGTTACTTCATTATGTATATAGACATAACTGGGTCGTCTATGTGTAATCTGCGCTAGACTTTCGTTTTCTTTAAATTGATCCAGCTCATTTAAAGGAAAATAATATATATTCGAAATTTCTACTAGTGAACTTTTGTAATAAAGCTTAAATTTTTTTTTAAGCATGCAAGCTACAAAAGGTCGTACTAAATTTCCATATCTATCCGCAAAATCATCTAATTGACCAATTATCTCATAAGAACTCGATGCGAGACCGAGCTCTTCTTGCACTTCGCGCATTGCCGTTGCTTTAAGATCACTATCATTATCATCTTTCACTCCCCCAGGAAAACAATAATCACCTGCATAGGTTGGGAGTTTTTTGGAACGCTTAGTGAGCACCATGTGCAGAATTTCATGGTCATCTTCTTCGAGGAGAATCACCATCACCGCTGCTGATGGTGATATATCCGGCATAAGAATAGGTTGGTAAGTTGTTATTTTCCCAACGAGTATGTCTTTCTTCATACCTGTTGAGTTGCCATGACTTGCTTACCCAATACACTATTAAATCGACTATAAGAAAAATAAACAAATACACCAATCAACATCCAAATTCCGAAACTCATCCAAGTCACTGCTGGCAAACTACTCATAAGATATAAGCACAGCAACGCTCCAAGCACGGGAACATAAGGACTTCCTGGTGCTCGAAAAGGACGTGGCATATCGGGTTTTGTATAACGCAACACAATAACGCCAATACATACGACAGCAAATGCAGCTAGCGTTCCAATGTTGACTAAATTAGCAATGGGAAGAATAGGACAAAATCCAGCCGTCACTGCCATGATAAGCCCAACTATCCAAATGAGGCGTCGCGGCGTATGGCTTCTCTTATGAATTTTCATTAATCCACTGGGTAGTAAGCCATCGCGTGACATTGCAAACGATACGCGCGTCGCGCCGTAGTACATGACTAAAATGACTGTAGTTAACCCAGCAATAGCGCCTATTGATACAATGCCAGCAGCAAAACGATGGCCTAATTGGAGTAATGCCGTTGCAACTGGGGAGCTCACATTCAGTGTGGGATAATACATAATACCTGTTAGCACCCCAGCAACAATAATGTAGACCACCGTGCATATTAATAAAGATGCAATAATCCCAATCGGGATATCACGCTGCGGATTCACTGCTTCTTCTGAAGTTGTTGCTACTGCATCAAATCCGATATAAGCAAAAAATATCAGCCCCGCACCATTCACAATACCTTGTACGCCAAAAGGAAAAAATGGATGCCATTTGTTTGGATCGAGATAAAATATACCGACTCCAATGAAAACAGCAATCGCTGTGAGCTTAATAAATACAATTATTTTATTGAATTTTGCGCTTTCTTTGGTACCAATAGATAAGATAGCGGCTAAAAATACAATAATACAAACTGCAGGAAGATTAACAATCCCACCATGAAACGGATCTGTTAATAACGCTTTAGGTAAAGTAATGCCCATGGCAACTAATGCTTGTTGCATGTACCCTGCCCAGCCAATAGAGACCACAGCACCATTCATACCATATTCAAGCGCCAAGTCCCAACCAATCAGCCATGCGACAAACTCCCCTAAACCTGCATATGCATAACTATAAGCGCCACCACAACCCCCTACGCTAGCGGCTAATTCAGCATAAGCAAGCGCTGTAAATCCACATGCTAAACTGGCTAATATATAAGAGAAAATAACAGCAGGTCCCGCTTGAGTTGCAGCTGCGATGCCTGTCAACACAAAAATACCTGCACCAATAATGCCGCCAACCCCTAACATTGTTAAATCAACCGCTGTTAAACAGCGACGCAATTCGCTTCTTTGGTCAGCATGGGCAACAATAGGTTTCGTGTAAAAAAGTCTCTTAAAAAAGCGCATGTTTACTCCTCGGTAGATATTTTCTATGCTTCGATAAAATTATAGTTCTCTTTCATCCATACAGAGGTAACCCTTTATCTTATATTGATTAATATGGGCTTGTCGAGTTGATTTGAATGGGGAATGCGGGGGCAAGTACTTAACACAATACCTATACCAATTTTGTACTTGCCCACTAGGCTACTCTAAGCTTTATTCGATTTTGGAGCTGCGCTGCTTAAAATAATTTTAAAGGTTTGGTCAGCTAGCTTGTCAACAATCATAAAACGGGGTTGCTCCATTGGTTTAAAACTTCGATTAGCGGTATGGTAATCAATAGTGAATGCCATGACATAGCCAGCTTTTGCCGCTTCATTTTCTAAATAATCATTATAAATTCCAAAAGGCCATGCTAACAAAGTAACCGTAATACCCATTTTATCTTCTAATATCTTTTTTGAAGTAAATAATTCTTTCTGTACAAACTGTTCATAAGCAGCGGGTGAAAGCTTCCTTTTTGCAACTTTAAAGTTCGGATGCGAATAAGTATGTCCTTGTATATCGAAAAGCCCGGTATCTTTTAGTTCTTTTAATTGATCCCATGACAAGAAATGTTTGCTACTTGAAATGCTCCCAGGGTAAATAAATAAAGTAACTGGTATATTTAATTTTTTTATAACAGGATACATATAAGTATAAACGGATTCCCAGCCATCATCGGCAGTGATGACAACGGGTTTTGGCGGAAGTGTAGTACGCTTACCTTGTAAATACTCCACGGCATCTTTTAATGGAATAAACGTAAATCCATTATCTTTCAAGAGTTTTAAATTTTCTTCAAATTTTTGTGGGGTGATATTCATACTGCCTGGAGTAGTGGGATTCAGATTATGATAAAGAATAATAGGAATACTAAGGTTATTATTATCTGCAAAAGAGACACAGGGAAACATCACTGTAAGTACTAGAATGAAAAAATAAATGAACCTCATAAATCCTCCATGTTCGATTAATCCTAAACTCCAACAATTTCAAATTCAACTTCGATATTATTACGTGTTGCATGTGAATAAGGACAAATTTTCTCATGCGCTTCTTTAACAAGCGCTGATAGATCTGCTTGTGATAGAGTTTTATCTTCCACACGCATTCTTACCGAAAGTGCAAAACCACTTGGCTCGCGTTTACCAATTGAAACACTGCATTCAATTTTTGCTTTTGATGCATCTTTTTTGTGTTGTTTGGCAACAAAGTCAAGCGCACCTCCAAAACAGGCGGCGTAGCCTGTTGCAAACAAATGTTCAGGAGTTACTGTATTTGCTTTTCCAGGCCCACCCATTTCCTTTGGGACTGAGAGGTTAACCTTCACAGCTCCATCATTTGTCTCACTATGCCCGTTTCGTCCACCAAAAGCTGTGGCAGTTATTGTAAAAAGCGGTTTGATCTTATCCATATTGGGTTTTCTCCTTATTCCCTACATAATAAATATTTTACCACCTTTTCTCTGATGTGTAGATATATATCAAACACTAAAGCCGCTTCTTGCTGAAGTTATGATGCTATTTTTCTTCTTTGCGCACAGTTAAAATTTCATATCCAGATTCAGTCACTAAAACGGTGTGTTCCCACTGAGCTGATAATTTATGATCTTTAGTCACAACCGTCCATCCATCTCCTAACATTTTTACTTCTTTACGGCCTAAATTAATCATGGGTTCGATGGTGAATGTCATACCTGCTTGAAGTTCTAACCCTGTATTAGGTTTTCCAAAATGCATAATATGAGGCTCTTCCCACATCGTACGACCAATACCATGACCTCCAAATTCTCTAACAACAGAATAATGATTTGATTCGGCATGTTGCTGAATCGCATGACCAATATCTCCTAAGCGAATACCAGGTCGAACCAATTGAATTCCCTTATACATACATTCTTGAGTAACACGCACTAATTTTTCCGCATAAGGTTTCACTTTTCCAATCAAAAACATTTTGCTGGTATCTCCAATAAATCCATCTTTTTGCACAGTGACATCAATATTAAGAATATCTCCCTCTTTTAAAATTTTATTGTCGGATGGAATTCCATGACAAACTACATGGTTGATGGAAGTACAAATACAAGCAGGAAAACCATGATGATTTAGGGTTGATGGAATAGCTTGTAAGTCTTCTGTAATGTATTTACGACAAATTTTTTCGAGCTCGCCTGTGCTGATACCAGTCTGTACATACGGACTAATCATCTCGAGCACCGAGGCTGCTAATCTACCAGCAACACGCATTTTTTCTATTTCGTTAGGCGTCTTCACTAACATACTGAATTTCACCTCCTGACAGTGCCTAGTACTTTCATTTTTATTGATAATGATGGCCATTCTTTTTTTAAGACACTATAAACAACAGTATCACGAACATACCCATCATCTAGAATGGTATTCTGACGCAAAACCCCTTCTTCTGTCGCACCTAATTTTTTAACGGCAAAACGAGCACGTTCATTCCGTGAATCGATGTGAAATTCAACACGATTTATTTGTAGTAATTGAAAGACATAATTGAATAATAATAATTTGCAATCAAGGTTGACACCTGTTCCCCACATTTCTGGAGTATACCAGGTGTAACCAATCGCCAAACGTTTATGACTAAAGCATATTTCGTAAAAGCGTGTTGATCCGATAATTTTTTTGTTCTGTAAATTACGTACGATAAAAGTAAATTGCTCTAATTCCGGAAATGTTTTTAATGCTTTATCAAACCAGCTATCAAACTTTAATCTCAATGCTGGCAAATATACTGATATTCTCTCATCTTTTGAAAGTAATCTAAGCGTTTCGCGATGCATTTCTTGGAGTGGTTCAAGCTGTATGAATTGTCCTGTCAGAATAATATCTTTGTTGAGCATGTTATTAACTCTCTAATTTCTTTGCTTTGTTCCATAATTCCATTAATTTATCGAAAGTAAGATAAATTCTTTTTATAAACAATCTGAAAGTTCTTTCAATTTTTGAACTGTATTGCTTAATGACTGCTTTTCTAATGTCGAAAGATACTGCTCCAAATTTTTTGGTGGACTTTTCAAACTTGTACGATGTCGTTTGACTGCTAAACAAACCCTTTCCGAAGATAAATCGAATAGATTCATAAAAAATTCATCCGGATGCTGAGCTTCAATACCATATTTGCTAATAATTTCCTTTGGAAAATCTTTGAGATTGTAAGTAACAATAACTGATGAACTAGAATGAATAGCGGCGGCTAAAATGTGCCTGTCGTTAGAATCAGGTAAAAATAATGTCGGAATTAAATATTGATAATTCTCAACCAAACAATCCCGTACACTCATATTCATTCTGTCGCGAGTTCTTTCGAGAAATTCCCGATTAAGATCACTCCTATTGGATAAAACACTAGAAATCCACTCTTCATGAATCTCGTTTGTCCATTTAGCACGATACATATCAGTTATCGCTAAATTCATCAGCAAATCACGAAGCGGTGCGGGATACAAAACACACGCATCATATAATGTTGCAAAATTTGTCATTCTTCGTATCCCATATTATGCTTTTGAGCTTCATTTGCTAATTCTTCGAGAATTGCAAGACGCTTCTTGTCAATTTCCTCTTTATAGCGCAATACATCTTTGGCAAATACACGCCTCCTTGTTCCTACTTTACGAAATGGAATTTTTTCTTCTTCCAATAAATTAACCAAGAATGGGCGTGATACATTTAATAAATCAGCTGCTTCTTGCGTGGTTAATTCGGCATGGACAGGAATTAATGTCACTGCGTTACCTTTTGCCATTTGAGATAAAATAACGACTAATAATCGAAGAGCATCTGTAGGAATTGAAATTGTTTCTGTGTCTTTTCCTTTTTGCACTAATTGAAAAGCAGGATGAGCTGTAGATTTAATGTATGCAGAAAGTTTTCGACTAGACTCCCCCGCTAGGCTAATTTCTTTATCTGTAGGAATACTAATACCTTTATCGTTAAGGGCTGTTGGTTGCATTTTCATTGTCCTCCAATATTCATATATAAAGTATAGCACGGATTTCGAAATAAACGAAACAATTAGAAATAAAAGAAATATTGCGAAATAATAAATTTTATAACATATTGAATATTATTAATTTTTATAGTTTCAGATAAAAGTAAATTGCTCTGATTCTGGAAATGTTTTTAATGCTTTATCAAACCAGCTATCAAACTTTAATCTCAATGCTGGCAAATATACTGATATTCTCTCATCTTTTGAAAGTAATCTAAGCGTTTCGCGATGCATTTCTTGGAGTGGTTCAAGCTGTATGAATTGTCCTGTCAGAATAATATCTTTGTTGAGCATGTTATTAACTCTCTAATTTCTTTGCTTTGTTCCACAATTCCATCAATTTATCGAAAGGTTGTCCATTCAGATCTATTAATCCTTCTTTTCGAGCAAATCGTTGCGTTTCTCTAAAGCGTCGCTCGAATTTCTTGGTGCTGCTCGTGAGTGTTTCATTAGCATCAAACTGGCAAAAAACACAAAGAGAAAAAGCCGCGTGCAGTAAATCACCAATCTCTTCTTGCAACTTACTTTTATCTTCTTGTTTTTTTAAATGGGCTTCTATTTCTGTGAGCTCACTGCGGATTTGCGCTATAATTTGCTCTGCATATTCCCATTTAAAACCGAATGCAGATGCTTCATTTTCAAGTGTAGTTAATTTCTTTAGTATTCCCATGACATGGTCTCATTAAAATATGGCTACTTTAATTCGTGGATCCGTTAAAAGTAAAAAAGGATCAGCAATAATTTTTTCTTTGTCACTTCTTGATAATTTTTTTATTTTGGCTTCGATTTTCATCGCAAAAGATTTATCGCTATTAATTTTCCAGCATTGAGCAATGCACAGTGGTTTAAAACTACGAGTATACTTACATTTGCTATTTCCATTAATGTGAGACTGATAGCGTTTTTTGATATCTGTCGTGTAACCCGTATAATAGGTATTATTTTCACAATGCAATATATAAACCCAATAAATCTCTTTTTTCATTATTTATATTACCATATGATGCGCTAGAAAGATAAAACTAAAAAGCTTTACGACTAATATCTTTTGTTGCTAAATGAATTATCCTCTGGATGCTGCTTTTGGCAGCAAACGACTTAATAAAATAACACCGACTATCCCTGATAAAAGCGATCCCACTAATACACCCAAGCGAACTTCGATTAAATAAATTATTTTATTATCTGCAAAAGCCAACATGCCAAGAAATAAACTCATGGTAAAACCTACACCACATAAAACTGTAACTCCATACAGCTCTCTCCACCGAGCTTGCGCTGGCAATTGCGTCCAACCTAATTTAATACTTAACCAAGCAAAACTAAATACGCCTATTTGTTTTCCTAAAAATAATCCGGCAATAATTCCCAATGTGACAGGACTGGTTAGCGTGTTGAAAGAAACATCATATAAAGTCACCCCTGCATTCGCAAAAGCAAATAAAGGCATAATAAGATAGGTTACCCACGGGAGTAAAAAATCTTCTAATTTATGCAAGGGCGATGTAGTAATCGAATCACGATTTAGTGGAATAGTAAAAGCCAATACTAAACCTGCAAGGGTGGTATGCACCCCAGATTTCAATACGCAAATCCATAATACGAATCCGATTAACAAATATGGAATTAAAGATCGCACTCCCAGTATATTCAGTATGCTTAAAGTTAAAACGAGTAACGCTGCTAAACTCAACGATAAATAAGACAAGTCAGCAGTATGAAATATTGCAATAATAATTATTGCACCCACATCATCAAAAATGGCTAATGTTAAAAGAAATAATTTTAATCCCAGCGCTACACGACTGCCAAATAATGATAATAAACCTAAAGCAAATGCTGTATCGGTTGCGACAGGGACTGCCCAACCTTTCAAAGTAACAGGATCATGTAAATTGATAAAAGAATAAATAAGTACCGGAACCGCCATACCACCCAGAGCAGCTACACCTGGCAACACAATTTGAGAGGTGCGACTCAATTCTCCAACCAAACACTCTCGCTTTAATTCTAACCCAATTAACAAGAAAAAAATTGTCATTAAGCCATCGTTAATCCAAAACAATAACGAATGCGTAACAGAAAAATTAAATACATGAACTTGCATCGGTGTAGTTAATATTTTTTGATAAAGAGATGATAAAGGAGAATTATCCAATATCAGAGCAAGCAATGCAGCAACAAATAAAATAATTCCGCCACTGGCTTCTAACGCTAAAAATTTCCGTAAAAATTGCATTAAATTAAACTCCGATCACGAGTTTCAGGAACAAAAAAGAATACCACCGCACCGGTAATAAGTGCACATATGACAATATAGAAAGCCGGTGCAAGTAAAAAATGGGTTTTATGTGTCAACCATTCGCAAATTAAAGGCGCAGAGCCACCAAATATTGCATTTCCAAAATTATAACCAATGGATACCCCTGTGTAACGTGCCGTCGGCGGAAAATTTTCAACAACTGCAACGGATGTGGTTCCTTGTTCAAGTGAACTCGCAATAGTAAAAATAGTTAAAACTAATACCACGATCACATATTGAGATCCAAGTAATAAATAAAAGCCAGGAATACTTATTAATGCAACAAAAGCGGCATTAAATAATAATAATTTACGTCGCCCTATTCTATCGCATAGCATGCCTGCAACAGGAACAAAAAAAATCATCGCTGCAATAAAAAAAACCATCAACATAGATGCTTTTGCGGAAGTAAAATGTAAATTTTGCATTAAAAAACTGGGCATGTAGATAAAACATAAATAATAAAATGTACTACCCATGCAAACTAAGCCAATCGTACGAACTATCTGTGGTAAATCATTTTTAAATGCTGTGCGAACAGGGTTAGCTGGTAATAATTTTTTCCTTTTAAGATAAGAAAATACTTTTGTTTCGTGCATTTGTAAACGCAACGCATAGATAAACAAACTCAATATACCGCTTACTAAATAGGGAGCACGCCAAAACCAAGAAGTTGTTTCAGAAAAAAGAAATGCGCTTAGTCCTCCCATCACTGCAGCTAACAAAATACCTAAATTCGCACCCGTGCTCGCTAACGATGTAATCATTGCACGCGATGATTGAGGTGCTGTCTCCGCAAGATAAATGACATTACCACTGAATTCACCGCCTAAACTAATCCCTTGCCACATGCGGATGAGGACTAGCAAAATAGGCGCTGCAATACCAATGGATGCATAGGTTGGAATAAACCCTATAAATAATGTTGGCAAAGAAATCATTAAAATAGATAAACGCAATGTTTTAACTCGCCCTTGCCTATCGCCTAAATATCCAAATAATACAGCACCGATTGGGCGCCCTAAAAATCCGATAGCAAACACACCGAAAGTCATGACCAGTCCAACATGAGGATCTGCTGTGGGAAAAAATAAACGACTGAATAGTGATGAGTAGATAGCAAACAAACCAAAATCATACCATTCCAAAAGATTTCCAATGCTGCTACCAATAATAGACTTTATGCGCATTAATGGTATCCAATCGTTTCTTTTACTTTTCCACGAAAAATATAATACGAATACGAGGTATAGCCAATTAAGACGGGCAATAAGAGTAATGCCCCAAATAACATAAATAATAATGACGAAGATGAAGAAGCTGCTTCCCAATAAAAAATGAGATGCGGAATAATATAAGGCCAGGTGCTAATTATGAATCCTGTGTACGAACATAAAAAAATTCCTATGCACAACCAAAATAAAATATATTCATAACGCCGATAAATTGAATAGGCTGCATATAAAATTAAGCAAGCGGTTATCAAAGGCAATAGAGCTAATTCATAAATATAATGTGGATTAAACCAAATTTGCCGAATCGTTATATCAACGAAAGGTGACCAAATGCTGATGACGAATAAAAATAAAGCTATCATGATTAAACAAACCCACGCAATATTAAACATTTTAGCTTGCAATTTTCCATTGGTTTTCGCAATAGTCCATGCAGCACCTAATAATGCATAACCAAATAATAAGGCTATAGCACAAGTAACACTAAACGGTGTGAATAAATCATAAATTAATGTATCGCTACTATGGCCTGATTTAAATCCTTTCACAAAAACACCCAACAATAACCCTTGCGTAAAAGTAACAACAATTGAACTCAGAGAAAATAACTTGTCCCATACTGTAGCCAACCGTTGTGCTTTTAGACGGAACTCAAATGTAATTCCACGAAATAGTAAAGCCAGTACCATGATAAAAATAGGTAAATAGAGTGCCGGTAAAAGTAAACTGAATGCCAAAGGAAACGCGCCATAAAGGGAAGCTACACCTAAAACTAACCAAGTTTGATTACCATCCCAAACCGGCAAAATGGTACTGACCATAATATTTTTATCTTCGCGGTCAGGAAAAAACGGAAAAAGAATGCCAATGCCAAGATCCATGCCATCCAGCAATACATACATGATGATGCAAAAGCCAATAATGACATACCAGGTTGAGGCGAGTATTTGCAACATAAGTACCTCGTAAATTAAAGAAGCCCGTCATCGCGAGGCCGCGAAGCGCTTGGCCGTGACGATCCAGAAACAAGAACGTTGCAACGTTCTCCTGGATTGCTTCGTCGTAAAAAGCACTCCTCGCAATGACAGCGTTTATTTCTTCTCCGTCTCCACCATCTCCGGTGACATATAATTAAATGCATGATCTTCTAATTCTGATTCTTTTTGCTCTGGCCCCTTGGAAATTATTTTCAAAAAATAAAGAAAATAAAAATAACCAAATATAATTCCATAAACAACAATAATAGAAATAAGCGAAATCAAAATTTGATGCAACAAAATAGGAGATTGCGCATCAGCTGTTCTAAGAATATGGTATACAACCCATGGTTGACGCCCAAACTCCGCCGTAAACCATCCTGTAATGATGCAAACAAAGCCAAACGGTGATGCTAAAATACATGATTTTAAAAACCAAGGTTTAACATAAAGTGTTTTCTTTAAACGTAAAATTAAAGCAATCGTTGCTAATAATAAAATGAGCAGCCCGCATCCCACCATAACGCGAAAACTCCAGAAAACCACTGCAACATTGGGACGCTCTGATTTAGCTACTGATTTCAAACCAATTAATTCACCTTCTAAACGATGTGTATTAAAGTACGAAGCTAATTTTGGGATGCTAATGACATATTTGTTTTTTTCAGTGTCTTTATCAGGCCATGCAAATAAGAGTAAAGGTGCACCTTTTTCTGTTTCCCAAGTTCCTTCGATGGCTGCGACTTTTAATGGCTGGTACTCGTGCATAATTAATCCAACTTTATCTCCTATCAAAACTTGTATGGGCATAATGATTAGCAATGACCACATAACAAATGAAAAACACGTTTTAGCAAAAACAACATGTCTTACTCGTAATAAATAATATGCAGATACGCCACCAATGACGAGCAGCGAAGCGACATAGGCTGCAAGTAGCATATGAATAAAACGTGGAATAAAAGATGGATTAAAAACCACATCTATCCAATTTTCCGCTTGAAAAACACCATCTCTTAATACAGCACCTGCCGGTGTTTGCATCCACGAATTAGCTGACATAATCCAGAATGTAGATAATGTGACACCGACCAACGCTAACACGGTTGCAACAAAATGAAATCTTGGAGACACACGATTCCAACCAAAAAACAAAACGCCCAAAAATCCTGCTTCAATAAAAAATGCTGTTAATACTTCATAAGTAAATAATACACCTAACACACTACCCACTTCGTGAGTGAACTTGGACCAATTTGTCCCCAGTTGAAATTCCATAACAATGCCAGAGACAATTCCCATCCCGAATGTCAATGCGAGTATTTTTGTCCAGAATTTGCAAATAGAAAGATAATGCAGATTACGTGTTTTTAACCACATCGCTTCGAAAATAGCAATGAACGTTATCAAACCAATACTGAAAGCAGGGAATAAAATGTGAAAACTGATAGTAAAACCGAATTGGACTCTAGATAAAATTTCAAGCGACATGTGAGTATCCATACCGTTGTCATTCCCACTGCGTAAGAATGACAACGGAACACGATATTTAGTGGATCCCGTTAACTTGTCTTAACGTAGCGCATATAAATTAAATAACCAGCAGCAACACCAATTATTATATAAGCTAAACGAGATAAAAGAGACATATTCCCCAAAATTGCACCTATCACATCCAAGCGAAACAAACCAATAAGACCCCAGTTTATTCCACCAATCAAAACGATAACAAATGCTATAAAACTTAAGATTCCCGCATCTTTCATTATGCCATTCATTCTATTAGCTCCTTCTAAAATCTTTTGTATTTGAACCGCGGGGATAGCATAACACAGCTTGAATATTTCAACTATACTCTTTTGGCTTTAGTAGAGTACCCATATTCTTCCAACAACTTCATAAAATTCCTACCCTCTTCTGATACGCTCTCATAGCAGTATATTTTAAGATAATTTTGTAGAATATATTCATATTGTGGCGTTGCCAGCACAGACAAAATGGATCGGATACGATTTTCATCCGCAGGATGACGATAGTCACAACGTTGAAATAATATGGCAGCTAAAATTTCCGCCTTGCATGCTTTTCTTACAGGGCCCGCCTGGTTAAAACTCTGAATACAAAACTGTAAAGATCGGTCTTTATTCCACTCACGCCATTGATGAAAAAAACTCAAAGCAGAATGTTTATAATTCGAAATATTTTTTTGAGTATCATGTGATTGTGATAAAAATAAGAAAAATAATGTTGGAATGCATGCTTCCACATTTGCCCAAGAACAATTACCACTGATTTGTGCTTCCACTTTTAATTCAGTCAATGGTTGTAAATCGAGAATAGCTGGTAAATCAGCATTAATAAACGCACTTGTTTGTTTTTCATAAAGTAATTTTCTAATAAATTCGTTGGTAAAATTCTCGGGTCGATTAACACGATAAAACATAATATTGTCATACAATCGACTGTCTTCACGTCTATCGCATTTCACTAAAATATTTTCCCATTTCACAAATGTAATTGCATGGCCCTCATAGCCAATCGGAAGAATTAACGGCTGTTGTTGAAGTAATGCATCAATTTCTGATTGATGTTGATTAATATCAACTTGATATTGCTGATACTGAGCCAGTTGCGCTGCATGATTAATTACATTGGCAATAGCTTGAATTAAATCAGAATAACGACGCAATTTTCTTGCAGCAAAATGCGTCTTAAATTGCGCGAGCGTATCGCCAATCAATCCCAAACTAAATTCTAAATAAAAACCCTCAAAGTCAATTTGTACAAACTGATTTTTAGGATCAAGAATATTGGCAATACCAACGAGTTCAAACATGTGCCCTAACAATTTGGTATTAATAAAATCTTGGGCAAACTGTAAATTCGCGCCGTATTGATATAATATTTTTTTTATTTTTTGTTGATTACGCAGCAATGGCATCGCTAACACGGGTTGCCCTGCTAGATTATACGCATTGGGATTTGCTCGATGTTCTAATAGTAGATGACATAAACGGAGATTATTATTTTCTGCTGCCCAGTGCAGAGCGGTTCCACCTATCATATCTTGCAAATTCACATCGGCACCCTGTTCAATAAGAAGTTCTGCAATTTCAAACTGATCCACTATTGCGGCTTCGATTAATGGAGTAAATCCATATTCGTCAATTTGATTAACATCAATATTGAACTGCAGGAGTTTACTAACCTGCGTCAGATTTTTTTCTATAATTGCATCTGCAAGCGTTACCATGATGGTTATGCCGTTACTTAGCTAAGAAGGTCTAGGTGTAGGATTAAATTTTGGCGCATGTTGTAATTGTAACTTATTCTCTAAACGCAATTTATTCTCGAGGCGGTTTTCGAGTCGTTCTGCCAATTTTGGATTCGTTTCTAATGCAGGATCAGTTGGTAAGGGCATCACTTCCCTGCCATTAAATTTTTTACTTAGAACAGGATGTTCTTTAAAAGAAGATATCCCTCCACCATTTAAACCTAACCCCGTTTTATAAGAGTGCTTTCCTTCTCTTACCGCTTTGTATTCTTTACGTTTTTCTTGTTGCTGTTTGACAAGCGCTTCGTGAGACTCATCATGCACGATGAGTAAACGCTTAATTTCTGTTGACGGTAATTGATCATCTCGTGGCCCAACAGAATACGCATCTCGATAGCGAAAATTGACGACGCTACCCGACCCCTCTCTTCCACCTTCGCCACTCTCTCCACCTGACTGATCATCTTCCTGTTCAGTTAAAAGACTATTTAGGCGTTTGGAAAGATCATCAAAATCATCGTTTTTAGGCATGGTAATTCTCTAATATATAAAGAAAATCATTTTCCCCTCTCCCCCCAGTCCCCGCATGCTTTAAGCGGGGATCTCTGGGGAGAGAGGTGGATAGGCACGGCTTCTTAGTGCCGATCCGGGTGAGGGTTTCAACGGCGGCTTATACTAGAACCGTGAACCACTCAATAAAGCATTTCCATATAATTATAACAAACTCTACCTATAAAATATCATCTTTCTATTCACACACTTACATGCAAAGAGACTTCGCTACTCTGGGTCTCTTCTGCATCCGCACAAAACCCTTTTGTACAACTAAAGAAAGTCATGATGACAAAGAGCAAAGAAAGCGCATCCAACAGCGCCGATATACTTTTTGATTTATTTTGTAAATACGTATCTAAACAATAGGCGGCAATTGTAAGCGCGAAAAATACCAAAGATGCATTTCGATAATTTTTTGTTTTTGCCCATAATGATACGGGGGAATTTGCGAGTCTTGCTGGTTTTGCATCGGAATATTTTACATAATCAGTTTTAGTTTCCATAAATTTTCTCCGGGTGAAATGTTGTAAAACCCCTGTGAAAAGGGGCATAAAAATCTTTTCAAATTTGAACCACTCGAAATAACACTTGAGATGTATTAGGGTCTGTTTACATTTCTACTCTGCCGGTCATAAAGCATCGCCAGAAAATATCAATTTTCCTGCGACCCGCTGCCTACATATTACCAACATATGCTCTGTGCGGTTCTCGGAAATCGATATTTTTTGGCAACGCTTTCTGACTCGGCATAGCGAAATGTAAACAGACCCTACAAAATAGAAATTTTCTGACGAGACGAAGGATAGTAGCAGATTCTTGATTAAATACAATCCGTGAAAAATACCATTGTCGTACCAAAATAAAAATGCCTCCCCTTCCAACCCTCCCCTCCAGAAAAGCACTGGAGGGGAGGGCACACAAGGTTCAAAACAGTTGCTGCAACTGATATACAAATGCTTACATACACAACCGTTATTTATGCAACGCCGCTTGCAACTCCGGTAAAATTTTAAAAAGATCTCCAACTAACCCATAATCAGCAATTTGAAAAATGGGCGCATCCGGATCACTATTAATTGCAACAATGACTTTACTGTCTTTCATGCCCGCTAAATGTTGAATCGCACCCGAAATACCGATCGCAATATAAAGATCGGGCGCAACAACTTTTCCTGTTTGTCCCACTTGATAATCATTGGGCGCAAATCCTGCATCCACTGCGGCGCGTGATGCGCCAATTGCAGCATTCAATTGATCTGCCAACGCTTCCAATAATTTAAAATTCTCAGCACTTTTTAATCCACGACCACCTGAAATAATAATTCGTGCTGAAGTTAATTCAGGTCGCGCTGAAACGTTTAATTCTTGCTTCACAAAGCTTGATAATGCATGAGGAATAATTTGCGCAAGCGTTTCAACTTTTGCGATTGGATTTGATTCCGACTTTGCAAGTGGAAATGCTGTGCTACGAATAGTTAATATTTTAATTTTTTCTTGCGTTTGCATCGTTGCTAACGCGTTGCCTGCATAAACAGGACGCACAAACGTATCTGCAGAAATAATTTTTACAACATCGGCAATCATGTTGACATCGAGTAACGCGGCAACCCGGGGAAATAAATTTTTTCCAAATGTTGTCGCGGGGGCCAACAAATAATTATATTTTTTTCCAAGTTCTGCAATGAGCGGTGCTGAATTTTCTGCTAGCTGGTGTTCATATTCTTTTGCATCTGCGACCAATATATTTTTTACACCCACAATTTTTCTAGCTTCTGTTACAACACGTTCACACCCACTGCCAATCACTAGCACATTTATTTCTTTATCTAATTCACTGGCTGCGGAAATAGTATGATAAGTTGCGGGTTTTAATATTTGATGATCATGCTCAGCAACCACTAATAATGTCATAAAATCACCTGTGCTTCATGTTTTAGCTTATCAACCAGTTCTGCTACATTTGCAACACGCACTCCTGTGCGACGCTTTTCAGGTGCTGTCACTTTTACCGTTTTTATTTGCGATTGAATATCTACTTTTAATCCTGCTACAGGTAGAATTTCAATAGACTTACGCTTAGCTTGCACAATGTTAGGCAATGAAAGATAACGCGGCTCATTCAAACGTAAATCTGTGGTGATGACGGCTGGTAATTTTAAAATTAATGTTTCAAGACCACCATCAATTTCACGTAACACTTTGGCTTGATTATTTTCAATTTCCAGTTTCGATACAAATGTACCTTGCGACCAATTCAGTAAACCCGCTAACATTTGCCCCACTTGATTATTGTCACTATCGATAGACTGTTTGCCAAGAATAACGAGTTGTGGTGATTCTTTTAAAGTGATTGCTTGCAAAATTTTAGCAACAGCCAAGGGCTGAGTATCCATATCGTTTTCAACTAAAATACCGCGATCTGCTCCCATGGCGAGCGCACTGCGCAAAATTTCTTGGCAGGATGGAGTTCCAATAGAAACCACAACAATTTCTTTAGCAATGCCTTTTTCTTTTAAACGCACTGCCTCTTCTACTGCAATTTCATCAAAAGGATTGATAGACATTTTAACATTAGCAGTTTCAACGCCGGATTGATCCGCTTTGACACGGATATTGGTTTTAAAATCAATCACTCTTTTTACTGCGACAAGGATTTTCATTTTTATCTCTCTGCGTGATAATAGTCTAATCTTAGTATCCACTATTCACACTTTTTTTAAAAGAAAGGAAATTACCAATGGAAATAAAAAATTATGCTGCCCTTGTCAGCGGCGGCGGATCCGGAATGGGTGCTGCAACAGCTAGAATGCTGAGCCAAGCAGGCGCGCGTGTGGCTATTTTGGATACAGACATAAAGAAAGCAAAAAAGATTGCTGCCGAAATAAATGGACTTGCCATTACCTGCGATGTCACTCAAGCTGAAAGCGTGGAATCCGCGGTGGATGCGGCTAGTAAACAACATGGACCAGCACGTATTTGTATAAATTGTGCCGGCATTGCGGCAGGACGGCGCATTGTTGATAAACAAGGACCTATGCCACTGGATGAGTTTCGTCGAGTTATCGAAGTAAATCTCATTGGATCATTTAATTTAATGCGTATTGCAGCAGCAGCAATGATAAAACTGGATCCAGTAGGTGAATCACATGAACGCGGTGTTATTATCAATACCGCTTCTATTGCTGCATATGAGGGGCAAATCGGTCAAGCTGCGTATAGCGCGTCCAAAGGCGGCATCGTCAGTCTTACCTTACCCGCCGCTAGAGAATTTGCACAATTTGGCATACGTGTTATGACCATTGCTCCGGGTTTAGTTGAAACACCTATGCTACTCGAAAAAATTTCCGTGGATGTACGAGAAGCATTGACCAAGACAGTACCTTTCCCCGCTCGCTTGGCACGACCCGATGAATATGCTGCATTAGTATTGCACATTATTAACAATGCCATGCTAAACGGCTCTGTCATCCGGCTGGATGGTGCTTTACGCATGCAGGCGAAATGAGGTATTTTAAAGATAAACTCCCTCTTGAAAAGGGCGCACACACAGGTGCGCCCCTATAAATGTAAATGGGATTTGCCTTAAGGAGTTTCGAGACTCCGCTCACATACAGGATGAAACGTGACCATTTTCACCAAACTCAAACAACTTTTAATTGGCGACCCGCTCAATCCGTTTAATCCAAATATTTTACGGCATGTTTCTTTGATTGCTTTTCTCGCTTGGGTAGGATTAGGTGCAGACGGTCTTTCTTCATCTTGTTACGGGCCTGAAGAAAGTTTTATCGCCTTAGGTGCACATTCTCATCTTGCTTTATATATCGCCATTGCCATCGCAATTACTGTATTTATCATTTCACTTGGCTATAACCAAGTCATTGAATTATTTCCTAGCGGTGGCGGTGGTTACAAAGTTGCAACCCAATTATTGGGACCGCATGTAGGCCTTGTGTCAGGTGCTGCACTGATTATCGACTATGTACTCACCATTGCCGTTTCCATTGCAAGTGGAATGGATGCAGTATTCAGTCTCCTTCCTAATTCAATGTTACATTATAAATTGTTAGCCGAAGGGCTCATTATTGTCTTATTACTCGCTGTCAATTTACGTGGGATGAAAGAAAGTATTAAATTATTATTGCCGATTTTTTTAGGCTTTTTTATCATACATGTCGCATTAATTATTTACGGTATTGCCGCACATCGAACAGGTTTAGCGCCGATTATTTCAGACACACTGCTAGAAACAAAAACTTTAAGCGCAATGATTGGTTGGATACCTCTGTTAGGATTCATGTTACACGCTTACTCACTCGGTAGCGGTACTTACACTGGGTTAGAAGCTGTCTCCAATAATGTAAATCGTCTTGCGGAACCTCGCGTTACCACTGGGAAATGGGCCATGTTTTACATGGCAGTTTCATTAAGCTTTACAGCAGCTGGAATTATTCTTTTATATTTACTTTGGGAAGCTCAACCTGTTGTCGGTCAAACATTGAATGCGGTTGTTTTTCATTCTATTCTGGGTGATTCCTGGGTAGGAAAAATATTATTGTTAATTACATTATTACTTGAGGCCGGACTCTTATTTGTCGCTGCAAATACCGGATTTTTAGCTGGCCCAAGCGTCTTAGCCAATATGGCTGTAGATGGATGGGTGCCCAATCGATTTCGTCATCTTTCAACACGTCTAGTCGTACAAAATGGTGTGATCTTGTTTGGAATTGCTGCTTTATTAATTTTATTTTGGAGTGAAGGAGACGTTTCTTTCCTAGTCATTTTATACAGTATTAATGTATTTATTACTTTTTCTTTATCACTACTTGGACTTTGTGTTTACTGGGCAACACACCGTAGAGAAGCTTCACCTCATTGGGTATTTCGTTTTGGTTTTTCATTATTTGCATTCATCATTACGAGTAGTATTTTGTGTGTAACTTTATTTGCTAAATTTAGTTCGGGTGGTTGGGTAACAATGACCATCACCCTCGCTGTCATCGTACTTTGTTTACTCATCAAAAGACATTACAACTTCATTACGAAAAAATTAGCACTATTAGACGCGCAGCTCAAACAACCCATTCTGGAAAAAAGCTTACCCATCGTACACATTGATCCACAACAACCCACTGCTGTTATATTAGTTGGAAAAAGCTTAGGTGTAGGCATGCACACTTTATTATGCGTGCAACGTATTTTTCCGCGACATTTTAAAAATTTTATTTTTGTCAGCGCGGGCATTGTTGATGTGAGCAGTTTTACTGGACAAAGTGCGCTTGAAAAAATGCAACTCGAGGTCAATGAAACATTAGAATATTTTGTAGATTATTGCCATCAATATGGATTAGCCGCCGAAGCCTATCCAACATTTGGAACAGATATGGTGGAAGAGTTGAGCAAGCTTGCTGAAAAACTCGGTGAAAAATATCCTAATTGCATATTTTTCGCGAGCAAACTTATTTTCGAACATGATAACTGGGTCACACGCTTTTTACACAATGAAACTCCCGTCACTTTACAGCAACAATTGCATGCGCAAGGGAAAGAATTGGTTATTTTGCCGATGAGGATATAACCGGCGCCATGACGAATGGGTGTTGGAATAGAAACAGCTATGTTAATTGGTTATGCGTGCGTGTCTACTCACGATTAAAAAATAAAATAATTTTTGTTCCACCCATTTTTGAATCTGCCACTTGAATATTCCAATAATGAATATCTATAATTTTTTTGACAATCGCTAAACCTAATCCAAATCCTGCAGATGAGTTTTTAATTTGATTGGACAGTTGAACAAAAGGCTCAAAAATCCGCGTTCGATCTTCGATAGGAATGCCAGGGCCATCGTCTTCAATGCTAAGTTGATAGTAGCCCTCATTACCTTTTTTTAAAGTAACCTCTATTGTCGAGCGTGCAAATTTCTCAGCGTTTTGAAGTAGATTTTGTAAACACCGCTCTATATATGCTCTATTTGCATTAACAAAGTAATGCTTATCTTTAAGTGAAATATTTGTAATGAACCTTATGTTATTCTCTGATTTCTTAAATTTTTCAATAGCAGATAAAATCAGTTGGCTCAATTCTATTTTTTCAAATTTAAGTTGCGGTATAGGCTGATTAAGTTTGGCGTAGTTTAACATTTCGGAGATTAATTTTTCTAGTTCTTCCACATCATTTTCTACAGAATTTAGGCGATTTTTAATCTCATTGATGTCAGATGACTGGCTTGCCAATTCTACTGAAAAACGTAAACGGCTTAACGGTGTTCTTAATTCATGAGAAACGGCGTGCGTTAATTCTTTGTGTGAAGTAATGAGACTTTTTATTTTTTTTCCCATCGATTTTAAGTCGCTAAATAAAGAGTAAAGAATCGATGTCGAGCTAATTTGCACCGTGCTATCAAAATTTCCTTTACTATAGTCATCCGCTAAAATCTTTAATTTTTCTAACGTACGAAAAAATAATAGCGCTAGTATAAAAATAATAAATTCAATTGCTACAAGAGCCGCTGTAAAAATAAAATATTTAGCGTAAACCCCTATAAAAATATATTGCATGGGCCCAAATTGTAAAACTTTTTGTTTTCCAATTGGCGCGTAGAGGCGCTCTATTATTTGATCGGAGCTTTTTGGAAGACTAACAACCCAGTCATTTTCTATTAATTGTTTTTTTTGATCATCACTTAATTTTAGTTGATTTACATCAAGTAATTCAACATTGAAACCATATTGCTCGGATAATTTTTTGGTGTAACTAGCCCATCGTTCTGGTGGTATAGATTGCAATTCTTTAGTAATTAATAAAAGGTAACCAACCGAAATATTGGTTGGCTCTTTGTGAAAGACTAAAATTTAAAAATTCTTGGTAGACATAATTTGGATTAGATGTTTTTTTATAAACAACCGCGGGATAAAAAGTATTTGACTTATCGAACACAGTAACAATTTTATTTTGTATAAGTTGCTGAAGTTGGTTTTTATTTAATGATAAATCTTTAAGGGGTATAACATGAATCGTACTTGCATTCTTAGGTCGAATTTGATTTAAAATTGTTTCCCATTCTGTGACAGGATAGGATCTTAAAAAGCGATCTAGCAAAATAAATTTACCGTGGGTTATTGTATTCATATAAGCATAATTTTCTTTTGAAGATATCTTTTTATCTAAATAAGAAATGAATACCGCAAGGATGATGGTAAATAATATACAAAGCAAAAAAAACCGGAATAACATTTTTATCATAGCTTATTCCATGCATCAGGTTGAAAAACATATCCCTTACCACGAACAGTTTTAATTCGATAAGGGTTTTCAATATTGTCGCCCAATTTACTACGCAAATAGGAAATACGTAAATCAATGACCCTATCCACTCCGTCATAATCTATTCCACGTAAGGCATACGTGATGTTATCTCGAGATAAGCAAGTTCCTGCATTTGATGCTAATAATATGAGTAAATCGAATTCTGTTGGTTTCAAGTTAATTAAAATGTTATTTAATTTTACTTCGCGTTTTTCCAAATCAATAAACAAAGTTCCGAATATCAGCTTACTTTGAGACATTGGATGTGATTGCGCACGACGAAAAATAGCATTTATCCTAGATAATAATATCTTGGGTTGAATAGGTTTTTTTATATAATCATCAGCGCCAAGTTCCAAACCGGTAATCTGATCTTCATCACTTTCACGTGCGGTTATCATCATAATAAAGCCTGAAAAATCTTTTCTAACAATTTTGCAGACTTGTAGGCCATTTAATCCGGGTAAATTAATATCTAATAGGATTAATGCATATTTCTCATGCCGTATACGATAAACTGCTTTATCACCCCTACGTTCCCAATCAACCGTAACTCCTTGTTTCTCAAGGTATTCATTGATTAGTTTCGCCAATTTTTCATCATCTTCAACTAATAATATGCGTTTCATCACCCAAGTCCTTGTATATAGATTTACTATAACATACTTCGCAATTTATACACTTTTTATACAAATCCACCGTTTTAACCATGTATATTTATTACACTTAAACGCAGAATTTAAAATGATGTTATGAGGTACACAAAATGATGAGCCAAGCACGTAAAAAAATTGCTCTTGCTGTTTGTAGCAAAGTTATTGAGTATATCCATTCTCCACTCAGAGAATTTTTGGATGATCTTATTATAAAAAATACTTTTGCCGCATTTTCTGATGCAAAATCCATTGACATTGAAATAGTGGATTGGCGGAATAAAGAAATTAATTTTTTGCAATTTGACACTATTGTTGTAACTTCTACATGGGACTTACATCTTTATCCTGATGAATTCAATCAATGGTTAAATCATTGTGAAGCAGATGGAAAAAAGCGCTTAATTAATGATATTGATATTTTAAAGCTAGGCATTAAAAAGCATGCTTATCTCCAACCATTGCTTGAAGAATTTAAGCCAGAAAACTCGGCAATAGGATCAATGATTCCAACCATTTTTGTTGGTGTTGATGCCAAAACAAATTCCGAAGAAAAATTTTCTGCCATCGTGCAAAAACTTATAATTAAAAATCCTGAAATCTGGTCGGGTGATATTGTTGTGAAACCAAATACTTCAGCAAATGGGGACAATACATTTGTAGTCACTCAAGATGAAAAACAAGTAGAAAAGACACCCCTCAATTATCGACATTTTAGGGATATGGATAAGCTTTTTTGTGAGATGTTAAAAATTAAAAAATATAATGGGCTAATGATTCAACCTTTTATGAAGGCTGTTGAAAAACATGGCGAATATCAATTGGTTTTTTTTAATAACAAATGCAATCATGCGACAGTTAAACCAGCAGGATTCAAAAATAGCTCCCCACAAGGAAGAATGTCTGTTTCACTTGAGTCATTGCCGAAGAATATGCTGCTCTTTGCAGAAAAGATAATGCAATTCTTTAATGAAAAATTTCCAGATAAAATCACCAGAGCTCGTGTTGATTTGTTTGATGCGGGTGAAAAAGGGCCAATAGTATGCGAAGTTGAGATGGTCGAACCCAATACCAATATCAATCGTTTAGAAAAAACTGAGCAAGTTAAAGCTGCTACTTCTTTTGTTAATGCAATTCTTTTACGTAGGAAACAGTTACTTTCTTTAAATTTAGCAAGAAATGTAAGGTTATTTTCTTCTCCAAAAATACAGATAGAGGATCAGCAATCACCTAATAGATCAATCATCATGTCAAAACTATGAAGAGCTGAATGAATCCAAGTCATTTTTAACAGCGTTACACATACGCTTACTACGAGGCTAAATATGATCTCCAGAACAGACATCAACAGGCTTTTAGGACAGTATAAAAGATTATATGACTACGCGCATGAAGCGGAATTTATACGCTTTCTTTAGCTTATTGTTCCGGAAGCAGAGGAAGCAGGAAATAATGATTTAACTAACGAACAAATATTGCATTTAGTACGTGAAAAGGAAAAGATTTGGGAGACTAGGGAAGACCATTTCGGATCAGCACTAGCACGCAACAGCCTAACCATACTGCTAATACAAAACCTAGTCGAATTCGACACATTTGAAAATTTACTATCCAATTTAAGCGCGGCATTAGGGGAAGATTTTAATCAAGCTACAGGATACGGCAGAAATCTAAATGAAAATAACTTTAACGACATATTAAATCAAATAAGGGACAAGCGTACTGCCTATAAAAATCTCCTTACAACTTTAGAAAATACGTACAATAATACCCAGAATTTTTTAATCCAAGAAAGTAAAACTCTTCGAGATCAAGTAGGAACTCTACTAAAAGAAAAATCTATGGATATAAAAAGCCAAGAATACGCTCAAAAGTATCGCGAATCTCAATGTGCTACTAATCAAGAAGCTCGTGCTGCTGCAAAATTAAGATGTACGCAACTTTTGTCAGAGATACAAGAATTCAAACAAGAGAATCCGCAATACATGCGTATGATAAATTTAATTGCAGAAATCGATAGGCATAGTGATGTTTGCCATAGGTATTATCAATCTCAACTTCCAAAAGATCTTCGTGTCAATTTTTCAAAACATTGCGCTAGTCGCTACGATATACACAGATTTTGTCATGGCTTTAAAGAACTGTTAAGAGAAATAAATATTAATCCTACCTGCTCTAATGGTATAGCCGCAATAAATGTTTGCATACGAGCTGTAAATGTTGCAGAACAGAGATTATTTGGCGATAGCCTCTTCTTTGCCCGACAAGCTGCAGTAAATCGTCCTTCCGCACAATCAGCAAGTGCTAATGCTGTTCATGCGCGTCCTGCTCCTTCGGCAGAAAATAAAGAAGTCAAAAAAGATGATCGTATTGAACGATTGCTTTCATCACTTTTATCTGCAGAAGGTGTAGATCTCTCTGATGCAGATGACTTGTATCGATGCATAGTCACTGGGGAAATAATGAGACATCCAGTCTCGGCTGGTGATGGTTGGACTTATGAAGAAGAATCAGCTAAGGAAATGATTAATACCCAAGCAAAAAGTCACATAACAGGATTACGCATTACACAATATCTTCCTAATATTAGTATGACGACTCAAATTGTTAAATATCTACAGAAGAAAATGGAAGAGCATGAGAAAATGAACATTCAAATAAGCACATTAATGGCTTCTTCAGGTGGCCCGGGTTTATTCAATAATACTCCAGTGCAGAAACCTACGGATGCTGTTGAAAAACCTGCGGTCATGCCGGCAGATGCAAACAACAATGTTGCACCACCTCTATCCTCGAGCAAAGACGACACACAACAGGTTTCTCCGTCCATCGCACCTTGAGGGTTGTAATATGAGGCGTGACAATTCTTGAAATCATTTTCTCAATACACTATACTAAAATGAGTTTCTAGAATAGAGAGATACGCTGTAAATGCCTACAATCAGTATGTTTTACGGAATAATTATCCAAATGTTTTGGGATGATCACGCCCCACCACATTTTCATGCGTTGTATGCAGAGTATGAGGTTCTCATTAATATCGCTACACTTGAAGTTATTAAAGGCACCATGCCTCGCAGAGCATTATCATTAGTGCTGGAGTGGGCTTCTGAACATCGTGCTGAATTACTTGAGGATTGGAAATTATGCGCCCAACATCAATCACCAAAAAAATATCGCCTCTGGAATAATGTGCACCGCGTCATGGCGGTTAGCCAAAGTAAAACCGCTTGCTAACTATAAGCTTGAAGTCGAATTTATTGATGGAACACGCGGTTACGTTGAAATGTCACATCGTGTAATGAGTAACAAAGCAGGTGTCTTTGCAGCATTAAAAGATATTCATCTTTTTAATCAAGTTCATCTTGAGTACGGCGCTGTCACCTGGCCTGGCGAAATCGATCTTGCGCCTGACGCCATGTATGATGAAATTAAGCGTCATGGCGAATTGGTATTGGAATAGGATTTGCTGTCGCGATAAAAGATCCTGTTTAAATATGTTATTCCTCCGCCTGCGACCAAATTTCCGCAATAATACCTAAACTTGAAATCAAAGTGACAAATAATGGGAAAATAAGACTGAGTAAAGGATTGGCAGCATGAATGCCTAAAATTTCAAATACGAAGATGACACAAGGCTTGATTTAAACAATTTAATTTAGTACACTAAAATAGAACGATTATTCTACTTTATATAACAGAGGAAAGCTATGATTGAAGCTCTCGTAGGAAATAATACTGCTGAGAAAGTACTTCTGTATATTACTAACTATGGAGAAGGTTATATTTCAGGAATAGCAGAAACCTTTCAAATTTCCAAGTCGCAAGTGAGTAAACAGCTTCTTCGCCTTGAAAATGGTGGCATTCTGGTTGCTCGCACTAAAGGTAGCGTTAAAATATATACTTTTAATCCTCGCTGTCTTTATAAAAAAGAATTAGAAATTTTATTGCAAAAAATCCTTAGTCAAATACCACGAGATGAGATAGAAAAATATTATCGACAACGTCAGCGTCCCCGCCGAACGGGAAAATCATTATGAAAATATCAAAAAACATGTCTATCGGCGAATTTGCTGCCTTGGTAGCGCTCATACTTCAATCAAAAGGAATTTCAACTGTTCTTACAGGTGGCGCAGTTGTTTCAATCTATACAGAAAATAAGTATATGTCATACGATGCTGATTTTATCAGTCCGGCAGATCAAAAAACCATTAGCAAAGCTATGCAAGAATTAGATTTCCAAAGACATGGAAAAGAATTTAGGTATAAACAAACCGATTTTTTTCCAGATTCCCTTCAGGACTTTTGGCGATTGGTGATCAGCTTATACATAAGATTAAGCTATACTTCAGTTTCAAGGATATAAGTTAAAATTATTATCTCCATACGCAAAGCATAATGGATCGACTAGCAGCATATTTTCATTGGAATGATCTTCAATGTTTAGATCAAGCCGTTTGGATTGCAGAGAAACATCCTGTGCAATTTTCAAAAATAAAAGAATGGGCAAAACGTGAAGGTGAAGTAGAAAAATTTAATGTTTTTTCGAAAGATTTAAAAAAGATAAAATCCTAAATGAATAACCGAATAAATGGGAGTTTTGACATCCTCCTCGTCATAAATGAGCGAAGATTCCTACTGCTCTCATGCAACGAACGCATGATGAGCTTCGATGGGTTCCTGATTCATTGAGTGGTCTTACTGCACCATCTCTCCACAAGCTAACCGGGCATGTCCTGCCCTTAATATATTCATCGCGCCAACTATATCAGCATTATTTTTATAATTACACTTTTCGCAGACAAAGCTTGCCTGAGTTGCTCGATTGGATGAATCAACATGATCGCACTCTGGACAAGTTTGACTTCGTATATTGTGGCGGTATTGCAACTACAATCACCTCGTAACCAACATTGTTTATACTCAATTTGTCGTCTTAATTCATACCATCCTTAATCAAGAATAGATTTATTTAAACCCCTTTTGGCTTTCACCTTTTTACCCGGTGAATCCAATTACCTCTTGCACTCTTACTCATATTCTTTATTTGCAAATCTTCCATACACACCAATGCGTGATTTTTGCTAAGAGTGCTACTTGTTTTGATGCAAATAATTTTAACGAATATTCGATATTTTTCTATGCAATCGACTTACTTTTAAAGTTTTGATCTTTTTCCAATTTTTACTAAATTTCGTCTTTTTACTTATTTGACGTTGTTATGCTGCTAATTTTTTTTGCTTCGTTCTAAAACTATTTACTGGGACTAACACTGTTCCATTTGATAATGTTGCAAATTGGACAATCCCTACATCGACTCCTATTGCACTGATTGAAGGATGAACAGCCGTCTCATCTACTTGTTCTGTTTGAATGCTCACATACCATTTATCGCCTTTTCGACTGACTATCGTCACATTACTCACTTCACCTAACACTTCGCAACTTTTTTGATAACGTACCCAGCCGAATTTTGGTAAAAATAGGCGACTATTTCTTTGATCTAGTTGGACACCTTGGGGAATTCGAAATGAATCATGCATCCCTTTTCCTTAAATCGTGGGAAATCAGCGCGTTTCGTGAAAAAATTTTGATAAGCGCGTTCTAAATCCTTAAATGACTGCTGCAATGCTTGTGAATGCGACTCTTTAAGCCATCGCATCTCAGGATCATTTCTCCATGCGGTTAGATCTTTGCAAAGACCTGCATAATTTAATTTCTTTTCACCTTTTCATAACAATCTTTTTTCAAAGCAATGCTTTATTATAAACAAAACGACATGAGCCTGCAAAACAAGATAATTCTCGCGCCATGCCGACTGAATAATTTTAATTTAAATTTAAATGCTTGCAGTCTTCTCATGCGTAAAATATACTTTGGTCTATGAATAAAATCAATCAAATTCGATCTGGAAGACACTGTGTATTCAATATGCACGTTCATTTGGTCTTTGTTACTAAATACCGCAAAAAAACTTTCAATAAAACGGCCATTAATATTTTGAAAATAATTTTTTCTAAAGTTTGTGCCGATTTTGAAGCGCGATTAATTGAGATGGATGGAGAAAATAATCACGTACATCTTCTTATTGAGTATCCGCCAAAAGTTGCTATCGCTACTCTTGTTAATAGTCTGAAAGGCGTATCCAGTCGTTTACTTCGACAACATTTACCTTCGATTTCTAAACACTATTAAAAGGGCGTTCTTTGGTCACCTAGCTATTTTGCTTCATCTTGTGGCGGATCATCTATTGATATTTTGAACAATATATTCAACAGCAGAATACACCCTTCTTAAAAGCTGTCAGCATCGCACTGCGCTTTCCATCCTCGGCCTGAATGCCGAGGCTTTCCGCGCAATGACGGTAAATTCAGTATTCGCGGACCGCGCGTCTATTCTTCACCTGCGAACGAATTTCCGCAATAATGCCTAAACTGGAAATTAAGGTGACAAAGAATGGGAAAATAAGACTGAGCATAGGATTGGAAGCATGAATGCCTAAAATTTTAAATACAAATTTTTGTAACAACCATATCAATACCACTGTCAATACTAAATAAATAATGCACGCTAACCAATAGACAATTTCTGGTACATGTTTTTTAAATAATGAGGGTTGACGTAATGCTTTTGGAAATTCATTCACTAACCATTTAATAGCAGATTGACGTAAGTGTGGACGATCCGCTAAATCCATTAATACGTAATAACCATCTAATTCTTGCAGTGGACTTAACATTCTAAATGCATTGATATATGCAAATAAAGCAAGCAACCACAGAAATACTTGAACATAAGGATTTAAAATGACTAGCATTAATAATGCAGAAACGCCTGCAATCAATATATCTGTGTAGATACCAGCTAAATTAACTATGGTACGAGGTCCCCGCGTACTTAACCACATATCGGATGTATCAGTAAATGCAACCGGCGCAACCCAATACCAACCCACACCCATATAATGTACTTCGTAACCAAATGCTTTGGTACTAAATGCATGCCCTAATTCATGCAGCGCAACTGAAACTATTGCTCCTGGAATTAAACAAAGTAATAATAACCAAGTGTGCGGTATAATTTGGAAAGTTTCGATTGTCCAACCGGTTTTATAACAAAAAACAACAAAGCCCGTCATTGCCGCCAATGCTAATATAACTTGTGCAATGGGTGTAAAAAGAAAATGAATTCCTTTTTGATAAACACGGGTTAACCACTTATCTGCATCACCAAAAGCAACTCGTGCTTCCAATAAATTACGTAAGCGTAATAAACCTCGCACCCAAAATGGTTGATTATCAAATTGATGTGTATCACGCGCTTCAACTTGTTCGATAAATCCGCCTTTGGCTAATTTTGAAATGAGTGCTACCACAATATTAGGAGCAAATGTATTAAACTCATTAGCAAAATTCATCGTAATTTCACGCATGGTATGTTTACCATTTAATTGCTGCCAAATAAACCATCCTTCGTTTGATAATTTAAAATAATTTCTATTACGTGGATTTTTCAAAATAACAATTTCTTGTTTATCCGCAGTCATCCGACGATGTGTGGTAATATCTGCACATTGCAATGGACGACTACGATCAACCATTAAGGTCATAAACATATCAGCCACATTAGCTTCTGTTTCCATTAATTCAGATAAATTTTTATGTTGCAAAACGAGCAATTCACTATCTTCCATTGCACGTGCAGTTGCATTACGCGGTGAATGAGTAATTAATGTTGCTTCGCCAAATAGCGTAGGAGTTTTTAAAATAGCCAGTTGATGTTTTGCACTATCTTCTTCTTTGGCACTAATTTCTATTTGACCTGAGCGAATCAGATAACAACGATCACCCAGTTCACCTTGTTTAAAAATAACAGTGCCTGCAGGAACAGAAATAGCTTCAATTTGACTCGCCAACCATTGCATGCGCTCATAAGAAAGTTTGCTAAATGGCAGCGACTGCTTGATTAAGCGTACGCGCAACATCTGTTCTGTCGCAGCATACATAGAAGATTGTAAATGCACATGACGTTTAAAAAATTGGTGTAAGCTTTTCAAATCCAGTTTTAGTGCTTGTATTTTAGAAAGTGCTGTTACTGTAGCGGTACGTTTGCCAGTCGTGGAAAAAAAACCGGTATCATTCAATCCTATGGCTTCACTTGCATTTAAGACACCCACAGGAACTTTCGTAATAGTATTTTTTTTAGATAATAGCGTGCGCGTTACTTCAGCTTGGCCACTGGTTATAATATAAACACTATCAACCAAGGCGTCTTCTTCGACAATCATTTCACCTGCTGCATAACTCACTTCTTCCATAAGCGAGGTAAGCTCTTTGCTTTCTGCAGACGTTAGCATTGCAAAATACGGTAACGCGGTAAGCAATGCTTGGCGCTCAGGGATACTGATAGTGTTATTTGAAAAATCTGGCATTATTTATATGTCCCTTATGGCTTATCCCTTTATATTATAAGTATGCTATGATGATGCAATGGAAAAAACAAGGGTTCTAATGGAATGAATACTTTAGAAGACGTTTATAGTGAATGGTTAAACAATCCCGAATTTAGAGAAGAGTTTAAAAAAAATCCCCAGGCAGCATTGGAAAAGTATGAATTAAAACTCAGCGCAGAGGATTTGAAAAAAATCCAGTCCATGCTTAAGTTGAAAAAGCAAAAGGGTGATGAGGAGTTGGATTCGAAGATTAGTAAGTAACATTCGTATTGTGTAAAAAATGCTTTTGCAATACGAATGTTATCCCGTGATGCTTTTACACGGGATCTACTTGACGCACCATAGCACTACAGCGGGAGAATTATGCGCCACGAAGTCATGGAATTTGATGTTGTCATCGTTGGTGCAGGCCCAGCTGGACTTTCTGCTGCTATTCGTCTCGCGCAACTCAACCAAAAATAACTCACTTAAATTTGTGTCATAGACAAAGGCGCTGAAATAGGTTCACATATTCTTTCCGGCGCAGTACTTGAACCACGCGCATTAAATGAATTAATACCGGATTGGAAAGAAAAAAACGCGCCGCTCAATACACCTGCAACTCAAGATCAATTTTTATTACTCACGGAAAAAAAATCTTTTCGCTTACCCACGCCAAGACAAATGCATAATCATGGCAATTATATTATTAGTTTGGGAAAATTTTGTCGTTGGTTAGCTGAACAAGCAGAAAGTTTAGGCGTTAATATTTTTCCTGGATTTGCTGCAACTGAAATTATTTATGAGAATGATCAAGTCTCTGGCGTAATAACAGGAGATAAAGGTGTTGATCGATTTGGCAAACCCACATCACGCTTTCAACCCGGAATAGAATTACGCGCTAAACAAACTTTTTTTGCCGAAGGTTGTCGCGGATCACTCACGCAAACATTATTTGAAAAATTTCAACTGCGTAAAAATGTCGATCCACAAACTTACGGTTTAGGCATTAAAGAATTATGGGAAATTCCTGAGGAATTACACCAATCCGGTCTCGTCATGCATTCCATCGGTTGGCCATTGAATACGAAAACTTACGGTGGCTCATTTGCATATCATTTTGAAAAAAACTTACTTGAGATTGGTTTTGTCGTAGGTCTGGATTATCAAAACCCTTATTTTAATCCTTACGAAGAATTTCAACGTTTTAAAACACATCCTTTGATTTATCCTTTATTGGCAAAAAGCAAACGCATCGCTTATGGCGCACGCTCACTGAATGAAGGTGGGTTTCAATCTATTCCAAAACTCACTTTCCCTGGCGGTTTATTAATTGGTTGTGCCGCAGGATTTTTAAATGTTCCCAAAATCAAAGGTATTCATACTGCCATGAAATCAGGAATGTTAGCAGCAGAAAGTGTATTACCTTTATTACAACAAACTTCACATGAAGAATGTGTAGATTATTCAAAAAATTTAAAAACTAGCTGGGTTTGGAAAGAACTGCGTAAAGAACGCAATATTCGACCCGCAATGAATTGGGGGCTGTGGCTAGGATTAACTTATGCAGCCATCGACACTTATTTATTCCGTGGCAATGCACCCTGGACATTGCGCAATCATGCGGATTATTTACAATTAAAACCCGCTGCAGATTGCAAAAAAATTATTTATCCAAAACATGACAACCAAGTTACTTTTGATTTACTGACTTCTCTAAATCTAGCCAATATTCAATATCACGAAGATCAACCTTATCACTTAAAATTAAAAAATCGTGCAACTGCAATCGATGTGAATTACAAACTATACAATTCCCCGGAACAACGTTACTGCCCCGCGGGTGTTTATGAAATTCTTTTTGATACTAATAATAATCCGCGCTTACAAATTAATGGTGGCAATTGTTTACAGTGCAAAGCCTGCGACATTAAAGATCCCACCCAAAACATTGTCTGGACCCCTTCAGAGGGAGGCAGTGGACCGCAATATATAGGAATGTAAATTGTACATTTTTTATATAGAACAGTTTTTTCACGCCATTTCATAACCCTATCTAGCAACATCTCTTATAATTTTTGACTATTATTTATTCAGTTGAAACAAGGATGACACAATAAAGTTCAAAAAATGCGCTTTTTCTAGTTGCATTAGTAAATATTTACACAATAAAATGTGTTGCTAGAATTATTTGTACAGGTTTCTGCTATCGCAAAACCACGAAATCTCGCGATTTAATAAAAAGGAAAATAAAATGCAGTCAAGTACCCCACTTCCAGCAGCCACAACTGAAGCAAAAAGTTTAGATGTTGTCTTTAAAGAAAAAGAAGCGAAATTAATCGAGACACACAAAGCGCTAAAAGAAAACTACAAAATCACATATGCACAAGCTGTTACAGTTGAAAATAAAAATATAGAAACCTTAAGGCGTAAAATCAAAATATATTCCACCCTGCTCGACCATAGATCAACTATTATTAAAAGAATAAAATGCGAACGAGAAGCCACTGCCGAACTAAAAATAAAAAATATTACTACCGGCTCTTATATTGATACAGGATTAACTGATGAAGAGAAAAAAAATTGTGGCCTTACAAGTAACATGGGCGCAAGCACCACTATTTTAGAATATAAATTACGCCGTATGAAGCTTGAAATTGATGCAAAAGAGGAAAAAATAAAAACTAACAAAGAAGTTATACAAGCGAATTCAAAATTAGCAGAAACCGAGATAATTTTGCTAAAAAAATATCATGAATATCATTTGACTGCGCCTAAACGTAAAAGATCCGGACCATTATATATTTCAGCTCTTGCAAAATTATCTCCACTCATAGATAACCTGTTTAATGGAGTTACACCTACCTCTGAAAAACTTGATGAAGTACTTGAAGATATAGAGACTCATTTTAATCATTTATCCATTCATTTTACATCTGATCAACATGTATTTGTTAAAGAAATTAGAAATATATTCGCTGTTTCAAATGATCTTCTCTCTCCCTTGCAAAGATATAATTTATTAGTAGTAATTGCGTGCAAATTATTTCTAGATCCATTAGTACGCGGCTTATCTATCGATTTTTCTCCCGCTAATATGCATAAAGCAAGCAGCGCAGACGAAAAAATTGTACCCCCTTATGTCAATTCTGCTATAGTAATGAGCCTTATTTCGCACGATAAAACACTTAATGAAACATTTCAAAATGCAAACCCCATAAAATTAAATAAAATAAATTTCCATTTGCAGAAATGTGTTGAATCTTATTTACCAACAGAAAGAAACATTCGCAATTTAAAGGCATCATATCAAGCCCTTTACAAAAGCACGAGTAGTAATAATACAGGTAATAAAACTAGCAAGGAATGTAATCCGATAAAAATTTTCCAGAATGAATTAGCCCAGTTATTAGGAGAAAATTTAACAAATACTTATCTTAAAGAAATTATCATACAAGCATGGTTTCAAATGCTTTTACCAAAAGAAATTACCTGCGTCACAAATAATTTTCTAGTACCTTATAATGAAAATGACATGAAAAAAACGTTTATCAATATACTAAACATCAATGCGCTCATAGCCTCGTTAATAGCAGGTAGAAATTCCGATAATAAAAATGACATGTCAAAATCAATAGCAAATAGAAAAATTAAAAGATCCTTATCCCATAGAGATCTTCAAGATGGAAATGAAGGTTCAAACGAGAATTCTCTCAATAATGAAAATGGAAAAAGTTCAGATTCACCATTAGAAGCCGCTTTAAAAAACATGGGAATTACAAAACCTCTTTTGATAAGTGATATCACGGGGTTTATTTCTTTTAAAAAACAACTCCCAGAAAAATTTCATGAAAAATTATTACAACATTCAACCACTTTTCGTCAAAGCAGATCCAAATCCAGAGAACAAGATATTCAGCAAAAACTCAAACGTAGTCAATCAGAAACGCGGGGTTCCAATCACTCTGGATTCCAATTTTTTAGCCATCCTCCTGTAAATATTCCACCACAGGCACACTCCCCCACTCCTATACCCTTATCAGAAAGGGAGCGAGAAACTTCGTTTGTATTTTAAAGAACAATAATCCTAATCTTTACATTACATTCAAAGTCTTTTCTGCTTATTCATATTTTCTGCAGTATCAGAATCGTACCCTTCGCCATCTGTATCACTACCAGCGCCATACCCACTTTTTAACTCTTCGTGTAATTGTTTTCGGGTTGTAACAAGCATACCGTGTTGACTAAGAAAATTGATATGTTTTATTAAACTTCCTGACTCTGGTGTTAGAATAGTTTTCTTATAAAGTGTGTTAATCATTTTAATTTTCTTTTTTACAGAGGCAATATTTTTGACGATGCCTTTGTCAGTAAAAACACCGTAAGGAGCAAACTGAGAAAACACTTGCTCCATACGCAAGTAGCCTTTTTCAATTAATTTAACAGCACGCAATTGCGCAGTGGCAAATGGGAGTTCATTTTCTGAATTTTTAGGTAACATCCAACGCGCAATTTCTTTTACAAAACAATGATAAAGAATTCTATTGATATGTTTAACATCGTCGAGAGTAGCTTCTGGCTTGATTTGCTTTAAATCATTTAGTGTAATACTCTGGCCAGTTTTACTATAGCGTAACATATAAGAGGCTAGTCGTTTTTCATTTTCTACATGTGTCTTTTCATCTGTTGTGCTGGTTATAGAATTTATTTTTTTAAAAATATCCTTATACTTACCTAAATCATCCATATAGTAATCGCCAACATGGTTATAGTGAGGATGAACTTTTTGTTGGTACTTTATAGATAAGTCGTCGCCTAGATTGATATCTTCACAATGACTTAGTTCTTTCTTCTTAATGCTAGAAACAGAAGTCCAGCCAAGGTTAGTACCATAGGGATTCTTATCCGGTGGTCTACCGTATACCATAAGCGATGCTTTGATAGTAGAAATTTCTGCTGTAATCAAGCGTCGCGTGGGAATGTTATCGACTTTTAGCGGTTTTGAATTTTGAGTTTTGTTAGCGAGTCGGTTTGCTTGTAGGTGTTTTGCAATTTCCAGCGCATCCTTTTTTTGGGTCCTACTAGGTGAAAAATAATGCTTTTCTGTCTCTACTTGACGCTTAAGTTCTTTTTCTTCGACGCCATTTACTAAAATTTCGTAGGATTCTTGCACGGCATTATAGTTATTTTCAGCAATTGTTTTTTGGGCTTCTAGTTCTTGCTTTTTTTTCAAGAGAATAGCCGTAGTTTGTTCAGGCGGCGGATTTTTTTCAGTTTCTACTACACGATTTTGAATTAATGCTACTGCTTGACTTGCTACATTAAACTCGAAGCATTTAATCTCTCTTTCTGTAATAATTGGATCAACGACTTTTGGGTCATAACCGTCTAAAGTAGATGATATAGAGAACCCACTTGGGGGTTTTTTAACAGGAGATTTTTCTTCAAGGATAATCTTCTTGCTGAATTGTTTGTAAATCTCCTCCTCCAATAGCATAGCAAAGCATTCTATAACGCCCTTATTAGCTTCCTGGTAATTTTTATCATTTTCTTTTATTTTTTTAAATTCAGTAATAGCTTGTTGATAATTACCTTCTTTTAAATAATTTATCCCTTGTATATATATAGGATTCTTCTCATCTTCAACATTTTTAGCCAGTTCTCTTTCTTCTGTAGTGTTTTTTTTCTCTGGAATTTTGAATTTTATCCCTAGTCGAAGGAGAGAAGCTTGCGCATCCAGGTGATTTTGTTCCGCTGCTTTGCGATACCAGATTATTGCTGTTTCGTTATTTTTGTCAACGCCTCTGCCAAGCTCATAGCTCACACCGAGATTATTTTGCGCGCTCGCGTCATTCAGATTAGCCGCTCTTTGATAACAACTCACTGCAATTTTGTAATCCTTATCAACCCCGATGTTGTTCGTATAGCACATGCCAAGATTATTTAGTGCAGGTGCATAATTTTGGTCAGCTGCTTTTTGATACCAACTCATTGCAGTTTTTTCATCCTTTGTGACCCCAATACCATTCGCATAACACCAACCAAGGTGAAATTGTGCACCTACATGATTCTCTTTAGCTGCTTTATGGTACCAGTGCACAGCTTCTTCTTCATCTCCTCCAAGCTCATAACACATGCCGAGATTGTATTGTGCAGCAGCATCGCCAAGATTCGCCCCTACGCGGTAGTAATTGACCGCCGTTTCTTTATTCCTCTCAACCCCAATACCACTTGCATAACATATACCAAGATTGTTTAGTACAGCCGCGTCTTTTTTTTGTTCCGCAAGCTCATTTAACTCTTCGCTGGAAGAAAAAGAGGATATATTACTTGATTTCATACCTTAACTCCTAAACAGTGAAGATAACCACCTTATGTCATCACTTCTATTCTTTTTGCGGATTCCAGTGTATTTAAAAGTATTAGCTTTTTATCCACGCATCGATTTCATTGTAATTTTCTGCGATGAAATCGACATTGCTAAAATGGGATTTACTGAGAGAAGTTGTAATGGCAACAACACTCATGCCAGCATCTTTAGCGGCAGATACGCCTTTGGGAGTATCTTCAATTGCTAAACAATGTTGTGGTGATAAATTCAATCGCTGTGCAGTGAGAATATAGCCTTCGGGTGAAGGTTTCCCTTTAGCAACATCTTCGATTGAAATAATATATTTAAAATATTTCTTGAGTTTACCATTTTCTAATTTTTCGAGTGTGCTTTCAATTTCTTCTCTTGTGGCACCACTACAAATTGCAAAACGCGCGATGGCTTCATAAGCTTCTATAAAATTTTTGACGTTAGATATCCCATACAGAAATTCGCTACTATTAATAATTTTTTTATAAGCAGCGACTTTATCCTGTCTAAGCGATTTAACTTGCTCGGGATTAAATTGAATATTTTTTTCATTTAATATGAAATCAAATACATCATTATCGGATAAACCAACATAGCGCTGAAAATATTCTTTTTCTGAAATCGTAAAACCTAACTCACGAAAGACTTGATTACTGGCTTGTAAGTGAATTTTTTCACTATCAAATAAAACACCATCAAAATCAAAAATAATGGCTTTATATTTCATTGTTCGCATACTTCCCTTAACATTTCAACACCCATCTTCAAGCGCTGTAACAACGCTCGGTCTTTGTTAGCTTCAGGATTCGCTGTCATTAATAATTTTTCACCGTAATGAATTGAATTTGCACCCGCCACAAAACACAGCGCTTGCAATTCATCTGACATTGACATGCGACCGGCGGAAAGGCGCACATATGTCATCGGTAACAGAATGCGCGCAATAGCAATCGTGCGCACAAATTCAATGGGATCCATAGGTGGCACATCTGCCAATGGGGTCCCCGGGATGGGAATCAATTGGTTGATAGGTACACTTTCTGGCTGGGGAGAGAGATTTGCCAACGTCATTAACATTCCTGCACGATCTTCACGTTTTTCACCTAAGCCTACAATTCCACCGCAGCACACTTTGATCCCTGCATCACGCACACGTTGTAATGTTTGCAATCTATCATCATACGTTCGGGTGGTAATAATTTCTTGGTAATACTCCGGCGATGTATCCACATTATGATTATAATAATCCAGCCCTGCTTCTTTGAGTGCGTCTGCTTGTGTATCCGTTAACATTCCGAGTGTGGCACAAGATTCTAAGCCTGCGTCCTTTACTTCTTTAATTAATTCTGCGATCGCTGGCACATCACGATCTTTTAATTCACGCCAAGCAGCGCCCATGCAAAACCGGGTTGCGCCTGCAGTTTTTGCAGCTTGTATTTGTTTTTTCACCACATCTTTACTCAATAATTTTTTTGCTTTAACACCCGTATGATAACGTGCTGCTTGGGGGCAGTAATGACAATCTTCCGGGCAACCACCATCTTTAATATTAAGTAATGTGCTCAATTGTATGTTTGCTTTCGGAAAATGTTGTTTATGAATTGCTTGCGCTTGATAAATTAAATCGGTGAAAGGCAATTCATACAAAGCAAGTACATCATCCCGCGTCCATTGCTTTTGCTTCTTCATGCTGTCACTCCTGTAATTTCATTAATGACAATATCATACGAATCTCTTAATTCCGATTCACTCACACAATAAGGCGGTAAAAAATAAATAATATTTCCTAATGGCCTAATCAATAATCCTTTTTGTAAAAATCGTTCGCGCAATTTATTACTCAAACCTGACCCGTAATTTATTGATGTTTTCAAATCAAAAGCAGCAATTGTACCACAGCTACGTGGCCTTTCTATACCCGATAAAGTAGGTAGTATTTCTTTATGTACCGCAGAAATTTTTTGGATGCGGGCACGCGTTTCCGTATTTTTTAATAATTTAAGCGAAGCTAATGCCGCAGCACAGCCTAAAGGATTCGCGGTAAAGCTGTGCCCATGCGCAAGCGCGCGATCAAAATTATCCCCCAGAAATGCTTGATAAATGCGCTCTTCACAAACAGTTACCGCCAAAGGTAAAAAACCGCCCGTTAAGCCTTTTGCTAAACAAATGATATCGGGTTTGGTATTGGCTTTAAGACAAGCAAAATACTCGCCGGTGCGCCCAAAACCTGTCATGACTTCATCATAAATAACTAACACGCCGTATTGACGCATAAGCTTTTCCAGTTGCTGTAGAAATTCAGGCCTACACATTTGCATGCCACTCGAGCCTTGAATTAATGGCTCAATAATTAATGCTGCGGTTTCTCTCGCGTGTTTTTCTAAATAATCTGTCAACTGTGATAAAACCCGCTGCTCCTTTATAGATATCGTTTCATCTTGTAACCATGTCGTAGGATACGGAAACATATCAACTGCAAATAAAAGATCATCAAAATGCGAAAAGAAACCAATTTTCTTTCCCAATGACATTGCGCCCACCGTATCACCATGATATCCATTTTCAAATGCAATAAACCGCGTACGACTTTTTTCTCCTAGATTACGCCAATATTGATATGCCATTTTCAAGGCAACTTCAACTGCGGTTGAGCCATTATCGGAATAAAAAACTTTTTTAAAATGATTGGGTAATATTTGCAGTAGTTCTTCTGCAAGATTTACCGCGGGAGCATGGGTAAACCCAGCAAAAATAACATGTTCGAGTTGTAAAGCTTGTTCATAAATAGCTTCTGCTATCGCAGGATGAGCATGTCCATGCAAATTAACCCACCAGGATGAAATTAAATCGAGATAACGCTTGCCTTCTTGATCTATTAAATAAGCACCATCCCCACGTGTAATAGGTATAGGTAATGCAGCAATTTGTTGTTGTGTGAAAGGATGCCAAATGAGTGTTTGATCACGCAATGCAAGCGTCATATGAATACCTCAAGAATTTTTTGTTTTTCTTGACTGACCCAAGTTTGTAAGCTATTTCTTGTAACTTCTTTAAACCATGGAACGTGTAAAAGAGTTTTAACTTCTCCCCATTTTTCAATAGTCGTTTGATTCTTTAAATTTAATTCTCCAGAAAATATCACACCGTAAATATTTAATCCTCGTGTACGTAAAGCTTCAATCGTCAACAAAGTATGATTAAGAGTGCCCAATGTGCCACGGCTAACGATAATAATAGGCAAATGAAATTTTTTCATGAGATCAAGTAAACATTCATGTTGATTGATTGGCACAAATACACCGCCCGCTCCTTCGACAATGAGTGGTTGAGAATTCATAGGCAATTGGCAGTTGTTAATATCGATAGTGATATTTTCTAATTCAGCTGCTTGATGAGGTGATAAACTCGCTTTTAAAGAATAATTCGAAGGAAAAAAATGTATATCAGGTAAAGCAGTCAATTGCTGAATTGTTTTATAATCAGAAATCTCATCTGCCAAACCACATTCAATTGGCTTCCAATAATAACCTTGTAAAGCCAGAGTAAGCACTGCGGATACTAGTGTTTTACCTACGTTTGTGTCTGTTCCAGTAATGAAAAATTTATTCATGCTTTTTTATAATACCCGTAAATAACTTCATATGAAATTGTAATTTCGGTGTCAAAATGACGCATTACACGTCGCAACATCCCCGCAGACAGAGGAATATAATTGAGCGGCGCTGCGGTTGCGCCTATTAATTTTAATGAATTGAGAAAAGCATATGCACTTTTATATTTTTGCTGATAAGTTTCAACATGTATTTGTGCAGTTGGAATTATTTTTTTTATAAAATCTTTGGTGGGAAACACAGGCGTTGCATTTGCAATTTTAAATTTTTTGCAAATATGTCGCCATTCTTGCAAAGAGTTTTCACCTAACATCGAAAAAATAAAATGGCCGTTTGAGATTAATTTATTGATGATGTTCTTTAAATTACGTTGCAAATGTGAAAACCAATGCAAAGTCATATTTGAAGTAATCAAATCAAATTGATTGGATAACATTAAATTCTCACCATCCATGCAAACAACTCTCACATTGGATTGGTTTATAAAGCGCTGCTTGCAAATATCTACCATCGCTGGGGCAACATCTGTGAGTAATAAAGATGCATTTGAAAAGAGCTCAGAAAGATGTTGGCTAAATAATCCTGTTCCACAACCAATTTCTAATACACGCGAAGCTGGTATGCCAGACAAGCGCAGAGCTAAACATTTGCCAATGTGTGTTTGCACATTTGCTGCTCTATCATAAGTATTTGCACCCTTGTTAAAACAAGTGATGATTTGTTTTTTGGTTTGATCGTATTGATAATTCAGCATTTTATAGTCGCGAACCATTGTAAAATTAGGATTTGAGTTTAATCGAAAAAATACTCTCCATCAATCGCTCAATATCTTCATCACTATGCTTAGCCGACAAACAAAATCGAATACGGCTTTTCCCCGCAGGAACAGAAGGGGGGCGAATGGTGACGCCTACTATGCCTCGTTCTAACAACCTTTTGCTCATACGCAAGGTTTCTTCTGCATCACCAATAATCCATGGCACAATATGTGTAGTCGCTTTTCCAAAATCTAATTTTTCTTGTCGAAAAAACTCACGTAGCTTTTTTGCGCGCACTTGCAATTGCGCACGCTCATAGTCTAATTGCGGCAATAAATCAACTGCAGCAGCTATGGCTCCGAGCACAGAAGGTGATAATCCCGTTGAATAAATAATGCCTCGACATTTATTGATGAAATAATGACGCATCACTTCAGAGCAACCAATATAGGCACCAAAACTTCCTAACGCTTTGCTAAATGTTCCCATGATAATATCAATATCATCTGCATATTCTGCTGCTTTACCAAAACCTGAAGGTCCATACACTCCAACAGCATGCGCATCATCCACATAAAGAAATGCACGATATTGTTTTGCTAAAGAAATTAATTTTTCAAAATCGGTTTCATCGCCTTCCATGCTATAAATAGATTCAACTAAAATAAATTTTTTTCTTTCATCATTCACATGTTTTTCTAATAACTCTTGCAAATGAATTAAATTATTATGCTGAAAACGTTGTAAACGAGTTAAATGACGCGTCATTGTCAACATGCTCACATGACAAAGCCGATCACAAAAAACGATAGGCTCTTGGCCTAAAACATCCGCATCAAACAGCGCTTCCAATATCGAAACATTCGCTTGATAACCTGATCCTAAAATCAGTGCTGCAGGTTTACCCAATGCTTTTGCAAGCTTATGTTCTAATTCGGCGTAAAATGAAAAATTTCCTGTGACTAAACGTGAAGCTGTTGCTCCAACTCCATATTTGCTCGCATATTCTTGGCTACGTGCAATTAACAGGGGATGTTTTGCTAATCCCAAATAATCACTGGATGAAAAATCGATGAGATTTTTTTGTGAATCAATATTTTTTAACTCTCGCGGATAGGGGTTTTGAGTAAGAAATTGTTGGTAGGGTTGTTCGTGGTGCATAAATATGTTCGATGTCCAGTAATTGGGGTCAGGCCTGACCCCAATATCGCTTTTTTAACGATACGGATCCATTTCCTCAACCGCATGATTTTTCTTTTCACGCGTAACATGTTGAGCTTGAAAACCGCTCCCAATGGGAACTCCGGTAAATTCTACCATATCTCCAATAGTTAATTGATCAAAACTGGGATAAGAAACATTAGTGAGACTAAAATAAAATTCATTCCCATCCGTACTTTCAATAAAACCATATCCATCTTCAAAAAATAATCTTTTTACGTAACCGCGATAAGTTGTTTCGTGACTTTTAACCTCACCACGTTGTTTATCCGCATAACATTCCAGTTGCCGTATCAATGCTTTAAATGCATCGCGTATTGCAATATAAACATCTTCATCTAATTTGCGTTTCACCGCCAATTCCTTACCCGGAACTGTTAGATCAATACTCACACTGAATAGCTTTCCTTGATGCTTATGCTTCTGCGCAAGATGAATGCATACTCTACAGCTGTTGATGCGCTGGTAGTATTGGGAGAGTTTATGGGCTTTTTTACGTATGTGAGTTTCTAAGGCGGGTGAATTGGGCATATCACGAATTGTAATTTGTACGGGTTGCATAAAAAGTTGCCTCCCTCTTATATTTTAATTTGATTTTAAACTCTATTGTAAGTAAGTTTTTTGAGGGTCGGTTGTCATTTCGCTCTGCCGAGCCAGAAAGCATTGATTTTCGAGAACCGCAGCGCAGCATATGTTGGTGATATGTGAGCAGCGGATCGCAGAAAATCAAGGATTTATGGCCGGCAGAGTAGAAATGACAACCGACCCTAGATTGATTCCTCCTTTTTATCATGTCTATAATCCTATTATAGACAAAAATTTGACACTTTTAATATTTTTTATGATCAATAAATTTCATTTAAAAACCGTAGGAAAAGGCCACCCACTCATCATGTTGCATGGTTGGGGCTGGCATTCCGACGTTTGGCAACCGCTTATCCCTGCACTTGAAGAAAATTTTCAGTTATTTTTGATAGACTTACCTGGATTTGGAAAAAGTCCTATGTTAACAAGTCATTACACATTAGAGGCTATTACCTCAAAAATATTCGATATTATACCCACCCACGCGGCTTGGTTAGGCTGGTCTTTAGGTGGCATGCTTGCGTGGTGGGTGGCCATTCATTACCCAGAAAAAGTTGATTATTTAGTCACTGTAGCTTCTACACCCAAATTTGTCAGCGACATAAATTGGCCAGGAGTAGCAATGCCCACTTTAGAAAAATTCTCAGAAACATTGATTGAAAATCCCCAAAAAACGTTACAAGATTTTCTAACTTTACAATTACGCGGTAGTCCGAAAAATCATGAATTATTTTCTGAATTAAAAAATATATTACTTTCAACTCAGCAACCCACCGTCTCTGCATTACAAGGTGGATTGGAATTATTACGCAATACAGATCTTAGAAAGGATATACATCAAGTAACAGCGCCTAGCTTACATATTTTTGGCAGTCACGATACATTGGTGCCGCCAAGCATCATCAATATTTTACAACCCCTACTACCCAATAGTCGTTTTGAAATGATTAAACGCGCTGGGCACATGCCATTTCTCTCTCAGCCAGAAGTTTTTTTAGAGTTACTATGCCAATTCATAACTTACGTTTCGCACAAAAAGAACTCCGTCATTGCGAGCCTCACGCCTTAGCTTTATGTGAGGCGTGGCAATCCAGGTGATACGACAATATTCCCCTGGATTGCGCACGCAGCCTGCCCCAGCATGTTCTTAGCTGGGGTCCCCCTGCGAAGAGCATGCAGGGGCCCTCGCAATGACGGCGTGAATAATTACGCCAATTCTTCTTTGAGCGGAGCAAAATAATTTTCAATCTGGTGTAAGGTGACTTCTTCTAATGTAGCGGGTCGCCAGTGAGGCTTTTGATCTTTATCAATCACTGCAGCGCGCACTCCTTCAAAAAAATCATGCCCTTTGATAAATCGATTCGTGAGTCGATATTCCATACGCATGCAATCATCAAAATTCAATTTGCTTCCTTCTTGTAATTCGCGCAAGGTTACTTTTAAACTCGTGGGCGACCGAGTTTTAATGCTAGCTGCGGTTTCATGGCACCAAGTACTTTTATCCCAAGTATTTTTATCACTTTCTAATGCAGAAATAATTTCTTCTACGGAATGCAAGGCAAAATAATTTTCAATAGCATTTTTGTGTGTCATTAAAATTGAGTCATCGGATGCAATCGAAAATGATTTAATTATTTCTGTTACAGCCAATTTATTTTTTAATGGTGCAGCAACTAAAGCGGCGATTAATTTATCTTGATCAGCATGCGCAACGACTGCATCAACCAATCCAATTGCTAAACAATCTTTATATGAGATACGCGCGCCTGTTAAGGCTAAATAAAAACCCATTTTATAGGGTAAACGCGAAAGAAAATAAGAAGCGCCAATATCAGGATAAAATCCAATTCCTGTTTCTGGCATAGCAAATACTAAACGTTCTGTAGCAACACGATGAGAACCGTGAATCGAAATTCCCGCGCCTCCTCCCATTGTAATGCCATCAAGCAACGCAATGTAGGGTTTAGGAAAATGATAAATGTGCCGATTTAAGCGATATTCATCGCGAAAAAAATGCGGTAATGTAGAATCATTCGATGATTTTTTTTCATAAGCGTAGCGAATATCACCACCCGCACAAAATGCCCGCCCTTCTACCGCGCGAATCACGACCGCTTTTATATGTTTGTCTTGTGCCCAGGCGGTTAATTGTTTATCAAGAGCAAGAAACATATTATGATTTAAAGCATTTAATGCTTGTGGACGATTTAATGTAATTAAACCAAGATGTCCGTCGTGACCGGGGGGTTCTTCGAATAAAATTTCGGGTATATTACTCACCGCAAAATTCTGGCGCACGTTTTTCTAGAAATGCTTTTACACCTTCTTGTTTATCGCGTGTAGCACAACATAACCCAAAATGAGCTGCTTCTAATTCAAATGCATCACTTAATGATAAGTCATACCCATGATCTATCACTTTCATGACACTTTTTAATGCTAGGGGCCCAAATTTTACGAGATTTTGTAAAATAGCTTTTGCGCGCGGGAGTAAATTTTCAGGTGTTACAACTTCTGATACTAAACCCCAAGCGAGTGCTTCATCCGCTTTAATCGTACGTCCTGTTAAACACAGATCAAGCGCCCTGCCCTTACCCACTAAACGTGCTAAGCGCTGTGTACCACCAAAACCAGGAATGACGCCTAACTTTATTTCTGGCTGACCAAAAACAGCTGCTGTTGAAGCAATGCGCAATGTAGCTGCCATGGCTAATTCACACCCACCGCCCAACGCAAATCCATTAATTGCCGCAAGAGAAGGTTTGCCAAATTCTTCTAAAGCACGGAATACTTCTTGTCCATTACGAGAAAATTCCAATCCCGTTTGCCCATTCAATTCTGCTAATTGTTTTATATCGGCACCCGCACAAAACGCTTTGCCTTCACCCGTGATTAAAAGGGCTTTTACTTCATCATCATCTTGTACAGCAATTAATGTGTGGTGTAACTTTTTCAATAATTCTGCATTTAATGCATTTAAAGCTTCCGGGCGATTCAGAGTGATTTGTAAAATACCCGATTCGAGTTGAAAAATTTTTAGTACGTTTTGTGAGCTCTCCATAGTCAATTTATCCATATAAATGAGTTATATGGGTATTCTATAGCATATTGGCTTAAGTGGAAAATTATTTAGCAATTATATCCCCGGGAAAAGAATAAAAACCCTGTTTTATCAATGCCGTCCAATTTTTGATGCCTTTGTAACAACCATTATCATATTTTAAGTATATAATTTATACAATAGCGGCGGGAACGCCGCTTGCAAGGAGGGCAACGTGATTCCAATCATGACTGGATTAATTGCCATTTTTCTTTTCTTATTCAGCGGGATTGTAAACGCTGAAATCTATGGATCTAGATTATGTAAAAATGACCCGGATTACTCCTGCTATGTGGTTCATCGTGGAGATTCTTGGGATAACTTATTTCGTTCAGCACGAGAACGTGACCTGGTTATGCGAATTAATCGCATGAATAGTCGTTTACATCCAGGAATGCGAATTGCTATACCCAATAGTGATGATCTGAACCCTATGGATTACTCCCCTGTTAGTTTAAAAATCAATCCCCCTGGAAGAAAAGTTATTATGGTTTATTTAAACAGACTGGCTTTTGGCGCATATGATGCGGATGGAAATTTACAATACTGGGGACCCGTATCCGGCGGACGGGGTTATTGCCCAGATGTGCATCGTGGATGCCATACGTCTACTGGGGTATTTTCTATTTACGCTAAAGAAGGTCCTGGTTGTAAATCCAGGAAATTTCCCGTCGGTCGTGGTGGCGCGCCTATGCCTTATTGTATGTATTTTCATAATGGTTTTGCGCTGCATGGATCTCCTGGAGAAGTTCCTGGATACAATGCAAGCCACGGCTGCGTACGACTTTTTGTACCGGATGCGGAATGGTTAAATGAAGACTTTACGCGTGGCGAACGCGTGCGGGTAGTCATTAATCAAACCTAAATATAAAAAATCCTAGATTCAATGTCGAAGTGTTTTGTAAGCTGACACCACAATAGGTTCGATATATTCAGAATGAAAAAACATCGCCTTGTTTTGCTGAGAAAAAAGACCAGCTGAAACAGGCATAGTTATACTTTGCACTACCTGGCTAACATAATTTGCTGTAGGGTTACATTGCCAATTAACCTTAGTATCAGGACATATTTTCACTAACTGTTGCTCAATTAATTCGAGGAAATGCTTTCGATGTTCATTCTCGAAAAGTCCTCCAACAAGAATTACGTTAAAAGGTAACTTTTTCAAGTCTACATTTTTTTCTAAAATTGCGTTTATCGTTCCGCCAAGTTGTTCTGCTAACTCTTTTGCTGTTTCATTAACAATTTTTTTTGCAAGCAATGATTTCTCTTCAAAAGCACATTTAAACACAGGAGTTGAAAGCTTCGCCATTTTCAAACGATCCGCATGTTCACGGTTAAGATAAGCAACAAGTGATTCGGAAGGTTTTACCTCTAATATTTCCGTAATGTTCTTGGTTAAAAAAGAATACAAAGGGTCATTGCTTGTAATGAAACTATTTGTTGAATCATCCCAAATATTTGTGCCATTCAGTAAATTTAAATAGCCTAATACCGCGCGCCGACCCACTGCAAAAGCGCTACCAGGATCAGCAGAAAGATGCGCCCCAAAGCCGCCCGCTTGGATTCGTCCTCCCTGAGGAGTTAATCCAAGGCAGATGGATCCTGTTCCAGCGATTAGTATTGCTCCATATGAAGAAGGTAGTGCTGCCAAATAAGTATCGGCATCTGAGGTAATAATAGTATGTTGTCGTTTCGCATTGTGATTTTTAGTAAGATGATCTCGCAATATTTGGCGATTTAATTCTGCGCCCATTCCTGCCATACCAATCACAATAATAGGCTGCTGCATACGAATAAATGTTGTTAATTTCTGATTGCCAATTGTAATATTATTTAGGGCATCATCTATTAAAGTAAAAAATTTCTCCTTAATGGCATTATAATTCCCACCAGTCGTCATGATAGTTGTGCCCGCCTGATTAAATCCTTGAAGCACAAGAGGTCCATTTTGATTGGATAACACGCTAAAACGAAAATAAGTTCCGCCCCCCTCAATGCAAAGGATGTTGCGATTTTTTCCAGCAAAATCTATAGCAATTTCAATATCACTTATAAGAGGAACAGATGGTTTTGTTTGAGGATTCACAGCTAACTTTTTTTCATCTAGACCAAGAAGTCCTAGCATTTCACTCGGATGCTGAATATGGTTAAACAGCCAAAGGTAACATAATTTTTCCCATTTCTCTAAAACAGCATCGCGTGTTTGAAACACAATAGAACCATGTCGATGTATTAACATCATGCTACGAAGCATTTCCGTTATTTGGTCACGGGTAATTCGATTTTTGATGAATGGAGGTAATCGCCGTTCTTCAAAATTCGTTTCTGAAATTTTGTGGCTAACTAAACTGACAACACGATTAATTAATTTTTCGTTACCTGGCAAAACAAAAGTCATTGTATTTCCACTGTAGAATCTCATACGACCAGCCACTAAAGTAGAATGTGAGTTTAATATCATTTTCAAAGCAAGTTGTTTATATAAAGAAAGCAATGCCGGTGGATTGTCATTGCTAAGGAGTGGCAATTTAATCACTCGCTGTGAACATTTGATTTCTATATGTTCATTATTTATATGAATGTGAATACGCTCTGACCCTACGTTTTTATTTTCAGCTAAATTATAGCCTAGCAGGTAAGTTGAAGTAGTTTTAGGTTTTCCCTGCCAATTTAGCACTCTTAAGTCACGGCTTAACATTGCTGTGAATGCAGCTGCATTATCTGTATAACCACTCACCTCAACACGGCAACGTGGACCTGACTGTTCAGATTTTTTTTCATCAATATCATTTTTATTCTCAAGATATGGCCAACCGAAAGTAGGAGAACGCTCTGTCGTGTCAGTTGCAACTGTTAAGGCTGTTTCAGGTTTTGTGCTATAAACGATTTCTTTACCTTTTGCATACGCATCAACCTCAAAGCGGGTTAATGTTGAGAGCTCTTGAAAGGGAAGTTGTTTTAAAAAATTTTGTAAGGATAAAATAAAATTTCTATAGGAAAATTTTTGTGTCTTATCAATTAACATTTGCCCTGCTTGTAACAATGCAAAACCAAGAACAATTAATTGGGCAGTTGCTGCTTGCATCCGTGTGCTACCTGATAGAGCCATTTCGCCAATACAAATTTCTAAAAAATCAATATTTTTTCGCTGCGCTATTTTTGTTTTATCAAAAACTGTTTTTGAATTTTCGGCAAAACGAATTAAGCATTCTGATAATGGGTTGCAAATAAGAAAAATGGGGTTGCGTTTATGTACTTGTGAAAGCACATATTCAACTTGCCCACTCACAAAAGCAGCAGCACCACTCGCGCTGATACCTACATAAAGATCGCCCGCCTCCCAATTAGATGCGCGTAGCTGATCACGACCATACTCGGGACTATCTTCAAAACCTTCTGCTGCTCGGACTATCGCAGAGTCACCGCCCGCAATCATGGCAATAACTTGATTTGCGTATTGAGGAAACGCAGCTCGAAATAATTTCTCAGCAACTATAGCCGCTCTCGCTGCAGCGCCACATCCCCCCATCATTACTTTAGAACCACTTCTCAGTGTCTCAAAAAATGTTTGGGCAAGCTGAGTAGCCTCTTTTTCAAAATTCAATAACCGCTCTAATGCTTGTTGATCAACCTTTTGCAAAACGCGATACCCTGCTAATAAATCGGCCTGAGCAAGATCAGAAAGTTTAGCTGTGAGCGGGTGTGGCGCTTCGGTAGTCAATAATTGCTTTGGTGACACGTTTGAATTGCGGTGACTTTGTTCAGGTATATTATTTCCGAACATATTAGTAACTCCATCTAATGTCATAAAAGTTCAGATTATACACTATAAATTATTAATTGTTACAATTAAAAGCTATACCCACGAAACACTCTCTAAATAGATGAAATAGGTGCTGTCTCCGCCGCATGCAGCCGGCGTGCTGCAAATTCCCCTGCCACCACACCCGCGCGACTAATAACTGCCAAATACAAAATGACTATGCTAAATAATGCAATAACAAGAAAATCCCAACCAAAGGGAATAATATTTTTTCCTCCAAAAGCACCTAAATAAGAAATTAATATTAATCCAGATAAATAAGGTACAATCCAAATTGCTGATTTGAGTCCAAGATTAGCTGCCGGTAATTTCCCTCTGAAATAAGCAATAGCAAAGAAAACCACCCCAATACCAATAGCAATTGCTAATTTATATATTGTTTCCCATCCCGTCCAATAACTCATTAAATTACAAAAATAAAAAGCGATTAAACAAATTAAATGTGCGGCGGGTAAGCGAAATGCGCGTTTTTCTTCAGGTAATTGTAAACGCAAGCATAATAAAGAAATTGGACCGATAGCATAAGAAATCACCATGCCGGAAACAAGAAAGCTAACCATGGCTTGCCACCCTGGAAGCGGTAAGAACAAGCACATGCCAATAACAAAATTAACGAAAATAGCAACCACAGGAAAATCTTGTTTATTCAACCGTAATAAAAAGCGCGGCATAAACCCAATTTGGCTCATCGCATATAAAATACGTGCTGTTGAAGTCACATAAATTAAACCTGCTCCAGAAGGCGAAACAACAGCATCGATATATAATAATTTTAACAGCCAAATCAATCCCAAGCCTGCCGCAAGACCAGCAAAAGGCCCAACATCACCAATAAAACTTAACTGCTGCCAGCCCCCCTGGAATGATTCTAGTTTTAATGCGCCGATAAATGCTATTTGCAAACCGAGATATAAAATCATACAACACACAACCGAACCTACGATGGCAAGTGGAATTGAAATTGCTGAGCGCTTTGCTTCTCCAGCCAGCTCAACTCCATGTTTAAATCCAGTAAATGCAAATGCAACACCACCCGTTGCGACTGCAGTTAAAATGGCTTGCCATCCTGTTAAAGAAAAACTGTCTTTTATACCGAGAAAATTATTGGGTTCAAAACTTACTTTCGTTAAAGTGACAATGACTAATAAGATAACCATTATTTTAAATATAAAAAGAGCAAAGTTAAAACGTACCAACCCTTTAAAACTCACCACGTTAATGATGCAAAACAGTAGCATTAGAATGGTTGCCCATATTAATCCCGTCGTAGTTAAAACGTGAGCGCCATTCACCACATGGGTAAGCGATGAAAAATAAGTAGAAGCATATTGCAGCACGGCTAGCACTTCGATAGGAGCCATAGTTAAAGCAGATAACCACGCAATCCAACTCAATAAAAAGCTGGTTAATGATCCATGACTTATCTGTGGAATTTGTGCAGTCCCACCCGCGACAGGAAATAAAACAGATAACTCAGCAAAAGTCAGAGCAATTAATATTGTCGCTGAGCCACCAATTAACCAGGCGATGATAGCTGCGGGACCCGCTATCTTTGCTGCATATAAAGGCGCGAAGAGCCATGCTGAACCTATCATGCCATTTAAACTAATCATTAATAACATTAAGGGAGAAAAACGGCGAGTTAATTGGGTGTGTTGCATGTGGGATGCCTCTATTAGAGTTCTCGCCTCGATTAACAACAAAATACTCGGTTTGGAAAGAACTCTATTATATCAAATCGTCTCCTCTTCCTGCTTAGCTTTGCTACGTGTCTGTGACGTCTTTTTTTTCTGTAATTTTGCTTGGCGGCATTCTATCGAATACTTTGCTTCTTCAGCAGTAACAACTCCTTCTGCTTGGCCAAAAAGATCAATACGAGCAGCTCCTTCAATAACCGTCTTATGATAAGCAGGAGAATTGACATAATAAGCTAAGCTATTCACCATACATGCTTTATCACCAATTACAATATTATCTCGACTACTTAATAATTTTACTAAATCTTGCTTTATCCCGACTTTTAAGGGCTGGATCTCATTTGTGTCTTTAAAACAATTCGGAAAATGTGCTCTGAGTAATTCAACCCCATACTGCGCATGTGCTAACCATGCGGGCTTTTGGTTTGTCTTTTCATTCTGAGTTGCATTTTTTTGGGTTTTTTTCCCTTTTGCGGGGGAAACAGACAATGACAGTCCTAGCGAAGCCTGCAATTGCTCCTTTAAACTGGGGTTACTCATTCAGTGACTCCTTAGATCTTTAAAAACATGTAAAAACTTTAAATGTGCTTGTAATACGAACGTTACTTTAATGAGTTCTTGAAGCGAAAGCAATAATCTCACGCTATTCTTAACTTTAAATTATGTGAATACAGACTGAAGAATTAAGTAGACTTTCTTATTAAAAGAGTGTTAAATTCCACATGTTAAAAATTGCGTAATGCGGATATATAACTAACATTGCTTTAGACCTGGTTTTAAAAGCAGATAAAATTCTAAAAAAAATCAATAAATTCCCGCAAAATAAAAATCCTTGGGCTCGCCATAAGTTTATTCACATCGATTAGAGCCTTATTAAAATCGCATAACATAATAAGATGCATATAACTCGGTTAAGGTATTTTTTATTCCTAAACCAATTATCCTAAACTCGGCAGTTGGGGCTGTAGCGAGAGGGGCAGTAGACCCTCGCAGTAGGGCTTAACTGCCGAATTTAGGATTAGGACTCAGTAATTTAAATGGAGTTTATTTATGTCTGAAAAAACAGCGCTACCAAAACACGTAGGTATTATTACCTTAAAGCAAGCAGTAAAAGATACATTACGTAACTACTTTACTAACATTGGCAATGAACAGCCCGTTGACTTCTACTCTATTCTGCTAGAAGAAGTCGAGCGACCATTGCTAGAAACCTTAATTAACCACACGCATTATAACCAAGTCAAAATGGCTAATATCCTAGGTATTTCTCGGGGAACACTGCGTAAGAAGTTAAAACAGTATGGGATGTTGGATTAATATAAGGGTGGGTTTTTTTTTGCCCCCAGCATGCTTTTAGCTGGCGGCAAAAAACGCCTATCTTAACGCATTAGCCCTTCTCGCTACGGATTCAACTATGCCAATTTTCAATTTTTAACTTAGGGATGCGAGAAAATTCTTTTTCGTTATTAGTAACTAGAACCGAGCCTAAACATTGGGCATGTGCAGCAATCATCATATCTAATGAGCCAATTGGCAGATCTTTTTTTTCAAGATAAGCTCTAATGTAACCGTAATTAGCCGCAGCGTTTTCATCAAATGACATGATTTCAAGAGGTGAGGTAAATTCCTGTAAAGCAGCTTGATTTTTTTGTTGATGATGACTTTTTTGCACACCATACATTAGCTCAGCAAATGTTATAGATGATATACCAATATCACCTACTTTAAATGTCGTAAATTTCTTTAAAACGCTTGCTGGATGTTTTTTGATAATATAAATACATATGTTAGTATCTAGCATATACTTCATGAAAAAATATCTTCTCTCGTTTGTTGTTTTGGCTGCTTTCTCGTCGTCATAAAATCATCAGAAAATTTATGAATACTATCCAGCAAGGGTTCCCAAGGGTTTTTAACAGAGAGTAGTAGTGTGATTTTTCCTACTTTTTTAATATAGACTTCTTCACCTTCGAATCGGTATTCTTTAGGCAAGCGCACAGCTTGGCTTTGACCATTTCGAAACAATTTTGCTGTTTTCATATAAAATAACCTGCTGCAATAATATATATTTAATAGTATATACTATTTTTAAGGCGTATGCAAATGCGAAGCGCAACGATGAAAAGAGCGTTGCACTTCGTATTTGAATTTATGCCCTACATTACTAGGATTAATTTATCTTAATCTAGGAATAATACCGCGTTGGATCATTAACTTGCGCCTCTCTAAACCCTTTTTTACGATAAACACAACTATCACAGCGTCCACAGGCATGGCCCTCTGCATTTAACCGATAACAAGAAAGCGTCATGCCATAATCAATGCCAAGCTTTGTACCCATCTGAATAATCTGAGCTTTGCTTAACTGTAATAATGGCGCATGAATCGTAAAATTTTTTCCCTCTACGCCCGCTTTTGTTGCTATATCTGCAAGTACTTGAAATGCGTGAAAATACTCAGGCCTGCAATCTGGATAACCTGAATAATCCATACTGTTGGCACCCATAAAAATATCAAAAGCTTTTATCACTTCTGCCCACCCTAAAGCTATAGATAAAAATATTGTATTTCGTGCTGGGACATACGTATTCGGAATTTCATTATGTTTTTTATCTTTAAAATCAGGTATAGAAATTTTATTGTCCGTTATTGCTGATCCTCCCCATTCATTGAGAGGAATTTTCAAAATCTTATGTTCCTTAACAGCAAAAGTTTTAGCAATACGCTTAGCATTTTCCACTTCAATATTATGCTTTTGGCCGTAATCAAAACTCAAGGTGTAACAATCAAATCCTTGGGATTTTGCGATTGCAAGACAGGTTGTTGAATCTAAACCACCCGAAAATAAAATAACTGCCTTCTTAGACATTTCTTTTGCTGCCTCAGTAGTGAATTAAATGTATTTTTATTGTAGTATTATACCCATCAGATATTTTAAACCTTATGAGGAACATATGGCAACCCAAGAATGGACTCACGTACACACTCAAGAAGTCTCTGTACGTTTTCGCGATCTCGATGCTTTTGGACATGTTAATAATGCCATATTTTTCACTTATTTTGAGCAAGCTCGCGTGGGCTGGTGGCAAAAAGTTTTAGCACCTGACTTTGCACGCGAAACTTCCGTTCCCGTGATAGCAAGCGCCCAATGCACCTACCTTAAGCCCATCTTTTATCCGGAGAATATAATAGTAGAGCTTCATACCAAACCACCTGGCAACAGCAGTTATCAACTCTTTTATCGAATTCACTCACAAAAAAATTTAGAGGTTATCTACGCAGAAGGCTTAACCGCTCTTGTTTGGGTAGACCGTAAAAGCGGAAAACCTATAGCATTGCCTAGTCATGTACGTAAACATTTTCCAACTAATGGCAATGAAGAACCTGGGAAATGACAAAACAGCTTGAAGCAAAACAACTTCATGAATGTGATATAAATCCTAGCCAAGCTGAAACACTCACAGCTAAGATCAATCGTTATTTAGTTGCAGATGACCCTGCCATAGCTTGGCAAAAAATTTCTAAAGAAATCCTAACGCCTCAAATTCCTTTCAAAATACATCTTTTTTTATTTTCTTTACTCTACCCAAATTGGCGCGAGAATCCGGAATCCGCTCCCGCATGGATTCCAAATTCAGAATTTATTAAAAAAACTAATCTCGCACATTTCATGGCAGAATTAAAAATTGAAAATGTAAAAAATTTTCATGCTTGGACTGTGAATCATTTTCAAGAATTCTGGCAAAGTATTATCAAAAAATTACACATTAAGTTTCAAAAGAATCCAGAAAAAATAGTTGACTTAAGTAATGGTTTGGAGTCGCCTCGTTGGTTAATAGGAGCAAAATTAAATATTATCGACAGTTGCTTTAATGCTAAGCCTACAGCTACAGCCGTTATTTATTATGACAAAAATCAAAATCTAAAAAAAATAACATATGCTGAGTTAAATCATTTATCCAACCGTGTTGCAAATAGTTTGATTGCTTCAGGATTTTCTCCGGGGGATGCTATCGCGATTGATATGCCCATGGCTATGGAAGCAGTTGCCATTTATTTAGGAATTATTAAACTGGGAGGCATCGTTGTTTCAATCGCGGATAGTTTTTCTTCTGATGAAATAATCACTCGTCTACGTATTGCAAAAACGAAAGCCACTTTTACCCAAGATTATATTTTACGTGGCAACAAAAAATTACCTTTGTACGAAAAAATTGTCACTGCGAACGCTCCTGTTGCTATTGTTTTACCTTGCCAAGAAAAAATCGCGTGTAATTTACGTACGCAAGATATTGCGTGGGAAAAATTTTTGGTGGCCAATGAAAATTTTACTTCTTACGCTAGCAATCCCATGGATCACTGTAACATTTTATTTTCCTCTGGAACAACGGGAGAACCGAAAGCAGTTCCCTGGAATCATACAACTGCCATTAAAGCAGCGAGTGATGCTTATCTTCACCAAAATATTCAAGCGGGAGATATTTTAGCATGGCCCACGAATCTAGGTTGGATGATGGGGCCTTGGTTAATTTTTGCAGCGCTGATTAATCAAGCTAGCATTGCGCTTTACACTGACACGCCAAATACGCGAGAATTTGGCAAATTTGTTCAAGACGCAAAAGTCACAATGTTAGGTGTTGTACCCACATTAGTTGCTGCATGGCGACAAAGTCACTGTATGGAAGGCCTCGATTGGCAAGCGATTAAAGTCTTTAGCTCAACTGGCGAGTGTTCAAATGCAGAAGACATGTTATATTTAATGTCACTCGCGAGTTATAAACCTATTATTGAATATTGTGGCGGAACAGAAATTGGCGGTAGTTACATCACGAGTACATTACTCGAAAATAATTATCCTTCTATTTTTACAACTCCTGCTTTTGGGTTAGATTTAGTGTTACTGGATGAATCAGAACAGTTATCAGATAACGGTGAAGTTGCTTTAATTCCTCCTTCAATGGGACTCTCAACAGAATTATTAAACGCGGATCATCATAAAATTTATTTTGCTGACATGCCAACCCTCGCCAATGGGAAAAAACTGCGTCGTCACGGTGATCAAGCACAACGCTTAGCTAATGGAGCTTATTCCATTCTCGGCCGTGCAGATGACACAATGAATTTAGGTGGTATTAAAATCAGTTCTGCAGAAATTGAGCGCTCGCTTGCTGGAATAGAGAATGTCACTGAAACTGCAGCCATTGCTGTTTCACCACCTAATAATGGGCCGAGCCGATTAGTTATTTATGCCGTTGCACAACAGGATTTAAATAAAGAAACTGTAAAGCACGCCATGCAAGCGCGCATTAATCAACATTTAAATCCGTTATTTAAAATTTTTGATCTTGTATTTATAAAAGAATTACCTAAAACTGCATCGAATAAAATTATGCGGAGAGTGTTGAGAAAACAATATCATAGTAAGTAAGGGGTCAGGTCTCATCCATATCATTCCCCACATCTCAAAATTTCTCCTGACTATGCCACACGTGCGGTGGGCGCTGAAGTTAGATCGAAGCCCCGTCATTGCGAGCATGTGCTTTTCATGCGAAGCAATCCAGGGGAACGTTTTTGTGCTCCCTGGATTGCCACGCCCGCGCAAAAAAGCGCGCGCGGGCTCGCAATGACGGGGCTTCGATCTAACTTCAGCGCTCGCACTAATTGGAAGAAAGAGATGTGGGGAATGATATGGATGAGACCTGACCTCTAAGACATAAAGCTAAAGCGTGAGGCTCGCAATGACGAGTTCTTTTGTAAGAATCGTGAATAGTTACAAAAAATGTTATATTATTATTTTAAAAGGAGATCATTCACATGACACAGCAAAAGAAATTTTTCTCTTTATTAATTACTACTCTCGTTCTCATTTTTACATCCCTCTCTTTCGCCAAAACCATCAACTTATACGATCAGCCCAAAGCCGATGCAAAAATAACCGGCACGCTGGATACAAATAAAGGAATCATTCCAATCTTCACGCCTAAAGAAGGACAATGGGTGAAAGTCGGCGATCCGAGTAATGGTAACGTAGGTTGGATAAAAACCAGTGATTTAGGTACAGAACCAGGAGCCGCATCCAGCTTTACCTTCATGCAACATATGTTTAATGACGGTAAGGGTCCACAAAATTATCAATTTATATTATCCGGCCCGCAAAAATTAACTCCAGAACAAATGAAAGATATGCAGTTACGCCAACAACAAGTGCAAGAAGCCTTCAAAAAAATGATGCAAGATATGTATAAAGATTTAGGTGATATGATGAATCCAATCCTTAATAAGAACACACCAGTTGTTATGCCACTCATTGTTGCGCCAGAACAAAAACCTGTTGCACCGTTACCAGCAAATAGTAACCCAGCAACAACTCCAGCGAAATAAAACTATCTACAACTTATGCACCTCCTGTTAACTTTATCGAAATGATAGAAACGATTGGGATCATCTGGTTAAAGGCGATGGTGTTACAGCCACATCACTGCTAGGCAATAGTATTCGTCGCCTTGTGTGTGGCAAAATCATTCGAGAAGGTGGAGGTGGAACTGAAAACATGACTACCGGCGGCATTGGAACCTGAGCAAATACTGGTTGGGTTGGCAGGGACACTGGCACTTGTTGTTGAACTCGATAATTGTTTTCATTGGTTGTACGCATCAATCGCAGAGACAATAAAAATAAATGAGGAGAACTTATTGTTTCAGACGTGATACCAATCATATCCTTCACTGCTGCTTCAATAGTCTGCTTTACGTAGTTGTTACTTTCAGGCATCTCACAAATAAAATTAATAATAATTTGTCGGCCATCTATGGGAACCAGAGGAGATAAATTAATTATTGTCCAAAAATAAGCAACATTGATAGATAATTCATGTTTATTCAATTTAACAATATAACTATTATCTGTTTGCAAACGAACGATCTCTGGAAAAGGAAAGAGTTGATTCTTTTTTGCCATTTCCAATATATTTTTAGCGACAGCATTAACTTCCGAAAATCTTTCTTTGCCTAGTGTCCTCAAAGCTTGAAAAGCATAAGTATACATGTCTATAAGTATGTTCCTATAACAATGCTTTTCATTAACTTTGGCAGAAAATACTTTCATTATTTTTTCCAATAAATTTAGCATCCACCCTATATCAGGATCCTCATCCGCTCTAGCCATGGTTTTAATAATATTATGAGTACCACGAATCTGAACATCTTCTCGAGGATTTTGTTGCATTAAATCCTCAAATAATTTTTTTGCTAGACGGATATTAGGATTCACGGAATTTGCTATGCGAGCAAGCTTTTTAATATTGTCTTCAAACATTTCTTTTTGTAAAGATTTCATATCGGAATCGTTAGCATTAGCAGATGATAGTTTTGGAGAATTACTTTTTGTAGAAAACATCGTTAGGGTTGGCACTTGAACAGAAGCTGTAGCAACTGCCGAAGGATAAAAAGCTTTTGCTGATGGATTAAGAGCACTTAATTTACCATTAACAAGAACCACTACTTTTTTATCTTGAATAGCAGATGCACTTACCACCGGTGAATTTTTATTTTCATTATTTTTAAATTTTCGACTGTTATTGTCACGCCACCCTGACAAGAAATCAGTGGTAATTATTGACGACAGAGCAGCCAAGCTAATAATTTTATTATCCTCTAAACCATCACTTATAACACGATTTTCATCACTATCGCGTATAATAATCCAGTGGCAAGCTCTGTCACGAACAACTCTAGACTGATACAAGAACATATGTACATCAGAATCTAATTGTTGTCTTACAAATCTAGCAAGCCTCTGCTTATTATTGATTTCTCCACACATAATGAATAGCCATTTTAAAGCTGTTATATAACAAGGACGTAATTCTGGATCTATTTTGTTTTTATCGAGCGCTTCTGTGATAGAAGAAATTTGGGCAATTAACTTGGTCACAAATGATAAGCACTCATCATCATTATGCTCAACGCTACGATTTATTTTCGCGGTATCTTTCTCTAAGCTAGAAAAATGTGTATATAATACATTAAAAAGAGCAGTTCCTTGAAAAGATATTAGTTGCAAATTTTTTAAATTATTCTTTAAATTGTTCACCGTGTTTTGCAAAAATTTTTCTGGAATTGGTATTGTACAACCATGTACTATCATGTTTCGAAAATTCCTATCTATTGGGTCTCCAGAACATTTGGACGTGACAACGGAGTAGCGCAAAGAATAAAAAAGTGAATTATAATATATACATAATTGAGTAAGATAGTCGTCAGGTTGGCATTTATATTCTTTCACTATTTGCTCAGTATATTTTAGCTCAGCCGTTCGCAACTCATCGTAGGTCGGTTTGGTTCGAAAGATGTCTTGTCTTGCAAATTTTCTTTGACCGTCTTGTATCTTTTCATCATTTTTTTTGTCTTGGTTAGTTTTCGTTGTAAGGTTAGATGTTCGTGTTTTAGCAGATGCCACAGGTCGCTCATTTTTTTTAGGATTAGTTGTGTGGATTTTAGATTTTTCTTTTTCTCGTTTTAACTTTTCTCTTTCTTCTCGTTTTTGTTCCAGTATTTTTTTTATTGATATTGTTTTTGTTTCTTTCTCATCTTGATTTGATCTTTCAATCTTTTTCCGCCCCTCTATTTTCACACTTGATGTAACATTGCTCTGACTTAAGTTAACATTTTTAGTATCATTACCTACATTAATTGCAGAGTTCGCGAGTACAGGTTGTTGTCCTTGTATCACGATAGGGGTATTATCTGACTTTTCTTCAATACTGCCTTTTCTTGTCTGACCCGTAGGTTTTCTTTTCCAAAACCGAGATGTTAATCTATGAACAGCTTTATAAGCCCGTGATAAAGAGCGCCCTGTAAAAATAAACGGACTGATCATAATAGCTACAGCTATAGTAATAGAAGTTGAAAAATATTTATCTGACATTGGCCTATGGGGTAATTTAATTTCACCCATCATCATCCCAAAAATAGTTTTAATGTCTTTTTGATATGAATTTACTAGGTGAAAGGGTCCATGATTATGTAAACTAACCTCATGTAAAGCATTTTCATTATGTGGACTAACTCTATGTAAAGCATTCTTCAAACCCCGAAGTAAATCAATCTGGTTTTTTGATAATATTCTTCCAGGTTGTCGGATTATTATTTCTCTAAATGAAGGATTGCTAGAAACTTGATGTAGTGATTTTATTAACGCTTTTATGAAAATTGCACTATATTTTCTAGCAGACACAGTTTTGATTTGATGATCTATCCAAAGTAACTTAGGGTCTGAGTTTAAATTTAATAAATCTTTTACGCAAAGATCAACTATACTCAATCCATCTCGGTTGCGAATTTTTATGTTGAAGCCCTTTTCCATAGCAGTGGTAACAATATCCAACTCTTCGTTAATGAATGCTGAATACATGAAAGCAACTACCATATCGTGGTCATTCTTGAAAATAGCATTCTCAAGAAAGAATATATCCTCTTTGATATGTTTATCATTTATGATGAATTGCGCAAACATCAGATTAGGAGAGTTCTTAAGTAGCTCTGTCACTGTAGCAGAATCACGACGCTCAAAAGCATCTACGAATAAGGTTCTCTCTTCAAAAGTAGTAAGCATTGATGTGGATTCCGCGCCAAAAGTTCCATTTAAATAGAATGGAACCGGGCACGTAGTTGCTGGCTCAAATTCCAAAGCGAGAGATTTTTCTTCATGACGTCTCGTAGCAACCGGGCTCGTCAACAAAGCCAGCGCAATGAGAAAAAGTTCAGGTTTTTTGCGAAATGTTCTAATCGCTACTAGAATTACATTAGGTATAAAAGTAATAACTTTCCACATATAGAGCTCGACCTCGAAAAGTTGGCTAAAAAACTTTCCATGTCGTCCCTTAGGTATTATCCTCCAACACAATAGGCATTGCAACTGAGAAATTAATACCCTTTCGCATGCGCATGAAACTCTCCAATATAATGCGCAACTCGATGAACACCCGTTTTCACTCGGCCATCGGGATAAAGATCAAGCCAACGATATCCGGGTGGAACATTATCTAATGCAAAGTTAGCATTATTCTTTTTAAATTGTATGCAAGTTGAAGGGGCGGCATAACAATTGATGTCATTTTTTTTATGCTCGACAGACTGATGGACATGACCAAATAATATTGTATTAACTCGCGGGTAATCTTTTAAAATTTTCCAAAATTCATCTGCATTTTTAAGTCCAATATTATCTAACCAAGCACTACCAACTTGAATAGGGTGATGATGTAAAGTAATGATGGCATGATGTTTGGAATCATGTTCCAAACATTTTTTTAAATATTTCAATTGTGATGCATCAAGATAGCCTTCTACTGCGCCTCTTTTTTGTGAATCTAACATGATGATATCCCAGTTTTGCAAGATGATGTGCTTATCGTTAATCATCTTTTTACGAGGATATATTTGCTTCATCACTCCACTATCATCATGATTGCCCGGGGCACAATATACGGGGATCCCAAATTCACTGATCATATCAGCAATGCGAATATAGGCCGTTTCTGTTTCATCTTGAGATAAATCGCCGGTAATTAAAATTAAACTCGGTTTATTCGTATCTTTTTTTAGTAAATCCAATACGGCTTCAAAACTCGCTTGCGTTTTAACACCTAATAGTGATCCACCTTTATCTCCAAAAAGATGAATATCACTGATTTGTACTATGCGTATCGGCAAATCACTCATGCTGACTCATTCTCTCGATATTCGTCACTCTTTTACCTGCTGATTTGCATATTCATACGCCTTACACAATCCTTGCAACACTAAATCAGGCAATATGACATCAAATAAAGCTTTGTCTTTAAATAATTGTGAAAAGCCACCGGTACCAATTATTAAAACAGGTTCATCGTAAAATATTTCACGTTTGAATCCATTTATAATTTCTTTTAATGCACCTAATTGTCCGTAATATAGTCCTGCTTGAATACTTTCGCGTGTGCCACGCCCAATGTATGAAGCAGGCACTTCAATATCGACTTCCATGAGTTTAGCCGTATTTGTTTTTAAAGATTCCATCCCAAGCCGCATACCTGGCAATATTGTACCGCCAAGATAATCACGATTTTTTGTCACTGCACAAAGCGTTGTTGCTGTCCCCATATCAATAATAATAATATTTTTATTTGGAAAAGCATTGATTGCACCAATTGCATTAGCAATTCTATCCGCGCCAACTTCATTTGGATTTTTGTATTTAATATTTAATCCGGTTTTAACGCCTGCCTGCAATACAAAATATTGCGATTTTAGATAAAGTGAAATCGTGTGTTTTATCGTGTAATCACAACTAGGCACCACTGAACAAACGGCAGTGGCTTTGATTTTACTTAGGGTAATTTTATTAGCTTGTAAAATATTAATTAAAAACATGCCAAACTGATCTGCTGTGCCAATTAATCCCGTCGCGTGACGAAATCGCGTTAATAAATTATTTTTTTCAAATACACCGGCTAAAACATGAGTGTTACCTACATCTAAACACAACAACATTGTTTGTTCCTTAAGTATTTTGTTTCTGTTGCTCTCGTAACGCAGTAATGAAATAACTCAATTGATACACTGCCATCGCATATAAATCACTGTTATTATAACGCTTGATCACATCAAAATTATTAAACCCAAGCCAATATTCATTTCTAAAAAATCCTTGCAGTTTTATCACTTTAACTTTTGCATCTTTTGAAAGTGGATTATTTACAATGATTCCTGCATTAATTAAATCGATCAAATAAATTTGCTTAGGTCCTATTATCTTAAATTGATATTTTCCACCGGCAACCGATGCTGGAATTGCCACAGGCTGGCCTGTTTCCCAACCATGTTTTTTATAATAATTAGCAATACTACCGATGACATCGCTCGCATTATTGGAAAGATCAATCTTTGAATTTCCGGAAAAATTAACCGCATAATTGCGATAGCTGCTTGGCATAAATTGCGGCTGTCCTATAGCTCCCGCATAAGAACCCATGACTTTCAGAGGATTCAGATGTTGTTCGCGTGTCAACAATAAAAACTCAATTAATTCTTTACGAAAATAAGGTGCACGAGGAGAATCGCTAAATGCTAATGTCGCCAAAGCATCGATAACCGGATATTCCCCTTTACTCTGTCCATATTTCGATTCAACGCCAATGGTAGCAACAATAATATTGGCAGGAACGCCATAAATTTTTTCTGCTTTTTCCAAATCATTTTGATATTTATTCCAAAACTCGACACCTTGAGCAATGCGTGAGTCGGTGAGAAACAATATTCTGTATATATACCAAGGTTTTTGCTCTAATGGTGTTTTTACACTTTGGATAACTGTAGGTTTAATTTTGATTGTGTTGAATAATGCAATGAGCTCAGATTCTTTAAATTTATATTTTTTCACCATTTCTTGAATAAAGATTTTTACTTCTGGTTTACTTGCAAAAGTATTGTCAATTGGCTCTACATTTTGGGCTTGCGCAATAGACAATAAAATTATGCAATAAAGAAAAATGATGAGACGTATAATATTACTCATTTAAGCAACCATCTTATTTGCATGAACGGGTCTCGCCATAGCGAATTTAACATTCTTTTTCCAAAGCGCACCGACTTGCCAAGCATATGCTTTGGGTTGTCCAGTCATCGGATCCACTCTAAGCACTAAAGTGCCAATCCCAATGCCAGAAACGCGCCGTGAACGCGTGTCGTAGCTATGTCGAGTAGGCGCAGAATCTGCTATACGTACTAAATATGTGTAAGAATTACTGGACACAGGTTTATCCATCACAACCATGACATGTCCCGCATCGACACCAACAGCACTTTTATTACGAAACACGAGAATATCCCCTGCCTGTAAATCTTCGACTTCTTCTATACGCCGCCAATGACGGCTAGGGTCATCAGACAATCCAGTAATAAAATCGTAATAATGCTGGGTATTCGGTGTATCCGACCCACTCGATCTGACAAGATTAAAATAAGCATGTGGGTGTGTAGCTTCTAATACATAATTAACATAACGAGAACAGTCGACAATATACACACCACGTGAGGTATCAAAATGTGATCCTCCCCATTGATAAACACTATAACTCAATGTGTTAACTGTGTCATCCACAAATTGCACCAGTCGTTGTTGCACACTTGAGAAAAAACGTTTAGCAGAGTTCGCAGAAAAAGTATTATGTGGCTTTTTTATGTTTGGTAAATGTTTTTTCTTAACTTTTTTCTTCTTATGCTTTTTATGTTGTACTGCACTCTTGTGAGAACCTTTCTTATTCTTACGCGCATCTGCATGAGGTACGGGTTTGGCTTGCGATGTTAAATTATTTTGTGTTGCAGACTCTGCAAAGCAAGGATGCAGGCATATCAAAGTACCGACTGTCAAAATTAAAAAAAGTAACCTCATTTTTGCCTCACTTAAAATCATCGAGTAGATCCCGTGTAAAAGCATCACGGGACGTTCGTATTATTGTTAAATAGCATTTTCTGACATGATTTTTCATTTCCTTATGCGTGAGTTGCGAGTTTTATTAATGTAGCCAATCTTATACCCATTACACCCCAAAATGCGAATTGTTTACACTTCTTGCAATCTGGATGTTATAATTTCGCATTTCGAGGTGCAATGGATATAGTTTACATCAACTATTTTTTAGTTAAAATACTGGACAAAAAATAAACCTTTAATACTTAGTAAATGATAAAAATTATGATTAATGAATTACTTGAAAATCATTTAGTAAAAAATATTCCCATGCGGTTACAGCAGCAAATCGCATTTATTCTTGAAATTGATAAATTAAAAAAAATTATGCGGCGCGCGCCGTTGCTCGATAAATCACGAACTGAAAATTCTGCAGAACATTCATGGCACCTCGCGATGATGGTAATGGTTTTGGCTGAGTATGCAGAGCCTGGTGTTAATATTAATCGTATATTGCGCATGCTGCTTATTCATGATCTTGTGGAAATTGATGCAGGTGATACGTTTCTTTATGATGAATCTCCAAAAGCGCATTTAAAAGCAGAACGTGAACTCAAAGCAGCACAACGATTATATGGACTTTTGCCAAATGATTTAGGTTCTGAATTGATGACATTGTGGAAAGAATTTGAAGAACGTAAAACAGCAGATGCTAAATTCGCTGCAGGCATAGATAGATTGCAGCCGTTGCTACACAATTATTTTACCGGTGGTGGGGCATGGTCTACACACGGAATTACAGCGAATAAAGTATTATCAAATAAGCAAGTTATTCAGAATGCGTCACAATCACTCTGGGAATTTGCTCAACTACTTATTAACGATGCTGTAAAACGAGAATATCTACAAAAAGAATAACGCTTCACTCATGCCGTCATTGCGAGAAGTGTTTTTTACGACGAAGCAATCCAGACGGCGTAGCAATGTTCCCCTGGATTGCTTCGCATGTAAAAAACACATGCTCGCAATGACGAGTTCTTTTTGTAAGAATCGTGAATAGTTACATTCACTCACCATGCTGGTATAATTTTTAATTTTTCTGGGAAACAAAATATGTTCCTCGTTCTGTTAAACTATAAAGTACCACTAGCAATAGTCGACAAATATCTTGTTGAACACCGTGCTTTTCTCGATCAATGTTACAAAAATAATTATTTAATCACCTCTGGTCCTAAAAATCCTCGCACAGGTGGTATACTCATTTCACAATTAAAAAATCGGGAACAATTAATGGCGATTTTTAAACAAGATCCATTTTGCATTCATGATGTTGCTAGCTATGAATTTATTGAATTTACTCCTGTTAAATATCATCCAGACTTTGCTCCTTTCGTCTTATGAGGACTCACAAAAAACCTAAAATTTTAATCATAGGCGCAGGCATTGCCGGCTTAGCTGCGTGCAACTTTCTTAGTAAACATGGATTTGATGTCACTATTTTAGAAGCGAGAGAACGCATCGGCGGTCGTGTCTTTACTGATTTTTCATTGGGAATTCCTTTTGATTTAGGCGCATCTTGGATACATGGAACAGAAGGAAATCCTCTTGTTGAGCTCGCAAAGCTTTGTCATGCGCGTTATGTCTTCACTGATTTCGACCGTGGTTTATTCTTTGATCGTCATCATCAAGTCATTCCAATGGCTGAATTAAATCTTTTTCATAAACAATTTGAAGATATTCTTGAGTTAACTAGAGAATTCACTCGTGCTGCACCCCAAGATATGTCTTTACTAACAGCTTTAACTCAAGTTATTAATCTGAACCAGTACTCATCAACTTGGCAAGATCTTTGGAACCGCTGTTTAAAAGAATTATCTCTTTATATGGGTGCCGATCTTGCGAAACTATCTGCACGCAAGTGGGATGAAGAAGAAATTATACCTGGGGGCAATCATTTGATGCTTGATGGTTATATGCCAATTGCACATGAATTAGCTAAACAATGTTCCATTCAGTTCAACCACATTGTCAAAAAAATTATTTCTCATAACGATTATATTGAAGTTGTTACTCAACGGGAAAAATTTCAATGTGACAAAGTGATTATAACGGTACCTTTCAGTATTTTGAAAAATAATCTTATTCAATTTGAACCTGCTCTGCCGGATATTAAATTAAAAGCTCTTGAACATTTACATATGGGATTACTCAATAAAGTTGCTCTTAAATTCTCACACGCATTTTGGCCGACGGATTATGCCAGCATTGCTTTTTCTTCGAAATCTACTATTTCAATTACTGACTTTGTTAATTTTTTTTTCGCGTTTCAACAACCTATTTTAGTTGGATTTTCAGCAGGCACGCCCGCTCTTGCTATTGAAAAATTATCTGATAGTGAAATAGTTGAACTGGTTATGCAAAACTTACGTGATAATTTTGGAAATAAAATTCCACAGCCAGAAAAATATATCATCACTCGGTGGGCACAAGATCCTTTTGCTCAAGGATCGTATTCTTACATTTCTGTTGGGGGGAGTGGAGAAGCTTACACCGCGCTTGCAGAACCTATTGATAATCGATTATTTTTTGCTGGAGAAGCAACACATAAACAATTTCCCGCAACTGTTCACGGCGCTTTGCTTTCTGGATTAAGAGAAGCCAAACGTTTTTTATGACATTACATGACTTTGAAAATAAATTAAAAACCGCACGCACACTGGATGATATCAATCTTGCACTAAAAAATTATTTGGCATCGCTTCATATTACTACATTCTCTTTTACTTATTACTCTTATTATCCCAATGCATTAAACAAAATATGATCTGAGCTCACCTAATTTTGAGTTGTGGCACAAGCATTACTTAAGTGAACATTACGAAGAAATTGATTCGACACTGGACGACGTTTATCGCACTACCCTCGATACAATGATCTAGAACCGGAGGACTTAACAGCTATCAAAGAAGCTGCCATTAAAAGCTACCACTTAGCTTTCATCATCGATGCCGGCAATTGTCATCCAGCCTGGGGATCACACCTAACTCAAGCTTTACTTGACATCCTCCCCGGCATAAATGCGCGAGGATTCCTACCGTTCATCATGCAACGAATGCATGATGAATTTCGATGGGTTCTTGATTCATAGAGCAGCCTTGCTGCACCATCTCTCCACAAGCTAACCGGGCATGTCCTGCCCTTAATATATTAATCGCAGCAACCAAATCAGCATGGTTTTTATAGCTACACTTTTTGCAGACAAAGCTTGCCTGAGTTGCTCGATTGGATGCACTGACATGATCGCACTCGGGACAAGTTTGGCTCGTGTATGCTGCAGGTATTGCAACAACATCACCTCCTAACCAGGATTGCTTGTACTCGAGCTGGCGCCTAAATTCATACCATCCTTGATCAAGGATAGATTTATTTAAACCCCTTTTGGCTTTCACCTGTCTGCCTGGTGAATCCATTGTACCGGCAGCACTTTTACTCATATTCTTTATTTGCAAATCTTCAATAAACACCAAAGCGTGGTTTTTGCAGAGAGTGCTACTTGTTTTGTGCAAATAATCTTGACGAATATTCGATATCTTGTGATGCAAGCGACTGATTTTCGTTTTGATCTTTTTCCAATTTTGACTAAATTTCGTTTTTTTACTCATTTGACGCTGATACGCTGCCAATCTTTTTTGGTTCCGTTTAAAACTGTTCACTGGAGTGAACACTGTTCCATTCGATAAAGTTGCAAATTGGGCAATCCCTACATCGACTCCAATTGCAGTGGTTGCAGGATGAACAGCCGTCTCAACTTCTCGTTCTGTTTGAATGCTGACATACCATTTATCGCATTTTCGACTGACGGTGACTTGACTGATTTCTCCTAACACTTCGCAACTTTTGTTGCAAAACTTGAGAATGAGAGACTTTAAGCCAGGGCATCTTAGGATCATTTCGCCATGTGGTGAGCTCTTTGCAAAGACCTGCATAATTTAATTTTTTTTCACCTTTTTCATAACGATCTTTTTGCAAAGCAAGTGCTTTATTATAAACAAAACGGCTTGAACCGGCAAAACAGGATAATTCTCGCGCCTTGCCGACTGATATTTTTAATCTAAATTTAAATGCTTGTAGTCTTCTCATGGGTAAAATATACTTTGGTCTATGAATAAAATCAATCAAATTCGATCTGGAAGACATTGCAAATTTAATATGCATGTGCATTTGGTCTTTGTGACGAAATATCGCAAAAAAACTTTTAATAAAACGGCCCTTACTATTTTGAATAGAATATTTTCAAAAGTTTGTGCTGATTTTGAAGCAACTTTGATTGAGATGGAGGGTGAAAATAATCATGTACATCTTCTTATTGAATATCCGCCAAAAGTGGCTGTCGCTAATCTCGTCAATAGCTTGAAAGGCGTATCCAGTCGCTTACTGCGCAAACATTTACCATCCATTGCTGAACACTATTATAAGGGCGTTCTTTGGTCACCCAGTTATTTTGCTGCATCTTGTGGCGGCTCATCAATTAATACCATTAAACAATATATACAACAACAGAATACACCCGCTTCTTAAAAGCTGTCAGCATCGCACTGCGCTATCCATCCTCGGCATGAATGCCGAGGCTTTCCGCGAAAAGATAGTAAATTGCTTTGCAATTTGCTGAGATAACTTGAATGCTGTATAAGAATTAAAGAGATTTTATCTTTAAACCTAAATCCAGATTAATTACTATGCATACTATTTCTCCAACAAAATTTTCCGCTAACGAAATCTCTGCTTTAGTCAAACTAACTATTCCTCTCATTTTAAGTGGCCTTGTACAAGCATCAGTTGGATTTTTTTCGACTGTTTTCCTTGCTCATTTAGGTACAGAAGATTTAGCTGCAGGATCAATAGGAATCTGGATATTTTCCACATTAATGGTCATTCTGTGGGGAACACTCACTTCTGTAAGTGTGCTCATTGCACAAAAATACGGTGCAAAAGATGATAAAGCGATATCGCACGTTTTGCGAGACGGTTTATTACTAGCATTGATATTTGTTATTCCATCGACTTTACTTTTATTAAATATATCGCCTCTCTTGTTATTGCTAGGTCAGCCCGCTGCTACAGTAAAACTCATCCATAGTTACATGTACGGCTTAGCGTGGGGACTCTTGCCAGATTTGATTGGTCTGGTGTTAATGCAATTTTTAATTGGCTTGGGGCACACACGAACCGAAATGGTTTTTAGTTTTGTATGGGTTCCTATTAATATTTTCTGTAACTATGCCCTCGTTTTTGGAAAATTTGGTTTTCCTACTTTAGGCATTGCCGGTATTGGATGGGGCGCCACTCTCGCCTATTGGATTAGCACGCTAGGATTAATTATCTATTTGGTTTTAAATCGTGGTTATCGACATTACTTTCAGTATATGTGGCATTTAAATCACCCAAATTTTTTAAAAGAATTATTTCAAATTGGCTTGCCCATGGGCACGATGTATTCTATCGAGATTGGGTTTTTTCTCGTATTAACACTATTGATGGGATATTTTGGTTACCAAGCAATGGCTGCAAATCAAATTGCCTTGCAATATTTAGGACAACTTTCCGTGGTGACCTTTTCAATTGCACAAGCTGTGACTGTGCGTATGGGCCATACATTGGGGGCACAGGAACCTTGGTTAGCAAATCGTGCTGCTTACCTGGGTATTTTGATAGCAATTATTTTTATGGGATTCGTTGCTTTATTCTATTGGTTTTATCCTGAAGTTTTAATTGCTTTAGATTTTAATGTTACACAAAAAGGGAATGCTGAAATTGTAAGCTTCGCTATTCAATTTTTAGCTTTAAGTGCTCTCTTCCAATTATTTGAATCCGTGCGCATCACTTTATTTGGCGCACTTCGTGGTTTAAAAGACACGAGTTTTACTTTATTCACATCGATTATTAGTTTTTGGTTTGTTGCTTTGCCTCTTGGGTATGTATTAGCAAAATTTTTGCACTTGCAAGGTGCTGGGCTTTGGTGGGGAATGACTGTCGGAGCAGCCAGTGGCGCAGTATTACTTTTTTGGCGTTTTCAAAAAATAAAACCATTTGGCCGAAGGCCAAAAAGCGTAGCTTACCCAGACTAAGAATGCGCTCTTTGCATTCGCCAGCCTGGTTTTGCATTCATCCTGTATATGTCACATATATCCTGTAAACGCCACAAAACTGGGGTTTAAATATCCTGAAAACGTCACACGACCTTCCTGTAAATGACACTGATTATCCTGAAGATGTCACAGATAATCCTGAAAGCGTCACATTTAATAGAAATAAATTTATTTTTTACAATAAGTTAATAACTTTAAACTAACTCTTAAACAATTTTAAACAAAAAAACAAACGTTTGTTGTGAGTTCTTTTTTTCTTAACTTCAGAATAAGCATATGTTATGCTCATGCGTAAATTAAGCTGGGATGATAAGGAGAGACAACATGACAAAGATAGTCGTTAATGCAACGCATAAGGGCGGAGAAGGAAAAACCACGAACTCCATCATGTTAGCGGAGTATTGTGCATTAATTAAGGGATTGAAAAGTTTAATCATTGATATGGATCCACAAGGCAATTTTTCTGGACGTTATATTCCAATGGAGTACGATCCAGCATATAAAGGTGGAAAAATTCCGGCTTTACATCCCGATTATGAACCCAATGTGGATACTGAATGGGATGGCCGCAGCAGTATAGCGAATATTTTTTATGGCGAAGAAGTTGTTCCCTACCCTACCCTGATTCCCAATCTCGAATTGCTTCCTGCTCACTCCAATAAACTACAAGAAGCAGAAGCGGTCACTAAAAATGAAGTACTGGAAAAAGTTCACTTACAACTTAAGCGTTTTCTTGAGTTACCCGAAGTTAAAAATAGCTATGATGTCATCATTATTGATACACCGCCTTCAAAAGGTCCGTTAACCATTGCTGCTATTAAAGCCGCAACGCATATTGTTGTTCCTGCCCAAATGGAGCAATTTTCTATCGAAGGTATTTACGGAATGTTGCAATTATGGAAACAAGAATCTTACAACAGGTCAAAAAATAATCTACTTGAGCTAGTTGGTATATTACCTAACCAATTTAGAGACATTAAATTACATAAACAATTCCTTGATGGATTAAAAAATATGAAAGGCATTTCAGATTATGTGATGCCACATGTTATTAAAAAACGTGCTATTTACACAGAAATATTAGTTGAAGATGCAAACCCAAAAAGTATTTTTGAATTGCCAGCAAATAATATTGCACGTCAAGAATATGAAGCAGCTTGTCAATACATCATGGAGAGGGTATTTAATCATGGCTAAGAAAAAAGTTTTTTCAAATCAGTAATGCATTAGCAGAAGGACTGGAAGAAACGGTTATTGCTGCGCAAAGTTACACGGGAGAGCTTAGAGTTGAAGTCATCGCGCTAAAGAAAATTGAGTTAGACCCCGAGAATCCACGGGATTTAGTTCTTACATTCGAAGATATGAGTCATGAAATTGCAAAAAGTGATCCAGATTATGCGCGTAAGGTACAAGAGAAAGAGAGTCTGCAAACCATTGCTAATTCCATTCAAGAGCAGGGCATTATCAACCCCGTTATTGTTTACAAATATGGGGAAAAATATCGCTTAATCGCAGGTGAACGCAGAACATTGGCTTCTCTTATGATTGGCAAAACGGAAATTCAAGCCAAGATTCTGGATGCTAAGCCCAGTGAATTGAAAATTAGCTTACTGCAATGGATGGAAAATGTAGAACGTAAAGATTTATCGTTATGGGAGCGTTTGAAAAATCTTGAGAAAATCCTTTCTACTTATGCGGCACAAAAAAGTGTAACGCTTGCAGAAGTTAACCCGACAGATTTGAGTCATTTGATAGGTTGTTCTTTACCGCATGCGATGAATTACAAAGCAGTATTGCATGCAAATGATGCAATCAAAACACTGATCCGTGATCAACAAGTGAGAAATCTTGAAAAAGCGGCTTTGCTAGTGAATATCCAATCCAAAGAACTTCAACAAACGGCAATCGATGCTTGCTTATCGGGTGCTACGCTCAAAAAACTAAAAATGATAGCGACTCAAGATAAAACCCAGAAAAGTCTTGCCAATAAAGTAGCAATCGTAAAAGCTGGTGGGCGAGGGCGGCAACCTACTTTAATTAAGTTGGGAGCAACCAAGAAAGTGAATGTTGCAAAAGTTATTTTCGATTCTGTGTTGAGACATGAAAAATTAAGTTATGTAAATAAACATGTGATCCTTTCTGATTTAAATTGGTCCGATTATCGTACAGTAAGCCAGGCATTTAAGCGATTGCTTATTGCATTGGAAAAAGTAGAGGCGTAGTCAATTATGGAAACCAAACCAAAAATTACCTTTGTGTTACCAGACATTCTCCAAAGAGAATACAGAGAGCAACTCATTAAAGATGGTTACGACATGCGGGGAAAGAGTCGCTGGGTTTCAGAAGGGGTTGAGTTTTTGTTAGCACTGCAAACGTACCCAGAGCTGGTTTATTTAAGTGATGAAATGAAAGGATTTGAAAAGATGGAATCCATTGTTATCACAAAAGAAATAAAGAAGCTTGTAGATACTGCTGTGATTGAAATTAGAAAAAAGTATCCAGCTTTGGAAGGAGTGCAAAGTCGAATAGTGCGGACAGCGATTTTGCAACGGTTGTTGCGGTCTTAACAGTAGTTCGGTGGATTATGGCAAAGAATGCCTAATCCACCCTACTTAAGTAACTTAAGTATAGTTTAATGTATTGATTTATATGGGTTTATTTAGAATTAAAATACTGTTTAATTTTAACAAGCCATAGCAAGAACTGTGACACTTACAGGATAAAATTGTGATCTCTTGTTCCCTCCCCTCCAACGCTTTTTGTTGGAGGGAAGGGTTGGGGAGGGGAAGAAATTTTAGCCTTCTCTCCCGTCTCGTTACTAAAAAGCAGTAACGAGCCACCCTCTCTTCCAAGTAAAGAGCACTGGAGGAGAGGGGAAAAGGACATAGCTATATAGGGAGAATACTCATGGTCGAGAATAATAAGACCTTAGAACTTAAAAAGCATGTGGCAGCCATCCATTCAACTAATAAGTTGTCATTAATACAGCGCAAGCTTGCAAATGCATTGCTTTTCAATGCGTATGATGAATTATTAATCAAAGAAGAACATCAAATTCATATCCGCACATTATGTAACTTGATTGGTTATGACAGCCATGATCACAAAACGATAAAAAAATCACTAGTTAACCTGTTAGCGACTGTCATTGAATGGAATTTAGTGGATGGTAATAAACTCGATGCAGAAGGTGTCTGGAATGCCAGTTCCATTATTTCGGACGCGAGCATTGATGGTGCGATTTGCACGTATTCATATAGTAATAAAATGAAAAAGTTGCTCTATTGCCCCGAATTATATGGCCGATTGAATATGTTGGTGCAAGCAAAGTTTCAATCCAGTTATGGTTTAGCTTTGTATGAGAATTGCATTCGCTTTCAAAATATTGAACAAACACCCTGGTTTGAGATTCCAAAATTTCGCAAATTGATGGGCATTGAGGATGGAAAATATCTTATTTTTCGTGATCTTAAGCGGCGTGTGCTTGATAAGGCGGTGGAGGAAGTCAATAAATATTCTCCTATTGTAGTGAGCCCTCGCTTTCAAAAACAGGGGCGCCAAGTGGTTGCTTTGCAGTTTTCGATCAATCGGTCCAATGAGCTTTCTGTATCTGCTGATACAGATGGTAAAGTAGAGCCTTTATCGCAACAATTAAAAAATCAATTTGGTTTTTCAAGTAGTCAAGTAGAAGAAACATTATCCCAGTATGATGAAAAATACATTCGAGAAAAAATTGCTATTGTGGAATCTTCTTCAAGTTTTATCGATGGAAAAATTGGTAATCTTGCCAAATACCTGATGAGTGCCTTGGTAGGTGATTATCAACCAACGAAATCAAGTAAGAAACCCGTTAAAATTAACAAAAAAATTATTGAAGAAAAGCGAGTAGGGGAAGATAAACGTTATCAAGATAAACAAATTATAGAAAAATTTAATCAATTATCGGATGCGACAAAGAAAGATTTACTGAAAGAATTTGAAAATTATTTAGGCAAGAGTTTATATTTAGATATTTATTTGCGCGATGGATTGTCAAATATTTTAGTATCGGATCAGTTGTGTGAGTTTATACGTATTAAAAAATCTGAATCGATGAAAGGCACAGCAGATATTTGTTGATAAATGGTAACAAGGCGCGCAATATTTTGCCCACCCTAAAACTAGATTTTCTTCCTTTTTCTCAGTTAAATTGATTAATAAGCAAATGTTCTACGTATAACAAATTTTTATTGTATAAATCAAATGCTTAAATATAAATTTGGTAGGGTCGTTTCTTGCTTTTTTCTTTCGAATTCGAGGCTTGCCTAGTTAGAATACAAATTGCTAGATTTTAATGTTTTTTGGAAGAAAAAGATTAAAGTCTCGTATTAAAGTAAAGTGACTAACATTATTCTCGACTTTGGCCAATTATGCTGACCGCGCAAGCTGATCTATCAACACATCCCATTGCGGACGTTTAATTTTCATATACTCAGCATCCGATGTTGAGTCGTTAAAATAATTTTCTGACCAAATGCTGCGCCGCACCAGCGCAAGAATATCAGAAAACGTTGCTTCACTTTTTTTATTGTACCAAGCTGTCGATAAAATCGGTAACGTTTGGTCTTTCAAAATCTCACGTGCGAATAAACAAATCAATGAAAACAATGCCATCAGCGATGGAGTGGTTCTAGCAATCGCTTTGTCTGACCATTGACGTTGTGTTTCTATACCAAGATGCGCACGGGTTTCCTCAAACGTGACCTCGATGTTCCAGCGCAGAACAAACCAATTGATGATTTGTTCGGGTGCTAATTGCAAGTCCGTACTAAAAAATGCTTCTGCTTCATTTTTATCTGGATCCATGACCAGAACCCAGCGGATAGGTAATGGTTTTTCACCCGATGAATACCAGAGGTTAATTCCGCTAAGTAGGCGGACTTTTTTCTTTTCACCACCATACCAATCAACTTCTGTTTCACGCCACGGTTGTGTTGCATCACTAGCTAATTCTTTTAGCGAAATAAATCGCTCGCCTTTTTCACGATGACGTCCACGTTGTCCTTTGACGGGTGACGGAGAAAATTCATATAGTGCTGCATCTAATCGCAATCTTGAAACTAAAATAATTTTTTGTTTGATGCAAGCATGTCCTAGTCGAATGCAAGCAAAACCGCCATCCCCAATTAAAACAAAAGAACGTTTGATCCAGCGTGATATGACACGTATTGCAATGATCGTCCAATCAATGCTGGTCTTGTGTCGGCGGTTTTTTCTTTCATTACATTTTTTTGATGGAGCCAATATTGTCATGAATGGCAGAGCCCATGGACGCTTGCACCAGGGCAGTGGCACGATCAACATCAGGCAAACCCATTTTAATCCGAAACATTTGACGACCAATTTTTCAGTTGATCGACACGCATCGCGATAGCAACCTTTTGCCTTTATTTTTTTACCGCTGCGCGGCCCTCTGTCACAATTTTTTAGTGCGATTTATTTAAAACCGTTGGATGACGCTTTTAATGCAATGGATGTGACCTATATTCGTTATCAAGATGACCTGATTGTTTTATGCAAGACAAAGCGGCAATTGAATCGTTGCCGTCGTCGGTTGATGGAAGTATTGCAAGAAAGAAAATTAAAACTATCACGCAAAAAATCACGGATAGGTGATATTGCAAAAGGATTTCATTTTTTAGGTATTGACTATCCTGGGACGCAACCCCAGGCTATCACCAAAGTGACACAGGAGATGAATGATGTTCAGATGGCACTCGATGCAGCGCATCTTTTAAGCGTATTGGGGGAGGGGGGAGCCATTAAATGAGCATATTCATTCTGAGCCTGTTTGTATTAGACCTCATGCGAGGACGATACGAAAAGCCCGAGAACAAGTTAAGATGATGGTCGCTACTGGATTCTCTATCCGCCAGATCAAGCATTACTTGAAAAGATGGGCTGTTTGGTGGGTCAAAACAGCAGAAACCTGGGATGTCGAAGCGTTATTATCCTGGTTTATCAGCACATGTTGGCAGTTGCCTTTAGCAGCTATTGCCGAAGGTCTCCGCCAACATAACAGAACTACATTACTGAACAAGACATCGTCGCTCCGCGGCTATGGTCTGGGTGCGGCATAAATTCTGTAAGCTTGCTGTTTTTGATTGACATAAGCTTCGAAAACGGCGGCGCGACACGCGGGCCCCAGCCCAAAAACCCCCCGCCCACGCCCCCCACCCCCACGCCCCAGAAGCCAGCGCACTCCCCCGCGGCGCGCGCGAAAATTGCAAAATCAAAACCAAGACGAGAAGAAGAAAGGGGATAGAAATCAGCCGGCGCCCATGCGCCGCGACCCGAATGATATACCTCAAATTTAAATGAACGAGCCTGCGGCGTCCCACTTCGCAGCTTTTCCTCAGTATTATAGAACCCATCACAAGCTGCTTGTACGTAATTAGCTGGGAAGAGGCGCTCTATATATCCGATTGTTTGCTGCCAAAATAGCATGGCGCGCGGATCACTCCAGTCATTTCCAAAATAATCATGATAATGATCATCATATATTTGAAATGCTCGCTGAAGCAGATCTGGGTTAAAGTGCCGCCCTGTCGTCACGATTTCATTCAGCGTTGCATCCAACAATGACCTAAATTGGGCAAGTTCTATAGCAACTTTTGATCCTTTCCTTACTGTTAACTTATACTCAGGATGACCAGACGAGGTAATATCACCTGGCGCGGCATGTCTAATGGCTTGAGTTAACGTATCTAACTGGCCAAAAATAGGCTGCCATCTTTTCTGTTCGTCTACTTCCCAGCCTTTTGGAAATTGTTCATTGAATTGCGCATCCGCTTCTTTTGCATCAGCAACGAAGATTAATTGGGCTTTGAGCATCGCGGCCATCTGAGTATCTTCTTCAGCTAATGCCATTTGATAAGGTGTTTTTTTCGCAGATTTCTGGCCAGAACACGCGGTGACAAAATCTTTTTCTTCTAATTTTTCTAATAATAAAATGGGGTATTCTTTAATCATTTTTTGCGCAGCTATAGGATCCCCTCGTAGGATCGCATCCAGCAAATGTTTTAAATTCTCTTGTTTAAAATGTACATAATCATCATGCAATTGCGATGGCAGTTGACGACTAATATAGTCCTTGCCAAGCTTATGCTCTTGGGCTAAAAGTGCTTTAAGGGATAACATTTTTAACGAAAAAATACCTGATGAGGACACAGAGGCACTAGGCGAATGAGTCACCGTCTCTTTTTTTACCTCTATTTTATCTTGTTTTTGTTCTAAGTGAAGTCGTGCATCTGCCATACTTTGAAACCCCATACATGCGATAAAGTTCAGATTGTACCAAGATTCACAATAAATGTACATAGAATGAGCAATAGACGAGTGGACTTGATCGGAGAATGGCTTAGGGATTAATCGATGAATACGGCCTTTGTATCAACTAAAAATGGCCAAAGTCCAGATGATAGCAATTGCAACAAATTGTGGTAAAAAAACGGAACCTCATTATGATGAATGTATTGAGAACATTTATAGTAAGATTGGATTTGGATTCTCTGGACGAAACGATGATGCGCCTAATCTTTTTTTTAATATTGTCAATGTAGCATGCTCAGCAGGAAGCACATTTCTCGCCAGAACAATAGGCTTTTTCTGCAATAAGTACTTATCAGCTCCGCAGCCACCCGCAGTAGAGTTACAGATAGCTCCGATATCATCCTATGTTCTTCTGCAACAATGAACGCTCTCTCATAAACTGGATATTTTAAAAATGGCCAGATTATCTAATTGATTTATCTAATAAAAAATTGTTCTGCCTGCTAACACGGGTATTTTAATCTAAATCATCATGATTATGTGATAATCATGATGGTTTAGGTTTAATAGCTATGGATGATCACGGTAAGTTTTACCTCACTCGAAAGTGACTAAAAAACGACCTATGTTCCACATATTATCAACGGGATAAATTACATTCCAATGACTTGTGAGCAACGTTAGGCCCTCATTATAATTGACGCGGCATTATTGGAAATGATAAAACTCTGCTCTATTTAAATATTTAAAGAGGAGAAGTCAATGAGAAAATTTAAAGATTTAAAACCAGAATCACTTGCAGCTCTTAGACTTTATATTACCTTTTGGTCAGGTAAAGTAGATCTCGATTCATCTATAGATGCTAAATTTGATATACTAAGAACAGCTTGTAATACATATTTAGCAGAATATCCCATTACATATGCGGTACTGCTAGATGATAAAGAGTTAGCAAAGGATTTATGCAAAAATGGTGCTCGGCTTGATGTGCGCGATGAATATAATCGCAATAAAAGTCCTCTAGAGGTTGCAATTGAATATGGCCGCGCTGGGGTTGCAAATATTCTTGTAAAATGTGGAGCAGCATTACCTAGAGATATTAAAGTACCATCTAGCAATCCATGTTTAAACCCTTCAGGATTTTTCTGGGCATTAAAAGAACGATGTAACAATCGCGAAGCCGATTATCAAGCTGTTAAACAAGTACTGCGCACTAAATAATCAAAGAATTAACTCCTAATAATCTGGACTTTGGCCATTTTTAGTTGATACAAAGGCCGTATTCATCGATTAATCCCTAAGCCATTCTCCGATCAAGTCCACTCGTCTATTGCTCATTCTATGTACATTTATTGTGAATCTTGGTACAATCTGAACTTTATCGCATGTATGGGGTTTCAAAGTATGGCAGATGCACGACTTCACTTAGAACAAAAACAAGATAAAATAGAGGTAAAAAAAGAGACGGTGACTCATTCGCCTAGTGCCTCTGTGTCCTCATCAGGTATTTTTTCGTTAAAAATGTTATCCCTTAAAGCACTTTTAGCCCAAGAGCATAAGCTTGGCAAGGACTATATTAGTCGTCAACTGCCATCGCAATTGCATGATGATTATGTACATTTTAAACAAGAGAATTTAAAACATTTGCTGGATGCGATCCTACGAGGGGATCCTATAGCTGCGCAAAAAATGATTAAAGAATACCCCATTTTATTATTAGAAAAATTAGAAGAAAAAGATTTTGTCACCGCGTGTTCTGGCCAGAAATCTGCGAAAAAAACACCTTATCAAATGGCATTAGCTGAAGAAGATACTCAGATGGCCGCGATGCTCAAAGCCCAATTAATCTTCGTTGCTGATGCAAAAGAAGCGGATGCGCAATTCAATGAACAATTTCCAAAAGGCTGGGAAGTAGACGAACAGAAAAGATGGCAGCCTATTTTTGGCCAGTTAGATACGTTAACTCAAGCCATTAGACATGCCGCGCCAGGTGATATTACCTCGTCTGGTCATCCTGAGTATAAGTTAACAGTAAGGAAAGGATCAAAAGTTGCTATAGAACTTGCCCAATTTAGGTCATTGTTGGATGCAACGCTGAATGAAATCGTGACGACAGGGCGGCACTTTAACCCAGATCTGCTTCAGCGAGCATTTCAAATATATGATGATCATTATCATGATTATTTTGGAAATGACTGGAGTGATCCGCGCGCCATGCTATTTTGGCAGCAAACAATCGGATATATAGAGCGCCTCTTCCCAGCTAATTACGTACAAGCAGCTTGTGATGGGTTCTATAATACTGAGGAAAAGCTGCGAAGTGGGACGCCGCAGGCTCGTTCATTTAAATTTGAGGTATATCATTCGGGTCGCGGCGCATGGGCGCCGGCTGATTTCTATCCCCTTTCTTCTTCTCGTCTTGGTTTTGATTTTGCAATTTTCGCCCGCGGCGCGGCGGCTGGTGGCTGCGGGCAGGGCGTGGCGGGCCTTTCCGCCGGGATGCGCACCGCGTGCGATGCGCTGAGGCCTTTTCGAAGCTTATGTCAATCAAAAACAGCAAGCTTACAGAATTTATGCCGCACCCAGACCATAGCCGCGGAGCGACGATGTCTTGTTCAGTAATGTAGTTCTGTTATGTTGGCGGAGACCTTCGGCAATAGCTGCTAAAGGCAACTGCCAACATGTGCTGATAAACCAGGATAATAACGCTTCGACATCCCAGGTTTCTGCTGTTTTGACCCACCAAACAGCCCATCTTTTCAAGTAATGCTTGATCTGGCGGATAGAGAATCCAGTAGCGACCATCATCTTAACTTGTTCTCGGGCTTTTCGTATCGTCCTCGCATGAGGTCTAATACAAACAGGCTCAGAATGAATATGCTCATTTAATGGCTCCCCCCTCCCCCAATACGCTTAAAAGATGCGCTGCATCGAGTGCCATCTGAACATCATTCATCTCCTGTGTCACTTTGGTGATAGCCTGGGGTTGCGTCCCAGGATAGTCAATACCTAAAAAATGAAATCCTTTTGCAATATCACCTATCCGTGATTTTTTGCGTGATAGTTTTAATTTTCTTTCTTGCAATACTTCCATCAACCGACGACGGCAACGATTCAATTGCCGCTTTGTCTTGCATAAAACAATCAGGTCATCTTGATAACGAATATAGGTCACATCCATTGCATTAAAAGCATCATCCAACGGTTTTAAATAAATCGCACTAAAAAATTGTGACAGAGGGCCGCGCAGCGCAATACCGGTGACAGTATTTTTATAACCCCGTGGTGTTTCAATCGGGTTTTTGATGATTTCCTCAAACATGTCAAGCAGCTTGGGATCATCATATATTTTTCTAAGATCATCTAATAACTTGTAGTGTGGAATAGATTTGTAAAACGATTTGATATCCGCCCGAATAATATAGTTGGGTTTTATTTCTTGCAGCACTTGCCGAATACGTTGCGTCGCAAGTTTTACTCCGCTGGGACCATGAATGTGGAGACAATTAGGGTTGACTACATAAGGTATCGTAGGCTTAAGTTGTTTAAGAAGAATGTGCTGAAAAATGCGATCAGACAAGTGTAATTGATCAACCATCTCATCTTGAAAATAGCGACGTTTTAAATGCCGTGGCGTATAACTTCCTTCTATCATGGATTTTACACCAGTTGGTAACCAGTCATCTATTTCACGTGCCAGAAAATGAATTTCATGATTATGATTGGCAAAACGTTTCTTTTTGTTTATTTTTGCAAATAAACGTCGGCCAATATCCAGCATTTCAGTTACATTCCATCGTTTCATTTTTTACCGGTAATCATTTATTATGTGCACACAGAGCAAGTTAATTCCGTAGGGAAAACTGTATCACTCGTCTTTGAATTGAACCAATGAATTTTCATCAATATACCCTAGCTTTTCCATGATTTTCTCCATATGCTCACGATCATAAAACTGGATACGAAAACTTCCAGTTTCATTTTTGTTGAGGGTTAACTTTACTGGATAGCCAAACCGTTCAGTCAATTGCCGCTCGAGTGGAGAAGTTGGCGCGGCTGATTTTCTAATTTTACTATCTTCTGATTTTTTGCTGCCTAACATTTTGATGGCGCCATCAAGAACACTGATCGGCCATTCTTTTTTTATCGCCTCATAAGCAAACCAGTATTGTTTTTCAAGCGGCAGACCAGCCAATAATTTACCGTGCCCTTCGCTCAATGACCCTTGCTTCATCCAGTGCTGTATTCGCGCATCAAGCCGAAGCAGCCGCAACAAATTAGTTACATACGTGCGACTCATGCCAAGAAGAACCGCAACTTCATCATGCGTATAGCAAAACTCTTCTATCAAACGCTGCATGGCAAACGCTTTTGTAATGGGATTTAATTCTTCACGACAAGTATTTTCAATCAGTGCAATTTGTGCTGCTTGTTCATTAGAATAATTTGAGACCAAACATGGTACGACTGTTAAACCCACGCGTTTTGCAGCACGCCAACGTCTTTCTCCCGCGATAATTTCAAATTGCTCCGGCGTTTTTGGCGATAAACGAACGATCAGTGGTTCTAGCACACCAAGCTGCGCAATGGTTTCTGAAAGTGATTCTAAACTTTCTTCCGAAAAAGATTCACGTGGTTGATATGTTCCACTGTGTAACATATCAATGGGAATTTCTTTCAAAACTGCTTTGCTAAACATTGCATGAACCGTTATCGTTTCCATCTTTTTTATTCCATAGTAGAAGGACTTTCTATGTCATCGTTACCCCGTGGGATCAGTGTTGTGTTAAATACGTTTAGTGGTTTATTTACTCTGCCCACATGGGAACACGTTCAAATAGTTTTAACGGGTGCCATCTTATGTCAAGGCGCGCGGCGTGTCAGCAGCATTTTACGCGTGATGGGACTTTCTCAAGAAAAACGGTTTGAGAAGTATCATCGTGTGTTGAATCGCGCGAAGTGGAACAACCTATCCTGCGCAAAAATTTTATTAGGATTATTGTTGCAACTGCTTCCTGCTTCTTTCCCGATTTTAATTGTTGTCGATGACACAGTAGAGCGGCGCAGCGGTAAAAAAATAAAGGCAAAAGGTTGCTATCGCGATGCGTGTCGATCAACTGAAAAATTGGTCGTCAAATGTTTCGGATTAAAATGGGTTTGCCTGATGTTGATCGTGCCACTGCCCTGGTGCAAGCGTCCATGGGCTCTGCCATTCATGACAATATTGGCTCCATCAAAAAAATGTAATGAAAGAAAAAACCGCCGACACAAGACCAGCATTGATTGGACGATCATTGCAATACGTGTCATATCACGCTGGATCAAACGTTCTTTTGTTTTAATTGGGGATGGCGGTTTTGCTTGCATTCGACTAGGACATGCTTGCATCAAACAAAAAATTATTTTAGTTTCAAGATTGCGATTAGATGCAGCACTATATGAATTTTCTCCGTCACCCGTCAAAGGACAACGTGGACGTCATCGTGAAAAAGGCGAGCGATTTACTTCGCTAAAAGAAAGCTAGTGATGCAACACAACCGTGGCGTGAAACAGAAGTTGATTGGTATGGTGGTGAAACGAAAAAAGTCCGCCTATTTAGCGGAATTAACCTCTGGTATTCATCGGGTGAAAAACCATTACTTATCCGCTGGGTTCTGGTCATGGATCCAGATAAAAATGAAGCAGAAGCATTTTTTAGTACGGACTTGCAATTAGCACCCGAACAAATCATCAATTGGTTTGTTCTGCGCTGGAACATCGAGGTCACGTTTGAGGAAACCCGTGCGCATCTTGGTATAGAAACACAACGTCAATGGTCAGACAAAGCGATTGCTAGAACCACTCCATCGCTGATGGCATTGTTTTCATTGATTTGTTTATTCGCACGTGAGATTTTGAAAGACCAAACGTTACCGATTTTATCGACAGCTTGGTACAATAAAAAAAGTGAAGCAACGTTTTCTGATATTCTTGCGCTGGTGCGGCGCAGCATTTGGTCAGAAAATTATTTTAACGACTCAACATCGGATGCTGAGTATATGAAAATTAAACGTCCGCAATGGGATGTGTTGATAGATCAGCTTGCGCGGTCAGCATAATT
>CAVQBL010000006.1:0-106965 GCA_963710715.1 uncultured Gammaproteobacteria bacterium | reverse complement strand
TTAAACCACAGCGTTGAAAAAAATCGAGCGTTTGATCTGCATTTCCTTGTAGTGTGGCAATTAAATCATTGATTAATGATTTTCGTCGCTCAAGCCATTTACTATCAACGCCGATAAGAGGTAATTGGCGTGGATAAAGATGAGATTGCGGATTGGTTTCTATCCAAGTTAACACGGATATTAAACGATGGATATCGTCGTCCGTATAATCAGCTAATATATCAAAATAACGCTGTATGCAGTTTTTCAACGTTGGCCATGTTGTTACAAACAGTTGATAACGTTGATGGGCTTTTTCCCAGCGTAAGATATCTCCCACCCATGCAGCAACGTCTGTCGGTGTGTGCAAAATAATTTGTTCAGGTAAACGTTGTATACCTAAATTGCGCCAACGCCGTTCACACCAAACAAGTTTGCCAGCACCTTGCCAGGATTGCCATGCAGAAACCCATGCCTGAATCGTTTCTAATAGTTGCTGTGCCTGCTTTTCATTAGGTGAACCCAGTTTTAGGGTTAATGGAAATTGATCTGTGCAAGCAAGCCAAGTGCGATGATTATTTTGATATTGGCGATGCAGTTGACGACGTACATCATCAGGAAACTTTAACGTCGCCATAGGTATGCTCCGGAAGTTTTAGACGTTGCTGATTATCGTCATACTCTATTAACAATACGCCCGAGTGTCGACGATCACTGATATCGACAAAACAAGCGCCGCCAATAAAAGGTTCCAAGGTCATGACTGCGCGTAGCGGGGTAGCCACAATCATCTGAAAACCAAAATTGGTGAAAATATTCATCGCTAAGGTAGTGAATTCATTATCGGCTTTGTCAAAGGCTTCATCTAAAATCACTGGAGCATACATGGGGAGCTAATGATGACCGCCCAGTTGATAGCGCAACGCTGCCGCAAAACAAGTCGTCGCTAACTTTTGTCGTTGTCCGCCGGATTTGCCTGCGACCACTCGATATACTTCCACTTCAAAGCCTTTGGTATCGATTTCACGCGCAATAAATTCCACGTGTGTCTGACATCCAAAACACATTCGCGCCAGCGCTTTTGTTCGGTTTCTTGGCTCCCCAATCGATTAACTAGTTTTTGCAAAGTGGCAAAGCGTGCTTCAGCTAAAGCTCGATCGTCATCTAACGCATAAGCCAAAATTTCTTTTATGGTTTGATTAAATTCTTTAATTTCAGGTAATTGTTCGATCTTTGACTTCAATACGCAAATGAGTGCCTGGATTAAACGACGCTTGACCAAGGCTTTCATTCACTAAATCCATCCGTTCCAGAATAGCTTTACGAGCCTGTGAGACGTGAAGCTAAATCTGCCATATTTTGATGGCTTTGGTTTTGCAATAACTCAAAAATTGGTTCTTCATAGCAGGTAACCATCTGTTCTAAACGAGTTAGTTTAGCGAAATAATCTTGGGCGCTTGGCCACAGTTGTATCCATATCGCCGGCATCCATAGGCCAGGAGCGTTTAAAATCAGCAAAACTACTTTCGATAATGCGTTCATTTTTATTAATATCATGATTGATGTCTTCCAGCTCTTTAACTATAGTTTGCAATACACTAGTCGTTAAATCATCTAAATTTTCTAAACTTACCGGTTTTTTAAAATTAGCAAAACGATCATCTAATTGATTGTTTTTGATAAGGTGTTAATACAAACGATACTGGGGTCTTGCTGTAAATGAGTTAATTTTTCTTGAGATTTTTTAAGGTCAGTGAGAGACGTAAGTGTGCTCTACCTTTTTCATCGCAAAGTTTTATCAGATTTTTCTACTTTGCTCTTCTGTTGCAATATTTTTTGATTAATTTCTTTCAATGCCACATTGCTTTCGCGTACTGCAATTAATTGTGCATCAATATCAGAAATTCGTTCTAATAATGGCGCTACATTGATTTCTTGCCAGTTAATATTGACTAGCATCTGGCATTGCATCGCTCGAACAGCTTGGTTTTTATCTTTCTCAACCAGGGATTGATTTTTCGATCCAATTCTCCAATTCTTTCCGCTAATTGCTGTGCTTGCCGTTCAAACACAGACAATTTTTCACGATTGTCAAAGCCTAACACCCAATGACGGCGATCATCCACTCGATTGCGATCATCTTTTTCATGTCGCGTTTTATTATGCTTGATTTGTCCTTCGCGAGTTAAGGCTGTCCGGCGCCGCGAAACGCTTGTAACGAATCGACGCATAAGTAATCAAAGCGCTGTTTCAATTCTGCTTGCAGCCATTCAATATATCTGTCCTGGTTTGACATTCAATTTAAAGATCAGTGAAGCAGCGTCGATAGGACTTACTTGCCGAGAACTCAATGTGCTTATGCGGTAATAAACCAAACTCCTTTCTAGATTAGTTGCGTTGAGATGACCAGATAATGACAGGATAATTTTTTTCAATCTACCAATAATGAAAGTGCAAAACCATGTAGTACACGCTCGATTGCGCCCTGCCACATTGCTTCATCTGGTTTAGACTTCGATGAGTTCTCCGATAAATGGCAACGAATTTTCGTGTAATCCTATGCGATGAATCTCTTTGCGTAACTCTAGCATTTCTGCGCGGAATATTGGAGGGTTGGCGTTTTAAGGCTTGCACTTCCTTCCTGTTAGTGAATTCTTTTTCAATCTTCGCTCTTTGAATAACAAGTTTAAATTGTTCGCTCGCGTGATATCATTTTGTTGTCCGTTTTCCAATTCTTGACTAGCTTTGCCGATTATTTCGGCAAAATCTGAGGAGAGTCGGGTAGTGTCCAGTTAATTTTTCTCAAGCATCGAGAAAGTTCTCGTTTTCGTAATCGTTCAGCAAGTCGGCTTTCCAATTCTTTTTTCTGCTTCCCATTGCGCAATCCGATTGCCGCCAATTTCTCGTGCTGCTGTTCCAGATCTCGTAATATTAGTATTTGATTGTTTAACTTTTCCTCTTTTTGTGCATTTCACCTTCAAACCTCATTTTGTGTGCAATGGTTTAATCAATTGTTCAATAATTTTTTCTACGGAATTTCTCGATAGCTCTACGCCAAGTTGCAATTTTCAAGTCATTTTTTTCTAGTTGTTGTTTTTGTAATGTTTCGTATTCGTCTTGAGCGGGTTCAAACCTGAATTTGTTTACGTGCAGTTACGACTGCTTGATGTGCTTCGCTGAATTCAGCAAATTCATTGACTAATCGATCTGCGGCTTCAAATGTTTCCGGTTTATCCAGCATAAAATCGCGTAAAAATATATTTAAATCACCTAGATTTTTCGCCGACTGTGTTTTATGCAGTAAGCGGAGGCCATTTCGCTTTCAATTCCCAGTAGCCGACGAAAGCGTTCACAGTAGGGACGAAATTCATCGAAAGCGGCTTATCGGGAAGGATATTTTAATTTGCTGACATTCAAATGCAAAATTTTGCAATTCGCGCAAATCAAATGGACGTTCAAAGATAAAGTAGTGCCGTTTTACATCGGCATTATTATTACTGTTTCCTCGAATCCAAAATAGTTGCGCCAACGACAGTTTTCCCAAGTAATTGCGATAAGTCAATGCTAATGCTGACCACGTAGTTCCAGTGCGTAAATATTGAGTTGCTATTTGGCCGGACTCATTGTCTTTCTGTTCAGCCCAGGCGCCGCGCACATAGGTTACTAAATTGCGATCACGACCGCTGATCTGCTTCTCTTGCTGCAGCGTTAAAATCTAGCCATTTGGGCGGTACTAATAATGCAGAAAATGCATCTAATAGAGTTGATTTTCCAGTTCCAGAGCGACCAACAAATAAAAATCCACGCTCTGCAATGTGAATATCATGCAAATTTGAGAAAGTTCCCCAATTGAATACCTGCAGTTGCCGGATGCGATACTGTTCGTGGCCAAATAAGTCATTCATATTTTCGTTCATACTTCATCTTCTTTGTTATCGACGTTAGTTTGCTCTGTGCATGCAATTGTGCCAGATGCCATGTTCTGATAAAGGCGAGTCAATGCTTGAATTTCTTCTGCTGAAAACAATAATTTCAGCGTGGGAGATACTTCAAATCGCTCGTCACTGGCGCGAATTTTTTGTAGGATATTATGCTTTTTTATTTTTTCAACGGATGCGCGAACTCGTTTAATAAAGCCTGCATGATCGGTGTTGGCACCACGCTCATACAGTGTTAAATGTTCTTCAATTTCTTGAGTGGCTACCACAGCACGTATTCCTTGAGCTTCTGCATGTGCTAATCTTTGTCGCAAATAAAGTATCAAGACAGAGTCAACAAAAGTTAATTGTGCACGACGCAGTAAGACGGGAATATCCAATTCTGCTACATGAAGTTGACGTGTAAATGCCACTTGTAAATCATGGTCAAGTACTAAGTCGAGAAAAAGCTCAGACAAGCGGCTGCGTATTAACGCTTCATCACGCAATAAGACAGGCCAAAGGTTGGAATGGCGTTGGGCTTCAAGTGAGGGGCCCATGAGTAGTTGTATGAGTACTCTGCGTGTATCGAAGGGCAGTGTGCTGTTATCACCTAAAAATAATCCTTGCTGATTATCTTCTATCGATACATTTTCCGCTTGTTGTTCAGATGAAATCATTCATTTTTTCTCGCAAAAAATAAATTATTGGAATACGTGCATGACGCAGTTTATCATCATGGCCTAACCAGCTCACTATTTCATTACCTTTGGCATTGACACCATGACGACTGCCGAGCGCAAGATAGCCAACAATACTCCCAAGCCCTTGAGCAGCAGAAAATCGATTTAATATACCAGCAATGCTTATTTGTGGCTGCTCTTGCAGCATAGCTAAAATATTATTTCTCAAATTGCGAAAATTGATTTCTGATTGCGCTACAAGCTCGCTAATGGTTTGGATATCAATAGGTGGTGTTTCTCCATCGAAAATACCGACATTTACTAGCTGAGAAGCGGGATCATGCAGTATCCATTGGCTAAGAGAACGCAAACGGCTGCTTGATAATACTAATGAATAATCAAGCATATTATTTGCTTTGATGTTTTCTTTAATAGATATAGCCGCTTGTTGGGCTTCTTTAAAGAGATGATTGAGGCGCCTTTGTTCTAAATACTCGCGGCTTTGCACAAAGTGTTTGAGGCTACGAGCAAAATGTTGTAATACTTCATGCACGGTACCGCTTTGTTCGAGCAGCGTACCGGTTAAGCGTAAAAGAAAGCGTCGTTCACGCATATCAAGCATAGTTGAAAATGGGCGAGACATAATGTTTTCAAGCGCATCTTCTAAAGCTGTACCTTGTTCCGGATCAGTGAGCAATCGCCAAAAAGCAGAAAACGATTGTCCTGCATCACTTTGGCTAATCACATCCACACCTGCAAACAAAGCATCTAATGCTTCTCCACGGTTACCTTCATTACGCATAATATGTATGCGCAGGTCACGATTCAAAAATTCGAATTCATCTCTGACTCGACGAAAATCGCCGATAAGCTCATCTGTTAATGCAATAATTTCCCGTGCTCTTTCAAGAGCACGTGCATCGGGTAATGATACTAATTTTCCATGTTGGATGGCATGAATTTCACGATCAATGCGTTCCCGGTCAGCAATCAAAGCGGCAATACGGGTTTCTGGGTTAGTGTCTGTTTCTTCGCTTAATCTAACGAGTTGATGAATAACAGTAGCAAGCCGGCTTTCTGTTGCGGCGGATCGCGGTTCAATTAAACTACTAATAAAACGAATTGCGTTCGCAGCGCTGGAGGAAAGTTCATATTCTTCTTCTAAAGCGCCAGCAGGAAAGCGCCGCTCCAAATAACCTTTTGCAAGCCAGTCGGCAGCATATAACTGTGCTGTTTGCGGAATATCTTCACCGCGTGCACGCAGCTCTTCCAAATCATTGTTAATACGTTCATAAAAGAGGGAAGCCGGCAGGCTACGTTCGTTTTCCAGTAAATGTGTTTGCAAAAGCCCAATAATCGTAGGCCCATTGTCAGCAGCGAGCAGCCGCCAAAGCGGTTGAGTACGCAAACGTTGGTAACTGGCAATGACTTTGGTTGCTTTCATGGGGTTTTATGAATCGATTAGAGAATAGCAACCTATCAAAATCATGTTCTTTTGTCGAGCTTTTGTGCTCGCTAAAAACTCCACCAAACTGCATTTGCGGATTTTTTACAACTCTCTTTTAAATAACGTCTATACCACTTACGTAAGGTGGGACGAGAAATATCACATTTGCGACAAACGAAACCTGCATCTTTAGTTTCAAGATAAAGATTAACCCACCTTGTTAAAAGAGTGCTCTAGAACAGCTTGAGGTTTTTCGGGTTGTTGGGTCGTTGGTTTTTCTTGCGGTGGTTTGACTGCATAGTAATGTGGTGTGATATTAAATTTACTTTCAATATAAGAAAGGCGTGCATTGATTTGTTTTAATTGTTCTTCTATTTGAGATGAATCCATATTTTTTCTTTAGAATTCCTAATCTTATATTGGTTAACATAACCATAATCTAATTTCAACAGAGAGTCAATCAATAGAAATAGGGTGGTGTTGTTAAGCTGTATGAAAAGATTCTTAACTTAAACTCATACGCAATGGCAGAATGGACGTTCACTTTTATTGGAGCGTAGTGGAGATCAGAACGTAGAGTAGTGACGAACGAATACTTAAATTTAAATTTTCACTCATTACTTGCTAGCATGTCTTGCAGTAAAACTTGATGAATGGTTTCAGTATTTTTATAGACAGCTTTTAAGTGAGCATACTCTGACCTACCTTGAATAAATTTATTTTCCATATCGAGTGCATCTTGTTCTAAAAGATTTGCGCGATATTGATAAACGGCTGCGTAATCTTTTAATGACTCTTGATCTTGGTTTTTAAAATAATCTGCCAAAATCGTGTTTTGCAACAGTAATAAGGTCACACTTTCGAGTTTATTGAATTCGCCATAAGGGTAACGCGCCGCTTTAAAATATTTCTCCATTAAAGTCTTAGCATAAGGCGATTGCACAAGCTCATAGAGGCTAAAACGCTCAACGATCATATTAAAAATAAAGCCATTTTAATGTTCTGAATTGCTTTAGTTCTTTTAACATGCGACTTTTACTGAAAGTTCCATCAGTATTTTTAAGTTGAATTTTAAAATCGAGGTGAGTCGACCGGCGGAACTTCCCCGCCAGTCGCTCTCCGAACCGTACGTGACAGTCTCCCGTCATACGGCTCTCCTTGTTCCATCAGCCGGTAAATATCCAAGTATGCTCCAATGAGCAAAAAGATTTGTTTTCCTACGAGCAACTTTTCCTAGCATATGCGAAGCTCGTCTTTGTTTGCGCCTAAAGTTCTTGTACTTGTTTGTAACCCATTTCACCAAATGCCGATTTATTTGTTCGGCAAGTGGGAAAAGGGCTGATTTATAGTACTTTCCATAATACTGAATCCAGCCTCTTGCAATTGGATTAAACATTTTCGATAAATCTTCTAAGCTCTTTTCACAACACCATTTCAATCGCCACGCTCTGACCGTCCTTTTCATTTCTGTCATCGCGCGTCGACTTACTGCAGGAAGAAAATTACAGAATCTTTTTCCGCCTCTACCAATTGACCCTCTTGGTCTAAATTCAAAACCAAGAAATTCAAAACTGATCGTCGGAAACTTCACTTTACGATCTTCATCTTTACAATAAACAATTTTTGTTTTTGTTGGATGAAGTTCTAGTTTACATTCTAATAGCCTTTCTTCCAGATGTTTCTTGAATCTGCGTGCATCATCGGCATAATTGAAATGTATAACAATATCATCCGCATAACGTTCAAATTGTACTTTTGGATAATTTATTTTCATCCAGTAATCAAATGCATAATGCAAATAAAGATTCGCAAGTAACGGACTAATTACTCCACCTTGCGGAGTACCCTTATTTCGTGATTCCAGCTCTCCATCTTCGTGTTGCATCGGCGCTTTCAGCCATCGTTCAATGTATAGAATAATCCATTTGCTTTTTGCGTGCTTACGCACAGCTCTCATCAGTAATTCGTGATCGAGGTTGTCAAAGAATCCCTTAATATCAACATCCAAAACAAAGTCGTTGCGCCAGCATCTCTGCCGTGCAACACCTACTGCTTGATGTGCTGATTTATTCGGACGAAATCCATAAGAGTCTTCGTGAAATAGTGGTTCCACTGTTGGCTCAAATGCTATTTTAACAACCGTTTGCGCAATGCGATCAGCAACAGTTGGTATTCCAAGAGGACGCTTTTCTCCGTTGGCTTTCGGTATTTCTACTCGCTTAACTGCCGGAGGAAAATATGATCCCGATGATAACCGATTCCATAATTTGTAGAGATTATTTTTCAAATCTTTTCCAAAATCAGAAACTGAGACTTCATCAATACCCGCCGCACCATCTTTTGCACGAACACGTTTATACGCATCCCAAACCATTTGCTTGGTAATTTCTAACGACTTTGTTGTCACACTTAAGTTCCTTCCATTGCTGGTTGACTTAATTAAACAACGAAACAATTGAACTCCTTCGCTCCATGTTCATTACAAACACTTCTTCACTACTACGAGTTCTTCCGTCCCTGTATTTCCCGTTGGTATTTTGCCTCGTGGGTTCTCCACTTGTGCGTTTCCCTTAACATGAAAATCCAGGTTCCCACGTTCCGTGAATAAGCCTGTGTTCAAGTCACGCCACCTTTACACCGGAAACCACTCAGACCATTATCTATAGGTTACGTCTGAATTTATCTGGGGCGAAGACACTTCCCCATTTTGATTTCATCTTTGTCTTGCGATGCTTCTACGATGATTTGCTTGCGCTCGTCTCTTCGAACACTTACATAACATGATCATGTCATGCCTTTTCCATAACGTTCACGACCACAACTCTTAATTGCAGCCGCTTATGGTAGTTTGCAATCCCGCCTATCCGCTGATTGCGAGAGGCCATCTCTCATCTCATCCACAGTTACGACACTAATTAATTTTAAATTTATATTTCTATAAACAAAACTCCTTAGTGCCTCGTGGCACACTATCTTCCGACATACGCTTTACAATTTTATGCGCTTTTGCTAAACATGTTCCGCCAGCAAATATTAATCGAAAAAAATCATTTTCAGTGCCTGATAGGGCATGAATTACCTGAGTGATATAATAGTCTTTTTCTACAACTGTACTGGCAAGCTCTAAAGCTATGCCAGTGTCATCAATTAATCGTAATGATTTATTATCGAGCATTAATTCCTTTCTCCACGATAAGCTTTCTGTTTCCATAAGTCAGGTGGCCTCTAAACCGGCTTTTTAAGCAAACAATTACACGAACGGGGACTTGTGTGGATAGGCCAGTATTGTATGCTTTTTCAGCGTTTCCTGGTTCCCACTTAACGCCTAATTTGGTGAGCGCTTCTTTGCAGGCTTGATCAAACCCACCTTGGATGACAGGTTTGTTGAGGTTTTCTGATATATAAGATTTGGTATAGATGCCGTAGCCGATTTTAACTAATTCTTCCATTTCCACAAGATCTTTAAGGCTTCGGCAAGTAGATAGATTAGTATTACAATAAAATTAGCTAATTTCAGAATGCTGCAATTTGTTGCCACCAATTAGGCGCTGTGTGTGATGACGTTATTCTATTGCTATCCATCCCTCATCTATTTATGATGCTCTTAATCTTAATCTGAAAATACATACGACTGTTTGCACTTAGAATCAACTAATTCCTAAATATACTATGCATCTAAATAAAGACAATTTTACACTTTCTCAAATATCATCTTACCCAGCTGGAGGTATCAGAGAGTTATTCCATATTTCAATTCCACTGATGCTTACCGCTTTATCTGGGAGTGTAATGCTATTTTGTGATCGACTCATTTTAGCGCGCTATTCAATTGATGCCATGAATGCAGCCACATTAGCAGGTTCTGTATGTGCGATATTTCAGTTTGGTGTGCTTGCTATTGCCTCCATAGCAGAAGTATTCGTGGGTCAATACAATGGAGCCAAGAATTTCAAATTATTGGGAGAACCGGTTTGGCAGATGATTTGGTTTTGTGTAATGACTTTCCTGCTTTTTCTACCTTTAGGACTTTTTGGGGGTTATTTATTTTTGCCGCAGAAATATCACGTTCTAGGTACTCCTTATTTTCAACTGATAATGATATTTGGCCCAATCTTACCTATGATTTCAGCGTTATCTGCTTTTTTTATAGGTCAAGGGAAAGTAAAATTAGTCACCTTTACTGCAATCTTTGCTAATCTATTAAACTTGCTTATGGGAGTTGTTTTAGTATTTGGTATCCCTCAGCTAGGCATCTCATCCCGAGGAACAATCGGTGCAGCAACTGCCACAATCATTGCCCAAACTGTACAATTGGTTATCTTATTTTTTGTATTCTTTGCTCCCCGTCACAGAACCCAACATGGAACGACCCATTGCAATTTGAAATTAGATACTTTCATGAAATGTATCCGGATTGGTTTACCTAATTCCATCAGTCATATGATAGAAATAACAGCGTGGGCTTCTATTATTTATATGCTTTCACTCGTTAGCGAAAAACATGTCACACTTTTATCCATTGGACAAAGCATTTTATTATTATTTGCATTCGCATCTGAGGGATTACAAAAAGGTGTAATTGCTATTGCCTCCAATTTCATTGGCGCAAACCAACCATGGATGATTAAAAAGCTTTTTAGTGCCTCCTTACAATTTATTTTTTATATTATTTTATTTCTTGCTGTACCTCTTTTGTTAACTCCTAATTGGATCATCAACTTATTTACACCCACGAACATACCTGACGCGGAACTGAGCGAGATTCGAGAACTAGCAAAAGCAGTTCTGTTTTGGATATGGATTTATTTTATTTTTGATATCATCGTTTGGGTTCTTGCTGCTATTCTAACAGCCGCAGGTGACACTAGGTTTACTATGATCCTCAATGCACTTAATATTTGGGTATTTGCTATCATTCCGATTTATTTTTTCGTTGTTAAAATGCATGGCTCACCCATTTTAAATTGGCAATTAGTTCAATTGTATGTTCTGGCCAATTTAGTATGCTTCTTTTATAGATATCAAAGAAAAAAGTGGAGCTCATTTTTGCTTGATGACATCAAATCCGGTATAGGGTCTTAATACATTAGGAATAATGACACTACCATCTTTTTGTTGATAATTTTCCAAAATAGCCATCATCGTCCTGCTTAATGCAATTGCAGTGCCATTTAAAGTATATGGATATATTTTTTTGTTTTCTTTGGTGCGGTATTTGATATTCAATCGACGGGATTGAAAATCAGTACAATTGGATGCGGAGGTCACTTCACCATATTTTTCATCCGAATTCCTACCAGGCATCCATACTTCAATGTCATATTTTTTATGTGCTGCAGCACCTAAATCACCATCGCAAATTCGAACAACACGGTAAGGCAACTCAAGTAAGCAATAAATTTTTTCTTCCAGAGTCAATATTTCCTTTAAGGCAGTTTCTGCATCTTCTGGCTTAGTAATTTGAAAAAGTTCGATTTTTGAAAATTGGTGGACGCGATATAAGCCTTTACTCTCTTTCCCAGCTGAGCCTGCTTCTCGCCGAAAACAATGGCTTTCAGCAACATATTTCAATGGCAATTTATCTTCTTCGAGAATTTCTTCAGAATGAAGACCACCAACCGGAATTTCTGCTGTGGCAATAAGACTTAAATCTAAATCTTCTAAATTATAAATATTAGATTCTTCGCCGCGCGGTGAAAATCCAGTGCCCTTCATAATAGATTTTTTAGCTAAATCAGGAGTGATTAAAGCGGTATAGCCATGTTGCGAAGCGATCTGTATCGCAAATAATTTTAGGGCAAGTTCAAGAAAAACAGCTTCATTTTTTAGAAAATAAAACTTGGAGCCAGTTACTTTGGCGCCCGCATCAAAATCAATAAGATCAAGAGATTTTCCGAGTTCGACGTGGTCTTTAGGGACAAAATCAAATTCTCGTGGTGTTAAATGATTTTTTATAATAACATTGTCAGCATCGCTTGCACCTTGTGGTGTGTCTTCAGCTAATATGTTTGGTATTTCTAACATGGCCTCAAAAAAATCATTATCGAGAATTCTCATTTCTTCTTCAAGTAAAGTAATTTCTTGATTTAAACTTCGGCCATTTTTGATATAATCTTGCTTCTCTTTATCTTTGAGAGTTGGGATTTTCTTAGCAATAATATTTGACTCAAAGCGCTTATTATCCAGTGCTATCTTTAATGTTTTTTGCTTTGCATAGAGGTCCAAAACAGCATCAAGATTAGCATTTACACCCCTTCTTTTAATACTATTCCTCACCAGCTCTGTATTTTCAATAATCTGTCGAATATCTAGCATTTTTTCAAACCTTTATTAGTTCAAATGAGTTGTTAATTTATTATACCTTCATTCAGCACTCTACTTCTTCACCTATTAGATTTTTCATGATATTTAAGGCAAGCTCGATAGTGCTAGGATAAAGAGTATATTTTTTTTGCGCTTTATCATGTAGTTTACGACAAGCTTCCGCAAAAGTCAGACTTTTTTTCTTTACAGATCGAGCACAAGTTGAGCTATATTCAAATAATTTCTGTTTTCTCTGGTTAAAATTCGAGCGCTCTAGCGCAATTGTTTCCAGTAGTCTGGCCATTCTTTCTGGACGATAAGCACGGTAATTTGCATAGTCAAGAATGGCTGTGGTGACATCAAAATTAGGGCAGATTAAGGCCTCAATTTCAGCAACATTTTTTACTGCTTTTTTAAGAGTAGATAATCGATTTTTCCCTTTAGCTGTTTTCAAGCTATTTCCAGCAAACAAATCAACATTATTACCATAAAAAGCGACACATAGTACAAGGGCATCCATCAATTGCATATGTAATGGTTCAAATTTAAAAGGCATAAAGGCAGCGATTTCTGAAACTGCAAAAGGACTTTCTTTACCTGTATTGCGCCATAAAAAAGCTTCGACTCCTAAGGCAACTTCGAAGCAGGTGGGCTGCCCTTTATTTTTAATAACAATAATTTGTCCTACATCCACTTCGTCAACTTGAGTTATTGTTTTAGTAGACGCATCTTTAGGTAGTATACCTATATTCAAACCTCTTCCAGTTATATCGGGCATGCCATAATGCCATAGGTAATCATCTGCAGGAGTTTTATCCCACAAGATATGTATTCCATTCTTTTTTAAGGAGCGCCAAAATAATTCATCCTCTGAAGCAGCATGAAAAACTAGTCTGTCTTTATCAACCTGTAATATATCTAGTAAAAGTGTTACGATATCTTGGCAAGATTTTTCCAATAAATGGATAGGCCCAAAGACTCCAAACATGCTAAAACAACTCATTCTTTGTAGAAAATATTGTTCATTAGGCGTCAATTTTGTTTCATGAAGCCGAATGCATTCTTGAAGTAAATATTGTGACTCATAAGGGATTTTATTTTCAAAAATCATTCGTTTAAATGGAATAATAGCAGAGTTGGTATACAAGACACTTCTATCGGCTGCTGGAACTATCGATTCAGGCGAGCGATGAATGTAGCCATTTTTTGAGAAAAACTCGCCACAAATTTTCTTGAAATTCATTATCAATTCTAAATTAGGGTTCACTGTTGTCTCATATAAAATATATTTCGGCTTTTGGAATACCATTGAAACCATGGTTCCAAGCATACGCGTAACCATTAATATTATGGAAAACGATTAACTTATTTTTTTGAATATTATTTTTAAATTCATTAATCTCAATTTTACAATCTCGAATAAAGTCGTTTTCATAGCAACTTGATCCGTAAAAGATCACATTAACATATTGTTTATTTTTACCTAAATCAGAGGAATAATATTTTGGGATTGACCATTTGAGATTGCATTCATAAGAAATATCTGTGGTAACAATGTATTCTCCACTTTCGCGCTCTTTAATAGACATAATTTTGGCAATAGCGAAGCCAACATCACGACAAAAAGCGTGTCCCGGTTCAAAAATAATGGAAATGTGGGATGGGATAATTTCTCTTACGGTTTTAAATGCTGAGGAAATGTCCTCATTAGATAGAGTATGCATACCGCCACCAAAATTAATGTAATTAATTTTGGCAGTATTTTTCTTCAATCTTTGCAAAATACTTTCAGCCATTAAATTATAACTATATTTAGTGTTGGCTTCTGATCCATTATGAATGTGGATGCCAATAGGTTTCTCTGTTGCCTGTGAATATAGCAAAATTTTTTCTAGCTTTTCTCCAAAACGACTTTCAATTATACGCTTACTATGATGCGGATAATCAATCCCAAGCTGAGTATGGCTCACTCTAAAGCCAAAGTGAATACGGTGGGAAATCTTGGGAATTTTATTGACAGCATCAACAGTGTCGATATTATAGAACACCGTTGCATTGCCATGGGTATGATAATTTTCTAACTGAGTCAGATCCAAAGTAGGATCGTTAACTGATATCAAAGTCTCATGCGATAAATCAGGTAATAATTGGTATTCGGCACTATTTGAAACTTCAAAACCATCCACGAAGTTTTTGATGCGGCTCAGAATATTTTTTTCAGGAAATGATTTAACAGAAAAAAGCAGTTTAATGTTATTTTCAGAGGCCATTTTCTTTAAAAAACGCGAGATCTACGATCAAGTGCGTCTAAGTCATAGATGATTTTAGGTTGACAGTAATTTTCGAAATAAGGTTTAAGTTTAGATGACATAAGCATACTTCATGATTTTATGTGTCAGGAATAATCCAATTTCTTTGGCGTAATTTAGAGGTAAATCTGATGCACCAATGCGAAGATGTGGTGTATCGTTATCTAAGTGCCAAAGAAAACCATCAATAGTCACTTCATTAAGGCCAAAGCTCGCTGATGTTCTGAGCGGCAAATGTTGTTGAACCGCCTCACACGCAATTTTTTTAGCTAATGATTTGGGATCCTTGAGATGAGAAGGTAGTCTTACTGTAAAATATTGATGATTAGCATAGAGGCAAAACGGCATTTAACTTGTTAAAATAAGGTTTTATCTCTTGTAGCATAGTTTGGCAAAAAAACATCACTCGCTGTTGCTTCTTTTGATTCAAATTAAAAAACAAAGGCATTCCAAACCAAGGATAGACATTTTGTATAAAAAAATTAGTGCCACTAAATCCAATCGCATGTTTAAGACAAGAAAACAATTTTTCACTAACCAAGTCTGAGTGATTGGGAACAATTACGATAGAGCCCAGACGCGCATACTCCGTGCTGAAGTTATCTAGTTTGATGTGACTCTTAACGAGAATCAATGGGATATGACGTTTAATTGAGTTATCAATTATCTTACTTAAACTTGAATCATTAGAAGATAAGCAAGATGTATCAATAACAATTAATTCTGGATGGTTTTGCCCAGGAAAATCGTAATGGTAAAAAGGTGAGGAAGTGTCAATCCAAACAACGTATTTTTCATTTATTTGATTATCGTGCAAATATGAAAATAAAATATTTTTAAAAAAATCTCGTATAAAGAAATAAGTCTCAAAATAAGGTAAAGAAGTAAACTTGAATTGCTTGATATGAGGTGCGATATTTTGCAAAGCAAATAATACCGAACAAATTGAGCCCATACCTGAACTTGTAAAAAATCCAAACGAAGGTTGATTGCATTTATAATTGTATAAATAATTTAACCAGTCATTTTCTTTCAACTCTAGGTCATATCGTTGATAACCGAATTTTATTTTTTGCTTAAATAAATCATATTCGTGATGATTTCCAGAAGAAGTCTCACTTAGTTTTCTTGCAACACGGATACCATTATTTACTAATGCCATTCTAAGCTGATAGATATATCGTTTATAATCAGCCACGCATTGAATATTTGGTGTTGGTAGTGAGCCAGTCACAGTGCTTTGCAGAAACTGGCTTTCTTCATGAATATTTTTGATAAAATTTTCCAAAATTAGTTCGTCCGATCAAAATAGTTCGATATATCTATTTGGGTAAATAGAAGGTCGATATCGTAAAACCAAAACACTATAGGCCTGATAAGGTCTTAGTTCATTAGCCATATTTTTAATATCAAAAATACGATTATAGATTAGCTCTCTTACACTTTGTTGATCGATATTATTTTCAGTACAAACTCTATCAGTAATGCTCGTGCAATAATGTGCCATATCATCCATTGATTCAGGGATAATATCTTTTCTGGATTCATAAATAATTTCCAAGCCTTTATACAAAGACATTATATCTTTATAGGATTCGGTGGTGGGGGTAATGCCATATATTTTTTGAAATTGTTTTATTAAATTGGTAGGAATTGGGCTTTTAATAAAGTAGGGACAAGCTAAAATAAAACCGCCTTTGTGGAGAATGGATCTACATTTTGCAATCATTTTTTTAGCATCAGGGAAAAATTTTAGTGCTGCACCAACAATAATATGGGTGAAATTCTCATTAGTTTCATATTCATAGCCATTTGCTACTTCGTAAGAAATATTTAAATTCGATGCTAATTGATGCTTGCTTTTAATAGCGGATTCTACAGAAGACTTGGAAATATCAAATCCATGAGCACGGCACTGGGTGAGAATTGCAATTTCACGTGATGAAAATCCGGTTGTGCAAGCCACTTCTAAGATGTTGGATGTCTCACATATGTGGGAATGGGCTATCCACTCCGAAAGCGTAGAAAAAGAACCTGGCGGAACATTCCATTGATTGACGAAACCAACAAAATCAGTGTATGACATGTTGCTAATCTTATCAAAAATATCTCTTAAGTGCGTTGTTATCATAGAGGTACTCCTTGGTTATAATGCTAAAAATAATTTTCTCAGTTGGGATATTTTTTCCTTCGATCGAGTGCAAATCAATTCACCGTTTTTTCTTAAGAAAAACAGTTGATAGATATTTTCCACCCAAAAGCTGGAATAGACATCTGTATAAGCGCCGCAATTGGAAAAAATAAGTGTGTCATCGACTTGCGGCATGGTATTTACCTCGACTTCATCAGCATAAACATGAGCAGGACTAGTGATACCATCGCCAATACTAATGGTATATTTTTCCGCTGATGGTAAATTTACTGATGGATAAGCCAGTAAATATCGAGCGTGCGGATTTGGAATGAGCATATTGGCTCCTGCATCTACATAAATCCATGTTTTATTTTCAAATGTCTTTTTATCGATTATTTTAGTTTTGACCAGGCCCGCATGGCTAACGAGATATCTTCCTGGCTCAATCGCTAACGTGTATTGCTCAAAATGAGCTTGAAAAAACTGCCAAATAGAAGAAAATAAATGTTTAAATTTGCTTTCATTTTTCTCATCATAGACCTCAAATCCACCGCCAATATTAATCATTTCAATGTTTAAATGAGGATGATCATTTTTAAAATCGAATAAATATTCTTTGATTTGCTTTAAAACTTCTAAATAAATAGAAGGATCTAATTCGTTAATCGTGAAGTGGCAATGTATTAAAGTGAAATCGACATTGTCATTTTCAACTAGCTTTAAAAATTTTTTAAAAAGTTCGCTATTTTTAAAAACGCCCAATTTATTGTATTTTGATTTGTATGGAGAAGATGAAAAATTGGACACATCCACTTTCAATCGAATTCCAAGTCTAATTTTTTTATTGATTTCTTTTCTAAGGTTTAAGATTTTTTCAAAATCTTGTTCGCTGTCAATAATAACGATGGAGTTTTTGATAATTGCTTTTTTTAAAAAATCTGATGATCTACCAATTCCATTGACAATAATGCTATCAGTCTGAAAACCATGCATTTCCGCTAAGTTATATTCGAGTTCAGACATCACTTCGGCGCCGCATTTTGTAGATAAATGCTTTAAAACATATTCGTGGTAACAACTTTTTAATGCAAAGAAAATTTTTGCCAGAAGGCTTAATTGCTCTCGAAGAACTAGGTTGAATGACTTGTCCAGCAATTCTTCGATATAGATTAATGAAGGTGATGGAATAGCATCATGTTTGGCAATGTATTCTGATATTATTCTGTGTGATATCCATAGTGGTCTGCCAAATTCTTGAGCTCAAATCTCTTCATAAATCTCGCAAGATCTTGGTCCTTCACTATTTTTATATTTCCCATCGTAGAGTAGAATATCGCCTTTAGGTTTCCAAAAAGTTACCTGCCCAATTCTCATTCCAGCATGAATTTTAACGGGTAATGTGGCATATAATTGAAAAGTTATTTGGCCATAAGAGCCAATATCGATTAAATCAGCTGTCCACATGAACAAATAAACCTAATCGCGCAATTCCAGAGCGGGCATGGATAATGGGAACGAAGTGATCGCTGCCAACTTTTTCTACGCTGTGGCCCAGCAGGAACTCACCAGATTGAAGCTGATAACCATTTTCATCAATTTTTATTTCTCTGTGGGGTTGAAGTACTTCTACATCTATCAGTGTGCTTTCGTATTGTAATAAAGTGTCTCCCAGAGTTAAATCTAATGAATTGGTAGTAATATGATTTTTATTGAAGGGCGATATTTTAATGCTCTTTTGCTCTTGTTCTTTTTGTATTTGTATTCCTGTTAAAATCATTATCTTGTCTCATTAAATATTGAAATCTGAGGTACATTAAATTGAGCGTAATTACCCTGATAATTGTTAGCCTCGCCGTAATTTTCCCAAAATGAGATCTGACCAATTTTCATTCGGGGGTAAATTTTGATGGGAATAATGCACACTATTTCAAGCGTCCAACTATGAGCTGAGCCTGTATGGCCTAAATTGGCAGATATCTGAAGAAATAAACCTAATCTTCCAAGCTAGTTTCTACCAATTAGCCAAGAAGCATATTTTTTATTACCTAAAATTTCTTGTGTATGCCCTAAATACATTTGTCGGGGTTTGAGTATATAGCCCGATTCGGGAATGATGATTTCCTCAAAAATTTGCTTATCTTTGCGCATTTCTTTAAAGATTTTTAATTTTTCACCCAGTCGATAATTGTAACTGTTTGGGTTGATTGATTTTTCGTTAAAGGGTTCAATAATGAGGTTTCCATTTTTGTGTTCTTTTATAATCTCTGAGCCAGTTTGAATCATAACTTCTTCCTAAGCGTAATTTTTATAATGATTGCTTCGGTATTCTCCTGCACTTCTAAGAGCTCGACCTGTCCATTTTTTCAATCATTTCGTCGAGCGACTTTAATAGCGCGTACTTGTAGTATAGTAATAAACGTACTAATGTAGGATATTATCCATTTGTGATGCAAGCGTTTTACTAGCTGCATCTTTTAAAATATTGAAATTGCTCTATGCTATCTTTGGCAAGTACACGAAATACGCCTTAATGATCCAAAGACAGGAATGGAACGCATAATATTTTGATATCAGATTTAAAAACCTCAAAGTGAAATTATCAATGTTTTTTCATAGATAAAGCACGAAGAATAGCGTCTAAAACATCATCAAGGTACTTACCAACATCTTCAGCTAAAAATCTTAATACCATATATCCATTTTCCTGTAGTAAAACGTCTTTTCGCCGATCGCGTCGATAAGCATTAGTGTCAGCTAAATGCTGTTTGCCATCTATCTCAATTGCAATACGTGCATCAGTGCAAAGTAAATCAATTTCCATGCAACCTAACCCATTAAATGGAATTGGAAGTTCGATATTTAAACGAAATAATCCAGCAGTTTGAGGTAAAGTTTCAAGACGGTGATAAAGAAAAGCTTCAATTGCACTTCGTGCGCGGCCGATATTTTCCGTAGTGTGGGAAGGGATTAACAGCAACTTGTCTAATAAGTTGCCAATGGAATATCTACGCCATCGTGAATAAGTCGCTTAACCGTTGTTGCATAATCAGATTTCCATTTAGGGTCTACAGGAAGTGGAATGCTAGCGGGCCATCCGGAAGAGGCGCTAGCAGGAAGTAAAATTTTGTAGCCTATAGCCTCATAAGCTCGACAGCGACGATTAAACATGCTTCTAACATAGGAACAGCAAGATCCGCGTAGTCATAAACTTGAACTTCTTTCTTGATGTCATAAAGCCGATGTAGCCTACCATCATATTGTGCAATAGTTCCATGCCATGAAACTGGTAGTGTAAGAAATAAGGTATCTAATCGTGCATCATCAAATCCTTCACCAATGAATTTACCTGTAGCAAGTAAGATGCGTTCTTCATGTTCGGGAATACTCTTAAGCTGATTCCCAGAGAAATACCGCTGGCGCAATTGGGCTGCTGATGCCGAAGGCATGACTGGCGATGCGTTAAAGCAGTTTCTCGATAACGATATGTTTCCCGGTTTGCAGCAACTGGAGGTTAAAGGCGGCGACCAACGCGCCTAATGATGATCCGTTCGGTATTTGAAGATGCTTACAATTACATGAAATCTGGCCAATTGATTCGACAAGTGATCAATAAGATTCAAGAAGGTGTAAATTTCAACAAGGCACATGAGCGCCATCTGTTTGGCGATATGTACGAGCAGTTGTTGCGTGATTTGCAGGCAGCGGGCAATGCAGGTGAATTTTACGCCACGTGCGGTAACAGAATTCATGGTGCGTATGACTAACCCGCGTCTTGGTGAAAAAGTGATGGATCCTGCTTGCGGGACTGGCGGTTTTCTTACTTGCTCGATTGAACACATGCGAAAGCAAGATGTAAAAACAGTAGACGATGAAGCGCAGTTGCAGGCTAGCATTTTCGGCATTGAGAAAAAGCCGATGCCACATTTACTGTGCACCACCAACATGATCCTGCATGGCATTGATGTGCCGAGCAATATCCGGCACGACAACACACTGGCGCGTCCGTTGATTAGTTGGGGGCCAAAAGAACGTGTGGATGTCGTTGTTACCAATCCGCCATTCGGTGGTATGGAAGAAGTTGAATATAAATAATAAAAATAACATATAATAGAAAATAAGATGGTTTTTTTAAAATTTTATAATTTTTGATGATGCTACTCAAGATGGATAGCGAAGATTATTCATAAAATTAATCCGATGGTTTGCGGGGACACAACGGGGACATTTCGTAAATTATAGGGCTAAAATGGGGACACCTCAGGACCATGAAAGACCACGAAAGGCAATCACTAAGGGAAAATTTGAAAAGTAACCATATGATTTATAATAGTCTTTCGCTGTCTTTGATTGTCTTTCATGTTTTTTAAATTGGTGGAAGCGGCGGGAATCGAACCCGCGAACTTTTCATTATAACAAATTGATTTATAATTTATTTTTTAAAAAGTAATTAAGCTCCGGGGACATTGCGGGGACACATGCCCATTCTTGGTAATACATCAAAATTTGCATCAATTAAATTCCGCAAGTGGGAATTGAATCGGGGTCTCTCTTTTTAAAGGACTGTCGCAGATCAATTGAGCCGGTGTCCAATGGGTTATACAGTTAAATTAACTTACAGTAATTTCTCATGTTTGGACACTGTAGTTTTATATATTCAATCAAATGATGCAAGGCTGGTTCCGGATTTTTATGATTCATATCAAGGAGGCTGCTTATATTGAGTTCAATTCGTAACTCTGCTTCTAGTTCGAATTTATTGCTTAAGTTCCAGGTTCTACGTACCGCATCTATACTTAGTGATTTTACGGAAGTGGAAGGATCATAGTAATCGATTTTTCTTACATAAATAGAACCAATTTGAAGTTGCAGTGGATCACATTTTTTAGTAGGGTCATACTTTATGTTGTATATAGGCAAAATTTGTTGTATGCATTTTATTACTTCTGCTTTTTCCAATAGTACAGCTTTGTTTAACCATGAAATGTGATGATGTAACTTATCATTAAGTAAAGCATTTTGGATTGTATGAATTAAGCCATCGATATCAAATATCTCAATGCATGACATTCCTTTAAAAGCAGAGGTATGATGTGGAGGTGAAAGTGATAATGATAAGGTAGGCGATAGTATTTTTGAATGCCCATGATAATCATGCTCGGTTGGGTCACCCATATAAAATCTTATTCCTATTCGTTCCCGCAAACCAAATATTTCCATTTATAAAGCTTTCGCATGCTTGGCTATTTGAAAGGTATTTATAGGCAACGTTTGTGCCAGCTAATTCCACCGATAGATCGATTTCACCTGGCAAAATGAGCAGGGGAGTGTGCATTGATTTTTCTATAATGGTGCTAATCATTTGACTCCTCTTTTGTAGTTACCGACTATTGTCTCAGGACCGTTTAGATCTGTAAAACAATAATCCAATTTATCAAGTTCAATTGATATCTTCTCTCCCATTAAATTAATTATATTTTTGAAACTAAGATATTAAACAATGGGAGCAAAAAGTTTCACACTTTGATATTTTAAGGTATTATTGTTTAAGATTACCGCAAGCGCGGCTGTATTTACTTTAGCTTTTACTGAATTGAGGTTTATTTATTTTCCATTGATGTAGCGACCCATCATCAACATAAATCGAGATCAGCTTTATTGACCTGACTGCACAGAGATTATTGGGCGAGCTTTAGTAGAATAGAGAAAAAGAAATTGTAATTATCTCTTGAATTTCTATGAAGGTAGTCCAGCCAAATAATGCTGTTATTAGGATTGGTTCGTAACGAGGCCACCATAGCTATATCCCGAGAAGAAAAGTGCGCTTGAGTCATGGCATAATAAACTCCTTAAGGTTGTGATGTAATAACAAATATTATTCAGTTAAAAAATATCCTTGGAGTTTTTGGTAGTGAAACAGAATTTTAAAAAAAAACACTTATATCATTTTACAGGTGCATAATTTAATATTAAAAGGTCATAAATTTTTACCAAAAGTTTTAACCAGTAATGATCTTCTGAAATGGATAATCTTCCATGTTTTATTCGCTTTAAAAATGATATACAGCTTAAATGGTATTGTAAGATGCCTTAGTTAATGCTTATATTGAAAAAAAACCCTTAAATATGGTATGGAAAATAACTTATTAAATGATGAGACGTGATCCCGTTTCTGAAGAGAATAGCGAGAAACCCTACCCTGTAAAAGATAACTTGTTAAATGGTGAGACCCGTTACTTGAAGAAAAAGCGGTATCTATTTTGAATTAATCTTGATTTTAATAGATTAATTAATTTATCAAGCTTTGAATGGTATTTATCTTTAAGCAAAGGATGTATTTCATCACATACCTTATTATAGTGTGCGTCTAATTCGTCTTGAGTTTTAAAATTTTGAGGAAATGATTTGACATCTTTAATACTTTGGTAATTAAAAATATCATCAATAGCTGCTTGCAATTCCGTGTCAAGTTTAAAACAAGTTTGAATTAATCCCAGGGCTTCAAAAACTTCTTTTTGGTGACTGTATATGTCTTTAATTAAAGAAATCGCTCTATCATTTTCTTTTTTAGCATCCGATAGGTCTTCTCTATTGTTTGTGAATAGCTTGAATCTTGTATAATAGAATTGACATAATAGTTTAGCTTCAAGATGAGTTTGTATTGATTGTATCCAAGGTATTTTCAATGATATAATTTTAGAAAAAGATATTCGTTGATTATCGAATATTTTCTGTTTCATAAAAGTATTATACGAGAGATAGCTGCCAAGAACTACTCCTGCTAGACCAAAAGTTGCTGAGATTATTCCTGGCCATAAACTAGGAGTTACAGGAGCTGCCTGCATTGAAATAATATACATAATATTTGCCATGTTCATTATTCTAAATAGTGGTTTGGTTGGGAAAGCAGAAGGTCAGGCTTTGTAGATATTTATTTGTCCTTCGTATTTAAGTTTTCCAAGAGTTATAAATAAAAAAAATCTTATTTCAGGTTGATGGCAATAATATCATCATTAGTATCATAGACAACTCCATCAACTTGACGATTTCTTTTTCCTATCGCAATAAGACTTTGAATAGCATCGCTTACTTCAGATACATTACAGCCAATTGTTTTTGCAATTTGAAGATGTATGCCTGACTTCCATGGTTGTGGTGGTAGAAGTTTATCTACTTTCTCCGCAAACTCAGGTGGAACAGCTTTATGTTTGTGGGTATCAACGTGCGTTTTAGGTAGGCTTCGTTTTCCAATGACTTCTAAGTCCATCAGTTGGTATTTTTTTGCCATTGCAGCGCAGCAATCTATGATAAATGATGGTTTTTTTGCATCAAGTCTTTGAGATGGCGACTCTTGTTCCTTAATCATTTCCCAGGACTCTGTAATGAGCTGTTCGGTGAATAGGCTTTCATTTAAATTTGCCAGGTCTTCTGCTGAGAATGAAAATCGTTTGAAAATTCGAGCAGTTGTTAAAAAGGCTGTCAGGTTTCTCCAGCTGGATAAAAACTTACTTCCTTTATAAGAGTGACTAATCCTTGCTTTATCAAGTGTAGTTTCTGTTTTCTTGAGTATATAAACTATTTTTGGCCATACTTTTATCGGAATTTTTTCAGAAAAGACCATCAGGTATGCGGCTTCACTTCTCATAAATCTAGACTTTAACTTAGCAGCTTGTGCAGGATTCTTTAGTAACATTGCAATTGAACCGCCTGCAATGAAAAGTGGTGTAATCATTCGGGATTCTGGTTTACCTATGTTTCTATAATAATTTTTGCGCCGTTCGTAATACCATTCATTTTTTTCAAGAATTTCCTCTATGTCTCTTTGAATTCGATCAGTAGCATGCAAGGATGCAAGTTCAACGGCTGTCTGATTATTGGTTGCCCTAATGATTCTATCGCGAATAGCAGGATCGCTAGATGAAACAATCTTAATTAGGATTGCTCTTTTTTCTGTATCTTTTCCACCAGCAAAGAAAAATTGATAAATTGATTCTGTTGTCTGCAACCCATTAACAATTTGAACATCATTGAGCTGAATTGTTCTTTCTATAATTCTTGCAGATGTTGTTAGAATGGTTACACCGTTATTGAGCCACCAAAAGTTTGCGGGAGATGAATTTGAAAGGGAAGCTGCAATATCTTCATTGACTCTATTTAGTCCTAAATAATCTCGAACATTGGCTTCAAAAAGATAACGTCTAAGATTTCCATTATCATCACTAACGAAGTTCTTATATTGATTGAGACTGGTAAGAATTACGTAGCTGGAACCTTGCGAGATATATTCTAAAAAGGGTAATTCATGTTTGATATTTAGCAATTGCCGATGTAGCTTTACAAGCTCTCTCGCGCCAACAAATCTAAATTCTACAAAACATGAACTAAAAAGACTCTCTGTGTGCGCTTTAATTTGATTGGCTCTTGCAACAATACTGCTCCCAAGCGCTGATGTATCTCCTCGTGAAGAATAAACATAGTGAATTGAAATTTTTGTTAATGCGAAGGCAAGTCGTTTGTAGGCAAGGAAAAGAAGATTACGAGCTATTTTCAGTTCAGATGAGTAATCGCCCTTTAGTGATTCTGAGTCAACACTGTGGTCCATTAGCTCTACTATACTGGCTGTGAGCAAATCTAATGGTGCTTGTTGAAAGGTTTCGCGATGTTTGCATGTGATTAACCAGACAGTGATTTCTGCACTTCTTTTTGGCCAGGGAAATATCTCTGGATCTGTTAGAAGTTGGCCATTTATGAAGATAAAAAACCCATCAATTCCGCCGTCATTGCGCCCATCCAACCAACCAGACTCAATTTCCTCTTGGGAGAGGTCGTAATTTTTCAGGAGTTGCTGAAATGTGAAGAGTTCGAATATTTCACCACGACGATCCGGTGACTTTTCTTCTCCAATGAGATTGTCGATAATTCCATCAATGAGAACAACATCGTTTTTGGCCATTTTAGATCCTTAGTAAAGAATATTATTTTTCTTTATTCCTGTTAATGCAGTCTTCTAGTATACGTATTTCTTCAATGATGTTTTCAAAATCAGGCTGCTCCCCATAAAACATTTTATTGTTAAGCATCTTATTAAAATCGTCTTTGAGCAGTTTAAGATAATCATCATTCGGTATTAAGCGTAAATTTCCATTTAAACAATCATCATATTTTGCGAATGGGGAGTTATAAAAAGTTTTTTTAATCTTTATTACCTCATTCAAAAGCTCACGGTTTGTTAGAGCTTGTTTGCCAATGTCATGATTAGTCAACATTGCAATATCATACCAGTGTCGTGAAATACGATCCGCATCATCTTTGATTGTAGGGCGGTTGCATTCATAGTGCATTAATGTAAGTTTTTCCCAATATGTTTTTTGCGGCGATAATACTGTTGCTTGTGCTATGGGAAATGACAAATTATTTATGTGTTCGGAAATATCAGTAGTGATTTCTTGAGATTCACTGGGTATAGTTAGATTTCTTCCGCCAAACTCAAGTCGTATGCTATCAGTAATATATCCACTTTTTTGCTCTATTACTGAGGGATAGTTTAAGTGTAGCGTTTCCCCGTCATCATCTAATTCAACTGCGGGAGCATTTTCTTTGAATTGTTCAGTAATGATTTTTTCATAATAAGGGATGATGATGTCTTTTATATGTTGTGTCACCATTGATCTAAGCTGAAGGCTGATATTTTTTATCTTGGTTTTGCTAATGCTGTCCGCGAATGGGTTTCCACAATTAAAGGCTTTATAATCAATGGTAATATCTACGTCTTCTGAAAATCTATCAATAACACGAAAAACTTTAGATAATGATGTGCCTCCTTTAAATGCCATTGGTAATTGGTTTGGCATTTTAAATAAAAATTCTAACGCCCAGCATATCCAAATGTCTTTTTCTAATAAGACGGCTTCTCTTTTGATGTTTTTATTAGTTGATAAATTCCTAAGAATTAGAGCTTGTTCTTTTTGTGGCAATGATAAATAAGCTTCAGACATATTCTGTTTCCTTTATATTTGTATATTGTAAAACTGCATTACTCATCCATGCAGGCATATGTTCTCGTGAAGATTGGAATTTCTTAAATTCATTGGAGGTGAGTTTTTTCTTAATTTTCTCGATTGCTTGAGGAGTCGTTAGTTTTTTGCCGAGATACCATAACGCTAGAATAGCTAGTCCGACTTTTGATTCAGGGAAGGGTATTTTTTTTCTGCTGACATGTTTGAGAGTTACCTCAAGATTACCGATATTAAACTGTCTTGATTGTCCTGTTGTCAAGAAAATTGGTTGAGCCGGTACTTGAGTGGAGAGGCCAAATTGTCTTGCTGCTTCAGCACTACTCACTTGGATAATTTCATTTGTATTTTTTGCCATTGCTTCAACGACTTTAAAGGGTTCAGGCAAAACTTGGCCTACATAACGACTTTCTTCAGGGCGCACATATACGCCGCGAGTTAGCCTTACTATCTTTCCAGCGTTAGTTAGTCTTGATAATGCTTGGTCCACCGCTGCTCGCGCGCCAAAGCTCATCAGCATAGCTGTAGTAAACGGCTTGCCGCGCGGTGTTTTCTGAATGTATTGTTGAATTTTTTGCGTGGTATTCATATTTAGCCTCTGTCATAAAATATAGATTATTTTCTGACAAAAATCAAGTATTATACAGGGTAAAGGGAGTTTCAGATTAAATGTATTTATATGAATTATTTGATATTTAAGCAAGGAAGCAGGTTATGAGATGTCGTTTTGTATCATGTGAGGGTTTAATTGAGCTCGTATCAGTTCATTCCTAATATAAGGACATCTTATTATCATAGGAGGATAGTATGACTTCAAAACACGGAAAACATAAAGAATTCGAGCAAAAAATTAGCCAAGGTATTTATATTCGCACTTGGAAGTCTGGTCGAAAAACGTTGCGAATACAATTTTGTTATCGCCGAAAGCTTTGTCGAGAAACTTTAAAATTAGCCCCCACTGATGAAAATATTTTATATGCGCAACAATTACGGCAAACTATTTTAGAATCTATAGAGAAGTGGACATTTAATTACTGTAATTTTTTTCCTGATTCTAAAAGAGCTGTGCAATTTGGACATGCGCCTGAGCGGATTTTTATAAAGCAACTGCTCGATCAATTTTTGGAAAAGTCTAAACATATTCACGAATTCTCTACATATCATTGTTACCAACGTGTTTGCCAACAATATTTGTATCCGCATTTTGGTGAAATGTTAGTACAAGATCTTAAACCATTTGTTCTTCGACCGTGGATTTTAAAACTTAATTGCAAGATGAAAACTATCATGAATATTTTGATGCCGCTGCGCGCTATAGTAGAAGATGCATTGGTTAATGTCTACATTGAAAAAAATCCTTTTGAGCATATAAAAGTATCACGATTAATTTCAAAATCTCAAAGATCTAACGCGCGTGAAGTTGATCCCTTCACATGGGAAGAAATAAAAATTATGTTATCCGCAGCGGAAGGTCAAATTAAGAATCTCTATCAATTCGCTTTTTTTACCGGATTACGGAGCTCTGAATTAATTGGACTTAATTGGGAAGATGTTGATTGGGATCTTGGCGTTGTTCATGTTAGACGCGCACAAGTGGCAGGGAAAGAAAAAGGACCTAAAACAAAAGCAGGGTATAGAGATGTTTTGTTATTGCCGCCAGCACTGGAAGCTTTACAAGATCAAAAATGTTTTACCTTTGATCTGCATCAACGTGTATTTCATAATCCACGTACCCGTCGAGCATGGCCAAGTGCTGAACGTTTAAGAGCATCAGCTTGGAAGAGATTATTTAGTAAAATAAATATTCGTTATCGTAATCCTTATCAGACTCGTCACACTTACGCTTCCATGATGATTTCACGCGGTGAAAATATGATGTGGGTTTCTAATCAGATGGGGCATGAAACATTGCAAACCACTTTGAAATATTATGCACGTTGGGTACCGGATAGTACGGTACTTCCCGGCTATCAGCCTGTCAATTTATGGGGCCATTTTTTGAATAAATTAGGTGGTTTTCCCGCTGCTTTCCCGCAACGCGAGTACTTGTAAAAAATATTATTTAAAAACAAAGTGTTAGATTGGTGGAAGCGGCGGGAATCGAACCCGCGAACTTTTCATTATAACAATTTGAATTATAATTTATTTTTTAAAGAGCTGTCAAGCTTCGGGGCTAAAACGGGGCAACAAATTTATTCCATGACCCACTTAAATTTGTATAAATTTGTATCAATTTAATTCCGCGAATGGGAATTGAATTGAGGCCTCTCTTTTTTTGTTCTTTATTCGTGAATTGAAAATGTGTGTGTACTCTTTTTTACAGAGTGTTTGTTAATTTAGTTAGTATGTCTTCTATACGTTCCGAACTGTATTTGAACTAGGTGATTCATACTAACGTGAAACGGAAGCAGTTTTTCTTGGCGCCATTCCTTAACCAAGCTCAACAAATTAAAGTTATTACATGTATTGCCTTATATTACGTTTTATTGTATTTTCCGCATACTGATAATGCTATACAAGAGAGGTAAATATGAGCAATGTAAGGCAAAAAAGAGGCGGAGCTAAATTATCACGTTCGGAAGTTGTAACTATACGTCTTGATCCAAAATTGAGATATTTAGCTGAATTAGCTTCTAGAAAGCAAAGGCGTACCTTGTCTAGCTTTATTGAGTGGGCAATTGAAGAGTCTTTAAAAAGAGAGAGTGTTTGTCATAGTAATAATTATGATAACGTCACTTTTTTTGATGCAGCAGAAAACCTATGGGATGTTAATGAAGTAGATCGCCTTATATCATTAGCTGCTAAGTATCCTCATCTTTTAAATCATGAAGAGCAAGTTCTTTGGAAGCTTATACATGAATTCAGTGTGTACAATAGTGCTTTGAAGAAGCGTATTTGGTTTTCTGATAATAGTTCTAATAATTTGAATATTGAGCTTATAAGAGATTGCTGGCGGGAGCTGATAGGGATTGTCGATGGCACAGTTTCTGAAGAAGAGCTTAAAAAAGCAATGATTGATAACGATATTCCTTTTTAGGTAGTTGGAGTACAAAATGGATTTTGAGGTTTACTGTTATTAATATGCTGAGCAACATTGCATTGTTGCCAAAGTCGATGAACTTATGGTGTTACGCGACCAACTAAAAAGCCGTATTATTGAAGTTAGCTAATTACAGAGAAAATTGGTGAAAGTAATGGTTGAACAGGCTGTAGCGTAATGAACTGACTGACTCAAGGAATTATTTCAAATATGAGAGTAGTACAGCTACAAATTAAAAATTTTAGGGGAATTAGCTCTGCAGATTTAATATTTCCAAATCATGTGGTTTTGATTGGGGATAATAATACAGGGAAATCCACTATTTTTGAAGCTCTTGACTTAGCTTTAGGGCCGGATCGTCTAAACAAACATCCTATAATAGATGAACATGATTTTTATTCTGGTAAATATATTAAAAATGAAACTTCCTCCCCTAAAATAGAGATAGAAACTACAATAATAGATCTGAGTGAAGAACAAAAAAATCATTTTCAGGATTATATCGAATGGTGGTGTCAGGATAAGAAATCTTTACATATATCTTCGCCCGTAGAAGCTGTTGATTCGGAATCAATATGTGCAGTGTTACGAGTCTGCTTCATAGGAGAGTATGATGTTGAAGAAGATGATTTTATTGGCGCGACATATTTTGCAAGAAGTATTGGTGAAAGTGATACTCCTCAACAATTTAAAAAGAAAGATAAACAAAAATGTGGTTTTTTGTATCTTCGCTCATTGCGAACTGGTTCTCGAGCAGTAAGCCTTGAAAAAGGCAGCTTATTAGATATCATTTTGCGTATTAAAGAAATACGCCCACAAATGTGGGAAAAAACTCTCGAGGAATTAAGTAAGTTTAATGTTGCTTCTGATCCAGATTTAGGTATATCAGGTGTTCTTGAAAGTATTGAGGCTTCGATCAAGAAATATGTTCCTAGAGAATGGGGGATAACTCCGCATCTTAAAATCTCAAACCTTACTCGTGAGCATTTAAGAAAAATGGTTACTGCATTTATTGCGACTGGCGAAGGGCAGCATGCTGCGCCATTCTATCGTCAAGGTACAGGGACAATTAATATGCTGATTCTAGCGATGCTTTCTCAAATTGCTCAGGATAAACAAAATGTTATATTTGCAATGGAAGAGCCTGAAACAGCTATTCCACCATATGCGCAAAAGCGCATTGTTCATGAAGTTAGGGAGTTATCATCACAGTCGTTTTTCTCATCTCATTCACCATACGTGATTGAAGAGTTTGGGTTAGATGAAACAGTTGTATTAATCAGAGATTCCCAAGGACGATTAAAGCAAGCATCTATTCAATTACCAGATAGCATAAAGCATAAAAGATATAGGCAGGATTTTCGAACAAGGTTTTGTGAAGGACTGCTTACCAGGCGAATAATAATAACAGAAGGAGCAACTGAAGCCTGTGCTATGCCAATAGCAGCGCGCCAGCTTTCAATATTGCGACCTGACGTCTACAAATCTTTTGAAGCATTAGGAATTTGTACAATTGATGCTGGCGGTGAAAATAATATTGCTGATCTGGCTGAGTTATATAAGAAAATAGGTAAGCGAGTATTTGCTATATGTGATAAACAGAGTGAAGAAAGTAAGGCCCTGATTGAGAAACAAGTTGAAAGACTGTTTATGCATGGGGAAAATGGGTTTGAGCAGCTCGTTCTTAAAAATACCACACAATCTGCTATGGATAGATTCATTGATACATTAGAGTGGCCACCACATTTGACAACCCAGTTTCTTAATCCCAAAAACGATTCGATCAACGCTCTAACTAAATATTTTGAATGGTCTAAAGGTAACTGGGGAATTGCAGATTTTCTTGCACAATGTAATGAGCTAGAAATCCCTCGGTGGATTAGAGAGACGTGCCAACAAACAAAAGAGCTATGTGATTTTCCTGTCCAACAGGAGGCAAATGCTGAGGAAGAAACAAAGAGACCATAAAGGATATACTCGATTTGTTGGAATTATCTGAAGAGCAGAAAGCTATTTTGAGTTCACATGGACACCAACTTATTATTGGTGGTCCTGGGTCGGGCAAGACTACCGTTTCTATATTAAAAGCAGAGCAAATCGCAGATACCTCTCTCAGGATTGGTCAGCATATCTTGTTTCTTAGTTTTTCTCGCTCATCAGTTTCCAGGGTTCTTGAAGCGATAGAGGAACATTCTGCGATTAGTCCTGAAACCAGAAAAGTTATTGAGGTTGAGACATATCATTCTTTTTTCTGGAGAGTAATAAAAACCCACGGTTATTTGTTAGGACTCCCTAGGAAATTATCAATTTTGGCACCACCAGCAGAAGCGATTGCATTATCCTTCATTAGAAATGAATATGATGCGGAGTCAAAGTTAAATGTAACTAAAAAAAATGAAAAAAGAATGCGTGAAAAGGAGGAGCAAACCCGACTTGCTATTGAACATGGTCGGGTATGTTTCGATCTATTTTCTGAATATGTTAGTGCTTTATTTTATCGTAGCAATAAAATCAGAAAATTATATTCATTGGCGTTTCCATTTATCATTCTTGATGAGTTTCAAGATACTAGCGCGAAACAATGGAGTGTTTTAAAAGCATTAGGCTTAGAAAGTACGTTGATTGCTCTGGCTGATCCTGAGCAACGTATTTTCGATTTTATTGGGGCCGACCCCGAACGGCTAAATCACTTCAGAACGACATTTTCTCCAATGGAACATGACCTCAGTAATGCTAATTATCGGAGTATGGGTACAGATATAACACAGTTTGGAGCTGATATTTTGGAAGGGGTTTTTCAAGAATCTTATTCGGGGATTACTTTAGTCAAATTTCCTGTTAATCATAACCAAGCATTTTTTTTATTAAAATGTTATACACTACAAGCAAGAACGCGACTTGTTGATAGTGGTAAGAAAAATTGGTCACTTGCTGTTCTCGTTCCAACAAAGAAAATGATGCATAAGGTGTCTGATTATTTCATGACGAGACAATCTTCTATGGCGACAATCAAGCACCATGCAGCAATTGATATGCATGGAGCAATATTAGCAGTGGAACTTCTAACTTTTTTACTTCAACCGAAAACAGCAGATGATTTTAGTCAATTTGTAGAGTTTCTTTGTAATTTTTTTCAAGGTAGAGATGGAGACACGCCACTAAGAAAAAATATAAAGGAATCCATGCGTATTAAAAATGCTTTTGATAAGGCATTAGAATGTAAAAAATCCGGTAAAGATATATCAAAAATAAGTATTATGAGATTAATTTTAGCTGGATATGAAGTTGCTAGAAAGGTTGTATTTACTGGCGACCCTGATGTGGATTTGTCAGCAATTAATTTAGCACTTGAGCGGTGTGATAGTAGTCAATTAAAACAAGTTGTTGATGAAGCAAAAAACATCAGATTTTTGGATCGAGGAAGTCAATTAAGAATGTCTCTTTCGCAAACTTGGCGCGATCATGGCGCTTATATAAATTCTGTAGACATAGTAAGAAAATCTTTTATACAAGAACATTTTTCTACTTCGACAAAGCCTGAGAAAGGAGTAGTAATTATGAATATGCATAAAGCAAAGGGAAAGCAATTTGATGAGGTTATTATATTTGAGGGTTGGCCAAAGGTAGTTAAAGGTAGGGTTGTTGATAATTCTGATCGTATTGTGCGAGGTAACTCAAGAGAACAAGACTTGAATCATTATAGGTTTAATTTTCGAGTCAGTATTACTCGCGCAAAAACTCATACGACGATTCTCACACCTGATAGTGATCCATGTATTTTATTGCTTAATTGGCTATCTTTTAAAAAGGGAAAATAATATGACTAATTATTACTGTTCTTAGCGTACAGGAAATCTATATAGTTCTATTAGTACGGAACCATACAAAATCAGCCATAGCAAACTTGATCTCTTTATCAACTCTTCTCGCTACTTTTACCTTCAATTCCGCGAATAGGAATTGAATTGATAATCTCAAATCGTTAGCATGAAAGATATTGCTAGGTTTTTCTAATTTTTTCAAGCGGTGTGTTTTCAGCTGCGTCAATTGAAAATTGCCAATTTTTAATCGGCGTGTAGCCTGCTATAGTTGATTTATCAGGTATCCAGCGAGCATAGCGTTTGTTGATCATTTCTGTATTTTTGTGCCCCATTTGATTTGCAACCCAAAGAGGATTTTCGCTAGCTGATAGCATCATTGATGCGTAGGTGTGGCGTGTTTGATAAGGGTTACGATAGCGAACTTTTGCTTTTTTGAGGATATGTATCCAGCAAGTTTTGCGAATTTGTGCATCCGTTTCCCATGGGGCATTGGTGCGTGGGTTGTAAAATATGCGATTACCTTCCAAATAAGTATAAGCTTTCTGTGCTTTTAATGCTTCTAGTGCGGGTGGGAGAAGCAACACATCACGTACACCGGCCTTTGTTTTCGTGCCTTTTTCTTGTTTTAGAACTATAGCTCGTGTTACTCGTAGCGTGCCTTTTAACCAGTCGATATCATTCCACTCTAGCGCAATTAATTCTGAGGTGCGTAATCCAGTAAAAAAAGCAAACTGGAATAAATTACGAGATTGGCCGGTAGCCTCGGTCAATATTATTTTGATTTCTTCTTTGTCAAAAGGATCAACTTCCCAATCACTCTTACTAGTTTCTTTATTTAATAACTTTGATAAAACAATTTTGTCGAGAGGGTTTTTTTCAATTAAACCATCATTCAATGCTTGATCAAGCATATTTCTTAGCGGAATTAAAATATTGCGCACTGTTTTAATAGTTAAATTTAATCCCGTCAACCAATTACGAATTATGATGGGTGATAATTCTCGAAGAGCTATATCGCCAAATGCAGGAAATAGGTGCGCATCGCATACTTTTCTGTAGCCATTTACCGTGCTTGGTTCTAATGTTTTTTCAGCAATAGCCATATAATCTTTTAAAAGTTGGCTAACTGTGATTTTTTTCCATGCGTGACCAAATACACGAGCACGTTTTGATTTAGGAAAGTAATCTGCGTAATTGAAAGTGCCTAGTGAAATGGCATTTAAGATTTCGCCGCGTAATCTTTCAGCATACTTTAAATGAGCTTTGGTAGGTTCAAGTTTTAATGTTTCACGACACCTCATGCCACGAAAACTAAAGTCAATTCGTATGCTAGAACGAAAGGCATAAGTGCGGGCACTTATGCCGTTTGTAGATTGTAATTCATCGTCTTTTTTCCGCTTTCTATCCACTTATCAACCTCTGCTAAATTTATCCATAAATTGCCATCAGGCCCCAATTTACACTGTACCCCATCTAACCAAACACCTTTTTTGCGTCTGGCATGCACTGCATTGAGTGTATCGCCTGATATTTCACAGTACTTCTTGATTTTTACCCATTTCATTTGCTCACCTCTATCTTAATATATATGTATGGGCTTAATCTAGACCAAGTATCCCTTATGGTATCTAGTTAAGCTTTTTAGCAGCGGCCTGTAGCTGGTGTCTGATTGGATTTATAATAACTGATCAAACTCCAATACCAAGTTGCTATGCGTTTTTCTCTGTCGATTTTTTCATAATAGTTGGCTTAAATAATACCTAAAAAAAAATGGGAATATTCCCATTTTTTATTTCGTAAAATATTCGGATCGAGTAATGCGCACATGATGGTGCGTGATTAAGATCACGTTTCAGATATCTAATGTTTTGGTGGATGCGATAATAGGATAAGTTCTTGAGAGTAAATGCTTATCAATGAATTATTAAGCAAGAAAATAGTTTTCGCTTAGCTACCAGTTTTTGCTGCTGAAAGATCGTTAGAAAAACACTAAGATTATTGTAATGCTTAGTTAATAGACAAAATTTTGTCGAAATCATGGTGTATATGGATAATTTAATTACCAAACGTAAGTTAGCGCCAGATGCGAATGATAGGCGCAATGGTTTTTAACAGAACATCCTTGTTCCCTTCAGTTGTAGCAATTTCCTGTGGGGGAAGGGTATAGATAATATCGAATAATCCTTCTTGCGATCCTTTTATGAGATAAACAACTTGAAGTAGGTCATTTATTTTAGCAATACATAGTTTCCCACCTATAAAAGAAGTAGCTGGTTGCCAAACTCCCCCAACAATATCATCTTTTTCTAGTAGAGGTGTAAAACCAGAATGATTAAGTTTAGTAGCAACCGCATACTCAATGAGTGAAGTAAAATGAATGATTTCGTTGCTTTTGCTAGTGGCTAGCTTGAGAAGGGTGCTGTTGTGTTCTCTCTCAGTGATTTCCTTATGAGCGACTTCGGGTCTTTGTAGATGAGGAGATTCTTCTCGGCTAATTTTTTTAGGCGCCTCGCCTAGCCCCTTTCTTAACCAAAGCTCAGTTGCTGTAACTCCACTTTTGTTTAATCCTTGAAGGATTTTACCCATGCTTTTTGAGGTTATCACGCCCGAAGATTTGCCGTGTTCCCAAAGGCTAATAGACGTAGTAGTGACATCTGCCAGTTCTGCCAATATCCTTAGTTTAAGACCCGCCATCTTGCGTAAATGGCGTAAGCGCTTCCCTATGGCTAGTTGTGAATCATCGTTTTCGTGCATAAGCCCTCGAAAATACTAAAAAATTAATAATTAAAAATATTATATTGCAAATTATCGCAATTAGTGTAAAAATATACAAGTATTTTTTAATTATATATGAATTTTTCTACTAATACTTTAATTTTATACCTTATTTATTAAAATACCACTATTTATTCGCAGGGAAGCCGTGGAGTTGATTTGGAGGCATAACCCATGATTGACCCTGATGAGATAAATTTTTTAGCTTATAAGTATGCTGAAGCAAAATTAAATGACTTCCAGTCTATATGTGATCCTCTCTTAAAATTAAATATCAGTACATTCGCTTATTTTAGAATTTTTCTAAATGGCAGATATATGTGTCTATGTAATAACCTGGCATGGGTACGGTTCTGTTTACAGAATGTTCATAATAACGAGGGTACTTCTCTAGGAAAAGAAATAAGCCATGTACCACATAATAATTATTATTGTTTTTTATGGCCAACACAAAAAACTGATTATCTTATGTCAGCGCTTTATGAATTTAACATTTGGAATGGACTGAGTATTTTTAAGCAGAAAGGAAATTCAATTGAATTATGGGGATTCGCTTCTGATCGTCAAGCAGAAAATCTTCAAAGTTTTTATGTGGAAAATATTGAGTTATTAAAAGATTTCACAGCTGCATTTAACGTGAATGCAGCAAAAATGATTACACCGCAAAAAAACAATTTGGCTATTTATAAAGATTTTCACAAGCAAGAAGATTTCATTGAAGAAGATTATACAAGAACAATTGATGAATTTATAAAAGCCACTCCTACTGCCAAATATCCAATTTTAACTGAGACCAGCGAAGTTTTTCTAACTAGGAGAGAATTACAATGCGTTAATCTTTTAGCATCAGGCAAAAATGCTAAACAAATAGCATCGCAATTTAATGTGTCTCCTAGAACAATAGAAAAGCATTTTGAAAACATTAAAAATAAAATAGGGTGTAAAAATAAAGAAGCACTTATAAAGGCTTACAAAAAAAGTACAGTCCATTGGTTATAGAGGTGGATAGAAATTTATGCGGCACAATAGAAGCAATGAAATACCTAGAAATTATTTTAAGGTAGTCAAAAAGATATGTAACACTTTAAAAATTGCAGACATATCTACTTTTATACATATTAGAGTGAGCAGGGAAAATAATTTTTTTGTGTTAAGCAATAACCTAAAAATTATCCAATATTGCATGTATGAGAAAGCAGGTATCACTGAGTATTTAACAGGAATAATTAACAATGTTTCTCCGGCGAAAATTTCAGTATGTTTGTGGCCTTGTGAACGAGCGATTTTTTTAGTAAGTGCGCTTAGTGCATTAAAAATTGGAAATGGGATCAGCATATTTATGCCTTTTAATGACTATGTTGATATTTTTTCTTTCGCAACGGATGTAGATAATAAAAAAATAGGTAATTTTTATCTCAATCATTTGAAATTATTGAAGAGGTTTATTGTTCATTATAGATTAAAAGCCGCACATATCATTGACGATATGAATTATGATCATATGATAAAATTAAGTAGGGGTGTCAATTTTAATAATATCCAAAATAATAATCTGTTAAGTGAGCTTGAGAGTTTTCGCCAAAAAATTCTTCCTGAAAAGCTAATCGTCAAGCAAAATGGGAAATGCGAAATAACACTAGCCTCAAAAGAAACAAAGTATCTATCTCTCATGCTGGAAGGAAAGAGCGTGAGAAGAATAGCAGAGGAATTGGGTGTGTCCCCAAAGACAGTCGAGTCAGTTTTGCAAAAAACAAAATGGAAAACACAATGTGACACTAAGATAGATTTACTTTCTTTTCTGTTGAAAAATTCGATAACCAGACAAGTCTTATAGATGAGTCAATACAGTCTATGCGTTGGTGTTGCTAATGAAAGACGCAAGTTCGGCTATTGTTAAATAGTTTGATATTTCATTTAAACCAATTTTTAAAGAGAAAGTGTCTTCTATTGCGCATAATAATTTTGCTAGTGTTAGAGAATCTCCTCCTAAATCATCAAAAAAGTGATCGAAAATTCCAACTTCATTGATCTTCAATACCTTTTTCCATATTACAGCAAGCTGCTTTTCGATGGGGCTTGATGGTTCTGTTGGTGCGTCATTAAACGATAATGGTTTTATTGATTTTAGCGCCTGTCTATCAAGCTTGCCATTGGGGGTCATAGGTAATGAGTCAAGTTTAATAAAAACAGAGGGTATCATGTAATGCGGTAGTCGTTTCTGTAAAAAGTTTCGTAATTCACGAGCACTGGGCATATTATTGTCTTGATGGCCTACTATATAAGCGACTAAACGTTTATGATGGGAATCGTCTTCACAAACAGTTACAAGGCTTTCCTTTACGGCATCATGACAGCTCAGAGAATTTTCAATATCACTTAACTCAATTCGCATACCGCGTACCTTAACTTGATTATCAACACGGCCTAAAAATTCAATGTTTCCATCTTCTAAATAACGGCCTGTATCTCCCGTTTTATATAATCGTGCATCAGGATGTTGAGCGAAGGGATGTTTAATAAATTTTTCGGATGTTAATTGAGGGTTGTTGAGGTAACCTAGAGCCAAACCGAGTCCGCCAATATATATTTCGCCTACAGCACCGGATTTGACTGATGTCATGTTTTCATCAAGCACATAAATTTCTGTATTTGGAAAGGGTTTTCCAATAGGTACAGTTCGATCTTCCAAGAAGTGTTCTTCTATAGATTGCTTATCTTCAAAGTAAGTGCTATCGATGGTTGCTTCTGTTAGGCCATATGAATTAATTACTCGCGTTTTTAAATCGCAAAAATTTTGAAATTTTCTGTATTCATGTATAGACCAATTATCAGAGCCACAGATCAATATACGCATAAAATTCAACGAGTTTTTTGTTAATTCCAAATAGTCAATCAACCTTCTGAGCACCGTGGGAACAAATTCAGCGCACGTAATTTTTTCAGCCAATATAAGTTGGTAAAGTTTAGAAGGGTCGAGCAAAATCTCATTAGGGCATAATACAAGCTTTCCGCCCGAACACAGTGCGCGAACGAGGTCACCTGTAAATACGTCAAAAGAAAAGCTAGCCATTTGTAAATGGCTATCTTTATTCTGTTCTAGTTCATAAACCGTTTCCCACCCTTGGTAAGCGTTTAATAAGCTTTCATGTTTAATCATGACGCCTTTTGGTGTTCCTGTAGAACCTGATGTGTAAAGCACATAAGCCAAGTTATCTGGGTTGATAATGGTTAAGGGTTTTTTTGGGGAATGAATTTCTATGTATTGCCAATCTGTGTCGAGACAGATTACTTGTGTAGAGAGTTTTGGTAATTCTTCTAATACTGATTTTTGAGTAAGCAGTACAGGTATGTTCGAATCGGTAAGCATGAAGCTAATGCGTTCTTTGGGGTAGGTTGGGTCAATGGGTACATAGGCACATCCAGCCTTGAGAACCGCTAATATGCTGGTAATCATTTCTATTGAGCGTTTGAGAGAGATGCCAATTAATGTTTTTGGTTGGATCCCTTTCGAGATTAGATAATCTGCTAATCGGTTTGATTGTTCATTCAACTCTTGATAGCTAACAGCTTTATCGTTGAATATTACTGCTATGGCATTTGGGGTGCGATATGCTTGGGTTTCTATTAGTTGATGAATAGAAAGTACTTTTTGGCGATTGTCGAGGGTTGCCATTGATTCTTGTCTCCCCTTGCTCTTTAAAAGAGCCATATTCAATTATTATTAGTTATTTTAATTGCTAAATATTAATAAATAACTAGTAATCTTAGCATGTTATTGTGTTTTGTGATAGGATACGATAAGGTTATTTCAGCACTAAAGGGCATTTTAAGCTTTAGCATTGGGATTATATCTGCAAAAAATGGCTCCGTATTGTTTAAGAAGTTTATAGAGATTTAAATCCATAAATAACCTTAAAAATAAAGATAATAAAATAAATACGATTTCTAGTAAGCTTCAAACATTGCTGATTAAATACATTAACTTAGGTGTTATGTTTTGACATATGTAAGGAGTTGCTAAGAGTCTAAATTAATGTACACAATCGAGGAAGAGTTGCAACTATGTCTTATGATATCGTCATTATTGGTGGAGGAGCTGGAGGAGTTAGTCAGCTTGCTCAATTAGTTAATGGATTTATTGAAAAAAAACAAACAAATGTTTCAATTTGCGTCGTTGAAAAAGGTAGTGAAGTAGGAGGGGGGCTTCCCTATAATACTTCTGAAAAGGATCATATTCTTAACTTAAGCGCCGATACAATGAGCGCTATACCCGATAAAAAAAATGATTTTATAGAATGGGCTGGAAATAACAAAACCAAACTGACTTCTCCTTTTCCACCCAGAATATTATTTGGTAAATATTTAAAAGATCTAGCCGAAAGCAGTAAAGCGCTCGCAAAGCGGCATGGCATGAATGTTGAATTTCTTTGCAATATTGAAGTGATAAAACTACAAAAGCATAACAAAGAATATCTTATCGAACTGTCAAATGGTACTTGTCTTTTGGCAAAGCAAGTTATTTTAGCTGTAGGGCATTTACCGTCATCGCAATATACGCAGTTCATTTCTCAAAAACGATATTACCACTCCCCTTGGTTAAAGGAAAAACCTATAACTGAGATTCCAAGAGATAAGACTGTTTGTTTTTTAGGTAGCAGACTTACTGCAATAGATGCGGCATTGACGCTTGTAGCGCATGGTCATACGGGAAAATTAATAATGGTTTCTAGAAGTGGCTTATTACCTTGTGTGATAGGTCGTTCAAGGCCATATGAAAAGAAGTTTTTAACTTTGGAAAAGATTAATGAGCTTACATTAAATGGGGTTCGTTCATTAAAGTTGGAAACACTTTTAGAATTATTTTTACATGAGATTCATAATGCTGAAGGAAGGCAACTTGATGTTAAAAAATTGTTGAAAATTAATAAATCTCCACATGATTGGTTAAAGTATGAAATAAATGCTGCAGAAAAAGAAATGCGTCCTTGGCAATCTGTATTAATATCTCTTTACCCGATTGTTCCTTATATCTGGCGTGCTTTATCCGAAGAGGACAAGGTTAGATTTATGGGACAATTTTATAGTTTGTGGATGACGTATGTGGTTGCTTTTCCTCTTGAAAATGCAAAGAAGATCATGGGTTTGCTAGAGAGCGGACAACTTGAAGTATTTCAAGAATTGGAAAAAGTAGTTTTTAATGATAAGTCACAGCAATATGTTATTCAATGCAAAGCAACTGAAATAGCTGTTGACTATCTTGTAAATGCTACTGGACCTGGGTGTGACATTAAGATGAGTAATGCTCCTCTTTTAGAACATTTGTTAGAGCAGAAAATGATTTCTATAGAGCCTCATGGTGGAATAAAAGTTAATTTTAAGACTCTCCAAGCAAAAGGCGACAATTTAAATAATCTTTATGCCATAGGGGAAATAACAAAAGGAACTTTTTTAGTTACCACTGATTTGGGCGTACTGTCCAGGCAGGCAAGTTGTGTGGCGCATTGTATTGTAGATAATGCTCTTCAACAACGAAATACACAGCTGTTTCTTGATAGAAATACATTAGTTTTGAAAAATATGTTATCAACAGCTTCGGATGAAAAAGACAGTAATGAAAGTACCAAAAATTCTTCTGTTTATAGTCCTCGTATTAAGTTTTCTAAAGAAGCGGATGTTGCTTTAGCTGGTAAAGGAATACCGATTCTTTCAAGACTTTGATAATAATAAACCATGAAGTGGATTTCATGGTGTTTTAATTTTCAAAGTCAGTAGGGAAATGAATGGCATGAATAACTTTAATGTTTTTGACTTGCAATCTTTGGAAGTTGTCGCTGGAAATATCCCAAATTTTGTTTTTTGGAAAGACACTAATTCAGTGTATCGTGGTTGTAACTTAAATTTTGCAAGATTTGTAGGGTTACAAGACCCAAAAGAAATCATAGGGAAAACAGATTATGATTTACCATGGCAAAAAGACGTAATAAAAATTTATATCCAAGAGGACCAACGAGTTATTTCCACTAAACAACCCATGCTTGATGTAGAAACTCCTCTCATAACACTGAATGGTGAAAAGCATATCATTTTAGTGAGTAAAGTTCCTTTCTTAAATGAACAAGGTTTTGTAGTAGGTCTCGTTGGTATTTATACTGATATTACGGGACGTAAAAATATGGAAGAGGAACTCCGCCGGTCAAAAGAAAAAGCAGAAGCAGCAAGTCATGCAAAAACTGAATTCATTCAAAACATGAGTCATGATATTCGTACCCCATTGATGGGCGTGATTGGTGCTGCAACTCTACTAGAAAAAAGTGCTCAAACTAAAGGTGAACAAAATACAGCGCACATGATCCATGTTTCAGGTCAACGTCTGCTTGATCTTTTAAATGGAGTGCTTGATGTTGTTTCTGCTGAAAGTATCAATGATGCAGACTTGCATAAAGAAACTTTTGATTTACTTGAACGTATGCGGGTATTGCATGATTTAATGCTGCCTATCATTAAAATGAAAGCAATTCATTTTGTTTTAGATATTGATCCAAATACTCCACGCTATGTTATTACTGATCTCATGAAAATAGAGCGTATTTTACTTAACCTGATGGGCAATGCCATTAAATTTACTGAAAAAGGCCATGTGGATTTACATATTAAAGTGTTATCCCATGATAAAGACCACGTACATTTGGAGTTTACTGTAACAGACACAGGCATGGGTATTCCCAAAGAAAAACTTCACCAGGTATTTGATCGGTTTTTCCGTGTGAATCCTTCTTTTAAAGGTATGCAGCAGGGACACGGAATAGGTCTTTATGTTGTCAAAAAATACGTGAATTTATTAGGTGGTGAGGTTCATGTAAGTAGTGAGGAAGGAAAGGGTACAACATTTCATTTTGCGCTTTTGATGAAGACAGGCAAAGCGGAGGATGCTGTAGCAATTGCTCCTAATGAGTTCAGCGATCCGGCTATTTTAAATCTTACCGAAACAAAAACTCCCCTATCTACGGCGAAAACAGAAGTTCTCCACGCTGCAAAAGGGACTGTAAATGTACTTTTTATCGAAGATGATGCCATTGCATCGCATGTGGGTGCTCAGATGTTGCATAACGTAGGTTGCACTGTTCATACCGCACCGGATGCCGAAACCGCATTGCAATTATTCAAGACCCACCACTTTGATTTAGTTGTAAGTGATGTAGGGTTACCTGGTATGAGTGGGAATGAATTGGCTGCTTTAATCCGTTTATGGGAAAAGACTCATGATAAGACACCTATACCTATTGTTGCTTTAACAGGCCACGCAGTTGGGCGTGCAGCAGGTGGTGAGTGTATCCTTGCTGGTATGAATAAGGTTTTTACGAAACCGCTGTCAGAGGAAAAGGTGAGAGATATTTTAAAAGAATTTTGTAAAACTGCTGAGCAGAAAGCAGCAAAAGATAAGCCCGATGTTACTAAAAAACGCTCTACTAAAAAAACCTCTGCATCTAAACCTGTTGCAGGTTCAGAAAAAAATTTATCAGCGCAAGCTGGACTGTTAGGAGTAGACTTGCCCGATACTGAGGATCAATTATTTCAATTAGAGCAGTATTCTTTATTTGATATGGAAGCAGGAATTGCTGTTCTTGGTAGTGAGGATAAAGTTAAAGAGATGCTCTCTTTGTTTGTTGAAAAAGCCATTTCTAATGATGAAATTTTAGCTTTTCATGCTGCTCGCGCCCAGCAAGATTGGGAAAAGGCATCAGCAATTGCACATAAACTTAAAGGTGCCTGCATATATTGTGGCGTTATTCGGATGCGTTATGCTTGCCAATATGTAGAGCGTTATCACAAAGCAGGGCATAGTAAATTATTAGACGAATTATGCAAACAATTTATAACTGTGCTCAATCAAACAAAAAAATACGTCACTGATTGGTTGAAGGCCAATTAGTGACATTATTCTTTTTGTTAGCAGGATATTATGTTAAGTAATAGCAGGTAGAAACTTTGATAAATCAGCAATAATTATGTCTACTTTACATAATATCTGTAAAATTCACGGCTAGCATTTTGCAAATACTCCTATAAATTATTTTGTATACTAGCATCTACACAAAGGAGAAGATATGCAGAAGCAAGATGATATAGCAATAGAAGAGTATGATGCGATTATTAGCGAAATTGGCCATGCTGCTTTAAAGGTGGCAGTTGACCATATATATAAAATACTACCGAAACAGTATCAAACTAAAAAGACTATCGTTTGTGTGATGCTGAATATGGTCGCATCGGCCCTGCACTATGGATCACCGCTAAAAGATTTGGAAAAGGATACACTTCAATTTTGTGATAATTTAAAAAGAATAAGCAAAGTTGCTAAATTTTATGATCCACCAACACGAGAAAATAAGTCGCATTAATTGAATACCGTGGGAGTAACCCTTATGCACAATTTTCCACAATCTTACTGATAAAATCGGGAAATAGCTTTTTTAAATCCCGGATGTAAAAACTAACTTATGCTTAATGTACTCCATATGGCGTGAACAAACGTATAAATATTAATGCAGAGCACCCCTCCAATTAGATAGACAATACCTCGATTAAAGCGAGATGGTTGACCATCTTGTGCAGTAACCGTTCGGTCTTGTACATAGATATTTAATAATTATAATTAAGCAATGTGGCAATTAGCCAAATAATCGTCAGTACTCCCACGGGCAAATGTTCTGCATCTGGAATAGGATGATCCTTAATAGGAGGGAAAATTTTTATGGTTCTACTAAACTTTTCATTATATTTTCTGCGCCAATTTTCTGAACAACCAAATAAATAAGGTTTCCACCACGATAATAAATAACCCATCAGACAAAGAGTCGCTATTATTAATGATAATAATGAACCATATACATCATCATACCAATTACAAATTGCACCTAACAAAACTATTATATAGCTTCCGACTTTCTGACATCAGTAGTATGTTTAGAAACATCATTAAATGGATAAAGATCAACAAAATCTATAATCACAAGATAAAAAACCAGTATAATAGGCGTAATAATAGAAATAATGTGCCAGTTCATGAGATTTTCTCGATATTTTCACAATCTTAACGTAAATATTTTTAGAATAAAATCTTGCAAGCAAATTAATATTCAATAAACTGCGGCAACAGTTTGCGGTAATCATCATCTGACAGGCAAAAACGGATACGGTGTAACATCTTACAAAAGTATTTATACGGCTCAATATTATTAGCTTTGCAGGTTTCAATCAACGAGTAGAAAATAGCTCCTGCTCTAGCGCCAGATGGGCTGCCCGAGAATAGCCAGTTTTTTCGACCTAGTGCAAATGGCCGTATTGCATTTTCAAGCAGATTATTATCTATCTCAATACGTCCATCTTTAAGGTAGTTAGTTAGCTCAATCCAGTTATTTAGACAATATCGAATGGCTTTACCAATTTTGCTTTGTTCAGGCGTTTTCAATAAATGATGATCTAGCCATTGTTTAAATGTTTCGAGTATAGGAGATGATTTTTCCTCGCGAAGCTGATATCTAGCTTCGCTAGATAAGTTTTTTTCCCGCGCTTCTTTTTCAATGGCATATAAATTTTTATAAAATTTTAGTGCGTCATGTGCCAACCCAGATGCTTTGGAAAGCTTCGCCAACTCAGCAAAGGGACGACGGGCATGAGCATTGCAGCCAACAGAAATAATTTCTCCGTTGTCATTAGCCCAGTTATAACCGGAATAAGCATCAGTTTGTAAAAATCCTTTAAATCCCATCAAGAATTGCTGCGCATGGTAACCACCGCGGGTTTCTTGGTAATTGTATACAATACTAAGATACTCACCACCGCCACGATAACACCACATATATGATTTTGTTGTATTGCTTCGCCCAACCTCATTAAGAACTTGTACTGTGGTTTCATCCGCTTGAGCATAATCATAATTAACAATGAATTTTTGAAGCAGTTTAACTAATGGCTCGCATAATTCTGCTGTTTTTAATATCCAGCCACACAAACTACTTCTTGGCATATCAATTTCAAGTCGTGACCAAATTGATTCTTGTCGATAGAGTGGCAAGTGGTCACAATATTTTGCAATAATTGTATGTGCGACAAGCTCAGGCGTTGCTATGCTTTTGGGGAGCAATAAAATTGGCATCGGCGCAATTTTTACGTTTTCTTGACACGGTTTGCATGCATACTTTGGACGGACATGTTGAATAACAGATGCTTGGGCAGGAATGTATTTCAACTGCTCGCTGGCTTCTTCACCAATGCGCACAAGTGCTGTTCCGCAATCACAAATTTTTTCTTCTTCTGATATGTCATGAACAACCACTTCTCGCGGCAAATAAGATGGCAGTGGAGGACGGCGCACAGGATGTTTCTTGCGTGTATATGACTTTACTTCAATGTCATCTTCTATCTGTTCTTTTACCTCATCAGATAACTCAACGCCTGCCTCATCAAACAAATCAGGTTGTAAAATATTTTTCTCGGATGATGGTGAAAAGCGTTGCTGCTTTGCAAGAAGGAGTTCTTCGATTAGGCGAGCGTATTTCTCTTTGTAAGAAGCTAGCTCTGCTTTCGACGATGCGGTTTCTTGTGTCTGTTTATCTAATTTCGACTGAAGGTCGGCGATTATTTTTTCCAATAATTCGGGCGATTTCTGTTGTGTTCTTATATCCATATTCATGTGCCTAGAATAACAAATAATAGCTATTTTTACGATATTTATTAGCAATAATTCGCGTACTGATTTGGTTCCATTGCATCCATCCGTGAATACTTATCACTTGCTAATAGCCACTTAAAATGTTCATGACTCATTTCAATAGATCCGAGTGCATTCCTAGGAAAAACAAATTTTCCTTTCTCTAGTCGCCGATACATCAAGGTAAAGCAATTTAACTCATAATAGAGCGCTTTCAACTTGTTGCCAGTACGATTGCGAAATAAAAACAAATGGCCATCTGTAGGGCTCATTTTTAACGTTTCAGAAACCAGCACACATAGGGTATCAATTGATTTTCGCATGTCAGTTGGCGGAGTATGCAAATATATTTTTATATCGGCTGATATCAACATGACAACAATACCTCCATCAAACGTTTAATATGAGGCGCATCAATGTGGGATGGAATAAAACATTGAAATCCATTTGGTAACAGAATGCGAATATCGGAGAATGGGTGTTGCTCGGTCTTATGAATTTTAATGGGTGTAAATACATTTGATGTCAGCGAGACAGCCCGTTCACTTGCTTTGATGAGTCCACGATAATACGTAAACCGTGATACCGCCAAGTTATTCTGCTTGCAAAATTCTATTTGGGATAATCCGCTTTTTTCTTGCTCTTCTACTATTGCCAGCCATTGTTCACGGCGTGTTGATTGTTTTGTTGTGTTCATGCTTCGCTCCTTTTATTTGTCGAGGCACGAGCATGCGAGAAATTTAAGAATTTAAAAAGATGTATTTTGCTAGACGCTTACCTTGTGCAGGCTGATTGTGGCTTAATGTCACTAGCCCTTTAATAAAAGAAATCGTACCCCTTGTCGCACTTCAGAACTTCCGCAGAGATACTCTATAAATTATTGTTTTTAATTATAATTTTATTTTTAAATTAAAATTTAACCAGGCCAAAATATTGACAATTAATTGAACAATGGTATCATTGCCGGATCATTTAATATTTATGCTCCACAATGTAAAGAAGAAATTGATGACTTTATCAGAAATCATCCCAATCCAAGAAACAATCTATGGCAAAATGCCAAGTATAGGTTTCTCTGGTTTATTGAAAAGAGTGGCAAATGAACAAGCACCTGAAATCGCTTTTCGAGAAGAGTATCGCCTAGAGTAAACGGGATTTAATTGTGTGATTCTTAGCAATAATTTCTAATGGAGTTTTGCCTTTTAGTGAGGTAAGCGTTTAGTTAACATTGGTTAACGCTGCCCTTTTAAAGGATAAGAAAATAATATGGCGGTGAGTCAATTCCATCTGAAGCATAATAGCGGTTGTGGGATATTAATAATGTTGCCATAGTGGCATAGCGAGTAATTGTCATATCAAATTTTGTTTACGACAATTATGTGATTGATAGAGATCCTTTCAATTCAATTTTCTCATTATTGGTTTTCATTTGGATAGAACAAAACGACAGCAGAAATTGAGTATGATTTACAATGAAAGGTAAAAATATGAAATAAATTTCATTTTATTTAAATTTAGTAAGCAGAGGAAATAATGATGCGCAGTGAAAAAGTACTAGAAAGCAAAAGTACAATAGAGGAGTGGACTGAAATATTAGGCAAAAACCCGGTGAGGGATGGAGATACAATTGTTCAAGTCTTATTCTCAAGATTTTTTGATGATTTTTATTTGGTTCCTGAGCTTTGGGATTTGGTGGAAGTTTATTTGGGACATGAACAACTGCGTTTAGAGTTAATACGAAAAGTAATTCAACTGGATGAGGGATTACAAGATGTATTATTCAAGATGATAGAGACTTCTAAGCGTAAGCAAGAACAACATGATGCCAAGTGTATTCAAGCAGCAGCGAATGCTATGACGTTATTGAATTTGGCAAGAGTAAGTTTTAGCACAAGGGATTTACGTCACATCCGTATTCCAGGAGCAAATTTAAGTGGAGCAATTTTAGATAGTGCCCAGCTTGAAGGAGCGGATTTAACTGGTGTTAGCTTACAAGGTGCGTGGCTGCGTAGCGCGAATCTTAAGGATGCAAAAATGGATGGAGCACAATTTAGAGAAAAGCATATGCTTCGTTTGGATAACCCAGTTGTTAGCTGTGCTTATTCTGCTGATGGGCAATTATTAGCTGTGAGCTATAAGGAGCACAACAAAATTTATTTGCTTGAAGCTAGTACAGGACATCTCATTCACACGTTTGAGGGGCATACGAACAGCGTTACGAAAGTTGCTTTTGGCGAGGGTGGTTTGTTGGTGTCAGGAAGTTCTGATCATACGGTGCGTCTGTGGGATGTGGAGAAAAGAAGCTTAGTGCATACATTCGAAGGGCATGCACATACAGTTATGAGTGTAGCATTTGGCCCTAGGGATCTGATAGCGTCGGGAAGTGAAGATAAAACAGTGTGCCTATGGGATGTGAAGAGCAAAAGCTTACTGTATACATTCGAGAGGCATAAGTATAGTGTTACGGATGTTGCCTTTAACAAGGACGGAAGTTTGTTGGCATCGGGAAGTTATGATAAGACGGTGTGTCTGTGGGATGTGGAGAAAAGAAGCTTATTACATAAATTCGAGGGGCATACGGATATGGTTATTTGTATTGCCTTTAACGATAAGGGAAATCTGTTAGCATCAGGAAGTAAAGATAAGACGGTGCGCCTATGGGATGTGAAGAGCAAAAGCTTACTGTATACATTCGAGAGGCATAAGTATAGTGTTACGGATGTTGCCTTTAACAAGGACGGAAGTTTGTTGGCATCGGGAAGTGAAGATAAAACAGTGTGCCTATGGGATGTGAAGCGTAAAAAGTTAGTGCATGTATTCCGAGGGCATGAGCATAAGGTTACGGGTGTTGCCTTTAACGGTGAGGGAAATCTGTTAGCATCGGGAAGTGAAGATGGGACGGTGCGCCTGTGGGATGTGAAGGGCAAAAGCTTATTGCACACTATTGAGAGGTATACAAAAGAAGATGTTTTAAGTGTTGCCTTTGGTGTAGGGGGTATGTTGGCAGCTGTAAGTGATGAAAAGACGGTGTGTCGGTGGAATGTGGAGAAAAGAAGCTTATTGCACACATTCGAGGGGCATACGGAAGGTGTTCAAAGCGTTGCCTTTAATGGTGAGAAGAATTTGTTGGCGTCGGGAAGTCATGATAGTGAGGTGCGCCGCCTGTGTGATGTGGAGTTTAGAAGCGTATTGCATACACTCAAGGAACCTAAGAATAATGTTTTACGTGTTGACTTTGTTGGTGCAGGGGACGTGTGGATGTCGAGAAGTTATGATAATACGGTGCGTCTGTGGGATATAAAAGAGCAAAAGCTTGTACACACATTCGAGGGACATACGGATAAAGTTATGTGTATTGCCTTTAACGATGAGGGAAATCTGTTAGCATCGGGAAGCCTAGATAATGCGGTGCGCCTGTGGGATGTGGAGAAAAGAAGCTTAGTGCATACGTTCAAAGGGCATGCAAATGTAATTTGGAGTGTAGCTTTTGGTGCGAAGAATCTGTTAGCGTCGGGAAGTGAAGATGATACGGTGCGTCTGTGGGACGTGAAAAGAAAAAGCTTAGTGCACATATTCAAGGGGAATAGGAAGAGTAGTCTTTTTAGGGGTGTTAGCACTGTTGCCTTTAACCACGATGGGAGTTTATTGGCGTCGGGAAATAATGATGAGACGGTGCATGTGTGGGATGTAAAAGACAAAACCTGCTTAATGGTATTGAAAGGATTTAGCTATTGTGTAAGAAGACTTGCTTGGCAACAAACTGCGGCAGGACTTTTTTTGGTTACCATGACTACTGATCAAGTTTTTCAATATTGGCAAGTGTTGCGAGATGAAAACAACGCATTATATTTTGTGTTACGCTGGAGTAGCCATCAAGTGGTTTTGGATGCATCTGGAGCTAACCTGACGGGGGTCAAAGAACTTAATGAGGAAAATTGCAAATTGCTCAAAGACCATGGTGCTATTGGCGAGCCAAAAAAAGAAAAGCAAACTCTGCAACAGTCATCGTCGTCCTTGGTACCACATAGGTATAATTTGTTTTCACCTCGTTCTACTACTGAAATTAATAATGAACCTGCAAATAGTATGACTTTTAGTAACGGTAGGAGCGGAAACTTTTGAAATAGTCATCGACAATTTCATTCCGTACCAGGATCATTGCCATTGAATTAACATATGTTTATATAATAAAAAAATATTCTTAATTCAATGACAATGTTCCTAAATGTGCAGTAATCTTGGACTAATCACTTGTATAATTTATAATTTTTTTCTCTACTGCACATAATAACTTACAAACCACAATAAACCTTATGCAAAGCTTTACATAATACTTATTGTGGTTTGTAAGTTATTATGTGCAGTAGACAAAAAAACTATCGATTTTACAGCAGCTTAATCAAAAATTACTGCACATAAAATTATTCATATAAAACAATAGGCTAGCGATGCAATAAGTGGTGATATAAACAAATCGAGTTCTTAAGCATTTCTTAAGAATGAATGTGTTAATATTATACAAAAATGTAACATTAACGACTTAGCGAGGAGCCCCAATGCACCCTAGACCTAGACAAAATAATGGAGACAAAGTTGATAATGCAACTATTGATAATACAACTGATGTTGATACGACTAAAACTCATAATACAACTGAAACTGGACACCCTGAACCTAGCGCACCACTAGCACACTCAAATGAAACGGGGTCTCACATGTCGCACCCAGTGCAACACCAACACCCTCAGGCTGGGTCTACTAAACTCAGAGCGCAAGATGAAAAGTTAGTAGCTAAGAACCAAAACACAGGCAAGCTTGTGACAGAAAATCCGCTTATTCTGGCTATTCAAGGAACAGCAAATAAAGATAAAGCTGAAGATGAAAAATTAGTTTACAAGACACTCAATGATATAAAGATAAAGAAAAAATTTCTAGAAATAGACCAAAAGGCCGCTCTTAGTAATGGAATGACCCCTCTGCAATTTGCTGTATTTTGCGGAAATAAGTGGGCAGTACGATGGCTATTAAATAAAGAGGAACATCATGAAAAGCCTTTTTTTGGAGGCGAGATCATTCGAGATCCTGGTCTTTGCCACATCAATGAGCATGGCTCAGCGCTGCAGATCGCGGTGAGTTACCAAGATTTTCATGAAGACAAAGAAATTAAAGGTGACAAACAAAGTAAACGCGACATCATTAATATTTTATTAGACGCGCATGATAAAGATAAATTTCAAGATAAAACATATTTAGCACCCATCATTGAATCTGCATATTCATATCAAAATGTTTATTTTCTAGATAAGTATCTTTCTTCATCAATGCTATCAGAAGAAAGTTTCAAAATTAAGCGTGGTAAGTTATTTAATTTCTTAAGTTCCATCATTGAAAAAAGTCTAGAGGATAATCAATCTAACACACTCGATAAAGCATTGTGTAAATTTTGCTCTTTCATATGCGAGCCACTCGGCCTTACCATTGATGAGAAAGCCATTGGAGAATGCATAGAAAAATGGATAGATAAAGGTATAGAAAAAAGTAACATAGAATCGTTAAACATTTTATTTAAGTATTTAAAAAAAATCGATCGCAAAAGCATATCTGAATGCATAAAAGAACGCATAAAAACATGGATAGAGAGATGTGTAGAAAAAAATAGCATACAATCGTTAGAAGTTTTACTTAATAATTTAGGTATGATTGATAAAGAAAGTGTTGAAACATGGATAAAAATATGTATAGAAAAAGAAAACGTAGAATCGTTAAGAATTTTACTTATATATATCGACAAAATTACTAATAAAAATGATTGCATTAAGCAAAAAAGCATAGACGCATTTATAGATAGAATTGCAGAAAAAGGCAACATGGACATGCTTCACGCTGTAGTTGATAGTCTTCCTTATGATAACACTTTTATAGCTTGTATTTCATCTGTTCTTGAACATTCGAATGAAGGTAAAATCGATAAGCAAAAAGCAATATCTTTTCTACTTTCATTAAAAAATGAATGTATTCTGATAACATATTTACAAAATATTTGTGAATCTCATGTGTTTAATGATGAAGAAAAGCTGCAGTTGCTTTTGCATTTTTGTCAAAAGGAAATTTTTTTATACTCTGAGCCTCAACTTTTTGAAGAACAGTTAAGAGAAATGTTTATTTATATTATGTCTCTTAATAATGCTAAGTTAATAAATGAACTTGCAAGCAAATTTCAATCACAAACTAATAACAAAAGACGCGGGAAAACCAATAAAAAAATAAAAGATAAACTAGGCTCAGAGCAACAGGTTGATTTTATTTGTGGTCCCAACAAAGACTTATTCATGTATTGTAATTATAATTACCGAGAAAAGTTTTTTGAATGCCTACGTAATCGGGCTACAAAAGGTGGTATAAAAAATATAGAATCCTTGAAACTCTTACTCGCAACAGGGATTATTAATTCGGATAGCAAATGGGATTATCAGGCACAATCCGGTTCTAGCGACTCAAAATCAGTAATAGATCTATTGAATTTGCAAAAATATATTTTTGCATCAGCTAATATGAAGGAAGAAGCCCTTGAAGATGCCATCACTACTGGTAAGCGAATGCTGGATGGCATGAATCCTGAAAATGCTGAATTATTATTAAATCCATATAAGAAGAAAGAATCTAATGTAGGTGTACTTGCCGCAACGTTGCTTGGTTATTTACGAACCATACTTTCTAAACGCGGCGCAACAACTACTCCGAGCGCACCGCCCCAACCTGTTGGAGATGAAAAGGTTGTTGTTGTTGCTGCAAATTCACCACTATCTCTGCAACTTGTTACTGATGCTGTTGATAGAAAACCACCACCTTATGAGGAAAGCCTTAGTGAACAAAAAGATGTACCTGAAATACAATCAAAGTCAGAAGAAGAAGGACAACCTTCTAGACCTTCTATTGTTGAAAAAGATGTTGAAGAAGATATTGTTACCGTTTCTATAGAATTAGCACAACGTGCTAACGATTCAAAATTTTCAGAAACAAACACAGCAATTCCTGTTGAAAACCTATCTTTAGTACAACAAGAACAGAAACATACTGACAAACAATCCACAAACACGGCAGCAAAAAATCATCTTTCTGCTCTCTCTATTTTCCCTGCTCTCGGAGATACTACGCGTTGCGGTCCGGAAAGAAAGACTGATTTCTGTCAAGATAGTTCTTATGACATGGCTGATATGATGAGGTTGGTTATGACAAGACCTAATTTCTTTCCAAGCAACGACATGCGAATTGCTTTGGCACAGCGTTTGACAGAGCTTTTCGTAAATAGTCTTCGGTCGACGACAGCTCCGACTGCCACATCAGGGGCTTTAACACCTACTCCAAAAAAGTGATTCTTAAGTTTAGAATGCTAATATTTTAAAAATTTAATGTTACGAGGAACCCATGAGTCTTAGACAAAAGACTAATAATACAACTGAAACTGGGCCCACCTGCGTCTAGTGCACCGCCTTCTACTAGCTAGTGTGAGGATACGCTTACGAGCAATCGAACCATGTTACAAACAAATTAATAACGAATCCCAATGCAGGATGTAAACCCTCCTTTCAAGGGTTGCCATATGCCATATTATTTTATTCAATATGTTGTAAGGAATACTCAAGAGAAATACGCACAGCAAGTGCGAAAAATACATCCTCAGTCCAACCAATCGATAAGTCCACATAGCATGCGTTCAATAGGCATGCGCTTACTACAAGGCGGTGTGTCGTTTACCCAAGCTACTATCATGGAAAGAAAATAAATCTCTGTTACAGTGGTTGCAATCATTGTAACTGGAATATTATGTGCAGTAATTTTGAATAAAGCTTCTATGAAATCAGGATTTTTTTTATCTACTACGCATAATAATTTACAAACCACAATAAACCCGTACGATTTCGATGCGATCATGGCCCAGGTCTTTGCTTATTATAAATCGCGCCTCCTTATCAGTTATTTTTTGTTCATTTGTAAGCTGCCGGTAAGTCAATCCTCCTCGCTTCGGGCACTCCCATCCTGTCAGTTCCTTATATCGGATTTGCGCATAGCTGTGCCGTAATCCATGAGGATGCTTAATACCAGCTCGCCGCATTTGATTGTCATAGAGATGGCGGTGTTGAATGTAATTTTTATTTGGAGATATTAGAGATTGATCTTTATTGGTCACCAACTTTTTTGCTTCATCTAACCAGTAGCGTGCTTCTGGAGTATTAATAGAAACACTCCTTTTACGGCCACCTTTACACCATGAAGACTCTAGTATCAAACGATCGCCATGATCTGCTTGCAGGGGCTTAAGCTTAATACTTTCTTCGCGTCTCAAACCTAAGTAATATTGTAAGTGAATTTGTACGAGAACATTGTTGTTGGTGATAAGTGATAAATCGACCTTACTTAGATCAACTGCTTTATTGATTTTGTTGCCTGCATACTGTCTTTTTCCGATGCCGAGGGCTTCATTTGAGGGGACAATGCCATTTTTTCCTAATACTTCACAGGCCCAGCGCAGGTGAGCATTACGGTTTTTGATAGTACTTATACTAAGCTTATTTTCTTTCCATATATTATTTAGGTAAACAACATGTTTTTCTTTAAGGCCGCCAATGTGTTTTAGTTTGAAATCACTTGCTGTTAACTCAGCAGCGGCCTGCATTAGTATTTTGCGGCGAGCACCTTGTGTTTCATAAGAGCCGTGCTTGTTGTGTTTTAATAGATGAAAAATGCTGCGTTGCAGTTTTGCTTTTGCGCTCATGGATTACTCGTAAAAAAATTTTATTTATGAAAAATCACGTTTAAAAATCGCTAAGCCCGAATAAAGGAAATTGGTTAGTGCTATGGTGTCTAGCTTTTTGCTGTCCTAACAACAAAAACGCCGCGACATATTGTCGCAAAGACACGGTTGGTGGGCTGAGATGATATTGCTATTATCTCAAGCGATGTGCGGTCATCGACCGCCTATGCCAAGAAGGCCACCGCCTTCATTGGTCAGGACTTACATTTTTTGCTGCTCTACTTCCTCCTATTTTTAACTATTGATAAATGCTGATGTTTTTTCGCTATAAAATACTAAATTGTTTATTAAATTGAATTTTAAGTTGTTCTAAGTTCTCCTTGGTAATGAGTAAATTTACTAATTTTCTAATGGATGGGGATACTTCATAAAGTTTATAAATTTCATTTTGCAGTGCTCTTAATTTGTTAAAATTTTCATTTGTTAAAAAATGTGTATTTTCGCTATTTAGTTCGATTTTATTTTTTATATTGTCGTTATTCTCAATGGATGAATTTTCTTTGTTAAATGATGTATTGTCTTGCATCGTTTTGCTCATGAAATGCCTCTTTGGTTAAGATTCAATGAATAGAATTATCTATATTGTTCTATGCTTAGTTATTAATATCTATTAATGATGATTTTTATATTTGATAATTTGATGATTTGAAAAATTAAGTTGTAAATTGATTGATTTTTTTCGTCATTAGCTGTGTCGTGTAATGAGTGATTAAATTACCTGGCTTTTTTTCGTCGTGCTAGGTGGCGACGTTAGAATTCTATTCCAATGATAGTGTTTTTATTTAAAAGAGCATCTTCTTTTTTTACGCGTGCTGAACAAAAATGTTGCATTTCAGCGTTTTCACCCCAACGTTTTCCCGAATATTGCCAATTGTCAGTCAACAAGCGACTGAAATAAAAAGCTTTTTGTAAAACGGCTGGGCGCCGTCACTACGTATGCCTATCGGCAAACGTAGTGACGGCGCCCAGCCGTTTTTGACAAGCGTAAAGCTAAATATTGCATGCCTGAGACAGCTGCGAGTGTAAGAGACAATATATTTCCAACCCTACAGGCAAAACCTGTCCGTTGTATTCATGTTGTCTCTTAGCTTCTCACTAAGCTTAGGCATATTTATTTAGAAGTGTTTGTGCAAATGACAAATAAGAGAGAAGGGTAGGGGCGCTCTTTGAAAGCTCTTTCTATCTTCTTTTAAGGACAAGTCTATAAAAAAGCGGTAATAGGCTGTATAGAATGGAAGTATTCAGTCAGGAAATAGCAACATGCAGCCTTTTGCCCACAGCGCGCGCAGCTCTTTCTAATGTATGAAGCGTGGTGGAGGTATTTTCTGGGTCTAATAATCGCTCTAAGGCAGCGCGGGATGTCCCCATGTCACGGGCCATTTTAGTTTTGGTAATATGTTTAGTGCGCATCTCTTTTTCTACTTGCCAGGCAATAATTCGTTTAATAGCAATCAATTCACTTTCAACGAGCAAATCTTCTTCCGCTAAGAATTCATTCAAGCTACTGCCAATATGTTTATTCATAATGTGACCTCTTTATTCGTTTAGCGATTTTTGGCGCTTTCGTGCTAGCTTTAATTCGCTATCGGGTGTCCGCTGGGTTTTCTTAATAAACCCATGCAACAATATAATCCTACTCCCGTGTACACAAAAAAATATTCGTGCTATTCGCCGACTGGGTAGAGATGTTCTTACCTCAAATAGGCCCAGTGCCTAAACTTTTCACCAACGGCTCCCTAATCAACCCTTTATCCCAGCCCAATTGTATGGTTTGCAAATCATCCCCGATGATTTTTCGATCAGCTGGCGTGAGCGATTTGATCCATTCTCGCACCGGCTCATTACTTGCTTCTGTGCGATAAAAATTAACTGGCATCATGGGCTAATCTCATCTTTAAGTGTATCAAAAGTGATACATATTTACAAATGCTTTGTAACAGTTTGATTAAATGCTTCTTTTGTTTGCTGATAGAGCTCTTGAAGGCTGTCTTGATTGGCTTTTATTGCTCCATTTAGGACATCAGCCACGCCCCAAAAATAGTTATACAGTGTATTTTTATTAAAATCATAAAACCCTTCACTTAAGGTTGCAATATGCATGTATGTTTCGACTTTGCAAAGGCATTCTTCGATTTTTTCTTGAAGTTTAATTTGATGATTTATTAAAGCTTTAAAATCAGATACGCTGGTGTAAGCCATTACACGACTCCTTGGGTTGTGTTGTGGTTAGCAGTAGGCAAGTGCTAGAACACTTGCTTGCTGCGCTAATTAATCCGGTAATTACAAATAATATTCTACCTCTAAGTGCAAGCAAGTTGCAAGCAACATGATTGCATTTTAATAATGCTATTCTTCTCGTAATTGGCGCAGTTTTGTCTTAATAGCAGGTCTTAGCAAATCAACACATGCAGCGTTCATGGATAGACCAGAAAGCTCAGCAATAGTTTTAATATCTTCACAGAAACTAGAAGGAATACGTAGGTAAAGAGTTTTTAAAGGTTCTCGGCCAGAGAGCGATTCTTTCTTATTCTTATAAGAAGTCGATTTTTCCTTGAGATTTTTTGATTGGCTCATACTACAGTCCGGTTTAATATCATAGATTATGTTGTTATTTTACCTAGAAGTGAATTTGTAATCGAGTGAAATAAAAGATGAAAGCCAACAATTAAATGTAAATGGCTGTAAAAAGAAAAAGGACAGTTTTTTGGCTGTCCTTCATAACATCCTGTTAATCTTGCATCCATTTATATCAAACGAGGATAGTTGCAGAATCCTTTCCATTCCATGTAATCAGTCCTTGATTACATAAGACATCCTGTCAATCTTACGTCCATTTATATGGTTGTAGAATCCTTTCTATTCTATGTAATCAGTCCTTGATTACATAAGAGACATCCTGTCAATCTTGCGTCCATTTATATAGATGTAGAATCCTTCCTATTCCTTGTAATCAATCCCTGATTACATAACCAGTTTACTATGCTGAACTAATTTTGGGCAGAATCCATAATATGTTCTTTCTGTGAGCTGAACAATACTGTTTATGTAGGAAATAGTCAGCTTTATGCGCTTAGAGTTACTTTAACTCATTTTTTGTGCGTATCTTATTGATAAATAATACTTTTGTAGCAAGTATTTGAGCTCATTTTAATCTTGGTGGTATCACTGAAATACTTGGCTTTTGGTTAGCTTGTAACTCTCCTGTCAACCCTAAGTTTTCTTTGATCTGAGGCAAAATTCGCTTCCACTGATCAATCTGCTTTTGATTTCCATAAACAAGAACAAATATATCAATCCTTCTCCAACCCAACGATTCCAAAGGGCCTTCTTTTGCTATAGCAGCATGAAAGTTGCTGGCGTTATGTACCGCTGCGATAGCTTTTTCCACAAATTGGCCTAGAGTACCTAAGTTCTTTTTGTGGAATTGTAATGCTGCGTGCTTGGCCACCTTAATTTCATTGCAATAAATGCTGTCAGAGTGCGAATCACGTATTTTATTTTCTAATCCATTATGTTTAAGGTAAGCATCTCGCCAGCTTGTTAAGGTGTCATGCAGCTTACCAATTTCAAGCTCTCTTTTTAAATTATTCACTAACGTTTGTTCTGCTCTTAAATGAGATTCGTTTGCTCGTTGAACACTGTCAGATTTAACTGTTTTAAAACGTTTTTGCTGCTTAGATGTACCAAGAGCCGCAACAATTTTTTCTGCTTTTGCTGTTCCAACAAAGTTAAAGTTATTGCCTTTACCACCATGAGAGATCGTGTCTCGTATAATATTCTCAACGGCATGTTCAATAAATTCAGCTGCATTTTTGTTTTTTTTAAGAGGTTCAAAACGGCTTTTCAATTGCTGAATGGCTTCATTTGGGGTATGCCGAGTTATTTCTCTGATGTCTTTAACCAGTGCTTCTGCTTTTTGGATAACGGGATCTTTTTTATTTTCTATAATAAGATAAGGTGCTAATGTATTAATTTTTTCCCGAATAGCATCGGCTTGATTCTGAAGATATCCGAACCCTTCTTGTTTAAGATGATCTATTTCAGTTACAAATGCGTTTATACCCTGATTTAGATTAGCTGTTTCATCCATCAAGTTTTGCAGAGTTTTGTTTAGAGAATTTATCTGTACGTTATGTGTTTCAGTCACATTTCTTATCCCATTAGTAATATCATTTATTTCCATTTGTAATGGTTCTTGCAGGGCAGGTATTTCTTCAAACGAAAGTCGATCATGGACTTCAATAAAAGGATGGATGCAATGATAAAAGCGACTTTTAGTCTTTCCAGATTTAAACTCAGAGTGACCATCATGGTGAATTACCCAGGTGCCTATTGCTTCATAACGTTTATTAATGTCTTTTATGTCCGTTAGTTTTTCATACGTGTCTATTGCACGTAATCGACGACGGCGAGTCGGTGAAAAAAAAGATAAAAACTTTTTAAACCAACCTTCTTCTTTAAGCTGATGTTGGTACTGCTGTATGTTTTGATTGAGCTCGCTTAATGCCGCTTCTCTATTTTTATGTTTGATATAAATAGTGTCAGGCAAGTTCTTTAAAGGTATTGTCTTTGCCTCTGGAACGAACAAAGACATCTTTTTTAATGTAACCACGAGTTTTTTTAATCGATATACTGTGTTTTGAAAAGTGCCATAATCTTGATGTTGCGTCACATTTTCTTTTGCAATTAAATTGGCTGCTTCTTTGAGTTTTACTAAGCACGCTTTTTGTAATGCGATTTGTTTATTGATTATTGTTAAACCATAGCTGCATTCTTCTTTTCTCTGTTTTAAAAATGAACGTAAGTTCTTTACAAAATCATACTGATCGCTATTTATCTTATGTAGTGATTTTTTGAGAGTTGTATAATGCAAGGCCATAAAATTTTCTTTAACACTTTTAAAAGGATCATTTTCACTTTTTGTAGAGCACCATTTTAAAACAGCGTCGTACTGATCAAAAATTGAGAGATTGGCGCGAGATATATCGAGATATTGATTCGATATGAATTCTCTCAATTCCTCTTTGCTGACATGAGGATGGCTATGTTGATAATCTAATAAAAGCAAATTGCGAAGATGGTTGAGCAACTTTTCTAGTAAAGAACACATACTGTATTGCTGTGATTGGTTAGGCATATGGAATCTCCTCGTTACTTGCTATTTATGAGGTAAAAGAAATATGTCTGTTGGTTTTATCGCTTGCTTCCGCTGAGCGAGCTAAAATAGGGCTATTGGGATCTTCTGGTGTAATTGACTCATCATTTGTTTTTAGAGTGGGGCTAATTTCAATAGGAGCAGTGTAGTAACGTGGAACTAAATCTAATTTAGGGCTTTTAATTTTTAAAACAGGAGGTTGATCATATTGATATTCATGCCTCTTTAGTTCAGCAAAGTAATTCAAATTTCTTTGAGGAAAGGCAGCAAAAAATTGCTTTTGTAATCTTTCCGCATGCAATAAATACTCGTCGAGGTCACTGTCTGGATCGCAGGCCGCACGATTGTATTCTTCTATCAATTTATTACACTCAACTGCATGATATTCCATATCAAAATCTGACGAAGAGCCTATTCGTTTAATGATAGTTTTTTGTGAATTTCCTTCCGCATTGGGGTTTTCAAGATCACGGCTAAAATTATTGTTTGCAACGACCATCGCTGTTTCTAATAGGTTCTTTTCATCTGCTTTTTTTTTACGGCAATGGTTACGTATAGCAGCTATGCTGCCGACTAAACAGGAAGAGGTGAGTGCAATAGAAGCGCCTAGCGTGGCTTGGTAAGCAACGGCTAAGTGGTTAAGCCAGTAAACGGTGCCCGATGTAGCAGTGACAGTAAATCCGGCTACGCCTATTACAAGCCCAGCCGCACTCCACTTTTTCCAACTCAGTTTTTTGGTAGTAGTCATAAAATGTCTCCTCATGGTTAAAAATTTAAAAGTGAGTTAAATCTTTCTCTGGATAGGGAAAGAGGTAATTAAAAAAAAGATTAGATAGGTTTTTTTTGAGTAATTTATGTTTTGCTTTTTTTGTGTGATGCAATGTTTTTTACATTTGTTGCATACTCAGAAGAATGTGTTTTGCATTTAATTAAGGCATTCAGCATGGCATGAAGATTTTCTATTTGATTCTGCAAAAATGACTCCAGCGTAGTTTTGCCTTCTACGACGGTTTCCAGTTCAAGCTCAAAACGTGCTGTTGTAGCTGCATCGGTGATGATAGTAGGCAAGAGAGCTATCAAAGCGTTGCCTTTGTCAGTGGATTTCAATTTTCTGCCGTCACGAACGATGTATTCACGTGCGATTAATGTTTCTATAATATTGGCACGGGTTGCTTCAGTACCAAGACCTGCCGTTTCTTTCAATATTTTTTTAAGCTCAGGGTCATGGATAGTATTACCGATGTTCCTCATTGTTTCGATCAATGTTCCTTCTGTAAAATAAGATGGCGGTTTTGTTTGCTTTCTTTCTAATTGCTGGTCATTTTGCAGGAGAGATTCGCCTGATTTTAATGAAGGGAGATGGTGGGGTGACTCGCCATCATTTTCATGCTCCTCTTCAATTTTTGAGTCTTCACCTGCGTAGGATAGGGCTTGTCTCCATCCTGATTTCACTGGTAGCTGAGCTTTTGTTTTAAATAATTCACCCTGACAGGTTACCGTAGCTGATCGACTGGTGTAGATATAATCTCCTAAAAATTGTGCCAGATAATAGCGGCATATCAGATCATAAATTTTGTACTCTTGCTCCGACATTTTCGTTATATCTACTTTAGTATGCGTAGTTGGAATGATGGCGTGGTGTGCTGTGATTTTTTTATCATTCCAGGTTGGTGATTTTAACTTTGTATCACAGTGTAAAATGAGTGCTGCGAGATCAAGATTAATATTATTTAGTGTTTTTAAGATATGTGGTGCGTCTTGCCATTGGCTTTCAGGCAAATAACCGCAATCTGTTCTTGGATATGTTGTTGCTTTATGGGTTTCATAAAGAGATTGCGCAATATGAAGTACATTTTTTGCGGAAAACCCAAATTGGCTGGATGCCAATTTTTGTAATTGTGACAGTGATAAACAAAGCGGTGGTGCTTGTTGCTTTTCGCTTTCTTGAAAAGAGCTAATTAAGGCAGGCTGTCCTTTTATTTTATAAATGATTTTTTCTGCATGGAGTGTATTTAAGCTCTGTTCTTCTTTAGAGGTTTCTTGTGGTTGCCACGTTGTCCAAAAGGTCTGATTTTGAGATGTCCTAAATTGTGCTAGAAGAATAAAATACTCTTTGGGCTTAAAGTGTTCGATTTCGTGATCTCTGTCTATGATTAATTTAAGCGTTGGCGTTTGTACTCGACCTACTGAAAGTACGGCATTTTTTTTATTGCCAAATAAGCTGCTGACTGCCATGGTCATATTCATTCCTACTAACCAATCGGCTCGTTGGCGCCCAAGGCCAGCGGTATATAGTTTTTCAGTTTCATGCCCATTTTTTAAATTAGCGATGGCTTTTTTGATGCTATTATCATCGAGTGCTGCTAGCCAAAGTCGCTGGATTTTTCCTTTGTAGCGACAAAGGGTTAAGATTTCACGGGCGATGACTTCACCTTCGCGATCTGCATCAGTTGCAATGACAACCTGATCACATTCCTTTAGGAGTTTTTTGATCGTATTAAATTGCTTTTTCGTTTTATTGATGATGCGCATTTGCCAGGTGGATGGAATGATTGGTAGTTTATCGATATGCCATGGCTTTAAGTTATTACAATAATCATCGGGTGATGCTGCTTCAAGTAAGTGCCCAACACACCACGTCACTTGAATATCCTTTCCTTCTAAATAATTTTCTCGTCTCTGCGTCACACTTAACACACGTGCAATATCACGTGCTTGGCTGGGTTTTTCACATAAATATAAAATTGTCATCGCTAATCATTACCTCTATTAGTAAAGAAACCTAAGACGGTACTACCAAAAAGAAAAAAATTCTCTAGTGCCCTGCTACAGGATAAATAATTCATTAATGTGTTTTTAAAAAACTAAAGAAAAAGATTTACCCATGTTAAAATGCAACATGGATAAATCTTTAAATTGTTATTTACTGTATCTGGAAATCAGTTTTCCATATGGTATATTGAATACAATGCGGTCACGTTCTACGGGTAATCCCAATTGGCCGCGTATTTTTTGTAATTCAGACAGATGGAAATATCCCAACTCTTTCTCATGTCCATGCGTCATACCAAAAAACTCAAAATCATCATTTTCTGTTTTTTCTCCCTCGAATACGTACCAAGTCCAGTTCGCATCCGGCGTGAAAAATTTACAAATGACCAGTTTTTCGTTAAGTGATATGTTTTCTGTCGAGTGAATTGGCGGTAATGATTCAATAATTTGTAGTGTTAATAACTTCATCGATATTTCTCCTTGTTAAAGATCAAAAAAATTAACAGGAAGAAAGAACACCCTGGTGAGGGAGAAGTTTCTCCCTGTCAGGGCTGTCAATAAATCTTAATAACGTAATGACTAGATTAAAAAAGAAATCATTTTTTATTAAGATGAGAATCTCAACATTAAAAAATGCTGCGCACCTGTTGCAAGATTCGAGAGGTGCTTACCTTGAGTTTATAGTCCTCAAGACAACGACTTTTAAAAATGAAGTTGTTTAATTCGACCATTATTCATTAATAGGTGGATCAATATTGTTATTGATTATCATTTGTTTCTTAGCAACGAGTTTGGGGCGAATATCACCGCTAAGAATACGTTCATCGAGTGCCGTACCAAAATGTATTTTTGCTGCTTTGGCTATTTCATTGTCTTCTCGAATGCCATCCCGCGTGACTTTAAATGCTTGCCATTGTCTTGGTATTTCCAAGAGTTTTCGCAAAGGAGATCCCAATTCATGTAATACTAAACCCAGCGGCTTATTGATATCAAAAACTACATTATGCAGAGACAAGGCATAGCGCGCTAAACGATCAAAATGACCGATTAGTATTGCTATACGAAAACTGTAGATATTCAGAAAATAGAGTTGCATGACCAAAGGATGTTGGCTTACAACTAATTCCACTCGAATGTCAGGGTATTGTATAAGCTGCTGTTGGTATTGCTTTTCATACTGCTCAAGCTCATGGTGCACAGTTAACATGGCGTCTTCCAGTCGCAATAAATACAAATCAGCGTAAGGGTTATTGTCCTTTGCAGCTTGCCACAATGACCGCAAACGCTCAGTAATATGTAAAAGTCCTCGACTGTACCTCATGGCTACTTTGGTATGTAAAATGAGTTGGCCTTTTTGGATCAACCAACCCGGCTTGCGTGTAAAAAAATCAGTACTCACATTGGCTGTGTGTTCTGTTGGCAATGTCATCATGAATCCTCTATTTATTTAAAAAAGACAGGGTTGTTATTTGGTACAGAGAGGCGGTTGTTCTTTATAGTTCAGGTAGAGCATGGTTCATTTGGATGTATTGGTTGCGCAGTCTCAGTTTTTGTTTCTTTTACTTCTGTTTGAATGGGAGGATGCAACGCAGTTCCTTGCGCTTTTTCTAGGATTTCACTCACGGGATTGTTAGCAATGCTTCTCTTGCTTAAGCAGGCAAGTAAGTTGACCAACAGTACGGGATTTTCACATAGCCATTGAAACCCACTTTGAGGAACCACTGATTTTGCAATTAACACGTTCGCTTCTCGTGGCTGAAGGTTTAGCGAATGTGCACCTGGCTTGAAGTGCGATTGATAAACATACCCGAATGGTAATGTGGGTACTAAGAGAGGGTTCCAAGAGCCTAAAGGGTTTCCTTGTTTGTCAAAAATAGGAATATCATAACATGCCATGATTCGCCAACTTTCTTGCAAGAGGGCAGCAATCAATATTGCATATGTCCAGCTGCTTTGTTGTTGATTACAGGTTTCTGTATCAGCGCCAACAGGCAGCATGTAGCCCCGTCGAATTTTTAATGCGTTGACTGCATGTGTAAGAGATGCGGTTAAAAGTGTTTTCATGGGCTTTTGAGAGCGTTCTGCTTCTTTAATGGCAGTTGAATCCAAGGGGAGTTGCTGCATGAGTTCAGCCGTATTTTGTATCAACGGCAAATACCATTGTGCATAATCTTCATGCGTTACGCTGAGCTGTTGTTTCATTTCACATAAAAGAGCTTGGTGCTGATCTGTGCTTAACAATTCGTTTCCGGTCAGTACAGGTAAGAATGTGTTATTTAGTTTAGGTTCAGTATTCAGTAAAGATGGCGGATTTTTTTTAATAGAAAACGACTTAAAAGGATTGCGCATATTTTAAAATTCCATGTAGATTTTATTATTTTTATTTAATTTTTAAAAAAGTTCATCAAAATGGTGATGAATTTGGAAAAAATATTACAGGAAAACATTAATTCAAAAAGAAGAATAAACGCTGTTATGTGCAATCTATTGAGATGGCAGAATAATTGATTCGATAGAACAGTCGAGGGTATTTCATTTCCTTCATTTAATTTTGATTGAAGATGATTGTTCAACCTGTTTATTATCATTGGCCAAAATAAAATGATCACTAAAAACAGTGCGTATCGCCAGCAGTTAAAATAGATTACTGTTTTTTTTAACGAATCGTTGAGTTCAGCAGTAGCTTGATTGTGCTGTAATAAGTAGGCTCCTATGCCGAAAATGAGAGTTGTTATAGTAAACGTGATAATAAAAAGAAGAATTATTTTTTTAAGCATTCTAATGTTTATTCCGAATGATAATCAAGATTTTTTAATGGTGTGCTACTCAAGAGACACGCTTGCGTATAGCATGGCTTGCGTGTTCACCGGTGGTTGCAGCAGGTGCACTGCCTGCACCCATGAGGCTTGCTGCTGCGGCTCCTGCTTGCAAGCCAGCCCAGCTCATAATCATCATCCAAAGAATAGGTAGTACGATATAAAGTGTGCCAATGATCATTTCAACAAACATCTTGTTTGCTAAGGGAAGATGCGTATTTAAAATTCCCGCACCTGAGACCTCGCCAAGACTCGGATAAAGTGCTTGAACTAATCTTACATCAAACCATTGCACTAGGTGCCAGATAAAAGAGCAGAAGATCAGTGAAAAGAGTACCACACTGCCTGTGACACAAAAGCTAATGCGATAACTTGAAAAAGGAATCGCAAGAGCGAGGAACGTGTACAATGCAAATAATAATGCACCTTGAATTACAGGAAGCGCATTTAATAAGAGATGCAGCTTGGGGTAAAAGCTTAACGATTCATACACGATGCCTAATTGGCCACCAATAAACCGACTGATGTAGTCACCCGATGCGTTATTGTTCAAGGATTCATAACCGCGTACTTGGTCTGAAATCGATTGATGAAGGTTCTGTGTAATCAACGTGCGTACCACTGTGTCTTGCAGTTTTTCTTGATCCCCATGAAATGCAGTGATCTTTTGCCAAAATGTTGGCGGTAATGCTTTCTTAAGTTTTAGTGCAAGGCCGTGGCTTGAATCACTCCACCAAGTTTTACAATCAGGATTACCCCAAGTAGGGCGGTTAGGCAACTGACCTTCTTCAATGTCACGCTGAGAGTTAAAGGTGAAATCCTCAATCGGTTGTGTTGCTTTATGTGCATCATAAAAGCCGCTGATATTTAAAAAAGTGTGTGACCCAATCCAACTCACGTCTTCTTTACCATGTTGTTTAAGAGAGGATTCAATTTGCATCTGTTGCTGAGGGCTTAATCTTCCGCCTATATAAGTAGAGTAAGCGGGCGCGTAACAATCTGTATAAAATTGACTGGTTTCTTGTTTTAACTTTGCATCCGTAATATGTGTTAAATTAAGTTGTGTTTGTAGCGTACGTAAGTCCAGTCCTGTGCAAGAAAGCCCTGTTTCTGCGGCGTGAGTAACACCATTAGCGAAACTCATAATAATGTACCAAAAGATTGGGACTTTAACGCCAGTTGGAACAGGAAATGTGCGGTCGTATGTTGTGCCAGTTTTGCCTGGTGTTGCATCACCTTTTTCAGGTTGGCAGGGAGGAGCATAATGCAAGACTTGGGGTTCCAGCGGAATAGCGGGTGCTGCTGCAAAGGCAATAACTAAAAAAGTGGTTATGATATTCAGCCCCATGCGACGTAATGCTACGCTACCCGCTTCTTTGCTGCTGAGCGATGAAAAAGGCTCAACAGTGCTGCGTAATATAATGCTAATAAAAGGCAAATAAATAAGACCAGTTCCTACGGCAATTTCCCAAAGGTTGTTATATTGCTGCCACCCCAACAATGTTGTGTAGAGCGCTAAATAGCCGGTCACTGTCATAGTGTTTTCATATAATAAAAAATGAGAAAATTTATTTATCTAGAGATAAAAGATGGATTTAAAGCAGTACTTAAGTTTAATCACTAAATTGAAAAATAATAGCTAGTACTGATGAAGTTATATTGGCTATAATTTTTTAATAACCAGCTTTTTAAGCCTTATGTTTTATTTAACCTTTGGGTTGTTACTATACTGTTTTGTTCCTCTGCATCACTTTTTGGTGCTGTAGTTACTGAAGTTGAAAATTTTGATAATCTGGTAACATTTGTAATTGGTGGTTTTGATACCGAGGAAACTAGCGGAGTAGTAGTAGTTTGTTGTGTAGCGGCTAGAGTAGCTTTTGTATTATTTATTTTTATATCGCTTGGCAATCTATTACCTGAACCTATATTTGTTGATAAATTCTGTCTTATGTCTTTGCTTTCTTTATTTCCAAGCAAAATTGTTGGGTCGAAATTTTTTTCAAAATTATTAATTTTTAAAGTGGCGATGAACCGACCATCTGCTGTTTGTTGATGCCAATTTCCTGTATAGGGGATTTTGTGCTTATCAAGCCAGGCTCGTACGTTATCTAGCATAGAATTGGAATTACAGTGGCAACTCACATTAACTGTAATGAGATAATTTCCTTGTATTTCTCCATAGAAGATGATGCCTAATGCTTTATTGAGTAATGAAAGTTGTGGGTTTCGATCGATGCAGAACGTTTTTTCTTCAAAGCATTCAGGAAGAGACTTTTTAAATCTTACTATTCTATTTAAGTATCTTGAAGCTAAATCAAATCCAACTTTAGAGCGTTCATTATCTAGGTTATCCTTTAAGGATTTGAAAAAGTATTCGTCTCTGTTATTGGTCTCATGTTTGAGCGAGGTGCTAATCGCAGAAACACTATCTTTATTATCTATTTCTTCTGTTTTTACAACATTTTTTTCAAGGCATAATGTTACTATATTGTTGGCGTCAGTGATAAGTTTTGGCAAAACAGTGTATTTATTATCTATGAATTGCCTATCCGCTGGTGCTTTTTCTGGCTGGCTAAAAAGATTGTTTAGACCATTGATAGCATCTCTTAATATTGTATGAATAGGTAGCAGAATAGGGTACTCATTTTCTTTAGTAATAATGTCAACTGTACCATCTTTATTGAGATATACGTAAGAAGAGTTGTGTTTATCAGCAAATGAGCTTTCAATATTTTCGGCTATTAGTTTTTTTTCTATGATTGCTTTAAGTGCGTCAGCCTCAGTTGGTTTTACATATTGTAAGTTATAAATAATATACCACTTACTAGGTGCGTCAACCCATTTAAATTCTGTGCACAGCTCATCAATACTTAATGTGGTTGTTTTGTGGATAAGGCTAATTTTATTATTAGTTCCTATGATGCAAATTCCATAACAACTTAAGAGATTATCTGTATATAAGCCTCGTAAATTGCGATCTGCATTGTTATCAATTCTTCCAATTCCATCTTGAGTAACTTTAAAATAGTAATTTTGATTTAGCGAAACAATAGTGGGTGATCTTAATATAGCAGCTGCGGTGATGCGGTTTAATAAGGTATTCTTTATATTCTCAAATTCATCACGTATTTCATCTTCTTTTATACTGAAATATTTGAGGGTTTCTAAGATTCGATTTTTTCTTTCTAAATTGGTTCCATCCAAAGATCTTTTCATTAGGTCAATAATCGTAGCTTCAGAAGAGGTTTCTTTAAACAATGCTCTGCACCTCACATTAGCATTCAAAATAACTAGTTTCGAGATATTTTTATAATGCCCCTCTCGTGCAGCGTAGTGTAATGCAGTAAAACAATGATTGACTTGGTTTGTACACGCATTAAGATTTGCTCCGTATTGAGCTAGAATTGCAATTACTTCGTCAGTGCCATTTCGCTGAGCAGCTGCGATTAAAGGGGTAGAGCCGGTTTCGTCAGTTGCATCAACATCGGCTTTAGCGTCAAGAAGAATTTTAACAACTTTTTCACGGCCGTGTTCAGCAGCAAAGTGCAGCGAGGTCCTTTTCGTTTTTAAAGATTTTTGATTTGGATTAGCACCAGATTGTAATAGCAGCAGTGTAATTTCTAATATAGCATTATTGCTCAGACTGTTAGATGCGCACACTATATGTAGTGGGGTATAACCATTCTGGTTAAATATAGTAGCGTCGCTTCCAGAGCCTAAGCATTTTTTAACTTCTTCAATATTACCTGTTTTGCATGCTTCTACTAAATCCATAATGTCACCATACATAGACTTGCCAGATTCTTACTTTAGCATATTGTTCAATTTTTCTGGAGGTAAAAGAAGTTATTTTTTTATCGCACCTTGATCTATGATGGTGTCTTGTTCTGATCCTTGAATGCTTGTTGAATTGAGCTGTTCTACTTGAGTTGTGTTTAATAATTCAGCGGCAGTGCGCGATACCAATTCTTTGCGCACTTGAACGCTAAATAATAAATTATGGATGGCATGGTCTAATCGTAAGACAGCATCTTTTATCGTTTTTTGAGCTGCTTTATTGCCATAGATAGCAGGTATTTGACTTCCTTCTTCTAAAATTTGTTTAGCTAATAGTGCTTTATCAATGACTTTAGCGGCAGCAACTTCTTGCGACAGTTTATTTATTAAAATAGCTTGTTCGACTGGAGCTTTTTGTTGTATAGCACGAATAATCGCAGTATTAATCATGACGCCTGGTGCGGAAATTTTTTTTAGATTATCAATGGAGAGTGGTTGTTGATGAGTTACTAGCCGCTGCATGTTTTGCGTAATTTCCGTTGCTAGTTCTTCATGATCCGATAATAAACCAACACCAGGAGATGAGTGTTTATCGCCATGAGAAAAAGTTGTTATCTTTTCATCGCCTAAAACGGTTGTCATCCAACGTGCAGCGGTGACTGGGTTTGGCCATGTGTCGAGTAAATGCTGATTTGCATTTGTTTTAGCAGGGGCACTCGTATCATCATAGCGTCGATTAGGTTGTAAAATAATATTGTATCCTGCAACTGCTGTATCATGAATAATGTAAATCGCTGGTTGATTACGGCCTCCTGCGTAGACTGTGTTTCGACCGATAGCAACTCCTTTTACCCACGGTACACCATTATCACCGTTTTCCTTTTCAATCTTTTGTTTGACTTGATTAATGTCACTATTATTATCAATCTGTACTGCTTTTAAATTTCTGTTACCTGCAAGTGACATGTGATGTTTCCAGTCATTTCCCATGGAAACAGTCGCCCAATCACTATAAGGATTTTGGCCGCTCGTAATTTCACTTTGCATTTGTTGGCATGTTTTGGTTGAGATGTTTAAGTCTTCTCGTGCACCAAATAGGCCATTATTAATTAAATTATAGAGCGATGGATCCGCGCGTGAAATAGCATAGAGTGGGAATTGAGTAATAGCAGCAGTTGCATTGTAGATGACGTTTTGCTGAATATTTTGAAAACTGTTTTGAATACCGTTTAATGAATTCGTAATTGATGATGCAGGATTAAATGCACCACAATTATATCCTAAACCCACGCTCCCTTCGACATTAAGAGGAACAGACTGAGCACCGCTGTAAGCAGGAATAGGAACAGGTTGTCCTCCACCTATCTTATAATACAAGGAGCTGTTGCCTGCGGGTATTAAATCAGCGTAAGTATTTTTTATTGGATAGTTTATTAATATTAAACCAATGCAAATTGATACACTTTTTTTAAAAGGTACGCGTAACAAAGGGTTTCTATTTATCATGATAGTTTTCCTAGAAAGAAAGTAGGGATTTGAAAAAACTTTCAAATGAATACGTTTTCGTGTTATGTAAAGAATGACTTGAATGACGTAGTGAGCAGAACTACGATTTAAGCAAATATTCTCAGTAGATTATATTGGTAATTCGAAAATATTGTCTTTTTGAATTAAAAATTTGCTGCTTTGATCTTAGAATCGATTTTTATTGGATTTATTTTCTGTTCTCTGGTCTTGCTAATGTTTCAAGGTGATCTACATGAATAACAAAAAGTGCTCTCTTCCGGTAAAGGAGTGCAATCGGGTTCTGGTTCTGGTATTGGTTTTTTAGTAGCATAAAAGGCAATAAGTCCACTCAAAGCTCCGATAAGTGTACCTACACCCGCCGACATTTTTTTATTACGGTCATTGGCTACTGTATATCCAATTAAACCACCAACTAAAGCACCAACTAAAGCACATAATAAAATGTTAAGTATCATGTTTTTATTATCTATAATTTCAGTTTCTTGATTTTGCGTTTTGCAGATAAGTATGGAATCAACAATCTCCGAGCATGGGTTTGGTGTGTTTTGTGCTGATCGAAAGATAGATTGTGAACTTAAAACTGAATTGCAAACATCGCTCTGTGAAGGTAGTGCGCTCAATGGATCGAGAAGAGTATGGTTATTTAATGCGACCTCCACTAAACCGAGATAAATGGTTTTGTATATGTCTTTATTTCTAATAGCATCTCGCATTGCAAAAAGTTTATTTTTGATAACACAGTTTCCAGTTGTTTGTGAAGTTTCACGTAACATTTTTTTTATATCATACTGTTTTTGCTCCTCTGAATAAGCAGGATAGATAGCCTCTAAAGCTTTTATTTCATTCTCTTGATCAGCGTAGAAGGCTATTTTAGATAAATAATCTTTTAATTGGGTCGAGTGATGAGGGAACCGTATCCCTCTTGAATAAACTTGGTCAGGTTTGTTATCGACTGTAAGGGTATGCAGATGCTCAGTGCATCCAGACCCTAAGTTGTGAATGCTAGCTAGAATCTCATCTGAAAATTTTCGGAAGTTAATATAGATCGTATGCCCAATATAACCCGCATGATAACAAAGGACTTCATTTGGCTCCAATGCCAGAATATCATCAAGAACCTTAGCAACATGTTCGTTAAGCGTATTATTTTCCCGATGATCAAGTAACTCGATTGTTTTGAATGTGCGATTTAATTCTTTATCAACTGTCTCTAAGATATTACTGGAAATAGCGTTTACTCTGGTTTTTACTGCGACCTCTATCAAAGCACAAAAATAAGTAACAAGCCCCTTTTTTCTATCATGCCCTTTCTCTTTTTCCAGTTTGCATTCTTGTCTGAGAGGAAGCTCGCAAACATTCTCATCAGATAGGAGTGATGCTCTCAAATGAGCAAACTCTTCTGAGTTAAAATCATATGGTGTACAAAATAAGGCATTTACTTTTTGGTTGAATAGGAGCTGCTTTTGCGGATGACTATTGTCAGTAAGAAACTCAATTAGTTCACGAATGGAGGTATCAGATAAGCTGGAGTTTCTTAGGGATGCATTAATTGTTCTTGAACTCTGATGTAGAGAAGTGCGTACTGTAGAATGAGAAGAACTCGCGTGTGCTAACATTAGCGCCTCCTTACATTAAGCTCGACTTTATTGGAACTACTAATAAGATATAGAGATATAGTGATAATATACTATCTAATTTATTTAGCCAAGTTGCTAAGTTGGACTAAAAATGTAGCGATAAATTAGAAATGTTATTTTTTATTCCACATGGGTAACTGCTCTCTTATACGTTAATTAAACGAGTTGGAGATATATCTATAATAATGACTTCTAATATATTTATATTGCCTAGGGACAGATTATTAAAGGATGTTTGTTCTAAATTTTTAAAAATCAATACTTCCACTGTATTTTCCTTCTCCTTCAATACAGCCTTTATAATGTCGCCACAGTACCCAGGTATAGTTGCCTTTGCCTTTTTGGGAAGCGTTGCTATGCCAAGGCGTTAGACTCTTTAAATCATTTTCCCCAAAGGGTGCGCATATATTTTCTGCATGAGGGTAAATCATTTGCCAGAGCGTAGAGGAGTTATTTTCTTTTACTTTGGAGATATGGCATTCCTTTCCGCAATCTGATGATAGCAGGTTATAAACATGAGGTTGTAAGGTGCGTGCTACGATGTCTGCTGCACGTTGTGCAATGACAGCCGCGGCTTTAGCATCAGAAGATTGAATTAAAAATCCTGTTCGTGGATAAACAGAACCCCAATTATTTATTAATGAACCCACGATATGAATTCCTGGAATCAAGTTTTGGGGATAAAGAAATGTTTCAATAGACGGTGTGCGCCACATGTAGCTATCTGCTAATGATAAGTAGTAGGGTACAAACGGTTTAGCGATGCTTTTTATAATAAATGAGTTGAGTGGTTTAAACATCAAAAGAGCAGGGTTGCCAATGATGTCCACTTCTTTAAAGCGATTATCATTATTACTTGTTGTGATAGTTTGTTCATTACCGTGTCCTATATTAAATCCCAAACTGTTTTTGATTTCTGCATTGCCGAGTTCTGCGGCAGTAGGATCAATGAAGGTATTGGCATAATCCCAGGGATTCGTATTTTTTTCACGAAATACTGAGACGACTACATCAGGTAGATAATGTTCAACTTTGAGTGTCGTGTTGGGATTGCAAATACCTGATTTGCAATCTAACCAGAAACAGATACCCGTTACTTTATAGTGAAGACAATTATTTAAAATGGCATTTAATGTAGCTTGGATAATCATAAAGCTTGATACTTTATTCTCTTGTTCAGCACAAGTTAGCTGTGATCCCAAACAGAATAGTAATAATGCACAGATACGAGCTGCTTGTTTTGTTTTTTTAATTTTTCTCATTTGTTTAGCCTAGGAAATTGTGTTACGTTACTTATCGAATTTTTATGGAATTCAGTCAGAAACTAACTAAGGGAGTAGAAACAATGCCTACGGAACAAGAAGCTATCACTGCACTCGTTAAAAATGATTTTAAAGTAGTTGGAGAGTATTTAACTTCAAACGATATAAATAAGGTTCTTTCTAGGCCGATTGGAGGAGGTCTTCATGGTACGTTACTTCATTGTGCAAGTATGCATGCAAATGAGGAAGCAACAAGGTTTTTACTAGAAAGAAAGGCGGATCCTAACGTAGATAGTCCTCTTTCTAATTCGAGCATTTCTCCTGATGAGAGCAAAGCAAAGCCAATTCATTGCCTTATGATGTCCGGTCAACCTATTCCTGAAAAAAGAAAAGTACTTGCTCTGCTGCTTACTTATAAGGCTGATATTAACGCTTCAAATCAATTGGGTAGAACAGCATTTGACGCTGTAATAGTTACTCGGTATGAGGTAAAAAAAGATTATCTTTTTGATAACTTGCGATTGTTAGCCGAAAACAAAATAAATGTAAACTTCAGAGGAAATAATGGAAAAACCTCTATTTATCATGCTTTGGATAGAAAAACTCCTAATCCAGGGGCACCTAATGAATATCCTACTTTCGAATATGAATTATGCGAATTGTTGTTAACATATGGCGCACGACCTGAAACATTGGTTAATATCAATGGTACTACTTATAGTGCAGCGACTTATGCTTTGTCACTTAATAAGTATCGTTGCTATGATTTACTTAATGCAAATTTGCCAAATATAAATTTAGAAAAAAGAGTTAAAGAGCTAGCAGATGCTGTCGAAAGGTTACAAGATAGAGTTGCTGCGTTGGAGCAAAAAGAGCAACCCAAAAAAGCAAACATTGATTCGGCGGCCGCACTTATAAATAGTTTTGGTATTCGTGCTTCAGCTGCTGCTACTCAGCAAGTATCTTCTGCCACTACTACACAAGAGCAGAATCCCACCAAGGAGGGTATGGTTATCCGACAATAATCTTTGGATTTTGAATAACAAGCTCATAAGATCTGATAACAAAGTATCAGAGGGGGCAATTATTTGCTGCTGATGTGCTGTATGAAAATAGTGCTTGGCCATTAAGATCTAGAAAAATTATGTACGATGCCTTGTGCTATTTTTATAGCCGCTTCGACTTCTGTGCAGTTGTAACGTTCCATGAGATTTCGTCGTTCAGCTTTTTCAACTTTTTCTGTCATTGCAAGTGCTAGCGCTAACGGTGGTGGTATGTTTCTAAAAAGAGATTTAAAGCGGTTGCAGAGGATAACTCCTTCAACATATTTTCTTGCTTCTTTTCTGACAGAACGAAAGAGCAGACGTTCTTCTTCGCTAACCGGTTTAAAGCGTTCTACTTCAGATAGTTCTGCTTCGCTCATGCCGAGACAAACCCAAAACTCAATCATTGAAAGCATTTTGCGAGCATCATTCGGAAAGTCTTTGACATTTTGAGTAGCAAACCAAAGCCACAATCCAATCTTCCTGGACATCTTGGCGCATTTTGTAACAGATAATGCAGTCAAAGGATTATTTGTGAGAATATGACATTCATCAGCAAAAAATACAGTAAAACGTTCTTCATATTGATGCAATTCTGCAAGCTGTACTGTTTTATTCATCGCACCCATAAAAGTCAAAGCACGCTGTGCTTCGTACCCCTCATCTTTAAAAATGCCCATTTCTAAAAGCGTGATATCCGCAGCAGGCCAGGGTGATCCTTCTGTATTAAAATATTGTGATGACAAGTTGTCCTGACAAAAGAGCCCAATATTCGATGCCATTTTTTTCAGACGAATAACAGTTCCCTGATCAGAGTTTTTGCCATTTGTTTCCAATTCATTGGCCATTTGATGAAACGCATTAATAATATCATTTGCAATCATTTGATCTTTATCGTTTGCCTTTGCTTGTTTGGCTGCGCGAATAATCGCATTTAATATCCAATAACGATCTTGACGAGTAATAGCATCTTCTTCTTTTTGTTCCCCGCCTGTGATCATCAGCTGTGCTGCTATCAGCATTTCACCTAAGTAATCACGGTTTTCTTGATTTTGGTATTCAAACGGAGTTGCCTCTTCGGTTAGCGCATCTAATTCTTCTTTTAGTTTTTTTTCGGTTTCATTAATGATCTGAGAGTTTTTAGAAAATTTACTTTCTTTCATTTCTTTGGCATGTAGCTGTGCCAACATTTTTCCACTTTCAGCAAAAGGGTTTAAGGAGACAGGATTTTTAAATGAAATCTCAATGCGATTAACCGTTAATCCTAATGTTTTAAAATAATCACCCAATAAACCAAATGAATTACCGGCATCGATAATCACAAGACGCGGCCGGTAGACTGCCATAAGCTGCATCATCAAATAAACACATAATGCCGATTTACCGGAACCTGTTGTTCCTAATAAGAGTAAATGCGAATTAAAATCTTTGTCTGATGTACTAAAAGGGTCTAATGTGAGCGGTTCACCGCTGCGATTAAATAATGTAATAGCAGGATTGCCCGTACCACGCTCTCTACCGTAGAGAGGCAAGAGTTGTGACAATTGCTTACCCGATAAGTAACGGCTGCGAAGCATTCGTGCTTTGTCATAATAAAAGGAATAACACATAGGCAAGTAACTAAGATAACTTGTGATAGGTACTAAATCGTGGTCACCACTTAAATGAATAAATCCATTACTGGAGAGCGAGGTAGAAACCGCTGTTTCTTTATCATATAAATCATCAATGTTATCTCCTCGTAAATACACGCCCATGCTAGTTGGAAAAAAATAATTCCCGCTTTCAATTGCACGTTTAGCAACAACACAATCCTCTCGTGCCATGATCGCTTCCGTTGATGTTGCACGCTTGGTACTGTTTTCAATCCTAAAAATATGGTTTTTGACTTTCTCTTGGCTTTGCATCACGACCGTCAATGTGAATACGCTGCCTTCTGGGAACTTATCAAATAAACCAAAAAAATAATTTCCCCATTTTCGTTCTAAGGATAAATGACCTGTTTGTGGTAGCGTGCTTAACCCTAAAATGGATAAATATTTATGTGGCTTCCCATCAAAATACCAAATACCTTTTTCTTCATCTGATTCTGGAACAGAAAAGAACAATCGCTCTGAAAAGTCATAGCCCCAGTGCATATCTGTTTTATCAGGATAAGGACAGCGTTCAAGCAAAGTATCAGGATTGCTATCTCCTTTTGAAGGAGCGGGATTAAACCAGCGTACCATCCATTCATAAAATTCTTTCCCTTGATAACGTTTGACCTTCACACCGCAAGCTTCTAGCTTTGCAGTAAAGACCTGCGCAATTTTATTTAAGTCTTGAGCAGGTGTTTGATTACGGTGCAGTTTAGAAGAAGAGATAAGACGTCTATAAATGACAGCACGGATTTTTCGTACTTTGCCGCGAAAGGCCATGCCGCTTACTTTAGTGTCTACAAATATACCTTGAGGTTTTGTTAGTGAGGCGATATGTGTTTTGAGTAGTGTGAGATAATATTTCGTGAATTGTGTTTTTTGTGCAGAAGGTTCTATGTAATCGCAAAACCTCTCATAAAACCCATCCAAACTTAATTCATCTTGCAGATAAAATTGCACGATCCAAGGCGCTTCTTCATCAAAATAGAGTGGAAACACATCTTGGAATACACCTTGTAATCCACGTTGCAGCTGCTCTAAATACATTACTGTGCGCGCTTCAGCAGGCACATCCGACAATTCAAAAATAGCAGCAACGCTTTTTCCATCATCCAAACAAAAGCAGCCTGTTTCAGTATCATACTCCATCCATGGGAGTTTTTCGCTAAGAGATGGCGGTTGCTCGTAAGCTGCTTTTGCTTCATGGCGTTTTTGTGGGTTGTCGCCAAATTTTGTAAATAAAGCAACTAAGTTATTTAACATAAATGGCCTGTGTTTACCGCTCACCTGGTATGGCATAGTAATTTTTTTCATATAAAGAAAACCCGGTGAAATATCCCGGGACAGGTGATTCTTGATTTCCTGCTAAATGTGGATAGACATACATGATAAGTTGTGGGTTTTGCAACAGTGGGAAAAGCGTATTTATTTTATTTATTGCTGCTTGAGAATCATTAGGTATAGAAAAATTTTCATGATGTGAAAGAGTAGAGACCTTTGATCGAGCCATATCAATTGTTTCGCCATTTGATTGGTGCATAGCATCGGCATATATTTCTGCCATTGTAGGTGACGTATCTGCGATAGCATCTCCTCGTGAAGTGCAGCCTGTTATAAAAAATAGGAAGAAAGGAATAAGGAACACAGCGAGAATGAAAGAAATTTGCATTAAGTTAATCCAAGTGAGCAGTGTTAAAGAGATTTTTTTCAGTGTCATAAAATACTTTTCGTTTATTGAAATCATAATCAATAGCAATTTCTTGTGTTAGGTTGATATTCAGTTGTAATTTTTTCCCCATATGAGGGTCAATATTGGGTACGAACACGAAATCAAAGCTATTTTGTACTCGCTGCTCCCACCAGCGAGAAGCGGATTGTGCAGCTGCGGAAAAACCCTGACCCGCAGCATATTTATTTGCGTTGCCTACTAATTCTGAGAGCGTTGTTCCTGTCATGGGAGACGTTGTGTTACTAAGCTGTGATTGTGAGAGCGCATTTCCGTATCCTTGGATGCCGGCTAACGCTGCTTGTGCACTTAAATAAATGGCTGCATTAGAATGAAATGATCCTTTCACACACGGGTTGCCATTTGCTGCAGCAATCGTTCCTAAGTATTCATTAGATTTAGCTTCGGTTGTGCTGATTCGCCCATCCGTGAATACAAATGTCATCGATGTTATTTGACCGCGTGCACAACTGCCTAACATATCACCTTCTGCGATACCCGATGCGACAATACCTTGAATATCAGGTGGAATATCAACTCCATTGGCTGCTAAGTTTTTTACGCCTAAAATAACTTTAAAAGTGTAAGGATCAGGGACTTTACCATCAATGGGGATTCGCCCAATGATAGGTTGTAAAGCAATTGCACCGGTTAAAGTTGAATTGACAGGAAGGGTATAATAAGGAATTTGCTTGGGTGTTTGATGAATATTTTTATTTTCTGCGTCTGAAAATGTTAAATTACTTTCGTCCTGATCAGAATGCTTTAAGTGAGAGCTGATATCATTCTCGTCATTTTCTTTTATCACATTTTGAAACTTGTCACTGTTATTATTTGATGCTAAATCCTGTACCCAAAATAAATGAGTGTTCCCATTATCACTTTGATTATCTGCATTCCCAGAATGATTTGATTTTTCTGTCTCGCTAAGAGATTTTTTTGCTTCTTCCATCCACAGTTGATTGTCCGCTTTAAAAGCAGCGATTTGTTGCTGGACTTGATTCATGACTTCGGTTTTGAATTGTGAGAGCACTTTTTCGTCTTGTTCAATGAGTGCTTTGTTTTGCTCAATCAACTTTTGGTTTTGCTGCTCCACACTGCTGACTTCCGCTGTCAATGTTTTTAGCGTTTCAACCGGAGTATCATTGCTTGCTGTGTCTTTTAATGTTCCGTTTTTATGAACCGCAGGAGGAGTAGAGGCTGATGGGGTATGATTTGAAGATAGCCCAATTAATATTAAGACCAAGATAATAACAATAACTGCAATTAAAAGACCTACCAGGAGAGGATTTTTTTTATTTTTTCCTTTATAGATAACCATGAGGGTAAGCTCGCATCTTTAGATTCTTTACCAAAAAGTTATAGTACGATGCGTGACCCGGAGAGGCTGGGTCACTTATTGATATTTGGTCTTATTACATTTCTGGGGATCTTCTGATTAGAATGAACGGCGGCGAGGAAGTGTGCTAGCGCTCACGACTGGTTCAGCTCTATGTTGTTGAGATGCTTCACGTAAAAGCTTATCCATTCTTGTTTGCGCCTCAAAGTCGGGTTGTATTACATGAGGATCTAATTTTATGACATTTCGGTTAAGTGGGTCTTTTATGTAACCATTTTGTGCGCATCGCATTAAGTTATCGAAGTCATATAAGTGCCCATTAAATCTGACAGGTATATTGGGAAAACCGTGTGAAATAGAACATGCTAATGAGAGTTTCTCTGCATCATATTTATATTCTGATGATAATACTTGGTTCGGTTTTGTAACTTTGCGGCGGCCTTTTATAAATATATTTAATGTTTGAGAATGAACAGAGGGTATTTCATTTTTTTCGTCTGCTGGGAGAAGGTGATTTCTATTTTCTAACAGTCCGGTTGCAGGTGGTAATACTATGTGACTGAGATGCAATACATTATCTTCATTTGCAATATTGGGTATATATCGCCACCAAACATCATTGGGCCTATTTTCATCAGTTTTTTGCCACCAATCATCTACAAACGTCTTAAACATTATAAACGGCGGAAAGGCATACATTAATAAGATTAGAAAACCTATATCTAATTCTTTTTTATGCTCAGGGGAGGAAGTCCCAATATTATGTTTGTTAAAATCCGATATAGAAAATGCGACGAGACATACAGTAGCTGCCAGACAAGCTAGAGCAGCTGCCCCTACTTTAAATTCAATTTTACCCAGTTTCCTTATTATTCGCCTGGTGGTAGACATTGCATCACCTCATTTATTTAAGTTCAAATATTGAACATGATATTCATTTACGGAATAGGAGTCAACGGGGCTGGCCTTGCTACTAATTAGAAAAAAAGTATCTATTTTATAGACCGCATTCTTTTAAGCTGTCGGCAAAAGAACGTTTCGATACTAAAAATACAGTGGTGGTGTCTTTTATGTTGCCGCGTGGTGCAAGTTCTGCTGCGAGAAAAAAACTTGCAGCTTGCCACGCCCCGCAAATATTGTGTGGGTCAAGTAAAATTGTTTGAGAAAGAAGATTACGAAGTAAGATTGCTGTAACAAAAAGGTCACCGCCACGCCAAGATGCTAAAGGTAAGGCCATTGCACTTTTATCAAGAAGTAAGGATAACGTCTTGTGTGTTCCCATGGGGACTCTGTATATATAAGATGGTTGTGTTAATAATCGTTTTGGAGAATAGAGTTGCTGTACTGCAAAGCGCACCAACGTGACAGGTGTAATAGGATAAGAGCCTGTATTGCTTTCAACTTTCTCATTTCTTTCATTGAATGAAAAAGAGTTTCGTTTGAGTGTTGAATTCATCACAATATCAAGCGGATGATCGCTTGCGTCCTGTCGTGCAGATATGTCCAGCAAAATGATTTTGCCTGTATCAATACATTTGACCTGTACGCGTTGCGGTGAGAATATTTGTTTTGCTTTTAAATATAAAACGCCATCATTATTTTGCACATGAAGCATTTCATCATTTAATACTTCTTTGTCATAGCCAAATTGGACTGGAGTTGGAAAAGTGATGATGCGTTCTTTTCCAACAGGCAATACAACATCAATGGGTATTTGTTCCCATACGATATGTTCATGTGGCTCTTTTTCATGCGCTTTGTTTGTTTCATCTGTTTCAACCTCTTCACTCTCTTGCACAGGCTTAAATAAATGTCTTACTTTCTCGATATTTTTTGGCGTTAAAACCATAGGTTTTCCTGTATAGATGAATGTATTTGGAGGAGAAACTTCTGCTAAAACGGTAGAGGTTTGTGCGAGGAAGCATCCAGTGATTATGGTAGCCAAAGATAATTTATTTTTAAGCAAGGAATAAAACATAGATGTCCTACTTACAAGGTATGATGACGTCATAAAAATTAGATATATGTTTGGATACGTTCAGGTTTGTTCACGAAGCCATCGAGCGCCAAGCCCCAAGCATTGGTTTTGACATTCACATCGTGCCGCACAACACGTAAGCTGTAATCAATTGCAGTGTCTTTGACTTGATTGCCGTTGATGTTCATGTGCTCAGATAGGCGCATGTGTAAATGTACGATCCATGTATCATGACCTATATACTCAACATCACCTGACTCAAATGCTGTACCATTTGCGCCTTGTAGTGTACGTTGCCGATCTTGAATTTCGCTTTGACCCATTCTTTCAAGATAATCGCGTCGCAGAAATGCTTTAAATCGCGGTGTTAAGTAAGGTGAAAACTGTTCAATGGATTTTTTATAATCTTCAGTTCCATTGGACGGCCAGTAATTCACGCTTTGCCAAATGTAGTAAGCAAAACTATAAACGGTTGCGAATGGTATTTCATTGGTCTTTAGAATTAATCCTGTTGTTGGAATTTGTGGAGGAATATGCACTTCAATTTTTTGCTCAGCGTTTTTCCAGCCCAGCATCAGTCCTATGTTTGTAATAAAAGAAAGAACTAGCGCAACAAATAATACTTGAATTGTTGATCTTGCATTTTCAAGTGCGTTTTGAAATCTCATAAGCGTCTTCCAACAGACCATTTACCGTGATGACGTATATAAACAGGAGATATCAAATGATTATCTTCCAGCCACAATAAAATACCCTGTTTGACAAACCCTTTGGGTTTTCCATATTTTGCTTTTTGAAAAAGAAGCGCAAGACACCAACTCATGCCAACTGCAGCAGGAAAAGCAAGACCAACGCCAATCATAAACATGTGAGTGATGAGCTTTAGGATTGTGCCAAAAAATAATATGCAGACAATTAAACTGACAAAAGCAATGACTTGCATTTCTTTCATGCTGCAACCACAAAAAACGACAGCATCAAAGTTTAGGCGATTAGGCAATATATCTGGTAAGTCCATAAATACCCTTAGCGCACTTGTGCAGAAAAAGCTGTCCAACCTACACCAATCAATACAAAGCCAATAGTTAAGCCGAGGGCAAGTAAGATAAATGTCATAATAAGATTGCCGTGGTCTTTTTCGCGGCTGTCTTCACGTAATCTATGAATAATCACGCCAAGGCAAATCAAGATTAGTAGGCCACCACCGCCAATCAGCGAATATTTCAACGCAGCTTCCATGTGTGATCCGGTTTCTTGGATAACGTCCCCACCCCTAATGCTCATGCTGGGGAAAGGATTACTGTCTGCTAATGTGTTACCTGCTAACAATAAATTTGCAATGATCCCATAATAAAAACGCTGAATAACTCTAAATAATTTTTTCATTTTTAAGTCCTTCTTTATATTTTACATGTCTTTATGCGATATACATAAAAACTAGCATGATCACAAAACTTAAGAAAAATAAATTCAATATAAAAACAGTTTTGTCCCACGGTGAATTTGAGTTTAAAAGCTGCATGAGTCCCGCTAATATAAAAATACAGCATATGAGCATGATGCCGCCGACAAGGAGTTTAATGTCAAAGCTTAAGCCTGATGCACGAAAGCCTGATGCAGCATTGAAAGCAGATTCTTGATCTGGGGTCATTTTTTTACTCTATTTATTTTTCTTACTTTGTAATTCAAGGTAATCGCCTTTTAGCGGTTTAATGATGCGTGGCTCAATACAAGGTGTTTTGAGTTTTTGTTCGATACCTTGTTTTATTTGGTTAATATCGTCACGCAGCCAGTCGTAATGAAACTGAAGACGTGCATGTTGCTCTTGCTGTGATTCTGCTTCGTTAATCAAAGGTGTCAGTGAATCTAATACATTCAGAACACGAGCAAGGGCGGTGTGCTCTAATTCAGTATCAGCATAAGTGCAGGGAATCCTTACGCTGATTAATAAAATAAATAATATGCTCAAGGAAATTAAAAGAGCTTTTGTGATTTTTTGCATAGGCAACGTCATTCATTGAAGACCAATGTCGGAGAATAATTTTTTATAAATACTTTCTAAATAGCCGCGTTGCTATTGATACAGACAAACCAAATGCAATCGCGAATGGAAGTAATATGTTCATGGCTGATATTGGAGTAGGGCAGAGCAGATATAAAAAACATCCTCCCATCAAAGAAGGGGCAATCGCAAGGCGTGCTTTGTGGTACAGTAACATGCTTTCACGAGCGCCTTGTAAGCGTCTCAAAGTGCGCTGTCCTATGCCATCTATAAAACCAATAGTTCCCAATAATCCAAAAAGTGGCAATGCCATAATAATATTGAGTAACCGAATCACTGTAATTTCAGTCAATGTTATCCAGAGATGTACGTAATTCAGAAATGCTGGCAGCCATTTTTTGAGGAGATATTTAAAAAATACATTGGGCGTTTCTTCTTGTTTTTCTTGTTCTTGTTGCTTTAATTGCTTTAAACCCTTCGTAAAAGGTATTTTTAGTTTTGTTGTGTTGTGAATGGTTTGTGCTAAGTGCACTGCTGTTTTATCTGGTTGCTTGATTAGCCATGTGGAAGTTTTTACCTGGCTTAATGAATTCAGTTCGTGTTTTTTTAATTGTGTTGTGTAATTTAGCAAAGTTTCAAGACTTAAAAAAGCAGCACAAATGCTCCCTAACAACAATGAAATAAGCCAAGCAAGAAATATTCCTAGAATAAATTTAAAACCCGTGCTAAGTATCAACAATACAATACCGGGTTCTTGAGAATGTGAAGCTTTCATTTTTTTCTTTTACGCTTTCTATTCCATATTACTTAAGAGTCAATCATTAGATAGAAAATCATAAACAGTTGATCCATTGGATTGCATCATTTGCTTTGTTTTCATACTGATCGTTATTTCTTTGATTGAACCAGGTGTTTCGTTCATATTATCTTGAGGCAGTGGAATGCGGTTTTTCCATAATTGATTGCCTGATAATAAGCAGTAAGCTTGTCCTTTTGGTAATTGCATTAAATCGCTTGGTCTTAATAGTGGCACTTCACTGGTTGCAATGCGGTCTTCATTTTGTGTACTAAAATCATTTGTACTACCTAAATGGGGCGTATCGCTTGCAGAAGATACAGGCACTCGATAGTGTAGCGTGACTTGCTGTGGTAGTTTGTCTGTAAACCACTTAGCAGTCTTGATGTCTACAACACGTAAACAAATAACGGTATTAAAGTTACCACCCACTTGCTCTGCTTTTGCTGTGCTTTGTAAACGGGCCTCCACATCCGACCACGTTTGCGTATAAGCTGTTACTTGAAATCCAGCACCGCCTGCTTTGTTAAGCAAAGGAATAAACTCATCACCGATGAGTTCGTTAAATTCATCACTGTGCACGCAAGTCGGGTGTAGCTTTTTTCTATTTTTTTCATTTTCTTCGTTGTGAGTGTTGCTTGAAACTCCGAATTTATATAACTGACCTGCCACAGAGCAAAGATCGGCGAACATGGAATTGCCAACAGCAGATGCTACCGTGGTATCTGACAACGCATCTAATCCTACATAAACAATTTTTTTTCCACGGATGACTTGCATCCAATCGAAAATGGGTCGCTTGTCATCAAGATCAAAGTAGTCAGGTGAAATAAGCTCAGCAATTTTACCCGTAGTCAGCTTCTCAAACAGCGGAAGCAAGGATGCAGTTATTTTATCAAAATAGGTTTTGTCATAGTTAAATGCAGAACAGAGCCCATCTGCCACAGGATCATATAAATGATTACGTTGAATATAGTTGATTGTTGCAATGAGATAGGTAGAGCGTGTGCGTAAATGAGCAGGCAATTTACGTTCATCAATCTCGCTTTCCAATGCTTTAACAGCATTTTCCCATTGTGAATCAATGGTTGGCAGCCAATATTGACAGTAATCCATTAATAGTTGATCAATGGTTAAAATGTGACGCTGGATTTGTTTGTAATCGGGTTTTCTTCCCAATGCGACCAGTGCTTTAGCAATAATATTCACAAACCGCCACCCGAATTCTTTAAAAGCAGCGGATTCACCTGATCCTGGAAGTTGATTCGCAACGCGATTTGCAACTTCTGTAATGCGTGCAAAATTTCCGATGGGGTTATAGCGTGCAGAAAATTCAGGAAACCCTAAATGGAAAATGAAAAAATCATTTTCACGCCCGCAGCGTTTTGATTCGAAGTAAATTCGTTTTAATAAATCAGCGTCTCCTTTAGGATCAAAAACAATTACGGTATCGCCGCGTTGAATGTCTTGGGCAACGAGTAATTCCAATAGCCGTGTTTTACCAACACGTGTTGTGCCTAAAACAAGCGCATGTCCTACGCGTTCTGATAAATTTAAAGTAACATTTTGTTCTTTTAGCTCAACTCCATGCAGAATAGAATTACCACCCACATCAGGTAGCGGTTTTAAACGGTCAAGCCAAGTGGTTTTTAAATAACGTTGGGCTATCTTTTGCTGACAATCATATAGTCGCTGTGTGTGTATAGGCTTCCACAAAAATCCTTTGCCTAAAAAAATCTTTTGTTTGATAAATGGAATTTGCGAAGATGAAAGTGCGTAAAAAGGTAACCGTTTTAAATTCTTGCGGTAGCGAAGAATGTGGCATCCTTCGATAAATCGTTTAAGGGCAATGAAAGCAATTAAAGTGCTAAGGCAAAAGCCCATTTGGGTTGTAAGTAAGAACTTGGAAGACCAAAAACATAAAAGAAATGCAGCAAAGGCACAGCTAAGCGATGACCACCATTCGATGGGTGATCGTAATAATGCTTCTAAGGGTCGGTTATTTTTCATTATTGTTCACTTTATTTTTATTTCATTAAGTTCATTGAACAACAGTATCTTGTGAAATTAGGACGGGGTAGTGATATATGCCCAACTGTGCTGCTATCGAATTCCCACTGAGAGGAATAATAGTTAGTTCCTCCGCCATATCCTTTATTATTTTAAAATCGTGAGAATTCTGCGCCTGTACTAAAAAACCGATTGCTTTTAATTGTTTCAATCGTTCAACATGTTGACTTAGCCAATGCTTTGAAAATTGATCACTGCCTATGATAAAAATAGGCTGAGGTAGTAAGGATAAATTAACCTTGCGAGGCTCAACAATACCTGGTGACATCAGCGGTGTTTCAATAGGAAAAATATTAAATGTAGTATCAGTGGGTTCTTTGGATGTTTCATGCGATGTATTATAAGAGCTAAAGGACAGGTTTTTGAAATAGGCCATCATCTGTTGCTTGATACCAGGCGTTAGGGTTTGCATGCGAATAGCTATATTTTTATAATCAATTGCATCTATTTCTTTTGTCGAGCTTCCAAATGCGAGCAGAGGGAAGGTTACCAAAATAGGTAATAGTATCATCAATACGATGCTTGAGATCAATAAACTTAATTTCATTTCAGGTTCTTTTGTAAGGTAAGATTATTTAGCTTCAATTTTGAAGCTGAATCGGTTTTTCATTTGGAAACAATTGTTGTGCAAGCCTTGAAAATTCTCGTTGAAAAGCAAGCTCTTTATTGATTCGCTCACGTTCATTTTTTAATGCAATCATTGCATATTTTTGTCGTTCTTGCTCATTCGCGGCATTTATTCCCAAAACCCAGTTAGGGTCAAGGTGAAGATGACGGTAATACTCGCCATTTTGAGTATGTTCCATGAGCCATAAATAATGTTGGTATTCAGTAATACTTAAATTCCAAATCGCAGACATTTCTTTTTGTTTGTCTGTTGATAATTTTTCATAACTATCTTCTGTTATCTCAGAAGGTAAATAATGATCTTTTACTGCATGAATAGGTGAAGCAGTCAGTCTGGAGGTAGGCGCGTCATTCGGAGTTATGATCTTTTCATTATCCAACTGCGCAAACGCGGTCTTTAATGATAAACATAAAATAATAAAACTAATGATGATAAAATTAAAAAGATTATTGATCACAAATTTAACCTTCTTATAGCATTAATAACATCTTTATTGAGCAAAATGTGGTTCGGTGAGTAGATTGGCCAGGTCGTTCTGAGCAAAATTTGATAAATTGGTAAAAAATTGTTAAACTTTGCTCGGAGTTTGCAAAGCATTAGCCAAATATCTCGAGCGCCGTAATGTTGTAGAGTATGAGTGTGTCTTGAAATAGGTGATCAATTACCCAATGATCTACTCACAGTGGCTCAGGTTTTACTAACTCACGTAAAATCTCTCGAATTTTAAATAAAGTTTGATAAACGAGGAATAAAATAATGTTTCCATTTTTTCAAAAACAAAAAGACACTAATACGCATTCAGAAGAAAAAGAAGATCTCGATAAAGCTACTTGGGCAAAGCAAAACATAGCTGGAGTTCCCCTGCCTCCTGCATTGTGGAATATTGTCATGTTATTTGATGTTATGGGTGAAGATAATCCAATTCAGCGTCTTCGCGAATGGAAAAAATGGGGAAAAAACAATAAAGTTAATAATGGATTACTAGAGATGCTGTTTGAGACAAAGTCTTTATCCAATGCGCATAGAGATAAAGCTAGCCAATTGGATGACCCTACTGCTGTTGCCATAATGAATACAATTTTTATTCGCTCACAAAGTCTTACGCTCGTTGAAAAAAGTGATTTAGTAAAATATATTTTAAATCGTGACTTTCTGCGTAGAAAACCAGAAGAACATTTCAAGTCTCATGAAAGTCTTCAAGAAGTAAGTAAAAAACTAGTAAAAATTTATTCCGATACTTATTATGAGGATTTTTCAGATCTTTCAGAAAAGGTGCAAGACCACTTTGACAATTATTTGATCCATCAGTTAATAAAAGAAATACTTATATCAAAACACCAAGAAAACCCAGAAGAAAAATTTGTCGCATTAAAAAATAGTGAAAGTACCCACTCTAATAATCGACAAAATACTATATTTGCTCTTAAAAACAACCTTAAAAAAATTCAATATGCTGAAAATTATCTAGAATGGGTATTCTATAAAAGATGTATAAAGTTTTTTAAGCTCCTATCCTTACCATTCCTTGTGGCACTGTCTATGCGTCCAATATGTGAATATTCACAAATAGACCCGAACAAAGACCTCGGTTTTGGCTATAACATGCTTGATGTGGCTCAATGGTGCTCAATAATATTTATCGGAGCACTATTCATGACTTACATAACCCCATTAAGTGGGTTAGATGAAAACGCTGTGTATATACATCGCAGTGGTTTTCTTCGAAGCACAGTAACAGAACTTACTCTTGAGATAGAGGAAGAAGAAAAAAAATCTTCTCTTGAAGAGCAGAATCAAGCACGTCCAAATATGAGATAATCAAACTCATACAATTGAGACTCGCTTCGGGTTCGGGCACGCTCTTCCATCCGGTAATTGAAATGATTCAGGATGTCGTTTCGTCAAATCAGTAATAAGTATATGACTTTGTAGACACTGTTGTCTTAAGTTCTCTTTTTGTTGGCATGTATGTAATATACCTGTACAACCATTAAGAGAAAGAAAGCTTACACAACTTAAGTTCAATAATAAGATACTCAAGTTTTTCATGGCAGGGTACCTGGTTTTTTACTTTTAAACTTTAATACGACGATATTGTTGATTGCGATTTTTAAAAACAACTTCAGATGCTTCAAAGTTAATTTGTACTAATGTCCATCCAGCGCGGCTGTCGCCTTCAGCCATTAAAGCAGGTTCTCTTCCGAGTTGAATCGTTGCCATAGGTTGCCCGTTCCAAATATCAATGCTGATGATGCGAAATGGCATCGCAATAGAAGAATGGTTTAAAGAATGAGAATAGTTTTTAATTTTAAATTGATCTAACAGGTTCTGTATTTTGTCTAACTTTTGATAAAGTTGTTTGTTTTCTTTAACAATGGCCTGTTGAATAGTATCATTTTTTTCTCCATGCAAATTTTCTATTCCATGCTGAATGGTGGTAAGTTGTTGGTTGAGGAGTTGAGTTTCTTCAGAAGAAATGCTTGCCTTGTCTGCATGGTTGCTCAATTGCGTTAAGCGATTTTCTATACGATCAAGTTGTGCTAATGCTTGTCTTTGATTGAGTTGCAATTGCTGTGTTGATATTTTAAATTGCTTATTATTGGAAAATCCAGGAAAACAAAGGAATAAAATGGGTACACTTACAATAAATAATAAACTTATGCTGCCTAAAAGAATAGGCCAGTAACGCTTTACTCGTTTTTGGCGTTCTTGCGTTAACCAGGATGTTAAAAATGACATGCTTATTCCTAACGCTATTTTAAGAATTAAAAAATAATTTTGGTTGGCTGGTAATGAAAGCTTGGTTTATATAAAGATTGAAACTTAGTTTTTAAGCGAAATGATATGAGGCGGTGCACTGGATCGATAACCAGGGCAAAAGGTTTTCCTGCCAGTATCTGTAAGCTCTCTTGTAAAGTCACCGGCCCTAAACGACGATCAATCTCAGGCAACGGCAATCGCATCATGTTCTGTGCCTCATGTGGTAAGCTTTTATAATCGACAAGGGAATAGCCGCTAAAGCGCAGCAGATAGTGCATTGCATCGCCTATCGTTTTTACGGTTGCTGGAAATTTCACTTGAAGCGTTTGTTGCAACAAATCTTTTTGTGCTGGTAAGGCTTGGTTCTCTACGGTGAGATAACGGCCAATAGTGGTTGAAGATGTGCTAGCACAGGCGGATGTTGTCAAGCTTAATGCTATTATTGGGAGCATTAAGCAGTGGTTAAGAGAGAAAGATTTCGTTGTTTTTAGAAAGTAAAGCATAGTGCTAAGTTCCTTTTTATTCTTGTTTGTTCTTTTGTTTTCTCTGTTAGCTCAAAATAAAAAACAAAAAACCAAATGGAGAAGTATTCCATTTGGGCTTAAATTGGTTTGTTTATTAGGGGAGGTGTAAAATAGATAGTAGATACGCTAGTGTCTTACGTACCTAACGCCATTCTAGCTATTTTTATACTACGCCAGCCCGGGCTGTGCAACATCATTTTTTAAAAATATGTTTTTGTTATCTTAAAAAAGCAATTTTTCTCGGGAAATATTGCATTTTTACTTGAAAAAAAACTTTATGTTTTTTCCATTTTCGGGTTCTTGTAGTCGTTTAAATTGGCTTATCAGCCGCTCAAGTGTTGGGTGGGTCGCCAAGCGGCCGACCAGCCACCAGCGTGCATTGGCTAGGGTTTCATTAAACTGAGTCCTGCTGTAGGCTATCTTTCTTGCTTTGTAGTAAATATCCCCGTTAGTAAAATAGTAACAGCGTATGACTTCAGCGAGTGGATAGCAGCATGCAGCCATATCCTGTACGATGCGCTCTATTTCTTCTGCTGCCGGGTTCGATGGCATGGGTTTAAGTCCTATGTACTCCCTTGTCACATGGCCTTCTGTCATTAAACGGTATTCCACAGAGCAGGGTGGGTAACCAATGCCTAAGGTTATATATTCCTTGAACCAACTAGCCCACTCAACCAGACGCGCATTGATGTAATAAAAAATAGCCACCTTAGCATCAGCAGGAGTTTTAATAATAGATTCAATTTCGTTCATAAATATTCTCCTTACAATTGAGATAGCTCTCGTTCTAATTCTTTAATTTGTTCACGCAATTGACGAAGTGACCACAAAAAAAGTTCATCTCTTTGTTTTTCACTGCTCACATATTTTGGCTTGTAACTACATAATTTTCTTTCTCCGATAGCAAAATCAATCAATAATTTCATGTCTTCACGTTTAGTATTGATTAATTCTTTAATTTCTTTTGCTTGCTTTGTCGCAGAAATAATTGCGGTGTAGATAGAGTGATTTTTATTGCAGAGTTTCTCACTGTTCATTGAATATTCCTCGTGTGTTATTGTCAATTAGTGCCGATTGGGATTCTGCTTTTTGATTATTCAAGGAAGAATCAAGTTTCAATTTGAGTGATGGTTGCAAAAATTCTTTTGACGAAACCAGATCACTTAACAACGTCATTTTCTGTGAAGAAAGTAGGTGAGGTTCTTCTCCCTCAGAATGTGTCATAAACGCAGATTCTTCATCGCCATATAAACAAGGCGATGCGGAAGAGGAACCACATATTTGATTCGTATGCTCGATAATGCCGATCAATCGATTAGGATATTGTTTAGGTCGCTTAAGAAGATAACTACGATAACGTTTAAGAAATTTATGCTCACTAAATTTTAAATCCTGTTCTGTTTGCCGGCACAAGGAAATCCAGCTGCCCATGTCTGAAATGACGGCATGAATCAGCATGTCATCAAATACAATGCTGCGATAAGCGCCGACAGTTGAAATTGCATTGGATACTTTAGACCATGCTTGTAAAGCTTGTGATTCACTATCACCCTGAAGGATACGGAGGATGTCACTTTGGTGTGGCAAGAAATGTCCGTTATCGGGATTGTTAAAATGTTTTTCAAATGCGGAATAAATATCTTTGAGTGAAAATTCTTTTAGTGAATGCCAGTACATTTCCAAAAAGCTTTCGGTAAATGAGCGCTTGTATTTGTCCGCAGTAATGAGAATAAGCTTGGTAAATTCTACTTTGTCTTGAGGGGTCATGAATGGTCCTCGAGTAATAAATTGTTTGAGGGAATAGTGGTGTCATCAGGATGCTGCTCTATGTTTTCTGATTTGTTAAGCCAACGTCGTGCAACAGCTGCATTATGTTCATTGATGTGATTGGTATGCGGCGAAAAATTATTTTTGCTACGTAAATTTCCACCTTGATTTTGTTCTTTGGCAAGCCATTGGTTAATGTGGCGCAAGATACCATTTCGTGTTTTACGACGTGAAGGGTTTGCTAAACTCCAAGCACGAATGTTACGTAGTGTTTGGATCACATCGACAGCAGGGTAGAGTGACTGCCATTCATCCACTCGCTGTTGTGAAATAGGAAATTCTGCTTTGTCGTTGAGTGTCATCGTGATGACATGTGCAATAGCGATGCTGGGTGGATCATCGGATGATGAGGTGAGTTGTTCAACAAGGTTGTTAGCTTTTGCGCTGGCATCTTGTGTGGAGGTATAGGGAAGGGGCTTTTTTGGCGATGGCACACCGCCATACTTCTGCTCCTGTTCCTGCTCCTTCTCCTGATCCTGTTCCTTCTCCTGGCTTAGAAGGGGCTTTGAATCGCATTTGAAAGAGCTGCTATTTTCTCGGAGATTTTTCATGTGAAATTGAGAATGGTACCTGTTGTAAAAATCTTTTAAAAACGGCAGGTTAGGAAGGCTTTCATAGAGTTGTTGGATGTTTTTGACACGATTATCGTTTGGTTTTAGAGGCTTCTCACTAATTTGTGATGCGGCCATTTCGCAGACCCAGATAAATTCGCTAGGCTCATCGTAGACACAAAATCCTATCTTACACAGAGCTTCAACCCCCTTTGAAGCCTTTCTACGAGGGATACCTGTCTCATGTGATATGATATGAAGAGGTAAATAATAAATTCCTAACATGGCTGTATGAGGACAGCTCATCAGATATATTGAAAGTAATTGTTCTACGATTCCAAGCTCTTTTATTTTTTTTCCTGTCTTGCTGATCCAAAAATTTGTGTGAATTTTTGCATATTCTCGCATAATGATTTCTCCATAGAAGTAAGTTTATTTTTAAGATGCTTCTGGTTTCGTATATGCCTAACGAAAGCAGTAATTTCTTTATTTGAGTAAGTGAGTATGTGTTTCTGATGGTGAATAGGAAGCTGTGTTAATAGTGATGCAGCGGACACAGCTAAGCGTTCATGATCAACAGCATCCACCAGTTCATGGCTGCCGTATTGAAAAACTTTTTTTGCTTGTTTGTAAGTCTGTCGATTGCCAAAATTTAATAAGTCAGCAATTAAACTATCGGTACGTCCCGCGACTTCGGCAAAGCTTTGCCGAATTAATTGAGAATTACGTCGGCCTTGGCGTTTTCCTAATAGTTTTTCAATTGCTAAACTAATGGCAACTCGTTCACTGAAAAGAAAGAGATGATGCAACTCTGTTTTTGAATATTTACCTTCAATTAAATCTGATAATGATAGTCGCCATGTAGGGATCGTTTTCTTGCCTAACATTTCATAGGCATGGAGACGTTTTTCACCAAAAATTAAATCATTATTAGCGTCAACACAGATGGGATGTTTTAAGCCATGTTTTTTGATGTTGTCGGATAAAGTAAGAAGCACTTCCGGTTCAGTTAATGTTTGAATATGGCACGTATGAGTAATATGTGATAATGCCACACGTATTGTTTTAACGTGCAATAGGTTATGTGCAATAAAAAAATCTGACCAGCGTTTTGTAAAATGTGCAAGATGAGGGGCTGCTTCTTGCCAAGTTACGTTGCCTTTGGTTATGCGTTCAATTTCAATAGCATATTCTAAAGGGACACAAACACCTCGATTTAACCACCCATTAAGGGCATCTGGTGTAGTCCCGATTATGTTCGCTAGTTTTTTCCTTGAACCTATTATCCCTATTGCTTTAATTAGAGCAGCTGACACGTGATCTAAATCCTGCGCAGTCATGCGCGCATTACTCGATCCGAATATTTTACGAAATAAAAAATGGGAATATTCCCATATTTTTTTCCCAGGTACTCTTTAATTTAAATACAATGCGTGAAGAAGGAATAGGGTGAAAAATACGTAGATTTTTTTAAAAAAAGTTTCAAGAATAGATGCCAGTAATTATTAAGATGTGTAAAAACAATAACTTAATTTTTTGATTGTTTTTGTTTGAGATTTGAAAGTATATATTAATAAATAATCCTGCATGGCTTTATGTCATCTGTACCTCCTAATTAATTCGACAAAATTTTGCCGGATTAATTGCGCATTGTTTCGGTTTTGATATTCATTATTTAAAAAATAAGCAAAGTAAAAAACTATATTTTTTCCAAGTGATATATTCACAGCAGTTCCAGCTGAAGAACAGACTTCTTGCGTAGCACGGACTCCAACGGATGAGGAAAGTTTTTTTTCGCAACCCAATTCAGAAAAAGTGGTTTAGGCCAGCGCATTCTGGCAAGTTTTCAGCGGGAGCAGCTGAGAATCGTTGTTTATCTTTGACCAAAATTGTTTTTCAGCTTAAACTAGGACTATTATTTGATTTTGGTGAGATACATACATTTATTGGAAAAAGCGACGATTGTACCTGGCTTGTAAAATTAGGTAAGCGGTTTAAGGAAGTAAACGCAAGGCTTGTCTGTGGCTGGGTTAGATTGTAGCTATTAAATAGCAAACGGAAATTTATATGTTTAAAAATACAATTCATAACAGAGATATTCTTAAAGAGATTGAACACTTAGTGAAAAGTAAAATTGTTGAGAATAAGCAACTCGAATATAAGAGTGAACTTCCGGGTCGCGACAGTGACAATATAAGTAACTGTCTTTTAAAACCAGTTTGCTCTTTTGCAAATACGAATGATGGCTTCATCATCTATGGTATTAAAGAGGAAAATAAAATACCGGCAGAGATAATCGGTGTTCATTTGGAAAATATTGATGAGGCTAAACTTAGAATTGAAAACTTAATACGAGATAACACAGAATATCAAATTACAGGCACTGATATTGCTGTTCATGAGCTCGAGAAGCAAGATCAATATGTCGTGATCCTTAAGGTTAGGAAAAGTTGGTATGGTCCCCATAGAGAGACAAGAAAAAATCTTTTTTATGGTAGGAATTCTTCGGGCTCATATCCCATGGATATGGCTGAAATAAGAAACGCTATTAATCTGTCGGATAATTTAATAGATAATGTAAATAAATTTAAAACTGCCAGGTTAATTGATATAGAAGCTAGGCAAACGATTGTTCCTATTGAAAGCGGTGCATGTATGGTTTTGCATGTTATTTCTTTGCCATCTTTCATGTTGGGTTCTAAATGCAGTATGCAGAAACTTCAAAAAATTGGAACACCATTTGTTCCTACGAACTTTCGTTTCTCTGCTTGGAATAGGAGAATTGTTTTAGAAGGATTGTTGGGAATTAGTCCTGCGGAAAGGAATAATAATAGATATGACCTTTTGTATCGCAGTGGAAGAATTGAATCGGTAACAGTTTTTCCTCCGCAGCATGATTTTATTCAGCCTAACTTTTTAAGACATGTAATTCCATCTCAATACTGTGAAGAGTTATTAATGGCAGATACTAATAGATTTTTGCAAATCTTGAAGAGTCTAGATTTTCAACCGCCAATAATTATTTTTCTTAGTTATTTAGGAATTAAAGATTATTCTCTTGGAACTAAAGAAAATAGATTGCATAAGTTTGATAGAGATGTCATTCAGCTATCCTCAGAGATAGTGGAATCTTTTGATGTTAAAACTGAAAAAATATTATTGCCTCTATTTGATGCAGTCTGGCATTGTTGCGGATTAATGGGGTCAGAAAATTATAGAGAGAAAGAGATGTTTGTCACTAATACGTAGCTGTTTAAGGGAAGATATTTTTTTCCGTAGCAGTTAGTTAGAAACCCTCTTCAAGTATTTTTTATAAAACATTTTTTTAATTAGGAGAAAGTTATGACGAAATCAGAATTAATTTCAGCAATTGCAGAAAAATCAGGTCTTACAAAAGCACAAGCCGAACATGCGTTTAGCGTAACCTTTGAAGTAATAACTGAGATAATGTCTAAACAGGGGAAAGTGATGATTCCTGGTTTTGGTGGGTTTTCAACCAAAGTTCGTGCCGAGAGAAAAGGACGCAATCCATCATCGGGAAAAGAGATCATCATTCCTAAAGCGATTGTTGCTAGTTTTAAAGCAGCTGCTCAATTAAAAGAAACAATTAACAATAAAGAATAAGTGAAATATAACTTTAAATTTTGCTAAGGAATGAGTTATGGCGAAAAAATCAGACTCAAATATCCCCCAACAAAAGCAATTATCAGCAAATGAGATGGCTATTGCTGTTACAAAAATTGATCGCCGTTTGAATGATTTAAAGAGTTTTAATATTGAGATGGTGAATGGGGAGTTTGACCCAAATTTACAAGCTCTTAAGCATAAAATCGATCAATTGTTATTGGATATTTTTGGAGTTGATAGTGCTCAGTACCAAAGATATTCTGATATAAAAGATTTGTACCATCCCTCGGTGCGACTGAACTACACGCCTTCTGCGAATGAAATACACAATGCTATTAAGAAAAATATTGCCAAAACAATCGCAGTTCTTGAATCTATTAAAGAGGTATTTCAGGAGGAGCTTGGCGACACGGGTGAGGATGCTACAAGCAGAACGATCAAGGCATACCGTGGGTTAGATTTGCATACTGTTGTAGCTGATGCAGCGAGCAATCGCTATCTTGATGGATATTATGCTGATGCGATTGAAAACGCTGTTAAGGCATTAAATAACTATGTGAGATTGAAAAGTGGTGTTTCTGATCAAGATGGTGTATCGCTTATGCAGCATGTTTTTGGCGGCAAAAATCCTACCTTAAAATTTAATGGCTTGCTTGATGAGAATGATCGAAATGAACAAATAGGTTTCATGCAATGGTATTGTGGGGCTGTAACAGGTCTGCGTAATCCAAGAGCACATAAAATTATCCAAGATAATGCTGAAACTGCGTTGGAGTTTATTGCATTTATTAGTTTGCTAGCAAAATTGGTTGATAAGGCAACAAAACAATAGAAGATCCTCGCGCGAGATTGCAAGATCAAGTGCTAATCGTATACAGATTTTTCACGAGGCTTTGCCATCTCTAGGATGTGCTCAAGAATCTTTGAGTGCAAAGCCAGTTGTCGTATCTTAAACTTACTCTAATTTGATCTACATGAGGGCATTTGAATGGGTAATAATAAATGTAAAGTTTGTGATCAGCAGGCAGAAGTATTGAGCGCTAACGGATGGCTGCATGTGAGCTGTGTTCGCTGCGGTGATTTTTTTATTGAGCAGGAAGTAGTGGACGATAATCAAGATAAGCTCAGTGATCAAGTGAACGTCACTAAAATTAGTGGATGGGTTCGAGAGAATCAGCGAGAAAAAATTGACACCAAGAAATTTGATTGGCTGCTTGATAAATTAGTAATCCCAAACGTTTATGAGAAAGCACAACGACTAATTAAATGGCTAAATAAAAAAACTACATACCCTGGACGATCTGTTCCAGTTAACTTAGTCCCTACGGATAGCTCTTTGATTGAGTTATTATCTATTTGTTGGGCATACAATGAAAAAGAAATCCGTTACTTAATTGATTATTTAAGTGATAAGGGGTTCCTTACAAGAAATACCACGGATAATAATGTAAACATTTTTCTTACAATAACTCCGGCAGGATTTTCGTATATAGAAGACATGCAGAAAAATCCAAATAGCAATTTAGGATTTTGTGCAATGTGGTTTGATGAAGAGGTAAGACCTGCTTGGGAAAATGCTATAGAACCTGCTATAAAACAAGCAGGCTATAACCCAAAACGTATCGATGCACATCCTCATAATGGAGTTATTGTAGATGAAATTATTTCCTTAATCCGCGGTAGTAAATTTATCATCTCAGATTTAACAGGAAATCGCGGGGGCGTATATTATGAAGCGGGTTATGCTAAAGGCTTAGGATTAGAAGTTATTTTTACTTGCAGAAAAGATTATCTGGATAAAAATATGCTACATTTTGATGTGCGTCATTATAATTTTTTAGCATGGGAGTCTGAAAAATATGACGAGTTTAAAAAAAATCTAGCTTTAAGAATAGAAAGTACTATAGGTAGAGGAAAAAAATAAATGAAACAATTTCCGGCTATTAGTGAAAATTCTTTTATTTTGGGGTTGCTCCAAACGCTATCATGCAACCATGATATTAGCAATGTTGATATGCTTGCAGATAGTATTCGTACTTCATTAAACGAGGTGCATAAAAATCCGTGTAGATTGCATGGTATACGTGCTGAAAAAATGTTTGGGTATCTGGCTGCAATGATGGGCAGGTGCGGCTTTATTAAGCACGAAGATAGTGGTTTTTCATATGCAATAAAAGAAGCTTTAATACCAGACTATCGAATAATTTTGAATGATGGAAATGAGTTTTTTGTGGAAGTTAAAAATTGTCATGGTAAATTTGGAACGGTTGTATTAACAGAGACCTATGTTTCTAAAATGCTAAACTATCCCAATTTAACGATGGATAGCTTAAAAGTAGCGATTTATTGGTCTAGTTGGAGAGCTTGGACTTTAGTACCCATAAATAAATTTGATAAAAAAGATAATAAATACATTATTAAAATGACTGATGCTCTAGTAAAGAACGAGATGGGTATTTTAGGTGATATCTATTTCATGGCAGTTGCTCCGTTAAGATTAGAATTTATAATGGATTTATCAAAATCCACAGAGATTGATGAATCTGGAAGAGGTCGTTTCACCATACAAGACGTGCAGATTTACTCTGGAAGAGGTCTTGTAAGAAAAGACACTATGGAATTTATGGTAATCTTTAATTTAATTTTAGGTGGATTAGGCGGAACTTGGGATGAAAATGATAGTGTCATATTGAATAACAATAAAATTGAAAAAGTTATATTTGAATACACGTCTTCTGATGGGACAAAACAGGCAATCATTGGAAATTTATCTCGAGTTATTACAGGTAAATATAATGCTATCACTACTCAAGATGGAAAAATAAAAAATTTACAGGTACGTTACAAAGAGGGGGCATTTGATTTTTATTTAAAAGTTAAAGATGAACTGTGTAAGCGATCCATCTCCCCCATCTTTTAATCTATTTTAATCCCTGCAATAGTGTTGCTTTCAATTACAAATGAGATCGCCTCAATGGAAGCAACAAACGTATCGCCATCAAAGCCCATAGAAAATGAAGCATTCTGGCAGCATCACTATGAATTGCAAAAATCGAGTGGATTATCCAGAACAGACTATTGCCGCCAACACGATTTGAATTATGATCGATTTGGTTATTGGATAAACAAATGGAAGCATAATCATAGTGACCAATTAATTTCAGTAAAATTAAAACCAACAAGAGACCCTGTTGAGCAATCCTTATTGTGTACTCTCGATTTTAAAAATGGGCATTATTTAAAAATTCATGATGAAAAAGCACTTGCCATCATTTTAGAAAAATATTGTTAATATGCTGCTCTCATTTAATGGAAGCATCTGGATGTATCCAAAGCCGATTGATTTTCGCAAACAAATAGATGGAATTGTTATGCTGATAGCGGATCATTTGCAGCTAAACCCAACCTCTGGGCAATTATTTTTATTTCGCAACCGTCACGCAAATAAAATAAAACTGTTGTGGTGGGATAGAAATGGTTTCTGGCTCTGTTACAAGCGACTAGAGAAAGGAAAGCTCAAATTTCCCACAATAGTTGATCAAGCGTTGGAATTAACACGAGATCAACTCAGTTGGCTTTTGTCTGGATTAGATTGCATGGAACAAATTTCCTTACCTGAAGCTCACGCAACAAATTTTTATTAAAAAATGAGATAATATTTTTAAAAACATCTATTTTTATAGTATAATAATCGCACATTGAATGGCGTTACTTGAATGAATTTTGAATCCATAATAAAAAATCAGACTGAAGAAATCCAAGCATTGAAAGCAGCGTTAATCACATTTGAAAAACGCTGCGAGCAATATGCGCAAGCCTATGATCAAATCAACCATCAGTTGAAAGAGCTAATACGAAATCGATTTGGCAAAAAATCAGAGCGTTATATTGATGACCCAGAAAATCCTCAAAGAAGCTTATTTGGGGAAGACAATAAATTCTCTACAGCAGACGCGATTGGAAATCAAATAGAAGATGATGTTAAAGTTGCTTCATATTCTCGAAAAAAGAAAATAAAAAAAGAAAAAGATATTCCTGTCAGGATTGAAATTATTCATGTGTCTGATGAAGATAGACAATGCTCTTGTGGCGCATGCAAATCTGTTATTCGCTATGAAACAAAAAAATCAGCGCATTACCATCCGGCCATATTCGAAGTTGTTGAACAACGGCGAGAAGTTGTTGCATGCAGCAATGGATGCGATGGAGAAATAGTGACAGCATCTGCGCCGCTGCATATACTGCCAAAAATCAAAGCAACCGAAGAATTCCTATCTTTTTTAGTGGTTAGCAAATTAGATGATCGCCAACCGCTATATCATTTAGAAAAGCAGCTTAACGAACGTTATGGTATTAATTGCTCACGCCAAACAATGGCACGCTGGGTAATTGATTTAATGTTTCCTATGCAGCCACTTTATAATCTGATGAAAGACCCTGTCATTGATTATGATATTGCGAGCTGTGATGCGACTACTTTACAAGTATTAAATGAGCCAGAACGTTCCGCAGAGACAAAATCCTATGTTTATTGTGTGCGCGGAGGCCCACCCGATAAATCAGTCGTCTTATATGACTACAACAATAAGTTGCATAAGAAATTTGTCAAAGAATGGTTTGAAGGATTTAATGGATATCTTCATGTTGATGGTGACAATTTCTTCGAGTTGGTTGGCGAATTTGCTGATCTCGTCAACTGTAACGCTCATGCTCGAAGAAAATTCGAGCCTATTGCGCAAGGAACAAAAGGAAAAGGTCTCGCCAAAGAAGCTATGCGCTTTTTTAAAGAACTCTACAAGGTAGAGCGGGAAGCGAAAAATAATAAATTATCACCGGAGCAGCGTCATGAATTACGGCAGGAAAAATCTAAACCGTTGATGGAAACGTTTAAAGCGTGGCTTGATGATATGTATCCTACTGTTCTGCCTCAGTCAGCTTTGGGAAAGGCTATGAACTACTGTTTAAACTTATGGCCAGGTCTCATCCGTTTTCTTAATGATGGTCGTCTTGAAATAGACAACAACCTAACAGAGCAAGAAATCAAACCTCTCGTTATCGCTAGGAAAAACTTTCTTTTTTGCTCATCAATGGATGGCGCAAAAGCTCTATGTATGCATCTCAGTTTTATCCGAACAGCCAAGCTGCACGGCCATGATCCTTATCATTATTATGTTAAAGTATTAAAGCAAATCCCTCACTGTCAATCAGTAGAGGATTATGAAAAATTGTTACCATGGAATATTTTGAAATGAATGAGTTACAGATAAAAATAAATTCGATTACACAAATTCTTTCTGGCGAATCCTCAAAGCTAAATAAAGTGGTTATGTCGCTACAAGGATTTTCTGGCTTAGACATCACGCATTTTAATAGTAAAAAAATGAAAAGCCTTCATAAGTACATGGGTACGATAAACAGCATCACTTCTCATTATCCAGCTATTACAACTTATGATGATTTCAAAATTATACCAGACACAGACTTAGATGAAATTTTAAAGAACGTTCAGCAATTATGCCTTAAGCTTTTAATTGACTGAGATATTATGCAGGCAGGATAAAACAAAAATATTAAATTGATAAGTATGGGTATGCTGGATCGCTTACAGTTGATATTAAATCATTCTACAAATCCATCCAGCACCATAAATTAATTCGAGACATCAAGCAATATTACGATGATCCCAAAGTGCAAATTATGCTTGAAAATATTATTACCAATCCCATTGAAACTCCACGCGGATATAAAAATCCAGGACACGGACTTACTTTACGAGGGCCTTTGTCACAATTTTTTAGCGGGATTTTTCTTAAAAAATTGGATGATGCATTCAATAATATGAATGTGAATTATCTTCGCTATCAGGATGATATTATTGTGCTATGCAAAACCAGGCGCCAGCTTCTTCTCTGCCGAAGGCGCATGATGGAAGTACTGCATGAACGCGGTTTAAGTTTATCGCGTAAAAAATCGCGCATGGGCAATGTTAGTGAGGGGTTTCATTTTTTAGGCATTCACTATCTTCCGACGCAAACGGAAGATAATATCCATAAGACCCAAGCGAATGATGATCGAATCAAATTACCCATTCCTGTTCATTCTTTAAACGAATGGGGGGGGTAAGGCGATTTCTGAGCATCAACCGCAAGGGCCTATGCGCATCGTTCCGCATCCGAGAACATTGCGCAAGGCACGTGAGAACGTTAAGCAGATGGTCAACACTGGTGTCTCTCTCCGCAAGATCAGAAGCTATCTTCATCACTTTGTCATATGGTGGGTAAAAACAGCAGAAATTTGGCGTTATGAAGAGCTATTGTATTCGTTTATTCACACTTGTTGGGAAATTAATCCTGCAGCAATTGCAGCAGGATTACTTCAAAAACGAATTACATTATTACACACCAAGGGCTCTTCGTTGACTGACTGTCTGGCCACTGCATGAGTTTTGCAAGGCTGCTGTTTTTGCTCGACATAAGATCTCCAAAGGCACGCGCCGCCCCACGCACCCGCCCCAGGCCCCAGCGCCCACCGAAATAACAATCAACCCAAGAGTCAGCACCCAAATGTGAACCAGGAGATCGATCAAGAGGATAATAAGACGCTCCATTACCGTGATGATATTTTAAGCTACGTTTAAATTTTTCACCTTCATCTTGTTGGTAATGTAACCCTTGAGCTTCTGCCATCGCATAAATAGTTGAAGCGTGTGTATCGATAGAACCTATACCCACATTGTAAAAGAGATCATTTCGCCAAGAGTCTTTATACCATTTATCCAAACCGATCTGGAGTGCAACATACTTTAATCTCGCATTCCAATGATTACCACTTTCAGTAATTCCTTTAGGTTCCAAATATTCTTTCCACTCGGCAATTGCTGCAATCAATGCAGAATCATTAGGCGATTTAGCATCCGTAATGGCTTTTCTGAATTTATGTAACGCTTTTACATCTTCTTCATGTCGTTTTTCTTCTTTTGCCTCCCATCCTTCAGGACGTTGCGCTTTTATCTGATGCTCAATGTAGGTCTCACCATCAGGCAATTTTCTTAATTCGTCCATGAGCATTGCTACCATCTCTTCATCTTCTGCGCCAATAGCACCTCCAAGTGCAGTACACTTAATACGATGGCCAGAGTATACATAACTACTGTGACCTCTTTTAGCGGTCTCAGCCAGAATGATTTTGCACGCCTCTACTTGTGGCCACGTCAATTTATTATTGGCAAGAATACCATTTTTATTTAAGTTGTTGGGTGTATCAAATAATTTGGCAATTCCCACGTTGAGTACCGCGTCTTCAAATGTATATTCTTTTCCATTGATACAATAAACCAAACCATTATTTTTTCGATATAAACGTAAACAGTTGGCATCTGAATTCTGCATGGGTTTTTGTTTTTGTTGTTTTTCATCTTTTTCATCGGGCATTAAATAAAGATCGCATCCCACCATACCTTTCATGGTCAAAAGACAACGATTGTTTTTAGGTTGCGTGTACTTGTTTCTATTTGTAATGGCTAAAATAAGCGGTCGTAATGCTTTTAGATGTTCTTTACTAAAATTCGCCTGTATTTCTATCTTTTGATCTGCTTTTTTAGCATTTTTGTCTTTTTCATCTGCGTTATTTGCGTGAATAGATTTTTGTGCCTCATTTAATTCGGCAAGTGTAATCGGTCTATCTTTAACAGAACATGTACCATCTGATGTTGTTAAAGAATAGTGAAGATCATTACCTACTTTTGCAACGTTAATAACATCTTTTTCAGGCGGGTTCGGCATTTTTTCTTCTACTGTCACTAACTGGAACCGATAATGCCATTTAATAAATTCTTCTGCATGATCTAAATCTGCATCAACAACATATTGTAATAGTTTTTGTAACAGCGGTTGTTTTTTCTGGTACTCATCCCTCATTTGACTTTGAAGCAAACGATTGCTTTCTCTGCATGCTCTATTAAATGATTGAACTGTGTGTGGTGTGCTTGGTTCATTTAAAAAATCTCTAAACATTCCAAATACATTATTGGATACTTTAAATAGGGGCAATTTTGCATTTTTGGCACTTGAACTTTCAATATGTTTTGCTTCGGACGCTGCTTCTACTATCTGATTTTTTAATTTATTCAATTCAACCAAAGTAAAAGGCTTTGGCGCTTTCAGTGTCGGAATTTCAATATCATAAATTGCTTCGCTCACTGTATAGGTAACATGACCATTTTTTTCTCCTAAATACAAGGTGTCACTTTTGATATCTTCTGGATTTTTAGTGTCAGAGAGTAAACCTAATTGATAGGAAAACGTTTTTGGTAACATAGGATCAATATCTGATGGAAGCGGTCTTGTCGGATTTATTACTGTTACTTTATCTTTTTTTGCAGGAGCAGAAGTTACCGGTGATCCTGCTTCAGGTTCTGGAGCCACAGAAACAGCAGTTGTTGTAGTTCCTGCTGCTGGTGGATTCGCTGTAGCAGTTGCTACGGGTTGTTTTGGAGGACGGCGTGTTTCCTGATAAGATGATAGTGCTGCTCTCACTCTGTTCATGTACTCGATACCATTATCATCAGGCAATATGATGCGTTCTCCTGCGGTTAAGACTTTGGTATTACCCGGTGAGGTACTTGTTTTTTGATCACGGCGTAAACTCATATTGAATCTCTCTCGTTAATTTATAAAAATTATTCTTTATCTGTGCATTATAAGGGCATTATATTAACACAATATTAAACTAAATGCTTAAATATTTTACTTTATAACCTGTTGATTATTATGGATTATGACCTGAAATTGCGTGCTAGAACTTTGAGGCAGAGCAAGATAGGGTAGTTATACGCTATAGTAAATAACTAGCGAACTATTAATACCTGTTTAATTATCACAAAAATGGAGTTCTTCCACGCGAGGTCATTAACCAAAGTTCAATGCGATTGCTGCGATTGAATTAACCCATAGATTTTTTAAACGAACCATTTTTATCAATCCTTTCTATAGCAGTTACAGCTGTTTTTGAGAACAATAATAAAGAAAAATTCGCATTACTACACGGAAAGCGAACTCTTAAACACAGTCGAGTAAGAGGCCAGCATTACTGCTGACCCCTCCTCTAAGAACGGAACGTGAAAGTTTCCCTTCATTCCGCTCAAGCATTCAGTAAGGCCAACTTCGGTTGACCCAACCATTCCGTTATATTTGGCACATACTAGGATACATCTGTTGCATTGATACTCGTTGAGAACCTTTCTGTATGCATTCTCGTTGTTCAAAGTATTCTTTGAACTGAGGATCAAACATATTTGCTTCAGATCGAATCTTAATATGTCTTTTAATGGGTACAGAGTCTGCTTGAAACAAATCAAGATGAGTTGATTTGCCAGAAGTGTTGGATATCCTAGCAGAAAATATCCAGTTCCTGAGATTGCGAGAACGAAAATATTTTCTTTTTCTCCATGCAGCACTCTTTCTTGGATGCCTGCGATGAACCCATTGCCACAACGCTTTGAAGATATGGTGGTCGATGTATCCAAAAGTTTTCTTTGCACAGCAATTACGAAAATAATAAGCCCAACCACGA
>CAVQBL010000005.1:0-74709 GCA_963710715.1 uncultured Gammaproteobacteria bacterium | reverse complement strand
TCTTTGGATTCAGTAGATGAATTAAATTTTCTGTTTTTGCTGTCGGATGCGATTTGATAATTTCTCGGATATTACCCAGAAAATGAGTGACACTTTTCTTGGAAGGCTTACTAATGTATTTGCCTCTGTATTTGCGTACAGTGATGCCAAGAAAATCAAAGCCATCGTCGATGTGCGTGATCTTGGTTTTCTCTTGCGATAATTCAAGACCACGCTCAAGTAGGAAAGATTCCACAACAGGTTTTACTTTCTGCTCTAGGACTTCTTTTGAAGAACTTGTGATGATAAAATCGTCAGCGTAAGTTACGACGTGGACTTTATCTTTGCGCTTGGATGTAGCGCGAATCACCGTTTCTTCCAGCCCACTGAGTGTTAAGTTTAAAAGTGTTGGTGAAGCGACACCACCTTATTCGAAGAAAAACATTATGCAAAGTAAACGCCTAATATATTGAAATATAAAGAACGCTAGTCAATTTGCTTTGCATAATTTCCAACCTATTTTAATTTAGATAACCACGCAAGCAATGTCTTATCCTTATTCCAGTCAGGTAAATTACTATCAATCAAATCAGGATAAAGATTTTCAACCGCTTTCCGTTTTGTTTCCGTATCTGCGCGAGCATAAATTTCAGTTGTCTTTATGTCAACATGACCAAGAAAATCACGAATATAAATGAGATTAACACCAGCCTGTAACAAATGCATGGCTTTTGAATGTCGAAGCATATGGGGGTTAACTTTTTCTGGAACAATCATTGATTTTTGCCTTGCAAAAATAACATATTTTGAAATGATAAAGCTTACGCCTTCTTTCGTTAATTTATGATGCTGATTATTAGTAAATAATGGTTCTTCATTTCGCGAGGCTTGATCCAGATTATTTTCAGAAATATAACGTTGCAACAGCATGACTGTATTTTTCATAATTGGAACACGTCTCGTTTTGTTGCCTTTACCCGTAAGAATAATAATCGCTGGTTCTTGTAAAATAACATCACGAATTTTCATATCAATTAATTCCTGCACACGAGCACCTGCATCATACAAAATGCTGATAAGCGTTAAATCGCGCCTGCCTTTAAGTGTTTGCTTATCAGGTTGCTTCAATAATATTTTGATTGCATCAGGAGTAAGATATTCAACAACAGGCTTTTTTGCTTTTTTTATTGGAATAGAAACAATCTTTTGAAAATGTAATATTCCCTCAGGCTCTTCACTTTGTATGTAACGGAAAAAAGCATGAAGTGCAGCAAGCCTCTGGTTTCTGGTAGAAGTACTGCATTTTCTGTCTGTTTCAAGCCAACTTAAAAAATCAATCAGCAAATTACTTGAAAGAATCTCCAGTGTAATTTTTTCAACACGAATTTTTTTAACCTCCTGACAGTAATGGATTAAAAGCTTGAACGTATCACGATAAGACAGAATAGTATTGCGACTAACATTTTTACGCCTTGATAGATAGTCTGAAAAGAATTCAGTAAGATATTTTGCAAAATTAGTTGGCTTCATGGCTATTTCCCTCCTAACCTAGGAATTATTCCTTGATATCGAGTTTCAATTTTTAAAGTTATTTCAGGAAACACATCGGCTGTAAGGTGTAAATAATAAGCTGTTTCTTCAAACGAATCATGACCCAGGTAAGTTTTAAGTACGGGAAGATAAACTGATAAATCTTTTTGTTCTTCGGACCATTTTTTTAAGCAATGTACAGCATGCGCGTGGCGAAAATCATGAATGCGAGGCCCCTTTCCCATGCCACCGTGAGAAATTCTCGCGCGCCATAAAAACCGGCGAAAATTTTTATAAAGATTTCCCAATGTCATTGGTTTTCCATTCAGTGCTGGGTAGTAGTAATCTTCAGCAACTGCGTATGAATGAACTTTTTTGGAGAATGCGCGACATCGTTTGATTAAGCAATCAGACATTGGCACTAAACGGTCATTATCTTTTTTAGCCTGGCGAATATTAAGGACACCATTTTTTAAATCAACATCCGCCACCTTAAGTAGCCTTGCTTCTGATGCTCGCAATCCACACATATAAATCATACGAAAGATAACTGGCATAATCAGGTGACGATGAGGACATTCAGAACTGTATCTACATTTATCAGTTTCAGCAAAAAACCTTGATAACTCATTGGTCGAATAAATATACGGAATGTATCGTTTCTCTGCGGGATAATAATTTTTAGGAATGATGTAAGCTGATATTTCTATTGAATCCAGGTATTGTGCAAACTGACGAATAATAGAAGCGCGAGAGCATTGATTCGCTTGTGCTTCATACGATTTTTTACTACACCAGTCGAGAACAATCTCTTTTGTAAGAGAAGTGGCATCAGAGTATTTTTCAATTGTGAATTGATCAAAGCGTTTTAAGTGAATAGCTTCAGTATCATATTTATAGCCAACTGCTTTTTTTAATTCAATGTGATTTTGAATATGGTCTTTAAAGGGACCTTTATAAATAATGTTATTCATGATTATTTTCCTCCTCAAAAGAAAGGGCGCATTCCTTAAGTTTTTGCATATCAACCTTCAAATAAACCGCTGTCGAATCAGTATCAATGTGTCCAAGAATGTCTGAGATGACTGAAAGAGGCGTGTTTTTTTCAAGAAGCATACTTGCCATGGTATGGCGGAGTGAATGCATTCCTCTTCGCTTTTTCAAAGTAGGAATATGAGCTAGCACCATATACCTGGTAATTAATTGACTCAAGTGATCCCCCTCGGAGAATGGACCAAACGGCGCCATGTGCCTTACAAAAATATAGGGACTATCGATTTTAGGGCGACCGTATTTAAGATAATCAATTACCGCCCAACCAATTTCCTTTATTAGTGGAAGAGACATAGGCGTTCTTGTTTTGGATTGGGTGAAAATTATTTTCTTTTCTTCCCAATGAAAATTATCAATTTGCAAATTTTTTATATCTGCACAACGCATTCCCAAGCAGCAAGCTAAAAGGATGATTGCATAATCTCTTTTACCTTTTGGACTGCCTCTGTCAATAGCTGAAATTAATTTTTTTAACTCGTCCTTTGTCCATACTGATGGAATACGAGTTTGCTTTCTTGCTTGAACCATTGGTGTTTTTGCAGCAAAATCAATTTTTGCTTCGCCTATCTCCAAAAGAAAACGAAAAAATGCGCGCATGGAACAAATATTTTGTTCGACTGTTTTGTAGGTGTAGCCAGCTAAAGTTTTAATATATGAATGGATTAACGGCAGAGTAATTAATTTGCATTTTGTTACACCTTGTGAAGCAAGATAATCCATAAAGTAGGCGGATTGCTTAACATAATGATCAATCGTTACCTTGGAATAATCTCTCTTTGCGCAATATAATTTAAATCGATTACTGATTTTAATAAAATTAGGCTCAGTAATAATTTTTTTGTGCTTATAGTATCGGCGTAAAATAGTATGATGCAGCTGGAAGTCACCGATCATGCGTATAACACGCAGTTTTTGGACTTCCGATTGTAATAGACCGCGATTGTAATCTTGTTCTTTAATTTGATAATGTTCTCTAATAAATGCCAAACCCAACGGCTCTGAATAATAGATTTCTCCTCGATCTTTTATAAATCGCTGTAACTTCTTCCATTCTCGGCGATAATATTGCATCGAACCATTGGTATAGCCTAATCTTAACAATTCACGATCCAAATCATTAAGCAGTTTAGCCAAAGATTGTTTTTGCATAAGATATCCTCCAAAGATGAATTTAGAGCACAAGGCCCTTCTTATATCTTCGGATATTATGCGAAGTAAAATCTATTGGGATGATTGAAAAATAAGGGAAAGTCTTTGATTAGTTTGCATAATTACTTTCTTCGAATAAGGTGGATTATGCAAAGCTTTGCATAATCCGCCCTGAGGCGTTCCTTCGCTTGTCGGATACAAAATACCTTTTTCTAAATATCCAGCCGCTAACCACTTATTCAGAATCTCTTTATCCATCGGGATATTGTCCCGTAACCATTGGTGTGAGATTTTGTCAAAACAAGATTTAATATCTCCCTCAAGTATGAATTGAGATGAGTATTTCTTAGAAAGCAAGATATGACACATCTCCATCGCATCAGCACAAGATCGTTTTGGACGAAATCCATAACTATTCTTGTCCGCGCAGCATTCCGTAACGGGTGCAAGTGCGAGCAAATGCAGAGCCTGCATTGCGCGACACAACATAGACGGAATAGAGAGCGGTCTTTTGCGTCCATCTTTCTTGGGAATATAAATCCGTCTCAACGGTTGAGTTTGGTAACCCCGCCGTGTGAGTGATTGAGCTGCTTTTATCTTTTGTTGTGACGTTTTCCAAATAACATTATCAACACCAGGAGTTTTACCTCCTTGGTTTTGTACGACTCGTTTCACTGCTAATAGCTTTGCATGAAATGAGTGGGTCAGTAACCATTGCAATGATTTCACTTTGCTATGACGACCTTCCCGAACGGCTTTCGCAATACGCGTTTGCAGTCGATATACTTCCGCATTTATGATGTCCCAGTTAATGGAATCCCAAATTGCGTTAGATGAGGCTGCACCAGTCAATGAAAGTGCCATTGCCTTCATTTGCTTTTCCTCATGCTATCGATTCTCCAAATTATTTTGCGTTGAACACCCGCTGGATGTCTGCACATTGTCATGTCAGGTAATGTTGCAACCTGTATCCACACCATTACAGTGTGGCCTTTGCTTCTTCCAGCTTCCCTTCGCCATATGACCGTAGGTGAATCTTACGATACACTGTCCCGATGTTCTGGGAGTCATATGGGATTCCCACGTTCCACTTAATAAACAGAATGGGTTAGGTTCTCTCTTATCCACCGGCGGTTCTACATTCGCGATATCGGGAAGGGCCACCCCAATATCCTGCCCGCGTTACCATTTTGGTTAAAGCCTATCAGCACATTTGGCTTCTCGTACCTCATCGGTGTTTATATGAGAATTCACATTACATTAACCATACCACTCATCTCTATTTCCTCTCCGCTTTTGTGCTAGCAGATTCGATTTGTTCTCACGAACTTTTCTACGGTTTCCCGCGGCTGCATTGTCCTCAGAGCTTCACACCATTACATTGCTGCAATCGCATGTCCGAGTAGAGAACTGCTGGCGAAACAGCAGGCTTTTTCTAGAATGGTTGCCTAGAAAAGCAGTTTATTAAGCGACTTCGTGTCGCGCAACCAAAAGGTACGGCAGCTGCGACCAGTCGCTGGCGATAAAAAATATTATATGCTAACAAATAATGTTTTACTGATTAGGCTACTTTTGACAGATCTAAATCTTGCAGCACTTCTTTCACTTTAAGGAGTGTTTTTAGAGTCGGATTATTTTTGCCAGACTCCAACCGCTGATAAGGCAATAGACCCATATCTAACTTAGTAGCGATTTGCTGTTGCGTATAGTGATGCTTTAATCTCGACATCTTTATCATGATCGAAAGTTTCACAAACGGGTCAAAAATGTCCAGGTCTTTATGTCGCTTGGATGCATTTTCAACTCCATATCCAATAGGTTTGTTTCCCTTTTCTGTGAATATTTTAAAAAGACCATGCTTGAGCGGTACAGAGTAGTTCTTAACTTTTTTTTCAAGAACTTCAAGGTAGTCAGTTTTGTCATTATAATAAATATACATAATTATTCTGCCCCCTGTTTATAAATTATACGTCCCACTTTTGGTTTTGTCGTGGTCAGTGCCGTAGAAATAAAGTTCCCGTCTTCGCAAATTTTCACGATTACACAAATGTAGCGTTGCTTCGTTTTTAATACATAATAGAGCTCACTATCATCTTTGTATGAACTCATGCGCACTTCGTCAGGATCTCTAAGTGCTTCCTTAATGTCTTTTAATGAAATCTCAGGATGCGCTTCGGAGATGTGTTCAAAAGCCCCATCACCCAAAATTATCCGTTGTCTTTTATAATTTATGAACGAATATGCCATTCACTATAATACTACTTTAATGTAGTATAGTCAACGCATACAAAAGTTGCATATGAAAGTTGTAAGAAAATTACGTGGGCGACAATCTAAAAGTTCACCTTACTATATAGGTGGGTAGGGTGCGGAAGCTCCGACTAGGTGCCACTTTAAGCTAACTCTGTTTGTGGGGAGCAAGTTTGGCAGCAAACACGGTCACCTGCGGATAATATCAGTTATATGCTAACAGAATGGACCTTCTGCATGGGAAAAGGACATAAAAGAATTTTAGGATTGATCCCCCCTGAATTTATGAGATTTATGAAACTTGTTACTTATTTCGGGGATTAAATTTCATAAATCTCATAAATTCAGGGGGGGGGGGATAGAGTTTATCAGGATACACTATTAAATTTCATTTATGTTTAAAGTACCGAAGCGTTCCTCATATAGTGTTCTAATAAAATCGGGTAAGGGCTGTTTCCAACGCTCTTGCTTATGATTAGCAATGCCACCGATATATGCCGCCTCATTTTTTAAAGCCCATCCCAACAAGAAAAAGAGAAAATTGTGAAAAAAGAGCCCCACAAATTTCACTTTTTTCTCTTTTTCTTGTTCTGGTGGAAGCCTAACTCCGGCAAGTACGTTCGTCTGTAAAATATCTGTTATATCCTAACTAGATAGTATCGTTATCTCTCCTTATCTTTATGGTTATAAGCGGAGATGCGTGATTGGCTTATGGGGAGGGGGGATGGGGGGATAATAGCACGTATCCAGATGCCTAAAAAATAACCTACAAACGCTCTATATTTAAACATTTTTCGGGGCTAAAACGGGGCAAATTTTGAAATTTTCGGGGCTAAAACGGGGCAATCTCAGGGCTGCGAATGGCTGTGAAAGACAATTAAGAAGAGAAAAAAATCAAAAGTAAGTGCATGATTTATAATGGTCTTTTGTGGTCTGTGATGGTCTTTGGTGGTTTTTTAAATTGGTGGAAGCGGCGGGAATCGAACCCGCGTCCGCAAATCCTCTACCGTTGGATCTACATGCATAGCCATGTCACTGGATTTCGCTACCCATCATCTGACTGGCAATATGATTAAGTAGCGATCCCTTGAACTTTTAGCAGCGCGACTTCGGGCAAATCTTGCTGCTAGCTTATATAATATGACCCTCAGTTTGCTTCGCAAACCCGATCGTATAAGCACAATCGGTGAGAAGTGCTGTGCCGGTTATTAAGCGGCTACGGCAGCAACTTCAGGGAAGTAGCTGCTGTTTGCAGCGTTGCGTTTTTGATTTGCAACTATTTGTTTTGTAACATTTTTAACGAGGGTAGTCACATCCTCGGCATGCACCTCAGGCTTTGCAACCCACGTCGAAGCCAGGTCGCCCCCATCAATAATTATACATTAAATATGCTCTTGAGTCGCAAGAGTTTTCATGACTTCTTTTATTCATCTCAAAAATTTTGCATACGTCTGACAAAATGTGCTACAATTTTATAAAATGTGACACAAAGGGGTGGTTTATGCAAACATTGAATATTCGTGAAATTCGGAATGCTATTGGGCATTTGGAAACATTGCTTAGTGCTGCTGGCGAAATAATTATTACTAAACATGGGAATGCTATAGCACGTATTTTACCTATACAAGGTAAACTTCAACGTCCTACGCACGAGGATCTTCATTGCCTGACCAAAAAACTTTCTGTTTCTTCTGAAAAATTAGTACGGGATTCTCGCGATGAGCGATAACGTATATTTAGATACTTCAGTATTGGCAAAATGGTATCTCAATGAATCAGGTACGAAAGAAGTAACTAGCTATATACAATCAGTAGAACGTGCAGTGATTAGTAGTCTAACGATTACTGAAATGCGTTGTTTGTTTTCTCGTCGAAGGCGCATGAATGATTTGAGTGACAAAATAGAGCATCAGTTATATGCCAGTTTTTTGAATGATATTGATCTTGGATACCTGGTTGTTGAAAGTTTTTCGGATCAGTATTTTACCTACGCATTTCATTTGATTGATGGTCTACCCGATATTCCATTACGTACCCTTGATGCATTACATTTAAGTATTATTCAGAAAAAACATATTCCTTGCCTTGCTTCAGCTGATGAGGTCATGTTGAAAGCGGCAAAAAAGATGAATATTGATGTAAGGAAGTTTTAAATATGCTCTTGAGTCGCAAGAATTTTCACGGTTTCTAAAGCAATTTGTATAGAGTTTTTGACGGCAGAAGCTGCTTCTTCTGAATGCTCGAAATGATCTGTGGTGCCAACGATAGCTAAAATGGCTCCGGCTAACACTCGATGAGCTGGGCCTTCGCCTTGTTGCATCAGTTGGTAATTATAAAGCTGTGATTGAATAAATAAAGTTGCAGTTTCCATTTCAGTCGCAAGCACACCCATTTGCGCCAATAAATTAAGGTAACTTTGATTTTCCGGCGCTCTAGGGCCTGTGCTAAATTCACGAGCGTAGAGAGAACTTTTACAATGTACTACACCTGTATGAATTAATTCAGTTAACCCTAATTTTTCCGCTGCAAGTAGGATAGAAGAAGTGAATTCAAGCGAGGCAATCGCTGGCATTTCAATCGGTGCATAGTGCGATGCTGTGCTTTCATCGCGCACGGAAGCTTGAACATTGACAATACTGCCTGCGCGTAGCCAGCTAGGTTGCAATGTACCTGCAGTACCTACACGCAAAAATCGTTTAGCGCCTAGGCTAAATAATTCATGTAAAATAATTTCTGTGCTTGGGCAACCCATCCCTGTGCTGACGGTGGCAACATCTATTGTGTGATTGTCTACAGACAGTTTGCCTAAGTAAACGTTATGTCCACGTTCATGAGTTTTTACGACTTTATTAGTAAAAAAATCAGCGATTTCAGCGGCACGTCCATCTGAACCCGGAAGTAAAATATATCGTCCAATGCCGTTATTTCCTTCAAAATCATCACTTGTTGCATTGATGTGCTCAGGTACAAATAGGCTTTTGAATGTGAACATGGGTATTTGTCCTTAAAATTTTTTTAATAGCCGCTGTTTCTCTCGCTGCCAATCACGTTTCTTTTCTGTGTCACGTTTATCATGCTCTTTTTTTCCTTTTGCTAAAGCAATCTCAAGTTTAACGCGATTACCTTTCCAGTAAAGCTTCAGTGGAATGAGGGTATAGCCTTTGCGTTCGACACTCCCAATTAATTTGCTAATTTCGCTTTGGTGCAATAGTAATTTACGTGTACGCTGTGGATCAGGGTGGATGTGTGTAGAAGCGCTTTGTAAAGGGGTGATTAATGAGCCAAGTAACCATGCTTCATTATTTTTTAGCAATACATAACTTTGGTCGAGTTGGACTCGGCCAGCGCGTAGGCTTTTAACCTCCCAACCTTCTAAAGAAATGCCGGCTTCGAAGCGTTCTTCAAATGAATACTCATAATGCGCTCTACGATTGACGGCAATAGATTGATCACTTTTCTGTTTCTGAGACATGGCAGGCAGTATAATATTAAATATGAAAGTTGAATAGGACAGAAACCCATAATGACAACAATTAAACGCAATGCACTGGTTACTTACTCTGCGCGTCAAATGTTTGAATTGGTCAATGCGATTGAAGATTACCCACGATTTTTGCATTGGTGCCACAAAAGTCATATCATCACCCGTACGGCAGATACGGTGGAAGCAGAGTTAGATATCGCTTGGTCTGGCATGCATAAGAGTTTTACCACGCGCAATCTTTTACATCCTTATGAACGTATGGAAATTCGCTTAGTAAAAGGTCCTTTTCGTTATTTGGAAGGCCGTTGGACATTTTTAGCCTTGGATGAACTCGCTTGTAAAGTTTCATTGGAACTGGAATTTGAATTTACGGGTAGTATACTCGATAAAGTTTTTGAGCCGGTTTTTAACCATATTGCTAATTCATTAGTTGAAGCATTTTGTAAACGTGCAGTGGAAGTGTATGGCAACTCAAAAGTTAATCACAGTTGAAGTGGCTTATGCTAAGCCAGCTAAACAACAAATTATCACTATACAGATTGACGCGGGCAGTACAATCGAAATGGCGATTCGCCGTTCCGGTATTTTGCAAATGTTTCCTGAAATTGATTTGGCTAAACAAAAAGTGGGTATCTTCAGCCAAGCAAAAAAGTTAACGGATAAAGTTCAAGAAGGTGATCGCATTGAAATTTATCGATCGCTAACGATTGATCCTAAAGAAGCACGAAGAAAGCGGGCAGTGTTAAATTCCAAACCGCGTAACATGCTCTAATCGTCCTTTATAGAATGTTAATGTTACATATTTTTCTCTGACTATTTTACCACCGGTTTTAAAGGTATAAACATAATCCACTCGATTATCACTAAAGGTGTTTAGCAAAACAGGGGATCCCATGATGTGTTTAACTTCAGCGAATGTCATGCCAGTATGGAGTTGACTTACCATTTCTTGCGTATAAATATTTCCCTGTTGGATGTCGGTTCGCCGTATTTGAAACAAAGAGCACCCAGCAATAAGTAGGCAGCAGATTAAAATGATGAGTATTTTTTTCATAATTATAATTTCCATGGTTTCTGGTTTGGTTGCCATAATAACCGATTCGAAATGATTTTGGTATGTGTGTTATACTGCAAAAAATTGGGAGAAGGCTGTTGGATAACTCTGATCTTAAAAAAGCGGGTCTTAAGGTAACGTTACCGCGGATTAAAATTTTGCAAATCCTTGAAAGTGCTCGTGAGCATCATATGAGTGCAGAGGATGTGTATCGTATTTTGTTGGAATCGGGTGATGATATTGGTTTAGCAACGGTTTATCGAGTGTTGACTCAGTTTGAAGAGGCTGGCCTTGTCGTTAGGCACAATTTTGAAGGTGGTCATTCTGTCTTTGAGCTTGATCATGGGACGCATCATGACCATTTAGTGTGCGTAAAGTGCGGCCGTGTTGAAGAGTTTGTTGATTCAGTGATTGAAACGCGGCAGCAACAGGTTGCAAAAGAAGCAGGGTATACGATTACGGATCATAGCTTAAATATTTATGGGATTTGTAAGGGGTGCCAAGGTTTGTAGCCGTCATTGCGAGGAGCGCTCTTTGCGACGAAGCAATCCAGGCGACATAGAAACGTTCCCCTGGATTGCTTCGCCATGTAAAAAGCACATGGCTCGCAATGACACACAAGTCACACCTTCTCCACCATTTCTCTCGCATGCTCCAACGTTTTTTTCGTAATTTCGACGCCACCCAACATGCGTGCAATTTCATTCATTTTTTCTTGTTGATTGAGATGTCGTATCTGAGAATAAGTCGCGTTTTTTTCCTGAATTTTTTCTACCAGCAAATGATTCTCACCTTGAGCCGCAACTTGTGGTTGATGAGTAATGCAAAGGAGTTGGTGGGTTTGGCCTAGACGGCGTAAGATTTTTCCCACTTTTTCTGCGGTACCTCCACCAATGCCAACGTCGACTTCGTCAAAGACGAGAGTAGGGATAGTGTGTTGTCCAGCAGTCGCCATGTGAATTGCGAGACTAATGCGTGATAATTCTCCACCTGACGCAATTTTTGCTAAAGGTTGCATGGCTTGGCCCGCATTCGTTTTAATTTGAAAAATAATTTTTTCTAAACCATGAGTGGAAACAGAAAATTTTTCTTCTTGAATAAGTTGAATATAAAATTGTCCATGGGGTAAAGAAAGTTCTTGGATCGTTTGCGTAATTTCTGGTTCAAGTTTTTTTGCAGCTTTCTCACGACTTTTGCTGAGTTTGTGAGCCACATCAGAATAATTTTTTTCAATCGTGGAAAGTTGTTGTTGTAGTTTTTCTAAACGTTCATCACTGGTTTCTAATTCAGAAAGTTCTGCAGCAATTTTTTGTTGTAATTCAAATAATTCTTGTGGAGCAATTTTATGTTTACGCGCCGTATCGAAGAGTGTTCCAATTCTTTGTTCCACCCATTGCAAGCGCTCTGGATCTAAATCAACTCCATCAAGATAGCGGCGTAAGTCACTTTCTGCGTCACTCACATGAACGATTGCATTTTTAATGGATTCAATCCAAGTTGCAATTTTAGGGTCGACATTCAAAACAGTTTCCAGTGAGCGTAAAGCTTGATTAAGAGCGCTCAATGCATTGTGATTTTCTTCATCGGTTAAATGGGCTAGAGCATGATTAATATTTTCGAGTAGCTCGCCTGCATGCGCAAGTTGTTTATGCTCCAAATCCAACATTTGAAATTCATCTTGTTGTAAATGTAATGTTTCCAATTCTTGCAGTTGAAATTTTAAAAGTTCGTTGCGTGCTGTGCGATCTGCTCTGAGTGCGCGTAACTCAGTTATTTCAGTGGTTAGTTTTTGCCAATCTTCTGCAAGTGCATATACTTTGTCAGCTAAATCTTGATGTCCTGCAAATCGATCGAGCATGTCGCGTTGTGTATCCGTTTTAAGTAAAGATTGATGTTCATGCTGGCCATGAATATTAATTAACAAATCACTGAGTTCGCGTAAGGGTTGTAATGTGGTTGGCATTCCATTGATATAACTACGTGAACGTCCATCTTTGTGTATTGAACGTCTAATAATACATTCATTTTCATTATCTAAATCATATTTTTTTAACCAGGCGCGTGCTTCAGGCAATGATTTGATATCGAAGCAAAGACTGATATCTGTTTTGTCTTGCCCATGACGCACGACATCTGCAGTTGCGCGTCCACCCAGTGCTAATTCAACTGCATCAATTAAAATGGATTTCCCCGCGCCGGTTTCACCCGTGATTACTGTAGTGCCGGATAAAACATCTAATTTAATTTCTTGTATGGTAGCTAAATTGCTGATGTGAATTTGTGTCAGCATAAAAATTTATCCTGTAGTAAGTTTTTTTCCCCAATGCAGCTTACTGCGTAGTGCTGCATAATAGTTATAATCTAGTGGGTGAATGAGATGTAGAGTTTTTTTCTTTTTGCGGATTTCAACATAACTGCCAAGCTTACAATTAATATTAGCGCGACCATCACAACTTAAACGTGGAGCGGTTATATTTTCAGGCGAGATCACAATTTTAATGAGCCGATTTCCTTCTACAACGAGGGGGCGATTACTTAAAGTATGCGGACAAATTGGCACAAGAACAATGGCATCCAGTTGGGGGTGCAGAATAGGGCCGCCGCCCGATAATGCATAAGCAGTTGATCCAGTGGGTGTTGCAATAATCAAGCCGTCGGAAGACAGGCTGCAGACAAATTGATCATCAATATATATTTCAAATTCATTCATATGAGGAGCTGTGCTCGGGATAAGTGCTACTTCATTTAAAGCATCGTCTTGGCCAATTATATTATTTTGAAATTTAGCTGTTGCGGTTAAAAGAAAGCGTTTTTCTAAGGTATATTTGCCTTGAAGAATATCTTTAATTTTTTCTAACTCACTTGGCAAGATATCTGTCAAAAATCCAAGACTGCCACGGTTAATGCCTAAGACGGGAATAGATTCATCAATGATAGCGTGTACAGCATTCAGTATGCTGCCATCACCACCGACCACAATGACTAAGTCGCAATGCTGGCCCAGCTGGTCGCGAGGGGAGGTTTTTAAGCTTGCATCCTCTATGGATTCGGCAGTTTCCGCTTCAATTATAATGTTTTGTTTTAAACTTTTTAAATAATCAATGAGTGATTTAAGTGTTTCCTTCACACCCGAAGTTTTAACACGGCCGATAATACCAATGGTTTTAAATGGCTTGCTCATGTGGGTTCCTAACGCCTAGAGAGTTAAATGAAAGTGTAAGTTATCTTTATCGATAGCACCATAGGTTTTCTTAAGTGGATTAACGGTGATTGCTTTCAATAAATGCTTATCTTATACTACCTGCGATTTTTTATTATTCTTTAACTATAGACAAAAATGCATGGAGGCAGTTGATGAAAAAGATTTCAAAATTATTACTCGCATTTTGCAGTATGTTGCTATGTCTTAGCACGATATCTGCAGGTAATCCCACCACATTTGTAGGCCCCACAGTCAGAGGCGGTTTTACAGCGCCAATTACTGAGTCAACTGCTTATTCCGTAGCGGGTGAAGTGGGTGTGAGAGATTATCGTGTCGGCGGTACACTGGGTTGGAGAATAGTGGATAACCAACGCATAAAACTGACAGCCGAATATTTATGGCAAAAGATTGGTTATTCATTTTTTACAGGTGATACCCGCCAATGGGTAAATCAAGGAGCGATTGGTGCAGATTATCAATACGAATTCCTTGGATGCAACTATAAGCCACAAATTGATTTAAGCGCATATTATTCGCATGCAAACAGTAAAACACTAAGTACTCGTACTGGAACAACAGTGATTAATGGAACAGTTTTCAACTTTACTGATTTCAGACGCATTGCAGGATCAAATGCAGTAGGAGTTAGCCCAGGAGTCACCGTTCAGCCTTGGATGGGTGGCGTAGTGGGCGTGGATCTCAATTATGATAATGTGAGATATAACACGCGCTACAATACTCGTAACGATGCAACCGGTTTTGGTGGCACTATTCGATTGGGCCAAGCAATAACAGATTGCGTAGGTGTAGGTGTATCTGCTGCGGTACGCAAGCCATTCAATGATTATCAAGGCAATGTTTCATGGAGTAATGTGCCGTTTTTTGGTAATTGGGTAGTTGGGTTGTTTGGTGGTTATGTTGTTGGAAAAGAAGCATTACCCAATACTTGGAATGTAGGTCTTAACTTTAATTACATTATGGAACCTATTGCACCTGCAGCACGCGTCAGCTTGAAAGGCGATCTAAAAGGCGAAGGTATGTTGCCACGACCAAGCCCAGACGATTTCTTGGCATGGACGGCAGATCCAGCAGTGCATATGCCACAAGTGTTAGCTATAACGGATGAGAGAGTTGAGCTTGATCCTGTTCCTGTTCTTTGCCCACCGGGGTCGGCGCCTCTGCTTACGTCAACGATTCCTACTCAGGCTTTTGGTACGGTACTTGTTGGAACTTTTAATGTTGCGTCTCACTTTAGTGGTAGTAACTTGACTTTTACAGCTACAACGACTGCCCCTGGTGTAACTGTTACGGTTACTCCTAGCGGGGTTGTAACTGTCACAGTTCCTACGATTGCTTTTAGAACGGTTCCAGTTACAATAACAGCTACAAATTCATGCGGTTCAGCAATAGGTCCAGTTACTGTAACTTTTAGGGGTATCACTTAAGCATAGAAAAATCTTCTCTTATTTGAGATAATAAATGCGAAACAGAAAGCCTAGTTGCTAATAAGCAACTAGGCTTTTTTATTGCTAGCAAATTTTTGTATAAGTTGTTTTCCATAAATGGATAATCTATACTGTTGCCTGCTTTAATCTAAGCTTTAGATTCTTCGCAAACAAAAATGCACGGAGGCAGTTGATGAAAAAGATTTCAAAATTATTACTGGCACTTAGCAGTATGTTGCTATGCCTTAGCACGATATCTGCAGGTAATCCCACCACGTTTTTAGGCCCCACAGTCAGAGGCGGTTTTACAGCGCCAATTACTGAGTCAACTGCTTATTCCGTAGCGGGTGAAGTGGGTGTGAGAGATTATCGCGTTGGCGGTACACTGGGTTGGAGAATAGTGGATAACCAACGTGTCAAACTGACAGCAGAATGGTTATGGCAAAAGATTGGTTACTCATTTTTTACAGGCGATACGCGGCAATGGGTAAATCAGGGAGCGATTGGTGCAGATTATCAATATGAATTCCTGGGATGCAACTATAAGCCACAAATTGATTTAAGCGCGTATTATTCGCATGCAAACAGTAAAACATTAGAAGAACGCCATGGATTCGTCACTAAACAAGGCGTGCTCTTCGCCTTTACTGATTTCAGACGCATTGCAGGATCAAATGCAAAAGGAGTCAGCCCAGGGTTTACCATCCAACCTTGGCAAGGTGGTGTAGTAGGTGCGGATCTCAACTATGATAATGTGAGATATAACACTCGATACAATACTCGTAATGATGCAACCGGTTTTGGTGGCACAATTCGATTAGGTCAAGCAATAACAGATTGCGTAGGTGTAGGTGTATCTGCTGCGGTACGCAAGCCATTCAATGATTATCAAGGCAACGTTTCATGGAGTAATGTGCCATTTTTTGGTAATTGGGTAGTTGGGTTGTTTGGTGGTTATGTTGTTGGAAAAGAAGCATTACCCGATACTTGGAATGTAGGCCTTAACTTTAATTACATTATGGAACCTATTGCACCAGCACCACGCGTCAGCTTGAAAGGCGATCTAAAAGGCGAAGGTATGTTGCCACGACCAAGCCCAGACGATTTCTTGGCATGGACAGCGGATCCAGCAGTGCATATGCCACAAGTGTTAGCTATAACGGATGAGAGAGTTGAGTTTGATCCTGTTGTGCCTCCTGTTGTTTGCCCACCGGGGTCAGCGCCTCTGCTTATATCAACGATTCCTCCTCCGGCTCCCTCAATAGGAGCTCCAGTAGTACTTAATGCTGGGCCTAGCTTCTCCCCTGGATCAGGTCTGACTTTCACTGCTACGTCGACAAACTCAACTGCAATAATCACAGTAACTCCAGCGGGAGTCGTAACAGTCATTGATCATGCCGCCGGAACTAACATAATTCCAGTTGTTATTACAGCTACTAACGCATGCGGATCTGCATCTACGTCAGTTACTGTTGAAATTATAAATAATACGTAAGCTTATAATTAAAATTCTAAAAACTTTTTTTAAAGCCTGGTTGCTCACCAACAACTAGGCTTTTTTATTTATCTAGTTTTCTCTTGAATCTAGAGAGCAGAATCCCCATATCTTGTATAACCGCAGGAGATACATAAATGTCATCTGAAGATAAAAAAGATAAAGCCGGTAGCACGGCTTCACTTAAAAATAGATTCATCGCTGAAAAGCCTGAAGAAGAATTAGTGGATGAGTTTGCAAACGAGCAACGATTAACGCATGAGTCATATGATGAGTTACTCGACAAATTAAATAAAGCTGAAGCAGAGGCTGACCAACAACGAGAAAAAGCACTGCGTACACAAGCTGAGATGCAAAACATGCGGCGTCGCGCTGAGCTTGATATAGCGAGTGCACATAAGTTTGGATTAGAAAAATTTGTTAATGAATTACTGCCAATTATCGATAGTCTTGAGCGTGCTATTGATACGCATACTGATGAAGATTCAGGAGAAGGCAGTTTGTTAGGTGGCGTAAATCTTACATTGAAAATGTTTGCTACGGCGATGGAGAAATTTGGAGTGGATCAAATTAATCCAGTCGGAGAGGCTTTTAACCCAGAATTGCATCAAGCAGTCTCTACGCAAGTAGATCCCAAGGTTAAGCCCGGGACGGTTATATCAGTACTGCAAAAAGGCTACTTATTAAATAAGCGCTTGATAAGACCTGCTTTAGTTATAGTAGCAAAAGCAGGCAGTTGAAAAACACAATAAATAACCCCATATATAGAATTAGATAACTGAATTTTTGGAGAATAAACATGGCTACAAGTAAAATCATTGGCATTGACTTAGGTACGACCAATTCCTGTGTCGCAATCATGGAAGGCGATAAAGTTCGCGTGATTGAAAACTGCGGAAGGCGATCGCACAACACCTTCCATCGTTGCTTATCTCGATAAATGATGAAATTCTTGTTGGGCAGCCCGCAAAACGCCAAGCGGTGACAAATCCAACTAATACTATTTATGCGTCAAACGTCTTATTGGCCGTCGTTATGACGAAGAAGTCGTTCGCAAAGATAAAGAAATCGTTCCTTACAAAATTATTCGTGCTGACAATGGCGATGCTTGGGTTGAAGTATTGGGTAATAAAAAATTGCACCACAACAAGTTTCTGCTCAAGTCTTAATGAAGATGAAAAAAACCGCAGAAGATTATTTGGGTCATGCAGTCACAGAAGCTGTTATTACTGTTCCTGCTTATTTTAATGATTCACAACGTCAAGCAACCAAAGATGCTGGCCGTATTGCTGGTCTTGAAGTTAAACGTATTATCAATGAACCAACCGCAGCAGCGCTTGCATTTGGTATGGATAAAAAACCAGGCGATCGCAAAATTGCTGTATATGATTTGGGTGGTGGTACATTTGATATTTCCATTATTGAAATTGCTGAAGTTGATGGCGAACATCAATTTGAAGTGTTATCAACCAATGGTGATACTTTCTTAGGCGGTGAAGATTTTGATCATACGTATCATTAATTATCTGATTGATGAATTTAAAAAAGCATCTGGCATTGATTTACGTAATGATCCATTAGCATTGCAACGTCTTAAAAGAAGCTGCAGAAAAAGCCAAAATTGAATTTTCTTCAACGCAGCAAACGGAAGTTAATTTGCCTTATATTACTGCAGATGCCAGTGGTCCTAAACATTTAAATATTAAAATGACACGTGCTAAATTGGAATCTTTGGTTGAAGATTTAGTTCAACGTACCATTGAGCCTTGCAAAATTGCGATTAAAGATGCGGGCTTGTATGTGGGTGAAATTGAAGATGTGATTTTAGTCGGTGGTCAAACACGTATGCCACTGGTGCAAGAAACAGTGAAGAAATTCTTTGGCAAAGAACCACGTAAAGATGTTAATCCTGATGAAGCAGTTGCTGTTGGTGCGGCGATTCAAGGTGCTGTGCTTTCTGGTGCAGTTAAAGATGTATTATTGTTAGATGTGACACCGCTTTCCTTAGGTATCGAAACCATGGGTGGTGTGATGACTAAACTCATCGAAAAAAACACCACGATTCCAACCAAAGCAGCACAAGTCTTTTCAACAGCAGCAGATAATCAAACTGCAGTGACCGTTCATGTATTGCAAGGCGAACGTGAAATGGCTTCTGCGAATAAATCATTAGGTCGATTTGATTTAACTGATATTCCACCTGCACCACGTGGTATGCCGCAAATTGAAGTGACATTTGATATCGATGCGAATGGTATTTTGCATGTGTCAGCAAAAGATAAAGCAACAGGTAAAGCACAATCTATTGTGATTAAAGCATCCAGTGGTTTATCGGAAGCAGAAATTAAAAAAATGGTGAAAGATGCTGAAGCACATGCTGCAGAAGATCATAAATTCCATGAATTGGTGACTGCACGTAATCAAGCAGATAACATGATTCATGCTGTTACAAAATCAATGAAAGAAGCAGGCGATAAAGTTTCTGCTGATGAACGTCAAGCGATTGAACATGCAATTGAAGCATTAAAAGAAGCGATGAAAGGCAATGATAAAGATTTAATTGAAGCAAAGACTAAAGAATTGACCGATGCTTCTGCTAAAATGGCAGAACGTTTTATGCGTCAAGGTCAAGCAACAAGCAGGCAGCGCGCAACAAGGACAAGCCGCAGCAAGAACAAGCAGTCTGGGCAAAAAGGTGATAATGTAGTTGATGCTGAGTTTGAAGAAGTGAAAGACGATAAGAAACAGTAATAGTCGTCATGCGAGGAGCGCTTTTTGCGACGAAGCTCAGAGAATGTTGCAATTCCGATTGCTTCGCCATGTAAAGCACATGGCTCTAATGAGTATAAATGTAAGATTAATCATGCAAAACGAGATTATTACGAAATTTTAGGTGTTTCGCGTAATGCCAGCGAAGAAGAAATTAAAAAAGCCTATCGTCGCTTAGCGATGAAGCATCATCCTGATCGTAATCCTAACGATAAAGTATCTGAAGAAAAATTTAAAGAAATAAAGAAGCTTACGAAGTGCTTTCTGATAGCCGTAAACGAGCTGCCTATGATCAATTTGGTCATGCTGCACAAGGAGCAGGTGGTTTTGGTGGCGCTGCTGGTCATGGGCGGAATGAATTTCAGTGATATTTTTGGTGATATCTTCGGTGATATTTTTGGTGGTGGACGCGGCGGCCCGCAGCGTGGCGCAGATTTACGTTATAATCTCGAAATTACTCTGGAAAATGCTGTGTTTGGTAAAACAGTTGAAATTACCATTCCTACACTGATTGCTTGCGCAGAATGTCATGGCAGTGGTGCACGTAAAGGCGCATCTCCTGTCACTTGTCAAGATTGCGGTGGCTATGGGCAAGTACGCATGCAGCAAGGATTTTTTTCTGTGCAACAAACTTGTCCTACTTGTCGTGGTAAAGGTCAAGTGATTATTAGATCCTTGCCTAAGTTGTCGTGGCAAAGGTCGACGTAAACAAACTAAAAAATTATCTGTTAAAATTCCCCCGGGTGTTGATACGGGTGATCGAATTCGTTTGAGTGGAGAAGGTGAAGCAGGTGAAGCAGGTGCATGCCAGGTGATCTTTATGTTCAAATCAGTGTTAAACAACATGCAATTTTTGAGCGAGATGGTAACAATTTACATTGTGAAGTGCCCATTAGTTTTGTGACCGCGGCATTAGGCGGTGAATTAGATGTGCCAACTTTGAATGGGCGGGTTAAATTAAAAATTCCTGCTGAAACACAATCGGGTAAAGTGTTTCGTATTAAAGGCATGGGAGTGCCATCGGTTCGCGGTGGTGCGACAGGGTGATTTAATGTGTAAAGTCACAGTTGAAACACCTGTTAATTTAACGCAAAACAAAAAGAATTATTACAAGCAGTTTGAAAAAACCATGTCTGCGAATAATAAACATAGTCCAAAATCGAGTTCATGGTTTAATAAGGTGAAAAAATTTTTTGAAGATATGAAATTTTAGAGAGTGCAGTAACGTATGCAAAAAATACCAATGACAGTAGCAGGCGCAGAAAATGTTGCGGGAAGAATTACAGCGTTTAAAATCAGTTGAACGTCCGCGAATTATTAATGCTATTGCTGAAGCCAGAGCGCATGGTGATTTAAAAGAAAATGCTGAATATCATGCAGCGCGTGAACAACAAGGTTTTGTTGAAGGGCGTATTCATGGAAATTGAAGCTAAATTATGAGTGCTGCAAGTTATTGATGTCACGCAAATTGAAAATACTGGGCAGAGTTATTTTTGGTGCCACAGTTACATTTATGAATACGAAAGACAGAAGCATCAGTTACTTATAAAATTGTCGGTGAAGATGAAGCAGATATTAAGAATTCATAAAATTTCTGTTACTTCTCCTGTTGCACGCGCCATGATTGGTAAATATGAAGGTGATGATTGTTGAAGTGCAAACACCTGAAGGTGTACATTGTTTATGAAATTGTTGAAGTAGCTTATATCTAATGGCATAAAAAAGTAGCAGTAGCCGACGTGGTTAAAAGAACATTTTTCTGATCCTTATGTTAAGCAAGCACAACAAGCAGGCTATCGTTCGCGAGCTGTTTATAAGCTGCATGGAATTGCAAGAACGCGATAAATTATTTAAACCAGGAATGACGGTGATTGATTTGGGGCAGCGCCCGGTGGTTGGTCGCAATTGTTGTCAAACTGGTCGGAACCAAAGGGCGTGTGATTGCGTTGGATATATTGCCCATGGAACCTATTGAAGGTGTTGAGTTTATTCAAGGTGATTTTAGCTGAAGAAGCTGTCTTACGAAGAATTATTGACAGCACTTGGCAGATGCGAAAGTCGGATTGGGTTATTTCTGATATGGCACCCAATATCAGTGGTATTGATAGTGTTGATCAGCCGCGTCCATGGCTTTAGCTGAATTAGCTTTAGATTTTGCGTTGCAGGTTTTGAACGATGAGGGTGGTTTTTTGGTTAAAGTTTTTCAAGGTGAAGGTTTTGATGCTTATTTAGCTGAAATTAAGCGACATTTTAAGAAAGTAGTGATTCGTAAGCCAAAAGCTTCAGGGCGGTCAAGAGAAGTGTATATTTTAGCAGGAAGATAAATGAGTGCGATTAGACACGGCAATGGATTTTTTCTAGATAGTATGAGCCTAATTCAGGTATGATAACTATACTTAAGCATAGTAGGGTAAACCGGTGGTTGCTTGTTATGAACGAGAGGTCAGCTACGGTGAATGACACAATTAAAACGATACTTTTATGGATGGTGATCGGGATTATCCTAGTTTCTGTATTTAATAACTTTGGGCCGCGACGCGAGCCAGAAGAACAAAATTAGTTATTCTACTTTTTTGAATGAATTAAACAAGGCAATGTCAGTTCTGTCACTATTTCCGATCAAGAATGTCACTGGGTACATGCAAAATAATAAAACTTCACAACTTATCTTCCTATGCGTCAAGATCCTGCGCTTATTAAAAGAATTGATCGATAAAGGACGTCAATGTCAAAGGCAAACCACCAGAACAACCCGGTTTATTGATGCATCTTTTAAATTTATTACCTTGGATTGTTTTATTTGCTATCTGGATTTATGTTTTACGGCAGCAAGCAGGCGGTGGTCGAGGCGGTGCATTTTCATTTGGCCGTAGCCGCGCGCGTTTATTAGGTGAAGATCAAGTTAAAGTAACTTTTGCAGATGTTGCGGGTGTGTGAAGAAGCAAAAGAAGAAGTCAAAGAATTAGTCGATTTCTTAAATGATCCAGGAAAATTTCAAAAGCTTAGGCGGCAAAATTCCGCGTGGCGTATTGTTAGTCGGCCCACCAGGAACAGGTAAAACATTGTTAGCAAGAGCTGTGGCAGGTGAAGCAAAAGTACCTTTCTTTACTATTTCCGGTTCTGATTTTGTGGAAATGTTTGTCGGTGTGGGTGCTTCACGTGTACGTGATATGTTTGAGCAAGCTAAAAAACAAGCGCCTTGTATTATTTTTATCGATGAAATTGATGCAGTAGGTCGTCATCGTGGCGCGGGCTTAGGCGGCGGTCATGATGAGCGTGAACAAACCTTAAATCAATTATTAGTTGAAATGGATGGATTCCAAGGTAATGAAGGCGTCATCGTCGTTGCTGCAACCAATCGTCCTGATGTATTTGATCCTGCTTTATTGCGTCCAGGTCGTTTTGATCGACAAGTGATTGTTGGTCTTGCCTGATGTTCGTGGTCGTGAACAAATTTTACGTGTTCATATGCGTAAAGTACCGTTAGCAGATGATGTCGATGTCAGCTGTTATTGCACGTAGTACGCCTGGATTTTCAGGCGCTGATTTAGCCAATATTGTCAATGAAGCAGCGCTTTTTGCTGCGCGTGCCAATAAACGTGCGGTCGGTATGGAAGATTTTGAAAAAGCCAAAGATAAAGTCATCATGGGAGCTGAACGTCGTTCCATGGTAATGAGCGAAGCAGAAAAGAAATTAACTGCTTATCATGAAGCAGGACATGCTATTGTTGGTTTATGTGTGCCTGAACATGATCCTGTTCATAAAGTAACGATTATTCCTCGCGGAAGAGCATTAGGTGTTACCATGTTTTTACCGGAAGGGGATCGTTATAGTTATACCAAAGAATATTTGGAAAGTAAAATTTCCAGTTTGTTTGGTGGACGCATCGCGGAAGAAATTATTTTTGGTCGCGAGAAAGTGACAACAGGTGCATCTAATGATATTCAAAAAGCCACAGAATTTGCGCGCAACATGGTAACCAAATGGGGTTTATCTGAAAAACTAGGTCCATTGACTTTTGGTGAAGATGAAGGAGAAGTATTTCTTGGCCATTCTGTTACGCGGCATAAAGAAATTTCTGAAGCCACATCGGGCATTGATCGATGCAGAAGTTCGTTCATTATCGATCGAAATTATAAACGCGCTGAAAAAATTTTAAAAGAAAATATCGATAAATTACATACGATGGCACAAGCACTAATTAAATATGAAACCATTAGGCATAGATCAAATTGAAGATATTATGGCGGGTAGACCTGTGCGTGAACCAGCAGGCTGGCGAGTGATAATAGATACCAACAGACACCGACTAAGAATAACACAAGCATCTGGAAAAGCATCGTATTCCAAATGCAGATGATACAAGAAGGAATCGATTCAGCGCATGACCAAAGCACCAGTTAATAACAACAGATCAATTCCAAGCCACGCAAATATTTTGGCACGGATGGTATTCGTGGCCGTGTAGGCGTTTGGCCTATTAACGCCGAATTTATTTTAAAACTGGGTTGGGCAGTGGGTAAAGTTTTGGCGCGCCAAGGTTATGGCAAAGTTTTGATTGGCAAAGATACGCGCATTTCTGGCTATATGTTTGAATCTGTATTGGAAGCAGGTTTATCTGCTGCTGGCATTGATACTCATTTACTAGGCCCTATGCCAACACCTGCGATTGCTTATCTAACACGTACTTTGCGCGCACAAGCAGGCATTGTTATCAGTGCATCACATAATCCTTATTATGACAATGGCATTAAATTCTTTTCTGCGCAAGGGACGAAACTTCCTGATGATCTAGAATTTGCGATTGAAGAACAACTAGAACAACCCATGACGACAGTTGATTCAGCGCAATTAGGTAAAGCAGTTCGTGTTGTCGATGCGCCGGGTCGTTATATTGAATTTTGTAAAAGCACAGTTTCTTCTGACATTACATTTAATGGCTTAAAAATTGTTGTTGATTGCGCGAATGGCGCAGCTTATCACATTGCACCCAATGTATTTCGTGAATTAGGTGCAGAAGTGATTGAAATTGGTGTTGAACCCAATGGATTAAATATTAATTTAAATTGTGGTGCAACCCATCCTGAAATACTACAGCAGCATGTTTTAAGAGAAAAAGCAGATTTAGGCATTGCATTAGATGGCGATGGTGATCGTGTCATCATGATTGATCACGCAGGGTAATATTCTAGATGGCGATGAATTACTTTATATCATTGTTAAACATCGCTAGAAACGAGGTACGTTAAAAGGCGGTGTGGTTGGTACGGTGATGTCGAATTTTGGTTTGGAACAAGCATTGCAAGATTTAGGTGTTGAATTTGTTCGTGTGCCAGTGGGCGATCGACATATTATGGCGGAGTTAAACAAACGTCATTGGCATTTAGGCGGTGAACCTTCGGGTCATATTATTTGTTCAGATGCTATTACAACAGGGGATGGAATTATCACTGCGCTTGCAAGTTTTATCTGCAATGCGAAATAAAAACCAATCACTGGCAGAGCTCAAATCCGGTTTAAGTAAATACCCGCAAGTATTAGTCAACGTCAAAGTAACAAATGACAGCGATCCAAGTCAGAAACCCCGCATCCAATCTATTTTACAAGATGTCGAAAGTAAGCTGGGTAAAACGGGTAGAGTTTTATTACGCCGCTCAGGTACAGAACCTTTAGTGCGAGTCATGGTTGAAGGTAATGATGACGAAGCCCGTATTAGATATCTTGCTAATCAGTTGGCTGAAGTGGTGAAGGAAGAGATGGCGTAGTCCCTGTCATTGTGAATCCGCGAGTGAAAGTAGCAGTAACACTGCTCGTCATTGCGAACCTCGCGCCTTTTGCGAGGTGAAGCATCCAGGGTATATTGCAACGTTCTTCTGGATTGCGCGGCGCAGCCTGCCCCAGCACATGCTCTTAGCTGGGGTCGTGAAGAGCACTCCTCGCAATGACAGAGAAAAAACAAGGGCACCCTAGAGTGCCCTTATTTGCATTTCGCTTTACGGCGAATTTATATGATATAGCTCTTAGTCCACCATTTCTTTCAGTTTCTTAAGCGCTTTGATTTTCACGACTTTACGAGCAGGTTTAGCTTTGAACATGACTTCTTCACCGGTAAAGGGGTTAATGCCTTTACGAGCTGGTCTTGCAGGCTTCTTCACCACTACGATTTTCATCAGACCAGGTAGAACAAATTTTCCAGGTCCGCGTGATGCAATGTGTCCTTCGATTACGAAGTTTAGTGCATCCATAAACGCAGTGACGTCTTTCTTAGCAAGACTCGTCATATCCGTGATCGCCGTAAGAATGCCACCTTTGGTCAGTGGGTCTTTACCGATTGACACTTTTTTCATTGTCACTTTCACGGGTTTTTTCTTTACAGCTTTTCCATTGGATTTGGCAGTAGCTTTCTTTCTAGCAGCCATCGTTTTTTCCTCATAATTAAAGTCAATAATGCGCTACATACATTACCATATCCTGGCAATTTTGCGAGTGTTTTTATAAAAAAATTTCCTATAGCGCGTTAGATTACTACTCATTTAGATGGTTTTTGATGCTTTATGCCCATCTCTGTGCTACGTATTTTCTCATACTCGGCTTTTTTAAGATTAACGAATGCTCGCCGTCTTGCAAGAGAACCAGAGGGGTTTTTTAGCTGAATTTTTTCTACCCTAGCGAGTAAATCATCTGTGGTGGTTACAGGGTTTTTCTGATCTGTGAGAATAGCTGTTATTTGATCAACGTGATTTCTGCCCAGATGAAAAAAGGTATTAGAAGCATAGTTTATGAAAATATCTTTAGCTCTTGAAAAGAAAGTGCATCTAGCATTTTTGTTTTGCTCCCAAATGCTATCATATTTTTTATGTAAATCTTCTGGAGTAAATAAAGGTGGGGTCGATATTTTGATTTCTGCAGGCTTCTGTGGAGTCACTGCAATTGCGCGATTCAGAATACATATAAATCCTTGCTGGGGAGTGTTATTCCATGTGTGTGTAATAGTGTTGTATTTTGCAGAGCATTTAAAAACGTTTTCGTCCTTTACGTTTAATTCTTTAGCTAAATCTTTCAGTTGTTGATTAATTTCCTCCAATAAGGGACCATCAACCTTGGTAGCAATTAAAAATGAGGTAAAGTTTTCTCCACAAGATGACTTTACTTTCTTGTATATTTTTTGCAGATATTCTTTTTGTTTTTCATAATCTTTATTCTGCACATCGAATACAAATGCTACTACCTGTGCTTCACGTAAATACAGACCCGTTATCTCAAAAAATCTTGTTTGCCCAGAAGTATCCCATATTTCACAATTGTTTATACGGTGAAACTCTGCGCCCACAGTTGTTTCATTATTGAAAATAAAGGATTGGTGACGTAAACGATTAATTATTGATGATTTTCCGCACTCACCCGGACCTACTACAACCATCTTTACTCTTGTCTGCATTTCTTTTTCCTCCAGTTTTGTCTTAACTTACATAAGAGAAGGAAGGGTCACGTCTCATGTGTGCCTGTGGCACACATGAGACCGATATCATTCCCCACATCTCCTTCTGCCAATGAATGCGAGCGCTGAAGTTAGATCGAAGCCCCGTCATTGCGAGCCCGCGCGCGCTTTTTTGCGTGGGCGTGGCAATCCAGGGAGCACAAAAACGTTCCCCTGGATTGCTTCGCATGAAAAGCACATGCTCGCAATGACGGGGCTTCGATCTAACTTCAGCGCCCAGGAGAAATTTTGAGAGGTGGGGAATGATATGCATGAGATGTGACCCCTTTCATCTCTTTAGATTCTACACTTTTAGTCTGATACCGAATAAATGCTATCCGTTTTGCAAGAGAGCCGGTGGAGTTTTTTGTAATTTTATCTAACTCGGTGAGCAAGTCTTCTGTGCTAGTTATCGTTGTTTTTGCTATGATGGCTTTTACTGCTTTGGCATGTTGCCTATTCCAGTGAAAGTGAAAGAAGCCCTTGTTGGCATAGTCTTCTAAGACAGCTATAGCTCTTGCCAGATCAGAGTCTTTGGCTTTATTGTTCCAAATCGTAAGATAGCTTTCCTTGAAGTTTTTTGGATTAAAGAAAGATTGACTCCATCTGCGTTTCTGTAGAGCTACCTTACTTGCACACTCAACAAAACTACACTCTCTAAATATGTTTTCTTTAGTTACTTTTAATTCTTCAGCTAAGGTGTCCAGTTGTTGTTCAATTTCCACTGTTAATTTAGCAGCATTGGCGACAAATAAAAATGGGGTGAAAGATGGGTTATTGCAAGTTTTTGCGAGTTTAAGCATGTCTGTCAGGTATGCTTTTTGCGCTTCATAGTCATCTTGTGCATTGAAGACAAACGCTATTACATCCGAATTGTTCAGATGAAATTGTGTAATAGTACGAAGTGGTCCTTCACCAATATCCAATACTAAAAAGTATCCGTATTTTGTAACGAATCTACTGCTTCTTATGTTTTCAAATTCTTTCTCGAAACGCATGCCGAGAACGGGATCAGCAAATGTTGTTTTCCCAGTGCTATTTTTATTTATCAGAGCTATCTTTATTGGCCCTGGTTTTGTCGCCATAGCTTTTGCCTCTGTTTTGTTAACTATGCCTTGCTTGTTTTAAATTACTCGCATTATCCTAAATTCAATGCAGAAGCCCCTCGCAGTAGGGTTCAACTGCCGAATCTAGGATTATATATGGGAATTCTTAATATAACCTTAAGGGCGCCTCACTTATCATATCCACGTAATTTTGCGAGTGTTTTTATAAAAAAATTTTCTATAGCGCGTTAGATTACTACTCATTTAGGTGGTTTTAGAAGGTTTTCTGCTCATCTCAGTACCATGGTTTTGCCCCTGCTTGGGTTGCTCGGTTTTTTTAAGCTCAACGAATGCTATCCGTCTTGCAAGAGAGCCAATGGGGTTTTTTAGGTTAATTTCTTTTACCCTAGCGAGTAAATTATCTACGTTGGTTACAGGTTTTTTTTCATCTAAGAGGATTTTCTGTATGGCATCAACGTGGTTTCTATCCCAATGGAAAGGGGCATAGGCATAGTTTATGAAAATATCTTTAGCTCTTGAAAAGAAAGTGCATCTAGTATTTTTGTTTTGCTCCCAAATGCGATCATATTTTTTATGTAATTTTTTTGGGTCAAATGAAGGTTGGCTCGATACTTTGTTTTCTGCTGAAGATTGGCCCGATACTTTGCTTTCCGCTGCAGCTTTCTGTTGAATTGCTACGATTTCTTCAGCGCGATGAGTAATAAACTCGAATTTCTCTTTTGGGAATGTCTTCTCCCATATAAGAGTATTACGTTTTGCGGAACATATAAAAATGTTTTTAGAGTGTACGTTTAATTTTTTAGTTAAATCGCCCAGATGTTCAAGTTCTGGCATTATCACGTCTAATTCAAATTCAGCAACATCGGGTGGAAATTTATCCTCTGTCTTGGTAAAGATTAAAAATGAGATAAAAGACTGCTTATTAGCTTTTGCAGCCTCATACATCTCTGTCAAATATTGTTCTTGTTCTTTACGGTTACCCGTTACATCATAGACGAATGCTAATACATGCGCGTTGCGCAAATAAGTGTTGTGGGACATTTATATATTTTTCTGCTCCGCTAGTATCCCATATATCACAGTTGTTTTTTTTCCTGAAATCAGCACCTATAGTTGGAATAAGTTCTTAGAAAATTCATTGTAGACTATACGCTTAAATAACGCTGTCTTTCCGCTTCCACTTGCACCTACTATAACGATTTTTATTGCCATTGTTTTTCCCCTCGAATTGTATGTAAATGATTTTGGTCATTGTAACAAATATTGAACAGTAATCCTAGTTTCAGCACAGTAGATCCGTAATAGGATTCACCGTCTTTTAGATGTAATCATGCTTGCTTGTTTTTAGCCATTACTATAGAATTCACCATCTTTTGATCATGGGTGGAGTTTGGTGTCAGATGAAAACTTATAACGCGACAAATGAAACAGCACAGCATAATTGGTATGTTGTTGATGCTGCAGGAAAAACCTTAGGTAGGTTAGCGAGTCAAATTGCAAAACGTTTACGCGGCAAGCATAAACCAGAATATACCCCGCATGTTGATACCGGTGACTTTATCGTTGTCATTAATGCGGAACAGGTGCAGGTAACAGGTAATAAACGTAAAGATAAGATTTATCACAGCCATTCAGGTTACCCAGGCGGTATTAAAGAAATTACGTTTGAAAAGCTAATTGCTAAAAAGCCTGAACGTGTCATTGAAATTGCAGTAAAAGGCATGCTACCTAAAAATATTTTAGGACGTGCTATGTATAAAAAATTAAAAGTGTATGCGGGGTCACAACACCCACATACAGCACAACAACCCCAATTATTAGATCTTACGGAATAAAACTCTATGCCAGCAGTAGCAAAACAATATTATGGAACCGGTCGTCGTAAAACTTCCACAGCACGTGTGTTTTTAAGACCCGGAAAAGGTAATATCACCATTAATGAGCAAACCCTAGAAGATTACTTTGGGCGTAAAACAGCGCGCATGATTGTGCGCCAGCCCTTGGAAGTAACAAATCTTCAAGAGAAGTTTGATATTTTAGTCACAGTAGCAGGCGGCGGCATCAGCGGCCAAGCCGGTGCTATTCGACATGGTATTTCACGTGCTTTATTAGAATACGAAGAAGAAACAGGTGGTGATTCAACATCTGAATCTTCATTGCGTAAAATCTTACGTAAAGCAGGTTTTCTCACACGTGATGCTCGAGAAGTTGAGCGTAAAAAAGTGGGATTAAAGAAAGCGCGTAAAGGTACGCAGTACTCTAAACGTTAATTAAACTACATCCTATCTATATCGTGCCCGTGAAAAATAAAGGGGGCACGTCTCATCATTTAACAACTGAATAATTACTTGTTAAATGATGAGACGTGCCCCCTTTCACCTCACATTTTCTTCCCCCCGCCAACACCACTTCCAAAATTTGTGATATAATCCCTCGCCAAGGGGCAGTGGTGGGGGATCGTCTAGTGGTAGGACAGCGGACTCTGACTCCGTTAACCTGGGTTCGAATCCTAGTCCCCCAACCAGCTTATGTATTAATTTAATTATTGTGTTGAGGAGTACATCATCATGGCTATCGTTGCTAACAAGCGCTCAATTATGACCTTTTATTCAGGGTCAATGGATATTTTTAGCCATCGCGTTCGTATTGTGCTTGCCGAAAAAGGTGTGAGCGCTGAAATAATTAATGTCGATGCCAGTGATAAAGACAAGCTCGATTTATATGAGCTCAATCCTTATGGTACAGCGCCCACTTTAGTGGATCGTGAATTGGTATTGTATGATGCCAATATCATTATGGAATATTTGGATGAACGCTTTCCGCATCCTCCATTGATGCCGGTTTATCCCGTTGCGCGTGCTAAGACACGCTTAATGATTCATCGCGTTGATCGTGAATGGGGTGATTTAATCCGTAAGATTGAAAAAGGCAAGGTAGCGGAATCGCAAGCAGCATGCAAAGAATTACGTAATTACCTTATTAAACTTGCTCCTGTATTTTCAAGTATGCCTTTTTTCCTTAACGAAGATTTTACTTTGGTGGATTGCTGCATTGCTCCGATTTTGTGGCGCTTGCCTGCTTGGGGTATTACATTGCCTGCCGAAGCCAAATCTATTATAAAGTATTCAGAGCGTGTTTTTTCTCGTGATGCTTTTCAAGCAAGCTTAACGGAAGCGGAACAAGATTTAAGAAAATTGGCTAAAGCGGAGACTGCTTAACTATTCACGCCGTCATTGCGAGGAGCGTGCTCTTCGCGACGAAGCAATCCAGAGTACCTACAATTTATCACCATTCTGGATTGCCACGCCTCACATAAAGGGCTAAGGCGTGAGCTCGCAATGACGAGTTCTTTACAAAGAGAAGAGGATGATATGATATCAAACAAGCCTTATTTGGTTCGTGCATTTTATGAATGGATTGTAGATAGTGGTTGCACACCTTATCTCGTTTTAGATGTGACTTTTCCGCGCTGTAACGTTCCACAACAGTACGTTGAAAATGGTCAAATCACTTTAAACATTGCACCCCAAGCTATTCGTGACCTGAAAGTGGGTAATGATTTGCTTGAATTTAAAGCGTCTTTTTCTGGGGTTGTGCATATCATTTCAGCGCCCACTAAAGCAGTATTGTCAGTTTATGCGCACGAAAATGGACAAGGCATGTTTTTTGATTTTGAAGATGCTGAAGAAGGGGGGACAGAATGGGCAACCGATGCATCTCTCGCTGAGTCAGCAGAAGTGGTTGTTAATGCAAAAGAGAGAAAGAGCGTGCCGCATTTAAAGTTGGTGGATTAGGCAGCAGCTCAAGCTCTGATCATTATTTATCCATAACCATAGATAATTGAATAATAATGTTCTTTGCCATGAAGAAAATTGAGAAAAAGAGTATATAGCACTTGAAGTTAGTGGATTGTCATAGTAGACTTCCCCAAAGTTTATAAACAGGTGTATTTCATTCGAATTTAATTGTAGTGCAAGCAGTCTTTTTTTGTAATTTTTATTAGCTGCCGGCATTTTACTGACAAAAAGAATCAGAAAATACTTACAAAATAAATGCCCTTTCGGTATACTATCTCCGGAAGGTTTGTTATCAACCGCAGAAAATATAAGAAAGTTTCACTGGTGAATAAAAAAACTGTGCTATAGAGGATGGCGAGAATGTTTAGTCCTAACAATAGTCCTAACAATAGTCCTACTCCTACTCAACCAAAGGATATTCCATCACTGCGGCGAACAGCTTCTACTTCAGATATAGGTCGTCGTCCTGTGTCGAAACCGATAATTACAGGAAGAGAAAAAGCGAATTCAAGTGAATCATCACCTTCTAGTGCATCATCGCCTAACAAAAGAAGAGTGAAATCATTACCTACTACACTATCTTCTTCGCCGGCACAAGACAGCCCATTGAAAGAAAATCAATCCAAGAGAAAAAAAGACAGAATAAAATCTGCATCTAATAGTGTACAAGAGGGCAATCGCTACAGACCTCTGCGGAACGAATTTGACCCGTTACCTCCTATTTCGCCGGAACAAAACAGCGAAGAGAAAACTAATGGAAAAAATGGTGTAAAATCTGCATTTAATAGTGTAGGGGTGGGCAATGGCCACAAATCCTCGCAGAAAACATATGCTTCGTTGCAAAAGAAACCTGGGGATAAGTCCTATAAGGATGCATTATATGGCATTCTTCTCGAAGAGTTTAGTAAAGATCTTAAAATTTTAAGAAATCAAAAAGAATTAGAAGACTACAAATGCGATTTTTCCCTTCAAAAGGCAGTGAGGGTATCAATTGATCATATCTTTGGTGATTCAATATATTATTTTATTTTCTGTCGTATTCTAGCGGCTTTATCTGGAGAAAATTCTTGGATAGCTGGTTCAAATCTTCCGCAAGATCGTATTGTTTATCATAATAATGTCTTACATGGGTTTTTAAAAAGACTTCTAGACCAAATGGAAGATAATCAAATAAAGGGAATTCGATGTAATGGTAAGGTGATACAAAGCACACATAGTAAGCAAGTAAAAAACAGAGACGAAAGTATTCCTGTTTTTGCTATCCTTTGCTTAGGTAAAGAGAAAGTACCAAAGCATTTGCCAAAAATACCAATAGAAGCATTACAAGACGCTCTTCCTAATTTTGTTCATGCTGAAAGCGATAATCGCATTGTAGTGCTTTGTCCAGCAAGATACGATAACTTTCTTGATCCCAATATTGGTAAGACAAAGGAAGATTTTTTACAAAAATGGTTCAAAGACCTGGCAGAATTACTTGAAAAAAAGGAATTTCAAAAATATAGAAAGAATATTCGTATTGACCTAGATGCGTTGATATCCTCTGATGGTAAGCCTTTGCCACTAGGATTTAATTTTTATGGTCTTAAAGACTTGCTTCTTGAACCAGAGGAATTAGCATCATTAAAACAGAAATATGCATCAGTTGAGAAATGCCTTGATGAGCATATAGGTACACCAGAATATGGTCCTTATCTAACATCTCTAATGGCGGAAGAGATAAGAAATGAGATAATAAGGCAGACCTCGCTTAAGCTTGACCAATTTAAGAAAGCTAAGGAAGCGGCTGTTGCTCCTCTTGCAAATACTGCCACTGCTAACAACACAACTAAAAACACAACTTCTCTAGCCTCTAATGGAGTCGCCGAGGAGGCCAAGACGACTACTGCTCGTACAACAACAGCTCATCTTTTAAAAGGAGGGCTTTTAGGAGGAGCGCCTAATTTAGTTCAAGCTAGTGCTAGTAGGCCAGCTTCTAATAAGCACCGCTCTAATACTGAAACGTTCCGTGATGAGAAGAACGATTTCGTGACCGCGGTGGTGCCAACGGCACGTGGGCCTATGACAGTGCAGTTTCCCAATGGAATAGAGGCTGCTGATTTTGTAAACAGGTTGAATGCAGGTAAAGATAAAAAAGAGTATGCTAATTCTTCTAAGCAGCGGCCTACTTCGGCTGTGGCACAAGCACAACATATGGATACGCACAACCCGGCGCTTATGTATCCTTCGCTAGACATACCGCTCCGGGACAGGAATCAAGGGCAAAACAGTTGTAGTCAAGAGAGTAGCAAGAGCAAATCTGGTAAAGGTTACCAAGTTGATGATGATGGATTGCAACAGGATAGGGATAGGGAGACGCAGCAATCGCCACCAGTTTATGCGTTCTGAGCTTGTAAAGAAGATTTAAAAAACTTTAGCTTGTTGTTGCATGGCTAATGTACTGAGACAATATCCTTCCAAGCTCAGCACTAGAGATAGGTTTAGTAGCTACTTCAGCTGCGCCTGCAGCTAAGCAGCGCTTGAGTTCTTTTTCCTCAGAAAATCCAGTTAAGGCAATGACAGGAATTTTGTTGCTTATTTCTTTTCTAATCACTTTAATTAAATCGAAACCACTCATATCAGGTAGGCCAATATCAACAAACAGCATATCGTAGTGTCTTTCTAACATGGCGAGTGCTTTGTGAGCAGATTCTGCTATGTCTACTACGCAACCTAAGTCTTGCAACATTTTTTTGTGAATGATTTGTATGAGTAAGTCATCTTCAATCAGCAGGATATGTGGTTTATTGGACTGATTTACTTCAATTTTAGGCATTTTTAATTTTTGTTGCCAATTTTCCCAAGCTGACTTCAGTTTTTCTTGAAATATAAGTGGTTCTAAATCGCTTGCAGTGAAAATAGCGTCATAGGACTGATTGTTCTGATTTTGTGAAGAGACATTTTTCTCCAACAGGATCAGTAAGCATTTGTGATGCTCCTGTTGAGGCTTAATTAATTGGAGTAGTTTTTCAGAGGCGGGTCGACGTGTATCAGTAGCAATGATAATAATATCATAAGTTGGATTGTTAACTCGTGATAATAAACTGACAGCTTTATTGCTTGAGACCAGGCTATAATTGGTATCAACGAGAGCTTTTCTAAAGTCGCTTTCTTTTATATCGCGGTGGTCTTTAATAACTAAAATTTTGACGGTAGCCGCATACGGTAACCAGTGTGAATTTTCTACCGCTACTTTCTGCAGTGTGACCGTGAAATAAAAAGTTGATCCATGATTGGGCTTGCTTTTTACTTTTATTTTGGCTTTCATGAGTTGAGCGAGCTTTTTAACGATGGCAAGTCCTAGGCCCGTACCTACTAAACTTCTTTTACGTGTATAAATACTTCCTGTTTGATAAAAGCGATTGAAAATGGATTTCTGTTCTTGAAGTGGAATCCCAATGCCGGTATCTTCTATTGCGATTTGTAGCTCTACAGCTGCATGTGTGGTATTCAGGCATTTTATTTTCAGGGCAACATGACCTTTTTCAGTGAACTTTATAGCGTTCCCAATAAAATTAATCAGGATTTGTTGCAAAGCCCTATCATCACCAATAAGGTATTCCGGCAGACTTGGGTCATAATCAAATAACAAAGCTATATTTTTTGATTTAGCTGTGCCCGTTAACATATGGATAGTATTTTCAGAGAGTTTTTTTAAGTTAAGAGGAAAAAAGGTTATTTCTAATTTATTATTTTCTAAGCGACTGTAGTCCAACAAATTATTAATGAGTGAAAGCAAATAAGAACCCGATTGTACAATATGCTTGAGATATTCTTTTTCTTTCTCTAAAGTTAATTGTTCCCGCTCTAAAAAATTTGCAAATCCAAGAATGCTTGTGAGTGGGGTGCGCAACTCATGCGTCATCATAGCTAAGAATCGTGACTTAGCTTTATTGGCGACTTCTGCTTTACGTTTTGCAATTTTAAGTTTTTCTTCTGCTCTTTTGCGATCTGTTATATCTAAGGAAATACCGACTAAGCCAGTCACTTTTCTTTGTCGATTAAATAAGGGTGCTTTTAATGTTATATAGGCAGTGGAATCAAATCCAGGCTCTTCTAAATGCAATTCTTTTTTACTCGCCATGACTTCGTTATCATTTTTAGTGATATATTCCCCTAATTTTTCACCCGCAGCTTGTAATGTATCTAAGCCTATAATTTCATCGGGTGATTTGAAGTTCAAAATTTTTGCCATATTGTTATTACAGCCTAAGTAAATATTTTTAGTATTTTTCCAATAAAGATTACCTGGCATGAGATGAATAATGTTTTTAAGCATGACAATCTCTGCGCGTAATTTCGCAATGACTTTATCTTTGTTAGGGCCTTTATGGAGATTATTTTTTCGCTTAGGCATAAATAGGATTCCGTTTTAGTAGGCTACATCAACCTTGCTTAGTCCGTATATCGAAAGATTTTCACTACTCTTTGTACCCCGGACACTTGGCGAGCGATATGGGCAGCAATATCAGCTTGTTCATGCGTCACAACACCCATTAAATAAACCGTACCACTTTCAGTGATGACTTTTATGCTGCCTGATTTTAAGCCTTTAGTTGCCAGCATTTGCGTTTTAATTTTAGCGGTTATCCAAGAATCGCCCGCGCGTGAGAAAGAAGAAGAGGGGCGTTTGATGTCGATTTGATTATAAATGCGTTGCACTCCTGGGATGGTGTTCACAAGGTCTTGTGCTTGTTGTCGATAGGCAGCTGTTGTCGCCTCACCGGTCAGCAAGATGGCTTGATTAAAGCAAGTTACTTCAATGTGTGAATGTTCTTTTAGGTCTGGGGTCGCATTAATTTTTTCTGCAGCTCTCGCGGCAATATGTCTGTCTTTCGTAATTTTTTCAATGGTGCGGTGATCATACACAATAGCGACACCTGCTGCTCCCGCGGCAGCACCCGCAATAAATATACAACCTTGTAAGGATAAGCTAAGAGCTAAAATAATTATTAATTTTTTCATGGGACGGACTCCTCTCCAAATAAGTGATAATCTATGCAGTCGCATAGACAGTGAATAATGAGTAGATGTGTCTCTTGAATGCGTGCTGCTTCATCTGCTGGAACGCGTATTTCGATATCCTGTTCTTGTAATAGATGCGCTATTTTACCACCATCCCCACCTGTTAGTGCAATCACAGGGATTTTTTTATCATGCGCTGCTTTAATGGCATTGAGTATATTGGTTGAGTGGGTATTGGTAGAAATAGCAAGTAAAATATCCCCGGGTTGCCCAAGCGCACGTAATTGTTTAGCAAAGATATCACTGTAATGTGAGTCATCAACAATAGAACTTAATGTAGCAATATCTGAATTTAAAGCAATGGCAGGTAAGCTGGGGCGCTCGTATTTAAAACAATTTAACATTTTCGAACAAAAGAGTAGCGCATCGCAAGCGGAGTTACCGCTACCGCAACTTAGCAATTTATTGCCATCCAGCAAGCATTGCACGATTTTCTCACCGGCAGAAACAATGGTTTCAAGCAGCGTATCGGCAGAATTAATTTTGGTTTGTATGCTTTCGCTAAAATGATATTTAATACGCTCGAGTGTGTTATTCATGGCAAAAAAATTTCTGTTGAAAAAGCATCTTTAATCCATTCTATCGTTGGTTTTGTTTCTGTATGTTCTATGCCAATAATATCAAACCGACAGTCTACTTTGTCTAATAATCGTTGTGCTTGTAAATAATGGATTGCGGTTTTTATTAATTTATTTTGCTTTTGTGTATCTACGCTTTCTATTGAGCTGCCATAACGCGATTGCTTGCGGCTACGCACTTCAATAAACACGACATCGTTACTGTCTCGCATAATTAAATCAATTTCACCATAGGGGCTGCGATAATTACGTGTTACTAATTGCAATCCTTTAGTTTGTAAAAAATCACATGCTTTTTGCTCTGCTTGATTGCCACTATTTTTTTTATGGATGTCCAGCATGCATTTTTGCCCATGGCAAACGTCTATGAATTTGCTGCTGTGAAGTTAAAGTTAACGCACCGGTTGCTCCGTAAATCGGGAAATTCGGTAATTTGCTAAGACGTATCAATTCACGGCTGAGCAGATACGCATCGCGCCCCACAGCAAAAAAACGACCTTGGCTAGAAGTAGATGATCCACTTAATGTCCATGGCGTATCACAAAATATAACGCCGTTTAAATCAGAATCTTTTTGCGGTGAAGGTACGCCAGAATAAATCACGGATGTGGAGTAAATAGGGACATTGTCCGCGTAGTAATATTTTAATAGAGGTACAATTTCACGTGCGCGCTCAGGTTGAGTCAATAAAAATATGACATCAAAATCTTGGCGACGTTGTTGATGAAGAATAGTAGTATTATTTTCTTTTTTCATTTTATCATGATCTTCTTCAGGATTAACATGCAATAAACTTGCAATGTCATGCGATAAATCTGCTTGTGGAGTAAAGGAAAGTGTATCTGTAAAAGTGCCGCCCAGTGCTTGCCAGCGTGTAGAAAGGGTTTTTACTATATTGTCTGTCCACACATTTTTTGACGCAATAATCAGTGCATGTGAATGCCCACCTTGCCAAGCGCGATCAGCAGCTTGTTCTGCTTCTGCAGTGGGTGATAAACCAAATTCATACAAGTTATTTGGCAGAGAACCAAACCAAATGTCAGTGTAATTGAGTGCAAGAGTGGGCACAGTAAATTTACTATGTTTTAAAAGTTCTTGTACGTGTTCTTTGGTTAAAGGACCAATGACAATATCAGCACCTTTTGCAATCGCTTGTTGATAGAGATCAGTGATATTATTTTTGCTGGTATCATAAAAAGAAGTGGTTTGTTTGCCTCCTGAAGCAAAATACGCATTTAAAAAACCATCTCGCGCAGCTCTGCCCATGGGTCCAAATTGACCTTGCAAGGGCAATAATATTGCAATATGAGTTGGGGATGGATTATTGAGCAAGCTATTTAAAATATTATTATCAGGGAAAAGTTGGTTACCTGGATGATTGGAATTTTGACTGCGCCAAGCAATTAATTGTTGTACCAATTGAGTAGTATCGGTACTGTAGTGTTTACTGATGCTAGCCAGTTTTAACCATGCTGATTTATTAGGATCAGATGTTTTGGTGGTATCCAGTTGTTGCAGTGAAACTCGAGTTAACGTACCCCAAATAGTTGCCGGATTGTTTTGCCAAAGAGTTGGGTCATTGAGTGAAACAGCCAAAACGGCAGGGGTTTCATTAGAAGTCGGGGGAGTAGCAAGTCGATTTTGGTTAAAGCCTTGTTGGGTGCTGCAGCTGGCTAACCATGATGTGATTAGTAATAAAAGGGATATACTTAGTATGTTTTTTATCATAAACAACCTTAGCAGTTTTTACAAAAAGAACTCGTCATTGCGAGCCTCACGCCTTAGCTTTATGTGAGGCGTGGCAATCCAGAGAGCTTCGTAGGGTGGGCAAAGCGCAGCGCGTGCCCAACCAATCTTGGAAATGGCAGGCACGCTGCGCTTTACCCACCCTACAGTCTTGAGAATGCGGGATTCGCAATGACGGTTAAATTATTAATGGTATACAATACCACTTCATATTATGAATATAAATAGTTTATATATAGTTGCAACACCCATAGGCAATTTGCAGGATATGAGTTTGCGCGCGATTGAAATTCTGAAGACAGTCAATTTAATTGCTGTTGAGGATACACGTCATAGCGCGCCTCTTTTGCAGCATTTTTCCATTCAAACTCCCATGCTTGCTTTGCATGAACATAATGAGCGTGAACGCGTCCGTTTATTGTTAGAACGTTTACAACAAGGTGAATCCATTGCATTGATTAGCGATGCCGGTACACCTTTGATCAGTGACCCTGGTTATCATCTGGTGCGTGAAGCAAGAGAGAAAGGGATTCGTGTGATTCCTATTCCTGGCCCTTGCGCTGCGATTGTTGCGCTCAGTGCAGCGGGTTTACCTACGGATAGCTTTGTGTTTGAAGGTTTTTTACCTGTAAAAGCGACTGCAAGAACAGTTTCTCTAGAACAATTACGCAATGAATCCCGTACACTGATTTTTTATGAAGCACCACATCGTATTCTTGAAACATTGGAAGCGATGCAAACTGTATTTGGCGATGAGAGAAGGGTAGTCATTGCACGCGAGCTGACTAAGAAGTTTGAAACGATTCAGTCAGGAACATTAGCTGAAATAGTAGCGTGGGTGAAAAACGATTCTAATCAACAGCGCGGTGAAATTGTTCTTTTAGTAGAAGGTGCTGAAGAGTCTTCTAAGGTTAATGAGCAAGATACAGAGCGAACTTTGCATATATTATTAGATGCTTTGCCGTTGAAGCAAGCAGTCGACCTGGCAGTGAAAATCACTGGCCAAAGAAAGAATGAGCTTTATCAGCGGGCGTTGAAATATAAAAAGCCATGACCAAATCCCCCTCTCCTCCAATGCTTTTTTATTGGAGGAGATGCTCTTTTTGCGATATTGAGACACTGGAGATTGGTTTTGACAGCTAAATAAGCTATCCTACCCACTGAGCTAGCCGAGGCAGTCGCTGTCATTCATATGATAGAGGAAAGTCCGGGCTCCATAGGGCAAAGTGCCAGGTAACGCCTGGGAGGTGCAAGCCTACGGAAAGTGCCACAGAAAATAAACCGCCGCGTCTTGAATAGAGATGCGGTAAGGGTGAAAAGGTGCGGTAAGAGCGCACCGCGTAATTGGTAACAGTTGCGGCACGGAAAACCCCACTCGGAGCAAGACCAAATAGGAGCTTACGTGAACACTTTAACGGTGATTCATGCAAGTATGGCCCACACTAAAGCTCGGGTAGGTTGCTTGAGGTGTTTGGTGACAAACATCCTAGATAAATGACTGTCCACGACAGAACCCGGCTTATCGGCTGACTCTCTTTTTTATGGATCTAAATCGTCAGGATTAAATTGGTTATCGCCAATATTGCAAAAGATTTTCATTTTATTATTAAACTCATCTTCTTCACTGCTGACGCAACTACTGCACGAACCAAAATCATCACTGCTACCAAATCCACCACGGCCACCGCACGGACCTGAGCCGCCGCCACATCCTTGGCAACTGCTTTTAAAACAGTCTTGAGTTTGATTGCCGAAAAGCCACATATAAGCATGAGATGGTGTAGAGAGACTCAGTGAAACCGCTGTGCATCCTAGCATAATTAAAAGTTTTGACTTCATGTGAAAGATCCCCCTTTACGCGGCGAACTTACTCATAAAAAACTCAAAATATACAAATATATTATAGCATTTATGTGAGGTGCTTATTTGGCATGTAAGGCTTTGAATTCACACTTTTAAGTAGGTATAAGTTTCATTTCGCAATAAAATGGGCAATAAATAAACAATATACTGCAGATACATAAGCGGAGAATTCAAATTCTGGTATAGCAAGGATGGTTATTTAAAACCACACGCACTTAGCAGGCTCATCTGCAACAGTTGTGCAAACGTGTATGTTTTGAATAACCGGGGAAGCTGGTTTAAACAAAGGGCTTAATGGCGTAGATGCTTTAGCTAAAAGCACTTCATGCACAGAGATTAATTTAACTTGTCGACGATTTGAATTTCTTGCGGTGTTGTATGAACAAGTCGCGTACCAGTTTTTTCCAGGATAACTTAAAAGATGCACTCTCAAAGGCAAGTGACCATCCATTGTTTTAAGTCGACTCCATCTTGCTTGTGAGTCAAGCACAATAAAATCATTTTTATAAGCTGTGTTGAGTTTCCACTGTTGACCTAAGCCTCTGTGCTGCAGTGCTGAGGGAGGAGGGCATTGCAGTGCAAGCGCATTCACTGACATGCCAAATAACGTAATGAGTATCGCTAGTTTCCTTTTTGTTTTCACTGTGCAGAACTTTCCTTGGGTTTTGAGTTCCTCTTAATCTAACTGATGAGAGGAACGAGGGTCAAGCCATTCACATATCATTACCCACATCTCAAAATTTCTCCTGGAAGTTAGATCGAAGCCCCGTCATTGCGAGCATGTGCTTTCATGCGAAGCAATCCAGGGGAACGTTTTTGTGCTCCCTGGATTGCCACGCCCGCGCAAAAAAGCGCGCGCGGGCTCGCAATGACGGAGCTTCGATCTAACTTCAGCGCTCACACGTGTGGCAGAAGTCAGGAGATGTATCTCCCTTCTAAATGACTTTTTTGATCTTCTAGTGGCATTTTGTGGAAAAAAGTGGTTTAATGTGGGGAATTGTGGTATGGTTGCTGGGTATGGATACCTATGGAAGGGAGAAAATAAATGTTTCGTGGTGTTAACGGGGTCAATATTGACGTCAAAGGCAGGATAGTCGTGCCTACTCGTTACCGTGACCGTCTGCAACAAGACAGTCACAATCGTGTCGTCATGACAATTGATACCGAAGAACGCTGCTTGCTTTTATACCCAATCGCAACTTGGGAAGAGATTGAAAATAAACTCGCAACTTTGCCTAGCTTTAATGCTGCTGCACGTCGTATCCAACGTTTACTCATTGGCCATGCTACCGAGCTTGAAATCGATAACCACGGGCGAATTTTATTACCGCCGCTGTTACGTGAATATGCAGGCTTAAGCAAGCACGCTGTGTTGATAGGGCAAGGAAAAAAATTTGAATTATGGGATGACAGTCATTGGCAAGAGCGTCGTGGTCAGTGGCTGGAAGAAGAGTCGGGAACAGGCGAGAGCTTGCCTGATGAAGTGAAGTCATTATCGCTGTAAGAATTTAGGCTGACCTAAATTCGGCAGTTGAATCCACGGAGGGGTTAGTGAGCTCCTTGCAGTAGGGTTTGACTGCCAAATTTAGGTTGAAGGGTTGTCATCTTGCATGAGAGTAAAAACATATGGCGGCGGCATGTAGAATGAATGGAAAAATAACTCAACATCTTCCCGTGTTGCGCGATGAAGTATTAGAAAACCTCGCGATTAAACCGGATGGTGTGTATGTCGATGCGACTTTTGGTCGCGGAGGGCATACGCAAGCCATTCTCAATCAACTCAATCCCAAAGGTCGTCTGTTAGCAATGGACAAAGATCCTGTTGCTGTTGCTTATGCGTGTTTGCATTTTTCTTATGACAATCGTTTCACTATTCAACATGGTTCATTTGCTGAATTAGAAAAATTTTTACAAAGCCAAGAAGTGAGTGGAAAAGTCGATGGCATTTTACTGGATTTAGGCGTGTCTTCTCCGCAGTTAGACGATGCAGAAAGAGGTTTTAGTTTTACACGCGATGGCAAATTGGATATGCGCATGGATACATCGCACGGTATCGATGCGGAAACTTGGTTAGCGAAAGTATCGGAAAAAGAACTTGCAGAAGTATTGTGGAAATATGGTGAAGAACGTGACTCGCGCCGTATTGCACGTGCAATTGTTGAAGCACGCAAGCAAACACCCATTAAAACCACGGGACAATTAGCTGAGATTGTTAAACAGGCAATTCCTAATTGGCCTAAAGACAAACATCCAGCAACGCGCAGTTTTCAAGCGATACGAATTTTTATCAATCATGAGTTAGACGATTTGGAACAAGGTTTAGCGCAAAGTTTAGAAGCGCTAAACGTAGGTGGACGTTTATTAGTTATTAGTTTTCATTCATTAGAAGATCGAATTGTTAAACATTTTATTCAGCATCACGTACGCGGGGGAGAATTCCCTGCTGGTTTGCCAGTTAAGCAAGAAATGTATCGACCTCGATTAAAGCAAGTTGGTCGTGCGATTAAGCCAAGCTCGCAAGAAATCGTAGGGAATCCGCGTGCTCGTAGTGCTGTTTTAAGGATTGTGGAGAAATTGTTATGAATACAGCAGTGCGCCTATTAAATCAAAATAGTTTATCACGAGAGGGGATTTTTTCTGTTATTTTGGCAAGGATACCCTTTGTTACTTCTTTGCTTGTTTTAGCCGTTTTAACGTCGGCGTTGAGTGTTGTATATGTGACACACGCAACACGCAGTTTAACTGCTGCGATACAACAAACCCTAGTCGAGAGGGATCACCTACATGTACAATGGGGCCAATTGCTTTTGGAGCGTGGGACGTGGGTGACGCAAGCGCGTATTCAGCACGTGGCTGAGCAGCAGCTTGATATGATCATTCCCGAGCGTAAATCCATTATTATTATTAAGTGAAGCTTCACGCGTGAAATACCAATACAGATTAGCCTTTATTTCTTGGCGCTTTTATTTATTAATTACTTTTATCGCATTCGTTGTCGTCGGATTAATTGCACGTATGATTGATCTGACTATTATTGATCAGCGTTTTTTAAATGAGCAAGGCGACATGCGCGTGTTGCGCAAACTCAGTTCTCCCGTATTTCGCGGTATTATCAGTGACAGAAACGGTTATCCGCTTGCCATCAGCACAGCGGTTTTTTCAGTTTGGGCGAATCCAAAAGAACTTCATGATTTTTCATCGGGAACAAAAAATATTAGTAAGCTTTTAGGAATGAGAAGCCGTGATATTAGAATATTAATTCAACACGCAGCGAATAAAAAACGTGAATTTGTTTATATTAAACGTGATATTTCGCCTGAAATTGCCCAGAAAATTAAACAGTTCAAAATTCCTGGAATTTATTTACAACAAGAGTACAAACGTTTTTATCCCGAAGGTGAAGTGACAGCACACGTTGTGGGATTTACGAATATTGATGATCAAGGTCAAGAAGGATTAGAGCTGGAATATAACGGATGGCTAACAGGCAGCCCAGGAAAAAAATGGGTAATTAAAGATAGATTAGGTCGTGTCATAGAAGATGTGCGCAATTTACGCGAAAAAAAGCCCAGCAATGATTTACGACTTAAGCATGGATAGACGCATTCAATATCTCGCACATCGTGAATTATTGAAAGCTGTACAAGATAATAAAGCAAAATCCGGATCAGTCGTGGTACTCGATGTTAAAACGGGTGAAGTGTTAGCGATGGCAAATTATCCCACTTTTAATCCTAATAATCATGCAAGCTTTGTGCCGGAAGCAGTGCGCAATCGCGCTGTGACGGATACGTTTGAACCGGGATCTACCATCAAAGCATTTAGTATAGCGAGTGCGCTTGATAGCGGACAATATAAACCTAATACGCTTATTAATACGTATCCAGGTTGGACGCGTGTGGGACATAACTTAGTGCGCGATGAACACAATAATGGGTCGCTAACCGTCAAACAAGTATTAGAAAAATCCAGTAATGTGGGTGTGACTAAAATGATTTTATCGCTGCAACCCAATCAATTATGGAGTTTGTTGCATCGATTAGGCTTTGGACAAGCAACTGGTATTTATTTTCCGGGTGAGCAAAGAGGGTCGCTGGTTAAACATCCGCGCTGGGCGCCGTTTACCTTAGCCACTTTAGCTTTTGGTTATGGAATTTCAGTCACGCCTTTGCAATTAGCGCACGCTTACGCAACGCTTGCAAATGAAGGCGTAAAAGTTCCTGTATCCTTAGTGCGTGTTCCGGAAGTGCCAACCGGTGAACGCGTCATGGCAGCAAAAGTAGCAAAAGAAATGGTAACTCTACTAGAATCTGTTGTGACATCAAAAGGTGCAACCGGTGAAAAAGCGCATATCCAAGGATTTCGTGTAGCGGGAAAAACCGGCACTACAAAGATAGCCGGACCCAAAGGTTATGAAGAGCGCCGTTATATTTCTTCATTTGTCGGTATGGCACCTGCGAGCAATCCACGTTTAGTCGTTGCTGTGATTATCCATGATCCACAGGGCAAGCATTATCATGGCTCAACGGTTTCTGCCCCTGCATTTGAAAAAATTATGGAAGGTTCATTGAGGGTTTTAAATGTGACGCCGGATGAATCTAAAGTGAAACGGTAACTGTGTTATGTTTAATCAAATTGATTGAAAACTGCTTAAACTTTAGCTAAAATTTAGCTTTAATAAAACTGAGAAGAGGACCAGATTATGAATGTAAGATTTGCACGTTCTACATTTTTCGGAGCGCTTCTAGGGTTGCTTATTGGTGGTGCAGGATCTTCTCTTGCTGAAAAGCATGGGCTACATGTTACATCATGGGCCATGCTTCTGGGCTCTTTTCTTTTAGGTGCTACTGCTGGTGCTAGTTACGCTCGTGTAAGATTTTGGCAGCCGCCTGGAGCAGGTCTGGTAGAAGCACAACAACCCTTAGTTGCTGTTCCTGCGGATGATGCTGATGTGCAGATGCTTCAACCACCTCAAGCAGTATAGTTCCAAAATAAAAAAATCTATATACTGTTCGCCTAAGAAGCCCCCTGCTCAGCTAATTTATGCAACAATGCCTTTCAAAGGGGGGACATTAAAGCAGACTTTTTATTATGATTTTAGGCCAACTCCTCAATGAAAACCCCGCTACTCAACTCAACCTTGAGATTAATGATTTAACGTTAGATAGCCGCCAAGTCAAACCAGGGAGTTTATTTTTCGCCTATCAAGGCACACATTTGGATGGCCGTAAATTTATTGCAGATGCGATGCAAAAAGGTGCGCGTGCTATTTTATTAGATGCTGAAAATTTTAAAATAGAATGGCAAGGTTCTGTGCCCATTATTTCTATGCCTAATTTGCAAAAAAAAGTCGGTGAAATGGCTGCGCGTTTTTATGGTTACCCCGCCAAGTCAATGCGCATGAATGGCGTGACGGGGACGAATGGAAAAACCTCTTGTTCACATTTTATTGCAGCTTCCTTGCAACAATTAAATGTGCCTTGCGGTGTGATTGGTACTTTAGGTAGTGGTATGTATGGCAATTTGACTGCAGGGAGTTTAACGACGCCCGATGCAGTGACTTTGCAAAAAATCTTTGCGAAATTGCATGCAGAAGGTGCAGAAGCAATTGCGATGGAAGTATCCTCGCACAGTTTAGATCAAGGCAGAATAAATGGCACTGAATTTGAAGTGGGCATTTTTACCAATCTAACACAAGATCATTTAGATTATCATGGAACCATGGCAGCGTATGGCGCTGCAAAAAAACGCTTATTTGAATACTCGAAAAATGCTGTGATTAATGTGGACGACCCATTTGGTCGTGAGATTGCCAAAGAAATAAAAGCCAAAGAAATAAAAGAAAGAACCGTCAAAGAAAATGTATTTGGTTACAGCATTACCGATACACATCACAATTTATCTTTGCCGATTATCAAAGCGGAACAAATTCAATCGAGCTTGTCTGGTATGCGTGCCAACGTGGTGACTCCGTGGGGAGAAGGGGTATTGAATACTCAACTCGTTGGTCAATTTAATTTAAGTAATTTATTGGCAACGCTTACAACATTGTGTGTGTTGAAAATGCCATTTAAAGACGCCTTGCAAGTTATGCCATCGTTAAAATCTATTCCAGGACGCATGGAAACACTCGGGGGTGAAAATCAACCTTTAGTCATTGTTGATTATGCACATACACCGGATGCATTAGAAAAAACATTAAGTGCATTGCGACAACATTGCCATGGTAAACTTTACTGTGTATTTGGTTGTGGCGGAGACAGAGACCGTAGCAAACGACCTATCATGGCAAAAATTGTTGAACAGCTTGCGGATCGTGTCATAGTGACGGATGATAACCCACGTACAGAGAACTCGCAGCAGATTGTTGCTGATATCATGCAAGGATTTTCAGAGCCAAACAAAATAATTGTGCAGCAGGACCGTTCTAAAGCGATTTACGACGTTATACAATACGCATCGGTTGGCGATTGTATTTTAGTGGCAGGTAAGGGCGCAGAGACGTACCAACAAATCGGGAATGAAAAGATTCCTTTTCAGGATGTAGAGGAAGTGATGGAGAGTTTATATGCTCGTTTGGCTTAGCGAATTTTTAGCGCATTACTTTCATGTGTTTCATGTAGTTGAATATCTTACTTTGCGTTGTATCTTATGCGCATTGACGGCACTTTCTATTGCTTTATTAATCGGCCCTAGCATGATCCGACGTTTAAGCTTGCATCACGTGGGTCAAGTCGTCCGCACCGATGGTCCACAAACACACTTTTCTAAAGCCGGTACACCGACTATGGGTGGAACCTTAATTTTGATTACTATTACCTTAAGTACATTATTATGGGGTGATTTATCCAACAGGTATGTCTGGCTCGTACTACTCGTGACGCTGAGTTTTGGTGCCATTGGTTGGTGGGATGACTATTTGAAGCTCGTGTTAAAAAATAGTCGCGGATTATCAGCGCGACGAAAATATTTTTTTCAGTCAGTGATAGGCTTAGGAGCCGCATGCTATTTGTATTTCACAGCGACATTACCTGTTCAGACAGAATTAATTTTGCCTTTTTTTAAACATGCTATGATTCCTTTAGGCCCGTTTTTTATTGTAGTGGCTTATTTTGTTATTGTCGGTTCAAGTAATGCAGTGAATTTAACAGATGGTTTGGATGGTTTAGCTATTTTACCTGCTGTCATGGTTGCAGCTGCACTCGGTGTTTTTGCGTATGCGACAGGGAATATACATTTTGCGAGTTATTTAGCGATTCCTTATGTGCCAGGCACAGGTGAAATTATTGTATTTTGTGGTGCTTTAGTAGGTGCAGGTTTAGGCTTTCTTTGGTTTAATACGTATCCAGCACAAGTTTTTATGGGAGATGTAGGGGCATTAGCTTTAGGCGCTGCCTTGGGAATAATTGCTGTGATTGTGCGTCAGGAAATTGTTTTTTTTGTGATGGGTGGAGTTTTTGTTTTAGAAACTGTATCCGTGATTCTACAGGTGGCATCGTTTAAATTAACAGGACGTAGGATTTTTCGTATGGCGCCAATACATCATCATTTCGAATTAAAAGGTTGGCCCGAACCGCGTGTTATTGTACGTTTTTGGATTATTACTTTTGTACTCGTTTTAATTGGCTTGGCAACTTTAAAGTTAAGGTAGTATAAATGAGCTCAAGTGACTTACATGTAGTAGTGGGTTTAGGTTTGACAGGGCAATCTTGTGTGCGCTATTTGACGCAACAGGGAGTGAATGTTGCAGCCATTGATAGTCGTCCCAAACCGCCTCATCTCGCAGACTTTACCAAGAAGTATCCTAATGTTCCTGTTACATTAGGAGCGTTAGATGATCCACTGTTAGATCGAGCGGCAACTCTCATTGTGAGCCCAGGTATTTCTGTTAAAGAACCCGCCATACAACGACAAGTGGCGCGAGGCATTCCTGTCATAGGAGATATTGAATTATTTGCTCGTCAAGTTAAAGCGCCTGTTATTGCAATCACAGGAACCAACGCTAAGAGTACTGTGACAACGTTAGTCGGTGAGATGGCGAAAGCTTCTGGTTTAAGTGTAGAAGTCGGTGGAAATTTAGGTATCCCTGCATTGGATTTACTGGCCGCACCGCGTCCTAATGTATTTGTTTTAGAGTTATCCAGTTTTCAATTGGAGACAACGTATTCATTGATGCCTAAAGTGGCATCTGTTTTAAATGTCACACCCGATCACATGGATAGATATGCCGATTTACATGCGTATTGTCACGCAAAAAAACGTATTTATTCAGATTGCGAAGTAGCAGTTTGTAATCGCGATGATCCCAATACAGATTGTGGTGATCACTACGAAGAATGCAAATTGCATTTTACATTGAATGCGCCACACCAAAATGAATTTGGTTTACTTAAAAAACAAAATGAAATGTATTTAGCCTATGAAAATGATTGCTTAATGCCGGTGCGAGAACTGCCTATTTTAGGTAGACACTATCAAGCGAATGCATTGGCTTCATTAGCGATTGGTTATGGATTTGGTTTGCCAATGTCAGCTATGTTGGACACCTTAGTTAAATTTAAAGGGTTGCCACATCGCTGCCAATTAGTACGTGAACATCATGGTGTATATTGGTATAACGATTCAAAAGGTACGAATGTAGGTGCTACGAATGCTGCGATTGAAGGATTGGGGAGTGAAATTACAGGAAAATTAATTTTAATTGCAGGTGGAGTAGGGAAAAATGCAGATTTTTCTCCATTGGTGCAGCCTTTAGAAAAATATGCACGTCACGTTATTTTAATTGGTGAAGCGGCAACTATTTTAGCTAATGTGATTGGTGACAGAGTAGAAACGCGTTTTGCTAAAAGTATGGAAGAAGCGGTGTTACTCGCAGAAAGTTTGGCATTACCCGGTGATAGCGTATTGCTTTCTCCTGCTTGCGCGAGCTTTGACATGTTTAATAACTTTGAGCATCGTGGTGAAGTGTTTGCTTCGCTGGTTCAGGGACTGTAATAAATGTCAAATTTTGATTTAAATTCATCGGGTCGCGCTGTCGGTGCACATTTACCTTATGATCGTTGGTTAATCTTTGCAGTCATTTGCTTAATTATTCTGGGTTTGCTGATGGTGGCATCTGCTTCTATCGTTGTTTCTGATCATCGTTTGCATCAGCCTTTTTATTATTTTTATCGGCAATTAATTTATCTCGTGTTAGGAATAGGCTTAGGCAGTATTGTTATTCAATTTGAAGTGGCTGTTTGGGAAAAAATAGGTCCTTTTTTATTGATTGGTGTTTTTCTTTTGTTGGCTTTGGTTTTAATCCCAGGGATTGGCCATTCTGTGAATGGCAGTTTACGCTGGATTGCAATTGGACCCGTCAGCGTTCAAGCTTCTGAAGTCGCAAAATTTTCTGTTATCGTTTATATGGCGGGATATTTGTGGCGTTGTAATGAAGAAATAAAATCCAGTTGGAGTGGTTTTTTAAAACCGGTAGGAATTTTGATCGTGGTTGGTTTTTTGTTACTGCGCGAACCTGATTTTGGTGCAACGGTGGTGATTATCACGACCACCTTAGGCATGATGTTTTTAGCTGGGATGCGGCTTAGAAACTTTACTCTTTTACTACTACTTATGTTAGTGGGATTATCTGTGTTAGCGATATCGGCTCCTTATCGCTTAGAACGTCTGGTCACGTTTTTAAACCCTTGGGCGAACGCATATGATAGCGGCTATCAATTGACTCAATCGCTGATTGCGTTTGGGCGCGGCGGTTGGTTTGGTATTGGATTGGGAAAAAGCATACAAAAGGTATTCTATCTTCCTGAAGCACATACGGATTTTTTATTTGCTGTGATTGCAGAAGAATTTGGTTTGCTGGGTATGTTGGCAGTGGTTGGTTTATTTTGTTTGTTAGTGACACGTATTTTATTCATTGGTAAGCGTGCGCAGCAATTAGGGCAACATTTTGCAGGCTTTCTGGCTTATGGATTTGGCTTATGGATTGCGATTCAGTTTACTGTGAGCGTGGGTGTTAACTCGGGTATTTTGCCGACAAAAGGGTTAACTCTACCTTTAATGAGCTATGGTGGGAGTAGTATGTTGGTAAACTTTATTGTGATTGCGGTATTATTGCGCATTGATTATGAAAATCGCATGTTGGCGTTGAGGTAATGGTAAATTATAGCGTCATTGCGAGCCCCGCGCTCTTTGCGGGGCGTGGCAATCCAGGAGAACGTTGCAGTGTTCTCTGGATTGCTTCGTCGTAAAGAGCACTCCTCGCAATGACGAGCAGGTCTAGGTTATGAGCAAATTAAAAAAAGTACTAATTATGGCAGGTGGAACTGGCGGCCATGTTTTTCCTGGCTTGGCAGTTGCAAAGCTATTACGTGAGCAAGGCACACAAGTCGATTGGCTAGGTACGCGCAAAGGGCTTGAAGCGCGTCTAGTACCCGAAGCTTCCTTTCCCATGCATTTTATTTCTATTAGTGGTTTACGAGGCAAGGACTTGATAGATAAATTGCTTATGCCATGGCGTTTACTCGTCGCAATTATTCAAGCACTTCATATCATTCATCAATTTAAACCGGATGTTGTTTTAGGCATGGGTGGCTTTGTGAGTGGGCCGGGTGGTGTTGCGAGTTGGTTATTGCGTTATCCTTTGGTAGTGCATGAGCAAAATGCCAAGGTGGGCCTGACGAATCAATGGTTAGCACGCATAGCAACCAAGGTGTTAGAAGGTTTTCCAAATACATTTTCACGACGTAAGAATGTTGTGACTGTAGGCAATCCATTGCGTAAAGAAATTGCTGAACTACCCGGACCGGTTGCGCGATTTGACGAGAGTATGACGAGTGATTCACAAATGCGCCTGTTAGTTTTAGGGGGCAGTTTAGGCGCTAAAGTAATTAATGAAATGGTTCCTCGTGTTTTAGCTAAAATACCCTCTCTGCAGCGTCCGCAAGTTTATCATCAAACAGGCGAACGACATTTCGAAGAGACCCGTCAAGCGTATCAAGCGGCTGGCGTGAAAGCAGAAATTAAAGCATTTATTTCAGATATGGATAAGGCATACGCATGGGCAGATGTAGTATTATGCCGTGCTGGGGCATTAACGATTTCTGAGTTGTGTGCAGCAGGACTTGGTGCTATTTTGATACCGTATCCGCACTCGGTGGATGACCATCAAACGGCAAATGCAAATTACATGGTAAAACACCAAGCTGCACTATTAATTCAACAAGCATCGTTAACGGATGAAGTTTTGATAGAGACACTTAAAGAGTTTGATGCAATGCCAAAAAGGCGTTTGGATATGGCCCAAGCAGCATATGCATTACGGCAGACAGATGCAACACATCATGTGTGGAGAATTTGTAAGGAGATTTGCGCTTGAACACAGCATATGAAATGGGTCGAATTAAACGTATACATTTTGTCGGTATCGGTGGAGCAGGCATGGGCGGTATCGCTGAAGTGCTATTGTCTCAAGGTTATAAAGTTTCGGGTTCTGATTTATCAGAAAATGCATTAACCAAGCATTTGCGTTCAATTGGCGCAGAAATTTATAAAGGGCATCAAGCAGAATATGTTAAAAATGCAGATGTAGTGGTGCGTTCTTCTGCTATCGATTTCAATAATGTTGAATTAGTGAAAGCGCGAGAAGCGCATATTCCTATTGTTCCACGTGCGGAAATGTTGGGTGAGTTGATGCGATTTCGTTATGGCATTGCAATCGCAGGTACACATGGCAAAACAACAACGACGAGTTTAGTGACAAGTATTGCGGCAGAAGAAGGTTTGGATCCCACATTTGTTATTGGTGGACGCTTGAATAGCGCTGGCAGTAATGCACGTTTAGGTAATGGTCGCCTATTGGTGGCAGAAGCAGATGAAAGTGATGCTTCCTTTTTGTATCTCAAACCAATGATTTCAATAGTAACCAATATTGATGCTGACCATATGGGTACGTATCACAATAATTTTGCTGAATTACAACAAGCTTTTATCGATTTTTTACATCGCTTACCTTTTTATGGCTTAGCAGTGCTTTGCGTTGATGATCCTGTTGTACGTGAAATATTACCTCAAGTATCACGACCCATGGTCACGTATGGGTTTACTGCAGATGCTGATTTTAAAGCGACAAACATTCGGCAAGTGGGAACAAAAATGCACTTTACTGCTGAACGTCCGCAGGGTATGAAAAAGCTCGAAATTACTTTAAATTTGCCAGGCAGACATAATGTTTTAAATTCACTTGCAGCAATTGCTGTGGCAACGGAATTAAAAATTTCTGATCAAGCTATTACGCGTGCTTTAGCGAACTTTGCTGGTATCGGTCGTCGCTTTCAGATTTGTGGAGATTTTACCTTGAAGAAAGGGGGAGTGGTGACGCTCATTGATGATTATGGCCATCACCCACGTGAAATTGCTGCAACATTACTCGCTGCACGTCAAAGCTGGCCGGAGCGACGTTTAGTGATGGTTTATCAACCGCACCGTTACACGCGTACACGCGATTTATTTATGGATTTTTGTGACGTATTAACTAAGCCCGATATGTTATTGTTACTCGATATTTACTCTGCGGGAGAAGCTTATATCGAAGGAGCGGATGGCGCTTCTTTGGTGCGCGTCATGCGCGAGCGTAGTAAAATAAGTCCTATTTTTGTTGAGCAGCATCATCAGTTAGCGAATATGTTGCAGGACACATTAAAAGATGGTGATGTGTTATTAATGCAAGGGGCGGGTAATATTGGTGCGTTGGCTTCACATCTTGCGGCGACGAATTTACACGAATCTGTTCCACAAGCAACCATGAGTACTTCAGCATCATGATGAAAAGTGCCACATTAACGGAAATTTTGCAAGCAACACGCGGACGCTTGCTGCCAAACCAAGCATTAGCTCAGTATACATCTTGGCGGGTAGGTGGGCCTGCAGATTACGTTTATATTCCTGCAGATGCAAAAGATCTCGAATGTTTTTTATCACAATTGCCTAAGAATATGCCACTGCTTTGGTTAGGATTAGGTAGCAATGTACTCATTCGTGATGGGGGTGTGGATGGTACTGTAATTGTGACTCAGGGCGCATTGCATGAAATAACCATGCTCACACCGCACCAAGTTCGGGCTGAGGCCGGTGTTTCTTGTGCGCAAATCGCACGTTACACAGCGCGTTTAGGATTAAAAGGTTTGGAATTTATGGCTGGAATTCCTGGCACTGTCGGTGGTGCATTGGCAATGAATGCAGGTTGTTATGGTGGTGAAACATGGCAATGTATTTATCAAGTTGAAACCATTAATCAATCGGGAAAGAAACAATTACGTTCTGCTGCAGAATATCAAGTCAGTTATCGTCACGTGAAAGGACCATCTAATGAATGGTTTGTAGCAGGTTATTTTGAACTCAAGCCAGGAAATGATAAGGAACAATTACTGGCCGATATTCGCAATTTGATTGAGAAGCGGAATATGTCACAACCAACCAGTTTACCCAATTGCGGATCCGTATTTCGTAATCCACCGAATAATTATGCTGCACGCTTGATTGAACAATCTGGATTGAAAGGGATGGCAGTTGGCGGTGTACGTGTGTCAGAAAAACACGCTAACTTTTTTATTAATGAAGGAAATGCTACAGCAGCTGATATTGAAACATTGATTGGAAAAGTAGCTCACATCGTTGAGCAAAAACATGGAATACGTTTAATTCCTGAAGTGCATATCATAGGAAAGGCAAGCAGATAACGTCATTGCGAGCCCGCGTTTTTTGCGGGCGAAGCAATCCAGAAGAGCTCTACAATATTCCCCTGGATTGCTTCGTCGTAAAAAGCACTCCTCGCAATGACGAATTTAAATGAGTGAACAAAGGATGATCAGTCGCGTTAAGAAACGGAATAACAAGTTAAAATTTTCATGGCCCCTACTCATGAAAATGACTTGTTTTATTGTGTTAGCCATTTGCACTTATTTTGCAGTGAACCAATTTAAGCAAGCACAATATTTTCCAATCAAAACAGTAAAAGTAGCAGGATTGCATCATCTCGATTATGAAGAAGTCCGCTCATCCGTAATGCCGTTTGTAAGTCATGGTTTTTTTGCCGTCGATGTTGATGCCATCAAGAATAAGTTAAAACAATTACCATGGGTATCTGAAATCGCTGTACGTCGTATTTGGCCAGACCAAATTTTAGTCACTGTACTTGAAAAAAATGCTATTGCACGCTGGAATGATAAAAGCATATTGAGCTCCAGGGGTGAATTATTTAATCCAACACATGGAGTGTCTAAAACGGAGTTACCTCAGCTGGTGGGGCCAGAAGGGCAACAAATGCTACTGGCGCAATACTTTTTACAAATAAATAATTTACTTACCTCTTTGCATTTTAGGGTGGCTCGTTTAGAGTTAACCCCATCACAATCTTGGTTACTTATATTAAACAATGGAATGAAATTAAACATTGGGTACAAAGATGTCTTGACTCGTATCAGCCATTTTGTGAAAGTGTACCCAAAGATTGTAGGGAATCGGGCGGCTGATGTTGAGTATGTTGATTTACGCTACTCAAATGGTGTTGCGGTAAAATGGAAGTCGGCAGGGTAGTAGCAGAGGAGCCGTCATTGCGAGCCCTGCGTGCTTTTCGTAGGGCGTGGCAATCCAGCGCCTACTCGTCATTGCGAGCCCTGCGTGCTTTTCGTAGGGCGTGGCAATCCAGACGCGCTTTTTTATGTGGAATATAAATTATGGCAAAGAAGCCAAATAAAGATTTGATGGTTGCGATAGATATCGGGACTTCAAAAGTCGTTACTCTGATAGGTGAAGTGAGCAGCGATAATAAAGTTAATATCGTAGGATTGGGATCGCATCCTTCTCAAGGAATGAAGCGCGGAGTCGTAGTCAATATTGAATCTGCAGTCCACTCTATTCAGCAATCCGTGGAAGAAGCGGAGCTTACCGCCGGTTGCCAAATTTATTCTGCTTTCACAGGTATTGCGGGCAGTCATATTCGCAGTATTAATTCACACGGTATTGTTGCAATTCGTGACCGCGAAGTGACACAAGGCGATATTGATCGTGTGATTGATGCAGCAAAAGCAGTAGCCATCCCAGCCGATCAGAAAATTTTACATATCTTACCGCAAGAATACATTATCGATAATCAAGATTCGATTCGTGAACCCATTGGTATGTCTGGCGTACGCTTAGAAGCCAAAGTGCATATTGTGACAGGTGCTGTGAGTGCAGCACAAAATATTGTGAAATGTTTAAAACGATGTGGCTTAGCAGCCAGTGACATTGTTCTTGAACAATTTGCTTCAAGTCAGTCTATTTTATCCGATGATGAAAAAGAACTGGGTGTTTGTATGATTGATATCGGGGGTGGAACAACGGATATTGCAATTTTTACCGATGGTTCTATTCGCCACACAGCAGTCATTCCTATTGCGGGTGATCAAGTTACAAATGATATTTCAATTGCATTACGCACACCCACACGTAACGCGGAAGAAATCAAATTAAAATATGCTTGTGCATTGCAAGATCTGGCTGATACCAATCAAATGATTGATATTCCCACGGTGGGAGATCGACCTGGGCGCCATCTTTCAAAACGTGCATTAGCAGAAGTGATTGAAGCGCGTTATGAGGAATTATTTACTTTAGTTGCAAATGAAATTCGTCGCAGTGGTTTAAAAGATTCTATTGCTGCAGGCATGGTTTTAACAGGCGGTGCTTCCAAGGTGGAAGGAGCTGTGGAGTTGGCGGAACGAGTTTTTAAAATGCCTATTCGTCTGGGTGTTCCACAATTTGTAACTGGAGCCAGTAATGTCATCAACAATCCTATTTACGCCACCGGTGTTGGTTTGCTACTTTATGGCATGCGTGCCCGAGGCAATCAGCGGGAAGACTTGTCTCATCCCAGCGTTAAAGTATTATGGGCAAGAATGAAAAGTTGGTTTCAGGGTAATTTTTAGTGTAATGGAGATCCCATGTTTGAATTAATCGATACAAATATGCAAAATGCGGTGATTAAAGTGGTTGGCGTGGGTGGTGGCGGTGGTAATGCAATTGAACACATGATGGGTGCTAACATTCAAGGCGTTGAATTCATTTGTGCAAACACCGATGCACAAGCACTGAAAAATTCTTCAGCACACACATTGATTCAATTGGGTGATAACATCACACGCGGTTTAGGTGCAGGCGCAAATCCTGAAATAGGGCGTCGTTCGGCAGAAGAAGATCGTGATCGAATCAAAGCAGCTTTAAGTGGCGCTGATATGGTGTTTATTACCGCAGGTATGGGCGGTGGTACAGGTACTGGCGCTGCGCCTATTTTTGCTCAGGTGGCTAAAGAGCTCGGCATTTTAACGGTTGCAGTGACGACTAAGCCATTTTCTTTCGAAGGCAAAGTACGTATGCAAGTGGCAGAGTCAGGCATTGCAAACTTGACCCAATATGTTGATTCATTAATTACTATCCCTAACAATAAATTACTCAGCGTGCTAGGTAAGAATGTTACCTTAGTGAATGCTTTCAAAGCAGCGAATGATGTATTACGTGGCGCAGTGCAGGGTATTTCTGAATTAATTACACGGCCTGGCTTAATTAACGTGGATTTTGCCGATGTGCGTACGGTAATGTCAGAAATGGGTATGGCTATGATGGGTACCGGTTCAGCATCAGGTGAAAACCGTGCACGTACAGCAGCTGAAGCAGCTATTTCCAGTCCATTATTGGAAGATGTGGATATGACAGGCGCACGTGGGGTGTTAGTGAATATTACCGCGGGTCTGGATATGTCCATTGGCGAATTTGAAGAAGTAGGTGAAGCGATTAAAGATATCACTTCTGAAAGCGCTACGGTTGTGGTTGGAACTGTCATTGATTCTGAGATGCGTGATGAAGTCCGCGTCACCGTTATTGTCACTGGACTTGGCAGAAAAAGTGGTGCTCCTATAAAAATGTCGGATAGTGTTAAAACGGATAGCGTAGTGGATTATCATCACCTGGAAAAACCAGCAGTGCTGCGTAAGCATGCAGGTTCTGTTGCAACGCCGGGCCATGTAGTAGCTCATTCTTCTGTTTCTACGGCTAAGTCTGTTGTTGCTGATAACAGTCCAGATTTGGATTATCTGGATATTCCGACTTTCTTAAGACGAAAGGAAGAGGCGGTGGATTAAATAATTTAATTTCATAAATATTTTTTTTTGTGCTACCATAGCGCAACTTAACGGAATAATGGACTAACAGAATGATAAGACAAAGAACATTAAAAAACGTTATTAAGGCAACAGGTATTACACTCCATGCAGGTGAAAGAGCTGACTTAACATTACGGCCAGCGCCTCCAAACACCGGAATCATCTTCACACGTACTGATCTTGATCCTACCGTTGAAATCCCAGCTCTCGCAAGTTATGTAGGCGACACTACATTATCTACTTCTATTATGAAAGATGGTGTTCGAGTCTCAACTGTTGAGCATCTCTTATCTGCGTTCGCAGGTTTAGGGATTGATAACGCTTATGTCGATGTCACAGCATCAGAAATTCCTATCATGGATGGCAGTGCAGCGCCGTTTGTGTTTCTCATTCAATCTGCAGGCATTAAAGAACAAAATGCACCAAAGCGTTTTATTCGTATCAAACGCAAAGTTAAAGTGACAGACGGTGATAAATGGGCATACTTCGCACCATTTGAAGGTTTTAAAGTAACATTTACAATTGAATTTGATCATCCTGTATTTAAACAACACAGCAAAACTGCAACCCTTGATTTTTCCAGTACTTCTTATGTGAAAGAAGTGAGCCGTGCACGAACATTTGGCTTTAAATCTGATTTCGAGCGTTTACAGTCAATGAATTTAGCACGTGGCGCTAGCATGGATAATGCAATTGCTATCGATGATTTTCGTGTATTGAATGAAGATGGCTTACGCTATGAAGATGAATTTGTTAAACATAAAATTTTAGACGCAGTAGGGGATTTATATTTATTAGGCTCCAGCTTAATTGGTGCATTTAATGGTTATAAATCCGGACACGCATTGAACAACAAGTTGTTATGCAAATTACTTGCTGAAGAATCTGCTTGGGAATATGTCACTTTTGATGATCCTGTGGCTGCGCCGATTTCTTATATTCGCCCGATTTTGGTGACGGAATAAAAAAAATTTCTTGTAACTATTCACGATTCTTACAAAAAGAACTCGTCATTGCGAGCCTCACGCTTTAGCTTTATGTGAGGCGTGGCAATCCAGAATGGTGATCAGTGACGGCGTGAGTAGTTACGATTTCTTTATAAAATTTCCTCCACCCACTTCTCATAACTTTCCATATACTTACGCAAAAATTCTCGTGTGGATTCTTTAACAATGTTAGAGTCTTTGTCAAATAAGTGAGCTACGTCTGAAATATAAGCTTCAGGTTGTTGCATACAAGGTATATCTAAAAAAACAAATGACTGTCGTAAATGTTGATTTGCACCAAAACCGCCAATAGCACCTGGGGAAGCGCTAATAACCGCGCCAGGCTTTCCGCCCCACACGCTTTTCCCGTAGGGCCTTGAACCTACATCGATAGCATTTTTAAGTGGCGCTGGAACAGAGCGGTTGTATTCTGGAGTGACAAATAAAAAACCATCAAACTTTTTTACTTTTTCCCTAAATTCGGTCCACTCTTTTGGAGGATGACCCTCATCATCAGGATCTTGGTTATAGAGAGGGAGCTTACTGATATCAATAATCTCCATATTCAATGATTTAGGTGCGAGTTTCATAAGCGCTAATGCAAGCTTACGATTCCAAGATTCTTTTCTGAGACTACCAACAATTACACCAATGTTCCTTGTCATTACTTTCTCCTTTTGAGTCTCTTAAGTTAAATTACCAGCTATTTTTTCCATAATGCCACGCAACTTAGCATCATCAATTGTTTGTGCCGTAGATAAAATAATATTAGCAGTTTGTTGCGAAATACGCGCCATTTTCCGTGACTGTTTAGACTGGCGTGAGTCAGCAGTAGAGTAGTCAGGACGCGTTTTGCAAATAATCCCTTTGAGGTTTTTTAACTGCGCGTTCAAGCGCAATTGCGACAAAATAGTGGGAATTTGAAAACGTAATTGAGTTGTCCAGTGGCCATTGTCAACGATAACCATCAGACAATTTTTATCAATACCCGCAACTTGACAATGTGTTGCAAGCAAATGCTCAACGTGTTGTTGAAATAAAAAATTTAACTGCTTGAGTTCATTTAATCTGGCAGTGATGGCCTCAAGTATTTTACTATCATTGTTTAGTATATGTTTTGTCATGAGCTGTAGCTTGCCTAAGTAATTTCTATAAGGCAATATTTTACTTAAGCAATAGCCATCATGCCAAGCGGACGTTAGCACTGCCATTTTTTTGCCATTAATCGAAGATTTGACTTTTAAGGCAGAGTGGGTATCCTTTGAGCCACATTATGAATTTTAACTACCTGAGAAGACACTCAATATTATGCTAACTGGCTTTTTTAGACGCGTTTTCGGCAGTCGCAACCAACGTGTATTGCGACGTATGTGGCAAACTGTTGAACAAATCAATGCGCTTGAACCTGAGATTTCAGCTTTATCTGACGACGCTTTACGGGCAAAAACGCAAGAATTTCGCACGCGATTAGCACAAGGTGCCACACTTGGATAGCTTGTTGCCAGAAGCATTTGCTGTGGTGCGTGAAGTCGGTCAAACGTACGCTGAATATGCGTCATTTTGATGTGCAATTGATTGGTGGCATGGTGTTGCATGGTGGTTGTATCGCAGAAATGCGTACTGGTGAAGGTAAAACCCTGGCATGCCACCTTGGCAGCCTATTTGAATGCACTTTCAGGGAAAGGTGTGCATATTGTTACAGTGAATGATTATCTTGCTAAACGTGATGCCGAATGGATGGGCCCTATATATTAATTTCTTAGGAATGACGGTGGTGTAATCGTTTCCAATATGACTGTCGCCTAAGAAAAACAACAAGCTTATAGCGCTGATATTACTTATGGTACCAATAATGAATTTGGCTTTGATTATCTGCGCGATAATATGGCTTTTAACTTAGCTGATAAAGTGCAACGCCCTTTAAATTATGCTATTGTCGATGAAGTTGACTCTATTCTTATTGATGAAGCACGCACACCATTAATTATTTCAGGTGCAGCGGAAGATAGCACAGATCTTTATTTAGCGATTAATGAACTTGTGCCGCAACTCAATAAACAAGAAGTCAAAAGAAGGGCCAGGTGATTATTCATTTGGATGAAAAATCCAAACAAGCTTATCTCTGACTGAAGAAGGTCATCAACATGTTGAAGAATTATTTTCTAAAGCAGGATTATTAAAAGAAGGTGAGAGTCTTTACGATGCACAAAATATTATGTTAATGCATCATTTATATGCCGCACTACGCGCGCATGCACTTTTTCATCGTGATGTTGATTATATTGTGCAAGATGGTGAAGTGGTGATTGTGGATGAACATACGGGTCGTACCATGCCAGGACGACGTTGGTCAGATGGATTGCATCAAGCGATCGAAGCAAAAGAAAAAGTTAGAATTCGTCAAGAAAATCAAACACTAGCATCTATCACTTTCCAAAATTATTTTCGTCTTTATAGCAAATTGCTGGCATGACAGGAACAGCGGATACAGAAGCATATGAGTTTCAACAAATTTATGGGCTGGAAGTTGTTGTTATACCAACGAATATACCCATGGTACGTGAAGATCTATCCGATTTTGTTTACATGTCAGCAGAAGAAAAATTTACTGCCATTATTGAAGATATTAAAAAATGCCAAGAGAATGGACAACCCATCTTAGTTGGTACTGCATCCATTGAAACATCAGAATTTTTATCTAGATTTATTGAAAAAAGAAAAAATTCCGCATCAAGTATTGAATGCTAAATTTCATGAAAAAGAAGCGCAAATTATTGCAGAAGCAGGTCGTCCTGGTGCAGTGACCATTGCAACTAATATGGCAGGTCGCGGTACGGATATTGTGTTGGGCGGTAATTTAGATGCGGAATTAAAAGCCTTAGAAAATCCCTCGCCAGAAGAAATTAGCCAGCGTAAAGCAGCATGGCAAGAACGTCATGATCGATGTTATTGCAGCGGGTGGTCTTATATGTGTTGGGAACTGAGCGGCATGAATCACGGCGTATTGATAATCAATTACGTGGACGCTCTGGTCGTCAAGGTGATCCGGGTAAATCACGTTTTTATCTTTCCTTGCAAGATAATTTGTTGCGAATTTTTGGTGGCGAACGTTTAACATGCTATTATGAAACGTATCGGCATGGAAAAAGGCGCTGCGTTGGAATCGCGCTTATTGATCGCGCAGTATTGAGAATGCGCAACGTAAAGTTGAAGCGCATAACTTTGATATTCGTAAACAATTGTTAGAATATGATGATGTTGCCAATGAACAACGTAAAGTGATTTATCGTCAACGTGATGAATTGCTTGCTGCAGATGATATTGCAGAAACGATTGCTGACGATTCGTCATCATGTCATTGATACAAGTGATCAGTTCTTTTATTCCGCCGCAAAGCTTGGAAGAACAATGGGATGTTGCGGGTTTAGAACAGCAGCTTAGAAAATGATTTTAATTTACAGTTACCATTGCAAGCAATGGCTAGATAAAGATGAAGCATTGCATGAAGAAAATTTACGTGAACGTATTCAAGCATGAATTTAAAGAAGCTTATCAAGCAAAAAGAACAGCAAGCATGGGTCTGCCAGTTATGCGGCAATTTGAAAAAGCAGTGATGTTGCAAACACTAGATACTTGTTGGCGCGAACATTTAGCTGCCATGGATTATTTGCGTCAAGGTATTCATTTGCGTGGTTATGCGCAAAAAAATCCTAAGCAAGAATACAAACGTGAATCATTTGAATTGTTTGTGAATTTGCTCGATAAAGTTAATTATGAAGTGATTTCTGCATTCAGTAAATTTGAAGTGCGTGCAGAAGCAAGATGTAGAAAAAATTGAAGACAACATCGTGAAGCCATTAAGCTACCAAAATGCAATTTAAACATGCTGAAGTTGATACTTGAACGTGAGTCGACGAAGAAGACGTCTGTTGCACTCGCAGAACGAACCTTTTTGCGCGATGAACGCAAAGTCGGGCGCAATGATCCATGCCCTTGTGGTTCAGGTAAAAAATACAAGCAATGCCATGGGCAGTTTTCGTAATTACATCGTGGCCATGGTGTTTTTTCAGAATAAGGAGGTTAGCCATGTTCCGTGCGAAACCTGCTCCAAGCTCGATAGAAATGGAAAAGCCTCGCCACACTGCGCTTTATTTAGCTATTTTAGATTACTTTAAAACTAAAAGCGCAGAGCATAAAAATATTGTCTTACAATTAATTCCCGATGGCGCAGATACAGCGAATAAGTCAGTACAGGAAATTTTTCGTAAAATTGAATGGAAAGATAGTTTAATTACTGAATTAGAAAAATTAGTTGGTAACGCAAAACTTAGCGGAATTGTTCGCTTTAATCTCTGTATGTTGTTCTATGATAAATATGATAATTATAGCGAAACGATAAAAGATGGATATACAAAAAATTATTATAGAAGGACAGCGGATTTTTATTGTTTCAAAGCTTATGAAATCTTTATTCAAGGTGAAATTAACATTGGGTCTAAGCTAGAAGGTTGGGCAAAGCTATCGCTTGCGATAATAGCACCTATCACGGAAAGTGACAAAAATTCTATTTTTTCGATCCATTGCCGTGGTATTTTTTCTGCTAATACTCCAGCTCCAGCTCAAGATTCAAAGCAAGTTCATGCCGACGAAGTACTACCAAGTCCTCGCAGCCTTCATGGTCCAGTCTTTTTTCCACGTCGCTACGGATGCTTTTAGCAGCATATCCACTTCCATTAGGAGCATTGATGGAATTCCTTAAGGTTTCCTTAAGCAAAAGAAACATACAATTGGCCATCAAACTTAACTGTCACATCGGCTGTTCAACAAAATCATGGGGATAATTCTGGATTTGGTGGTTGAAAATGAAAATAAGAAGATTGTGATAATTACATGAACAGGAGATAACAATGGGTAATTTGGTTTCAAAATCTACTGTTGAAGCAGTAGAGCTGGAAAATAATCTTAAGCTAACAGTTCAGACATTTTTAGCTGATATAAAGCGTCCATATATCCAATATGTCTTTGATCAAATACCGTGGGATAGTAAATTGGTTGATGAATTAAGAAAGTTGATTTGTGATATGAATCAGAATGCAGCTACTCGTTTTAATCTTTGTGTACTATTTACGTCTAGGTACTTTGGTGAAAAAAAGCCATTAGCAAACCTTTATGGGTATACAGCGTATCTAATTTATTGTTCAAACGAAATTAAAATGAGTGATCAACAAGCTACTCTAATATTATGCCCTGCATTATTAGGAGCTATCGACACTCTGTATGTAAATGAAAATGAAAATAAAGATGTAGCAAAACATAAAATTTTAGAATTACTTGAAAAAATCGCACAACAACACGGTACTTTTTTGCTTAGTTCAATACCAAAAGTATTGTTTAAGCTTGATGAGACTACTGGTTTTTTTAAAGATTTAAAACCAAATGAGTTAACTCCGAAAACCCAATTTGCTATTTTCAAGATGTTGGGGAATTATGCGCTTAAAGAAGCGAAACTTGAGCTTGCACAATTTTATTTTTTAAGATCGTATCAACTTGCTAAAACAAATAATATGCAGATGAATGACTCAATGATGTACTCCTCAGTTCCAAGATTGAGTTCGTCGCCACATGTTCTCTTGGCAAAGCAATCTGTTTCCGATAAATTCAATGAGATAGCGCCTGCTGCTGCAAGCAATGTTACTGCTCCTGGTGGGGCAAAAGAGCAGGCGCGAATGGAATTCAGTTAGACATAGAAAGATATAATTTGTGTAATCTTTCCACCTGCTGGTTTAAATCTTCTAATTTTCCATCATTGCAGATAACGTCATGAGCGCCAGAAAGGCGCACATGGCGATTCACTTGAGTCTCTAAAATAGCTAGAATGTCTTTTTCTGAAATGTTATCGCGAGTATGTGTGCGTTGTATTTGCTGTTTTTCGTTTGTATCTACCACCAATATACGATTAATAAGAGGATTGGGTTTTGTTTCAAACAATAATGGAATAATCACGATGCAATAAGGTGGTTTAGCAGAAACGACTTGTTTTTCCATTTCAATTCGAATGAGTGGATGTAATAATTTTTCTAACCACAAACGTTTATCAGCATCTGCAAATACAAGGGTTCGCAATTTTGCACGATCTAAACCGCCATCGGGCGATACTATATCAGCACCAAATTTTTTAACAATTTTATCAAAAGCGGGCTGCTTAGCCTGTGTCACATCGCGCGCGAGTTGGTCAGTGTCAATAATAGTGACTCCGCGCTCCGCAAATAGTTTTGCTACGGTTGATTTCCCGCTACCGATACCACCTGTGAGAGCAATGACTAACATTAGTGTATGAAATGTAGATAAAGACGTAGGATTTCAGGACCCCACATTAAGCTTATCCAACCGGCAACCGCCAGGTAAGGGCCAAAGGGGAGGGGAACACTTTTATATTGGCGCTTTATAAGCATGTGTATGCCACTGATTATGATTCCACTCACGGAAGCTAGCAAGATAATCAGAGGAATCATTTGCCAACCGAGATAAGCACCCAGTGCTGCAAGAAACTTAAAATCACCTTGGCCCATGCCTTCTTTTCCAGTGACTAATTGAAATACCCATTGAGTGAGAGCAAAAATAAGATAACCACCAATGGCACCAATAATAGCATCGTGCGTGCTACAAAATACGGAAAATAAGCTCAGAAACAAGCCAATCCACAGCATTAACAAGGTAAGGCTATCGGGTAGTAAGTGATAATCCAAGTCAATAAAGATTAAACAAATCGATATCCAAGTAAAAATAAGTGCACCAGCGGTTTGCCAAGAAACCCCGAAACGCCAGGCAACATAAATGGAAGTAATAAAGCAAAGAATTTCAACAATGGGATAGCGAAGAGAAATCCTTGCCTTGCAATAGGCACACTTACCACGCAGAGCCAGATAACTAATCACAGGAATGTTATGCCAAGGCTTTAGGGTTTTATTACAATGCGTGCAATGAGAAAAAGGTAGAAATAAGTTTAACGTAGGATTGTCGGCAGGGCCAGATTTTAACCCTAAGTAATCGCGGCATTCTTTATTCCAAGCGTTTTGTATCATGCGCGGCAGACGGTAGATAACTACATTTAATAAGCTACCTACAAGGAGCGCGAGTACCCCAATCAGGATCAGGAAGATATTCGGGTTATGTGTTAAAAAACCAATGATGTCCATTTATATAACAGTTCCTAATTTAAAAATAGGAAGGTACATACCTATAACCAATCCACCGATTAAAGCACCAAGGATGATGATAATCAAGGGTTCTAATAAATGACTAAGCCGTGCTGCGTAGTTATCGAGGTCTGCTTCATAAAAATCAGCCACTTTTTCAAGCATTTGGTCCAGTGTCCCCGATTCCTCACCCACTTTAATCATTTGCACCATCATAGCAGGAAACAGGGGGTTAATCTGCATGGCCAGATGTAATTGTTGGCCTTTTGCAATCTCAGATTGAAGTTGGGTAATGGCACTGACAATGATGGGGTTGTTGCTAAGAGGGGCAATTAACTTCAAAGCTTCTATAATGGGGATTCCAGCAGTTAAGATGACAGCTAAACTTCTCGCTAATTTGGCCAAGTTATTTTTTTTAATCATCATTCCTATCGCGGGTATTTTTAAACAAAAACGATGAAGTCGATTTCTAAATTGAGCAGATTTTTTAAAATAATAAGCACAGAGTAGGGTAGCGATAAGCGGAATAAATATAAATCTGATCGATTTGTGCAGTAAATCAGAGAAAGAAATAATCGCAGAAGTAAATGCTGGCAATTTGCCATGCATGTTTTGGAAAAGTTCAGCAAAACGTGGTACTACAAAAGTCAGCATAGTGATAGCTACGCTAATGGATACAATAACAATGATACTGGGATATAAAAGCGCTTGCTTGATTTTATTTTTGAGTGCAATCTTTTTTTCTTGGTAAAGAGTAATGCGTTTAAGCATTATATCTAATGTTCCCGTTTCTTCGCCAGCTTGTACAAGTTGGCAAGCCATATTATCAAAATGACGAGGGTGTTTGCGCAAGCCACTCGCAAGTCCTCTGCCCGCTTCCATTTCACTTTTGAGAGCATGAATAAGAGAGTGTAATTTTTTTTGCGCATGATATTTAAGAATATCACATGCTTGTACGATTGGAATTCCAGAGGCAATTAATGTAGCAAGTTGCCTAAAAAATAATGTGATATCTTGAGTGGAAATTTTGTGGTTAAGTTTCTTGAAATCGATATTTATTTTTTTACGTACCGTAACTGGAGTGATGCTTTGTTGTTTAAGATGTAGTTTTGCTAAATTACGACTGTAAGCAAAAATTTCTCCTGTGATAATTTTTCCCTGTAAATTTTTTCCAGACCAAACATAGCATTTATTTTTTAAGGCTATTTTTCTTGCATTCATTGCTGTATCACTCGATTGATTTCAGTTAGAGTTGTTATGCCTTGAGATACTTTTTCCATGGCTGCATTTCGCAGTGAGAGATATCCTTCGCGTTGTGCTTGTTCAGCGAGCATGAGGGCATTAGCACCCGATAACATTAAGCTCTTTATGCTTTCAGTCATGGGAAGTAATTCATAAACGCCCAGACGTCCGCGATAACCTTGTTGGCAATATTGGCATCCGACAGCACGAAAAGATTGTGAGTTTGAAAGTTCAGGCTGCTTGCATTCAATGCAAAGCGTTCTTAATAATCGCTGTGCAACAATTAATGCAATAGAACTCACAAGATTGTGTGCAGCAATTCCCATCGCTTGTAAACGCGCGAGAGTTTCAACTGTACTATTGGTGTGAACGGTGGATAATACCAGATGACCTGTTTGCGCAGCTTGTGTGGCAATTTCTGCTGTTTCAGTGTCACGGATTTCGCCCACCATAATGATGTCAGGATCTTGGCGTAAAAAAGTTCGCAGTGCAGTTGCAAAAGTTAAGCCAATTTTAGGATTAATGTTAACTTGGTTAATGCCAGGAAGTTGGATTTCAATGGGGTCTTCAATGGTTGAAATATTTTTTTCAGAAGTATTGAGATAATTAAGTGCCGAATAAAGTGTAACTGTTTTACCACTTCCAGTCGGTCCCGTGACGAGTATCATGCCTTGTGGTTGAGAAATAGCATTTAAAAAAAGATTTTTTTGTGTGGGATTAAATCCTAACGTATCTATATCTAATGATATTTTATTGATATCCAAAATTCGTAATACAATTTTTTCTCCAAATAAAGTTGGACACGTGTTGACGCGAATATCAATAGCAATATTATTTGGCTGATTTAATTGTAAACGCCCATCTTGTGGTAAACGTCGTTCAGATATATCCAGTTTAGCCATCACTTTTAAACGAGTGACCAGTCGTGTTGCTAAATGAATAGGTATGCGAGCAATTTCATAAAGAATTCCATCTTGTCGATAGCGAATGCGACACGTTGTTTCATAAGGCTCAATATGAATATCAGAAGCAGCCTGTTGCAAAGCATGTTGAATAAGATGATCAACGAATCGGATTAATGGTTCATCATAGGTTACAGCATTTTCCTGCACAACATGTATTTCTTCTTCAAGAGAAAGTTCTTGTAGCAAAGAAAGTGTTAAATTTTTATTTGTTGTTAGAGGATAGTGTGTATCAATAAAATTTTGTAATTGATCTTCTTGTACTACGCAAAGTTGTACGCGTAAGCCAGTATGAAAAGTCATTGCAGCTATACTGGTTTGATCAGTAGGGTCCGCGATTCCAATTTGTAGTGTACTGGCTTGTTTACGTAAAGGAATGATGCGATAACGATGAATGAATTCCACATTTATCTGCGACTCTGATGGAGAAAAAGCATTTAAATCAATTAAAGGTAAACCAAAACTTTGCGCACAATGTTGTGCGATTTCAGTGCTAGTCAGAATATTATTTTTTATTAAATAGCGAATGAAAGATATATTTTGCTGTTTTGCTTTTTGAGTCGCAGCATGTGCAATATTAAATTCAAGCAAGCCATGATGAACAAGATGGCCTGCAAGACCGTTCAAAGTCAGAGTAACATTAGATTGCGTCATGGATTTGCTATTTATTTAGGAATCACATAACCCAGTATTGACGCACGTTCCGCTGACAGTCCACGCACTGCCATCTTTATTCGGTTTAAGAATAAAAGTCGCACCTTCACTTAATTCGGTTGCTGTGGCGGTAATTGCGCCACCTTCAACAATGACACTCGCAAGATTTTTAGTGGCGGCAGGGGATGCAGGTATGCCATGAGCACCATTTTTCAAATCGGTGAGCGGCGCACCGCGTTGTAGTGCTAAAGATACGGCTGTTTTGAAAGGCGCTGTTGCTGCGACGACTTCTGCGAAGCGTGCGCGCTTGGTGTAATCGAAATAAGAGGGGATAGCAATGGCTGCTAAAATACCAATAATTGCAACCACAATCATTAATTCAATGAGTGAAAAACCATTAAATGATTTTATGCGCATGTTTTTTTCTCCATAAAAATAATTATATAGTAAAAGTGAGATAAGATAAAAGAAGGGATGTGATGCCTCTACTTTTTGCATAGAGGTAGGGTTTGAAAAAAACTAGAAGCTTCCATGCTTCGTGAGATGTGATTTAGGCTATGACGTTATTGGAAATTTTAATAGTGTTACCTTATTGAGATAACACTTTGGATCATCTTGACGCAATGTACATCTATTGATACACAGAGTTCCTAAGCTCGGTCTTCGAGTTAGCGATGAATCCGTTTTACGATCCACTCCATTGTTTCTATACTAAGCGCTTGCAGAAAATTTACCCTGCAAGACAATGGCCATATTACTCGATGCTATTGCGATTGGCAACACCCCACAGTAGAATCGAGTGTCAAAATCTAGGTTTGCCTCCTAAAACGCCGACGTAGCTCAGTTGGTAGAGCAACTGATTCGTAATCAGTAGGTCCGCGGTTCGACTCCGCGCGTCGGCATCAATCCTTCAATTAATCAGTATGTTATAACGCTAAATATCGATAATAATTTCGGTAATAGTTTTTTTGGTGTAATTTTGGTGTAATCGTGTCAAATTTTTTAAGCATGGCGTATTTTAACTCCACGTAGGATAATCGTCGCTGTATAAATACTTTATTGAGCGTTTTTTGAACCCCAAGCATTTTCTAGGATACCGGTTCATTTTTGCTGCGAGTTGAAACCCGAACTACCCATGTGAAGATGCAATTAAGTGCGTGCTGGGCACCATTGGAGAATTAGTTCTTGGGTTTTTGGTATTGTTCCAAACGCCGATCGGGATATTGGTCTGGATATGCTAAAGAATGTTGTTTTTCAGAAAAAAACCTATGGGCACAGAGTTTTTCACGTCTTTTTAATAATTCATCCCTTATTAAGCTTAAACAATCAGCTTGATTGATTGCGATTTTTCTTGGAAAATCCCAAGCTTCTTGTGTTTTATAATATAGTAACCATTCTGTATTTAGCTCTATTACCCTTGTTAACTGACGGCATTCTGCTGGACTCATTTGGTTTGGTTCTAAACGGTTAAAATAGCTAAATATGTGTTCAAGCGCTAATGAATGATATTTTTGTAATAGTTCATAATAGTATAAGCCATGAATTTTTTCATTAAATGACTTCATTTCTGCTATATTAAAGGGCTGTTGTTTATTGAGTGAATAAATTAATTGATGCTCTCTCTTTTCTTCTGTTGGTATTGTATTTCTGAAATAATTGCTTTCCGATAATAAATACGGTAATTCATTAGTTGAGATGTTTTCTTTATCGGAATGAGCAAGATGAAATAATAAAAATTCTTTAAGTTGTTTAACATGTTTATCAGGATTAGCAATTGAGAGGGGCTTAAGTTCATTGTTATTATTTATCCAATACGAAAAAAGAAGACAAATATTTTTCTAAATTTTCATTATTATAATGCTTAGGTTTTTTTTTAGGGGTAGTAATGATACATCGAATATTCTGGTTATTTTTTGGATTATTTTTTATTACCTCATTTTGCATTTGATCATAATTTATTTGGATATAATTCATAGGGGAGTAGACAATGTTAAGTTCTAGATCTGAGCGCCTTTTGTAGAGAGCCCCGATTCCAATTGCTTGATAGTTAAAAATGATTCTTGTAAAGATCGCTTGGGAGTGAATATGAGGATTTTGTTTGAGAAGTGCTAGAAATGGTATTTTTACTAAAGCATTTGCAGTAAAATCAATAAGCCAGATTTCCCATTCTTTTGTTTTAATAATTAAAAAATCATCGGGTCTAATTATTTGATGTTTAATGTCGGTTAAAAAAAGTATAGGTAATTGGCTTTTATACTCACTTTTATAAAGTTGGTCTGGTTCATCAGAACTAGCAGCTTTTAAGATTTCCCAAAGATGAAGGCCAAAACTTTTAGTACGATCATATTGTGCATCTCTATATATTCCATCAAAATATTCGTTATCAGCTATTTCTCTATTAGTAATTAGGGTTCTTAATAGATTTATTGCATACGTTAAACAATTCTCTACGAGTAAATGATATTTTAATTCTATGTTTTTACCGTTCCGTTCCTTTGTAATAAGATCTTCTAAATGCTCTTTTCTAATGCGCCAAGGGAATCCTTCTGCAATACTACAATAAATTGTTTGTGGATTGTCGATTTTTGTCACACTACGCTTGGCCATTGTTTTGAATTGTTTTTTTGGGACAGTTATTTCTAATTTAAATGTAATAACTTGCTGTAGTTCATTAACATGAGCTATTAGTAAAAAAGCATGATTACTCTTTACTGCCAGCCAAACTAAGCCAATGCTTGCATCAGACCATATTTTTCCAGAAAAAGGACTTATAAAATGATTACGCTGCGTATGACAAAAATGGCGGAGCGGGGAAATACTATTTACGAATTGCCGACCGGTGTTGTAAAAAATGGTATTTTTTATCCACGATGCCCAGAATCTGTTTTTATAGGGAGTTAAGAAGGAAGCGGGTTGTAATAAGTTAGCAAAATTTAAAGGTGTTGATGAAAAAGCCGGCCGAAACCCTTGAAGATTTAGCAAAGTGGACACAGCTTTACAAAAAGTGCTTAATGCACATCCATAAATATTGCTATTTTTAATAGTGGGTGTGATTATGCTTGCGATAGCATAGACGCTTTCATCTTTTAACCCGTGAATTATAATCATTGCTTCGGGTTTATTTATTTTTATCAAATTGTGGATTTCAAGTTGCTCAATTAAAAAATTGATTTGATCATTTAAATTATTTGAAATTGCTGCTTTATAACAAATATCATTGTGTTGATAAGTATTAGGGATCAAGATTGGGAAAAAAAGGTTATAATTTTGCGTATCAAATAAAATGATAAGAAAAATAGTAGAAGAATTTATTCTACCTGTTTGCAATAGAGTAATAAGCATAGCAAACTTATGAGTTAAGTGTCCTGTGGAGCTGAGATACCCAGGCTCTAAGTAGACAATAGGTTTCTCATCAGTGCTTTCTTTATTAACCAAACATTGCCGCAACCACGAAGGGAGTTTCTGTAGCACATCGGTTTGTTCTTGTAAATTTTCATTGTCCATCATTTTATCTATGGAGCGTAAATGTGCTATTAACTGCCTCTTGTGTGGATTTAGGTATATTCCTATTCCAAAGAGCAGCGCCGAGTAACACGGCAACGGCCGCCAGTACGAACCAGTGCTTATTGCTATCATTGATTAAAAGAAAAGCTAATCCCAAACAAGGAGCAATTATGAATGGCTTAGATTTACTTGGTAAATGTGACCGTGACAATAACCACTGATCGCGATTATTATAATTTTCTATTTGGCGAACTATATGCCTGAGCGATGACTATGGGTTTCTTGTGAGGGAAAAAATGAATTTTGAACACAAGTGCGTACTTCTGTTAATAAATTTAAGACTTTTTCATCGGTTGTATAAGGTTGATTTGGATTGAGAGGCGTTTATTTGTGGGTTGAGCCGAGAGCTTATTCTGAATTAAATCTTTAATATACCTCCAATTATTTATAGCTGTTGTTCTATCATTCTTAATTGTAGGGGTATCCTGAGAAGGATCGCTATCGATATTGAACTGCTTTTCCTCTGGATTCTCAATCACAGGAACATTGCCTGTTAGGCAGGAATATTTTTCATCGTCTTGATTACTATAAATAATGGTAGTTGGATTATATGCTTTAGCATCCAATGAACCGTCTGGTTCGAGCACATTGCAATTCATGATAATTGAATGGCGAAAAAGTTGAGTATTTAATTGCTTTTGCAATTCTCCTGCGCTCATTCCTATCAACTTACTCGCAGTAATGATACTGCCAGAAATAAGAGCTTTACTCGGATTACTTATATTAGAAGCAAATGATTTAGATATAGGCTCAGAAATACTACTTACACTATTGGCAATATTTTTTGCTTTAGAAAGGATGGTAGAATGGTTCGATAATATTTCGGCTAAGTTATCAAATTCCAAGGCGAATTGACGCGAGTATTGCTTGAATACGTCATTATCAGGATATTCAATGCGAATTACTTCGCCAATTTGGTTATAAAATTTATTGAAATGTTTTGATATCAGTACCGTTATAATTTCCATCGATTTGTGACTACCACTTATAATACTGCCTTTGACACAAATATTTTGTATTTTTTTACTGATAGTATTTATATCAACTTTATAACGTTCATCATTGCCTACCATTTCAAGACATCCGCCAGGCGCTTCAAATGCTTGGCAAAATTCTATTGGATGGCCTATTTTTTCAGCACGAAGTGTCAGTAAAATTGCAAGAAAGCCACCCAGTGAATGGCCTGTTACATAAAATGTTTTAATTCCTTCTCTATGTAACTTATTCATTTGCTTAATCATTTCCTCAACGAAATGAAGAATTACATTAGGACAACCAAGAAATAAATCAAAGTCTGTTAATAGGTCACCTAATCCATCTGTTCCTCGAATAGCTATGGAAGCAACACTTTGGTCGGTAATAGAAATATAAATATCCATGCTGGCGTTTTGTAAGTGTGATTTAAACTTTTGGATTAAAGATTTTTCTTGCTCTGATATCCGTAGATCATCTGGTAATGTGAGTTCAATACGACCATTATTTCTCATTTTCCAGTCTGGTAATTCATAAAAATATTCTTTAGAGTCAATATTATTTGTTTTTGTACGTGGTACGTAAGTATTTTGAGCCATCATTGCTAAGGCAAAGCGATTTAATTTCTCTCGTGATATACGTGGCTGCATTATACATTCTCCCATGTTTAGAAATATAAAAACTGATGCAAATTTTTTTTATGTCTATTATACTTGTCGTTAGCGTATCTCAACATTTATCACCATTTTTGTTGTTTGGCAAGCTAAATTCTTTAGAGTTTTGGGGTATTAAAAGATGAGAGATAGATTACTAGAAGAAATGCCCCGGGTAGAAGTAGCACTTGAAATCGAGCAGCAACTTGAACTGGAACAGATAGATAATCTTCAAGCTACTCATACTCAAACGCAAGATATGAATATTGAATTAAAAACAGAAAAAAT
>CAVQBL010000004.1:0-42952 GCA_963710715.1 uncultured Gammaproteobacteria bacterium | reverse complement strand
GGAGTAGTTAAAGAGGGTCCTTTATTACTTGTTTTAACTGTCTTAACCAACTGTCTCATTCCTTCGGTAATTTCTTCTTCTATCCGATTAAATTGTATTTTGGTGTCATTGGTTCCTAGCATAAAAATAACAAAATCAATTGGATAATGTGATTCAAGACATACTGGTAAAAGCGCCAGGCCATTTCGATATGGTCTGCCAGGAATAATTTCATCTAGCGTAGTAGTTCGTCCATTGATTCCTTCCTCAACTACATTATATTTTTCGCCGAGTTTATTTTGCAGTATACCTGTCCATCTTTTACTTTTAATATAACGCGCTGATAGTCCTGTTTTTTCATCGAATGTTCCAGGGATAAATCCTCGCAAATTCGAATCACCATAGCATAAAATGGTTTTCACGTTCATTCCTCACATTATCATATTCTTAATTGATTCAAACTAAAATTTCTATAACGTCAAATATAAATGCTGCTCCATATAAATTAAACTACATCCCATAAATCAATGGCACTAACTTAACATAAAGCTGTTTACCATGAGACCTTCTCATGGTAAACAATCCGCGCTTATTTTAATTATTCGTTGTTAATGAATTTGGAGATCCTATTTTAGAGGTCTAGACCATAATTCCTCAGTAAATCTAAGTAAATATCCATCAGGATCCATTACTAAAAATTGCCTATGCCCTATTTCGCACTTATCTTTTGCATACCATTTTTCTTCTGTTTCCATGAATAGTTCAATATTCTGTTTTTTTAGGCTATTCAACAAAATATCTATGGATTTAACTTTTATTTGTAAATTAACGCCTCTACCAAGCGGATAATTTAATTCTCCGGTTTTCCATGCTCTGCCTTTGCCGATCTCATCGATCATTATCTGGGCTTCACCTAGTGTTAAGAAGGCAAAGCCTTCATCTTTTCTCTGATAGGAAATTGAAAACTTAAGTATATCGACGTAAAACGCCAAGCTTTTTTCAAAGTTAGAAACACTTAATTCTGGTACAAGAGAGTTAGATATAATAAATGGTACTCACTAAATAAAAATTATTTTAAATGCAACGCGTCTCCAGATAGCGTATGTTTCAATAGACACTACGCTATGTCAACTTACTAATAATAAAGAGATGTTTCAAATAAGCAAGCAGATAAGAAAATATACAAAATAATTTATTGTTAACGATTTAATATAGCTATTTTTTTAGTGACGATGCTATCGCTAGTTCACTGTAAAAATAATACGCTATTCACCCGATTTTTTAATTAACCTTATAAAAAATTGATTATTCGCGATCAAAGGAAATTCATTATTGAATGATTTAATGATGTCATCTTCATCCGCTTTTGGGTGCTTTTCAAAATACCGCTTTAACCAGTGCTTTGCTGCAACCGAGGGACTTGCAGCATTGCCTTGCGAACTTTGTGACATTCTAGCTATTTCATCATTTATAAAGGATGCCTTGATAATATTCATGCAAACCAAATCATTTTTTAGATATGTAAATTGCTGATTAAAAGCAGCAAGCGTTTTTCCAAAAGAATCATTTTTATTGAGTCGAAGCCAATGTTCCGCAATCAGGGCGGGAGAAATAATATTTTCCAAATTAACCCCCATATCACCGAGAACATCAATCGCTATTGTGTAATACCATTTTGGGAACGGTTGCTTCTTCTCTTGTTCCAATTGAGTAATAAAATACTCGAAATGATGCGGTTTAAATTTAGGCGATTTATGATATTTCTTTTCAGCAACAGTGTTAAACATGCTTGCCAATGTATCGAGAGATTTTGCATATTCTATTGCTAACAAAATCAATTTTTGATCTTCTTTAATACTGGGTTTTGGAGGGTGAAGATTCGTTATATCAATATCAAGATCAGCAAGTGATCGAAACTCCCCATCAGTTAGAACTGATAATTGTTGCTCAATAATCTTTGCTTTATTCAAGATTGCCAGAAGCATTTCGTATTCTGAAACAAAATCAATATTATATTCTTTTGCTTTTTTCCAAATTTTAAAAAGTGCATCTTTAAATGCCGGTGCAGCTTTGATGATAAAACGATCAAGCTGATCCGCGTTACGGTGAAAAATTTTTTTAGCAAACTCAGTGGTCTTCACAAAGTTTTCAAATTCGTAAAGCTCCTCGCTACTAAGCTGTTTCACAATATGTTCATATCCTCGCTTGGAACTAAATGAGCCTAGCGATTTTTCTATGGGCTTGCCGTTCTCGTTTGATAAGCGCAAAACGACGATGCGGGGTTGTTTAATCTTTCTTGTCTCAATTCTAAATTTAAGCAGCATAATGTCATAATCCAATTAAAGTACTAATAGATTAGCAGACTACGCACAAAATATTAACGAAAAGTACATACTTTTTAGTAAAACAATGGACCCGGATTACCCGGGTTCATCAATAGTATGTTGCCCTATAATCCACTCAAAGGCTCTCGCTGCTTTATGAGTAGCACTCATGATTTGTTTTTCGCCTAATAACTTCTTCCAACTTTGAACGTAGGACGCATGACCCTCTAGCTCTCCTCGTACTCCAAAATGAATCGTGAGCAATGCAGAGCCTATCTCTGCAACAAGCTCTTCTTCTGCACGTGCCTTTATATTATTCTGATATTCTTTGAAGCATTCTCGGGGCAATCTCTTTTCGCGTCCCGCTGTCCAGTGCACGAGTTCATGTAGTAAAGTAGCGTAATAATTTTCTCTTGAATTAAATCTATCAGGGTTTGGTAAATAAATAATATCAGATAAATGATTGTAATAAGCTCTGTTGCCAAAATGTGTTACGGTCGCACCCAAGGTGCCAACCAATTCATCTATCGATTTGATATTAAAATCCGGTGACGGCAACACTGTTTTATCAAGGGAGGTTTGTTCAAGATTAAATACATTGTATGACTTAAAAATAGGCACTTTTTTAACTTCTTTTTCGCCCCTATTTTCTTGTTGAACTTCTCTAATTTTCCAAAAATAAACACCCTGACTTTTTGCACCTTTTTTAACACATCCGCCTAATTTCTTAACTTGATTGAAAGTGAGCCATTGATTTGAATTAAAACCAATATCCAATTGGGCATTAAGCAACACAAAGAGATTAGCGCCCCTGTATAATCCATTAGAGCCGATTGGTAACTGCAAGCTGCTTTGAGTATCCCAATTTTTTTGCCAACTTAGCAGACTGCCATTTTGATCAATAATTTCAAATAGTTTTTTTGTAACTGAATGGCAAAAGTCTTGATACGTTTTCATGATTTTTACTCCCTAAGTTTTTCACTTCTTTAAGTCACCGTATTGGTGATAATTCCAATTATATATAAATATAACTTAATGTCAACTATTTAGTACGTACTTTTTAGTTGACATTATTAATTAAAAGTTATAAACTGTACTTGTTCTCAATAACGAGAACTTAAAGAAGTGAAAAACTTAAGGAGTGTAAAAAATGAACGAGTTAACTTATGTTCCAACAGATGTTGATGTTTTAATTTCAAACGCCCTGCATTGCTTAGAAACACGCCTCCGATACCAAGTAGAAACAACCCTGAATGGTTCACGAGATGTTTGCGCATATGCCCGATTGCAATTAGCACAAGAACAAGAAGAGGTTTTTGCTGTCTTATTCCTTACTAATAATTATCAATTAATTGCTTTCGAAAAACTTTTTTTTGGAACCATCAACGATGGCTACTGTTTACCCACGTAAGATAATCAAAAAAACGTTACAACATAACGCTGCTAAATTAATCATTACTCATAACCACCCATCACAACACTGTGAACCCAGTTGCTCAGATAAAGAAATGACTCAAAGTATAAAAAAAATTCTAGACATTATTGACGTGCAATTGGTTGATCACATCGTCGTGTCACCTCAAGAAACCTACTCTTTCGCGGAGCATGGGTTACTATAAATCAGCCTTACTTGGCTAGGTAGACAGTACTGCCTAGCCAGTTACTTTAATGGAGCATAAAAAATGAAAATGATATCAGCGAAAAATGTCAGAAAATTTATAAGTGGACTGGAAAATGTTTTTTACACATTACATTTGGGTGATGAGGCATGGGATGCGTTTGATACTATCGATCCCTTTCAATCCAGCCTGGAGAAACAGCAACTACACAATTAATTTTATTACTATTTAAACAATTTCCCATTAATACATTTTTCAATCATTTCAGGATTGCATTTGCCAAAAGTTTCAATAATATCAATCGTAGAGATAGCCTTTCCCCTCTCGTACTGAGTTTTTAACCTCTCTATACGCTTGGTACGTTTGTATATATGGCTAGCCCATCCATAAAAGATGTCTGAAATTATAAAAACTATGAGTACATGTAACCATGACCAATTAGTTATTGGATTAATTCTTAAAAATTTTAGAACAATTGCAATAAGTGCAGCAAACCCCAGTAGTTCAGAAATTAATTTTATAAGCATTAGAAATAATAATTTTTGCATACATTTACAACCCATAGCCTAGCATATTACATGCTCGTGAAATTTAGCCAATTTCTGTTGGCTGTTTTGCTTTTTCTTTCCACTCTTTAAAATGCTTATCTTTAGAAAGAATGTGCAAAGCAGCTTCTTCAAAAAATTCATCTTCTTTTTTAAATCCCGCATAATCACAATACCGCCCTACTTCTTTCGCTACTTCTGAATCTATATTAATTCTAACCTGTGTTCGTTCTGATTTATGCTTCGGCTTAAGTAGTGCCATTGTATTATCTCCAATAAAAAATATTTTCAAAATAATGACAGAGTTTTTTTATAAATACCAAGAAAGTAATTGCCTAAAAAATTAGGCAAAATACTTAAAAATAAAATATTAATTTATCCATAATTAACTAGTCCCGTGAACTTTAATTTGACCGATTATTCTCATACTATGTTTAGAGTCACCACACCAGTCGCAACTGTGGTTGCATAAAATTAAATTTCGTATAATCATTTAGTTACCGTTAAAATTAAATATGCAGAAAATTTAATAGTGTGAGTAATTGGGCGTGCCTTTGGTGGCACAGAGAGGCACAATAATGTGCCACGCCAATTTTGCTCTAAAAAACCGCTTTTTTACCCCATATTTTGGGCCACAATCAAGAAAAAGTGGCACAAAAGTTATTTTCATGTGCCCTAGTTGGCGCTCGAAAAACGTGTGCCGTGCTATAGTGGCACACGTGTTTCTTCTTCAAGCAACATCTTTTCTACATGCGTAACCGCCTTTTCCTTGTATTTTTTTAAAATTTCAACATTTTCTGCTTTCTCACTTTCAGGAAAATTCTCTACTATATACCTTACTAAAAGCCGTGTTTCTAACAGCCAGGAAAGATTATTTTTCATTTGTTTTTTTAAATCTGTAAGCATAGTCACGACATCATTTTTACCATGATCTTCAGTGTTTTTTTTCGCACTTTCTTCAACTTTAAAACCTAAATCCACAAGCTCTCTTATACAGTGAGCAATAGATTTACCCTCGTTGACTTTCCTTCGTTCTTCAAGCTTTTCGTATGTTTCATCATAAAATGATACATTAATTCGATTCATAATATCCTCCAATATAGCCTATTAGTTTTATAATTCCCGTTCATTGTCTTTAATTATATTAATTGTTTTTGTGACCTCCTTATAATGAGTATTTGTGTTATTTGATTTACTGATATCATGATATTTATTTATCATTTCATTAGATTTATTTGCATATACAATGGCAAAATTCTTTAATAAATTTATTCGATATCGGTTGGTCAATTGCACGATCGATATCATTATTTTTATACGATTTATCAACTATTATTGAATTAATATCTTGTTGATTTTTAACATGCTGGCTAATCGTTTTATCATTTACAAATGACGTAGAACTATCCTTGATAGCTAATAATTTTTCCTTCAAAGTAGTGAAAGGGGCTTGTGATTTATCTGCATAATCTTTATATGGAATGGCTTGTTCAATACTGCTTTTTACCCCCATCTTGCCCTGCTCTTTCAGGATGTCATTATAGTCTTTTCCTATCTCCTTAGGCTTTGCAATCCACACTGTTTTACCCAGATCGATAAGGCAATAGCGGCTGTATGTATCGCCTTTTCTTTAGCAGGATCCGTGCCATCGTTATCGAGACACAGCACAACATGATTGCCATATTCTTTAAAGAGGGATGCTTAAAATTCGACTTGCCAAGCACCACTTCAACGTTCCCGTTATCAACGGATTGGAGAATACTTAGCCCTGTTTCAACGCCTTCAGCCAGATAGGTGACCTGCTTATTTTTGATGTTCCTTGACAGATTAACGGATGAACCAGGAGCGAGCGCGATAGGATCGTTTCTTAACGTTTCAAATCCGCTTTGTTACCTGTCTTTTCATCTAAATATATCGCTTGTAACTCGTTGCACTTGGCCTTTCTTCATTGCGCCCTATGGCGAGCAATGCAGGATAGGCTGGCTGATCTTTTCCGGCAGAAACAGCCGGGTGAAAACGCATGTCCACTCGGGAATTGGAAGCCCAATTCCCCAGGATGTTCACGTAAATATTTTTCAGCCAATGTTCCCTTAACTGGCTGACTTTCTTTTGCAAGTTTACGAGCAAAAGAAGACCATGATATTTCTCTCATCCTTGTCCAATTTTTAGGATCACTTTTATCGACCGATGCTCACTCGACTTTATAAGTGGGTGTATTCGTTCGATATGGATTATCCCTTGGGTTGTATTTCAACCCCAATAATTGAGCGGAATATTGTAGGCTTTGTTTAAAATCCAAATTAAATTTTTTCTGAATAAGGCCAATTAAATTGCCTTTCTCACCCGTTTTAAAACACGTCCATAGACCCTGTTTTTCACCGCTAATAGCGAATAGACAAGACTACCACCTTCACGCTTTCCATCCTCTCCACCAAAATGCTCGCTGTAGCTATACTGATAGTTTATCCCACTGCGAGATTTTGGTTCCCCAAAGAGTTGTTTTACAATTGACTCAGCTCTCATATGGAGGTCTGAAATGATTCTCTTAGCATCAAAATATGTTGTCGTTTTGTGCTTATCATCATGATGATTTTCTTTTTTTATGCTCTGTTTTGAGATCGCTTTTTCGGTAGCTTGCCGCTCGTTTTTGCGTCCCCTTTCCTCTTTTAAATTAAGCTCACCTATGGTTTCAAGCGCACTTGTTTTGATGCCCGGTGTGCTCATTATCTTATCAAGCAACGCCTGTTTGTTATCCGTATATATTGTTAAATTATCGATAGAGCGAGTAACAACTATTAGGAATGCCGATTGATTTGTCAGATTGCGCCTGTAACTTTCCATATTAGACATAACATTTTTAAATCCCCTACCTTGTGCTCCATAGCTCGTCATCACATGCGCATAATCCCAGTGCTGATATTTGGGATTATTCATTTGAATTTCAAACGATTTTCCATCACGGATAATGCCAGTCCCCGTCATCTTAACTTGATGTAACACAACATTGTTTTTATCTATAGATTCGATCCTTGCCATATTAGGATTGACTAACCCAATGGTTTTATCACTGCGAGTCCAGCGAATAAGATCACCAGGCATAATTTCCCGCGGTTCAGCACGATATACCTCTATACCACTATATGTTTTTTTATCGAGTTGTTTAGGTCTCCAGATGACTTGCTCACCGTCTTGCTTTCGTAATGTGATAAGATTTTCTTGTTTATGAATCGTAACAACTGAAAGGTAATCTCCTTTTTTGACATTCAAATGAGGGTCATTAAATCCGAATCGGATAATATCGTTTGTGTTAAAATTTGTGATTTTAGTATGCTGAATTTTTGTCATATCACTGGAAACTAAAATAGTCGTGCTAATTGAATCACCATGTAGCTCCCCTTGTTTTTTGAGACCTTCACGAATAACACTGTTTAAATAAATACGCTGTTCATTTCCTAATGTATTAATCCCTGTCGTCGCTCGTTCTAAAGGAGTTAACGATAAAAAATCTTGTCCTATTTTTTCAAGTCGAAGAGCTGAATTATCCAGTCCTTTTTTGCTTCCTGAGTTATCTTGACCTATTTCAACAATATGATTCTTCAATGTCTCAAATGCTTTCTGGAAATTTTTTTGATAGATGTCATCAACACCTTTTATAAGGATCGGATTTTTTTGACGCACAATATCGGTTAAATGAATCGTTCTTATTCCAATAGATTGCAGCAGCGTATGCGGTTTACCTGATTCAATGGAAGAATATTGTCTTTGATCCCCTATTAAGGCAGCTCTTGCTTCTGTTTCTTTGATCACAGCTAAAAAGTCACGTTCTCTGCGGTTTGATACCATTGAATTTTCATCAACAGCGATAATTAATTTATCATTAAATTTTTTAATAGCTCCTTGTGTACGAGCAAGATTTTGCTCGCCTAAAAAACTATCTAGTGTCTGCGCTCTAAGTCCGCGTGATCTTAGCTCGTCAACAACATTGTGAGTCGGCGCAAGGCATAAAAGTTCATAACCTTCGCCATTTAACATCGGTGCTGATTTTAAAAGAGGTTCAGCGCGTTCAAGCATTGTTGTTTTACCTGTCCCAGCATTACCTTGCACGATCACAATCCTGTCGGGTGTTTTCATCCACTCTTTGATAGCGATTTCATGATCTTTTTTCATTGGGGTCGCGGTTAAATATTGGTCAACCTTGCTGCTTTCAATAAAAGCTGGGAGCTTGCCTTGATCCGCTTTTGCAAGCGTGATAATTTCACGCTCCATTTCGATTGCATCGCGTGTTGTCCAGCGTGTGCCATCAGATGAATAAACACCTCTGACTAACATTCCATCTTTTTCCGCTTGAATGACTGCTGTTTGAATGTGATCTGAACTTGCTTCACCTAAAACATGTTTGAGAGCAACATCCATGACATCCTTATGGGTAAAAGCAGCTTCGCGTTCAGCCAAGTGCACCAATGCATAATTAACAGCTTCTTTTGAAACCATTTCAGGCGTTTTATCTGCTGGTATTTCGCTTGCGATAAGTCGCGTAATGACCTGTGATACGGCTTTTTCAAGTATCTTGACATGCTCCAGTTGTGAATTAGATACACCAATTAAATGCCTATCTTCTTTCATTAAAGTATCAATAACGGTGACTTTATCGCCCGTATTTTTTTGAATATTGTTCAGTAATTCAACTTTGTTTTCAGTTATTATCCAAGCCTCTTTCTTGGCTTGGCTTAGTACTTTGTAAAATAAACGTTGATGGCTCTGTCTTGAATGAGCGTTCTGGTATGCAATAACAGTGTCTACTTTTCTATTAATCGCACTGTTTGGCGTAGTGGAATAACCATAGTCAAAATGCCGATTTTCATTATTTTTTGTATCAATTGAAACTTTTTTCCCATTTTCGCGTTCCAATACAAATCTATTAGATGAGATGGATAATATTTTTAACTTCTCACCACTTGATATAGCGAGATTACGATTATTGCGTTTCCATATCACAGTTTCACCCATCGAAATTTCACGTGTTTTTTCTTCAAAGACCTCAACTTTCAACGCGGATCCAGATAATTTAAGGGGGTTCCACTGGACAGTTTTTTTATCTTTATTTTCAAGTGTAACAATATTTAACTTTTTATTAATGTTGCTAATTTTAAGATAATCACCCCTCTCAACATTTAATGATGTATATTTTTCATTAAAACGAATCCATTGACCTGGTTGATAATTTTGGGCAAGTCGATACTCAGCAGACTTCATTGATTTTGGTATGAGAATAGAAATGGAAATACCCGTTGAACTTATTTGTTGTTCTCTCTTAAGTTCATTGTGTATAGCAAGATTGACTTCTTCGCATTGCGCTCGTGATACCATGATAACTTGTGTGTGTTTTTGTCTATCGTATGTTGATCGCGCATACATTGAGGCTATGGTACTGTTACGTAATTCTTTGTCTTCAATTTCTAACACCCTGTTTTCAATTTTTTGAAACGCCGCGTTGATGTTGCCTGCTAGTGTATCCTTTACTGCATCCTGGATGGTTTTATGACGATTCCCATTAATAACATTCTCAAGCGTAGCCGTTTTCATTCCATTTTCTAACATTTGTTGCAGTGAATTACCTGATTGCCAGGAAAGTGTTGCACGCTTATCAAATAAAAGCACAAGGCGTGCATTTGTTTTTTCAGTCACATAAGCAAGATCGCGCATTTGCTTGAGTGATAACAACTGTGCATTATCAACAAATATCATGCGTTTATTTTTACCTTGTGTTCCGGCTTCAATGTGTTTCATCTGTTCATAAATAAAACCAGAGACGGATGCATATTGGTTACGATCTAACAAATTTTTAAAAAATTGTTGAATTGAATTAGGTGCTTTGCGAATCTCATCTTTTAACGCGAGACTTCCTACTTTACTGGGTGTCAATATAACCGATTCATAACCATTTTTTTTAGCCAATTCCACCATCGGCTTAATCAGCGTGGTCTTGCCTGTATTGCTTTTTCCCTCTAAAGCAGTAATGCGATTATCACTGGTAAAAATGGTATGTATCGCTTCTTTTTGTTCTTCAGTTAGTGTACCTTCACTTAATAAAGACTGAATTTTATTAGGAGACATTTTATTTTTATCGGGAATAATAGCGGTTGTGGCTAAAATTATTTCTTGTTCCCATTTTAAAAGCTCTTTTGTCGTATAATACATTTCACCGTTTTGCTGTTCAATAGGAACAAGAACACCTCCGTTACGCATCTCATTTATTGCTTTTATAATGGATTCAACATTAACATTTTGTCCTAATGAATTTTTCATGGAAGAATTAATCAATTGAATTATGCTTATTTTTACCCGTGTTTCAGACAGTAAATCAACAGCATATTCAACCGCTGATCTTGCCTGAATTAGCGTTGACCGTAATACTGGTGTCCCTGAAATAGCTTTCCCGCCATTTTTTAAAACTTGAATGACATCACTGACTTCTCTCATTGCATCAACGCCTTTTGCTTTTTCCTTGTCTATCCATTCTTGCTTAATAACTGCGTGGCTATTTTTACTTTTTGAACGCCGTGTTATTTGTGTAGCAACGGCTGAGGCATTCCCACCGGCAAAGCCATGTTCGTCCATGTAAGCTTTTTTCTGAAGTGAGCGTGTTGAATGGGCATCCATGAGTGATTGAGAAATACCCTCAATTTCAAAGAATCCTTGTTTCTGATTTGTAACAAGAATAGGAAAACCTTTCTGCTTAAGATCATAGGCTAATTCAGCTCGAAAAATCGCGCCTAACTGTTTTTTTTGGTTCCCAACACGCTCAAAAAAACCGTTTATTTCTGTCGTCGCATTTTTCCCGTAATAGCCAGATTTCGATGCGAGTGAGCGCCATTTGCCATCATTTCGTTCGGTCATGTTCATGACAACAGCATGAACATGTATACCTGCCTCATTTTCACGAGTAAGTTCATGCAAATGTAATGCCGCAACTAAATTTTTGGTATTAACAAAATAGGTATCTCCCTCTTTCGTAACACGTGCTTGTGCACAGGAATGCTCAATGAGACCTAATGTTTTTTCAACTGCTTTGAATGTGGATTGAATTATTGTGTCATATACGGCCTTATCATCTGTTCTCAACGCTACAATAGAGGCAGACTTTGGGATGCTAAACGTCAGATCAAATCCAGGACGATGCTCTACTTTGCCGTCAACAACTTTACCAAGCACTTGTCCATCTGGTAAATTCCCTTTAAGCAAGTTTTCAAATACATCTTTTTCGACAGTGCCGGATAAACCAAGAGATTCAGCGCCTTTCCCCCACCAAATGCTTTTTCCTTCTCCATTGCCAATATAATAGTTATCTCCACCCATAAAATACTGTTTTGCGTGATCTACATTTTTTACTGGATTAATTGATAGCATGATTTAATCCTTATAAGTCTAACGATTGATTTTCCGTTGCATTTAATTCCTTATTTAACTTTTTATTATTTTTTTCTTCGGCTATTGCACTAATTGGTTTTTCACATTCTTCAATTATTTGGTCGATTTCTTTCATACTATTTTCATCAAAATGCCGTAATACAAATCCAGCATTGCGCTTTTCACGATGTTTATAAACAAAATCAACGGGAGTGATCGGGAACTTTCCTGGCAATCTCATGTAAGCATGTAAATCACCCAGCGACATAATTTCAGAATAACTGATCACAGGCTTTCTGGTTTCAGTGCGATTAATGGATACACCGTCACGCATAGTATTTGCCCCATAGGAAATTCCTTCCCTTACTTCATCTGTAATCGTCTCTCCAAAATTTTGTGCAGACCATTTTGCAATATCAGGATCAGGCTGGCGAAACATTACGCGAGTATTAATGAGAGATGAAATTTCTCGGGCACCTTCTTGACCATACAACTTTGCAAGTTGAGCATAATTTTGTATACCCAATACAGCGGGGCCACCAAATTTTCTTGCTTCAGAAAGTGTTTGAGTAAGATATGGCAATTGCTGCAAGCTAGTTAATTCATCAAAGATAAGCCAAATACGTCTATCCACTTTTGGCGGCAAACTGAGCAAAGCATTAACAGCAATATCTAGCCATGCAGTAATTAATGGTTTTAATGTTTCATGTCGATCACCGAGCGATGTGACAAATAACCAATTATTTCCTGACTCATTTTGTACCCACTGTCTGATTGAAAATGAATTTTTGTCATCTTTAATATATTTCATACTTTTAAGATACGTAGCCAGAACAGATTTAATTGAGATTGCCGTTTTCTCAATTTTTTCTGATACTAGCGTTTCTGCAACCGTACCTTTTAAATATTTTTGCAATAATTCAAGATCAGCGGTTAATAGATAGCGGAGTAACTTAATAACGCTTCTGTCAGGGTCCTTTCTCATTTCGAATGCAGCCGATGAAAAAATCGTTCTTGCTGCATTTACCCAAAAGGGGTCTGCGGTAGATAATGGCATGGGAATTTGTGCAGCAGCCAAATTATCAAAATCGGCTGAATCACGACATTCATTCCAGAGATGCCATGATTCACTACGTGTATCCATTGGATTTAATAAAATATCATGACTAGGTTTATAAAATTCTTCTAAAAAATTACAACCTTTATCATAAATAATCGCCCGATCTCCACGTAATCTGATTTGATCCAGTAATTCTTTTATAGCGGTTGATTTACCTGACCCAACCGTGCCATGAAATAAAAAATGAGACGTTTCCTTTCCTTTAATCAGTGGCAATCCAGCGAGTGTTAAATCGGAATCCATTTTTTGTTTTTTAATTAAATCACGGGTCGCTTCTTTTGATAAGACTGTATCACCTTTAACTGGAATATTTTCTGTTTTAGATTCACCATGCTTTCTTAACCATCGAGAAATACTAAAGAATACAGCCACTCCAGCAATTAATCCCGCAAAAATTGCTCGAATTAGGTTAAGACAACTGTTACGAATAATTTCTTTCACTAAAGGCGACCGATGAATATCAGTGTATTTAACTGTTGAAATTGCCCCACTTGGCTGAATGAATTGTGTCGTTGATGCAGGATTTAACAAAGGCATAGTAGCTGACCATAAATACTCACCAAATACATAACGTTCATATTCTGTTGTAATCTTCCAACTCACACAAAGTGTTACTGTTAAAAATAAAATGGCAGAAATCCATGTCACCTTATCCATAATCTGAAAAAACATTCGGATATTATGTAAAGTGATTTGACCACCACGTGTAAAATTTTTAATGTCTGTTCCCTGGGTCATATATCGGCCTGTCTTTTATTTTTTCTCTTGTTTGATTCTCAATAAGAGAACCCTCTTTACGGTTTTCACTTTCTCTGTTTTTATATAACTTTTCATCTTCGTTCATCTGTTGATTCACTCTCTTTTCAATATCATTTGTTACATTTCCAGTGTTATGCAAACTCGATACGTCTTTCACTATATTCTGATACTGATGATCTTTTTCTTTAACACCTGACATGTCATGAACAGAATGATTATTCTCTGAATTAAAATGAGAAACAGGGGCTTTTCCATGATCTAAATGATGCTCATGATTGAAGGAACGGATGGTTTGTGCTGCTTTATCTTTAGAATACCGATCTGCATATTCTTGCATTTTAGATACGCTCATATTATCTATCATGCTGCGACTCATCGTTTCATTTACGTTCCCTCCATGTCTATGAATGGGAGGCTGTGTTCTCAGCCATTCATAAAAACTTTGACTGTAATTTGCATTAATAGATGATGCATTTTCGGTTGCCTGACTTGCCAAAGAAGAATAACTCTTTGCTTCAGAAAAACTGCTTGATGCTTCTTTACGAAATGTATCTCCTTCATCAAAGGACCTTGCAATAGACTGAGAATAGCGATTACCGGCATCATCACTGACTCTGTAATGAGCCTCTTTTGCATCACGTCTTGCTGCATCAACTGTCTCTGCAAAATTTCTATCACGAGAAAATCGTTCTGCCTCGTTATAAAGATCACCATAAGATGAGCTATCGCTTTGTGAAAGACTCAAAGATCCACCCACACTGCCTTTAACAATAATGCCCCCGCCTACTCCCGCATTTGCATAGACTTGTCCTAAAATCTTCGTCGCATCTTGATGACTGATATTATGCTCCTTGGCAAAGCTATTGATTAACTGTGATACTGCATGAGCTGAGTGTTGTACTCCCGTGCTTTTAGTTTCACTAAATCCAGCACCTGAATTTTCAGAATGACTGCTATGCATTCCAAAATCATCTATTTGTCGTAGTGCAGTAGAATAATGTTCTCCCGCTGATTGTATTTTACTTAACGCTGCGGTATAGCTCTGTTGCGATTGTGTACTTGCCGACATGCGTGTACTTTCAGCGACTCGGATATCAACCGGTAAATTTGACTGCGAGGCTTGAGTGTTCAATATTTCTCGTCCATCGGGTGAAACTGAAATCATTGAACCTGTCGAAGTCTGTAATGACAACATGCCAGAGGCGTGCCTCGCATTGGCATCAAAATGATTGGCATTCGTATTAAATTGACTGTGAGTAGCAAAATTTGTGTTTCCAACACTCATATTGCCACTGATTGCCTCAGATGCAACATGCGTCGTCGCGTTTTGTAAAACACCTCCCAGATATTGTGCGGCACTCTGCAAACCCGCAGGCAATCCACGAAAAAGCATGACGCCACCACCTATAGCTACCAACCATGAAAGGTATCCCGCAAGAGCCATCGCATCCGCATTCGCCTGCGTAATCCCTGAAATATTGGCTATCGATAATCCTTCATTACTCGAAAAAAGAAGAGATCTATTTTCTGCATAAAAAGTAGCGGCAAAATTAACAATAGCAAACATCGGCGCTAACGTTTGCAGATAAAATAAACCAAATAAATAATTACGGATAATGCCTAAACCAAATGGAAAATAACTTAAGAAGTATACAAATATAAAGGAACCATAGAGTACCGCTTCAAGAATATTCTTCAATTGCTGTAACCAATACCCCGCTTGTCTTCCCGTCAAATCAAGGGTATGTCTAATCTGCAATTCGGTTTTAGTATCTTCAAATGCTTGTAATGCAGCAGGAGCATTCGTGTTAGCACTATAATGAGAAACCGCTTGTGACAACGCATTAGCCAATAGATTTTTTTGTAGAATGGATGCTCCTTGCTCAGAGACATTCGTCAGCAGCCTATATCCATCTGATAAATGTGACAATAATGTTTTTGCGGCTGTACCTGAGTTTCCTAAAATTTGTGCCCCATAAATAGCAGCAGCGTGAGATAGCTCCTGTTGCCATAGAGTATCTAATTGTGTCGCACCTGTTTTACAAATAGTAATTTGTCCATTTAACGGAAAAGCACGTGCGACGGATGTATTATCTTTAATAAATTGCCAAGGATTTTGATGATGTGTGATATCGTTTACTGTATAACGATTTAAGAGTAAATCATAAAATACACATTGTTGCATAAATGCATCGAGTGTTTCCGAAAAAACAGGGTCCGTAATTTGAAAATCTTGTGATGCCAACACATACCGTGACCCCATTAACATCCCTGTTTTGTTATAGCTCATGTCCTGCGGCATATGAAATACCGTCTCAACAATTTCAGCCATACCCAAACCAATTCTCGTTGTGAAACTTGCAAATAATGAAAGAGAAAGAGGAACATTATCGATAGCACGCGGTTTTATATCTGTTCGATCCACAATTTCGACAGTCGCTTTAGGATACAATATCAGTGACGTGATCAAGACATAGAGACCCACCCAACGTATGAGTGCTTGAAGATCACGCGATTTAGTGAATTGAAATATGGCACAACAACCACCCAACATAATAGCTAAATGAGTAACTGCCAAAATCTCAGATTTATTATTAAATACAGAAGCGATAGCATTAAAAACTTCAACTAATAAGTCACCTGCTCCTATGGTATAAACTGGCAATATAATTGACATATCTATTCCTTCTCTTTATCGCAATGATCTTGCCCAATTGAGAGAATTGCCAAGCTGTGCTGATAACTGTCCCGATAGCATTTTCTCAATGACTTGCGTTTGTTCTATTAATTGAATTGTTCTAGATATTTGAACTTCAGCATTTTTCTCCTGCGCTCTCACATCCACCATGGCTTGATTAATGCCATTATTAAATCTCGTCATAATCTCTTCTGGATATTGCAATGTATTTCCTGATGCTCTGACAAGAGCTAAATTTTCTTGCAAATACTGAAATAAAATGTCAATTGCAATAATCTCAGAATAATTTTCTACATTTAAAACATTAGGGTCTTTTTGGTAAGCCGCCTGCACTGCTAGTATTTTATAAATTGGAATTCGTGTTGATTGCAACAATCCAATCTCTTGATTTGATAGGGGTTGATCAGAAATAATTTTTTGATGCATGCTAATCAATATTTTTTCAACTTGGCTTTTCAACGCAGAGTTTTGAGAAATCAATACGGTTTGTTTTGATGCAGTAAGACATTGAATGGGTTCATCACATTTGTAAAATGTGGCTTTGTCTCCATACAGTATGGCTTTCAATAAGGAGGGATCGGAAGCAAGAGATAATAAGTTTTTAAATCTCGTCGTTGCTGTTCTTCCATTTCCATTCTTTTGAATAATAATGCTGCCAGATAATGACATGAGTAATTCTGCAAATTGTTGATCTCCATTCACTAAGTTGTTTGCTTGTAAAGCTTTCCATGCAAGATTGCCATTATCTAAAATAAGATTTTTATACTGTGGATTTAATGATCCTGCTCGCATGACGCTATCAAAATTATTATTTAACGAATCTGATGTACATCCTTGCCGCGATTCAGCCCAGTCACTAAAGAATCCTGTGCTATTGCCAATGTCTTGGCATACTTGTTGTTGTGCTGCACGAGTCCGAGGCCATATACCACCTACTAAACTTTCTGCTGTCTCACAAGAGTTGATATTCATTTGATTCACTTTATTTGCCATGTCTTGAATATATTTCATGCCATTTGCGATCTGAGGAGTCACTTCTTCTAGTGCTAATAACATTCCATACCCTTTTGCCGAATTCATAATATTTCGCATCGTTTTCAATAATTCTTCACTATTGATAAATGAAAATCCCCCAGCAAATAAATCAATACCGCCACAACCCGCACGAAAACTGGGTAAATCAACTTGAATGAGCTGAACTGAGCGCACCGAATTGCGTGAAAAAATACTACCACCACTGTAATATCCAGCTTGTTGGCCGTGATATGCATGAGGGGCTGTCACATTGGTTGCTATGCCTAAGCCATCAAAGAAACTATTCAAATCGCTATTCACATCAGCAAATGTAGGAGTTGAAAAGAATACAAAAAATAACATCATGATTTTTTTCATCTGAGACCTTCTTGATAATGCGTTACAATGTTGTAGATGTTTTCACGTAATTCGGATTCGCTCGTTAGACCAAATGCTACAGGAAATGCTTTTTGTGTCTCTGGATCCACTGCGTATAAAGAGGGTTCCATCGTCACATGAAACAATTTTGATTGGCCATTATCTTGTTTTGAGTTTGGGTATTCTGGCAACGATATACCATCCATTGTGATTGGTATCACTGCAATATGATATGATTGAGCGAAGTGTTTTAAGATCGGTGCAAACCGCTGACAGTAGAGACAGGTACTGCGATAAAAGAAGAATAGTCCAGATCGCTCTGCAAATTTCTTCAGTACATTATCTTTGTCTTTTGACTCTTTCTCATGATATACCTGTAACGCTATATTGTTTGTTGGATGAGAGATGGAATAATTTAATTCGGGATGATTCAAAATAACTTGTTGCCACGTATTAGCAAACTGATTTGCTCGTTCCGTCATTTGATTCTGTAATTCGATGTACCTTCTGATATTTTCAGGTGTAGGATCAACAATTGCTTGATCGAGCGCTCGCTTAATAGTTTTTCTCGCGTGAATAACTATCTCCGTTGGATCATGCGTTTTACTCTTCGAAGATGTAACATTTCGTTTCGGTTTTTGAGCCTCCTCAGAATCATCAAACCAAAACCAACCTGTTTCATGCTGAGAATAATAATCTTGTGCATATGTCGATGCAGCATAAAACAAGCATAAAAAAATTAATACTAAATTAACCATTGATCTACCCTGCATCTTGAATTTTCTTAATACGCTGTTCTATGGTTTGTTGAATCTGATTTAAATCGGGTGTTTTAGCGTGGATATCTGCATAAAATTCTTGAAAATCAATTTTACCTAAATCAATCGACTTCAATTGATCGGGTGTAATACCCATACAGTTAGGATGTTTTGCAGAACCAAAGCCCATCTGCAATTGATCTTTTCGACCTTGCTCTTGAATAATCTTCGCAAGTTTTGAATTAAATACACAAAATACTTGTGAGTGCTCTAAACAGGGAAAAGGTTCTGAGCCCGAACAATATCGACCAATTTTTACAGTTACACCCTTTTCTCGCGCTTCATGTAATTTTTTTGCATCTTGAGGACAATGCGCAAGCCCTGTATCCTGTCCCCATCCTTTCTCAGTACAGCAATTGCTAAACCCGATTGGCTTTTCACTGCATTCGGCGGAATATCCAGAAAAGATAGTAAGAGAATTTGGATCAAATTGCTTAGAAGCATCCGCAACAGACGATAAAGCCGATATTCCTCTAGCAAAATCTTTGCTTTGATTGTAGCTGTGATCAACACAGTTTCCATCTAAACAATAGCTTTTTCCATCACCGCAAAAAATATTGGACGAATTAGAACAGGATTGTACAGGACATTGATATGTTCGATGATAAAGTGCGCATTGGTTATTTTTTTGTTCTTTGCAAACAGAATTAATTTGCTCACAGCCTTGCGCATGCAAGGGTTGACAATTTCCCGCTCCATTTCCTCCATGGCAGATATAGTGATAAGTTTCTTCCCAACAATCACGTCTAACTGAAATGCCATTAAAATTTCTTGTTTCGTTCGGTTGGTTACAGACTTTTGATTTAAACATACATGTTGGTTCGTGTGACAATCCATTACAATTATCAATCCATCTATCCTTTGTTTCATAAGTAATAACTTTTGAAACGATATCTATTTGCATATCAAATTTAATTTTCTTATGGCTCGTTAGATGAAAATCCAACACCATTCCATTTGAGCAATTTGGAAAAGTAATATTATCTATACGAGTCCGGCGCCCATGGTCATCTTGTTGAGTAACAGAACCTTGTAATCCATTACAATTAATATTCAAAGGCATGCGACCCTCTAAAGTAAATTTAACCTCACGTGGATCACGATAATTGATGTTACCTGTTACTGTATTGACATTTATTTCAGCGAAATGACGTTCTTTTGTTTTTACATGCGCAACTAAAGTGTAGTGAGTAACAACTTCATGTGGAAAGATGTCGATATTAAGTGTTTTCTTACAGGATTGATAAATATTTTCGGGCGCTTCTTCACATTCTTTTTGTTGATATGTTGTTTTACAGATTTGAGGAGATTGACAATCAACATAGCGATTTGTTACACCGTGAATAATATCATCCGCATTGTTTTCAATGAATCGAGAATGGCTCATATCTGCATCATTTTGATTAATGACAAAGTTAGGGTGTTTATTAATACTATTTGATACTGTACTGCCTGCAGTTGTTGAGGAAGGTGCATTCATCGCATCTTGATTGAGTTTTGATGTATTGGATTGCATCACACCATCATAGTATTGTGTTTGATTTGGATGCGATGAATAGTGATCAAACACTGTATTTGGATTAAAATTCTTCATGTGTTTATAAGAATCTTTTTTTAACGCGTCACTCTGAGCAAGCGTTTGATTTAGAATGCTTTGCATATCATTCGCCTGAACAGAGTTCATTACGAAGATCGTGAAGAATAGAATAAACAGTTTATTCATGTGGTGATTCCTTCTTAACAGAAACAACAGAATAAACAGGAAATCGAGCAAGTAACTCACCTGCATTTTTTGACGATACAGAGCCATGATCACGTATTATTCTCAATGCATCAAAAAGCGGAATATCCCCATAAACTATGTCAAAATCATTTTCAGCACAATTTTTTTGTTTTTTTCGCGCAAGACATTTATCATCAGGCAATACAATAACAGCAGGTACTTTTGATATATTAAATTTATTAAATAAAGGCGGATTCAATTCGACACCGCCGCCATCCGCTTGTTTAACAAGAGAGGCCATTTTAATGAATGTATCTTTAAATGAATTATTAATTAATCCATAAATGACAACGCTTGCGTTTATTTTTCTTGCATCTCTTAAATAATCCACGATACTTTGATCTGGCATTGAAAATGAAACAAAAATAACGATCGTTGAATGAGATGCAACGACTTGGTGAGATTGATATTCATTCTGACTCTGATAGACTCCGCCGCTCTTTGCATGAGCACGCTTAGCTTCTTCTTTATATGGCGCTATCATCTTACTCATATTTTTCTTTGCTTCTAATGCAAATCGCATATAATCATCCGCCCTTGCAGAAATTGAAAAAATATAAAGAAAGTAGAATGTAAGTGTAATAAATTGTTTTGCCATTATTTTCATCTTTCCTCTCTTTTCATCTCTTTAAAACGCGCAACAGTTTCTTTTACGCCAAACTAAATACCCAAAGTCTTCACCTTTGTATGGATACTCATGTAGGCTTCCCCAAAGACTTGTCGTGTAACCAAATGCATGACACCCATCTTCTCCATTACTTGCCGTGGGGATAGGATTCGTCATTTGATACCGATAACGTGATTTTGGAATGATGGGCGATGGATATTCATAACAAAGTGTAGGGCTATTTTGACCGATGCTATCCCAGAGCAATCCTTCGCGATGCATTTTGTATGTCATGCGTTCTGTGAGGAGTGTGCTTGCCTGCACTCCTCCAACATGCTCTTGTACCATCCCATTCATGGGGTACATGCTTCCATGGGAACCTGCACACCAAAATAAAGAATCAATCGGTAATCCAACGAGCGTTGCAATACTATCTGCACTACATGCCATTTGTGCGGGAAGATTTGCAAACAAAGCAGCTTCCGGATTCAATAAAAAAGTGAGTTCATCATCATGCCAAGTTGGATCAAGCTCAGTGAGATAACCAATATCCATATCTCCTTTTTCCACGCATAATCCATCAGTTAATACATTTAACCAATAGAGCAATGGAAACTTATACCAATGTACATAGTAGAAACTGTCACCTTCGGAAGAATCACTTCCTCCCACATAACCGCTTGCCCCTGGCCGACTCGTAGTTAATTGAAATCCTCCTAGATTTACCATGCAATAAGGATGACGAGTAACATCAACCAAAGCGATCGGTTCCCAATAACCTGTGCTAATTCCAATGCGAATTCCAATAGGTGCCATTGGACAAACGCAAATAGGTAAACTGGGATTTTCCGTATCTTTTTGATCTCCTGATAAGACAGGGATATTTCCTATCGAGATTGGAAACAAACAACTCCAGCAAACATCCGTTAATGGATTGGCAAACTTGCCATTGCATAAGCTACCTGCATAAACAATGGTGGATAAAAATAAGCATATAAAAAGAGCAAGCCATCGAGAAAAGTAATTCCTCATGGAGTAACCTCCATAATTTTTAATCTCGATCCTTCTTGTAAAATAAGAGCTGGAACATGGGTAATACCAAATCGTTTGACCAGGCGTCCCTCTTGGTCAAAATAAATTTGTTTAGACAATCTTTTTTCTTCTTGTAAGAGAGAGCCTTTAACTAAAATAAGCTTATCTTGGCCTTTGAGTTTTTTATCCAGATCGTACACCCACTGCATTTGTTGTTTATCATCCGCATCGTAAAAGACTAATGTTTTAGTCAATAAAATATGATTCAATGGATTAATACGTGTACCCTTTACCGCAATCTGCTTTCCATCAGGTGTTGTAATATCGCGATCTAGTATGATACTGGGATCAAAAAACCAACTCTTAGGATTTGATGTATGTTCTATATTTTTAACAGGCATGGGTCTATCTCGATATGACACAGCATGTTGTTGCATATCATTCTGTAATTTCTTCAACATCCCATTTTGTTGCATGAATAAAGCTCGTGATTGTATAAATTCTAAAAAGTTAACCTCTTTAATTGGATAGATTTGTCCAATCGTTCCAATATTTTTTGCGAGTAACGAAGATGACAAGAATAAGACACATAGGATAAATAGTACTTTCATACGGCCTCTTCTATACTAGATTGATATTTTGAATAAACACGTTTGACTTTTTCTTGATAAAGTTGATTATGCTTTTTTGTATAGGAATGATAATTAGCAACCCCTTGCCAACCGGATCCATTTGCCATTCCTTGCGCCAAAATCCAGGTTCCAACATGAACATTAATACAAGGATTTCTTTTAATCTGCTCCGCTGTAATTCCTTCCTGTTTTAATCGGGGTAACCAGGTTGTATTAATCTGCATTACACCTAAATCGTAACTTCCATTTTTATTTTTAACTGCTAATCCATTCTTGCCATTTTCTGTTTTAATCACTGATAAAATAACCGTTGCAGGTATGTGATATGCAATTGCCGCCTGATTAATACAATGAAGAGGGATATCATGGAAAAACATCATGAGTTTAACCTCTTTTTAATCATCTCTCTGATATCAGACGATTTATCAAGAGCCCCTGAAATAACCACTTCTCTTGGAACTAAAATATAATGATTGGAAGATGAATAGTCCTCCAGGGTTGTATTGAGTGCTTCAGCAAACTTATTCACTCTTTGAGCAAGTTCTACTGATGAAAGTTTTTGATTAAGCGCTTCCTTTTCAAAACTTTTGACCATGCTGGTTATATCAACTGTCACAACCTTCTGAGTAAACTGATAAAACACCAGTTGAACAAGGAGAGCGCCTAGCATTCCAAACATGAATTGTAAAAGCGCATGTAGTAATTGAGATTTATCAAACATAATTAAATTGCCTCGCAACCACTTGAACAGCTTCTTCCAATCGCATACCGTTTTCTCCTTCAACCAGCTTATTCACTGCATCAAATTCTTGCCCTTTCGTTGAATAAAGAATTCGACTATAGGGGTCAAATATCACTCTATGAACTGACATGCCTTCTGGACTTTTAATAACGCACTCTGAAAAATCTTTTGTAATTCGAAGTGATTTTAATAAGCGTTCCGTAAAACCATCGATATCCATGATTTTGTCGTGTTTTAATTTATTAATGGCTTCATCTGTTTGCCCTAGAATAATTTTAAAATCAGAACAATCAAATGCCGCGCGTGACATTGGGTTTTTATGAAAATCTCCTATTGAATGCGCGATAGAAATAAAGTTACCCCTGAATTTACGAGCAGTTCTGTAACCTGCTTCAATAAATTTTGCGGAAGTAATATTATCGTCATCAAATAAATCCCATGCTTCATCGATAATGCAGGACTTAATTTGGTTACGATCTGAGTGATACATCTTTTGTGATATTTGATAGATCAATAACTGAAGTACAATCTTTCGGAGTTCTTTTCTTGATTTTAAATCCTGCAATTCCATCACCACAAAAGGATTATCAAAATCCACGGTGCTTTTCCCTTCAAAAAATCGCGAATAAACTCCTTCATTTGTATAGCTATATAATAAATGTGAGAGGTTCTTACATGTTTCATCCTTTTGCTCTTTCAGCCATTTTGCAACTGTTGTGATGCTTGTTTCATTTCCTTCTTTCTCATAAGCACCTTTAATCGCTTGTTCAATGGATGATAATTCTTCTTCCGTTGCACCCCGCACGGGTCTTGCCATATTCGCAATAAGCGGTTTTAACATGAGAATGGATTCATCAAGATCCGTAATATGGGTAAATGGATTTAAACAAATGGGCGAATCAGGAGAAAATTCAATAAACTGACCATCTAATAATTTACATGTTTTTTGTTGTGAATGTCCCTGGTCAATAACTTGAACACGTGCCGTGCGCACCCAATATTGCAACAATATATTCTTGAACCAGCGCTGACTTTCCTTTCCCGGGTGCCGCAACCATTGAAATATTGTAATTACCACCCTCATTATCAAAAGGATTCCATGTCGCGATTTGTCCCCGACGTCCTGGCAGTATTAAGCTCGGTGTTTTAGTTCCTTTCCACTCTCCTTGCAGTGGCGCGATATTAACTGCATTAAAAGCACTCATCGTTTTTAAACGTCCAAAATATTTCAAGTCTTCAAATAAACCTTCTGTCATCATCATAGGTAGTGCGCTGAGCCAGGTTTGTAACTGCAAAAAGGATTCTTTTCGTAATTTCCAGCCATTTGCTCGATAAAGGTCACGTAATCTTTTCTCACGATGCATTTGCCTCTTTTGGATCTGAAAAAATGGTCACTTGATAAAACGTTTTAACAAGCGAATCTCCTTCGCTTAATCGCTTTCGTACAAATTGCCAATCTTCATATTCTTTATTTATTGTGGGTTTAAACTTGGCAAGTTTGCTTTTTGCAATAGACTCACGATTCATGGATGTCACTTGTGTACTTGCTATGGCTTTTTCTTGATTGATTTTGCGAAGTGAAAAACTAACAAGAAAAGGGCAAGGGACTTGCAATGTTGCATTAAAAAGTTGCCCCAGATTTTCCGTCACTTTCCATTGTGTTGCTCGCTGTGGAAATTCACGTATCGTTAAACAGCGAACATCGACTGACTCATGTTCTGATGAAAATAGCAAAGAATAGGGTTGAACCTGTAGATTCCACTCTGAATTAGTGAGTTGTAAAGATAAGCTATCGAGTTCATTCCATCGAGTATCGGTAGGAGATAAATCTTTTGTAGGGATAATAATATCTGAAAAAGTTGATAAAAATTCAAAAGCATTTAAACGATAGGTCCCCATATTAATGGATTTTAAAGAGCTTTCTAAACCATCTCGCAATCCTATTAACTGCGTGTCAGCGTCTCCCTGCTTTTTCGACATGGATACAGTGATGAATAACCTAAAATTCCTTAGTAATAATGAACCCGAACTGCTTAAACTTTTTTTAGCTCCACTCAAGAGATAATCTACTCTTTTTTGCGCAAGCCACGCAAACGTCTCATTCTTAGAACGATTGTTGTAAAAATCATTCAGTATGGGTTCAATTTTGGGAGATGCCCATAATAAAAATTGCATATCAGCCGTTGGCGGCAAGGTATCAGTAATAATACTTGAAAGAATATTTTCAATTTCTTCACTGGAACCAATCAGCGTACTTGCTTCCAAAATAAATCCAAGACTTTGCTTATTAACAAAAAGAGACAATTCTTCATCATATGTTTCATAAGGTAATAAGCTTGAAAGCATATGATGGTCAAACAATCCCTTAATATCGTTTCGTTTTGGCTTTTTAGTCACGCCTTTTGGTGTATCATCACCAACAAGTTTTGCGGCTTTTTCACCCAGGATACCGACATATTCTGTTATGCGATCAAACATAATGATTTCCCTTTTTATAATGCTCGTTGCGATTTAACGGGTAATCCAATCCAGTGACCATCTTTAATAATTGCATACATAAAACTGTCTTGATGATAGTTCTTCTCCGTATCTTCAAACGGTGCAACCCAAATTCGCTGAACCGTTTCGCCATAACGCAGAGGTGCGCCCGGATAAAACCTCGATGTTATGGCGTAGGGTTGGAACTCTTTCCCTCCACATTCTGAAATTGGCTGGGTGCTTCCTCGAAGCTGACCACTATCAACCATCGTATTGATTTGATCGACACTGTTACACATACCCTTTGCTTTATTAGGACAATCAAAGCTGGAATTCATAGAACATGCTGTTATGAGACTTAATAAATTCACCATCAACAAAATAAAAATGATTTTTTTCAACTTTATAAGTTTTTTCATTGCATATCCTTCGTATTTTGTGTTTCTGAAAAGACACTTTCATGTTGTTTTATTCGTTCCAATTGGTTTTCACTTAAGGTTAAACGAGATATTTCTGTTTGACTTCTATTGGTGGAATTTGGAAATAACTCAGACTGATCATGATTTTCTTGATCACTATCACTATGTTTTCTTCCATCTAAATAAAATCCTTTTAAAAAAACGACATCCACAGGTTGTCCTGCAGAAATTTGTATAACAGGATGATATTGTTCAGCTCGACGAATGTTATATTCAGCGAGTTTTTCCATTGCACTTGCTGCTCCAGTTGCTAAACCATTTTTAAAAATGGCACCATTATCAACAGTTTGTGTTGCACCTAAAGGTGAAACGGAACTTGTTACATAACTTTGTGAGACCCCATTTGCAAAACCAGAAAGTGACCCTGCAACTGCCGCGCGTCCCAACAAAGCACCTTCTCGCCAAACGGGATTTCCTCGAATACCATTTTTTGCATCCATTCCAAAAATGGTTCCTTCAACGACTTGTTCAACAATTTCACCATTTGGAAATGTGCAACTTAATCGTTCAATACGAATTTCACCGCGTTCTGATGAGATATCGCCTGTAACTGCACCAATAGCAACGCAGTTCTTCAAATGGCTTTTTTTATGATTTGGTAATGTTCCATCAGCGATAATACGAAATAACATTGGGACAGGTTTTGATTGACTATTTACCCCAGCAGATGCATCAGCAGCCCCAAGCATTATTGCTTCTGCAAATGTTCCAGCGGGAACATACGTATCTTGATTTTTAGTCGGCAATTCTGAACCGGCTTTTGATTTTAAATTAAGAATATCAATATCAATACCCAAAGATTGGCTCGCTGAAACAGCATCACTTTGTCCATTTTGACTAACTTCTGCACCCGGCACCGTCCCAAATACTTGTCCACGGTAAGCGGGGCCACCTTTTAAATGGTTTGTCGCATTTTTTCGTGATTGCTCATCAAATGCTTTTTGCAATACTTCGACTTGCTGCTGTAATGCTTGATAGTGAGGATTTGACTCAATTGATTTTTCTTTTTCAGCTGCTTGAATCTTTTCAACAGTTTGTTTTAATTCAGATGTTTTCCTTTGTTCTTCTTTCAGTTCATTCTGGGCTCGCTCCATCCAAACTGATTGTGCATCAATGTGATCAGTCGGATTGGCAAAGGATATGGTTTCCATCTTTTTTTGTTTGTTCGGTTTTGGCACATGGCTGTCCATGAGCCAATACAACCCTAATAAACCAACAACAAGTATGCTTATAAGAATAATAAGATTTCTATTTTGATTATTTTTTACTTCATTTGAGGATAAATTTTTATCTTTCTTTTCATTTTTTTTATCACGCATAGCTCAACACCCGTAACACTTTTATTTTGCGGTGTGGTGCTACAATCGTGCTTTCTAAACTGATAGCTCTTGTCCCTGTTTTAAAAAAATCACGTTCATCAAGAGTAATAGGAAACGATTGATTATTCGTTAACTCATAAATCTGACCTTGAAAATTCAATCCCTGATACACTGTCTTAAGACGCAAGGTGACATGTTTTCCAAGAACAAATACTTTTTTGCTACTCACTTCACTGATGCTATATCCATCAGGAACAGTATCCGTTGCCATTGCTCGGATAAGATGAGAGAGCGTAAGTTGATAATCAGAGAGTTGCTCAAAGCGTGCGGCTTTCTGTCTCCCCACTCCTTTTGGCACTAACATGAGGGTGCCACCAGGAACCGCAACGGGTGTTAATAATAACGTAAAATGACGACCTCGTTCTGTTTCGATCAAAACAGTAAAAGCTGAATTTTGATACAGTGGAGAAGGCTGCAAATAAACTTCACCATTGTTTTCATCGTTTTCACGTGTATAAGCACCACGAATCCCCTTAAGGCTTTTAATTCGATCTCCTTGCACTAAGATGCGTGTGACATCAAGCGATGATATTTTTACAGACAGGGTTTCATTATCAATGACACCTTTAATTTGAGTAGCTAGAGTCTCTGTGACAAATAATAAACTGATTATAAAGAAAATGAATTTACGCATTCTTCACCTCTTTCTCTCTTATTTCTTCAAATAAGATAATGAGCGGTGTAAATGCATTAAATCGGTATGCAATATGATATGAAACGCGCTTTGTGGGTAAGCTCGTCCCTCCCACATAAGATTTTAAATCTCCTGTTACGATGACGTCTGAGTGAGCACTATCCACCTTAAGATCAACAGGAAAAAATGCTGTTGTAATATGATCTTTTTTAACGCGATCTGCTTCTGCAACAAGCTGAGTTTTAAGTATTCTATGGTAAGTGGGATCCACATATCTCAGTAATAACTCTTGCTGAAAATCGACATTTTCAGTTGTCACATTCAATGCCAGTTCCGCTAAAAACAAAGTCATTCGAGAGAGATATTCTGTTGAAGCACTTTTATTTGAAATCCAAATATCGTTTTTCATGGAAGGTGGCAGCAATACAATTCTTTCTCTACCCGAAAGAAAAACGATAAGAAATGATAGAATTAAACATAAAATTAATAAACCACTTGATAAGACTAGGTAGCCATTACGCTGTTCTATCATTTTCTTGATTTGAGATTGATAAGCCGATAATTTCATAAAAACTACCCTAGATAATGACGGATATACGAATGAGGCGTTACTTTGAATTTAAAGATTGGCGGCAAATACCAATACGCTAAATTGACCAAATAGAAGTGGCCTTGTTCACCTTTTAATTTTTTAATTGCAAATAATGAAGCGATCCCAATAATAAACCCTAAAATCATTTGATTTAAGAAAAAACCAAGAATGATAATGGGAACGACTAATAATGCTAGTTCATCGATGGTCAATAAAAAAATTCTAAAAGGTTCATCCAACGACTGTGGAATATAATATTTATCGCTCATTTTTAAGCACCTCCCGCCATTTTGTAGATAACAGTAATCCCTAAGGCAACAGCTAAGACAGAAAAAAAGATGAAAGGATTTTTCGTTTTTGCAAAAGCACCCAAGCTTACTGCAAAATCAATAATATAGGCCCAGTATCGACCTGAATTATTCATGGTGGCAAGTGCTTGAGTTGTTGTGCCCGATAATAAATCATTCACTTCAGCAAATACGATTTCTGAAATAAATATCGACACAATAAATAGACCAATCTTTCCAATCGCTTTTAAACAAAAGCTATTTTGATACTTGCTTACTTTTTCGAGTGAAATTTTCATTTAAGGTTCCTTTTAAGTAGTTAGAAATTAAGTTTTTCTTATCCAATTTATTTTTTTGATTTTCCTCGCGAATATGTTTTTTTCTTATTTTACTTTTATCCAGAAAGAGATGTGTAACGGGATGACACGGATATTGCCAATCGTCACAAAGATAAAATTCTGGTGGATGAATACGGGTTCCTAACCGCTGATCAATACCTAATTTTTTACCAGAAAACACATCCACACGTTGATCTGTTGTTTTCATACAAGTGCATCCTGTCAAAAGCATTAAAATTATTATTAACAAAAAATTCATGTTTATCGTTTCCACCGCGCCTCGCTTTTTTAAATAACAAATAACTTATTCACACGTTTCACTAACTAGATATAGGTTTCTTTTTATAGGTAGATATAGGATTCTTTATATAGCGCTACCGTTTCATCGGAAAACCGCTACCATTTCATCGAAAATTACACCCTTTCCGCTACCGTTTCATCGTGGATAACTTTAGTTATCCACAGACAACATGTTTTTTCTTTGTCCTTTTTTTACTTTTTTTACATGTGTTTCACTGGGTAAAAGCATCAATCCTTTATCAGATGGGCATACATTCGCTGTCTGATAAACAGCCATTACTTTTCTGAGTGCTTGTAAAAATTTAGTTTTAAAATTCCGAATTCCTCTTGTTGGATCACTTTCGCTACTTTCAAAATTTGAACCAAATTGGTTTTTTAATGCCTGCCATGGGATAAGTGTTTCTTTTTGAAGAGAATAAAATCGATGCGTCAGCCATACATAAATATCAATTTGCATCGGAGATTGACGTAGAAGCATCAGCGTATCAAAATTGATAGGAACAGGATTTTTAATTAATTCATCAAAAAAATCCGCAGATAAAATTATCTTGGAGCCTTCTAAAAATTCATCTTGTTTAGCTTTAATGGGGTCCCATAATAGTTTGAATGATTTACTAATAGTAAATTCATCTGCTTCACAAATGCCTTCTCTCTTATTTTCATAGATACAGGAAATCTTGCAGGTCAAAAGACGCAACATTTGCTTACGTACACGAGTAGCATTCCCTCGTTTTCCACCACCATGTCGGAGTTTTAATTTTTTGAGAAATGAGGTCAGTGTATTGCCAAGGTAAACTTCAGGAGATGATTTACTCACAGCCTCCGTTGTAATCCATGCCAATAACATGCGCGGAATAGAGCCATACGGTAAGCCAAATTTTGGATTCGCTATCATGGATAACGTAAGATGACCATTCTTACGTTCAAAATAGAATCCATCTGGTTTGCTATGGGGTAAGGTAGCCTTGACTAACGCACGAACCATATAAGCCAAATGGCTTTTGTTCATTTCATCACGCGCTTGAATTGCCAGAATATTATCGATGAAGCGATCCATTTTTTTTTTACTTTTGAGGCTTTTTTCATTTCATTACCCAGCCGTTGTTCATAGAAAATAAAAAGGGTAAGGACACCCTGTATGCATTCAGGTAATATCATTGAGGGAAGAGGTATCGGCTGTATGGATATCACATCACCTGTGAATCACACCTTTACCATTTCCTACTCAACACCTTCATGATGAGTGTGACGAGAGTATTCCCAATTAATCGTTTCGAATATGGGATCAAATCCCATTGAATATGAGATAATGAAAAGATAAAACGGGTTTATTGAAGACAGTGATAAGGATAAGGATGTATGTACACACGAAAAAATGTTGAATTTAAATCAGAGGATGTAGCATTAAAAGGATGGTTTTATACTCCTAAAACAAATTTACCTGCTCCTTGTATCATCATGACGCATGGCTTTGCCGCATTAAAAGAACATTACCTAGATAAATTTGCATCCCATTTTGCATCTGCTGGAATGTGCATCTTGGCTTATGACAATCGTAATTTTGGCGAAAGCGAAGGCCAACCTCGATTCGAGATTGATCCCATCGCTCAAGTTCGTGATATGCGAAATGCGATTTCTTTCATCGAAAATTTAAAAGATGAAGTTGATTCAACAAGAATTGGACTGTGGGGTACCAGTTTCAGTGGCGGTGTGGTTTTATCGGTAGCCGCTCTCGATAAACGTGTTTCATGCGCTGTATCACAAGTTCCGTTTGTTAGCGGTCATCATAAATATTTACGACTAAATCGACCAGAGCAATGGGAAGAAGTGAGAAAAAAGTACGATGCAGATCGCCAATCCAGACTAGCAGGCAAACCTCCAGCAATGGTTCCTGTCATTACTGATAAAGAAAAACAAGGTATCATGAAAATTCCTTCAGCAATTACTTTCTTTGAAAGCGTACCCGAGTGGAAAAATGGTGTCACGTTACGATCGATTGAAAATGCAGGTGAATTTGAACCCATTACATCTATTGATCGTATTGCACCCACACCTATTTTATTTATCGTGGCAAAAAAGGATACTATTAATACAACAGACTTAGCATTATCTGCCTATTCAAAAGCCCTTGAACCCAAAAAATTGGTTTTAATTGATGGAGATCATTTTGTACCTTACGTTGAACAATTCAATATATGTGTCAATGCAGCGAGGAAATGGTTTCAACAACATTTATTAGTTAAAGTCGTCGATAAAAAACTCTCTGAATCTCAACATCAAATAGGCATCAAAGCTCGACTTTAGCTAAGGAGATTTCTTTTCATGCTGGAAGAAAAAAAAGCAAAAATTATTGGGAAAATCTCACTGAATGAAACACAATTAAAAAAACTCCACCAATTAGGCGTAACAGACATTGCCATTGATAATCCAAAAAGCCGTAATGATGTTGAAGAAATCACACACCGTATTGGAAATGCGGAAGCTATTATTATTAATATTTCGATTAATATAACTGATGCTGTTATGCAACAATGTCCTAATTTGCGTTTCATTCAAACATGGTCAACTGGAACAGACAATATTGATATGAAAACCGCTAAAAAAAGAAGAATTATTGTCAAAAATATCCCCGACTTTTCCAGTGAATCAGTTGCCGAAAAGACGATAGGTCTTATGATTTTGATTGCAAATCGCCTTATTGAAGCCAATCGTGATGCAATGGCTGGAAATTGGAATTATACAACATTTCAAGGAATCGAATTAAAAGGAAAAACTGTTTGCATCATAGGGAGAGGGAAAATTGGAACGCGTGTTGGAGAGCTCGCAAATGCCATGGGCATGAAAACACTCTTCTCCGATTCTAAAACAACAAAAATCGAATTAAGAGAAATGGTAGCGCTATCTGATTTTATCACTCTCCATTGTCCTTACAATAAGGACAACGCATCATCTACTTAGTATAGATGAATTTAAGATCATGAAGAAAGGCATTTATTTAGTGAATAATTCAAGAGGCGGGATCGTTGATGAACCTGCCCTTCTCAATGCGCTCAATACAGGAACAGTTGCATTCGCAAGTATTGATGTTTTTGAAAAAGAACCGCCACTTAAAGACGATGCGCTCCTTACCCATCCTAAGGTATTTGTAACACCCCACTGCACTTGGAATACAAAAGAAGCAGTTCAACGACTCAGTGATACCTGTATTACAAATTTATCAAATTACTTAAGCTAAAGTGGATCCCATCCCAGTAAATTCAAGTCTATTAAACTGTTACAATTGACCAATGTTAAGAGATTTCTAGCAGTATATAGATTTAACTTTTCTTTTAATTTATCGCGATAATGATCTATCGTTTTTTTGGTTAATCCAATCTCGTCAGAAATTTCTTTTGCCGTAAATCCTCTCTTCATAAGAGAAAGAATTTTTGCTTCATTGATGTTGATTAAAACGTCTTCTCCATTTGACCTAATACAAACTTTATGAATCTTTATTTCATCCAAAAATTCTTTAACATTTTCATTGTTACAAAATTCATTATCTTCAATGTCGATCATTTCAAGAGGCACAACAATTCTCGAACTGTCTGCCATATCAATAAGCGGTTTTGCGACTTCTTTAAAATAAAGTACAAATCGCTTAAACAAATCAACTTGATTTACGTACATCGAATTTACTTTCTTATTTTCTCGCTTTGCCCCAAAAAAATATCTTTCTACAACATCATTAAACGAAAAAACCATCACCATACCATTGTCTACATCAAAATATTCAGAAGCATCATGAAAAAGTGGGTATCTATCGATGCATGACCATAGAATATTTCCCTCAGCATTCGGAACTTGATTAATAACGACATTATAAAAACCACGCCTATAGTAATGCTTTGTCCAGTCTGCATTATTAGATAATCTGATATGCGAACCATCTTTGAAGGTTCTAACAAAACTAAAATAAGTAATCCCTAATTTAGCAAGCGGTCGGCAAATCTCATTAATATCATTAGACGAAGAAAGTGCAATATGATTTTGTAAGAACTCCATACCCATGCTAGGATACTCCATCAAACGCAGGTTAATTCATCCACAAAAACGCGTTTTATTCATCTAAAGTTGGGTTTATCTTCCATGTCCTCATCTCGTTGATACTCATTACATTGAGTATCTTTAAACATAAATAGCAACTAAAGCTTTGCTCGAATATAATTTTTTCCATCTTGTGTTTCTTTTGTTCTTTAGATAAATTAATTTTAATTATTGAAGATTTTTTTAATTCAGGTTCTAATTTTTTCCATGTAATAGGTTTTGCCCACATGCCGTGAGAGGTACTAAATAGAACATCTTTACAATCTACGTCGGGTGGTAGAAGTTTACCGACTTTGTCTGGCGTAGAAACATCGGTCGCTTCTTTGAGAACTTTTACTTTGTAATCTCTGAAATAGAGTTGCTGAGCTGTACATAGGACGCAACAATCTAAAGTTAAACCAATTAAAATGACCTCTCCTGCTTGCTCAGGGGTTCCTATCGTTGACAATAACCATTTACTAAATGCGGCAGGATCTTGATACGGAACACCGGCTGGTTTTGATGGATCGCCACCATTTTCTCGAACCCATTCTGGGGAGTTCATGGCTTTTATCCAAATATTGTTCATTTTTACAGAGGGATCAATTGCAGACTGATATCCAAAACTGCCAGGTACACAATAACTTTCAGTTTCATTCGGACGTGGCAAACGATAATCAGAGATAATCTCAGCAATTTTAATATCGTTTTCGATCAAAAAAGGAATAAATTCATTTTCGATGAAAGCATGACAAGGTCTTCTTTTGTACCACCTGCCTTTTGGCTTACAAAAATCATATTGATAATCGATGGAAATAATACTGTACTTCATAAAGCGTTAGCTCCTTATATTAAAAATTCTGTCACGTATTCATAATGAATTAAACGTACGGAATTTGATGTTAAAAATCGACATCAAATATTGTCAGGTATACCATCTTGAATCAATTAAGATTTGCCTTTAGTGTATGAAATTCGTACACAACCCCGAAAAAATCGAGCGGCACTTGGAATGCTTTTCTCTCTATAATGAGCCATGGCATTATATATTCGGTGGTCATCTTGAGGGATATACTTGCTGAGTGTAATCTCTTTATATATGTCTTCTTCATCGTGAAAAAATACATAATCGATGTTTTTTAAAACAGATGTAATGGATGTGGCATCAGCCTGTATTTTACGCCGCATGAGATCGGTAAGTCTTTTTATTTCACGAATGCTATTAATTGTTCTATGCGGTTTATCAACATCAATAGCCGAATTCAATACCGTAGGATAATTAAATGAATAATAGATCGGATCATGACAAGCACTTGTTTGAAAACGTTCAACACCCATTAATAGGGGTGCATACGATTCTAAGTCATACACCTTTTCATATACTTCTTCTATTATTTTTGTAGGAGCCGCAGATTCGGATTGAGAAATACAACAAAACCCAGGTCTTGCACCCATGGCAATATAAACCATATGTTGTAACGTATCTAAAAAATAAGGTCTGGTTTTAAATCCACTCGCAATTTCAGTTGATATTGATTCCCACAGATAACCAAAAGTCGACTTCTCGCGTAACATTTGTGCCTCAAGCCAAGCTAACTCTAGTAAGTAATTTCTAAATCGAGTCCAACCTAAATCGGTATCTTTTTTCAAAAACCACTGGCGAGGAAAAACTAAAATATCGCTATACCATCGTTTATCTTCGAAAGTGGGATGATTTACAATCTCAGAAAATATTTTCCATTGCTCAGATAATTTTTTGGGTGGCAATTCTGCAATATGAAATTCTCTCTTAATTCGATTGTGTTTTACACCATCAGAAATTTTGGGCAACATAAAAATGGATCTCACGCCTGCCGCCACAGACCAAATCGGTTTAGGTGCATCGGGATGATAAGGATGCGGTGAAAGTGTTTCAAACAATCCGATCAATTGTCCTATATAACAATATTGTAATGGAATAATCCTTAATTTAGTTTGCACGAATACTTCACTATCTCTATTCAGTAGAGATGTAGCGGTATCGCACAATAATTGAAATCTTCCAATTCTTGTTTTGAAAATACTGAAACATGCCTTATGCTATTTGAAGGAAATTGAAATGTTCCCCTATCTACAATTTTTTCACCATAGCGATAGCGTAGTTTATAAATAGGTAATGATCTATCAGGACTGATTTGTTCAATAATATCAAAAAAAGCTTTATTGACCCGACGTACATCATCTCGCACGTCTACCCAATAAAGCCGAGAAATTAAATCTTCTTTCATAAATACTTCTCTCCTTCCACGTTCCTAATAAGAGTGAAAAAAGAATACATAGTGCACCCACAGCGTCAATAACATAGATATGCTCTCCTAAAAAACTCGCTGCCAAAAGAGCTGTACAAATTGGCATGATCCCCGTAAATAATGATGCTGTACTCGCACTTGTTCTATACTGCCCTCTATTCCAAAATAGAGGAAAGCAAATACTTGCCGTTAAAGCATATACAATAGCTAATACCCAATTCGACACATTCATATTCCAGGAAAAATTACTCCAATCTAAAATAAAGAATGGAATAAAAATAATAAGAACAATAAGATTACACGTGACTGTCATTTTTAAAGGAGTAATATGAGCAGGTAATCGTTTACTAAAAATGGCAAATAACGAGCCGCAGATGACAGCCATCATGATGAGTGTGTTTCCTCCAAAATTCCATTGCAACAATCCGATATCGCCATGCGTATTAATAGCTGCAACTCCTAACACCGCCATCACAATTGCTACTACTGTTAAAAGTGTTATACGTTCGCCTAAGAATAAGCAAGAAAGTAACATTGTCATTGCTGGTGTCGTACTTGTTAATAACCCACTTGCAGTTGCCGTTGAGGTTTTAAGGCCATACAACAAAAAAATATTAAAAAATGCACTGCTCGCACCCTGCCCGCATAATAGCAACTTATCTTTCAACGACAATGGAATTTGATTATTAAAAAAACTTTTTCTTGTCACTGGAACAAGAAAAAAAATAATAACAGAAATTAAAAATTTTATTCCTAGCAAGAGAAAAATAGAAAAAACACTGACTAACGATTTGCACAAAATCAAAGAGACGCTTAAAAAAATCATGCTTATTGTTAAATCAGTATACCCAATAAACTGTCGTGTACTCTGATAAGTAAACTTACTATCCATATAAAAAGCCCCCTTCTACTATTTATTGTCAAAATATTTTAATAACAAAAGTATCAGTCACTTTCTACAGCTACTATTATATAGACCCGATGAGTATTTTCATAAAAATATTTTAATCGCTCATTAAATGATCTATTTATAACATGTTTATGGTGACTATCTTAAGAATGATTGCTCACTATCAAAAAATTTTTTAGCCCTGTCTATGGGAATCAATCCCATATAAAAAACCTCTTACCTTATGTTCTAATTTATCTTCGCTTCAATTTTGTACATATTTAATGTCAGTCTGAACCTATAAACAAGTATCCACTTTAATAAGGAGTCATCATGATCACGAAAAAACGTAGCTGGAAGAGATGGGGCGGAGCAGGATTTCTTTTAGTGGGAACAGGTTTCGCTATAGCAGTAGCATCAGGAGGTGGCCCTTTGCTTAGTCATTTTGCATTTGTTTCCCAAATTTTTATAGGCATTGGCGGCTCTATCGCTTCATGCTGTCTCACCGGCAGCATCATTGCAATACGTAACTGCTGTATAAAAGAACCCGATAAGGAAAACTTGGTTGATATAGGTATGGATATGGCAAGCGATAGTTATGATCGTGAAAAGCCAGTCGACACAGCAGCAATCATTGACATCCTCGACTCTAATAATTTTAGTATGAAAAGACACGCAGATGAATGTACTAACTTGGTAAAAAAACATATGAAAGCAGCGCGAGACCCAAAAAAAGATTCATCCAATCAGAAGAGTGCCCGTGATTTGGAAAAAGAGTTTTTTTCTGATCCAGCACGTAAGAAATATAATTACATTTTGTTACTTAAAAAATATGGATATAAATACGATCAACAGCCAACTTCAATAATCAAACCCGCAAAATTAAATGTAGCTTATTCTGCTCCTGAATACTTAGATGACTCACCTCTCGCCACAGAAAGCCCTTGCTCCCTGTCACCGCCAGCTGGTCGAGGTGCTCACGCTTCCCCTGTAGATCGTTCAGATGACAACAGTAGTGCTCAAAAAAAAGGGAGATCTTTTACAAGCACATTCCGAACCCCTTGATTAATAACGTTAGGAGAAATTATTTATGCCAACAACAGCACAACACACCAGTACTTTATCGTTACTCAAAAATCAACTCGATCATTTACAACGCTTGCTTCTCATTTATTACAAAGTAAAAAACGAAGAAAAAAGCGACAAGGACCTTCACTCTATCGTATCCAATCAATATCTTGATATTACTTACGGCAAGTCTACCATTTTTGAACAGTATGATGCTGTTTTGAAATGGTGCTTCAATCATGAGAAAGATATCCATCTTGAAAAAGTTAAAAGAAGTTTTATTGAGGTACACGAAAAAGATTTAAGAGAGCAATTGCAAAAAAGAAACAATTTTCAACATACTTTAGTAAAGGAATTGCATAAATCTTTTCATAACCTAAAAGAAAAATGTGAGCAAGATACAAAAAAAATCAACGACTACATCGAATCTCAAAAAAATTGCTTAGTAAAGCTTAAAAAAGCCGGCGGTTTTATAGCAAAAAATACTATTAATCAAAAGCAAGATGTTAAAATCACAATTGCTCAACTTAAGGAACTGATTTTGCAATTAAAGGAACGCTCTTTATCCATACCAGAAACAAAAACCCTGCCCTTAAAAACAATGCCTGTTATCCCTAATATTAAGCTGCAGAAAAGAGAACAAGCATTAACTCAATTAGATCTCAGTATTTTCAGTTATAAAACACAACTGCAACAAGAAAGTTTGTTAAAGCGATTTTTTAATTTATTTTCCATCCCTCGTTATCGACGAAGAAAAGCGTTGGGAGAATATGAAAAATACAGTACAAATATAAACGACGCTGACAGCCGATATGAAGTCATTGTTCTTTGGGCAAATCGCCATGCTGATTCTTTTAAATCCAAAACAACCAGTACGAGTCGATTTTACAATAACTGCCTCTACCCTTTTGCCATGATACATGAACAGCTTGCATTTGAAGAAATACCCGCGTTGCATGAACCGCAACAACTCGAAATAAACAGGGTCGTTAACATCACAAGAGAGGCAACGGTAACGCACAATGCAGAAATGACGAGTAAAAATCAACTTTTAGAAAAGTTAGAGAATGAAATAAGTAAATTAAAACAAAACATAGATACATTCATCTCTGAAGTCGAGCGCATTAAATATCAAGGACAAGGTTGCTCGAAAGATCAACTCAATATCATTCGTGAAAAGATGAATACCCTATCGCCTTGCTTAGAAACCCAAAAAGACCCTGCTATTAAAGAAGCAGAGTCTCTGTCTGAAGATCTTGCAAACATTACTAGACATACCCCTGATGATAAAGTACAGCAACTAGGAAAGCGCTTTACCAAAACAATCAAAAAAAACAAAAATGCCACTGCTATTATTGAAAAAGCGATTGATGATCTTATTGAAGAAGTTATCCAGCAAGGTGGTAAAGGCAACAGTTTTAAGTTTATGGGGAATTTAAAAGCAGAACAAATCGTCGTACTTTTGGGCAACTCAAAACAACAACTGCGTTTTAAAAATATTAAATCTGATATTGTTCAAAAAGCACGCCAAATCAACTTAGAAGCAGAAGGACATTTTGTAAATCATCTTAAAAGAGATCTCAAAGAAGGCAAATTACCCGAGAACCTCTTACGCTGGCATGATGCTTATTTAAAACACAAAGGATTAAAAAAGAAAACCGATTATGATGATGCCGAGACTATTTACACTAAAGAAATAAAAGCTGTAAAACAAGTGGCAGCACAATTTCACCAAAAGAATTTTAAACCTGAGAATGTTAATGTAGAGAATAAGAAAATGCATCCCCTTTCCCAATGTGTCGATGAAGTGATAATAGCTACACTGAATGCGAGCATCTTTAATCCTCGTACAGCTCAAAATCTCTTAGAGTCACTCGGCTGGAAAAGAGCAGATATGTTTGTGACTATTTACGGTAACGACAACCAAATCAAAGAATGGAGAACAGGAATATTACCTCAGATTAAGAAGAACCTTGGGGTAGAGCCAGCACAAAAGATTGAAACGCAACGCGCTTCGACTTCGCCAACTAAAAAAGTCTGAAAATTAAAAATTAGTTAAATATATCAATGAGATATCTTTTAAATAAAGGGAAAAAAAGAAGAGCCAGCCTCTATAATTGACCATATATTACACAATCTATGGTTTTTTGCTTACACAAAGCACATTAGGCATCCGCTGCACAAATTTAACTCAACGCGGTAAACTGATTACGTAATCAAGGATTGATTACAGGTTACAGAAAGGAATCGAAAACCAATCCTCGTTGATATGATTTATGGAGCAAGACTAACATGGATGTTCCTTTAATATAAAGGGCAGTTTATAACTGCCCTTTTTTCTTTTTATGAAATCATAGTTTACCAACAACGATTTAAATATCTCGGCTATATAATTTAGTTTTGCTCGCTTGGAGTTGACTCTTTCCTCTTTCTGTTTTTGGATCAAAAAAAGAAAAGGATTTCGAGCGACGAAGATTGGACGCAGAGTTATTTGCACCCTGTCCATGCTGCGCTAAAAATCCATTGTGAGAAGGACCGTTTTCCTTGAGAGCTAATACTTGCGCTCTGAGCTGATTCATCTCTTCTTTTTCAAAAGCGCGGCTTGCTGATAATTGAGCATCGAGTGATTGTTCAGTTTTATCCAGTTGTTGTTGTAACGCTCCAAACTTATCATCAAGGTGGTCAACGAGCGCTTGTTTTTTTGCTTCATAGATAGCGTCGGAAGCTGCTATTTTCGCTGCGGTTTCGGCATTCAAGTTAGCTTCCCATTCATTAAATTCATCACTGTATTTTTTCCAAAATTCATCAACATCATTACTCGCAGTAAATTTTCCAGCAAGCAATTCAAAAACCGATTTTATCTGTAGATACTCTTTGGCATCTCTATCCGGGCGTTTATCAGGATGCTTGGTGGATGCATGTTTACAAAAGCTTTTTTCAAATCAGCAAGAGAAAAGCTGGGATTTTCTTTTGACCCAACCCCTAAACATTCACAAAGTGTTTTAATATCGTCAGTAATTTCAATGCGCTTCTCTTCCTGGATGGCTTCAGCTGATTTAGCGATATCTTGTTTACCATTATTTTCCTTAGCTTTTAAGAACTCCGTTGTTACTTGTGTTCCACGCATCCCACTCAATGCAGTACTTGATGTGAGTGGGGTAAGTGAAATCATTGTCCCTTGAGTAGCATTTGCATTTGATTTTTTACCAAAAATCCGTGTTATGTTTTCAGGTAGCTTGGTATACAACATTGATGTGAATATAACCCACGCTGATTGTTTGTAACTTGCATATACCATAATCTCCACCCTAGCAACGAAAACCACCCTAATGCTTTTTGCAATGTGGAAAGTCGTGTCACTAAACCTTGTACATTTCCCGTATAATTGAGTACGTCCCAAAAGCATTTCAGTTTTTTCGTAACCGAGATATCCGTTGTCAGGTTGCGCTTTATCCTCTCAAACCAACTCAATCTACCCCTGATTTGACTTTCAACGTTTTCTCGATACGTATCATTATCAAATGCATCTAATAAAACTCGATATGTTTGGTCTTTATAAACATTCTTCCTTAAATATGTCTCAAAGAGTAAATAATACGTCTCCAATGCTGGTTTTACCCCAACAGAATTATCTGATTGCAGATTTTTAATGGGTTCAATTTTTTCATGCATTGATGACATATTATTTCTCAGTCGCTAAAGCACTTTTTAAAGAATCAGTATTTTCGTTTTATCCGATTACTTTAAAATTTCCTATTAAAGTGCAGCTCGCTCTCCTATCCTTAGGGAAACCTCATCCCTGCACCTCGACGAGCTGCGGCACTACCATTATTACCAGGTGATGGTGGTGCAGAGGGATTTCCTGTGTCTCTTTGATCATTTTGTCTTTGAGTCGTCATCCCGCATATTAACTTTTTAAGATCTTCTTTGTCTTTTTTATGTTCGGTTTTTATGCTGTCTATATCACGTGCATGTTTATTTTCCATTTTATCTATCTGAGACCGCAATGTCGTCAGCTCGGAATCATACTTAGTTCTGATGTTCTTCATCTCGCCATCATGCTTAACATTCATCCGATTTATTTCTTCTATATGCTTGGCATCCTTTTGAGCGATCTGTACTTGGAACTGTTCGCGTTCCTTCTGAAAACCTGCTTGTAATGCAGCTCTTTCTTTTTCACTTTTTATAACAATTGCGGTAGAAACAACTTCTGCTACTTCCTTGGGGAAACCTTTTGCTTCAAAAACAGCAGCAATTGTTATTTTATTTTCATTGCCTTCTCCATCTATCGCGCCCGGAACGGACTGACCAGAAATAATTTCATGTGCAAGTTTTTGAGCTTCCCCTTCTCTTCTCGTTATACCAGCTTTTCTACTCACATCAATTAATGTTTTAGCACCAATATCAAGGCTTGCCTCTTTATCGTTTTCTGCTAAGGCTATATGCAACTCTTGCTGAAAGTTATATTGTGCACCGCTAAACCAATAACCCACCTTGGGAGCAGACCGAGCAATAAAACCCAGCGCCAAAATTAAACCGACGTTATCATCTAAAACCGAAGATCGCAAAACATGTGACGATAAGTATTGCCATTCTAGAACCCGCAAGTCAAAGCTGTCGACATAACGATAATGTGGGCGCTTTGCTGGGGTAAAATCATCTTTATGATCCTGAACAATACGATGAATTTTATGGTTC
>CAVQBL010000003.1:0-27391 GCA_963710715.1 uncultured Gammaproteobacteria bacterium | reverse complement strand
TTGGCTCATAAATTAAGTTTTTTTGGTATTAGGATAGCAAAGCCAGTTGCATATATCGAAAAAAAATTATTAAAAATCTCAAATAAATCTTATTATGTAACTGAATATGTTTCAGATGAACATGCGGATGCATTTTTTATTCGACATGGTACTCAAAAAGAAAAATTTCAGTCATAATGCATTTCTACACTGTTAAAAAATGTAAATAAACTAAAGATAAAGTATAGTGATTTGCAAATGACAGATATTCTGGTTGATCATCTTGGTTTACCAGTCATTGTTGATTTAGATAATATGATAGAATCGTAATCAAGCGGACAAAAAACGGCCGCCGTCCTGAAAAACACGGGCTAATCTGGAATGCTTTTTAAATACCTCCACATCACAATAATGGGAAGTAATCCAATTACTAAGAAGAGATATTTGCTGCCAATAAATTGTAAACCATAGCCTCCTAATATAGGGCCGACGGAGATACCTAAGACGCCTAAGTTAAAAATTCCATTATAACTAGCGATTAAATGTTTGGGTGCAATTCGCATTATTAACAAACTATTAATAGGTAAGGTAAATAATTCTCCGAAACTAAATAAACCCGATGCAATCAGCATTGTTGTAGGAGAAGGGTAAAATGCAATTAACATAAATGCTGAAAAAAATAACAAGCTTCCGATTACACCGCTTAATTTTACTGAATTAAATTCAGCCCAGCGTGCAACAAATGGCTGGAATAAAACGCGGACTAATAGCGTTGACTATCATCAGCTGGCTGACCAAAATTGCAGGATTGGGTACAAGATGAGTAATGTACTGAGGCATTGTCGAGTCAAGTTGTGAATAAGCAGTCCACATCAGAAAATTGATGAATGTAATATTAATTAAAATTTTGTCTTTATATAACTCGCCCAAACTTCTCCACCAAACAACAGTATTTGGTGGCGTATTTTGTTGAGATTGAAGATGTTTCTTTCCAAACAAAAGTAACATAACGGCTACTAAAATATGAATTGTGCCAGCAATGTAGAAAATCATTAAAGATTGTTGATTTGCCATAATAGCGCCAATCAGTGGCCCAAAAACCAAACCTAAGTTGATGGCAATAAATCTTGCGCTGTAAGAGTAAGATAAATTCTCTTTTTCTGTGTTTTTTACTAATAGAGAGATAGAGCTAATATCTGAGAATGATCGTAAGCAGCCTAGAGTCGCATTGACGAGAAGTAGCCCGTAAAATAATTTCATTGACAGTGAAAATAAAAAATAACAGAGACCAGCAAGTATAAGTGAAACAATTAAAATATTTTTTTGTGAATGGCGGTCGATATATATTCCATTGAATAATCCGGTAATACTAAAAGCTAGGCCTGATATTCCAATGACCATTCCAATTTGGCCTGGTGTTAATATTCCATCACGAGTAAGATACACTGCTAAAAAAGGCAGTGTCATGAAATAACCGATGCGCGTTAGCAGTGCAATAAGAGCAACTATATAACCTATTTTGGAAATTTTTTTGAAGAAGGTGAGTAGTTGCATAGGTTTTCTAATGCCCTGAATAGAAACTGAAAAGTTATCAGCAAGTACTTGTTAATGCAAGGTGTTTGCATGTTCTAACCAGCAATTATCCCGTTTGAGACCTGGTCCAATACCACGGGGTTAACAATGCAAGTGAGTACCATCGCGCGACACCCCGAATTTATATCGAAAACGTACTTGCATTGTTAATCGCGCAACAGTGGCATATGACTATCAAAAGCACTAAACTGCAATAACGCCTCTGTGCGGGAAAGATTAATGGCTTAATATCGTTGTTTTCAATATAATGCTAATACTTAAACCTAATATTTGTGATTATTTATTTTCAGAGTTCAATAATGCGTGAATCACTTACTGCTGTCTTTAAATTAGCATCATTTGCTCTGCCTCTCTCTGCAGGAGCGCTCATTAACATGGTTTCTAGTTTTGCTGCCATGTTTATGGTAGCCAAGCTGGGAGACACCAGAACTAGCTGCGGCTGCGCTCGCTGTCCCAACATTTATGACTATTACCATGATTATGCCGGTTTTTTATGCGGTAGCGATTTTAATTAGTTGGTTCTAGAGGACAAGAAAAGGCATTAACGGATATTGGTGAGCTTGTCAGAAATGGATTATGGTTGGCAGTTATTTTAGCGTCTATTGCTAGTGTTTTTTTATGGAATGCAGACCGTATTCTTTTATTATTTGGACAAGATCCTCAATTGATTCAATTGACTCCCACTTATTTTCATTTCGCCGCATTATCTTTGATACCCATGTTAATTGTTGCGGTTGTTGCTCAATTTTATTCTGGAATTGGACATCCTCGATTTACATTACACATTTCTATGATTGGTGTGCCAGCAGTAATATTATTATCTTACGGTATGATTTTAGGAAAAGTGGGTTTACCTAAGCTGGGTTTAGCGGGTGTAACCTGCGCGACACTTATTGTGCAATGTATCATTTGTGTTTGCGTGTTAAGTTATATGATTTTTGGAAAAGAGATTAAGAAATATAAAATTTTTTGCAAATATGTTGCCTAATTGGTCTGTATGTAAAAAAATTTTTTTATTAGGCTATCCCATCGGCATGCAGTTCGGTGGGGAATTGGCAGCAATGACAGTTGCTACTTATTTTATGGGTTATTTTGGTGTAACAGCACTTGCTGCATCACAAATCGTTTCGCAATATGCATTGTTGATTATAATGATAACGTTGGGTTTGTCACAAGCGTTGTCTATATTAATTAGTGAAGCCTACGGTAAAAAAGATGTCGATTTGATAAAAAGATATATTATCTCGGCAGTTATTATCTTATCAAGTGTCTTTGTCCTTGTGGTAATCGTATTTTTATCGATTCCTAAATATTTGATTGGAATTTTTATTCATAATAATGGTGGTGATAATGCAGCTATTATTTATTATGCCATTATATTTTTTATACTTTCGGCAATAGTGCTCTTTATAGATGGTCTCAGAAATTTATTTTCTGCTGGATTGAGAGGATTGCACGATTCAAAAGCACCCATGTATGTGGGTATTTTTTGTATCTGGATAATTTCATTGCCTATGAGCTATGTTATTGGGTTTCAGTTTGATGGAGGTCCTATTGGATTGCGAATCGGTTTTATAAGTGGATTTGCTGTTGCTACAATTATTTTATGGGGTAGGTTAAGAAATAAGGTAGCAGCAATAGTAGATAACAAAACATCTCTTGCTCGTCATGCCTGCGAAAGCCGTGCAGAAATGAGCTTAAGTGAGCGTGCTAGATGAGCGTATATGGGATTGTTGTGTAGTAGTAGACGAAGATGGAGCTGTACCCGTAGTAGCTATAGGTAAAGCTGAAGTACGCTCTGTAGGTGGCTTGATGCTTTTTTCTTCTTCCAAATGTTTGACATGCTGTCTCCAAGGCATTACGTCTCTCTCACCGCGTGAGTGTGAGAAGAATCTATATCTTTTATGTTCGAGTGCAATAGCAAGCTGCTCATTAGCATGCTCATCAATAGCAGCAGTGCTGTTCTCATTGTGTTTTTTTCTATTAGTAAGTTTAGGACTGGTTATATCCATAACATATCTGGCGTACTGCTCATCGTCTTTTTTCATTTTGTTTCTTACGAGAAAACCACGCACAACTGCTTGAGTTTTTATAGCAGCTTTATCTGGATCGAAACGACCCAAAATGAGCTTTGCATCAGATAAAGTTTTTTGAAGTGCTGTATTACTTGCTTTGAGAGCGAGCGTTTCCTCTTGGTTCCTTTCTTGCTTGTTTGATTGCAGCAGTAATGTATCCATTATTTTTTTTATATTATCTGAGTTTTGTTTGGATTTTAATGTTTCTATAATTATTTCAGCTTCCTTTTGTAACTGTTTTTGTTTTTGCTGCCTAGCAATGAACAGCCTTTTTTCCAACCTATTCATTATTTCAGTAAGTTCATCAAGACCACCGCTGCATGTAATGCGCATGTACCCTTTTGTTGGAGATAAATCAAAGTACGATAGAGGTGCTATCATAACACCATCATTAAATAATAAATAATAAGCAATATCTTCATCTGTTGTTATTTTACCAGTTTTGTTCAAAACTCTTTTAGTACAATTCACTGACCCTTCTGGAGGTAAATCCAATCCAATTAACTCACTAAGGTTTGCAATAGCATAAAAAGCTCCGCCAACTCGATATTTTTCATCAGGTAATGCGGTTCCCATTTGTTTTAGCCGATTGGTGACAAAGTCAATTTGAGGCTTATAATGATTAATTAAGTGTTCCGTTTCTTTTTTGTCAAACTTAGACATAGTCATCGCAAAAGCATGTTGCAAAGAGATTGGCGCATGACCAGAAGTCCTAATACTTTCTTCCGTAATCTTCGTCATAATGTCTTTGTTAGAAGTAATTGTTACAGCCATTCTTTCACCTGCTGTAGAAAGTGACTTTGTAGCAGACCGCATTAAAATGATTCTATTTTTTAAACCAGGAACTAAGCTAAACAAAGAACATGGTTCTCCATCCATACGCATTTCTGCATAAGCTTCATCTAAAATGACAAACATTTCTGGGTTCTTTTTTAAGAACTCTTCTAAAACTGCTCCTATCGCTATTAATTCTTGTTTATTAAGCGCGGTTCCTAATGGATTGTTAGGGTCAGTCAGCAAAAAAGCACTTACACATCCACCTTTTTTCTTTGCTTTTTGGTAGGCTCCCTCTAGACCATCTTTTAGAGCTTTAGGTGTTAAGCGATAACCAACCTCTTTCATTACGTCAATAGGATATAATCTGTTCTTGTTATCGCCGCTGGCATAAAGAGTGTAGTGGGGAAAGGGAGTAACGATAAGACCTAAAGGATGTTTGCTATTGATAGCTGCAAAAATACTAGCAAGGCCGCCAGCTCCGCCTATGGTAAATAAAATATCGTCAGGTTCAATTGTCACTTGATTACTATAAAATCGTGTTAAAGCCTTTGCCATCTTTTCTCTGGCATCTGACTCACCTCTTGGGTGGCCATAGTTAATAGCAGCCGATGCTTTAGTAACGTTATTTACACGCGCTACAACGTCTTTTGCATCTTCGGATGTGTAATCATCAGGCAGGTATACCCTTGCATCTTCAGCTTTTGTAAGGGCCTTAGTCCAGTAGCGAACTAGAGATTCAGGAACGTGAACATTAAGTGGAAATGTAGGCTTACCCATTCCAGCAGAATAAATTTCTTGACGAGGTTCATTACCATTTAAAAGTCCTTTATGTGCTGTTCTTTCTTTCTGTAACTGTAATGTCCACCAGGCAAGCAACATGATTTTATCTGTTTTGCCTGCGGGTTTTCCTTCCGGAGTAAGTAGCATATACACCTCTTTTTTGCTTGCTATACTGCTCCAAAATATATACTAACTACATTGGGATCCTGCAAGCTTATGGGCTGCCTAAGACAACTTAGCGAAAAATCACTAGTATTCAGGGCATAAAGCGCTTGCTAGAGCTAGCATATTTTAGTTCAGCTAATTTTTATTATTTTCGATATTACTATTTTTGGGATATTATAGGGCTATGTGTTTTATAAATCCATCTATTTTTAACGATTAGATGTAGTATAACGTAATGATCTTTTTTATATTTTATAAATATTCAATGAACACTGCATGCATCATATACATGCATCATATATAGGGTAATATGCTTAAACGCGGTAAGTTAACACTAGAGGATATTGGCAGTTTTTTGGCAAAACTTGCTGAACAAAGTGAAAGCGTCTATTGGCTAAGTAGTCCTGATTTTGATAAAATTCAATACATTAGCCCTGCATTTGAAAAAATTTGGGGTAGACCACGAGAGATACTTTACTCACAGCCAGAACTCTGGATCAATTACTTATTTCCTGAAGACGCCAAAGAACATCACCCCATAAATGCCATGGCAGAGCGTATTGCCAAGTTAGGCTCTGATGCACGCTATGAAGAAAATTACCGTATTATTCGGCCAGATGGAGAAATCAGGTGGATTATTGATAGAGGGTTTCCAATCTATGATGATGAAGGTAATTGCTGTGGAGTAACTGGGGTCGCAGTTGATGTCACTAAAGAAAAGCAGGCCGAAGAAGCTTTGCGAAAAGCTAAAGAGGAATTAGAAGTTTCAAAAGAAAAAGCTGAAACTGCAAATCGGGCAAAAACTGAATTTATTCAAAACATGAGTCATGATATCCGAACACCGCTAGCTGGTGTTATTGGTGCTGCAAATATGCTGGAAAAAAGTGCTCAAACCAAAGATGAGCAAAATACAGCGCATATGATCCATGCTTCAGGCCAGCGTTTGTTAGATCTTTTAAACGGAGTACTGGATGTTATTTCTGCCGAAAATATCAATGACGCAGATTTACATAAAGAAACATTTGATTTGCTTGAACGAATTCAGGTATTACGTGACTTAATACTGCCTATTGTTAAGACGAAAGAAATTCATTTGGTATTTGATATTGATCCTCATGTTCCTCGTTACATCATTACCGATCGTTTGAAAATAGAGCGCATTTTACTTAACTTATTGGGAAATGCGATTAAATTTACTGAACACGGTCAGGTAAACTTACATGTCAAAGTATTGGCCCATGATAAAGACCATGTGCATTTGGAATTCAGTGTAACAGATACAGGCATAGGTATTCCCAAAGGAAAAATTAATCAAGTATTTGATCGATTTTTTCGTGTGAATCCTTCTTTCAAAGGTATACACCAAGGTCACGGGATAGGTCTTTACATTGTTAAAAAATACGTGAATTTATTAGGCGGTGAAGTCCATGTCAGCAGCGAAGAAGAAAAAAGCACAACATTTCACTTTGCGCTGTTGATGAAAACAGGCAAAGCAAAAGACGCTGTAGCTATTACACCTGGTGAGTTTAGTGATCCAGCTATTTTAAATCTTACTGAAACAAAAACGCCACAGCCTGCTGCGAAAACAAAAGTCCTGCATGGAGCAAAAGGCGCTGTTAATGTGCTTTATATTGAAGATGATGCGATTGCATCGCATGTGGGTGCTAACATGCTGCATAGTATGGGTTGTACTGTTCAGGCAGCGCCGGATGCAGAAACAGCACTTCAGCTATTTAAGACACGCCATTTTGATTTGGTGGTAAGTGATGTGGGATTACCCGGTATGAGCGGGAATGAGCTTGCTGCTTTAATACGCTTATGGGAAAAGTCCAATGATAAAACACCTGTACCCATCGTTGCTTTGACAGGCCATGCGATTGGGCAGGCAAGTGATGAGTGTATTCTTGCTGGCATGAATAAAGTTTTTGATAAACCGCTGACAGAAGAAAAAGCGAGAGGAATGTTAAAAGAATTCTGTGAATCCCCTAAACAGAAAAAAGTAATAAAAGAAAAATCGAGAGTTGCTAAGAAAAGGTCTACTAAAAAGACTTCTGTATCCAAACCAGCCATAGTTTCACAAAAAAGTTCACCTGCGCGAGTTGGACTGTTGGGAGCTGATTTGCCTGACACAGAAGAGCAATTATTTCAACTAGAGCAGTATCCCTTATTTGATATGAAAGAAGGGGTCACGGTTCTTGGTAATGAGGAAGAAGTTAAAAACGTGCTTTCCTTGTTTGTTGAAAAAGCTATTTCTAATGAAGAAATTGCAGCCTTTCATACTGCCCGTGCCAATCAAGATTGGGAAAAAGTGGCTGCTATTACACATAAACTTAAAGGAGCCTGTATTTATTGTGGCATAAGTCGGATGCGCTACGCTTGCCAATATGTAGAGCGTTATTACAAGGCGGGACATCGGAAATTATTAGAAGAATTATGTAAGCAATTTCTAACTGTGCTTGATCAAACGAAAAAATATGTGATTAATTGGTTGAAGGCTAATAAGTGATATCGTTTTTTGCTTAGCGCTTGCAGCTCATTTACCAAGGTAGATATTGCGTTGAGTTATAGCAGCTATCTTACAGTAATAATTATTTTTTTGGGGTAGGCGGCCCAATGAGTCAAGTTAATTTTGTAATAAAGGAATACGTTTGGAACGAAAATGCTTTGAAATGCCTGAAATTCGGCACCGTATTTTTTCAAAGTCTGTCTGGATACCGCGTAGAGCGATCCATTGCTATGATTGATCCTCATCATAAGGTGCCTGTTTGGCATTTCGTGTAGAAATGCCAACAGGACCAGGGACTCTACTGGTTACCAGCAATTAATTGCAACATAAACTCCATTTATCCAACCAAAGCTGCAGTTAGAATACCACCCACCATTCCAGTAATAGCCTCTTCTACTATGCCAGCCACCGCCATGCCAACCGCGTCCCCCATGCCAGCCGCCATGCCAACCGCCACCATGACCACCGTGCCAACCACCATGTCCGCCGCCATGTCCACCACCATGCCCACCATGGCCGCCACCATGCCCATGTGCTGTTGCAATGCCTGGGCTAACAGCTAGGCATATTGCAAGGAATAATGTTAATAACCATCCGTAATGTTTGCTGTCCATAAACTTATCCTCTCATTGTTGATTAGTTAATTGAATTTATTACTAAATCTATAATCTGCAATGATTAACTTTCTAATACTCCATTAACCAGTATAGCAAACGCATAGCGAACATTCTGTATTTTGTGTGAATTGAAATTTACGAAATTGCATGTTTAGTGCATCAATTGTCAATAAATGGCCTGCTAGGGTGTTACCTAAGTTTAATGTATATTTCATTATTTCTGTTGCTTGAATAATTCCCAATAAACCTGGGAGTACTCCAAGAATTCCGCCTTCACTACAGTTTGGAGTCATAGTGGATGTCGATGGAAATAAACAGCGAAAGCACGGACTGTGTTTGCCTAAAAACAAAGAACATTGCCCTTCAAATTGAGAAACACTGGCAAATGCATAAGGCTTATTCAAATAATAACAAATGTCATTAATTAAATAACGTGTAGCGAAGTTATCTGAACAATCAGCAATAATGTCATATTGATTAATCAATTCATTTGCATTTTGTAAATTAAATTTTTCAGAATATGCATGAATATCAATATGAGGATTAAGAGCGGATAATTGCTGTTTTGCAACGGCTGATTTTTTTTGTCCTAGCTGTGAATCTTGATATAAGATTTGTCTATGTAAATTGCTAAGTTCAACAACATCATGATCAACAATTCCAATTTTCCCTATGCCAGCTGCGGTTAAATAAAATAATAACGATGATCCTAACCCGCCGGCACCAATACACAGTACTCGGCTGTTTTTTAATTTTAACTGTCCTTCCAGTCCAATATGCTCAAGTTTTAATTGCTGAGAATATCGATTTATTTCATCGGGTGTGAGTGACATAGTTATTATTTATCATAATTAAAAGTTTTTTTGTGGTAGCAATAGGGTCTTGTGCGCGAGTGATTGCAGATATCATCGCAATTCCAGCTACGCCTGTTTGAATGACAGCATTTATTTTGTCAACGCTAATGCCGCCAATTGCAACCAGAGGATAGTTTAAAGTTTTTCGCAAGCGACAGAGTTGTGAAATTCCCAGAGGAGGGAATGGCATGATCTTGCTGGTTGTTTCAAAAACGGGACCGCAAGCTATATAAGAAGGTTTTAGTGAATGTGCACGCGCAACTTCATAATAGCAGTGAGTGCTGATTCCTAAACGTAAGTTAGCTTTTCGAATTATATTGATATCTGCCGTATTTAAATCAGCTTGACCTAAATGCACTCCGTAAGCGCTATAACGTACAGCATGCTCCCAGTAATCATTAATAAAAAGCTTGGCTTGATATTTTTGAGCTAGCTTTATACTTTCTTCGATTTCATTTTCAAGCGCTAAACCTTGTTTATTTTTAATACGGAGTTGCACTGATTTTACTCCTAGAGGTAATAGCTTTTTTAACCACTCTATGCTATCGATTACTGGATAAAGTCCTACTCGTGCATCTGTCTCGATAAATTTTTCTGGTGAATGATATATTGGTTGATAGGTAAGATAGGGTAGATCTATTTCTTCTTCTGGCCAATGGCTGTGCGCAAGTAGCGCAGAATTATGCTGCATGGCTTTTGATAATCGAATGCCTCGATTGACATACATTTTTGCAATTACAACAGCATCTGTAATGTTATATCCTAAGGCCAAACAAGCAGTTATTGCTGAAGATAAGGCACATCCTGTGCCACGATAATTACACTGTGGAAAGCGTTTATTTGAAAGCCAAAATGACTGCAAACCATTGGTCCAGTAATCTTGACTAAAAAGGGTGTCATGCTCAAAATGTCCACCTTTAATTAAAATACTTTTTACTCCTAAAGATAAAATTTCTTTTGCACTGTTTTCAATATCTTGATAAGACTTTAATTTGCAGTTTAGTATTTTTTCCACTTCTGGAATATTTGGAGTAATAACATCAACAAAATAAAAAGTATTTATCATTTGAGAGATATAATTTTTTAAATTTTTATTAAATAGATTTTTTCCGGATGTGGATGTTATTAATGGATCCAGTACGACATGACCAGAGTAATCACTTAAAAAATTAATTATTTTTTCTATTGCAGATGAGTTGCCAAGCATGCCAATTTTAATTGCTTTTGGTGTAAAGTGATTTTTTAGACTGTTGATTTGTGCTGCAACTGATTCCGGTGGTAGATACTGAATTTCATTTATTTCCAGATTGTTTTGAGCTGTGACAGCAGTAATAACGGAACATCCGTGCACGCCTAAATTCTGAAATGTTTTTAAATCAGTTTGTATGCCAGCGCCGCCGCTTGAATCTGATCCTGCAATGGTCCAGGCAATGTTTTGATTCATACAGTGACCTTTTGGTGCCAGAAGGGAGTATCCAGTAATGAGGTGCTAGGATTAGCCATATTTCTTTCGGGTGTCATGCCTGATTCGAAGGCAGCCCGTCCCGCAATGATTGCGTCGCGAAAAGCGCTTGCCATTTTTATGGGATCTTTTGCTAATGCAACAGCTGTATTAAGCAATACACCGTCAAAACCTAATTCCATTGCTTGAACTGCATGGGAAGGTTTGCCAATACCAGCATCAACAATCAATACAGTGTCTGGCAATCTAGCCCGTAGTGTTTCAAGCGCGTAGGAATTAATAATACCTTTTCCAGAGCCAATCGGTGCTGCCCAAGGCATAAGAACTTGACAGCCACAATCGATTAAACGCTGGCATAAAACCAAGTCATCAGTGCAGTAGGGGAAAACTTCAAAGCTATTTTGAACGAGAATTTTTGCTGCTTTTACTAATTCAAATGGATCAGGTTGGAGGTTGTAATCATCACCGATGACTTCTAATTTAATCCAATGGGTTTGAAATATTTCTCGTGACATTTCTGCTGTTGTTATTGCCTCATTTGCGTTATGACAGCCCGCTGTATTAGGTAATAAATGGCAATTTAAATCTTTTATAAAATCCCAAAAATGAGAACCACTTCTTTCCTTTGGTGATTGACGTTTTAAAGAAACAGTAATGATATTCACTTCCGAGGCAATAATTGCATCTTGCATCACTTGTAATGAAGGATATTGAGCCGTTCCTAGTAAAAATCGACTTGAAACTATTTTATCTGCTAATTTCCACATCTGTTATCCGCCTTGCATAGGTACAATAATTTCGATAGCATCATTTTCCTGTAAAAAAGTTTTTGCATGTTGTGTTCGTGGAACAAAATGATGATTTAAAGCTACGGCATAAAGATTATTTGTGTAACCTTTTTCAGTCAATAAATGTAATAAGGATTGATTCTTTAAAATTTTAATCACCTCATTATTTAAGCGTATGCTCATCATGAGTATTTCTCCCAGAGTTGTGGATAACGTTCAATTTTCCCTTGTTGTATCCATTGAGTAATATCATGCGCTAATGTGGGTGCAATCAAGAATCCATGTCTATAAAGTCCATTAACGCAGATTAACCCATTTGTATATTTTATTTTTGGTAAATTATTCAGTAAGGTTGGCCGGCATTGTGTAACTGTTTTTATTATCCGTGCTTCACTAAAATTGGAATTGACATAAAAAATAGCGGTTAATAATTCTAATGCTGTTCTAACAGAAATATTAGAAAAATCGGTTGATTCAATTTCACTGGAACCAATTAGGTAAATTTGATTAGGCCGTGGGACAATATATATGCTATATCGTGGGTGCAAAAAACGTATAGGGCGGGTGATAGAGATGTCTGGAGCATGTAACCATATTAATTCGCCTCTTACACCGCGCAAGTCATTAAACATATATTTTGATCCTAGGCCTCTGCAATCTAATACCCAATCAAATTTATATTTACCAAATTTATATTTTTCAAATATATATTTCTTTTGGGTTACTATTTCTCCTGGTCTCACTTCTAAAACAACAGTGTCTTTAATCAAATTTATTTCTCTCTCAATTAAATAATTTTGTAGTGTACTTAATAGCGTCTGATTATCGATTTGCCCCTCATTAGGAAAATAATATCCACTGTTAAATTTTGAGAGATCAGGTTCAAGTTGAGATATTTCACCTTTATTTAATTGTTGATAACAATCATCATTGTTTACCTTGGTTGATATTATTTGTATAAATCGATTCAGATCTGCCCGATCTTTTGGATGTGATAAAATTAAGCTACCTGATTTTTGAAAATAAATTTTTCTTTCCAATCTATTTAGAATAATGGGCCAATGTTTTGTAAGTGATTCTTCTCCTAACTGAAAAATAATTAAATCATTTTTTTCTAATTCGGCGAGAGGGGTGAGCAATCCAGCAGCGGCTTGACTGCAATTATTTGTGATATCCGTGTCGAATAATGTGACATTCCACCCAGCATTGATGAGCGAAAATGCCAGTAACTGTCCCATGATGCCTCCACCTGCTATTCCTGCTTTCATATGGCATAACCGCGAATTTCTTGGCTGATTTGCATGGAACAAAATTTTGGACCACACATTGAGCAGAAATGCGCAACTTTTGCTGATTCTTTTGGCAAAGTTTCATCATGAAAAGCGCGTGCAGTATCAGGGTCAAGTGATAAATTAAATTGATCTTCCCAGCGAAATTCAAAGCGTGCTTTAGATAATTCGTTATCACGATATTGCGCAGTGGGATGGCATTTAGCAAGATCCGCTGCATGGGCTGCAATTTTATAAGCAATAATGCCTTGCTTCACATCTTGTTTATTTGGCAATCCTAAATGTTCTTTGGGTGTGACATAGCATAATAATGCAACGCCGTACCATCCCATCATGGCTGCACCAATCGCGCTGGTGATATGATCGTAGCCAGGTGCAATATCCGTTGCTAAAGGTCCCAATGTATAAAAAGGCGCTTCAAAACAATATTCCAATTGCTTATCCATATTTTCTTTTAATAAGTGCATAGGAACATGACCTGGACCTTCGATCATGACTTGCACATCATGGTTCCAGGCAATTTTTGTTAATTCTCCTAGAGTTTTTAATTCAGAGAATTGTGCTTCGTCATTCGCATCGGCAATGGAGCCAGGACGCAAACCATCTCCTAACGAAAAACTAACATCATATTTGCGCATAATCGTGCAAATTTCTTCAAATTTCGTATAAAGAAAATTTTCTTTATGATGGGCTAAGCACCATTTTGCCATGATGGATCCGCCACGGGATACAATGCCGGTTATTCGTTGTGTAGTCAGTGGAATATAGCGTAACAAAACTCCTGCATGAATTGTGAAATAATCAACACCTTGTTCCGCTTGTTCGATTAATGTATCGCGAAAGATTTCCCAAGTTAATTTTTCTACTGCACCATCAACTTTTTCTAATGCTTGATAAATGGGAACAGTCCCGATGGGAACAGGAGAATTACGAATAATATAATCGCGTGTCGCATGAATATTTTTTCCAGTGGAGAGATCCATGACGGTATCCGCCCCCCAGCGAGTTGCCCAAATCAGTTTTTCAACTTCTTGTTCAATGTGAGATACGACAGGTGAGTTACCAATGTTTGCATTGATTTTGGTTAAGAAATTTCTGCCGATAATCATAGGTTCAAGCTCTGTATGATTAATATTGGCGGGTATGATGGCACGACCCATGGCGATTTCTTTACGTACAAATTCTGGCGTTATTTTTGATAAATTATATAATTCGCGCTTTTGATTTTCTCGTATCGCAACAAATTCCATTTCAGCGGTGATAATGCCTTGCTTTGCATAGTGCAGTTGTGTCACTGCAAAATTAGATTTAGCTTGTCTTGGAGTGCGTTGTAGATTCTCAGCTTCACGATAATAATTATTTTTATTTGTGTATGTTTCAGTATCATTTCTTGACGTAATCCAATTTTCTCGGATATTTAATAGTCCTGATTTAATATCAATAGAAATATCGGGATCCGTGTAAGAGCCTGATGTATCATAAATAGGAAAGACGATGCCATTTGTTTGGATAATTTCTCTTATTGGAACGCGGATATTGGGATGCATGTTCCCAGATAGATAACTTTTTTTTGAGCCAGATAACGGTGATCGTAAAAAGTGGTCAATTTGCATGAAATGCGCTCCTATTTTTTATCAGATAGGAGACGCAGAGAAAAATGGCAAAATACATAGAATCATGATGATTTTATGTTTGCTCACATTCCCTTCGCAGGTCCTAACCTGATCAGGTTCAAAGGGTATTTCTCAGCCTTGCGGCACCCCTAGTGAATTTTTTTACTTGGAAGTTAATTTAAAATAGAATATGGGTTATTGTCAATAGACGAGGCATGTTAAAACATTGCAAAGATGATTTGCATCCTAGTCCCTATAGGCAAAGTAGCGAACAAATGGCAAATATCGATTTCCTTCAAATAAACGAAAAAATGAATTTTATTTTGGACAAGTTGGCGGATCTAAAATAATTTCTTCCCATCATGAAATTTCTCTCAATTTATATTTAAAGAAAGGAAGTTTTTTACACCCCACAAAAATAGCAGCAATAACAAGAAGCATACCAATGATTTGGCTATTGTTAATAGGTTCATTTAAAAATATAAATGCGAATAGGGTTGTGCTCACAGGCATAACGCCAGTGAAGAGAGCCGCTGTATTGGCATTAATTTTTGTTAATCCTCGATACCAAAGGAGGAAAAATAGAATACCACCCGAAATACCATAAATAAGTAATTGGCCGTATACTCCAATACTAATGTTCGCAGGATGAAAATCTTTGATACTCATCGCAGCAAAAGGAATAAATAAAATAAGGTTAAATAAATTAACTAATATTACCGCTTCCATTTCAGTTATTTTTTTACCAACTGATTTTGATAAAATAGTAAAAAGCGCTTCGGGAATAACAGCTAATAAAACCAAACAATTTCCTAATAATGCTCCTGTCATTGAATCTGATGTCATTCCAGTATTTAAAATAACAAGACCTATCATCACAATGACAATTGCTAAACCTTTTTGTAAATTAATTTTTTCGCGTAAGAGTACTGCAGCTAAAATGAAAATCATAATGGGTGTAATGCTACTGATGATGCCCGCAGAAGTTGCACTTGTTGTTTTCATGCCATATAAAATTAAAACATTAAATAAAAAACCGCCACAGGCTGCTTGAAAAAGAAGTAGTAATTTATCTTTTAAGGTGAGAGACATAAAATTGTGGTAAACATTTGCATATTGTATGCCTTTTGCGCGTGCTATTGCTAACATTCCAACAAAACCAATTGCAAAGCGAATTGCAAGCAATAAGAAAATAGGGAAGAAACTAATAAGAAATTTTCCAGAAATAACATTAATACCAACACAACATTGTGCAAGAGTGAGCTCAGCATAACCAATTGCATAATCTTTTTTTGTCAAAGAATGATTCATAAAATTAAAGTATCAGCCATAATTGATTACACTAAATGATACACCAAACAGGTAAATTCAGCTACTACTTGTTGTATTTATTTAACAGCGGAAATAAAATAGGGCCAGGATGAATTCCTGGCCCTCTATTTTTTATTTTTTCAATCCGCACTACCATTCCCAACTTGTGAAGGTAGCGCCTTCTTTAGCTAATTTATCCACATTGGGTGTGGGGTGCCCTAGAGTTGCGCCTCCCAAAGTATAAGCATCAAAATCATTCCAACCTGTATCATCCGTCATGAGTATGATGATGTTGGTTTTTTTATTAGTATTGTTGGTATTAGAAATAGTGGTTGTTTGAGAAAATGCAGGGTTGTATGTCTAGAGTACCTCCACTTTGGTTGTTATTCCATGTACATTAATTATACACGCCTATTGAAAAAATAAAACCTTTTTATATTTCAAAGGCTTTAAAGTAATTTGATAGGTAGATGATAAAGATCTTTATGTCTATTCTTTCATGTGCAAAATGCGTGAGAAAAGTGATACTATCCAACGTCGTCCCGATTTTTATCCAAAATTCCGCAGCTGTTTTTGTCTTATCCCAATTTATTGCGAACAACAAGTTTGGTAGATGATATTTAAAAAAACACACACTAAATGAGGGAGAAAAATCATTTATGCAACAAGATGAAGCTTTTAATTTATTAAAGATGGGGAAAAATATTTTTCTCACCGGTGCAGCGGGTGCAGGTAAAACTTATTTGTTAAATAAATATATTAACTATCTTAAAGAGAATAATGTGAGGGTTGCAGTCACTGCATCGACAGGTATTGCCGCAACCCATTTGCAGGGTACTACGCATACACTCATGGTCTGGAATAGGTGTTAAGGATAATCTTACTAAAAAAGATTTAGAAAAATTACTGACAACAAAGTCGTATAAAACGCAATTACAAAAAAACGAAAGTACTGATCATTGATGAGATATCCATGCTGCATAAACATCAGCTTGATATGGTGGATACTATTGCGCGTTATATCTTGAATAATGACAACGCTTTTGGTGGTATGCAAATTGTTCTATGCGGTGATTTTTTTCAGTTGCCACCGGTATCTTCTGGCCCTGCAATAGAGGAAAAACAATTTGCTTTTGAAGCTTCTGCTTGGAAAAATGGGAATTTCCATGTTTGCTACTTGCATGAACAACATCGTCAAGGCAATGATCCATTACTTGCTGTTTTAAATGATATACGTAGTGGTACGGCGGGGGAGCATACAAAAGTCCCTTTACGTACTCGTTACAAAAAAGAACCGCAAGGTGCTACAAAAGCAACAAAATTATATTCACGCAATATTAATGTAGACGCTATTAATGAACAGGAGCTTGCTAATCTTCATGGGCAGGAAAAAATATTTAGGATGGCAACGGAGGGCTTCAGTGCTTTGGTGGAAGGACTAAAAAAGAGTTGTCTTGCTCCGGAACAATTAAAACTAAAAATAGGTGCTGAAGTGATGTTTATAAAAATGATACTTTAGGTAGATATGTGAATGGCACCCGCGGTATTGTTGTTGGTTTTGATAAAAGTGAAGGTTGGCCTATTGTTAAAACTTATGATAATGAAATTATTATCGCTTACCCGGAAGAATGGAAATATGAAGATAATGGAATTGTGCGTGCGACCATTACGCAAGTGCCGCTTCGTCTTGCTTGGGCGATCACCATTCATAAAAGCCAAGGTATGACACTGGACGCGGCAGAAATAGATTTAGGCGATGCATTCGAGCCAGGCATGGGATATGTTGCATTATCAAGAGTGCGCAGCTTAAATGGTTTAAAGCTCATGAATCTGAATGAAATGGCATTAAAAGTGCATCCTAAAATTCTTCAACATGATAAGGTTTTCAAGGATGCTTCGGCTGCTATAGTTAGCTATCTACAAACTTTATCTGAAACAGAAAAGGTACAGTGTCACAATAAAACTCTAATAGAACGTTTTGGAGGTAGCAAGACCAAGGTAACAGGTAAAAGAAAAAATAATATAACAAAAAAAACAGCAATTCCTACCCATATTACAACATTGGAAATGTTAAAAGAAAATTTATCAATTGAGTCAATAGCTACAAAGCGCGGAATATCAATTGGAACTATTATCAGCCATATAGAAAAGCTCAAAGGTTTAAAGCAGATTGATAAAGCTTCTTATGGAAAATTTAAAAGATATAATCCCGAAAAATGATTTTGATATTATTTTTGCTGAATTAAAAAAGTCTGAAGATGGAAAACTAACATCAGTTTACGATAAATTTGAAGGAAAGTATTCTTATGCTTGTATTCGAGTCGTGAGATTATTTGCATAGAAAATTTAGCTAATAGGTGGTAATAATCCATATCAATTTTGTACTTGATCACTTATCATATCTTATCACACATTAGGGAGGATGCTATATGGAGAATGTCAAAGATAGAGGTCAAAGTTTATTATCACCATTTCACGTACCGAGTGCTCTTTCTACATCGAGTACTAAATCAAGCTTTTCTTCTCCTAGCGCGGTCTCGGTCTCTACAAGTGGTTTATCTTCCCAGTCATTTTTTAGCGAGCAAAAAAGAGAAACACCAGATCAGCAATCGCCATCGTCCAATTTAGTTTCTGAAGATAAAAATAACCACATTTTTTCTATAACATTCTATAAAAAAAATCCGATAGGTAAAAAAGAAAAAAAGAAGTCAGAGCTAGTAGCAGATGCACAGAAATTTCTTAGGTTAATACAAGATCAATTTAAGGATGTTGAGGTTTCTGAAAAAGAACGGCAAATGGTGTTTGGTTTTTCAGAGTCACTCACATTAACAAGAATAATTTCTCAAAAGGAAAAATTTATCAAAGAAAAAGATATTCAGTTAGCTTTGTTATTAGCTTTGTATCCAGCGGGTTTGGCGAAAGAGTATACTATTAAAATAAAAGATGTTACTCAACCATTGGCACCAAGTGTTGATAGTCCAGGTATTGCTATGAATTCAATGTGAGCGGGGTCTGCATGAAAAAAAGCACAAAAGAAAAGCCAAATTGGATTGACTTTATTCATAATTAATACTTTGCGGAAAATTATCTGGGGCGCCAGAATGTATAAATTGTTCCGAATAAATATTATTTTCAGATATTTTCATCTTATGCAAAGTATTTTTAACTAATTGATCCAACCCTTTAGGGCCACAAATATAAATATGGCACTCTCCCATCTTTAAAATTATTTCTTTTATGTCATCCTCTGTCAATATGCCATATGCATCAGTAATTCGATGATAAATGACAATATTATTATATAACTTAAGTAATTTCTCCATTTCATCAGTAAAAATAAATTGTGCTTTGTTCATAGCCGAGTAATCGATATAAAGATGATTTGAAATTTTTCTTTGCATGAATTCACGAATAAAAGCAATGATCGGAGTCACGCCAATTCCACCCACAAAACAAACGATAGGCTTGTCACTTTTCTCATCTAATGTAAACTTGCCAAATGGTCCTGATATATAAACAAGGGGATTGGTATCTGCCTCTGAAAACAACCAAGGAGAAAATTCACCCTTGGCTTCTTTTTTGATAGTAATTTCATAATAAGGAAGATTTTGTGTTGAGGTTAAAGTATAAGTTCTTTGAATCCAAAGATTCTTAATTTTTGCTTTGATAATAATATATTGGCCAGGTTTATAAGGCTGAATTTTTCCACTAGTAGGTTGAAGCTGAAAAGATTTAACATCTGGATTATGATTAATGACTTTTGAAATTGTGCAAGGGACCCAAATATCTTCTCCAAGCATCTCCATAATAAGGGGTCTACAACTCCCACAAATGGTACTTGCTCCTGTTTTTTGAACTATCTTCGAAAAATCTGCTTTTTCAGAAACTATCAGTCTATTAATTACATCATATGGAACACGCATGCACTTACAAACCAGATTCTCTCGACTGACATGAGTTTCTGGTTGAATAAAAATCTTACCGGATTGAATAAATTTACTGATTTGCTCATCAGCGAGATCCGTTCCATTAACAATCAAATCCAATAAAGCCGGAGAGTCTTCCCAAATTCCCTCTTCCACGAGGCCAACTAATTTATTTTCACACAAATATAATCGTCTATTAATATGTTCACTTTGAACAAACTTGACCTCTCGACTTGACTTAACGTTTGTGACCGATGCTAAAAATATATCTGCGCCAATAATTTGTTGGCAAATTACTTCACGTCCATCATTGAGTGCAATGATAGATGTTGTGGATGGCATATTCATATGCTCACTACGAAACTGCAATATTTTTCCTTTATTCTTATAAAAAAATTGTTTTCTGAAATCAGTCCAGAATTGACTAAGCAAAGGATGATTTGCAATCACTTTTTGAGATTGAGACAGGTTTATAACGATAAGTAATGAATCCTCTTTAGCTACTGCTGTAAAAAAATACTCGTTCTGCTGGTTAAAAATTTCTGTGCCAAACATTTGTCCCGCGCCAATATCAATAATTTGTTTAAGACGCTTTTCTTGGTCATAACTACGTAATTCTACTTCTCCACTCACCAGAATATAAGCTTCATTAGCAGCACCAGTTTGAAAATAAATAACTGAACGTTTTGGATAAAGTTTATTATTCGACAATAACTCATTTATGTTGTAAGCGGACTGCTGAATAGCGCTGGTTAATTTAATTAATTTCTCTCTTAAATAATTCAGATTTTGTTTTTGTAAAATTGTTTGAAATTGTTGATGAGCTAACTGCAAAGAAATTATGGCTGCGCGAGGGATTTTATAAAGAGTTGTTGCCTCATGAGCGATGGCCGAAGCTTGTCGATGTGGAATAGAAGTAGGAGGAGCAAAAGCTTGCTCGCCAAAAAAACCGCCTTCAGAAATTCTTGCAAGATGAATTACTTCACCAGAAGTTGAAAGGGTTGTAATACGCATGTCTCCTGTTTTTACAATATAAAATGAATCTGCGAGATCACCCTCATGAAATAATATTTCTTTTGGAGACAAGTGAAGAACAGATATTTCTTTAACTAAAAATTGCATATCTTCTTCACTCAACGAGTGAAAATACGGGATAGTTTTTGTTAAGTTTAAATCTATGTCCATATCAATCATCTCTTAAATATTAAGCGCATCATATCTACATTCGGCCGCATTGAAATAACAGATGTAATAAATGGTTTCACCTCTGCATTAGGAGGCAAGTGTAGTTGAAAACGTTGCACCAACATGGCAATAATAAGAATAACTTCCATGGTGGAAAAAGCTGATCCCGGACATCTGCGCTTATTTTGGCTTGGGCCAAAAGGAATATAAGCAAAAGGATCCGATTGTCCTAAAGGATTTTTTTGAAATCTTTCTGGGTCAAATCCTTCTGGATCTATCCAATAATCTGGATGACGATGGATATGATAAACGCTGCCAATGACACCCACCCCTTGCGGGATATAAAATTCACCTAACATATCAGATGATATACTTTTTCTTCCGATAGTATATGCTGTTGGATGCAATCTTAAAACTTCCTTAATAACTGAAGATAAATATTTTAAAGATGCTAAATCATTGTAGGTTGGCAGCCTGTCACTTAATACATGATTTACTTCATCTACAATTCTTCTTTCAATCTCTGGATTGCGTGATAACTCAACTAATGTCCAATGTACCAAAGCGGATGTTGTAAAATATCCTACCGCAGCAAAAGAAGCTATATGATAGCTTAACAATTCAATAATTTCCTCTTTAGAAGAGTTCTTATATTCATGTAAATACTGTCCTAATAAATCATCCCACTTTACTTCTCCTGTTAATCTCTTCTCTACAATTTCTTTCATCCATTTTCTAAGGAATTTTAATTTTTTTTCACAATTTCTTTTAGAAGCTGAGAATGTCCAGATCAAAGGAATGGTTTGGGATTTTTTTCTGAGAAGACGACTTATTTCATTAATAATATTTAACAATACCTCAGGGTCAGCTTTCTCCATAAGTAGCGTTTGTGTCATGATGGATAGAATAAGTAAACCAATCTCTTTATTGACATCAATGTACTGTTCATTTTTATATAATTTTTTCCAACGCTCAAACATGTTGAGAGCAAGGCGAGAAATAGTTGCAGCATAATCGTTAAAATAAACTTTCGGATCAAAAGATATATTTGCCGTAATACGGTCACGATGCCATTGATCCAAATCACTAGTAACAAATAAACTATTTTTTCCCATAACAGGAATAAGAAGATCCATTATGGGATGTTTAGGAAGATAATTATCTTGATTATCTTGCAATATACGCTTTATATAATTAGGATGAGCCACGTAGTAAGTAGTGAATCCTCTCAATTTATATTTAGCAATATCACCATATTCTGCGAAAATCTTAGTACGCAATCCGATAGGGTTGTGCACTGCCATGCGGTAATATTTCAATAAGGACATCTTTACTTCAGGTGCTTCCTTCATATTTTTTCCTAATCATAGCGGAATCTTAATATATCAAAGCTTTTGATTTTATAGCTTTCTTTAGCAACCATTAAAAAAGTTATATCTTTAGTATAACTCCTAAAAGACTGAAAAGTTTGATTCGATCGGAAGGTTAGACGTGGATTTTTTATTATCTCAAGGGAAGAAATATCAAGTTATTTGTTGTTTGCCTTTCGAACACTTGAAAAATTTTTACGAAAGCTTTGGTTTTATGAAATGTGAGGATAATGAATTTATTCCAGCTGATATAAAACATAAACATCAGTAGTGCAGTCAAACTTATCCTGATAAAGTGTTGTTACTGAAAATGGCTAAGTCTTTGTAGAGTGGAATTAATCCACCCTACATTTTTGACCTATAAATCGAATTCGCCTTTCTTTACTCCACCGATAAATGCATTCCACTCATCTTTATCAAAAAACAATGGGGCTTGCTCTTTGTTTTTTGTATCTCTGACAGCAATAACCCCGCCTTTGTAGGCAACTTCTACACAAGAAGCGCAGTTATTACATAGACTAGATGTCTTGAAATCTTCTGATTTAAACTTCGAAATATTTTTCATAAATCCCCCTTTAACTTCAGTACCTAATCTTATCACAAATTTATGACTTTTAAAATTAAGAGGGTCTACCATCTGCTTAAAAAACAGCTCTTCTTGATTGGATAAATTAGCACATATTCTTGTAAAAATGTTAAAATAATGTTCCAATGCTTCACCATAAAACAGCAAATGGAGGGGTAACAATGAAAATTAAATTAACTAGAAAGTTGCGACCAAATTCACAATATCCCGTTGCAAAAGAATATATGCAAACGGTATTCGCAGGTATTGCTAACAAAGTTTGGATAGAAAATACCACCTCTTTTAGCCTAGGCAATCAAGAAGAAATCACTGTTTTTTGTCGTCCACTTGTTATTTCAGGATTAGAAGATCCAAAGTTAGTAAACAGTGTGGAAAAAGCCATTAGATCTCGCAGTGACTTGCGTCTGGTATCAATCGATTATACTGGGGAATATCAGCAAAAATTTGTTGATATGAATCTGTTGGATGAAGAAATTTACGGAGTTAATGCCTATTCTGATAATGTTGAATATAAGCAGCAATTGAAAATACATGAAATTATGTCTGTGGAAGAAAAATATAGGCCTCTTCAAACTGCTCTCGGAAAATTTCGGCATAGGTATCCCAACTTTGTTGATACGGTACTTTTTTTGTTAGATAAGATAGATAATGTTAGAGCCGAACTTCTAAGACCAAGACAAAAAGACATTTATACTGACATTAAAAAAGAGATTCGTATTATCAATAAAAATTTTGCCAGAATGAGTGATGTTGTAATAGCCTATTCAGACAAAGGTGTGGAAGACAAACGGGATTTTTTGGAATTACTTTGCAAAACAATTAGAAAATTACTTAAGATTATTAAATTAAATTCAGATTTAATTGATTTAATTAATAACAAAGATGCCAAAAATTTCATGGAAAATCTTCAAGAAATAATTTCTAACGCTTATAAAGCTATTGACAAAAAGCTCATAATATTTTCTAGTTTTCCAACGGTGGAACCAGAGTTTCTGCAAATATCGAGTGCTAATTACGTTACGCCCGTATGGTTAGGATACCCTATTAATTTAATTAACACATGGGTAAATAGTTTATTGGATACTGCAATATATTATGTAACACAGCATGCAACACAACCAGTAGCAGAATGTCCTAGTTATTTTCCTAAAGGATCATCTTGTTATTGGAGAAATGGAAGCACTTTATTTTCACCTTGTTTGATGGGAAAGACCCCTGAGCCTTGTGCTAATCTGACTCCAAATTCATCGTTATCCCTCACGTAGAAAAGAAAGGGGTCATATATGAACTCTAATTTACGGTACGGAGAAGCAATCAAGATCGTTTGCAAATGCAACGGGGCCAGAAAATTTCTTTCTGATTTCCGACAGGCTCTCATTTTGTTTTTGTTTGCCCAAGGTCCGGAGCATCCGGTGAAACAACACGAGCTGCTGACGTGTGCTGCTCAGCGATCTGTCCAATCACAGAAGGAGGCATGTGTAGTTTAGAATTAAAATCGGTTTTAGCCAATGCGTTGATACTGATTCTCTTTACATTTATCTTATTTGGTCATGTGGCTGTGCGAATTTTATTATCTCCCAGCGGGATATTTGCGAATGTGATCAGCGCTATATTTTGCGTTCTCGCTATTATATTAGTAATTGTCTATTGGCCAGCACGGTACATAAACGCACCGTAATTAAATCGGCATCATTGACTAAAGGCTCGGTTTGTTCATTCGCTGTTCGCGAACAACGAACATCTGTGTTATATTGAGGATATTGTTTCGGTGCTAGATGGAGGTTGGAAATTGCAGATGAAATTGCTCAATCTGATAATGAGTTGCGTAATTATCTAATAGAATCGTTTTCTGAGATCGACCATAGTAGAGCTTTTCGCGGTGCTATTCTTGGGCCTTTTGTTCAATATGGCGGTTTGGCAGGAGTCGTGCTGGGATGCTGGAGAGAAAAATTAAAACTATACTTAAAAATAATTTTAATATGAAATTAGCCTGGTTAACTGACATACACTTAATTTTCTTGACAGAGATGCGCGCAATAATTTTTATCAAGAAATATTAAATACACGTTGCGATGCTATCCTCGTTAGCGGTGATATTGCAGAGGCACCATCTTTAGTTGAATTATTAAATGAAATGTCGGCAGCAGCTAAGAAACCAATTTATTTCGTGCTCGGTAATCATGATTATTATCGTGGTCAAATACAAGAAATTAAAAAAACAATGATAGCGCTGAGTAAAGGAAAAAATCAATTATATTGGCTCCTGCGAGCGGTATTCAGATTTTATCTAATAATAGTATTTTAGTAGGCCAAGATGGTTGGGCTGATGGTCGGCTAGGTGATTATGCAAATAGCAGGGTTTCACTCAATGATAGCCGTATGATTGCTGATTTATTTCAGGAAAAAATTCTTGGCAAATTTCAATTGCTCGAAAAAATGCAACAGTTGGCAGATGCAGACGCAATGCAGATGCGAGCTGATTTGCTTCAAGCAGTGAGTCAAAACCCGAAAAAAGTGATTGTATTAACTCATGTGCCGCCTTTCAAAGAGGCTTGCATGTACGATGGGAAAATAAGTGGTGAAGATTGGGTGCCATATTTTAGCTCAAAAATTATGGGTGATGTATTAATAAAAATTGCTCATGAAATCCAGCTATTGAATTTTTAGTATTGTGTGGCCATACACACGGTGAAGCTAAATATCAACCGATCAATAATTTAATTGTTGAAGTGGGGAGAGCAGAGTATTATCAGCCCGCAATCCAAAAAATTATATCAGTATGATCACTTTACTTGTGGGTTAATGGTGATAGGTATGCAAGTAGCTCATCTAATATTCTAAATTCTAGAATATGGAATGAAAATGTTATTTCAATTCTCTTTTTACAAGATGTGAAATTTTTGTATTATATTTGCCAATCAGTTCATAGATTTAAGCGTAAATCGCGTAACAGATACAGAATGCTGGAGGTTTATAATGAGTTTTTTGGGCTTAAATGATTTTTATAGAGCATTTTTATGGGCGGGAAAAATAAAGAATATTTATAGAAATCAATTCAAATACAACAATTATAGGATGAAGATTTTATATTTACTTTCATTTCTCTTATTGCTTTTTTCTGTTATATTGCTTGCGAATGCACGGTTCGATAATTTCTTGTTATTTTTGAGTATTTACATCGCGGCAGTTTTTCTTTTTGTTTCTATCGATAGAAAATCTTTAAAGATTGCAGTAAAGGCATTATGCAAAAAACATAAAGTAAAATTTGTATTTCCTGATTTGTTGGACCAGCTTAAGTATTACTTGTGGAAAGAAAAGCTAGATAAAGTTTATTCACTATCCTCGATTAAAAGATCTCTAGAATATTTAGAAATTGAGTTAAGTAAGTATAGTATTGAAAGAAATAATTATCATCCGATTTACATAACAATATTTAGTGCAATAACAATCGCGGCGTTTTGGAAGCTGACCGATGAATTGAAGTTTAGTCATGACGCAAAGATAATTATTTACAGCTTTATATGTTATGTTTCATATCGATTTATTGCATTTAAATTTTTTATTTTTGAAGATAAACAAAAAAAGTTATCTATGCTTAAACGCTTTCTTTCGTGGTTGAAATTTGAGCGCTCAAATCAGCATTTATGCAACAACGCCTAGGTTATGAGACGTCGTTTTGTATCATGTGAGGGTTTAATTGAGCTCGTATCGGTTTATTCCTATAAAGGATATCTTATTACGCAAGAAGAAAAATACTAGGACTAATGACATGGATTTGGTTTGAAAAGCCCGCAAAAGGCAAGGAAAAGTTTGAAAAAAGAGTCAATTTATTTGATGAAATGGCAGTATAGTCAAAAGATCTATTTATCAGATCCAACACATGTTTTCATGTTCGCTCTTTTTTTTAATAAGTTCATTATAGAAAGAATTAAAGCCTGTGACTAAAAAATCACAGCTAATCCAACACGAGACATGCGAATTTTCATGATATGTTAATTGATCATTGAAAAATTCTTCTAGCCCATCATAATCTTTCTCGCTATATTTATTGTTTTTATCAACCATAACCAATAATGAGGGTGTTGATAAGTGAAAAATACGTGTTGGGTCCTCAAGCTGATAAGGATGATGTTTTATATAGTTTGTAGCGACATTTAACCCAGTTAAAAATTTTTTATCATAATTTTGATTTTGATTTTGATTTTTATTTATATTTGAATTATTTTTTAATATTTTTAAAAAGCTACGGATACAGTCACATTTCTTTTGGAATTTTGAAGGATTACTTGTTAGTAGCAAAATCATCTGATCGACAGCTACTCTAAGCAATGAGATAAACTCTCGCAGAGTATAGCTATATTCTTCTATTATCATGCCCTCTTTATACAATAGAGAATCAACGGTAGATTGAGTTAGATAGGGTGATCTTGGTTGGTCTCGATTTTTAATTATGTATTGATGTGCTGCGTAAATTTTTGACAGGGAACGGTTTAGCGATCGCAAAAAAGATAATAA
>CAVQBL010000002.1:0-149523 GCA_963710715.1 uncultured Gammaproteobacteria bacterium | reverse complement strand
TCTTGATTCAACTAACTTCCCAGAGTAACATGCCAAATTTGACAATATACTAGTGGTAACAGATTATGATAATCCCAGTTTATCAGCCTTATCTCAGCGGTAATGAAAAAAAATATGTAAATGAATGCCTTGACTCCAGTTGGATTTCATCGAAAGGCGAGTTCATTGTAAAATTTGAGAAAAATTTTGCACAATACATCGGAATTAATCATGCTACCAGTGTTACAAATGGTACGGTTGCTTTGCATCTGGCTTTGGCTGCGTTAGGAATTAAAGCAGGTGATGAGATTATTGTTCCTACTTTAACTTATATTGCTTCTGTTAATACCATAGTACAAGCGGGAGCTAAGCCCGTTTTTATTGATAGTCTTGAATCAACTTGGCAACTGGATCCAGAAGCGATTAAGAAAAAGATTTCCCCTAAAACTCGCGCAGTGATGGCAGTTCATCTCTATGGTCATCCTTGTGATATGGAGGCATTAGCAAAGATTTGTCGTGAATATGATTTATATCTTATTGAAGATTGCGCCGAAGCATTTGGAACATATTATGACAATCAACATGTAGGAACATTTGGTGATATTTCTACTTTTAGTTTTTATGGCAATAAAACTATTACAACCGGTGAAGGTGGCATGGTAGTCACTTCGAATGAAGAACTATATCGACGTTGTGCTCAGTTAAAAAATCAAGGTGTATCGAGTCATCTTATGTATTGGCATGATACCATTGCATATAATTACCGTATGACGAATCTTTGTGCTGCGATTGGCTTGGCGCAGCTAGAACAAGTTTCCGATATTCTCGAAAAGAAGCGACAGATTGCACAGTGGTATGCGACGGACTTAAATAATCTTCCATTGCGTACACATATTGAAGTAGGGAAGGTAAAACACTCTTATTGGATGTGCTCTATTTTATTAAACGATGCGCAACATCGCGATTCTTTGCGCACGTATTTGAGCCAAGCCGGTGTCGAAACACGACCACTGTTTTATCCAGTGCACACTATGCCAATGTACTCTACACCAGCAGAAAAATATCCTGTTGCTGAGTCTCTGGGTAGTAGAGGTATCAATCTTCCTAGTTGGCCTGGATTAACTCGTGCACAAGTCAAAACGGTGACCGATAAGATTCGCGAATATTTTGCTTTATGAAACATGTCGGTATTTTTTTAGCTTTTTCTCCTGTGCAGCCTTTAAAAAATCAAGGAATAAGCAGGCTGCTCGCTTTTGTACTGGATGGTATGTTAAAAAATCCAGATATAAAAATAGTGATTGCTACTCCAGCCTGGGGAAAAGAGCCAATAATTGAATTTTTGCAAGATCAACGGATTGAAACTGCCCGATTAGAATTTTTAACAACATCTCGTATTCCTTATCTATTGCGTATCGGTAAAATTTTTTCTCGTAAGAAAAAATCAGTACAAGCTTTTCAATCCCATCGTAAAAAATCCTTGTTGAAAAACCCAATTAATATAGTTAAAAGTAATCTTCTTGCGCGTAAGCTATATGAAAAATTACGTACACGAGAATTAAAAAAATTGGCTGCAGAGATCAATAAACGCCAAGATATTTCAGTATGGTTTGTTCCTAGTTTGTATTGGCCAGAAATCAAATTTATTCAAGCCAAAAAAGTGGTTGCTGCACCGGATGTTATATTTGTAGATTTTTCAAATTTGTTTTTACATAAATTTTCTGCACAAGCCTATCACCAAATGACAGAAACTATTAAAGTAACAGATCATTTTATATGTTATAGCGATTATGTAAAACAAAAACATCTTATTGAACCGTTCAACGTTAAATCGGATAAAATTTCGATTATTCCTCATGGTATGATTGATTTAAGTCATTATTTCGATTCTGCTCCAGGTCCAGGTGCGGAAGCACTAATCGTAAGGCGTAATGCGGCGACGCGAATTCTTGATCAATATCAGGAAATATTTTTACAGCATTGTTTAAATGATTTTGTTTTGAGTAACACGCGTTATATTTTTTATTCTTCACAAATGCGTCTTTATAAAAATTTTATTACCCTCATTAAGGCATATGAGATTTTACTTAGAAGACGGGCTTTAAATATTAAATTGATTGTTACGGCAGACTTGGCTCAGGATGAAGAAGTTTATAATTATATAATGAATAAGCGGTTACAACGCGATGTTATTTCATTAACTAATGTATCTTCTGAGGTATTAGCTGCTTTAAACCACTTATCATTATGCGCGGTTAATCCTACTCTTTTTGAGGGTGGGTTCCCATTTACGTTTACTGAGGCATATTCTGTTGGGACTCCCTCGCTGATGAGTCATATTCCTGTTGTTATTTCTGAGGTAACAGAAAAAGAACTACAGCAAAAAATGCTGTTTGATCCTCTTAATGTTGAAGATATGGTTGATAAGATCGCATGGGCTGTTGAAAATAGAGAGTTATTATACTCTTTGCAAGAGCCGTTGTATAAAAAGTTTAAACAACGTACGTGGGATGTTGTAGCAAAGGAATATGTTGATTTACTGTAATTATTATAATGTTTTATCAGAGGGGCTGCTTCTGGAGTGCGTTTTGACATTTTTCAATGTAATGATTAATAACTTTATCATTAGGTAATTTAGTGAGGCAGCTTTTAAATATTTGTAATGCAGCTTCATAAGAGCCTGCATAAAATAATTTGATTGCACGATCATAGTGAGTGGCAATAGCAACTTTTATAAAACGTAGTGCTTCAGGATCTGCAGAATAGACTTCCCAAATTTCAGTTTCACTGACTGTTCCAGGAATTTTTACTTTATTGATAAATCGAAATTGAAATTGCTGTGGATCTTTGAGCGCATGATACGTTGTTCCGCTAATTAATACGCGACTATCATATTCTCTGGTTAACCTTTCAATACGCGAGGCAACAATGACTGCATCACTAATGACAGATGTTTCCATTCTTGATTTTCCGCCTAAGGTACCCAAAATTAATTTTCCACTATTCATTCCAATCCCAACGCGCAGCGGATTCATTTTTCGTTCCGCTAAGACTTGATTAAATTTGTCTAACGCTTCTTGCAGCTTAATACCTGCTAGCATGGCTTTATCTACTTCTCCAGGAAATAATGCCATGATTGCATCACCAATAAATTTATCAATAAAACCACCTTGTTCGATGATAACAGGTTCCATGTAACTCAAATATTCATTCATAAGTTGAAATGTTTCTGCTGGCGTTAATTGCTCAGATAGAGTAGTGAATCCACGAATATCACAAAATAAAATAGTCATCTCTTTTTGAGTGTGATCACCGATATGAATGTCTACAATACTGTGTTTACCTAAAATGTCTAAAAATTCATGTGGTACAAATCGGTCGGATGCAAGAAAGAGTTGTGAATTTTGCATGGATATAGCGACTTGTCCTGCCAGCAAACGTAAGACATCCAAGTGACTACGGGTAAATACACCTGCAGTTAAATTATTTTCTAAGTATAATATTCCCAATGTTTGGCCTTTATGAATAATAGGCAAGCAAAGTACAGACAGTGGTTTATGTTTAAGAACATAAGCATCTTCTGTGTAAGGGCCATCGCGAGTTGCATTGGTTAAGACCAGAGGTTCTTGTGTGTGTCGTACATATTGCACTAAAGGCAAACATAAATCTTCGCTTGCGTTGATAGGCTGGTTTTTAACTAATTGAATACCAGCCTCGGCACCCTCGCTTTTTGCTACCAGTACCAATTGATTGTTCTGTTCAAGTAATAATAAGCAATGATTAGCACCTGAATTTTCCATCACAATTTGTACGAAGGAACGCAGTAAGTCATCTAATACAACATTACTTGAAATAGTTTGCACGGCTTTCATGATGGACGTGAGATCTAAGCCGACGGAACCCGTTGTAGTTGCTGTTTCTGTTGTTGCAGATAACGATATCGACTGTGTTCGCGCTATTGTTATTGTTCCTGCGGATTGCAATGAAGAGACAAAGAATTCAGGATATTCTTCTTGTAGCAATTGCACTTTAGCTTTAGCTCCCCAGCGCTGATATAAAAATGCAGCTTCTTGCATAAGTAATTTTGCGTATTTAAATAATCCCTTTGATTTGTATAAGCGACCTGTTAATTCGTTAGCAATGGCTTCTATATAAGTAAGGTTATGTTCTCGTGCTAAAGAAATTGCGTGATTAAAGGCAAGGTTCGCGTTTGTTGTATCACCAGAAATTTCCGCAAGGCCACCCAATAATAGTTGGTATTTAGCTGCAAAATTCGCTGGACAAAATCTTGACCATTTTTTCATTTTTTTGATATGTGATTTAATTTCACGTCGATAAAGATTTTTTTGTATGAAGCTCGCTTTTTCATAGCTACTCATCATAGTCAGTGCATGATAAAAGAAATAATCGGGCAGAAATAGCACGGCTGCCATTTCGGGTGTTTTTATATATTGTTTTGTTATGGCCGCGATTTTGAATGCCTCACCCCAATTTTCCAAAATATAAGCAATAATTAAATAAAGTATACCTAATCCACCAAAAGCTGCTGCTCCCATGGAGTCTTTAATTGAAGATTCTATGATGGATTGCATGAATTCACTCAAATGATTAAACGGTTTATCCCCTTTTAAAACAGCAATGGCTTTCTCAAATACCCGCATAGCATAAAGAGCATCTATAAACCCAGTGAATTCAGCCACAGCAGATACATTTTTAATTTTAATAGCAATATCATCAAGTTCATCGCCCTGTGCAAGCATGAGGTGTGGTATAGTAGCTGCAGCATAACCGGCCCACAATAATTCTCCGGATTGCCTACCCAGAGCATAGGACTTGACTGCTCTAGGAAGGATTTCTTTATAAGGCATTGTCCAAGGAAAAATAGATGAACTGACGCCCAAGTAGATTCGCGTTCTGGCTCGTAGATCCTCAAATTTATCGACAATTTGCACACACAGCTTTCCGAGTGCGGAGGCTGTTTTATAGTCTTGAAATCCAATGATAAGCATCATTGCATAAGCCATGAAGCTTGTTGCAGCTAATGCGCAATAGCCGTTTTGTAAACTGTAACGAACTTGCTGCAGTGATAATATAGCAACTAAATTAAAATCAACGTTATATGCTGATACTGCGGTACGTTCAAAAAAATCGAAAATGAGTAATTTTTCTGGATCAGATACAATTGGCAATTGATCTAATAAGGTGTCTAAATTGACTTTTCTCATTGCCCATTTAGTATTGATTATTTCTTTCACCACGTCAAATGTGTTAGGATTCTTTTTTATTTTTATACCGAGTATTGCTAGTCCTTTAATTCCCGTGTCAAGGGATTCTTCCCATTTTGCTTGCAGAGAATACGAAATAGTTTGAAACATGTAGAGACGTGCTTTATCCAAGGATGTATTTGCTTTTTCAATCAATGTAGCAAATTGAGTATCCGCTGCAATAAAGTTCCCTAATAAATGTGTGAGTTCAGCATAGCCTAGATTGGCTTCCATGGCTTCGGTGTAGTGTGTTTGCCAAGCATTTTCACCTAATAATTTAATTGCGTGTTCAAAATAATCCGCTGCCGCTTGATAAGCGATAGACATTTTTGCTTTATTGCCTGCTTGAATATTTAATTTTGCTATCTTAAATTTTTCGTCTGTATCGGTGACTAGATCTAAACCAAGATTAAAATGATTAACTACTTCGAATAAACGTTCATTGAGTTCGTCACTGGATAAGTTAGTGAGCAATAAGCGCGCTAATCTAATATGCGTTATTTTATGTTGTTCTGATGTTAATAATGCATAAGCTGCTTGCTGAATGCGGTCATGAGAAAATTTATATAAAATGCTTTGTTTACGTACTAGCATAATCGGGATCTGCTAAAATTAATTTGTAACCCTCAGATAATGGAATGACTAAATTTTCTTTGAGTGTTGGCCATAAGGATTGGGCTGTATCTGGCATGGATGTCTCAGCGACGGCGGCTAATGTCTTGAGATCAAATTGATTACCGATACACGCTGCCACTTTTAAAGCTTCTTGGGTTTCTCTCGGCAGTTTTTCTATTTTGTGAATTACAAGGTCTACAACATTATCAGTAATTGTGAGAGTTTTCAGAGCCTGCATGTCCCATTTCCATTCTGCATGTTGGTTATCAAAAGTCAAATAATGTTCTTCGTGAAGCATGGTTAAAAATGTATTGCAAAAAAATGGATTGCCACCCGTTTTTTCATAAATCAAGTCAGTCAGAGACTCGATATCCAAATTCGTATTTAAAGTATCAGCAACTAACTGTTTTATACTTGCGAGTTCTAATGGTTTTACTTGAAGCTTATCAATAGGGACATTTGACTTGGTTAAATCCTCAATCATGTCTAGTAATGGATGTCCAGCATTGACATCATTCTCACGATATGCACCAATCATAAGTAAATATTTCAATGCGCCATCTTTCATTAATTCTTTGATTAAATCAAATGACGCTAAATCTGCCCATTGCAAGTCATCTAAAAAAATAACAATAGGATGATCTTTTTGACAAAATATTTGTACGAAATCAAAAAATACTAATTCAAAACGGCTTTGTGATTCGGCATGCAGGCAGCTTAGGCACGGGTGGTTGCTTGCCAATGAGCCATTCAACTTCAGGAATAACTTCAATAATGACTTGGCCATTAGGTGATAATACGTCAAGTAATTGTTCTTTCCAAAAATCAATGCGTTGTTGGTTTTCAGTCAATAATTGTTTTATTAATTGACGAAAAGCTTGAATGAATCCGTAATAAGGAACGTTTTGTTGAAATTGTTCGAATTTTCCGGAAATAAAATAACCATGTTTTCTTACAATAGGCTTATGAATTTCATTAATCAACGATGTTTTGCCAATGCCTGCGTAGCCGTGAACGAGTAATAATTCTCTTGTGCCTTGACTAACACGCGAGAATATCATCATTAATCGTTCGATTTCAATTTCTCGACCATACAATTTTTGTGGAATTTGAAATAAACTTGTGCGATCTTTTTCACCCAATGGAAATGAAATAGCATCATGTTTTCGTTGCCAAGGTGTCATAAAGAATTCTAAATCTGCAGCTAAGCCATACGCTGTTGAATAACGATCTTCTGGTGCTTTTGCTAAGAGCTTCATCACAATATTAGAAATAGTTTCCGGTATTTGCGGGTTGAGTTCTCTGGGTGGTTTTGGGCGTTTAGCGATGTGGCAGTATACCCATTCTAATGGATCTTGCGCTTCAAAGGGCAAGCGTTTAGTCAACATTAAATAAAATATGATACCTAAAGAGTAAAGGTCTGTGCGTCTATCGATGACGCGATTCATGCGCGCTGTTTGTTCTGGCGACATGTAAGGCAGTGTTCCTTCTAATCCTTCCGGGCTTGTGATTTCTTGTTTTTCTTGCGACAGTTGCGTAGCAATACTGAAGTCAATCAATTTAACTTGATGATCAGTTTCAGTAACAATAATATTGTTTGGGTTAAGATCTTTATGAATAACATGTGCTGCATGTATTTCTTGCAAAGTGCGACTTATTTGCAATGCAAGTGGTAAAAATAAATCTAAACTAATATCATGTGTGCCGATAAAATCAGTCAAAGTCACGCTATTGGGTAGATCTTCGAGTACTAACACATAACGGTGCTCAATTTTTTTGAGTTGATAAGCACGAGCAATGCCAGGGAGATTTAATTCTTTAATAAGGTGATACTCATGTTTTAGGCGAGAGATATCTTCTTGTAAAGGGTATTCTGCATTAAGAATTTTTAAGATAACCGGAAGATCTTTTTCTAAAGAAATACCACGATAAACGCTGGTTGATTTACCGGTATAAAGCTGTGATAAAATTTTATAACCTGCTAAGCTTATCATGAGTATCGCTCGATTTTGTTACCGGTTAGTTTTTCTCTCCTATTTAAGAGAGTCGCTTTCAATAGCAAGAGCTGTTCTACATTTTTCAATGTAATTATTAATAACCTTATCATTAGCTAATTGATCGAGGCAGCTTTTAAATATTTGCAATGCCTCTAAATAAGAACCTTCATAATATAATTTAATTGCATGATCATATTGTTCTGCAATAGCCGTTTTCGCGGAACGCAAGTTTTCCGGGTCAGCTGAATAAACTTCCAAAATTTCAATTTCGTTTAATTTTCCCCGTACTTGTACTTTATCGATAAATCGCAGTTGAAACTGTTGAGGATTTTTCAGCGCATTATGAGTTGTTCCGCTAATTAATAAGCGACTATCATATTCTTTAGTCAATTCCTCAATACGTGAGGCAATATTAACTGCGTCGCTTATTACAGATGTTTCCATTCGGTATTTTCCACCCAGCGTGCCTAGAATTAATTTACCGCTATTCATGCCAATATCAATGCGTAATGGACTCACATTGCGTTTAACTAAAGTTTGATTAAATTTTTCCATATTTTCTTGCATACTCATTCCAGCAAGTACTGCTTTATCAGCATCTCCCGGGAATAATGCCATAATAGAATCACCAATAAATTTATCAATAAAACCGCCTTGTTCAGTAATTGCAGGTTCCATGTAACTTAGATATTCATTGATCAATTGAAAATTTTCGGCTGGCGTTAATTGTTCTAGCAAGAGAGTGAAGCCAAGAACATCACAGAATAATACGGTCATTTCTTTTTGTGTATGATCACCAATGTGTACGTCGACAATACTGTGTCTCCCTAAAATATCCAAAAATTCATGTGGCACGAATCGGTCTGATGCAAGGAAGAGTTGTGAATTTTGTAGTGAAATAGCTGCTTGACCTGCTAACAAGCGCAATACGTCTAGGTGATCTGGTGTAAACACATTAGCGGTTAAGTTATTTTCCAGATATAGGATACCAAGCATTTGGCCTTTGTGGATGATAGGTAAACAAAGAATAGATAGTGGATTGTGCTTAATGACGTAAGGATCTTCGGTGTACGAACCATCACGTGTTGCATTTGTTAAAACCACAGGTTCTTGCGTGTGTTGTACATATTGTACTAAGGGCAAGCATAAATCCTCGATAGGATCGACAGCTTGATTTTTTAATAATTGAATTTCAGATTCAGCGCTTTCACTTTTCGCTGCTAATGCCAACTGGTCATCGTGTTCAAGTAAAAGTAAACAGCGACTGGCACCCGCATTTTCCATCACAATTTTAATGAAAGAACGTAATAAATCATCTAACACAACATTACTTGATATCGTTTGAACAGCTTTCATGATGGATGAAAGATCCAAGCCAACTTTAGTGTTGGTACTTGATATGTCTGTAGATGTTGATGTAGACGTAGACGTAGATGTAGCAGTGGCTACAGCAGCTCTCTGTATTGTAGGAACAAAAAACTCAGGATAGCTTTCTTGTAATAATTGTACTTTAGCTTTTGCTCCCCAGCGTTGGTATATCAAAGCTGCTTCTTGTACAAATAATTTTGCAAATCTTGGCAGTTGCGTAGATTTATACATACGTCCCGCAAATTCATTTGCAATGGCTTCTACTATAGTGAAACTGTTTTCACGTGCTGAAGTAATTGCTTTATCAAAAGCAAGTCGCGCTTCTTTCGATTTGTTAGTAATAAATAGCCATCCACCAAGAACAAGTTGATATTTAGCTTCGAAATTAGCTGGGCATGTTTTTGCCGATTTCTTTAGTTTGCGTAAGTTAGATTTAATCTGATGGCGATAATGTAGTTTTTGCCCGAAGCTAGCTTTTTGATAAACAGTTAAATACACTAATGAAACAAAAAAGAAGTACTCAGGAAGATAAAATAGTGCAGCTAATTCTAATGATTTCATATCATTTTTTATGTTTTCAATCATTTTTAATGCAGCATCCCATTTTTCAAATAAATAGAAAGTACTTAGACAAGTCAAGCCACAGGTACCATGGGTCGCAGTTCCTATTGGAAGAGTGTGGTTAAGCAGAGCATCTATTTGCTCATCGAAATCTTCAAGAGGTCTATCACCTTTTAATATAAGCAGCATTTTTTCATAGAATTTCATGGGAATAAGTGATTCAATGTGTCCAGTAAACTCAGGTAGAACAATAAGATTTTTGAGTTTACTCATGATTTCATCAAGTTCGTCACCTTGAAAGAACATCATGCTAATTATTATGGGAGCTGCATAACACGCCCACAACAATTCTCCAGATTGTCGCCCTAAGGAATACGCTTTGTTGAGTCTAAAAATACACTCGTGATAGGGTAGTTTCCATGGGAAAATGAGTGTGCTAACTACAAGATAAATTCTTGTTTTTGCTCGATCATCATCAAATTTTTCTATCATTTGTAAAATGAGATTACCAAGATCAAAGCTGGTGTCGTAATCATGAAACCCGGCAACAAGTAGTCCGGCATATGATCCAAAGCATACTGCTGCAGCTGCGGTGTATCCATTGTTTATGCTATATCGAACTGCTTGCATAATAAGTACAACGACTAAATTAAAATCGGCAGGATAAGCGGATAAACCTATGCGTTCATAAAAATCCAGAATGAGCACTTTATCAGGAGCAGTTATTATTGGAAGTTTGTTAAATATATCTGTAATCTTTATTTTTTTCAGTAGCCACTTGGTGTGAATTAACTCGAGAATAATTTTAAAAGTGCTAGGATGTTTTTGTATCTTAATGCCTAAAATTTCTAACCCTTTAAGTCCAGCATCAATCGATTTTTCCCATTGCGAATGCGTTGCGTATGAGATAGTTTGAAACATAAGAATACGCGCTTTATCGAGAGGAGTATTTGCTCTTTCAATGAGTTTTTCAAACTCCTCACTGGCTTCAGTAAATTTGCCTGATAGATGGAGAAGTTCAGCGTATCTTATGTGCGACTCTAAGCTTTCCGGATAGTGTGTTTGCCAAGCATTTTCCCCTAATAGTTTAATTGCATGCTCGAAATAATTAGCGGCTTCTTTATAAGCAATAGATATTCTTGCTTTATTGCCGGCTTTGATATTGAGTTTTACAATTTTAAACTGTTCTTCAGGATCTGTGATAAGATCCAAGCTAGCATTAAAATGATTTACCACTGAGAAAATCTTTGCGTCCAACTCCTCATCGGAAAGCTTGATAAGCATTAATTTACCCAGTTTTAGGTGAGTTGCTTTGCGTTGTTCGCTAGTTAGCATGCCATCAGCTGCTTGCTGAATACGGTCATGCATGAATTTGTATGAAATTACTTGTCTGTCACTTTCAGCATAATCAGAGTCTACCATGATTAATTTGTAGTTTCCGGATAACGGGGTAACAAGATTTTCTGATAATGCTGGCCACAATTTTTTTGCTGCTTCAGTTGGCGAAGTCTCGCTCACGATGGCAACGGTTTTCAAATCAAATTCGTTACCGATACAAGCAGAAATTTTTAAGATTTCTTGAGCTTCTTGAGGTAACTTTTCAATTTTATTGATTAATAAGTCCACCACATTATCCGTAATATTGAGTGATCGAATAGCAGAGATATCCCAAACCCATTTTTCGCGTTGTGTATCGAAAATAAGGTATTTTTCATCATGCAACATGGTTAAAAAAGTGTTGCAGAAAAAAGGATTTCCTGCCGTTTTTTCAAAGATCAATTCTACTAATTGATCTATATCACGGTTAATATTTAATGTATCTGCTACTAATTGTTTTATATTCATGAAGCTCAAAGGTTTCATTTGTAGAGTATCCATTGGCACGTCAAATTTACTTAAATCATCTAGCATTTCTAATAACGGATGTCCGGCGCTAACTTCGTTACCTCTGTATGCTCCAACCATCAACAAATATTTTAATTCATTATCTTTTAATAATTTTTTGATTAAATCAAACGAAGCTAAATCTGCCCATTGTAAGTCATCTAAAAAAATGACAATAGGATGGTCTTCTTGACAAAATGTTTGTACAAAATCAAAAAATACAACTTCAAATCGACTTTGTGCTTCTGAAGCAGGGAGCTTAGGCGCAGATGGTTGTTTGCCAATGAGCCATTCAACCTCAGGAATGACTTCAATGATGACTTGGCCATTGGGTGCTAAGGATCGAGTTAATCTTTCTTTCCAAAAGTTGATGCGCTTTCGATTTTCAGTTAACAAGCGTCTTATCAATTGACGGAAAGCTTGAATCAATCCGTAATAAGGAACATTTTGCTTAAATTGCTCGAATTTTCCAGAAATGAAATATCCATGTTTTCTCACAACGGGTTTATGGATTTCATTAATCAATGATGTTTTACCAATACCTGCATAACCGCGAACCAGCAATAATTCTCGCGTACCTTGGCTGGTTTTTGTGAATGCTGCCATGAGTTGCTCTACTTCGATTTCTCTGCCATAAAGTTTTTGTGGAATTTGAAATATACTCGTGCGATCTTTTTCACCCAATGGAAATGAAGTAGCTTCCTGCTTTTGTTGCCAAGGTAGCATGAAGTGTTCTAAATCTGCTGCTAAACCGTATGCGCTTGCATAACGATCTTCTGGTGCTTTTGCCAATAATTTCATTACGATATTAGAAATGGTATCTGGTACTTGCCCATTAAGTTCTTTTGGAGGTCTTGGACGTTTAGCAATATGAAAATACACCCATTCATCTGGGTCGCGCGCTTCAAATGGGAGTTGTCCAGTCAGCATTAAATAGAATATTATTCCTAATGAATAAAGATCGGTGCGACGATCAATCACACGATTCATATGTGCAGTTTGCTCTGGAGATATATAAGGTAAAGTTCCTTCCAATCCTTCTGGACTGGTAATTTCTTGTTTTTCTTGTGAGAGTTCTGTGGCAATACTGAAATCAATGACTTTAATTTGGCTACCATCTTTGGAAATAATAATATTATTTGGATTAATGTCTTTGTGAATAATGTGCGCCGCATGTATTTCTTGTAAAATATTCGAGAGTCGTAATGCAATAAACAAGAATAATTCTACGCTCATTTCTTGTTGAGTGAGAAAATCAGTTAATGTTGTGCTATTGGGTATATCTTCCAATACGAGTGCATAACGATGTTCAATCTTTTCTAATTTGTAAGCATGAATGACAGAAGGTAAAGTTAAATCTTTAATCAAATTATATTCATGCTTTAAGCGAGCAATATCTTCTTGTGAGGGGTACTCCGCATTCAATATTTTTAGAATAACTGGGAGATTTTTTTCCAGCCAAATACCGCGGTAAACACTAACTGATTTACCAGAATAAATCTGTGATAAAACTTTATAACCCGATAAATTTATCATAGTGGTTTACTCGATTTCGCTATAGGTTAAAGTTATTTGTTCCCTTATTTTGATATGATCTTGATGATAGTAAAGTTAAACTATGTTTTTGTTATTATTTACTAAATTAATTATAGTATATTTATAGTATATATAGATGAATACTGAAGGATGCCTGCTAATATTGTATAATAAATAATCAAATATAAAAATATCTATAAATATATCAATGCCTTATGTTGTCTACAATTGTGAGCATTCGTCGCGCGATCTAAAGGCTATTGTTTTATTCTTGACAGTGAATGTAAGGCAATGCTACAAATACAGCTTACTACTGCAGATACTCAAATAGTGAAATCTACGATAAAAAAGGATATCTCATGAAGAAAATTATCAATTATCTCTTAGTTACTCCCTGCGCTTTTTTACTGGTTTCGACATCTTTATACGCTAATACACAAAATAAAATGCAGATCACCCTTGGGCAGGAATCAACATTGAGTTGTAGCGTAGGTAAAACAAGTAAAATTTATAAAGATAAAGTGATTTGGCAAACACTAACGTGTGATGGATATCTGTTTAGTAAAATTGCCGGTAAACTGTTTCCAAGAACTTTAAACATTAATGTTGTATATGCACCTGTTAATGATCCAGAGATTCAAATTATTCCTTATCATGCTCAAACCGAAAATCAACTTGCTAAGCTTCCCGAAATTGCAAATAGCTTAAGTTCAGAATATACCGTAATTTCAGGAATCAATGGCGGTTATTTTTTTAGAAATGATTCCAAAGGTTTTAATGACAATATTTGTCTTGATAAAAATACTGATAGACCAAAACCAGGCGATAGCATGGGTGACAGTTTGTTGCAGCATCATGGGGCTTTGCATGCTGTAAATTGTGCGCTCACGAAAACTTTGGGCAAAGCTTTTGAACAACCACGTTCTGTATTAGTGTTAACAGGTGCCAATGCTCCATACATTACATTCGTAGATCATGATAAAGCTTATACAATTAAGGATAAACAAGGTAAAGAAATTTACCCTGATGCATTCGGCGCCGGACCAAATTTAGTGACGGATGGAAAGTTGGATGTATCCGGAATCCCGGGTATGCCCAGTCATCGAGATGAAAATCTATTTCCAACGATAGAATTTTCAGCAAATGCAGCAGTGGGTATTATTAATGATGCGGGTGGCAAGCCTGCACAATTCGTTTTCTTTACTGTAGATGGAAATAATAACTCGTTTATACATCCTGCGAGAAACTTAGGAGGGATGAATGCCCAGGAAATGGCTGAGCTGATGATAAAATATCTTAAAGTAAGTAATGCAATCAGTATGGATCAAGGTGGCTCAACCACTCTCTATATTGCTGCAAGCGATCCAAAAGAATATCCGCTGAATGTTGTTAGCAACTCTGATTATAAAGGACCCGGAGTGCCTCGTGATCCAAAGAGTGTTCGAAATATTTATGATGGATTATTTATTGCTGTGAAAAAGTAGAGTTCTTTTCAGTTCTAATTTGGACTGGCCGTTAGCGTAGCCCGTCATTGCGAGGAGCGTGCTCTTCGCGACGAAGCAATCCAGAGCGGCGAAGTTAGTAAAAGAATTGAGTGGAGGGGAAAGATTACGCGCTTTACTCGCCTGTGTTTTATTATCTAAGCATTCTCCACAATTACTTATTTTGGACGAGCCCACCAATCATTTAGATTTAAATAGTATTGCGAGTATTGAGTCAGCTTTGAGCCATTATCAAGGTGCAATGGTAGTTATTTCGCATGATAATCAATTTTTAAAAAATATCGGCATAAAGAAAATGATTTATGCACCGTTTACAAAGTAGCCGACTCTAAAGCTTGATCATCCATCTCTCTCAAACTTGATTTTTGGTTTCCATGAGTATCAAAATTATTTGGATTTAACCATTTTTGCAAGCGTAATTTTAACGCTGGCCATTCACTATCAGTGATTGAAAACCAAAAAGTATCACGGCTGCGATTTTTGTAAACCATATGATTTCTAAATGTCCCCTCAAATTTAAATCCTAATCGCTCTGCTGCATTTCGTGACGGTTGATTAAATGAATCGCATTTCCACTCATATCTTCTATAACCAAGTTCTTCAAAAGCATGATGCATCATTAAATACATAGCTTCTGTAGCCGCAGGTGTCTTTTTTAAATCTTTGGAAAATAAGAGATGCCCAACTTCTATGGCGCTATGTTCCGGAGTGATCCGCAAGAAAGTAGCAATACCAATAGGGGTTTTTGTTTTATTACTCAAGATTGCATACGGGAATGGATCATTAACTTTTGCCATGCTGATTAACCAAGCATAAAATTCATCATATGTATCGAAAGGACCATAGGGAAGATATGTCCATATGCTATTATCAATATGAAACAAATCAAATAATGTTGGTCCATGTTTATCTGGGTGGAGTGGTTCTAATGTAATATGAGTTCCAAGTATATTTGTTTTTTGGGGAGTTTTAGCTGGTTGCCATTTCTTTAAAGTATGGCCTATAGGCTGATTGAATTCATTTTTATTCATGGGGGCTCCTATTTTTTGTGGATGTAGTCGCGGGTCTGTTTACATTTCTACTCTGCCGAGTCAGAAAGCATCGATTTTCTGCGATCCGCTGCTCACATATTACCAACATATGCTGCGCTGCGGTTCTCGAAAATCGATGCTTTCTGACTCGGCATAGCGAAATGTAAACAGACCCTATGCTATTATAAAAACTGTTCTATTTTAACACAATAAGGTAAAATTCCCTATGCTTACTCTCTTCACCCAAGGGTTAATCATTGGATTTGCGATAGCGGCGCCTGTTGGCCCTATCGGTGTGCTTTGCATTCAGAGGTCACTTCACGAGGGATTTAAAATTGGATTAATGACTGGTTTAGGAGCAGCTTTAGCAGATGGAGCTTATGGCTTGATCGCTGGTTTTGGTTTAACTGCTGTATCCTCTTTTTTAATGGATTATCAATTTTGGATTCGATTAATAGGCGGTTTATTCTTACTTTATTTAGGTATAAAACTATTTTTCACACCCGCGCGCACGCAATCCACTGGTAACTCTGATCGATCTGCTTGGCATGCTTTTGGTACAACTTTTTTACTGACATTAACTAATCCAGCCACTATTTTATCCTTTATCGCTGTATTTGCAGGATTAGGGTTAGGGACTACAAGCACGGACTATGCGCATGCGGTCATTCTTGTTTTGGGTATCATACTTGGCTCTGCTATCTGGTGGTTATTCCTCAGTGGAGGGGTTGCTTTCATTTTGCATCATCGTCTCACTCCTGCTACTATGCAGAGTATTAATCGATTTTCTGGAATTATTATTTTAGCTTTCAGTGTATTCGCGCTCTCAATGAAGTAAGGAAAATTCATGACCGCCAAAAATTCTTTATCTCGTTGTAGTTGGGTCACAGATGATCCTCTTTATATTCATTACCATGATCATGAATGGGGCGTACCACTCCATGATGATAAATTATTATTTGAATTTCTTATTTTGGAAGGTGCACAAGCAGGATTAAGTTGGTTAACGGTTTTAAAGAAAAGAGAAAATTATCGTACATGCTTTGATCATTTCGATCCATCAAAAATTGTTCGCTACAATAAAAAGAAAATAGATGCATTGATCGCTAATCCAGGAATCATAAGAAATAAGCTAAAAATTGCCTCCGTTATCGAAAATGCCAAAGCGTACTTGAAAGTGGTAGAAGAGCACGACAATTTTTCAAATTATATTTGGCAATTTGTTGATGGAAAGCCGATTCAGAATCATTGGAAGAGTCATAAACAAGTCCCTGCTCAAACAAGCATTTCTGACAACATGTCAAAAGATTTAAAAAAGCGTGGATTTAAATTTGTCGGTAGCACGATTTGTTATGCATATATGCAAGCCGTTGGCATGGTTAATGACCATACAACCAATTGTTTTCGTTTCTCTACTTTGCAAGGTAAGTGAAAATGGTTAAAGAAGAAAATATCCGCATATTTATTGGATATGATACTCGAGAATCTATTGCTTATCATGTTTGCGCGCAAAGTATTATAGAAACGAGTAGTCATCCATTAAATATCACACCTCTTAAATTAAGCAATCTCAAGTCAGTTTTTGATCGTAAGCGAGAACCTAATCAATTAACTGATTTTTCTTTTACGCGTTTTTTAGTTCCCTATCTTTGTCAATTTGAGGGATGGGCTATATTTATTGATGGCGATATGTTAATCCGCGAAGATATTGCTAATTTATGGATGTTAAGAAATGCTATGCATTCAGTGATGGTTGTAAAACATCCTACATTTCCTGGATCACATACATTTTTAAATAACACGATTAGTTGTTTCCCAAAATTTAATTGGTCCAGTGTGATGTTATTTAATAATGCAAAATGTAGCAAGTTAACACCTGAATATCTTAAAACGGTAGATTATCATGAGCTTCACCAGTTTAAATGGCTTCAAGATGAATCTGATATTGGATCATTGCCAAAAAAATGGAATCACTTAGTTGGATATTATGAACCAAGTACGGATGCCTCTATTGTTCACTGGACATTGGGCGGTCCTTACTTTGGAAATAAATATGAAACGACAGAATATGCTGTTGAATGGTTTGCGATGCGTGAAAAAACTCTTTATGCTAAAAAAGATAAATAAAATTTTCTTAATAGTTGGAATGGTAACACTATTTTTTACCAATTGTTTTGCAGAAAAAAATGATATCAATCTTGAATTAATTGCTGCAATGAAAGCATATCGAGTTCCTGTTGTGGGATATGCTATTATAAAAAATTACAAAATTGTCGCAGTTAAAACTTTATCTATTGATCCAAAATTATCAGTTTCTGATAGTTCACTCTTTCAAGCTGCATCCATTAGCAAAAGCGTGAGTGCTTATGGCGCTCTTAAATTAGTTTCACTCGATAAATTAAATCTTGATGAATCGGTAAATGGTCGACTAACGGCATGGAAAATTCCAAAAAATGAATATAATAAAAATAATCCTGTAACATTAAGACAAATGCTATCTATGACAGCTGGATTATCGGTTTCTGGATTTTCTGGTCATGTTCAAGGTGAAAAGTTACCAACGCTAAAAGAAGTGTTAAACGGAAAACCGCCAGCTAATACGCCACCTATACGAGTATTTTATACTCCAGGGACACAATATTTTTATTCTGGTGGTGCTTTTCAAGTGCTGGAACAATTGATAGAAGATGTGACTAAGCAACCATTTCAAAACTGGATGGAAAATGAAATTCTTAAACCATTAGATATGACGCATAGCATTTTTCAATACCCATTGGATGAAAAATTGCGTGTAAATGCTGTCCCAGGTTTTTTAAATGATGGAACCATGATAAGAGATGGGTGGAATAATTATGCTATTGCAGCTGCTGGCGGTTTATGGTCAACACCGACGGATATAGCAAAATTCACTATTAATGTTGCTAACACATATCTTGATAAAGAAAGTAATATAATTTCGCAATCCGTTGCGAGACAAATGTTGACTCGACAAAAAAATACGGATTATGGTCTTGGAGTTGTGGTCAATGGTATTGGAAGAACATTGAATTTTAGAAAAGCGGGGCATAATGCAGGTTATCATAACGAATTGCTTATGTTTCCAAATAGTGGTGATGGCATTGTTATTATGACTAATTCAGAGAATGGTGAATATATTATTAATTATTTTATTTCCCTGGTGGCTCAAAAATTTCATTGGCCTTGTTATTTTCCCTATTTTGATGAATTAATTACTATTCCTGAATTTGCTTGTGAATGAATTTTTAAAATGGGATGCAGCACTTTATACGGATAAGTTCCTCAAGCAGCAGATCTTGCTGTAATGTGGGCACCTATCAAATTGAATAATGGCAAAACGCAAAATGATGGTTTGGGTTGGATTGTTGATAATATTAATGGTCATTGTATTGTTGAGCATGGCGGAGAGTTTCAAGGATTTTCAAGCTATATTGCAAGATATATTGATGATAAATTTACAGTCATTATATTAACTAATCTGCATTTCATAGCAAAGGCAGCTTTAGCTCCAATGGCTCACCATGTTGCCGATCTTTATAACACAACATTTTGATATTGGTTCTTAAGCAGATTATCTTTTTACAACAGCACACTTCCATTTATGCCCATAAAAAGTTACTATTAATGTATGTTTATGTATATAAAAATAGCCAGATAAAGGATAAGTAATTGATTAGAAAAGAATTATTAGAATTAACACAATGGTTGATACAAGCCAATAGAAAACCGTTGGTTCTCCGTGGCGTTCGTCAATCAGGAAAAACATGGTTAGTGCGTGAACTTGCAAAATCACAAAACAAGCAGCTCATCGAAATTAATTTTGAAAACAGACCAGAGCTTCGTTCATTGTTTACAAGCAATGATGTTAAATTAATTTGGTCAAACCTAGAAACGCTATTGCCAGCGCCAACTCAATCTGCCAATTGCTTATTGTTTTTAGATGAAGTGCAAGCAATGCCAGATATACTGGCGAAGCTTCGTTGGTTTTATGAATTATTGCCTGAATTAGCGGTTGTTGCAGCAGGTTCACTGCTTGATTTTGTATTGCATGATCATACATTTAGTATGCCGGTTGGTCGTATTCAATTTTTTTATTTAGAACCCTTATCATTTTTGGAATTTTTAGAAGCAGATCAACAATCCATGTTGGTGCAGTATTTAAGAAAATCAACATTAGACAATCCGATTCCTGATGCGATTCATCAAACACTAATGACTTCAGTTGAAAATTATTGTCTTGTCGGTGGCATGCCAGAAGCGGTAAAAAATTGGATTATAGAACATTCTTATTTGCGTGTTAATCAAATTCATCAAGATTTATTAACGGCCTATCAAAATGATTTTGCAAAATATCCAACACGTATTGCACCAGAACGGCTACGTGAAGTTATGCTGGCTATTCCACGTTTATTAGGAAAAAAATTCTCGTATACCCAAGTCAATCCTGACATTAAAAGTCAAACAACTGCAAATGCATTATCTTTATTAGAATTAGCGCGTGTTGTTCATCGTGTGCAATCGGTTGTTGCAGACGGCGTGCCATTGGGTGCAAAACCAAAATCGCGCTATTTTAAGATTATTTTATCTGATATTGGATTGGTTAATAGCATAACGAATCCACAGCCAATTCATTTAAAACCACTCAAATTAGCCAATAATGGTGAAATGGCGGAACAATTGGTAGGTCAATTATTGCGTAAAAATTTTCAATTCTACCAAGACCCTGTTTTATATTATTGGCAACGTGAAGGGCAAAGTAATGCAGAAATTGATTATGTCATTCAATATAACGATAAAATTATTCCCGTTGAAGTAAAGGCGGGAAGTGTGGGAAGTTTACGCTCGTTACATTATTTTATGCATGAAAGGGAATTTAAATTTGCCATACGAATTTATAGCAGTGAACCTAGTATTACACCTGTGCAGGTTACGTTAAATAATGGTGAATCGGTATCTTATCGCTTATTGTCTATTCCATTTTATTTAATTGAAGAGTTGCCTAGGTTATTGGAAAGTTTTTTAGAGCAATCAGTTAACTAAAATGCAGGCATGGTTACTTGAGAAAAAAGATTTGTCCCCTTTTGACCAGAATGGGGACCGCACCTCAAAGAGGGTAGAGTCTTGATGTAGGGTGTGGTTTAGGTGGTACCGCAAATTATTTACAAAAAAATGGATGGGGAAAATTCACTGGTATAGATATTGATAGCGATCTTATTGAATATGCTAAAAAACACTATCCCGATATTTTATTTATCGATGGAGATATCTTAACAGCGGCTCGTTTATTAGATAAAAAATTTAATGTAATTTATTGCTTCAGTTCTTTCTTCTGTTTTACATTTATGCAATGAATAGATGAATTCAGAGGAATTAAATATGAGTGAAAAAAATCAAAAAAATGATATTACGACGAAACAAGTCGTTTACAAAATTCCTGGAATGGATACTGTTCATGTACAGCGTGATATTGTATATCTCAAAACTGAATCAGACGTGCTGACCCTGGATTTTTATTCTCCAGAAAAATCTGAAAAACCTCTTCCTATTGTTATTTTCGTATTTGGATTCTCTGATCCCATGTTTGGCAGCAAACTCAAAGAGATGCAGCAATACGTTTCATGGGGGAGGTTGATAGCAGCTTCAGGAATTGCCGCCATCACTTACACATATAAAAATCCGGTGGCAGATTTACCCATCCTGCTTCGATATCTTCAAAAAAATGCTATATCATTTGGGATTGATGAAAAACGAATTGGATTATGGGCATGCTCCGGTAATGTTCCGATGGCGTTGTCAGTCATTATGCAAAAAACGCATGATATGTTCCGGTGTGCTGTTTTTAATTATGGTTACATGTTAAATGTCGAAAAATTAACTTACACTGCTGAGGCAGCAAAACAATTCGGATTTGTGAATCCATGTTCTCAAAAAACGATGGATGAATTTCCTCAGACATTACCGTTATTTCTTGTAAGATGCGGGCAAGATCAAATGCCTAATTTGAATAAAACAATAGATCATTTTCTTGCGAAATCGTTATCTCACAATTTACCAATAACATTCGTGAATCATCACATGGCACCGCATAGTTATGATTTGCTTGATGATGATCCAATGTCACATGAGATTATTAGAGCAATTCTTGAATTCTTAAAATCTCACCTATTGAAGTGATTTATTGCCGTAGATTGCTATGACGTTGAGCAGCGAGTAATATCTCCTAATGTTTGAAATGATTAGTATGAGTGATAGATAGGCAGCACATATGAATAAACAATACACGATTAAAGTAACGGTTTTAGTAGAGAATGCATTTTGGGTTGGCCTTTTTGAAAGAAATGACGATGATGGATATGCTGTTGCACGACAAATATTTGGCGGAGAACCTACAAATGCCGAGTTATATGATTTTGTGTTGACTCATTTTGAGAAATTAAAATTTACTGAGCCAAAAAATTTTAAACTGATCATTAAGCGAAAAAATCCTAAACGCATGCAACGCGAAGTTAGAAGAGAAATGGAAAAGGCCAAAAAGAGTTTGCCAAGTACAACTCATGCACAAGAAGTGTTAAGAATCGATCTTGAGAAGAAGAAAAGGCTTAAGAAAACAATTTCAAAAATGCAAAAAGAAACTCTCCTTGAGAGAAAATTTCAGTTAAAACAAGATAAAAAGAAGAGAAAACAACGCGGTCATTAACAGGTTCGGATGATATAAAGGTGCTGGGCAGAATCGTGCGGAAATGCAACACAATTCTAAAAAGCACTTGAATAATTGGGTTTTTCCGTTTTGAATTTCGTCTACCTTTATTTTTTACAAACTAATAAGTGTAATGTAATAATTTTTTATTATTCAATAAGATATTGAGCTTATGTTGCATTTCCGCACGATTCTGCCCAGCGCCCTTATTTCACAAGCATCTGTATTAACCGCATATAAAATAAGGATACTCGGAATATAGAACTTGCTATGAAGCATTGACTTCTGTATATATACAGTATACAATTAATATATGATTAAAGGATGGCGTCATAAAGGGCTTAAAAAATTTTACGAGACTGGAAGCAAGGCGGGAATACAACCCGCGCATGCGAAAATACTCGGGTTACTTTTGTTGCAGCTATCCAGCGCTATTAAACCAGAAGATATGAATACACCTGGGAACTATTTTCATCCTTTGCATGGAGAGTTAAAAGGATATTATTCAGTTAAAGTAAGCGGTAATTGGCGTCTTATCTTTCAATTTGAAAAAGAAGATGCAATTTTAGTTGATTATGTTGATTACCATTAGTAAGGAGGTAAAAATTTTATGATTATGCACAATCCACCACATCCAGGGCTCGTTGTAAAGCGTATGCTAATTGAAGGTGCGGAATTATCTGTTACTGAAGCTGCGAAAGCATTAGGCGTAGGGCGCGTAACATTATCAAAAGTTCTCAATGGAAAATCTGGTATTAGTCCTGAAATGGCTATAAGGTTATCTTTAGCTTTGAACACGAGCAGCGAAATGTGGGTTAACATGCAAAGTATGTATGATCTCTGGCAAGCTGAAAAAAATAGAAAAAAACTTCGAATTAATATTAAGAAAATCAAATTACATCAAATAGCAGCTTAATTGGTTCTGCTTTTGACATAGTAGAAAGGTTGCGCGCATACGACCGCTTGATATTTCCAGTAAAATTCATTAGTGGTATCGCAACTACATAATCTATAATGGAATCCACTTTCTAACACAACTTATTTGTAATAATAATGCAAAGGGAGATTTGATATGAACCGAGTCGTTAGCATGTAAGAAAATAACACGATCGACTTATACAAAATAAGGACAAATAATACGCATTTGGTGATTCATCGGAAGTAGCCTCACAATGAGCCATACTGCGGGAGATATTGCAGAAACATTGGATTATTCACGCGCTGCACGTGTGTTGAATGGGTTGTTTTTTGTGAATATGGATTTAGCAGAACAATGAAGTATATACTGTTAATGTTTTTATTAATTGAAGGGTAACATTATGGCAGCGCGTGAAAAAGGTACGGTTAAGTGGTTCAATAATAGCAAAGGATTTGGTTTCATCTCGCGTGATAATGGCGAAGATGTTTTTGTCCATTTTAAATCTATTACTGGCACTGGATATAAAGCTCTAGAAGAAGGTCAGCGTGTAGAATTTTCTGTCGCGAAGGGGCAAAAAGGTCTTCAGGCTGAAGAAGTTACTGTGGTTGATGCATAGTTATTTTCTGTTCTGCATAGTCGAGTAAGAGGCCAGCATTACTCGACTTTAAGGATAATTTAGACTGTACTGAAAAGATAGTTATCCAGAATTCGTGTTTTAATGCTCTGATTTATACCGCCAAAATTTAGGAAGAAAATAACAGCAAATACCAACGCTAATGACACACAATACACCGCCAGATACGACAGCTGTCGTAACGCCAAATAATGCTGCTACTAATCCTGCTTCGGTATCGCTCAAGCGCGGGCCGCTTAAATAGCTAATCATTTCTATTCCTGCTAATCGACCGCGTAGCTCTGTTGGAATCGTTTCATTCCACATAATCATGCGGAATATGCCGCTGACTGCGTCTGCAGCACCTGCTATCATTAAAAAGAATAATGCCGCCCATAAATTTTTTGAAAGACCAAAGCAAATAATTGCTACGCCCCAAATACTTGCTGATATTGCAACGGCAGCGCCATGCCGTTTAATACGTGCAGTCCACCCGCTAAAAAATGAAAGAATCAATGAACCCACGGCAGGTGCTGAATACAACATGCCTAGTACTTTTACACTGCCAAATGACTGGGCAATAGCAGGGAATAATGCATTTGGCATGCCAAAAATCATTGCAAAAAAATCGACAAAGTAAGTTCCTAATAATTCTTGGCGTGAAGCAGCATATTTAAAGCCTGTTTTTAATGATGCTAGTGTTGATTCATCTTTTGTGCCCTGTGGTTTAGGAATATCTGTCATTAAGAGAATTGCAATCAGTGAAACTAAAAAGCTAGCAAAATCAACAAAAAATGTGATCATCACACCAAAATGCGCGATGATCAAACCACCAATGGCTGGGCCCGCGATTAAACAAACGCTGAATTTAAATGTTGATAATGCGCCTACGGTTGGAAAATCTTTTTTTTCTACAATTTGCTGGGTAATGCTATCGAGGGCAGGGCGATGTAAGCCAGTAATTCCCGACATCAAAGAGGCAACAAGAAAAATAACCCAGATTTTTGGTGGTGCCAAGCTGGCGTTAAACGCGAGCAATAAACAGCCTATGGATAATAATGTTTCGGAAATGAGCAATAACATTCTGCGATGATAGCGATCCGCAAAAATTCCGCCGATTAATGCAGTAAATAGCAAAGGCAATAATTGAAACAATCCCAGCAATCCCACGATCAAAGTGGAATGAGTTTCATGATAGATTTGATAAGGTAGTACTACACCTGTGATCATGGTGCCAAAAAATGAAATGAGTTGGCCGATATAAAGCAATCCGTAATTACGGTTGCGAAACAACAAAGAAAAATTAATAAAGTATTTCATGTGAGCATAGTTAGCATGTGTTTTATCATGCTGATAATAATAGTGAAAATCGATATGTGTGTCGATTAATATGTAGTTGATGTCACCCCATGCCGTGTGATCGTCATTTTGCCGCATTCACTTTCTTTGCTCCTGTTACTTGACAAGTAACCTTTTAGTTACATATAGTGGTTCTATGAGCACAGACGGGTTCAGCGACATAAGCGGACAGAATGTTACCTCAAGGAATATAAACCATTGACTACTCACAATAATTTTTCATGATGCCAAGATTTAATCTAATTAATTACCAACCGCAATAACGAATTTTTACTTCGCTATAAATCAAGAAATTAGAATTTTACAGGTAACATTCTGTCCGCTTATGTCGCTGAACCCCATGTTGAATTTGTTTTCCAACAGCATGTAATAACAATGGTCTCGATGTAATGGTTTCTAAATGTGAGTTCGGTTCTATTAGTCTCACAAAGAGTGTCCACCAATTATAAATTAATGCAATAATCAGAGCCATCAATCGACATCGATGTAAATCGTTAGTTGTATAACCTGACCATCCCCATTGATTTTTTAGTTCATCAAAATTATTTTCGCTGTCTGCTCGATCACGATAATGAGAACCTATCGTAATAATTTCCGAATCCATATTTGTCACTAATACTGCGTATTCATACGCATCAATATTTTTTCCCATATTAGCAAATTGAAACATCATTTGGCCGCTTAATGCTTTTTTATTAATAACACCAATTTCTTTTTCTATTTTTCGTCGCAAAACAATAGCTCGTCTCGATTTTTCCCAACCCATTAATTGCAGTTGACCTGCAGAACCTTGCCATCCTTGTCCTGCATTTTCCCATTCTCCTTCAGTCATCTGTTTGCTTATAAAACGCTTTACGTTTGGCGTTTGCTTAAGTTTAAACAAATACGGCAATGATCTTTCTTCGCAAGCTGTCATCACAGAATTACTTCCAAAAGCACAATCTCCGCGAATAAACTTAGGGCGATGTTCCAGTGACAGTGAATCTAGCCATGAAAACAAATAAGGCAATGTGTGACTTGGCGAAATTTCATTTCCTGGCATCACTTCAACATCTAATATCATTCGAATATTAGCAATCATGTACGTGTGATATGTGTGAGAAGGTCGTCCAGGTTTTTTTGGATTGTAACCAACAACAGCACCTTCTTGATGACCATAAAGACATTTGACAGTAGTATCCACATCTAATATCCAGGGGATATTTAAAATCTCAGAATAACAATTTTTTAATCCTGCCATTAACCATTCTCTACTTTCGAGCTCAGGCATTTTTATCAAAGCTCGACGTACTGAGTCTTCGCTCACAATTTTATTCATTCCCAATAACGGCGCGTTAACTTTATCTGTTCTCACTGTCGTGATATGAGAGTAACGCGTATGTCCCGACAAAACTGATAATAAAATCGTGCCTAAAATATCTCTGTGTGTGGGTGCGTTCGGGCTTGTTAATTGCAATGGACAAGTAGCTACCCACTGATCAAATAATTCTGTTCGTTTCAGAAATTCAATAAAAAATGAGAGCTGCCCTAATGAAGTGACTGGCGTTTCATGATCCCAATCGATGTAGACTCGACCAGCATAGGTATCAACAGCAACCTTGTCTATTACTCGAGCAATTTGATGCTTTGGATTTTCACCCTGCGGGTGAGTTTTAGAAGGGGGTCTTTTCATCACTTTAACCTGTTTTTTTCCGATTAAAGCGACATTATTTCAGTTTCTAACTGCAGATTCTAGGATCATTGGCTTATTTTAGGAACAACTAATGCCAAAAAAAACCGAACAGTTTATATCGCTCTTCAAAAAATCTTTCGGTGACACTATTGATTCTTTCCAAATTAAAAAACTTTCCGCCATTATGACATCATGGTTAACTCAGAAAAATCATGCATCATCTTTTTCGATTGAAAAATCCTGTGTGTTGCAAGATGCAAACCATCAGGGTCGCGTCATTCGCTGCCAAGAACAAAATTTATTTGCAAGCTCCATACAATCGCTCATTAAAGACGGCTGTGAAATAAAACAGCTTGCTCTGAACTGGCAAGACCGCATTGATTTTATATTGTTGGATAATCTGTCCCTTCAAAGTATTCGATTCAAGGATGAGATCATCGAGCAAGTAAAAGAAATGGAAGCTGGGCACCAAGCAACAGCAATTTAATGCGGATTTTCTAATAATGACAGAAACATTAGATGGTCTACTAAAAGATTTATTAGATTCGTTTGTTGAGCAGCCTGCGAAAATGAAAAAACTGATCCAGGCAATGTAGTATCAAGGATTAAAAGTTTTGGATCTTAGGTGTATTAATCCGGATGCAACCTAACTTATGGGGGAGTTGTAACACCTATTCCGGTTTATAGCGAACGAGGCTATCCACCTCAGATCTATCAGGAGCTCAATGCCTAAATTGGGCACGATGCGGCTCTAAGAGGCTCACCGAAGTAATTCGGTGGGTCTACTCACACACGAGGTATATTTACATCAAAATTATGCATCACAATAGTTTGCCCATTATTAGGATTAAAGCCAACCCTAATTTCTGTCAAACTTGTGTTCACATGTTTTGTTTCCGATGATGAGATAACCTCTAAAGATTGATTAGATAACAAAGGTTTTAAAACATCATCTTTTGAGTCGTTCCAAAAAGAGGGACCAGAATTTATTTCAGACCTTACATATGAGTCACCTTCGCTTTCTTTTTCTTCTTGTTTCTTTGGATTTTTTACAGCTTGCTTTGCTTTTTCATCACTGAGACATAAACGATTTTTCTCTTCTTTCAGTGCCCGAATAAGCTCTTTGGTATCAGTAATTCTATGGCGAATAGCAGCGGGTAAACATTCTAAACTGTTATTATAAACAATTCTCTGCACTTCAAGCATTTCGTCTGGAGTTCGTCCAGGAAGATTTGAGCCACAATAACGATATTTTATTGTATAACCCACTCCCCCTATTCCTAATACAGCCAAAGGTACCCCAAGGTTAGTAGAAAGCCAACATGATAAGATACAGCCTTTCTCACAACTGTAACAGCCAGCAATTATATTTCCAACACCAGTACTAGATCCAGTAAGCCAAGATAGAGCGTTGATAGGAGTATTGCATTGTAACGGTGGGGCATCATTAAAACAAAAATATTTTTTAAAACTTCTTTTGTTAAATGTTTCTAGCTCATTAATCGCATTATCAATCTTAACTACTCTCTTTTTAACATCGCTATAGCGCTCCCATGGTAACGGAAAACTTGCTAATTTCCCTTGTGCAGCCAAAACTGCAAAACGTCTCGCAGTTGGTGCAAAATTACAATAAATATCCTGTTGGGATAAAAAATCAGTAATCCGCCAAAGAACCAATGCGGGTTGTCCAAGAAGTAGATTTTTTTCATTGAGATTGTTATGAGAAAAATCAATTTTGATAATATTAAATTTGTTAAGTGCAATGGAACTTGCACCAAGATTTATTAAATGTTCTTCTAATATTTTTAATTTTGCCTCAGCATTCATTTCTACTTTCGCTTCCTGGGCTTCTGGCCATCTTGATTTTAATAATATATCTAACACTTGCTCATTAACACGCAAATTGTCACAAATAGCCAACAAAAATGTATTACGTAATTTGTGAAAAAATACCTTTTCAAAACCCGTGAATTTTTTTAATTTATCTAATAAAAAGAGTTCCTCTTTTCGGTCACGAGTAACCAATTGGTACATATAGCTATCTAACGTATATCCCGCACCTAAAGTTTCTTTTAGCGCGTCCCACCGTTCATTTCGTATTAATCTACTCACGTAACTATAGATATCTGTCCTTCTCATCATTATCCATGGAAGATAAGTAGAATTAATTGGCAAATCGTCTTCGGACTTTTTATCCAATATTTTACTAGCCATAGCAATATAGTTTTTTGTATTTAGTGCGGTAGATAACGTTATTTTATTAGATATTTCTTCTTTTGATTCAACTTGCGGTAACTGACTCACTAAAGTTACTCCAAGATTAGGTAAATTATCATCTATTTTGCGTACCCCTAAATTCACTAAGCATGAAGCTATATTAATTTTGTTTTTCTGGACTGAATAATAAAGTGCACCAGTTAAATTTCTGATAATTTCAGTTTGTAAATCAAGATCTAAAGAAGGCAATGTTTCGTTTAACATGCGAAGTGCATAATCATCTTGGTTATTGGCTAGAGCAGAAAAAAATAAAACATGAAGTACTTCTAGGTTAACACTGTTACATAAGCGTTGATGCGTTTCATCTATCCCCGCTGACACGCGAAGTAAACTAGAGAATAAGTCTCCACATTCTCTTACTCCTACAGCCTGATATAACAAATAATGACCTTCGTCGTTATTTACTCGTATGTTGGGATTAGCACCACGAATAAGTAATTGGATAGCCATGTCAAATCGACCCAAAAATACTGCTAATTGCAGAGGTGTTAAGCCAGAATGAGGCTCTCTTTCATCGATTCCATTGTCATGCAGGACTGATTTTAGTGATTCATTGAATAAATCTAAATTATTATTGCGAATTGCTAAGTGGAGTAAGTTCATTTGATCCTCGTATTATTCATGCTAATAATACGAGAAATTATCTCAAAAACTGAACAAATTATCAACAATATATGACACAATATATGTAAGACCATAATGGAGGGAAATTGGTCTACGAAACTTTTGAACCGCTTATGCAGTTGGAACCAATAATAGAAAACGAGAATTAGTTAAAGCCAGTGATTAAATTATATATGAGTTATTTAACATAAAAGATTAAAGGAAAAATAATGATAATGATCTGCCCCAAGTTCAGTAGACACGATTCTCTAAATATTACACATTAATTTTTCATGCTCTGCAGGCGAAAGATAATTCAAAAATGAATGTCTTCGTCGCTGATTATAAAACACTTCAATGTAATCGAAAATAGTTTTTTTAGCATCATCACGTGTTTGCAATCTTTCGTGATAAACACATTCTGTTTTTAATGAATGAAAAAAACTTTCCATTGCTGCATTATCCCAACAATTTCCTTTACGACTCATGCTACAACTGATGCCGTGTTCGCGAAGTAATTGTTGGAAATTATCAGAAGCATACTGGCTTCCTCTATCTGAGTGCAACAGAAGGCTTGATTTTACTCTACGTCGAAACAGCGCCATTCTCATCGCGTCAATCACTAATGACTCCTGCATGCGATGAGACATGGACCATCCAACAATTCGTCGCGAATAGAGATCCATAATGACAGCCAGATATAACCAACCTTCAACCGTTGAAATATACGTTATATCGCTAACCCAGCGCTGATTTGGAGCCGCCGCATTAAATTGCTGCCGCAACAAATTATCGTAAATTGGCTTATCGTGATTTGAATCCGTCGTCATTTTAAATTTCCTCCGTGTTTTTGGGTGAATTTCATTTTGTCGCATTAATCGAGCTATCCGATGTTTACTGCAGCGCTCCCCTTGTGCCCGCAAATCTTTGTAGACACGTCTATAGCCATACGTATCTCGACTCTCCTTAAAGCTTGCTTTGACAAGCTCTATAAGACGTTTATCTTCACGTTTATGAGTACTCTCAGGTCGGTTACGCCATGCATAGAACCCAGCGCGTGAAACCTCTAATATTTCACACATCGTTTGCATTCGAAATGCATGACGGTTTTTTTGAATAAACATAAATTTTACTTCGATTCTTTCGCAAAGAACGCGGCGGCTTTTTTTAGTATTTCCCGCTCCTCCTTCAAGCGGGCGTTTTCCTTACGCAGACGATTTAACTCTTCGATGAGATTTACTTGATTACCTTGATCATTTGAAATGCTTGGCGCACTATTTTTAGCAAGACTTACCCAGTTGTACAACGTGCCTTCTTTGATTCCTAAGTCTCGTGCGGTTTTTGCGATAGGTTGCGCAGATGTGGTGGCTAGGCGAACTGCTTCTTGCTTGAACTCTTCCGTTTGCTGCTTACTCATAACACCTCCTTTGATGGTTAAGTTTATCAAATTTGGTGTCTACTAAACCCGGGTCAGATCATAATTGCGAAAGATCTTAAACCAAAATTAATACCAGCTACTTTAGATGACTATCCAACTATACAAAATATGGCGCGGTTTTACGTTTATGATAGAACTCAATATATGGGATGGGAATGCCCTGAAACAGGGTTATTTGAATGTATAGATTTCAAACATTACTTTGAAACGTCGGGTGAATGCGCCTTTCTTGTTAGAATTGATAATGAATTAGCCGGGTTTGTTTTATTAGATAAAATGCATTTAATTGAAAAAGTAGACTGGAATATGGGTGAATTTTTTATCTTAGCTAAATTTCAAAACCATGGTATTGGTGCGCAAATTGCTACAGAAATTTTTTCTAACTTTATAGGAAAATGGTCAGTTTCAGTAATGCCTGAAAATGTAGGGGCTACAAAATTTTGGCGTAAAACTATTAATGATTTTACAGATGGTGAATTTACTGAAGTTTTTAAAACAGAAGAAGAATTAACGACACCAGAAAACCCTGATCCATATGCAATGATTATTTTTAGTTTTAAGACAATTAAGAACAATCAATAAACATTGTATGATTGGATTGTTTTTAGATGATAGTATTTCAAGTAATCGGGAAAGGGCTGTTAGCGGGCATAAGCATCTTGTTTTAGAGACGAGTATTTTTACATTGATCGAAAGCTTATGCCCGAATTAATAACGAATCCCGGCACGGGGTGAATATCTTGTTTAGCTTCCTGCTTCCGCAGTTTATTAATTTGCATTAAAATTTAGTTATAACGCTTGATTGGAGCCATAATGGGTATTCAAAAACAATTTGAAATTGCTTTTAATCAGCTAAATTATACCGTCATTAATTTAAAACATAATCCTGATAAATTCCAAAAATTATTGGAATCAGTGCCAGAATTTTTTATAGAGCACGCTTGGCGGCTGGCCGCACTTTCCTTCACAATGGGCCAGGTATAAAAATTGCTTTCTCGCAGAGCTTGGCATCGCATGTCAGGTAATATAAAATATTTGTTTTGATTTTTGCCAAAACAAGAGGAGATTCAATATGAAATTTAAAAAATTAAAATTATTATTTCTATGCGTAATGGGGACAGGATTTCTGGGGCTTTCAACATTAGCTAGCGGCGCAGATGATTTAATAATTAGCAACGGCTCAAAGAATGATTTATCTTTTAAGATTCAGACTAATCATTACGTTTGCTCAGAAGAATTTGGCGTTGTTAATGGACATTCAATAAAAGTTATCTCTGAAGCAAATTTTAAGAAAGCATGTGCACACAACCCCAGTCAGTGTGTGGTCGAGGTATACGATACGGCTTCTTGTACAGGGACACAGATTGCTAATCTGACATTTAATATAAAGTATGGCGTTATATTCGCTGTTTCAACTGGGCAATTTAGTATGGGTCTTAATCAACGTCTGTTGTTTTTTTTTTAAAGACCCCGCAAGATGCTAAGTTAAATAATTTTCTATTTGCTAATCCTCGCTAGGCATTCTATTTAGCGAGGGTTAACAAAGTTCAACCGCAATTGCGGTAGCTTCACCGCCACCAATGCATAAAGCAGCTACACCGCGTTTTAGATTATATTTTTGTAATGCTGCTATCAGTGTCACAATAATGCGTGCACCGGTTGCACCAATAGGATGGCCTAATGCGCAGCCACTACCGTGAATATTTATTTTTTCATGCGGAATTTTTAAATCGCGCATGGCAGCCATAGCAACCACGGCAAATGCTTCATTAATTTCAAACAAATCAACTTGATCAACGGACCAGTGAATTTTTTTAAGTAACTTGCGTATGGCTTCAATAGGGGCAGTAGTAAATTGGTTGGGTGCTTTTGCATGACTGCTGTGATTAATAATACGCGCAAGCGGTTTAATACCGTGTTTTTTTGCCGTACTTAAACGCATTAAAACCAAAGCGGCTGCACCATCTGCAATAGAACTTGAGTTGGCTGCGGTCACTGTTCCTTCTTTAACAAAAGCAGGTGGCAGTTGTGAGATTTTTTCAATTTTTACACTGCCAGGATGTTCATCGGTATCAATGATAACTTGTCCTTGTTTTGTGTTGATTACGACAGGAACAATTTCAGCGGCAAAACTTTTTTCTTTGATTGCTTTCAGTGCGCGTTCCCGTGAGTGTGTTGCGTATTGATCTTGCTCAGCACGACTAAACCCATATTCAAGGATAATGTTTATTTGATTGATAAACTCAATACGACCCATAGTGTTTAATATCCAGGCAATTTTTCTACTCAATATCCTAGCCTCAAGAATCATTTGATTGATACAGTAGTCACTGTAAAAGGCAGAAGAGGAGTACTTGGACAAGTATATGAAGTTATAGAATCAGGAAAAATTATTATAAGGTAACTCTTGTGTTGCATTTACGGACGAATCTTGCTGGTACCCTATCTACATCATCAACTACACAACTTGCTGACGATAAACAATCAGTTTTAAAAAAAGCATGAGTTCTGCAATTACAGCAGCTCAGTTCAAGAATTGTTTAATTTCTATAATAAAAAATCCCCGGAAAATAACCCATTAGGATATCTATAGGAAGACCCCGAAAAAGCGTAACGTGATTCTATTCTCCACGATATATTAGCTATTTTCCTTAAAATCAAACAAAGCGGAATGGAATTGTTGTGACAATGAGACAATAATTCTATTTGTGATAAATATTACTATTACAAATTAAATTGTCGTGCTAACCGTGGATTCAAACAATAAGCACCTTAGCACAAGTTGAGCGGTCCTTTTATGTTGCATTTGCGGACGATTCTGCCTGATACCCTTATTTCAAATAATGCATCTCCCAATTTTTTTAAAAGAATTCCTGTATTAAAAAGTGAAGGCGCATCTTTGCTATTGTCAGCATTAAGACACACAACTGCATAATATTCATTTAATTGTGGAAGTATATCTGAGGATTGTTAGTTGAGGTAATCCCGAGAATACTAATTTACATTCCAGTTTTATTTTAATATATTCTAAATGATGTTCAACGGTTCGCGGAGAAAGATTTAATTTTTTTGCAATCTGTTTTAACGTCATACCATTAAGTAATGGCGTATTCAATAAATGTTTTATGTTTTGCTGTGTAAATTATTTCATTATCATTTTGCATAAACGGAAGTGCATGTTCATGCCAATTAAGTTCGTAATCTTTTTTCCTTAAAAGATCATTAGCAACAGTTAATCCCGTTGTGTAAAAATGCTAAAAAATAATATCACCCTGCTCATGGGTATAGCTGGCCGTGGCAAAATGACGATCGGCGAGGCTATTCGGCTAAACCATGGCTTTTCCTTCTGGCATTGTTAATAACCCTCAAGTAGGGGTATAATTTACTACGCTTATCTAAGCACGCTCAATGGAAGTATTAAAACCTATTTTCTTAATTGATGGTATAGTCAACATGTTTTCTCTAGATATTTTAAAAGGCACGAACAATTCGGATATTAACTGCATCAATAATTTTCCTTGTTATATTAGCCAAAAAAATAGAGAAGGAAAATTTATTAGTGCTAACGATTATTTTGCACAAGAGGTAGGATTTCAATGTGGCGACGATTTATCAGGTTATTCTGATTATGATCTTTTTAATGATGAAGCAAAATTAATTAGAAAAAATGACGATATAGTTTTCGCAACAGAAAAAGGGATGATTTTTTTTGAATCAGCAATGCTATTAAATGGTACTTTTGTAAAAGCAATCAGCCAAAAAATACCTTTACAAGGAAAGTATAAAAAAATAATTGGGACAACAGCAATATCAATAATTATTTATAAAGGAAAATCTTCTTGTTTGGATGCGAGATCAATAACAGAAATCAATTTATCATTTTTTTCATCTATTCCCAATAATGAATTAACACAGCGGCAGCTAGATTGTTTATATTATTTAGTCAAAGGGATGGCTATGAAGCAAATCGCAAAAGAATTATCGCTATCACCGCGCACGGTAGAACATTATATCGACGCTATCAAACAAAAGTTAAATTGTGAATCGCGAGTTGAATTAATTTCACTAGCATTGAAATTACCCGCTATTAAAAATCGATTTTTAGAGTGATATTTTTATGAATGATTTAATGATGAATATTGTTCGATACCAACTATTACAATTATTGAGTAATACTGCATGACTTATCCACTACCTTTATCAAAAAATCATGTTTTTTCAACAGCTGAAAAAGACATGCAAGATATCTACATTAATAAGTTAGGATCTTATGGTGTAAGCTATTTTGAATATTTGCGTGTGTATGATAACGGGCGTAGTATTATCCTCGCAAGTAATCAAGACATTATTCGTTACGTATTTGATAATGAAATGCCTATAGTTGCACCGATTCAACAGCAATACATTCAAAATAACTTTCATTACTTCATTCTTCCAGTTGGAAACTATGAAAGAGCAGTACACAATATAAAAGCCGATTTTAATTTAGCACATTTTATAAATCTTGTGGAACGTCACCCAGGTTACATTGAATTATATTGTTTTGGTGCTAACGCTCACAATCCAGGCATCATAAATTTCTACTTAAATAAAATGGATGTGTTGGAAAAATTTAAGTGTTATTTTAAGGAAGCATCCAGCAATCTACTTAAAAATGCATTAAAGAATAAAATCGTATTATCCAACAGTATGCTGCCTCCTTATAAAGGCTTACATGAATGCCCATCCTATGCTGCAGGTAGCTATCACTTAACAGATCGACAAGCAGATTGCCTTTATTATTTAATGAACGGAATGTCGATAAAACAAATTGCCAAACGTTTAATTCTTTCACCACGCACAGTTGAACACTACTTAGAAGCGGTCAAAATAAAAATGGGTTGTAAGTCGCGAGTAGAGTTGTTTGAAAAAGCTAGGGATCTCAAGGTTATTCGCGAAAAAATAAATGAAAGATGGCAATAGATGTGAACATTACACCCTATAATTCATTTTTAGCATTTTCTCTATAGATTTCTATATTTTCTTTGAGCAGTTCATTTTATTAGTTCTCAAATATAGATTAAATAAATACGTAAATTACTAGGCAACTTATTATGAAATTAGAATCACAAGTGGAAGTATAATTAATTAAATATAGACACTCTCTAGGGGGATTTTCCCCCTAGGATATTTAATCTTTAATTAGTTATACTGCACGCATTTGAAAAGCGAGAGACTTTGCAGCTAGTAAACATTTTCTCAGTGGAGGTATGCGTAATGAAGACGTTCTCAACAATTCAAAATGAAAAAGATAAGAGTACTTGTAAACATCAAACTGTCATCCGAGTCATGAAGGCGACTCGTAAAGCGTTGCAAATTCTCAATGTCAAACGGAAGGAAGCGCCGCTTTATATGGAAATTTCGCATTACCATTCTAATGATAAACTTAAAGCAAAGCATAAAAGAGAAATTATACCTCTGCCTTTTCGGGCTCAAAAAATAGAAGGCAAATATCGCTTTGATATGAATGCGATCGCAGAATTGTCTAGTCGTCGAAATTATGATTTGTCGCACTCAGCACTTGTATTATCAGGTAATACTGCTGGATCGGGAGAGAATGTTTCTGTCCATGTCCCAACAGAATTAGGCCAGGTTCATTTTGATCTAACACCGAGGGGTGATATACATGTCACCGATCAACCTAATAATCTAGACTTAAAGATTGAATCATGCGGGAAAGTGATAGGGAAGAATAGTAAGCAATCAGTTGATGTTCCTCAGCCCCAGCAACAAACACCACGTCCACAGCAAGAAAAAACCCATGCTTTTACGAAGGTAAGGTTGATTCAGGCAACAGATCAAGCGCTTAAAGAGCTAAAAATTAAGGTAAAAGAAGCCCCGTTGTATTTGGAAATAAGTCATGGGAGTCAAAAAACCGGTACTCTTAAGACTGAACTGATTCCTTTGCCGTTTCACCGTAATCAAATAGCAGGCGAAGAACGATTTAATCTGGCTGCTATAGCAAATCAGGCTGCTCGACGTGATCGAGATAAGAACAGTGCTTCGGTTTTATCAGGACTGGATAAAGGAGAAGGTAAGCGCGCATCAATTCATATTCCAACCACAGAAGGTGACTTGCTTATTGAGCTCACGCCTGAAGGAGATGCTGAGCTAATACGCATTCCTAAAGATATGGAATTTAAGTTAGAAATCCCTGGAACAGTTAAGACACGCGAAGATATCAAAACGACTTCAATCCAAATCAAGGCAAATAAATTCGAGAATGCACATAAGTTAACAGCCAAGAACGTTAAATTGGAATGTCTGCAATCAATTCAGAATAAAGGGTCATTATTGGGAGAGGAATCCGTTGAACTTAAGTGTAACCAAGGCAGGATAGCAAATGCAGCTAATTCAGCATTAGCGTCGAAAGGCCTTATGACAATTGAAACATCTGCAATTGACAACCAAGGCTTCATGGGTGCAACAGGCAAATTGGAAACAAAAAATCACTGTTTATTATCGAATGGAGAAACAGGCGTTGTGATGTCGGAAACTCACTTGGCATTGCAATTAGCATCTGGGAGTCAAAATCACGGAAATTTATCTTCAAATGATGTGGCTACTATTAATGGCCCCGACTTTGAAAACTCTTATTCAGGAAAAATCTCTGCAAAAAATGCATTAACTCTGTCAGTTGAAAATTTAAAAAATGACGGAGGGGTCGGTGCTAGTAGTGATAAAGCTAAACTGCAAATCCAAGCAGAAAAATTCGATAATGGTTTAGAGGGATTTGTGCATAGTGCACACGATCTCAAAATGAATGTAAATGATCTTAACAATTCAGGTGAAATGCTAACGAAGTTTGAATTAAATTGTAAAACAAAAACCTTGACAACAAGTCCGGGAAGTTTGCTTTTGTCAGGGAATAGAGCCTATCTTACTTGCAGTGAAAAGTCAGTCATGCATGGTATTGCAGGAGCAAAAGTATGGACTACGTTGAAAGCTCCTCACTGCAAGATTTCACCTTCTGCTCAATTGGGGGGGAATGGATTTGTCTTTGTTGATGTGGATGAAGAGCTGGAGAATTTAGGCAATATTCGTGGCGGTCGTTTCGTTTCACTCAAAGGGAAAAAGCTAAAGCTTAATCCAGAAAGTTTAGTGCAAGCTGATCGTGATTTACAGATGGATTCCATAGAGACAGACAGTGCAGGTACGCTTTTTACAACTCGAGATGCTCATTTTAATGCAAAACAAAACTTCACACACTCTACAGGAGCTTATTCTGAGGCAAAAAATACTGAGATTGTCGCGAATACTGCTGTGAATGCCGGAAATATAAAGAGTAACTTGTCGATTCAATCTGAAAGCTTTGAAAATTTATTATCTGGAAGAATTACTGCAAATGAGTTTTTAAATGTCAATGCAGATATTTTCAAAAATGAAGGTGTGATCGATGCTTTTAGAAAAATTTATGTCCAGGTAAAAAAACTGATAGAAAATACTGCTACTGGAGAAATGTCAGCAAATATTGGTATAAAGCTAATTTGTGATGCAATTGTTCGTAACGCAGGAAGGGTTGAATGCTTGGGTCCAGTTAAAATTGAAGCTGAAAAATTTTTACAAGAATTAGCTGAAAGTAGAACGATTAGTCACAAGAATTTGTCCTGCGTAGTGAAATTAATTATTGGCAATGCAGGTACATTAAATGCCAATACGATGGAATTAAAAACAATCTCTGATAACTTTGATGGCTTAGTTGAAAATCTTGCCGGTGCAAAGATAATCACGAAAAAAGCAGCAGAAGTCACTACTAAAAAATTATCTAACGCTGGTTCCATAAATAGTAACTTAATTATTAATGCTAATGAATTTAAAAATCTATTGTCAGGATCCATTTCAGCTGAAGAATTTATCCGAGTTTATTCGGATGCTTTCTCCAACGAAGGACTGTTAAATTGTTTTGGTGAAATTTATGCTGATATTAAAAACACAATAGAAAATGTTGCAACCGGTGTGATTTCTGGAAATAAAAGCATACATATTATTTGCAAATCTATTATTAAAAATGTAGGTAATATTGAGTGTCTAGGCCCTATTAAGGTTGAAGCTGAAAAAATTATTCAAGATTTATCGTCCGGCAAAGTTATCAGCAAAGATAAACTCACTTGCATTGCAAAATTAGTGATTACCAATGCCGGTATGATGGGTGGTAATACAATCGAATTGAGGACGACGGCGGAACGGTTAAATGGAATTATTGAAAATTTAGAAAGCGCAACGATCCTGACTGAAGGTAACGGAACCATTGAGTCGGATACTATAAAAAACAAAGGAAAAGTACTGTCTCAGCCAGATGATAAGCTAGAAAAAAAATCAGAATCTTCTCTAACTTTAAAAGCGAGAGTTCAATTAGAAAATGCCGCCAGTGGCATGATTAAAACAGCAAATCATCTAGCAATTGAAGGTGAAAATGGAGCTAATGAAGGTCAAGTATTTGCAAAATCTGCATCCATGGATTTCAAAAAAGACTTTACCACTTCAGGTCCTCTCGAGGTGGAAGGCGATTTATCAATTCATGCTGTGGGAACTCTCAAGTTACTGAAGAATGGAAAAATTACCGTAAAAGCAGCGTTAAAATTATTAGGTGATCAAACAGTTTATTCTGAAGCCGATATGTTGGCATACCAAGCATTAACAATTACAACAAAGCTCATGGATCATGCGGGAGGTCAAATAGAGTCTCAGCAGGATGTCTTGTTAACAACGGTAGATTGGATATTAGCAGGGAAGGTAAAGGCTGCACATGATTTTGTAGCAAAAGTTTCTAATCATTGGGATTGGAAAAAAACAGGTGCTTTTCAAGCAGAAAATAGAACATCTTTACACCTCGATAAGGGCTATGATTTCACACGACCGATAAAAGACCATCCAGGCAGTTTAGAGTTTCATTCTCTGTCTGATTCCAAATTTATTAACAGGACTACCTTATCTTCTAAGAAAGATTTGAAAACATCGGGTGGCGAGTTTATTAACGGCGATGAAAAAAACGTAGGTAAATTGTGGGCTCAAGGTAAGCTTGATAGTGGCGGCACGCGATTTGATAATGCCAATGGTAGTGTATTTGGCAATAAAGGTCTTACTTTAGATCATATACATGGGATACATAATGGTAGAAGAATAAGCACAAGAGAAAATGTAACGCGATATGTTTTAGCCCCTCGTGAGCTTGGGGAACATGGTACAGGGTACACCACTCAAAGTGTTCCAGAACAACAAAGTGTCGAATGGAATATTTCAAACGGCTCTTACATGGCAAGCAATGGTCCAATGGCATTGAAGTCATCAAAAAGTGGTTTAACCAATGATTTTGGTGACATTTTTACTAGCGCAAAATTATCAACGGAATTAAAAGACAATCTTGACAATATTTCTGGTACCATTCAAGCGGGTAGTGCTGATATTGCTGCCAAGCAATTTGCTCATCGTATGTTATCAAATCCAGGTGGGACAGTCGGATCAGATCGCCACTATAATTATGTACTATCAGCACCCGCGAAATTGATCGTTAGTCAAGATTGTACCTTTAAAGCTCCTGTTTTTACTAAAGGCAGTCCTATTGTAGTCGGTGGTAAAATGGACATTTCCCCTGGCTGTAAAAATTTTTCCGTAGAAGATTATGATTTTTTCCGGCATCGAGGTACAGAAACCTATTTTAGAGGTAAGGGTATTGGGCGTGAGGCTAGAAAATTCTTTGGGAAACGGTCTTATCGACCTATGAAGCCCGAAGATGATAAGAGGTCTTATGCTAATTATGTTGCCCCTGTTGTGAGCAATCAAATCGTAAGCCTAAATCCGAATGCTGAATTTGGTTTTAACTCATGGGTGAATGCGGATCATCTCAATTTGCAATTTTCGACTATGAATGTAGGCGGTAACGATAGAAGCTCTGCTCATTCTGCACCAAAATTCGAAGCAAATTTAAAATCTTATTTTAATGAAAATTCACGCTTGTTTCGTAAAAAAGGGGATGTAAATAGTACTGCCTATATTAGCCCTGAAGTTCCTCTCTCGAAACCAACAAATCCTTTACCAGTTAAAACATTTGTTGGAGCAACTTCGCAAGCTTCTTACTTTGATGAAGGATTAGAAATTCTGCTGATTCAAAAAGCAATGTCTGAAAATATAGGTCGAATTACGCTCGATGAAAAATCGATAAATCCAGAATCAGTATTAGCCTTGCTACGTCAAAATGCACTCGATTATGCAAGATCACTTGGTGTGGAGATTTTAACTGAAGCAATGTTAAGGGCAGCATCTAAGCCAATGTTGATTTATAGAACTGAGATACATGATGGGCAGTCTTTTGCTGTGAGTTGTTTAATAACTCCAGTTGCGTCACAACGTTTAATGCAAGGTGTTTATGCAAAAAATGCAGATTTAGAAGGAGGTCAAGGGTCATCATTGCGGATTACTGGGAAGATGCAAATAGAGGGGCGGCTGAATTTAAAAGTAGATATGTGGGAGTTAAAACAACAAACAGTTGAAGAAAATGTCCGAGTTTATTATGACAAGAACCAACGCTATGACGATGTTAAAATACAAAAAGCGGTAGATGATACAGGTGTATTGCATGCGGGTGAAATGAAGGTTTCTGCAGGGAGTTATAAACAAATAGGCGGGAGGCTAAGCAGCGGTAAAGGTGGTGCTGAAGTTAAGGTTGAAAGAGAGGTTATTGTTAATCCATTGCGTACTACGCAAGTATTACAGAGTAATATTGATTATTCTATTTTACCACTATTTACCCCGGCTTACATGATGAGTGAAGGAGACCAGTCTATTGTTGTTACGGCGGGTGGGATGCGAATAAAAGGACTATGTTCACATGCTGCTGGTGAGAATACGTTAAAAGCACGAGATAAAATAGAAGTCTCTCAAGCATCAGAAGAATATCAATTACCTACAACCCAATCAGGTCGAAGAGGTCGTCGCAAGGTTGAAGGAGGAACAGCAACTAGTCATTTACATAATGAATTTGTTGCTGGTAAAAATCTCCGCATTCATTCTACTCAAGACGATATTGCTTTAAGCAATGTGATGTTGGGCTCGGTCAAAAATACAGAAATAACAGGTAAAAACATCTCTATTTTGCCTGGAGAAAGTCGCGAAACACATTGGTCTCGTTCAAAACAGTTAAAAGGATTCACTTATCAAGAAACCAAAACAAAACAAATGGCCAAGAATGCCTTATTAAGTAGTTTAGTTGTCGGAGAGAATCTGATTGTTAATGCAATCGAGAAAATCAAAATGTCAGGGATCAAAGGGCTTGTTGGGGCCGACTTCATCGGACGGGCAAGAGAAGTTCAAATAGACGGTGCTAAAGAAGAAATAACAAATGAAATCGATACAAGATCAATAAGCCTGAGTTTTTTTGGGTCTCAAGCAATTGAATCGATTTGTGCCGGAGGCTCAGGGCGTGAAGCAGTTGATCACTTAATGCGTGAAGATGCATTTATTAATGCTGTCCGATCATTGGCTCGCGTAAGGGATATAGGATCGGCTACTGTCAACACATTTCAAACGTTTATTGAGGGGTGGCGTCTTGCAGCGATGGTAGGCCAAGCATGCGGAGAAAACGGATTTGAAAAAGATAAATTGCTCGGAAGTTTGACAGATAGGTGGGGACTTACCACAGCAGATAAAAATGGTGATAACCGAAAGTTCAATCCTAAATTTACTCTGCGTTTTGGTAAATCACATTTTCAAGAAAGAGCCACAAGAACAATTTCTGCATCATTACAAGTTCTCGGTAATATTAGATTGGAAGGTGATGTAATTCGTTTAAATGACGGCACTCAATTATCTGCAAGTGGCATTCACATTATGGCAAGAAAATTACTACAGATAACTTGCGCAGAGGATGTTTATGAAAGCAAAGGTAATTCCCAAGGATTTTCAGTTGGCGGTACATTGCGCGATCAAAAACTGGTTTCTGTGGGACATGATGGTAGTACTAGTCACGCTAATAAAACAACACATCAATCTGCTCATTTAAATGCAGACACAATTGACTTGGGTTCTGGCGAGAAGATAGAAATGAAAAAAGTAGATCTAAATGCTGAAGTTGATTTGGCAATGCGGTCTCCTGAAATTTTGCACGAGAATGTACAGGATACTAAAGATGAGTCTAAATTTGCTTACAATGTTAATGTTAATATTGCTTCACCAGGTATTTCTGGCGGTATAAATCATTACTCGCACCATAGTAAAAAATCGGCGCCTTCAGTTGCACAAGGTGGTCGTTCCGTGAGGATAGAAACAAATACATTGAAACAAACAGGTTCAGCTTTTGCTTCACCAGACATTTCTATGCGCCGATTCGATGGAACAGATGCGCCAGTCAATCATGAAATGAAAAATTTAAAAGATACTTCAGTTACTAAAAATACTTCTGTTAATTTAAATTTATCACTAGAAGGCTCAATACCTATTACGGGAACATTTGAACATCATCGTGAGGAGGAAGAGAGCATCAGGTCGGCTAGTTTTGGAAACCATGTCCCTGATGCAATCCAAACTAAAAATAAGAAATCTAATTTTGGTTTTGGGTTCGCGACAGTAAATGAAGAAAAAATCTCTAACGAATGGGATAGCATAAAAACTGGTGCTAAAACGCTTTCGAAAGCATTCTCTGCTGCGCAGCAACCTCACGCTCCAGACCCTATACTACCCCCTGTAGTAACATTACCATTTTTTAGACGAAAAAATGATAATAAAAAATTTACAGATGGTGGTGAGCTGGATAGGGTTTCTAAGTTGGCTCATGAAGATATGATGAAAAGCAAATTACGAGTTGGAGCTATCTCGCGTGAATATGAGTCGCGCGGTGCAGGTCCTGGAACTATTTCAACGGGAGAAGGTGATGCCGGAGGTAAGAGTTATGGCAGTTATCAGCTTGCATCGAAGTCTATAAATGGCGAAAAATCAACATTAGAAAAATTTCTTAAAGCGAGTAACTACGACAAGGAATTTAAAACAAAGCCGGGTAGTTCTGAGTTCGATCAAAAATGGAAAGCATTAGCTGCGGAAGATCCTAATTTTGAAATAGCACAACATGTGTATATCGAAGAAACACATTTTAAGCCAGTTGCTAAACACGCAGATCAACTTGGTTTAACACGCACCTTTGCAATTGATTCGGCATTATTTTCAATAGGGGTACAACATGGAGGAGCAAAAAAGATAGTAGAAAATGCCCGTAAAAAATTAAAAAACGATGCAACAGAGATTGACATTATCAAGACCTTATATGCAGCGCGCACCGATTATGTGAAGTCACTATCAAGTGTGCAAAATAAAAAAGGGGTACTTGCTAGATATGAGAAAGAATTAAAAGATGTATTAGACATAGCTGGAAGTAAAAGTAATAAAGTTAATCAAAAAAATACTACATATGAATCAGTGCAAAAGAAAGCTAGAAAGCAGTGAACCACAAAATAGATCTTATGGTACGGAAGCTACGACCAGCTGCTACTGTAAGGTGCTGACAATGGAACCAGTTATTTTTTCTGTCTATTTTTCGACAAAATTATTTTCAATAATTTTGTCCATAACTCAATAACGCCTATAATATTTAATATAGGCTATTTACAATAGCCGTTTTAAAGAGTATCCTTCATAGATAAATTATGATTTAATTTAATTATTTTCACACCAGTACAGGGCTTTTGATTTTATGAACATAAAAAAATCGACATTATCATTTCATCCTGACCAAGATTACAAATCATTTTTAGATACTTTAAAGACACGCATTCAAACTGCTCGATTTCGTGCAGCATTGGCAGTGAATCAAGAAGCAATCAATCATTATTGGGAAATCGGCAAGGAAATAATTGAAAAACAGCAAGAAAAATCTTGGGGAAGCGGTTTTATTGACACTTTATCACCCCGTGCCGGGATTAACGCTTAAAACGGGCATAAGCCAAGCAACATTGTAAATAAACTTGTCTAAAAAATTATTCTACTATTTGCAATTTTTCCTGTAAAAAACGTTTTTTCTATATTTAAATTATGTATAAAAACTTGTATACATATCAGTGTTAGTTATTCGCGCGTAATAATCGAGATTTTTTACAAAATGTATATAATTTAACAAATTTATGCGTCTCTAATTTAATGACAATTATAACATTTTTCCTTATGCCCGTTTTAAGCGTTAATCCCGGCACGGGGTGTTACATTGTTACTTGTTACATGATGAGACCATGGCACCTTTCTTCTTTTGTAACGGATGACCAGCAGTTTTCAAGTTTTCACTAACGGTGCGATTTATGAACGACATAATCAAAAACATGTAAACGTGCATTGGGGTTGTTATCGGCTGGTATATCTGGAGTAATCTGACAAATACGCATATCTTCGTTGACTGCTTTTACTTTATGGAAAATAGGAGCCCATTCGTTATGGATACGTATAGTTTCTTTAGATCGTATGATACCTGTGTATCCTCTTGTCGGCACTACATTGCCTTTTTTAAAAATAGATTTGAATTTATCATAGGTGGCTTCATTGCCTTTAAAATCACCCTTTTTAACAGTAAAAATCCCAAAATGAGAATATCTAGGCCAACAATGCGCATGTAATTCAATAATTTCCCCATCTTCTCGTTTAGAATCAAAACTGCCATATTTTCCAAATTTAATTTTTACGGGCCTGTCATCAGTTTTCTCATCCTGATTATTTATTGTTATTGTGTTTTTAATAGGGGCAGCGGTTCTTTTTCGTTTGTGAGGTTTTTGCTTTTGCCCATCATTTTCTTTTGTTTCTACTGTCTCATGACTTTCTTTTATTTCTACTGCATGGTTTGGAACCGAAATTGTTTTAAAGTTGTCATTGCTTTTTTCTTCTTTGAGAAAACAATTAAAATCTGCATTAATAGACAAAACTTTCTTATCAGTAATGTTAGTATCTAAATTTAACACAATCTGATTGTTTCTAATGGATAATGGAATAATTTCATTTTTAGAAAAAGCCAGCTGCAGCGCTCTAAAAGCTTGTTTTTTAGTTACGTCATTTCTCGTGTTAAGTTTTACATAAAACATAGATGGTGCATTTTTAGGGTACGTCTCCCATTTTTCGCAGCCAACTTCCTTAGAAATTTTATTTAATAAACCAAGGCGATTATGGATGGTACTATTAATTTTGTAATTTTCATATTTCTTTAAAGCTTCATTATATATTCCTGTTAAAGATGTTAAAATAAAAGCAAGGAATAAGGGGAAAGTGAGACCATTTGTTGTTAAATCTTCATCGTAAACCAAGTATTCAATTAGCATGCTTAACATAATTATTGCCATACTAAAAAACTGCACGTTTCGATAAGTTAATGCAATGTCGTTCTTTAATCTAATCAGAGAATCTTTTCTTTGGCTGTTTGCGTGCCGAGTTATTTTATTTATTTTACTATACGAGATTAGTATGAGTTCTTTATTATTATATTTTGAATTACAAAATGGTAGAAAGCCAAGTGGATAATTAAGTAATAATCCATTTCTAAAATGATTAATTAATAACATAGAAACAGGGAAAAAACATAATAATTCTGCGACTATAGAGTAAAGATTTCCGTTTTCAAGGGAATAGGCTATTGCTTTTCCCACGTATTCATCCTTTATTAGTTCATGTGTGGAGCCTATAATATTTTGCATTATCTTAAAGCATTCAGAAACAGTTTCTTCACAATTATCTGATAGTAAGACTTCTGTTGGCTCTTGGAGATATAGACTTCCTAGCTCTTGGAAATGTAGACTTATTAATTTTCGTTTCGCTGGATTGTTGCTAAAACAGATACTTTGCATTTTTTCACATAAATCTTTATGTCTTTTAAGAGTAGTTAATCTTTTTGATACTCCAGAATACACTTCGGATTCCATTGCGAAATAATGTATGACGTATTTATGAAAATCGGTCATTAAGAACAAATAATTTCCAAAACTAGCCAATAAGAATGCAGCGAATGTTCGAAGTGGATTATGAATTTTTTTTACTAATTCTAAAATTTCTTTTTGTAATTTCTCAACTTCAGCAATTTTTAACGCATTAGCATAAGCTGGCATAATATTAATTTCTCGTAAATTATATTTAAAATTCCTATCTTCAGCACATAGCCTCTCTTGCTACGGGTTCAATTGCCGAATTTAAGATAATTGACTTAAACACAGGGGGTATATGATTACATTTTAGACAGAAAATAGCAAGAGATTTTTGGAAAAAATCAGCCACAGGATCGTTTTCTCTCGCGTCGAGCATCAAGCTGACAAGCTTTCCCTTATACTACACCATTGAAATTCTAAACAAATCAGCATTTAATATTTCTTCAAAACGATTTCACCCGTTTCAAGAAGGGACTTCAGATTGGAAAGGATCTTGAAGCTCACCTTCTTTCTTGCCTAAATGTGGATCACGATGATTACCAATACTCATTCGCCCTGATCCCTTTTGGTGTTAGTAAAACACCATTGCAACCGCTTTATCATATGTGTGGATTTCTGGCGGCGGGTGCTCCGATATTTGATATACAACAAAGTTTATTTCAACGCCACTCTCGACAAATTCTCCTCTCTTTCAGTTTCGATCTTTAAGTTTAAACATATTTTTTCAATCGCTTCTGGAGATGCGGTTTCAAGAAATAAAATTTTTCGCTTATTTCCTTGAGTTACACGAATACACATAGGAGCAATATTACGCTTTTTGATATTTTCTGCTTCATCTGCAGAAATATAGCACCATGCTATGCCAGCTGAAGTGATGCTCCAATCAGATCGAAGCGATAATAAGTTTGAAAGATTACCCAGTAGAGAAAAAAGAGTTTTAGGTTCCTGTTTAAGTTCTGAATCTACAGGAAATGCAGAAGAACTTTGTTTCTCGTCCTGTTTATTCATTAAACTATTCATTGCTTCATCTAGAAAACCTGACTTTTTAAGGGACTCTAATTTTTCATCTGAAACACCTAGTTTTTTGAGCCACGTGACAGCAGGTTCATGCTCAGCCAGGGCCGATAAAACCATCATATACAATCCTTCTTTTTTCTTATTTTGTTTATAGTATAAAATACCTAAATTCAAAGTCGCATGGGGAAAAACAGGAAGATAATATATTCCATTCATTTGCATTTGCTTAAATTTTTCTTTGCCACTATCCAATTCGATTGCGCGCTGAAAATGATACATTGCTTTACCTGAATCCCGTTCAACTCCCATTCCATCTTGATACAATAATCCTAACGAATTATGGCTATCTGCAACTCCTTTTTGAGCTGCTTTTTGATGGCATTCAAATGCTTTTTTATATTCATTTTTATTGTCGCTAGCCTTACCTTTTTTCACCCCGTGCCGGGATTCGTTATTAATTCGGGCATAAGCTTTCGATCAATGTAAAAATACTCGTCTCTAAAACAAGATGCTTATGCCCGCTAACAGCCCTTTCCCGATTACTTGAAATACTATCATCTAAAAACAATCCAATCATACAATGTTTATTGATTGTTCTTAATTGTCTTAAAACTAAAAATAATCATTGCATATGGATCAGGGTTTTCTGGTGTCGTTAATTCTTCTTCTGTTTTAAAAACTTCAGTAAATTCACCATCTGTAAAATCATTAATAGTTTTACGCCAAAATTTTGTAGCCCCTACATTTTCAGGCATTACTGAAACTGACCATTTTCCTATAAAGTTAGAAAAAATTTCTGTAGCAATTTGCGCACCAATACCATGGTTTTGAAATTTAGCTAAGATAAAAAATTCACCCATATTCCAGTCTACTTTTTCAATTAAATGCATTTTATCTAATAAAACAAACCCGGCTAATTCATTATCAATTCTAACAAGAAAGGCGCATTCACCCGACGTTTCAAAGTAATGTTTGAAATCTATACATTCAAATAACCCTGTTTCAGGGCATTCCCATCCCATATATTGAGTTCTATCATAAACGTAAAACCGCGCCATATTTTGTATAGTTGGATAGTCATCTAAAGTAGCTGGTATTAATTTTGGTTTAAGATCTTTCGCAATTATCATTATTTTTCCTTTAATCTTTTATGTTAAATAACTCATATATAATTTAATCACTGGCTTTAACTAATTCTCGTTTTCTATTATTAAGGTAATTGTAAAATGAAGGACGACTGATGTTGTAGATTTTGCATATTTCAGCCACTGTATTTTTCTGCTCATCATACATTTCAATCATGCGATTAATCTGTCTGGTATCAAGCAATGGTGGCCTACCACCCATTTTTCCACGAGCCCTTGCTGCTTTCAATCCAGCTTGTGTTCTTTCCTGTATAAGATCTCGCTCAAACTCTGCTAACGCACTAAAAATATGGAAAATAAGCTTACCACTACTGGTGGATGTATCAATATTTTCCTGCAAACTTTTAAAGACAATTTTCTTTTCAATTAGTGATGTGATTGTTTGAATCAAGTGCTGGATGGAACGTCCCAATCGATCGAGCTTCCACACCACCAATGTATCGCCTTCGCGAAGATAATTTAGAGCCTTATCCAGCCCAGGGCGTTGAGATTTAACCCCACTTATAACGTCAGTATAAATTTCTTCGCATCCCGCACTTCTTAAGGCGTCTTCTTGCATTCGCAAATGTTGATCAGCGGTGCTAACGCGCGCATAACCGATTTTCATGGCTTTTCCCTATAAATTTTATGGGTAGATTGTATATGAACCCGTTATCTTAAAAAAAATGCTTATCATTGAATTTTGTACGCTTTGTTTAACACAAAACTAGACATATAATGTGCTTCCCGTGTAACTGTCGCTCGTGTAATGAAAACGGAGGTTTGTTAGACGGACATAATAAGAGCATCCAAATAAAAAAATGAGGAGGTTTTAATGTCATCAATTGAACGTACTGCCTATCCACGGTTCGCTCCCGGTCGCATACTCAAAGAACATGAGCTCGAGCAATTTTATTCACTTACCCCAGATGAACTACGTTACATCGATCAAAACGTACGGACTCCTCTCATGCGGCTAAATTTCTCTATTCAATTAAAAACGTTTCAGAGATTAGGTTACTTTGCGGAATTTAAACATGTGCCTGAAATAATTGTTGAGCACATCAAAAAATGTTTTGGACAATTTAATAGTGATATGGCGCCTTATTACGATCACAAAAAAACTCGCACTTACACAGAAATCAAATCTGTTCCTATTTAAAAATAAATCGTTGGAGTAAAAATAATATTGATGGCATAGAACAACATCCTGGCAGACGTTTTGCCATCCAGATTGCATATAAAGCTGCACAAACGATGAATCATCCAGCAGATATCATTAATGTTGTGATTGAAGAATTGATTCACCATCATTACGAGTTACCCCCATTTGATCAACTCAATCGTTTGGTAAAACATACACGTGCCATTGTAAATAGAAAAATATTCACAAAAATATACCGACAGCTTGATGATGCTCTAATAAAGATGTTAGATGATTTATTTATAATAAAACCCGGATTCAATAAGACTGGGTACAACAGCCTTAAACGGTTGCCAAAAAATCCCACTATTTCACATTTCAAAGAGTTACTTGAGCATCACGATTGGCTATTGTTATTCGGCAACACAGAAAAATACCTTCAGGATATTTCAAAAGTAAAATTGCAACAGTTTTCTGTTGAAGCAAAATCATTAGACGCAAGCGATTTTAAGGACATGAACAAACATCGTCGTTATGCATTAATTCTATGTCTTATCAATCAAGCACAACATCGCGGTAAAGATTCATTAGCTATTATGTTTAGCAGAACAATGGCAAAAATGCATAAAAAAGCAGATGAAAAACATGAATCATTGCGAAAAAAACAAGAAGAAATGACTAAACATTTATTGGGTGCATTTTATGATGTGTTATCAATATGTAAAGATGAAACATCAACTGATGCAATTGGAAAAAATGTTTTAACTGCTATATCTAATCATGGTGGAGTTGGAATTCTTCACAGTGAATGTGAACAAGTGGTTGCTTATCACTCTGACAGTTATCTTCCATTACTTTGGGAATATTTTGTTCCAAAAAGGCAAACTTTATTAAAGCTGGCACGAATATTAAATTTAAGATCAGCCTCTCAAGATGGATCATTGATTGATGCATTGCAGATAATATTAACCAACGCTCATATTAAATCAGAGTATTTTAAAAACGATACTGTCGATGTTTCATTTGCGCCAGAAAAATGGCAGAATCTAATAATCCGAAAAAACCAATCACAAAATTTAATTTCACGACGCTATTTAGAATTGGCAGTATTTTCTTGCCTTTCGAACGAGCTGAGGTCTGGCGATATTTTTGTTGAAGGTGCTGAAACATATGCTGACTATCGTAAAGAATTATTAGATTGGAAATCATGCCAACCCCTGCTCAATGAATATTGTGATGAAGTCAGTATTCCGAATAATGCCAAGGATTTCGTGAAAAATTTACGAAAGAATTTTATTGAAGTAGCAAACCGCGTTGATAAACAATTTCCGGATATAACAGAATTAGTGATTGATGAAAAAGGTAACCCAATTCTAAAAAAACGATCTCCAAAACAGCGTAGCCGACAAGCTATTTGGCTTTCGCAGGAAATTAAAAATCGCATGCCAGAGAGAAATCTCCTGGATATTTTGTGCAATACGCATCATTACGCAGGATGGGCGCATGAATTGGGCCCCATTACGGGGTTCGATTCTAAAATTGTAGATCCTGTAGAAAGACACATTTTAACAAATTTTGCTTATGGTACCCGAATGGGACCAACTCAAGCGGCAAAACATATTAAAGCTGATGTCTCGGCTCATATGTTATCGTGGGTCAATCGGCGACATGTCACACCACCTTTGTTAGATAAAGCTCTTACTAAACTCATCAATTTGTCTAACACGTTTCAAATCATTCAGGCATGGGGAACTGGAAAATCCTGCGCTGGTGACGGAACCATACAATATATTCGCGAAGAAAATTTAATTTCAGAATATCACATACGCTATGGACATCGAGGCGGCATTGCATATCACCATGTTTCTGACCAATACATTGCGCTATTTTCTACATTCATTCCCTGCGGTGTTTGGGAGGCGGTTGAAATCATTGAAGCACTGCTGAAGAATCAATCTGATATTAAACCAGATACAATTCATGCTGACACCCAAGGACAATCGACAGTAGTATTTGCATTAGCTTATTTGTTTGGTATCAAACTTATGCCAAGAATACGAAACTGGAAAGATTTGAAATTTTTTAGGCCAACTAAAAATTCAAAATACAAACACATCGATAGTTTGTTTAGCGAAACAATAGACTGGGATTTGATTGAGACACACTGGGCTGACCTTATGCAAGTTGCTTTATCAATTAAGGCTGGCAAAATGAGTTCGTCATTATTGCTGCGCAAGCTAAATAATTACAGCAGAAAAAACCGCTTGTATCGCGCATTCCAAGAATTAGGTTATGTTATTCGAACTCAATTTTTGTTAGAGTATATTTCTAATGTGGAGCTGCGTGAAACCATTACGGCTACTACAAATAAAGTAGAACAATACAATCAATTGTGTGATTGGGCATCCTTCGGATCGGTAGAATTAGTGGCAAGCAATGATGAAAATGAAATGGAAAAAGCAGTAAAATATAACGACATCATCACCAATTCAGTTATCCTACAAAACATTATTGATATGAGTGACATTATTCATCAGCTAACACAAGAAGGAGCTGATATTAGAGAGGATGATATTGCTTTCTTGAGCCCGTATTTGACTGAACATATTAAGCGGTTCGGTGATTATTTGATCGACATGCGTCGAATGCCGGCTAAAATAATTGGGGCAAGCAAGACATTAGGGTTTGTTCGTTGGCGACAAGCTGCTTGATTAAAAGACGAGTAATTTTACACTAGATGCATTTCTACGCCCGATTTCATAACGAATCCCGGCACGGGGTGTTATAGAGGCTATTGAAGCTGAGCATAACTTAGCAATATATCCTAGAGTCATTTTGACTGAATCAATAGTGTCTCATAGTGAGAGTCTTGATCGCTCAAGAATTAATCCATCCATGACCCCACACGCCGATCTTTTTAAAAAAGACTCTGAACACTTATTTTGGCTTTCCAAGCACTAGGACGTCTTCTATTAAGAGACCATAAAAAAGTTGGGGGTCATCTTGACAAAAATCATGCTGCTTTCTGCCCTCCACCGAACTCATGCCCCTGATTTTTTAGATTAAAACCAGGAAACCATCTGCTAAAGTGCTCATGCAATTCATCATTTAAAACCGCGGTTCTTGTTTGCAAAAGATAATGGGCTCCAGTGTGCGTCCATTGCATCTGTTGTTTTTTCACCATTCGTTTTGCAACTACTTCGTTTATCGTTGACTCAACAAATGCGGTTGAAATGGTTTCGCCATATCGCCACTTTTCACCGTAATTAGTGATAAGGTGACAATTGTTTTCAATGTAAGTTTGAAACTCTTCTAAATGCTTAATCAATTTTTTCTTATTGCGATATTTTATTTCATCATCAATTGAAATGAAATAACAATCTTCAATGCGATCAAGCGCTTTTTCTACATTGCCATGCCACAAATACCACTTAGTGCTTTCCAAATGCTTTTCGAGTTCATGTCCTACTTTTTGGTCAGAATGAATGAGGCCCTTTGCAAATTGATTCAATACTGTAATTCGCATAGCAATATGAAACCAATCTAATATATGCTCTGATTCTGGATACATCATACATTGCAACTCTCGTACATTATCAGCACCATCCGATAAAAACGTAATTTGCTGGTTGTGTTTTTGAAAATGTTTTTCCAGCGATAATTTCAAAATTGTTATTTCTATTTTTCCAATTTTTTAAATATCCACCATCGATTCCAACAGTGATTGGCTTCCCAGGCTTTGGCAATTTATCCAGCTCATTTTGACAGCAAGAAATATATTCTGGTTTTCCCGCTAATTCTCTTTCCTGTCTTTTTGTGATACGCTGTAGATGGTTTCTGATTGTTGCTGCATTTTCTGCTTCGCCCACTGGCAACACGTCTTTTAACAAATTGGCCGTTTGTTTGAAAGAAATTAATGAAGCCCATTTTGTCTCAATATACTGTAATTCAGGGCTATTTTTATTTGATAGCCAGTCATGATTTTAATCGCCGACATACTACACATTAGTGCGTGATTTCGCACTAAAAAGAGTTTGAAAGCCCCGTCGTTATTGGGGTGTTAACTTTTTGTCCACGAAAATCTGGAAGTCAGGAAAATTGTTTGCAGGAACATCCTTCGTAACAACTGCTCCTGCTGCGACTACTGAATTTTCGCCCACAGTAACCCCGCCTAGTGTGGTAGCAGCTGGGGTTCTGTGACTTAAGTGGACGGTTTATTACCTCCACATCATGAACTTTGAATTTTTAACCGTTTTAATTAGCGTTATTTGCCTTTCTTTTCTTGCTGATTTGAACTTGCATCTCAGGTAACATAAAAGAACGTTTTCGTTTCTATAAAAATTAACTTAATGACGTCTCGGCTAAAAATGAAGGACCATCTATGATCAAAATTGATTTACTGAAAAACCATCCAGAAGTCATACCTGAGCTTTCAAACATTTGGTATGAAGTTTTAGGTAAAATCTGGATGCCAGAAATTGGAATTGAAGAAATTGAATCTTTGTATTATGAAGAACTGAACGGAGATATGCCTCTTACTTATATTGCACTATATGGTGAAATTTCTGTAGGTTCTTGCACATTGCAATTAAATGATGAGGTTCGACCAGATTTAGGACCTTGGATTGAGAGTTTAGTGGTTGATCCAAAATATCAAAAACAAGGGATTGGTAAAATGCTGCTTGATGTCACAGTCGAGAAAGCAAAAGAGCTTGGCTTTGAAAAACTTTATTTGTTTGCTTTTGATCCCACGATAACAGCGTATTATCAACGCTTTGGGTGGAAAACAATCGGTATGGATGAATTTAAATCTCATCCTGTAACGGTGATGGAGATCGGTTTATGAAGATAAGAATCACCCCATGCAGGGAGGCTCTCAAATGCGATATAAGTGGCACCTGGTCGCAGCGTCCGTACCCTTGGGCCAGCTCCGATTCACTAAAAAAGGGGTTAAATCTCTAAAGCAGGATTTTGCGAACTTCAGCACGTAAAGTATTGTGCTTTTTTATAAGTTCTTTTTATAATTACCTCAAGAAAAAAAAGATGGAGAAAAATCTGTAATCAGGTTGTACTTCGATACAACGTTAATCCAAATCTTTTATCATATTCATGTTGTACTTTAGGATCATCGTGTCTGTGTTCTTCAAGATGCGTATCCACATATTTTTTAAACAACGATAAGTTGGCTGAAAAAAGAGATGTAACACTGCTTTGGTTAAGTGCATTGGATTTTGATAAAATCAATTCTTGCTTTATTTGTTTTGTAATCAAAATGTAAGTCGCAATATAATTTGCAAATAATTTTCTACTCATATCCAACAATATTGGATCTGGCTTTTCATCATGTCCCGTTAATAAGCGAGATAACTCATCACTAGCCCAGAACAAAAATAAACTTGTAGACAAAAATGTTTGTCGCGAAGTACAGCGTAATATTGCTTCACCTAGGTCATCAATTAATTGGCGCACAGATCGATATGCATCAATTCTAGAAATTTTTTCTTGTGTATCTAATTTAGCATTTTCTTTTACTTCAATAGACAATTTATCCATGAATTTAATTAATTCATCGGCAATATTTTTGAGTTTAAGTGGTGTTAATAGATCATTGGCATTAGGGTGAGTAATTAAATCCCATTCTGCAAATTTTTTAAGGCGATCCTCTAGTCTTTGAATAGGCATTTCTCTAATACGATTACGCGCCCATTTGCGAATTTCTTCATGCCCATCACTATAAAGAATAAGATCAAGTGGGCCATGCTTGTCATATCTAACCATTTCTATTAGCAGATTATGTGAAATAGAGTCTCCTAACTGAAAGAAATCCTGCTTGATTTTTATTGCTTCTACTGTAGGCGCAGCTGTCACGGCTGCTTTCCATTTTTCTAGCTCCTCTTTATCTAATACACGTGTAGAAAAAGTAACTATTTCTGTGCCAGCATTATTTGAATTGATATTTTCAATCTTATCAGCAATAATTTTCACGTTATCTAAAATAGCGTTAATAAATCGATCTTCTGTATTTTCACTGTGTTTCGTCATTAGAAGATATAAGAGGCTATTTTTTTCAGCTACTTTATCCACATGCTCTTGACTCAAGAATTGGCCGGGATTATCTTGCGCTCGATGAAACGCAAAGATAACACAGCTACGCGGGACATTTTTCTCTTTGGTTCGATATCGGTGATGCACTAAAGCACCCGCTTCAAATATTGTTGTGAGTGGCATTTCTGGATGGGCTGCTTCAACAACGACGGGAGATTGTCCTAAAATCTTTTTTTGTATATCAAATATTTTCTGGACCGCATTTTCTGAAGTAAAAATAGAACCATCCTCCGTGGACCACGCTTCTCCATTTTTTGATACTTTGCAATTTCGTATTGCTTTGTGTGTCCCAGGGATAAAAACAAAATTTTGTCCTTTTGGACCGCTAGCTTTTCCTCTTTCCCATGTGAGAATAATCTTATATTCCTTGCGAAAAGGTGTATTGTCGACATGTAACATATTATCTTGTGCCTGAACTGCTAAGGGTTCAGCATCCTTTCCACGCGCATCAACCAATCTGATTGGACCACCAGCAGAGTAAGAAATCAGTGCGACAAGTAATGGATGTATAAATGCGTCATTAAAATTTTCATTAGTTATAAAATCAGGATGATTGCCTAAATTAATATATGAATGAATCCAACTCTTGCTTCCATCAGTTGATAATTTTGAAGTATACATACTAACAAGTTCTTCAAAGTTTTTTATATTAATCATGTTGCCAAAAATTATAGCACCATTTTTTTCCATATTTTCAGCTAAGTTTTTAAATTCTATGATGCGTTTGTCAGCTTCATTTTCAGAATATAAATTTCTAAGTGCATCAGTGAGTTTATCAATAAATTTTTTTCTAAATTTTTCTTTACCATCCAAATCCCGAAACCTATTGTATGCTTCAGGTTTTTTCACCGCTTTTTCTTCTACTAAATCAGGGATGATAGGAGCTGCTGAGCATCTTTCGTTAATTAGATGATTAACTACTGTATCGCTATTAATGACACTAATGTCTAATTTAATTTGCTGTCGAAACATTGCGTTGGTGCTCTTCTGAATTTGGTAATACTTAAAATCGGGAATTATTAAGATTGATTTTGCATTATACTCGAACAAGATTAAGGTAATATTAAATATAGCGAAAATAATAAAGCAATCTCGAGGGGACCTAACTGCTTGTATTTGATATGATTTTTGAAATTAAGATGAGAGGCATTTAGGTTTCATCGTATGATTTTCTTTTATATTTATTTTATATATGAGTATATATACAGGTACACATGGAGAATTCTGCGTTTTTTGCTATTTTCACCATAAAAATGTGGTTGTTTTTAATATGAGTATATTTACAGTCAATGATAGCTTATGTGGGATTTAGGAAGGAATCCCGGCACGGGAACCTTATTGGCCGTCAAGGAAATATATAGCAAAGGGCAAATGATGAGAAAAATTAAGGCTTAATGAATCGTATCCAGGATATTTTAGAGCCAGCCGCGGGCGATGAACCAGATGAAAGGAATGATAATACTTAGTACGGTTAGAAAAATGACGTAGAAATAGCCGTGGGTCCAGGCGTACTCTGGCATAAAATGAAAATTCATGCCGTACCAACTTGCGATGAAGGTGGGTGGTATACCTATCACAGAGACTATAGTCAAGACTTTGAAAATGTCATTTTGCTCTGTGTTAGTGAAGCCTAAAATGGCATCCAATAGGAACTGGACGCGATTGGCAAGATGTAATTCAAAATCAATTAAAGACTCTAAGTCTTTCAACACCGTTTTAAGACGAGTTTGCACAGTCTGTGACATCCAACTCTGCCCATTTTCCAAGACAAAAGGGATGATCCTTTGTAAACCTAATTGAATGGCCCGTATTTGTGATAGATTTTCTCCATAATTTCCTAAGTTATAGAGAAGAGTGCGTAAGCGCGGTTGTGAACGCTTACTCATACGTTTGTTCACACGTGTATAACGACGGAAGATATCATGTGAAGCATTCGTAGTGTCATGTGATGTTTTCTCTAAAATATCCGCTCCCACTTCAATCATTTGTTCTAAAATATGCGTGAAGGCATCTGCTGAATCGCCTTTATGCTTGTCGTTCTGAAAAACCTGTTTAGCAGCCTCGAAAAAAGGTAAATCTTGGAATCGAATCGTAATTAAAATCTTAGCATTCAGAATAAAGCCAACAGGCGCAGGCCATTCTTCTGCACCCACATGTAGTATGGAAGGTAAATTGACTCTAATAAAATTATTTACAAATTGTAACCGGCTAGAAGTCTCAATTTCTTCAAGTTCATGGCGTGAGGGAATATGAAGATCAAGTTCTTTTTCAACTTCATTGATCTCTGATTGAGTAGGATCGCATAAGTCAATCCAAATGACTTTATGTTGATCGTTGGTAATTTTATCTAACATTGTATTTATCTATCCGTGTTGTAATGTGTGTATTAGGCCACATGGATCACAGCATCCCACCCTAATTCGGCCTGCGATTCACACTTACATTGACATAGCAATCTAGTAGCGGTTAAATTTCTAAACTACTGCGTAAGCTAAATAATTTTTAAAGGACTTTAAAGTAGCATCGCTGCGTCCCTAATTGTAAACTGCATGTCAGGTATTCCCTTTTAAAATATTGCATTACTTTATAACAGTAACATCCTCAGCTTGCAGCCCTTTCTTGCCTTGTGTAACAGTAAACTCTACATGTTGCCCTTCTGCTAAAGAACGGTATCCCTCACTAGTAATAGCATTGAAGTGCACAAACACATCTCCACCATTTTCTCTTTGAATAAACCCAAAACCTTTTTCATTGTTGAACCACTTAACCGTCCCTTTTTCACGTGCTGACATAACTGATTACCTCTAGTAATTGAATTAAAAATTTTCCCTAACATCATAGTAGGGACTTTGTATCTATTCAACTGTTTTATCAAGCTTGGGGATTATTCTATTGGATGGGGGATCATTCGTTTGCTTAAGCCACCCGCAATGATAATATTTTAGCCATATCAAATGGATAATCATTAACTGACTGCCGGTTAAAATCATATTTTCCATGCAAGTTTATATGGCGTCGCCAAGTCATCATAGAGCCGTCTTTAATCATGCTTACCATATCGTTACGTTCATTATCATCAATGCAGTTAGCCAACATTAAAACAATTACAAATCCACAATCAAGCTTAATAAATATTTTCGAAGGCAAGTTAGATCAAAACATGATGGCAGCATACTTTAATTATTCATGGAAAAATTCCAAAGGAGAAAAAGTTTCTGCCAAATTTTTAGATTTATTCATTTTCCAAAATAATATGACAAAAATAAAAGGTATTTTTGTTTTTGGTAATACATTTAAAGAAGACATTATGAAGCAATTGGGATAATGATTGTCACTGGAGAATATACTAAATGAATGAATTAACTAGTCTACAGAATTCAGCGCTGGTAATTGCTCGAATTTTATTTGTGGCTGTTTTTGCCTTTCAAGATGCAATATATAATAAAATTTTTTATGCTTCTAGAAGTATCCAATATATGAGTAGCTTTGGTTTACCCTATCCACACGTATTATTGGTGTTTACTATTGTTGTAAAGTTATTAGCTGGGTTTATGATCATTAGTGGTTGGAAAGCAAAATGGGGTGCGTTTTTCATTTTCTGTTTCACCTTGGGCGCCACATGTATTTTCCACCGCTTTTGGACCTATATTGAACCTGCCGAAATACAAAACCAGTTAAATCATTTTATGAAAAATATTTCTATTATGGGCGGCGCAATATTCATTATGGTATTCGGCGTTGGAAAATATAGCCTGTAATATTATTCATTTAATGAATGTTATTTTACCTTGGTTGTTTGTTCAACAAAATGAATGAAACTTTTCTCTATATATGTTAGGAGACCCTGATCATTACAGTGAGTATCAGATGTCGTGTGATTTTTATTCATACTTTGCGTTCCCCAATATCTTGAGAAAAGCGGAGCATATAACCATCGGGATCTAGAACTATGAACTGACGCTTGCCAATCTCGACATCATTAGCGCGATACCATTTCTCTTCTATAGGCAAAAAGACATTGGCTCTGGCATTTTGAACGCGGTCGTACAGCTCGTCGACCTTGTCAGTCTTTATTTCCAGATTTATTCCTCTGCCAAAGGGCACTTCCAACGGACCTGCTATCCATGTTCTGCAAGATTCGCTTGCGGTATCCTTGCGTATTTCATCTAGCATGATTCGTGAACCTTGACGTTCCAGCATGACAAACCTGTCTTCTTTACGCTGATACTGTATGTTGAACTCCAGAACCTCGATGTAAAAAAGCAGACTTCTATTGATGTCCGAGCAACAAAGCTCTGGGGTTAGTGGGGTGGTCTTATTCTTCAACTCTTGCTGCTCAAAACAAATCGCAATCTTTTGCGACTACATTTATCTAGAATAGCGAATATTTTTTCTTGCAATGTCAGACGATAGGATATCAAATTATGACCTTTTATTTTGAAAGTTCGAATTTGAAATTTTTCAGCGATCGCAAAGAGTTCTTTATAAAGATTTGCATTTTGAAGAATTTTACCAGTTCGGGTTAGAAAATTTTTTTTTTGTAATTTTTCTTTTCTTTGACCCAATAAATCGCAAAGACTTTGACAGTCGGTGTAAATTTCAACTTTTCGAATGAATTCCGAATTTTTGTGGAGAAAATTTAGAGAATCAATAGCAGTTTTTATTTCTGACCAAGTTGATTTTTTAGATGCATATTTTTGATAAACAATACGATCAGCTAATTTAGCGTATAGATCTTCAGTGCTACATTCAACATAATTCTGTATTTGTTTTTGATCTAGGCATAAGAATGCTCCTACTGCAATATTCATTTTTGATGATGTTGCGGCATCCGTAAAAATTAAAATGGTATCCATGGGGATTTCATCGCAGTTTTTTCGCATTCACTTTACGACCTTTTAATTTCCCATTTTGCAAATATCGATACGCTTTATCTACTTGGGCGCGGTGAATTGCGACATAAGAACAAAGAGCCGCGATGTCAATTTTGCCAATCGCATCTCCAGGTAATCCAGCATCTTTAGTCAAAGCACCCAATATATCACCCGGCCGAATTTTATCTTTTTTTCCTGCATCAAGACACACGGTTACCATTTCAGGTAGAAAAATAGTTGAGTCACTTTGAGTTAGTTCACTCATATTTCCCCAAGTGAGTGGATGAGCTAAATTTTCTTCTATTGCACAAAGTCGTTCGGCGTCCGCAGGAATTGTCAAACTTAAAGCTAACCCTTTATGACCAGCGCGACCAGTACGGCCAATACGATGAATATGGACATCGTGTTCAAAGGCTAGCTCATAATTAATGACAGCGGGTAACTCTTTAATATCGAGACCACGCGCCGCAACATCTGTTGCAACCATGATAGAACAACTTTGATTGGCAAAGCGTACGATGACTTGATCACGTTCTGCTTGTTCCATATCGCCATTTAAAGCAAGTGAGCTAAATCCGGTATCGTTAAGCCTATCTGACAGATCCGCTGTTTGTTGTTTGGTGTTGCAAAAAATTAGCGTTGAGCTCGGTTTGTAATGGAGTAATAAAGCCGTAAGGAGCGGGAATTTATTTGCCTGACTCTTCGTTTCATAAAAACGTTGCTCGATATCGTATTCAGTGTGAGCAGTTTCTATCAGTACTTCTTTTGGATTTTGCATGAATTGTTTGCTAAGTTTTTTTATTTCCGCAGGATAGGTCGCAGAAAATAATAAAGTTTGGCGTTGTTTCGGACACGCTGAGATGATGACTTTTATATCTTCCAAAAAGCCCATATCGAGCATTCTATCCGCTTCATCTAAAACCAAGGTTTGTAACTTATTCAATGACAATGTGGTTTTTCCTAAATGTTTTTGCACCCGACCTGGTGTGCCTACAATAATATGAGCGCCGTGTCTTAATGAATCCAATTGTGGTTTCATTGGAATGCCACCTGATAAATTCAGAATTTTGACATTCGGCATGAGACGAGCCAAACGGCGTAAAGCTTGACTGACTTGCTCGGCTAACTCACGTGTTGGACACAGAATCAAAGCCTGCACCGCGAAATTTTCAACATTTAAATGATTTAACAATGAAAGTCCAAAAGCAGCTGTTTTACCACTTCCTGTTTTCGCTTTTGCAATAACATCCTCACCCTTTAGCATGATCGGGAGGCTTTGCACTTGAATAGGCGTCATTGCATCAAACCCTAGAGAAGAAAGATTATTTAATAACGTCTCCCGTAATGGCAAACAAGAAAAAGCTTGCTCAAGGTTGGTTGATTGATGACTGGGATCAGACTGTTTCATGTTTACGTATTCACTTTGTGAGGATTATCTTTTTAATCAATTACTTTTACTTGCGTTGCAAACTCGCCCCTTTCGCCCTGTGCCAGGGTATAACTGATACGTTGTCCTTCTTTTAATTCTTTGTATCCCACTGATTGAACTTCAGAAAAGTGAACAAATATTTCGCCTTCACCCGCATCTGGGGTAATGAAGCCATAACCTTTAATCTTGTTAAAACGTTTTACTGTACCTGTTTGCATAACAAAAATTTCCTATATTAATAAATTTTGCCACGATCAAAATGACAAACATCGAATTTGATTATAAAGCATGTAAGAAAATAACACGATCGACTTATACAAAATCATGAGAGGATAGCGAGCCGTTTATTTTGTTTATTACCACGCTTGTCTGCTTTCATCGCCTGGATTCAACTGATAACTGCAACTTTTGTATAATTAATAACCAACAAAATTGATTTAAAATCTTACTCGGTTATTAGACGGATTTCGGACTTTTGTCAGACTACAAGACATGAAAGTGGCGGCTGGTCGCAGCTTCTGTACCCTTGGGACAATAGATTGGAGGTGAATAAGCTATTGAGATAATTTGTGATAATATAAGCCAAATAAAATTTTTAGCTTTCGAGGATGCTTTTGCTATGAAATCCCATACACAAGATAATAATTTGCAGGATTTTAAAGTCAGTGATATTAAAATAGGCAGAGTGAGTAAAAAACCAAAATACAGAATAATAGACTCTTCGCTAGAAATTCTTGGTATATTTAAGGAAATGAAAGCTAGAAAAGAATTACCTGACGACAAATCATTTTCACAAGTCATTACAGCATTAAAAAGTCTTGGTAGAACAAATGAAGCAATCGAACTTTTTGATTTCTTCCAAAAAAACGTTGATTCATCAATTCGACATGAGGTTATAGGTGCTTCGTCACATAATGCTGTTTTGCGTGCCATATGTAAAAAAATAAAAGATGAAAAAAATTCAAATAAAGAGTTAGTAGGGCGAGCAGAGCAAATATGGTCTGATTGTGATAAGAGTAATTTTATTAAAAACACTGACCGTGATTACTTGTTGGGTAGTATGTTGAGACTGTATTCAGCTTGTAAAAATCCAGAAGAAAATGCGGCTTTCTATGTGCAGTACAAAAGTAAAGAATGGATAAGTTTTCAAACAATTTATTCATTGATTGATATGGATATGCTAGATGAAGCAGAAGAATGTATTGGTAACGAAATAAAAAAATATGAAAATAATAACAACATAATTGATTTCGAGTTTATGCAAAATGCTTTCAATCAACTTATTGCAAGGCATATAATAAACTATACTCTATCTGATGATATTTCCGGCAAAAAGTATAAAGTAGCTGAGCTTTATCGAAATTTAGGATGTGCTTACGCAAAATGGTTTTTCTTTAGAGAAGCTTTTCAGTGTTACCAAAATGGATTAGGGCTAGTTCCTGATAACATCAATATATACCTCGCCTGGGGGGCAGGACTTGAGCAACTTGGGCATTATCAGGAAGCCATTGAGAAATTCATAATGGTTGCAAATATTTTAGAGCTACCCTACCATGGTGACGCATGTATTCATTTAGGGGATTACTATAGGGAATTAAAAGCCTATAATTTTGCAGAAAGGTGTTATTTAAAAGTTGCTACGCATGAAAATTTAGCATTAAGATCGTTGGCATACTGTAAGCTAGGAAAGCTTTATCTTTTACTCTTAACAAAAAGTAATACATTTATTTCTGAGGATAATCTGTACTTTCAATTATCAGAGCATTATTTCGCAGAAAGTCTAACGTCAGAAAATCCTCAAGAAGAGCTTCTAAAAGAAGCTGCAACGGGCTTACTGGAGCTTGATGGTCTCAGGACGCAACACAATAAACAAGCCGAAAGTAAGTGCAGTGATAATGAGAGTGGGTCACAAGTAGAAGCAGGTTTTTTTGGGCTCAGATACACAGCTTTACAGCTGCAAACACAACAACACAACGGTGTGCTTGAAGCTGCCCCATTCGCTTCACCTTCTTTGTGAGGTGTGTCATTACTTCACTTGGTTATTTTAGAAAATTTAGCGGGAGGAGATTGAAAAATGAAGGTCAAAAATCTACGTTTAATAAATGCTCTTTGTCTGTTTATTTTATTGGGCAGTTATCAAATCGCTTTTTCTAGCCCACTTTTTCAAGTTGGAACGTTTAACTCAGCATTGAGCGGTGCTGTGGATGGCAATGTTACCTATTATCAATTAAAGCAAAAAGGTGATTTTGGGTTGGGTACATTTAATGGGATTAAAGGTGAAATGATTGGATTAAACGGAAATTTTTATCAAATTGGACAAAATGGAAAAACTTTTCCAGTTGATTTAAGCTGGAAAACACCTTATGCGGAAGTTGTCAAATTTTCTCCTACGGTTACTTCTGATTTAAGTAATGTAACAAATTATGAATCATTAAAGTCTATTCTCAACAAAAAATTTGATAATAAAAATATCATCTACGCGATTCGAGTTGACGGGCAATTCCGAAAAATTGTTCTGCGTAGTCGATCTCCGCGTTCTGCTTTAGAAGTGCAAAGAAAAAAAGAAGATGTTTATACGGCAGAAAATATTTCAGGCACTATTTTGGGATTTTGGATACCAGAATATTTATCGAGTTTAAGTGTACCTGGATCTCATTTCCATTTCATTACGGATGACCGTAAATTATCTGGTCATGTTCTTGACGTCGAGATTAAAAATGCCAAAGTCAAATTACAACCGATTTATGATGTTGAATTACAACTTCCTCACACAGCAGTTTACAAAAAAGCAAATATAAAGGCTCCCACTTTGGAAACTTATCAGAGAGTGCAAACATGATATAGCTCTTCAGATAAGTAAATTGGTATTATAGCGCTCAGATTGCAAGATTAGATGCTAGAATACCAATTTACTTATCTGAAGAGCTATAGCTATTATAAATAGCATGGGGTTTATTTTTATGATATGCCCAATAACGATCGCCATAAGACCAATGCCAGTATTCTGTCGGGTAATTTACAAAATCAACCGCCGCTAATGCCTTACTCATTATTTTTCTATTTTCTTGTGCTTCAGCAGAAATAATACATGATGAGGTGAGAGAAATAGAGCCCTCTTCATCTTCCATCCAATCTTTGGGATGAATTCCCATGTCGATAGGGTTTCCTTTGTCATCGAGTAAATAGATATCAATTGCACCGCCGGTTGAGTGAGGAGGAATATTTTTTGAACCATCTTGATTAATAATAGGAGAAACCAATTTTATAGTTTCTATAAAAACTTCATCTTGTGACCATTGGGGATGGTGTTTTGTAATTTTCTCAAATCGATGCTCAAAAAGCATTTTTTGTAACTGCAAACTTCTGTATCCCTCATATAAGCAAAAACGCAATCCTTTTGGTAACAATGCTTGCGCTTGTTTTAATTTTTCATAAACAGTTTTTCTTATTTTGGTATAATCTGTATTATCTGGTATTTCTGGAGAAGGACCATAGATAATCTCTTTCTGGTTTTTTAACTCAACCATTGGATCTTTGTTATCAATAATATTGACAGCTAATATTTTAGGATCAGCAATTAAAATAATAGTATTTGCTTGAATATTGCTGCATTCCATAATTTTCCCGTCAAACTGAGCAGTGTCTATGTCAAAGGCGCGCTAAGGTTCTAATCACCTTGATTTAATAGAGTTGCTTTTCAAGAGGTGTGATAATTTATCTCATATTATTAACCAACAAGATAGTAACACATCTTCGGGTAAAATTGCTTTACATCCCCAGCTATTTTTTACTATACTCCAAAACAGACGCGCCCATCCAAATAGGTCTCAATAAATATGCTTCACAAAAACACAAACACAGATGACTCAAAATCGACAGGAATTCTCGATGATGTAGAAAAATGTATAAGAGAAAAAAGATTTCAAGATGCAAAGCAATCGCTGTTAAAATTTTCACGGATTTTACAGAAGGTTGAACAACCTTTAAATATCCCCGAGCCAATTAAAAAATTTCTTTCTATTGAATGTTATTTTACACTCTACCAAGTTTACTTAAAGTGTCGAAGAGTCGACGATGCAAACCTGGTGTTAAGAAACCTATATAATTATCTTTATTCTAAGTATTTTACGTGGATTTCTTCTGATCAAGTTCTAAGCGAAGCTTTATTTTCCATGGCTAGCTATAAGAATTTTCAAACAGAGCATTCTATTTATTTTGTAAAGTTTCTTGAGTACTCTATTAAAACGGCTGAAGATCAAATTTTTTGTTCCCAAGTACTCCTAACACTTTATTGTCATTATGCTACTCTTCTATTAATGGATGAAAACAATGTTAATAATGTTTTTAATCAATTAAAAGTAAAATTAGATGAAAAATTAATAACACTCGAAAAAAAAGCATCGATTGCAAATATGGTGCGTGACCATGCTAAAAAACTGAGCAGCATGGGAAAGCATAAATATGCTAATCAACTTCATATTTTATCAGTAGAAGTCAATTTAGATTTGGCAAATCATTTAGTGTTACAGCAGGAGTTTTCTAAAAATTTATCCAGTATACGAGAGTATATAAATACTGCTCTTAGGTATTCTGAAAACTTAGAAAAATTTTCTTCATCGCTGAGTAAAAGTTTTATGCAATTGGGATATAATGCTCGTTATTATGGTAAAAATGACAAAGCATCTAATGAAATATTTCTGTTGGCCAAGGCCATCTTTATAAAAGTTTCGGAAAAATCATTTGATCCGCATGAATGCATAACAGCATGTATTGATACGTTTCGATGCATCACAGAAAAAAATTCTAACGATGAAGAGCTTTTAAGAACTGTTGATCAAATCAAGGCGCTGACAAAAAAAATTATCAAAAATAAAATTACGATTTCGGATTCAACTTGTAATCAGCTTGCTAAATGTGTAGAAAGATTTTCCAAAAATGGTAAGCATAATATAGCTGAAGACCTTACTTTATGTTACGAAATTTTAATTAACAAAAATAAGTCTGATGAAGAAATACAAAATTTTCAAAAAACGATAAGTGAGCTAACACAAACTGTTTCTCAGCAAAAGATTGTTATTGAAGAGCAACAGGAAAAAATCAAAGCACTTGAGGAAAAGTGTGTTCAATCATTAGGACGGGAATCATCCTGTCCGCCGACAGCGGATATAATGGATCAAGAATCTACCTGTCCGCCAACAGTAGATATCATGGATAGAGAAGAAAAATTGTCATCTATTTATAGCAAAGCAAGAAGCTTGACCGTTTTTTCAAATCCAACAACTCAGAATGAAAATAAAAAAAGAAAAATGGAGTATCCAACTCAACCAGACCCCCATCAATTTCATCGAAAAATCCAAGAAAACAAGTTTTAAGTATTATCCTAGATTCGGCAGTTAAACCCTACTTTGACGCACTAATTGGCAGAAGTCAGGAAAAGAGAGCTTATAACTAGAATAGATAATTTTCAAGCCTGTTACTTTTGTAGTTCTCTAGAGTTTGCAATAATTATTTTAAATACATTTTTAACAAATTTGAGTTGTAATTGATATTCTGAACATAATTTTTTATAGCGCAGCATCAATGCTTTTTCTCTTTTATTATCTATTATTTTGGTATTAGATTTAAGTTTTCCAATTTTAATAGATAGTGTTTTTCTTTGCGATAACATTTTTATAATATTAATATCTATCTTATCAATTTTAGCTCTCAATTGTTTAATAGATAACATTATTCACCCATGGTTTTTTACAATAATAAATGCTGTTAAATTAGGATCGTCATCTTGTATATTTCTGGCCATCACCTCTAATCCATAAAGAATAGCTGCACGCTCAGGAGCAATCACAGCGCTGGTTGCACTCAATTTCCCTTGAGATAATTCTCTTGCAGCTTTAGCAGTGTCTTGCCATTCAATTAATTCAGCATGGTTTAAATTTTTCTGTAGATAGTCTTTACATTGGGCAATAGCTTGTGAATGCGAAACAATTGTTTCTATTTGCTGCAGGTTAACACCTGGTTTAACCAATAGACATTGATGAACATGTAGCCACAATTCATCTATTACTTTAAATTTGTAATTACCCATTGCGTCATAAGCCATTCTAACTAAGCCGCCACGCAAATTAACAACAGGAAAAATACCCAGATCTACCATACCATTCTCAACAGCAGAAAGCACACCTTCCATATCAATCAAATAATCTAAAACTGGATGAATTCCAATAGATTTTGCATACAGAAGGCCAGCTTGTTCTGAAAAAGAACCCTCATCGCCTGAAACACCTATTATGCATCTCATCTTGCGGCGCTCTTTAAACGATCTTCACTCGAAAAAGCTCGAAATATAACCCAATATTCCTGCGCTTTTTCTCGATCAGATCGTTTAAATAGCTTGCAATCTGAGCGCATAATGCACAAAAGCTTATTTGACAGAGTTAGAGAGCTTGTCATTCTTGTTCCTTTCTATTTCTAGCATTTTGTCTTAAAAAATGATCTATAATAACTAAAGCTGACATAGCATCAACAATAGGTACAGCACGCGGTAGTACACAGGGATCATGTCTACCCGCTGCTTCAAGCAGAACTGCATGGTTATCTAAATTAACGGTTTGTTGATTTTTACTAATTGTTGAAACAGGTTTAAAAGCCACTCTAAAATAAATATCTTGCCCAGTAGAAATTCCACCTAATGTGCCACCCGCGTGATTCGTTTTTATTTTAAGTTCATTATTTTCAATCACAAAAGGATCATTATGCTCACTGCCGCGCATGGCAACACCGCTGAAACCTGAGCCAATTTCAAATCCTTTTGCTGCATTAATGCTTAGCATAGCTTTGCCTAAATCAGCTGACAATTTATCAAATACAGGCTCACCTAATCCTGCTGGAACATTTCGAATAATACCTTTGATCACTCCGCCAATAGAATTATTATCATTTTTTACTTCTTCAATAAGATCAATCATTTTATTTGCCGCCTTAGGATCGGGACAACGGATAATATTCGATTCAATAGCATCCATTGTTACTTTTTTATAATCTATTTTTGAATAAATATTTCCTACTTGTTCTACATAACTTAATATTTCTATATTGAGATTTTGTTTCAAATATTTTTTAGCGATAGCTCCGGCTGCAACGCGTGCTAATGTTTCTCGAGCTGAAGCTCTACCACTACCACGAAAATCCCTTAGCCCATATTTCATTTGATATGTATAATCCGCATGAGAAGGGCGGTAAACTTTTTTTAGCTCTTCATAATCTTCTGGTCGCATGTCTGAATTATAGGAAAGCAATAATATAGGTGTGCCTGTCGTTTTCCCTTCAAAAACACCGGAAAAAATATGTATTTTATCCTGTTCTTTACGCGGCGTTGTGATAGCGCTTTGTCCAGGTTTTCTTCTATCTAATTCTTGTTGAATTTCTATCTCAGAAATTTCTAAGCCCGCAGGACAACCATCAATAATAACACCAACAGCACCACCATGTGATTCTCCACACGTTGTAATTTTAAATAACTTTCCTAAACTATTACCCGTCATATCACACCTCACTTACATCGAATAATGCTTTTTTAACAATATCATCTGTAACAGGATGAGCAAAAATGCCATCATCTTCATAGGCTTTTCCTAGTTTTTCCAATAAAACATATCTCACATTGTTTAATTTGATTTTTTTATCATTTTTCGTTGCATGGATAACGTCATCGCTATTTATGTGTTTTATCTGCTGCCATGAAATATTTAATTTTAAAAATAATGACTGAATCACTTGGTATTCCTTGAATGAAAACAATCCTAATAATTGAGATATTTTTGCTTCGACTAATATACCCAAGGCAACTGCATATCCATGCAGGAGGGTATAGCCCGATACTTTTTCTAAAGCGTGTCCTATCGTGTGCCCAAAATTTAATATCATTCTTTGATGATTTTCTTTTTCATCGTGACTCACAATTTTGACTTTAATTTTAATAGCGTGTTCAACAACATTTTTTAAAACAGAAAGATCTTTATTGATAACCTTATCAAGGTTATCACTCGCATAGTTAAAATTATTGATATCACTCGTCATAAACATTTTTAATGCTTCAATTAGCCCATTTGTAATATGAGTTTGTGGTAATGTGAGTAAACAATTTATATCCGCCACAACAAAGCTGGGTTGCCAAAATGCGCCTATCAAATTTTTACCTTGATCTGTATTAATACTCGTTTTTCCACCTACACTGCTGTCTACCATTGCCAAAAGAGTAGTGGGTATTTGAATGTAAGAAATCCCACGCATAAAAGTTGATGCAACAAAACCAGCTACATCACCAACCACACCGCCGCCAAGAGCTATAATAATAGTCTCCCTGTTACAATGGTGCTGTATCATTTGTTCTTCCAAGAATTGCTTAGTTTGATAATTTTTTGATTTTTCTCCCGGCAGAAAAGTAAATAATAATGGTTTTGACTCACTCAACACACTTGCTAAAGATTCTCCGTAAATCTTATTGACATTATCATCTGTAATAATGACGAGTTGTTTGGAACGCCAATCTATTGGCAACCATTTATCTGGGCAGGAAAGCAAATCCTTTCCAACCATTATTGGATAAGAAATAGTTTGTCGGGCTGGAATTTGCATCAGTATTTGATTCATAACGTCACCAACTCAGACAACATTTCTTCCGTTTGATCCCAGCTTAAGCAAGGGTCCGTAATAGATAATCCATTTAGATCTGTATTTTCCGGATGATTTGCATCTATTTTTTGGGCGCCTTTTTTTAAAAAGCTTTCCACCATGAATCCTTTAACAATACTTTTTAACTCTGGCAACTTTTCAATGCTTTTTAGCACATCAAAAATAATATTTGGCTGACGACTAGGGTCTTTTTTCCCATTAATTAAGCAGTTATCATGACTAGCGTCAATAATGATAGATGGATTCATAATACCATGTGTATCCATATAATTTTTAATTTCCAGAAGATGCAGAGCAGAATAATTTGGTGCATGATTACTGCCGCGTAATACGACATGTGCATATGGATTTCCATGCGTTTGCACTTCGTGTCCATCCAACACTGCAACATGTGAATGCTGAGCTGCGACTACACTATTGATGGCCACGGATAACGAGCCATGTGTAGGATTCTTCATACCAACAGCACAATTAATTGCCGATGCAAAAACCCTATGTTCTTGATCCTCAGAACTTCTCGCACCGACAGCCACCCATGATAATAATTCTAAGAAACCTTTTGCATTATGAGTAAATAAAGCTTCATCTGCGATGGGTAAACCCATTTCTAGTACTTCAATCATCATTTTCCGCGTATATCTTATACCTGCTTCAATATCGGGGCTTACAAATGGGTTAGGCTGATTAACAGGCCCAGTCCAGCCTTTTGTTGTGCGCGGTTTTTGGATATATACTCGCATCACCAATTTTAATGCATGTTTCAATTTCTTATTTAAATTTGCTAATCTCTGAGCATATTCTAAAACAGCTTCACTTGGCCACGCTGAGCAAGGGCCAATAATCATGAGCAATCGTTTATCTTTTCCTTCTAAAATATTATTGATTTCTCGTCTATCTTGTAAAATTCTTTGATGTCCTTCAATAGATAAAGGAATCGATTGAATGATTTCTTCTGCCGGGGGCAATTTTTTAATGACGGTGTAACTCATTTCGAATTATTCTCCTAAGCTCAATTTTTGAATAATTTTATTAACCGAATCATTGATGGAACTATTATTTAAGATAGAAAAATCTTTTATTTTTTCATAAATATTGATTCTCTCGTCCCACAATCGATTAAAAGATTCTAATAACTCTTCTCCAGAATTAAAAAAGGCGGGTCTTCCATTCATTATAATCCTCTCATAAATAACGCCTTGCGGTGCAGTAATGTGAATCAATATATAAGGCTTAATAATTCTTTGGTTTTCAGCACTTAATGGAGTTCCACCACCCAAAGATATAATCGATGGGTTAGAATTGACAACATGAAACAATGCGTTTGTTTCTAAATAGCGAAAAAATTTTTCGCCTTTATTTTGCATTATTTGCCTGCAAGTAATTTGTTCATCAAATTTATCTTCATAAAGTAATTCTATTTTTTTATCTAAATCAACAAATGGAACACATAATTTTTTAGCCAGATTTCCGCCTATGACAGATTTGCCTGCATGTTTGAAACCTATCAATACAACATGGTTACGTAGAGATGACATTTTCTACCTCCATATTTGCGCCTATTGATTGCATTATATTAACAAATGTAGGAAATGTCTTATTGATAGCTTCGCTGTCATCAATTATAGTTTCTCCGTCAGCAATCATACCAGCAATACTTAAAGCCATAACAGTACGATGATCACTATAGCCTTTAACATGATTGCCCTTGAGCTTACTCGGGTAGACAATCAAGCCATCTTCTTTTTCATCTATTTTTGCGCCCATACGTGTCAGTCCATCTATCATAGAATGGATACGATCTGTTTCCTTTATTCTTGCATGTGCTACATTATAAATTTCTGTTTTGCCATCTGTACAGGTAGCTATTACTGCAAGCGTGGGTAATAAATCAGGAATATCATTCGCATCAATTTTTATTCCAGATAATCTTTTTCCACCACGAATGCGCAAATGCATTGATTCAATGGTAATATCAGCACCCATTTCTTTCAATAGAGTAACGAGTTGTTTATCACCCTGTGAATCCGTCATATCTAATCCTGGTAAAACAACTTCACCAGGAATTAATACGGCGGCAGCAATCAGGTATGATGCAGAAGAAAAATCACTTGATATTGTTTTATAAATATTCTTATATTTTTGTCCACCTTTAATTTTATAGGTATCAATATCCTCGGTCGATAGATGATGAAATTCAATACCTTGATCCTTAAGATAGTTAAGCGTGATCTCTACATAAGGACGTTCTTGTAAATTTCTCACTTTAATTTCACTATCGGTTTTTGCGCAGGGGAGTGCAAAAAGCAATGCTGACAAATATTGCGATGACATACCATCAACATACGTCTTGCCACCTATTAATTCGCCAGAAACACTAATCGGTAAAGTGTCTGCATGTTTTAAATATTTAATGCTAAGCCCTAAATTATTTAATGCTGCAACTAAGGATTTTATTGGTCTCGCACGCATTTGTTCGCCACAGTTTAAAATAATGGGCTGATGAGGATTATTCCTTAAACCTAAAATAGGCATAATAAAATGTGTTGTAATACCCGAATTTCCAGAATTAATTTCAGTCGTTTGCGCTTGTAATGGCAGTCCCATACTTTTTATATTAAGAGTATGACCCGATTCAGAAATGTTTATTCCCAAACTTCTACACGCATTAATTGCATCTTGCGTGTCATCTGAGCGCAACATATTAGTTAAAACAGATTCTCCCTGACAAAGCGAAGCCAAAATAATAGCACGAATGCTGTGTGATTTTGAGCCTGGAGGTGTAGCTTCTCCATTTAAAATTAAAGTTTTTTTAACATGTAGATTCATATCATCTTCTCTTTAAGGCATACATAAAAAATCATTATAACAACTGCTTAGTTGTTTATGAGATAGCGAATAAATTTTAAGTACGAGTATTATTGGCCTTGGGGCCAAAAATAAAAGAAAAATGAATATGTTTGATAAGAAGTAAAACGGCAAACAACAGGAGTTGTCGCCTGGATAGCGATCGCATCTTGCATTGTTTGTTTGCTAGTAGATAAGCTCATGTTAGTCACTACTTATAATGTGAAATTTATGTATATCAAATTAATTTATCAATGTCAAATTTTTACCTTATAGCTATCGCAATGGATTAATGCTCATTGCCAAGTGTGTTAACTCGTAAGGTTGTATCCCATCTTCCAATGCTTTAATAAATAATGAACCTATAACCACACCATCAGCATATTGCAGAGCTTATATTGTGGATATGAATAGAGTTCCAAAAGATATTAGTGTAAGCCGAATAATAAAAAATTCAAAACCGCATTCTTTTTAAAATTTTTTGCGGGATATAAGGACGCAAGTATTCAATTAGCTTGTGCTCCACGCGAGTCCAACGTGTAGCTGCAAAAATGATAATAATCCCAAGAAACACTAGAGCAATTGGAAATCCTAGACTATTAGCGAATATAGAAAATGATAAATGTCCTAAATATCCCAAAATGCCAAAAGCACCGAAAATGGCAAATACACGACGATTGAGAAAGACACTTGTTAAAACCATTCCAATATTGATTAAGCAATAGAAAAATTTGCTCACCTCGCTATTTGAACTTTGATAAGATAATCCTCCCCAAAATATCATTACTCCAAAGATGTATAACCAATATGCATAGTCTTGACGATTATTACTATGTTTGAAATCCATGTATATAGCTGAGAAAATTACAATCAGCCCAAAGTAAACAGAAAATGATGCTCGCCAAGAATAATCATTTATCTGAAAGAACAAAGAAAATAGATCCATACTCATATACCAGAGAGTAATAGAGATTGGAAAAAGTAAGAAAGGAAAACGATAGAAGTAAAGCATAATTACTCCAATCATTAAGGTAACAAGCTCCATCGGCACCCAGTACCAACTTACCCAGTAATTAAAATCAGAGTAGTGATAATTTTGATCAGGAAGCAACCCAAACCAAATCTGTATGTTGTATACCGCTAAAGGCACCAGTGCTAAACTGAATGTTGACATAATTCCGGCAGGAATTGGTAATTTCTTCTTAAGAAAGTTATGCGTTAATAAAAGTCCTAATAAAAATAGACAAGAAGATAATATAAAAAGTTGAACACCACGTAGTTGATCCCATGCTTTGGTAAAAAATAGAGTGATGGCAGAAATAGCAAGCATTCCCCCAAAGTAATACATCACATGGGAAAAACGAAAGTGAGGAACATTTTCTTGCTCCTTCTGCCAGAATAACCATAACTGTTGTGCTTGATCAGTAGTGATTAATCCTGCTTTGGTAGCTTCTTTCAAGTCCTCTTGTTCTATACGCATACTGAGTAATCCCATTAATCAAAATTTTATCAGTTGTTATTGCCGTCAATTAACTTATGTGTTCAATATCATTGAACCGGTAATGCGGATTACCTAACTATGAGAAGACTTCTGCTGATTAAATGCTCCAGCCTCAACACCATCTAGTAAGAGTTGTTGTTGTGGCTCATGATTTCTCGCTTGGCGTTTCTTATATAAACAATAGCCAACGCTAAAAAATAATGTACCAGCAACAGACAGGCCTGCAATTAATCCTTTCGGTATTGAACCAGCAGAGGATGCAGAAGCATCATTAGGTTTGCTAAAACTTTGTGTGGAATTTAAATCACAAGCATTCGCCGTGAGTATCGCTGGATTATTCTCATTAAACTGACTTGGATCACCACTGATTTGATGAACACCCAGATTTGTTTGAGTAATCTCAAGCTGTGCGTTGCTTGTGATTTCTGCCATGTTTGGGCGTACTGTTATCTCGGCAGTACACAAGGTATCATTACATTTTAAGGGTTGAGTAACATTCATTGTTGGCACAATAGGTGGAAATGTATTAATCGGTAAAGAAATAGTATTGCTTAATCCCAGTTCAGGTTTGTAGTCATAATAACCCCTTGGATAAAATTGAGCAGTTAACTTAGCTGATGATGGAGAAGAGCAATTTAAATAAGCTTTCGTATTGGCTAATGTAGTTAATAAATCACGAGCATTTATTTTTCCTAAATTTATAATTTGATTACCTAACGTGATATTAACATTTGCAAATACAGATATTTGATTCCCATAAGGCTTACCACTCGGATATTGATTTAAATTTGTAAATTGTAACTGGCCAAAAAGATTGGTTCTATTCATTGGGACAGAGGAGATTGGAACAGTTTCGTTAACAGAAAACATCATATCAGCTTGATAAAAAAATGGAGCTCCATTTTTAGGCCAGATATTAGCACTAGCCGCGCATATAACTGGCCAGAAAGCATCTGCGAAGACATCGCAATTTGTGTAAGGAACCCTAATAATAGAATAAGGGATTGTTAAATTTACGTAAGATAAGCCATTTTGATCTCTGCGTTGCATAGACATAGAAATAGAGGAAATATAAGGGTCTGGGTCTTCATCCGGGATGAATTGAGGCATTGAAAGTACTAACGGCACACCGCTTACACCTGACAATACATAATTATATGTTTTATTTGGGCTTCCTGTAAATTCTTCCACCAGGGGGAAGGGGTATCCATTCACACTATGTGGTTGTGATATTGAAAAAGGTACTCGTGTTGCTCCTTCCACAGAAGAATCACCCTGCTCTGAGGTGATGGTGTAGTTCACAGGAATCGCACTCATGCTTTCATCAACATTAGGAACAGTAAAAGTGCTGGGTAACATTAACTGGCTAGAATTTCCTTGCAAGGTAATCGTAGTACCATTTTGAATAAAGGTAACATTTGGCGGAACATCAATAACAGTTTCATTCGTGAAAAAAGGTGAATCCATTACCAGACTACTGATTCCATTACTCCAATTTCCAAAAGCCGCTTCTGCGCTAAATGTATAATGAGATCCACATAAATAACCTTGCAGCGGATGCAGTGCTAGACTTGCGTTAGCTGTTGACATTATGGATTGTTGTGATGCTCGTGCCAACACGGTTTGCGCATATAGCAAGATCGTTAAAGTATACAAAGGATGGCTTGCTGCAAAAGCAATACCTCTACTTGCTTTGCGGAACACATAAGAAACACCTGAGGTAAACCCTGAAAGTGCATCACGAATAAACATAGATAATTGCTCCGATTTCTATTACAAGCAGTGTTTTCCGCTTGATGAATGGCCAAATATTACCAGTTAATCTTATGTGGCGCAAATTTTAGACCATTGGTTAATATTGATTTGTCATTTAATCCGGTTTCGCTCCAATAAACAAAACAACAAAAGAGGTTTCTTTTTTAATAATTCTCATATGATAGACTCAGATAAGATGAGTAGATTACTAAAAGAATGCTGCTTATCCGAAACACGAGAGCGACAAAAGAAAGAAGGGTCTATAACCAATCCCATTTACCCTAGAGAGGAAATTATCGCAACAATATTCAATTACTAATTTGGGGAGTTTTACAAAAATCTTTCAAGAAACATAAAATTATCCTAAATTCGGCATCATCTCAGACTTAGCTTTTGATCTTCATCAACGCAAGATTTCTCCAAAAATTTTCTAAGCTGTCTGTTCCACCAAAAAGCGTAGTAAAGATTGTGGAATCTGCCAATAGTATATCTCCAGAACGTACATCATGCGGAGGCATCCAGAGCAGAGAGTTAAATTCTGTATTACCAGCCTGGGTGAACGGATGTGGTCGCTCAAGATCGATGGGTTGCCGAGCGAGCACATGAATTTTTTTTGTTTCGTTGGTAGTGATGGCATAGTGTGGGAGATGAGGGTGGAAATTAAATGTTGTTACATCTTTCAAGAGTTCTAGACGATCAAGGTCCCTATTCGTATTCAATGGCGCAAGTTTCTTTGTGCCCGGAATAAGCGCAGGACGCAGACCATATTGATTTATGACAGGAACATCCAATGCTTTCATTAAAGAACGAGTATATTGTCCAAAGCGTTGCTGACGTGGCACAAGCTGGTCGCCATGATGTAGGTACTCCATTTGACGTTGTTTCATATCATCGGTGAAGCCAACATCGTGATGAGGACCGATCAAGAGGCAAGTTCCATCTCGCTTGAGCCACTCGCGGATTGCTGCGATTTCCTCCGGAGCAGCTTTTTGATCGGAAATAATATGATCCAAACCAAAAATCATCAGTGTATCGGTGTCCGCTAGAATCCTTTCATCGATAGGGAGCATATATCCAGCTTGATCAATGCGCTGGAATACGGCAACTGGATAACCCGTGACTTCACCGGCAAGTTTTTGAAAGCTGAGAGTTGAGCGATGGAAGAGTTCTAATGTTCCTTCGATCCCTTGAAGGAAATGCATTACATCCCATTCCGGTGTTTCATACGTTGGCCAGAACACACGCCGAGTTTCAGTCATTGTTGAAAACCGATTATCCAAGATGGTGAGATCCCGGTTACATTCCCACGGATAACTCCATGACCAATAGATACTGATTCGTCTTTTACCCGGAATATATTTACGGAAAATATGATTCTGATTATAAGTTCGTGCTGGCTGGATTCCATTACCCATTAATGTTCTCCTTGATTGTAATTCAGCGGTTACCACTGGACCATCGTGCCCGCGCGTGTCTTTTCCATTAATTTATTCTGAAATAATAACTAATTTTTCTTTTGTTTGTAACCAATATTATCCTATTGCAAAGTAACCAAACGCTTGCTTTTGGATTTTTCTAAATTATTGCCAGGTGTGTGGGTTGAGACTTCCTTTTTATTTGACACTTGAGATTTTAATGCTCGAGATGCTGCGCTAAATACCGGATTGTCCTGTCTATTTCTCATAAGTTGGCTTACTTGACTCTCTTTTTCTTTTAATTTCCGCTGCAGGTATTCAATGATGTCTGCTCGACAACCTTCAATAGGAATCAAGGTTGTGTGCGGTAATGGCTTAAGTGTTTGTGGGCTTAAGATAACAACAGGTTTGTTTAATTTTTCGCATTCTTGTGTTTTCGTTTCCATCCATCCTTGAATATCTTTACGATTGTAAGGAAACCCATCTCCCGCTACCACAGGATCAATCATTATTTCTCCTGAGATTGAGCATTTGCATCTGTCAGGAACATCAGATAGATCAATCTTTTGTTCCTCCACTTTATTATGCAATTCTGCAATACGTTCATATTTTTCTTCTTTTGCTTCTTTTATTCCGTTATGTAGTGGAGGAGCAGAAGAAACAGGTAACGTGGGCAAAGGTAATTGAACATCTGATGCAGGTGGTGCTGAAGGAGTACATGATGTAGTTGCAAGTAATTGAATATCTGATGCAGGTGGTGCAGAAGGAGTGCATGATGTAGGTTCAAGTAATTCAGTTTTCATTTCGTTATCTTGCAATTGAACTTTATTTGAGGCAGGTGGTGCTGAAGGAGTCCGTAATTTAGATGCAATTAATTTAAAAATATTTCGGATTGTAAATTTAGGCTTAGGCTTCACCTCTGAGGATAATTTCTGTGGTTTAAGCGACAGAATGCCTGAATGTGTTGCTGGCGCTCTTAATGCTGCTAACAATCTATGAGAATTTATTCTATCATAAGTTCCCAAAAAGTGTTGCGTTCGATCTAAGAGAATTTATTCTATCAAAGCTCCCAAAAAGTGTTGCGTTCGATCTAAGAGAATTTATTCTATCAAAGCTCCCAAAAAGTGTTGCGTTCGATCTAAGAGAATTTATTCTATCAAAGCTCCCAAAAAGTGTTGCGTTAGATAGTTGTTGTTCCAATGTAGTATCTATCATTGTATTAGAGGCGATATGTTGTTGTAAGGCAAGCGCGAGGCTTGCTATGGATAGTGGCAGTGCCAACATAGAATTTGGCGTTTTAGCAGGATCTGAATTTTGTGTTGCAAGTTGGTATATTGATAGCATGCAAGCCGCCAATGACATTTGCGCGGACGCGGATAGCATAAATTCTGATTTTTCTTCTTGTATCACTATTTCAATGTAATCATCAGAAGTAGGTGTTCTAAGCATATTAAACTAGCCTCGTTTTTAAATTAAATTTGCACAAGCTTAGCACAAAAACAATACAGATTCAAGGCGCGCACAGGGCACGGTGCGCCACGAAAGCGCCACTCAGTTAGCAGCTCTGTAAGTGCTGCCGAGAAAACACTGACCCAGCACACTCACATACCCAGCCTGGGCAGGTTGCAGGCCTTGTTACTCGACCAATGAAGCTAAATAGCTAAGCGCCTTGAGTCCTGGAATAAAAAAATAAGCTCCTCCTCTCACCGTTGTGAATGCCGGAAGCCCAGTAATTTTTTTCCGAATAGGACGTTTTGGAATCGTGTATTCTAAAGTTCCGTCTTGATTTCCAATAATAGGATCGCGTTCATTGCCGAGTGCATGAAAATTTTTATCGTTCGTCCATACATTTTGAGCAAACTCGAATTGACGAATGAGACTTGCGCAAATCACGAATGCTCCAACACCTCGGTCTAAACCATCATCTTCTGGCGCGTCTATCGGTAGAGGTGGACCATACGTGGCTCCGCGACGAATCATTCGATGTCTATTCATGTTGCTGGCAGTATCACGAGGATTCATGCGACGTATATGTGAACCAAGAGGTGCTGCATAACCCTGTGGATCCATTTTTCCATAATTGAAATTGTTATTCCTTTGGAAATCAGCACCAAGCTCTGGGTCATCTTTCTCTGGTGCAAGAACGAGCGGTGCCCCACTACGCCAACGGCCCATGAGTTTTGCCGCCACAAGTTCTTGTTCCTCGGGTGTCTCACCATGCTCACGAAGAAATTCCCAAAACAGCCCTACGTGCTCTTGCAAGCGCCGATAAGCCAAATAGGTGCCATTACGAGATAAAATTTCAGGTTGTGGTAAGTTTCTCGGCTGACCTTCTTCATCGGGATATCCCAGAATGAATTCGCCTGCTTTCAGAGGTGGGCCTGAACCTGGGGTAGGCTCTTTACCCGATCCTTGGATGACTGGCTCCGAAAGTCGATCGCGATAACCAAAATGATCATGGGAATATTCAAAAGGTGGAACAGCTTGAAGCTCCAGACAAGAAAGCACTTCTACGCCACGGCATTCTGCGACGAGTTTTTTATGTTCCTGCTGGCAGCGTTCAAGCTCGGATTCATCGCAAGCAAAAAGAATGACGATTGCATGGAGTTTAGGACTGGCAATTTGCCCAACCCAGTTGTCAGGATGATTTTTACCTGTATCACCCAGTATTTCTGCGCGAGCGGCCATACCTTGTTTAAACTCTTCCGGGAAGGTAGCCAAAGAATTTTCATCCACACCTAAGGCCCGCAAACCATTCCAGGTAAAGGCTATACTCACCCAGCGCTTATTTTTTTCTAAAGAAGTAGACATTTGCTCTGCAGATTGTATTTTTTTCTGCATACTCGCGAGCCACGCACGCCCACCTGCCGGATCTTGAAACGATAAGAACTCATACCGACCAGTAAAAGCAGGTGGGCGCGTCAAAATAATATATTGAATGTCGTCGAGCTCGAGCACGTTATTCTCCTAGAGCTTTAGTTACTGCATTAGATCAAGCATGTTGGAAAATGCCTCTTTAAGTTTGAGGGATTTCTTTATCTCATCGGCGCTCACGTAGGGGTACTCTCCATATTCAAGAAAGCTCGGACACTTTTTCAGGTGATCTAGCCCCGACTTCACGGACACCTCACTAAGAGAGTAAACTCTCTGATATTGAGGTGAAAAATGAACGAAAATAATCCAAAGAAAGAAACAACTCGAAAGAAATATAGTCCACAGTTTAAAGATCAAGCAGTAGAGCGTGCAAAAAAAGATGGTGTCCCGCAAGCAGCCAAAGATTTAGGTATCCCTGAATCTATGCTTTATTACTGGCGTAGCCAGAAAAATAAAGGTGGTAATACGATTGAAAATCAAAAACTTCAGCAAGCTGAAATGGCAAGACTTAAACGCGAAGTTGATCGCCTGGAGCAGGAAAACGCCTTTTTAAAAAAGGTGGCCACGTACTTCACGAAAGAAACGAAGTGAGGTACACCATGATAAAGAAAAATAAAAATAACTTTCCCGTGAGAATGATGTGCAGCATGCTTTCTGTTTCGCCGAGTGGTTATTACGATTGGCGAGATCGGCCACTGTCACTACGTGCTCAGGAAAATGTTCTGTTAGCAGCTAAAATAAAGACTATTTTTGACGATGAACACTCTCGCGCTGGCGCCAAACGCATTGCAAAACGCCTAAAAGCAGAAAGTACTCAGGTAAGTCGTCATCGTGTTGCAAGGATTATGCGATCAAATAGTTGGCGTGCGAAAGCAGCAAAAAAATTCAAAGCAACGACAAACAGTAATCATAAATTGCCGGTAGCGCTGAATTTATTGCAGCAAAATTTCTTTGCTAGCAAGCCAAATGAAAAATGGGTGTCTGACATTACCTACATCTGGACAGATGAAGGCTGGCTTTATCTTGCGGTTGTAATGGATTTATATTCACGCATGGTAGTTGGTTGGTCGCTATCGGAGCGCATGACATCAAAGCTTGTCATTGATGCATTACAAATGGCAATTTGGCAGCGTAAAAAACCACGTGGCGTGATCATTCACTCTGACCGCGGCAGTCAATACTGCTCTCATGAGTATCAAGAATTATTAGCTGATAATGGCTTTATTTGCAGCATGAGTAAACGTGGTGATTGTTACGATAACGCCAGCATGGAAAGCTGGAATCACAGCTTCAAGGTTGAAGCTATTCATGGTGAAAAATTTTCAACACGTGCTTATGCAAAAAATCACGTGTTTGATTATATCGATGTGTATTACAATCGAAAACGTCTTCACTCTAAACTTGGCTATTTAAGCCCAGTGCGTTTTGAAGAACAAATGGTCGCTTAGTTATGTGTCCGTTTTTTCGGGGCGAGATTATCCTTCAAAAAATAGTTGGTAAATTTTTAACCTATCTTCGGACTGGATATGACGATAACACTTTCCCATCTTGATTCTCCTGTTAATTAATAGTTAAATTCTAAGCTACCTCTTAACAGCGTTTCGCACTTCAGATGGGTCTCTGTCTGTAACCCAGATTCCTTTCCATCATCCTACTTCAAGATGATAATATCTATTCTATAAAAATCTGTTTTATCTCTTAATATTCTTAAAATACACATTTTATCATGTGATTATATGTATATACATCTAGCGAAATCTATTCTATAATCTATTCTATAATCTATTCTATTGAGAATTGAAATGAGCCGAAAAAATCTTGATAAAAGCAACTTACAAACAGAAATTTTAACCCACCTGCGTCGAAACGGCGTCACTACACTTCAATCCATACGCGATAAATTTTCAATAAGCCAACCTTCTGTATCTCGCATTTTATCAAGCTTAAAAACGGACATTCTTGTAATAGGGAAAGCCCGAGAAACAAGATATGCTGCTCTTCGAAAAATAGATAATTGCTCTGAATTCCCCATTTATGAAATACTAAATGATGGAAATAGTCGACACTTAGGAATTCTATATGCCGTATATCCTCAAGGATTTTATTTTTTAACAAAGACACAAGATGCAATCTCGTCACTTTTTCCTGACATCCCTTATTTTTTAAATGATATTCGACCAGCGGGATATCTTGGACGTTTCATTCCGCTGCAAAATCAGGACCTTAATCTTCCTAAAGACATTCATTTATGGACGGCCGATCATTGCTTAAAATATTTATCTATTCGTGGCTGGAATACTATTGGAAATTTAATTGTGGGCGAAAAAGCTTTTCAATTGTATTTGGAAAATTGCCGGAATCCACAGCACGCTATTAATAGTAAAAATCGAAAAAAACAATATCCACTATATGCAACTGAAATCCTTTCAATGGGTGATCCTGGCTCTTCCGCAGGCGGAGAGCATCCAAAATTTACGACAATTCTTTTACCTGAAAATCAACATGTTTTAGTTAAATTTTCTCCTCCTGCGAGCACAGATATTGGAATAAGAATTGCCGATTTACTGATTTGCGAATACATTGCTTTGCGGGTGCTAAAAAAGCATGGGCAAGACGCAGCTGATGCAGAAATCATATCGCAAGATAACAGAATTTTTTTAGAGGTAAAAAGATTTGATAGAATAGGTAGACTTTCTCGTCTTGGCTTAATTTCGCTTGGATCATTGGACGCTGAATTTTCGGGTATTTCAGGTTCATGGAGTGAAATATCGGCCGAACTGGCAAAAAATAAAATTATCCCTGAAAATCTTTTAGAAAAAATTCGTTTCCGTGAACTTTTTGGCGAATACATAGCAAACAACGATATGCATTCTTTTAATCTATCATTTATTACGCAAGGACAACGAGTCATTGATTTAGCCCCAACTTATGATATGACATGTATGTTGTTTATGCCCAGGAATTATCAAATTATTCCGATTGAATTTAAACCGTCCCTGCCATTAATAGCAGATAAAAAGATATGGAAAAATGTTTTTCTTGCTGCTATTGAATTTTGGAAAGAAGTTTTAAAAGATGATCGTATTTCGCCTTCGTTTAAAGTGATCGCAAGAAAATGCAAGGATAAAATAACCGACTTGCAAGAACTAGCTGTTTTGTTGCCAAAATAGAGAATTGCAACGTAATTTCTGTGCTTGATAGAACGCCACGCAGTGTCATATCCTGGGTTTAATCATAGCCAATATTCATGCGAACTTTTCCACGAAACACCCAGTATGACCAAGCGGTATACATGAGAATGATTGGCAGCAGGAACATCGTACCTACAATTAGGAATGCCTGTGTATCAGGTGAAGATGCTGCTTGCCATAGGACTTCTAATATAAACAGCAGTTATTTTTTTAAGTTCTTTAAAAAAATATTAAATTTATCTTCCTTGCTTTCTTTTTTTGCCCATTTTTTGACGATAATATTTTCCAATCTCATTCAACGATGCAGCATTCATCACTGGCCAGGCGATCGTTGTAGACGGCGGTCAGTATCGAATCGGCTAGTAAGAAATGGAGACGGATGGCGCAGGCAATGATACAAATTGAATATTACTCATGGAATCTAAGTTCCTGCAAAATGCAGGGCCCGTTAGCAATCACATTAATGTTGTTTTGTTTACATTTCTCAATTGCGAAAACACTTTCCGAGCCTGGCTGCATCCAAATGTTCTGTATTTTTTTTATTATTGCTTGATCTACAATTTCCTCCGTTACTGGCGGCGGTGTCACAATAGAAATACTTTTTACATTATCAGGTAAATTAGCAATTTGCTTCAGGCATTTAATGCCTTCTATTATTTTCTCATGCGGATTAATAGAATAAACTTTTTTATTTTTTTGCAGATAGCAGCGTAAAACTTTATTACCAAACTTAGATCGATTAACTGAAGCACCGACAACAGCGAATGCAGGCGAAGTAAAAAACTTTTGAATCTCTGGTGATAAAGAAATAAGGTTTATCTCATCGTCACTGACAATGTTTTTTGCCCAAGGTAAATTATGGTATGCACCTTTTTTATCTAATGCAAAAAAAGGATACTTGATCACATCAAAGTATGGCGAATAATCAAAATCACTTGGCGTATATAAATTAGGATTGCGAACTATCAGCTCTAATTGGTTTTCGTAACTTTTGCCTACTAAGGGCAAAATAGGATACTCCACCGACTCAAAAGCATCCGCGATCATTGATGAACATATATCTTTCGTCGGTTGAAGCGCATTGTGTTGAAACAAAGAAGAACGCCATCTTCTTGGAAAGAATCCCCACGGAAGCAGAAAGCGCGCGAGATCCAATACATGCCGAACATCATATTTTCTTCCAAGCCTGCTAATTGCAAAGCCAATAACTTTCTGTGCATCCTCAGCAGTTAATCCTTGCGGCCGTAAAATACGGACATGATAATCTTGGTAGTTAGTGATCGGAGATATGATAGTTCCTGAATTTATCTCACTCTCAATAATTAACTGTCTTTCTGGGTCAGCTTCAGAATCTTCTTTAGCCATTTCTCGTAATTTGACATCTTCAATATTACGCAATTGGCCAATGTATAATGCTGCATGAGTCCAGGGGCTTTGGGTTATATGTCGTATAACCGTGCTTACACGATTATGGCCCTCAATTAATAAAACATCTCCCGGTCGGACTTGTTTGCGAATATGATTAAAATCGCAAAGATAGGTTCTGCGAGGAAGGGAGTCATTTTTTGTTAGCCATTGACTCACCGTAGTTATAATCCAATCAGTAAAAGAAAAGTTCATGTTAAATAAATCTCCTTACTTTTCTTCTGATTAAAATACAACCCAGGCACGATTCTCCGGCTCTTCGTATCAAACAGTTTTCTTTCGGCGCTTTTCTTCGAGGGCTTCGAGAAGCAATTTTGAGAGAGCTTCATCCGAGAACGGATTCTGACCGGTGATGAGCTCGCGATCGCGAAGCACATAGCTTGCCCAGGGACGAGCTTGACGCATGATTCCGCCGACCTCATTGAGAGCGACCTCGGGATAGAAAGGAACCTTGCCACCTAGCCGACTGAACTCCGTCTCCTGCTCCTCGGCGGTTGAATAGACTGTCATGTTGTAATCGGCATAGATCCAGTTTTTCGCGAGCTCCCGCGCAGCCGCGACATCGCCCGACCTAAGCGCCGCAACAACTTCGCGCGAGTTCGGAAGAGCTCCCAAGAGAGAGATTGGACCATGGCAGATTAGGCTCGTTGGCAGGGAGTTCTGGTGGAAGTAGGTGAGTATCTCACGGACACCAGGATCCGATGTCAGGTCAATCATGGGGGCGTGCCCACCCGGAAAAAAAATGGCATCAAATCGATTGAGACCGCCCGCGACTGCGTCTAATGTTTTGATCGGATTCTTGAGGTTGACCAAACTGTCTCGAAAGCGTTTGTAATCCTGGCACTTGGCCTCACTGCCGCCAAAGTAGTAGGGCGTCTCCGAATTAATATCCGAAGAAGGCTCATTCCCTTTGGGATTCGCGAAGACAATACTGTAGCCATGATCCATGAGTATTCGCACAGGCACTGTCAGTTCGTTGAGAAAGTATCCCGTCGGATAAGTCTTGCCGTTTTGAAGTGTTAGCGTGTGCTCGCTCGAGATGATGACAAGGACCTGCCCTCGACTAGCCTTTTGACCGCTCGCTCCTGCATTTGCGCTCATGATGCTCTCCTTGCACTTCTTGTAAAATAAAAGTATTGGATAAATAAATTAGCCTAAACGCATACGATTAAGCACTTCTTCGGTTGATAAGACGGCATGTGCATGATATTGATAATTGATCATCGCTGCTTGATAGCCATCACCCCAGACCGGATGACGGGGCCCAGCTGTCGCGTCTTTAACTACAGCAACCTCGAAGCCTTGCTCGATCAGCTCGCGCATATGAGATTCAACACACATGTTCGCTATCATTCCGCCAAGAATGATTTTATTGATTCTACGTTTGCGTAGTTGCAAAACTAAGTCATTACTCTCAGGACCAAACACTTTGTGTGGGCTTACAATAATTGTTTTTCCGTCTTCGATATACGGCTTGAATCGATCCAGCCAATCCGCACCTGAATTTAAAAAACCCGTTAGATTTAATTGTCCTGCTCGTGCAAACGCATGATTTTTGAACTCATCTGTCTCCAGCGGACCATTCATCTTCCAGCCATTATCAGTTGGAAAAAAATAATGTGGTGAAATAAATATTTCATATCCCTTTTTCTTCGAAAGCTTGAAGATTTTCTCCATATTCTCTATTGTTTTGTTCTCAGTAACGCTTGCGCCGACAGTTCCCCAGTTTACTCCCTTCTCACTCAGCATATCATTTTGTGGGTCGATAAATACTACCGCGGTATCGCTTTTTAGGAAATTCATAGTGTGTTACTCCTTTAGCCGTAAGTGAAGCCCTGCTTGCTTTGCCCAACTTCTATAATATAACCATCAGGGTCGCGAATGTAGCAGCGCGTCTCGCCATATTTTTCCTTTGGCTCTGTGATAAACTCGGCTCCTCGTTTTCGCCATAGTTCATAGCACGCATGAATATCCGCAACACGGATATTCATAAAGCTGCTGACTGAATTGGGGTCGGCAGGGACGCTGAGCGTTACCGATGGTTTGTCGGGTGTCGGACCGCCTCCGACGTTGACAATGAGCCACGTGTTCGCGATCTGGATGTACCCCGGCGCGCCGCTGCTGTCGCCTCTACTCAGAATGCGACCTCCGAAGACCGTTTCGTAAAATTGAGCCGATCGTTCGATGTCGGCGACAGTGAGAAAGTGTGCGACGGTAAACCCATCCTGCGGCGGCATCTGATAGCTTTTCTGCTCGATTTGTACTTGGTTCATAGACGACTCCAAAATAAATTACTGTCAAGGGGTCAAATCGCGCCTTGACCCCGCCTTTGTTTCAAGTCATGAACTTCAGCAATATAACCGCCAGGAAATTGTAAAATTGCAGTGTTTCTGTCACCTGCATCGTAAGATTGTGAAAGTATTTTCACGCCAGCATTTGAAGCTTTAGTAAGAGTGTCAGCGAGATTATCGACTTGATATCCTGTTAGCTCATAACCAAAAGGGTAGGGTAAATGTCCGTCTGTTACCATAACTTGCATTTTACCAAAGGGAGACTCCATGCGAATTCGACGAAAAGTGTAATTAGGTCGTCCAATTTCAGCGCCATTCGCTTGTTTATTATCTTCAATTACTTTGCCATGAGAAAATCGAATAAAGTTGCGAACAAATTCATCTGCTCGGTCATTAGAAACATAAACACGATTATCTGGAATCGTTTTCAGTGGTGCATAAGAAGGAGACTTGAAATGCCAATACAATTGCATTTTCACACCACCACTCCATTGAATTACAGCATCGCGCCCAATAGGATCATTGAATGGTTCAACCACAACTTCTGCACCCGCAGCTTTGGCATCTTTTATAGCTTGATCCATATCAGTTACCAAATACCCATAGCGTTCTTGTCCAAATGGAAAAGGAATCGGAGTTTGATAAGCAAAAACAGACAGCATACCGACCGGTGACATGATGTAACGAAATGTTGTGCTGCTGACCACAGGTGTCACATTAGATACGATGGGTTTCGAAGCTTGACCACCAAAAGTTGCAACAAAACTATTAACAAAAGCATCTAAGTCGCTAGGAGCAACATAAATATGCGTTGAATCATATTGTGAACCCACAGCAATACCGAGATTTTTTTTAGGTTGCGTACTGGCAAAGATTGAAATTGTGAAAAACTGTAGAAGTACAATTGCAAGAATTAAAAAACTTTTCAGTAAGAATTTTTTATTAGAGATAAAATTCATATCGTATTCCCTTATTTTCAAAAATGTCCATTAACCATTAGTTTAACATCTTATAAAAGTATAGACAAAAGATTAAAATATTAGGATTATTCTAATTTCGTATTAATGTGGAAATTTGCAATTGCGCATAATTTTAATCGCACTTTATATAACGATACTTTTATTAACCAAAATAGCTAAAGCTGAGACGAATCAAAACAGTGATATACCACAACGTCCAACAATATTATTTAATAGATGGGAAGAAGATTGGTCGGTTTTAGCGAATCCAGAAGTTCCGCGTGGCCGACTCGACTATTTGAAATATATTCCTCTATCTGCAAATGATCCAAAAACATATCTTTCTTTGGGGGGCGATTTGCGAGAGCGTTACGAATCGAATAACGCCATGAGTTTTGGTGTGGGCCCTACAGTATCACAATCCTATGTGATTAGTCGCGCGCAAGTTCATGCTGATCTGCGTATTGCAAATCAATTCCAATTGTTTATACAGCTGCAAAATGATAATGCTCCTGGAAAAGCAATTATTTTGCCTGTCGACCAGAATAGACTTGATCTGGAGCAAGCATTTATCATAATTACAGAACCTATCGCTGCAGGTACATTTAAGTTTCGCGCAGGTCGTCAACAATTTGCTTTCGATTTGCAGCGCTTTATTTCTGTTCGTGATGGTCCCAATGTGCGTCTATCTTATGATGCACTTTGGGCTGATTATGAAAAAGGTAAATGGAAATTCATTACTTTTTTCAGTCATCCCGTACAGACTCGCAATATTCGTTGTTTCGATGACTACGAAAGCAATGCTTTTACTTTTGGTATCGTTCGTGTCGAACGTACGATTGCCAATTTTGGAAATTTTTCTTCTTATTTTGCCCATTTTAAACAGAATGATGTTTTTTTTCCTTCTGTCTTTGGAAATGAGCATCGCAATATTCTCGATATTCGATTTGTTGGCAATGCGACTGCATTTGATTGGGATTTAGAAGCAATGGGTCAAACAGGAAATATTGCAAATAAAAATATTCGTGCATGGGCTGTTGGTTCAGTTTCAGGATATACATTTGAAAATGTTACTTTGAAACCGCGCATTGGATTTCAATTTGATGCAGCTTCTGGTAATCGAAATAATAACGGTAATACTCTTGGCACTTTTAACCCACTTTTCCCAAACGGAGAATATATTACATTAGCGGGTTATACAGGTTATACGAATTTTATTCATGTGAAGCCATCACTGACATTAAAACCGATTGAATCTCTGGATATAATGTTCGCCGTTGCCGGACAATGGCGTCAATCAACTGCTGATGCTGTCTATATTCAACCAGACATAGCAGTGCCTAATACGGTAGGGCGGCCTGGTCAATATACTGGAACTTATTTTCAAACACATTTCGATTGGCAAATTACACCCAATATTAATACTATGCTCGAAGTAGTGTATTTCAATATTGCAAGCGTACTTCGCAAGGCGGGCGGTCATAACTCGACTTATGTGGGAATAGAAACTCAATTCAGTTTGTGAGTATTTCACACCGTGCCGGGGTGTATAAGGAAAATTCAAATGTTTGTAGTTACTGGTATCACTGGTCAGGTCGGGGGCAGCATGGCGCGCACACTGCTGGCAGCGAACAAATCAGTTCGTGCCGTCATACGCAATCCCGACAAAGCTGACGCTTGGGCGAAGCTGGGGTGTGAAATCGCTATCGCAGACATCGGTGATACTACCGCGTTGACTACAGCATTCAATGGAGCAGAAGGTGTTTTTGTGCTGGTTCCACCCAACTTTGACCCATCAGATGGTTTTCCCGAAGCGCGGAAAATAGCCATTGTTCTGCGGTCTGCACTTAAGGCAGCACATCCCGCTAGAATCTTATACCTATCGACGATTGGTGCACAGGCAAGGCAACAGAACTTGCTTACCCAACACACCATTACGGAGGAGACGCTCAGTGACTTACCCATACCAATAACTTTCCTACGGCCTGCATGGTTCATGGAAAACGCGAGATGGGATATAACTCCAGCTTGCGAAAAAGGGATAATTCAAAGCTTTCTTCAGCCACTCGAAAAACAAGTACCAATGGTTGCTACGGCGGATATTGGGCGCGTGGCAGCTACGCTAATTCAAGAAAAATGGAATGGTCGACGAGTGGTCGAGCTCGAAGGCCCAAATCGCGTTAGCCCGAATGATATCGCAACTACCTTCTCTAAGCTTCTACGTCGTCCGGTCCGAATAGAAGCAGTTCCCCGCGAAACTTGGGAATCCCTATTCAAATCGCAGGGGATGAAAAATCCAAACCCACGCATTCGGATGCTCGACGGCTTCAACGAAGGTTGGATAGACTTTGAAAGCGGTAAAGTGAATTCTCTCAAAGGAAAGATTACATTGGAAACTGTTCTGAAGACATTGGTCGAACAGAATTAAAATTGATTCTGGCCATTATCAGAAATGGAATTACATGCCACACGTGATAATATCGAAGTAGGATTAGAGATCATTATAGTGGAAGTTATGGGCGTGAAGATTCAACCGGTCGTGGTGCTTTTTATTGTATTAAAGAATTGGCCAAGAAAAAAAATTGGCGCCCGCAGGATATTCGTGTAGCAATACAAGGATTTGGCAATGTCGGACAACACATCGCTCTTTTTCTATTTGAAGCTGGTTATAAAATAGTAGCCATAAGTGATTCACAAGGAGGAATATATCGAGCGGATGGATTTGATATCCCCAACATGATTCATGTAAAAAATAGCACTAAGAAAATTCAAGCTGTTTACTGTTCAGGATCAGTTTGCGAAACAATTGAAGCTAATCAAATTTCAAATGAGGAACTTTTAGAATTGGATGTTGATTTACTTATACACGCGCTGAATCGTTATGGTGAAGCGATAGTAGCTCAGGGAACGCAACAGCATTATTTTAGTACGACATGATTTGAGCTACAACCAAGATTAAGACTTGTAAAGAACAAATATTCTGAGTATAAGAATTAATGTTCTCTTATCAATACAGCATATGGAAATAAATTATAAGGAAATCATCATGTCTCACTTATCAAGGAAGTTTGCATTATCAATACTTTTACTAACCAGCATTGCTGCTATGCCTGCACTATATGCATCAGAAGGGAATACAAACAATAATGGCGCTATCTTACTGAAAGCATCAGATATTATGTTTCACCCTGCACCTGGCTTTCCAAAAGGGGCGATGATTACCCTTATTCGCGGAGACTTAAGTAAAGCTGAGCCTTATACCATCAGATTTAAATTACCTGATGGCTTCGTTATACCTTCACATTGGCATACGACAGATGAAGAAGTGACTGTTCTTTCAGGCACATTAAATGTTGGCATGGGAGATAAAGTAGATAAATCAGCATCGATAGCTTTAACATCTGGGGGTTATCAGGTCGTTCCAGCTCTTGCTCATCATTATGTTTGGACAACAGGTGAAACAATCATGCAACTTGATGGAATGGGTCCAAGAACGACTACTTTTGTAAATCCTGAAGAATGGACTGCAATGATTAAAAAAAGTAATCAATAAATTTGTGTACTTACACCATAAAAAGGATGCTTTATGATTCAGAATCTATTAAAAAGATTTATATTCATATTAATTGTATTTCCTATCGCTTGTATCGCTGCGGTACCCTCATGGAAAATCGTTCCAAATGAAAGTTCTTTATCTTTTACAGCCACTCAAAATGGCGCACCAGTAACAGGGAAATTTATAAATTTTTCTGGGGAAATTAATTTTGATCCCAATCAACTTTCTGAGAGCAATGTTAAAATCATCGTCAATGTTGGCTCTATTTCTGATCCTTATAATCAACTCTCAGATACGCTAAAAACTCCAGATTGGTTTAACGTAAAAGTTTTTCCACAAGCTATTTTTCAATCAAGCAATTTTACCAAAACAGGCGATAAGACATTTCAAGCCAAAGGAAATCTCACGATTCGTGACAAAACGCTACCGGTCACGCTAACTTTCACCCAAGAGGAATATTCACAAGCTAAAGCCGTGATGAAAGGAAGTACAGTTATAAAACGCTCTGCATTTGGTGTAGGGCGAGGGGAATGGTCAGATACGAAAGCTGTAAAAGATGATGTACAAGTAAATTTTAGTGTAACAGGGGTTAGAAAATAAATTGTAAGGAGCAAAACCCCTCATGCAAAACGGTACGGCTATTAAAATCACCGCGCTTAAAAAAAATTATGACAATGGTTTTAAAGCACTGAATGGCATAGATCTAGAAATTAGCCGCGGCGAAATTTTTGCTCTGCTCGGGCCTAATGGCGCAGGCAAAACGACGCTAATCAATGCCGTCTGCGGCATTGTGCGTCCCAGTAGCGGCAGGGTTGCCATAGGTGGCTATGATAATATCCTACAATATCGTCAAGCACGCTCTCTCGTTGGCTTGGTGCCGCAAGAGTTATCCACGGATTCGTTTGAAACCGTGTGGGATACGGTAACATTCAGTAGGGGTTTATTTGGCAAGGCGCACAATTCTCGACACATTGAGGACGTACTGAAACGATTGTCACTTTGGGATAAAAAAGATGAGCAAATTCGAAATTTATCTGGAGGGATGAAACGGCGAGTCATGGTGGCTAAAGCATTGTCTCATGAACCAGAAATTCTATTTCTCGATGAGCCTACGGCGGGCGTGGATGTGGAGCTGCGCAAATCCATGTGGGCACAAGTACGCAGTCTACGTGAAACAGGCATCACGATTATTCTCACGACACACTATATCGAAGAAGCCCAAGAAATGGCTGACCGTGTTGGCATTATCAACAAAGGTGATCTGATTCTAACGGAAGACAAAAAAACCTTGATGCAAAAAATGGGTAAACGACAAATGATTTTCGTATTGCGTGAAGAGCTGGCAGCAATACCTGCAGGATTAAGATCCTACCCGTTGACATTGGAAAAAAATGACAATGGCGGCAAACTGATTCTGACTTACGATGCTGAAACCGAGAACGATATTTCAGACGTACTAGACAATCTGAAATCCAATGGCATACGGCCGAAAGATATCTATAGTCATCAAAAAAGCTTGGAAGAAATCTTCATTGAATTAGTGGAGGTAAAATGAATATCCGTGGCATTCGTGCAATTTATGCGTTTGAAATGGGGCGTACGCTACGCACACTAGGCCAAAGTATTGCGTCACCCGTTCTTTCGACGGTGCTTTATTTTATTGTGTTTGGTTCTGCTATTGGCTCGCGCATACAATCCATTAATGGCATACCGTATGGTGCATTTATCGTTCCTGGTCTTATCATGTTGACCGTTCTCGGACAAAGTGTGTCTAATGCATCATTTGGTATTTATTTTCCGCGCTTCACCGGCACAATTTATGAAATTTTGTCAGCGCCACTTTCTTTTGTCGAAATAGTATTAGGGTATGTGGGAGCAGCAGCAACCAAATCGGTGATGATTGGTGTTATCGTACTTCTTACCGCTTGGTTTTTCGTACCGCTACATATCGCACACCCACTGTGGATGGCATTTTTTCTGATAATGACGAGTATTACGTTTAGCTTGTTGGGTTTCATTATCGGAATTTGGGCTGATGGATTTGAGAAGTTGCAACTCATTCCACTGCTTATCATTACACCGCTGACCTTTCTGGGTGGCAGCTTTTATTCCATCAATATGTTGCCACATTTCTGGTACCAAGTTTCATTGGCGAATCCGGTGGTTTATTTGGTGAGTGGATTTCGTTGGAGTTTCTATGAGCATGGCGATGTGAGTCTCATGACGAGTGTCACGATGATTTTAACATTTACTGTTGCATGTTTGGTTATTATCGGCTGGATTTTTAAAACTGGTTATGGATTAAAAAAATAATAATCGGGGGCCGGTCCTCAGTTAAAATGCCCAACAAAAACATCCAAAATGAAAATTTAAATTCTTTTGTGAATAATGGTTATGATGTTGCAAGCAATTAAATTGTTCTGCATGTTTGACAATTACTTTATTTTTGGCATAGGTCCCATAATATTTGATAGGTGACCAAGCTGGGCTAACGGGTGGAAGTGGTGGATTGTAAGAAGCAAATTCATCGGAAGCATGAACAATTTCGCCACCCACGACGGTCATGACTGAATAAAGATCTTTTATTTCTTCATCCGGAATGGTAAAAAAATCTTTAGATAAAACAGCAAAATCTGCAAACTGATCTTCAATAAAAGAACCTTTTTTATCTTGCTCATTGGAAAACCAAGCACTTCCTTTTGTATAAAGTTCTAATGCTTTCTCTCTGGAAAGAATATTATTCTCATCATAAAGAGATGTTCCACCGACTGTTTTTCCTGTTGTTGACCAATATAAAGACATAGCCAAGGATTATAACTTGATACTCGGGTCGCATCGGTTCCCAATCCAACGGGAATTCCTGCTTCTAAAATTTTTTGAATGGGTGGTGTTCTTAATGTTTTTTCTTTACCATAACGATTAATAAAATATTCTCCTTGAAAAGCCATACGATTTTGTATAGCAATACCGCCACCCAGTTTTTTGACCCGTTCAATGGATTGATCTGAAATTGTTTCCGCATGATCAAAAAACCAATTTAATTTATTAATTGGAATTTCATTATTAATTTTTTCATAAATATTTAATGCACGTGTAATTGATTCATCATAAGTAGCATGCAAACGAAAAGGCCATTTATTTTTAGCGAGTAATTTCACAACCGGTTCAAGTTGGCTTTCCATCGAGGGCGGCAAATCAGGACGTGGCTGTAAAAAATCTTCAAAATCAGCAGCAGAAAAAACCAGCATTTCGCCCGCACCATTATGGCGATAATAATCATTGCCTTGTTGGTATTTTGTTGTTTGTGTCCAATTCTGAAAGTCTTCTAATTCATGTCCTGGCCTTTGGGTAAATAAATTATAAGCAATTCGCACGGTTAATTTATTTTCATTATTAAGTTGATTTATTATTTCATAATCGTCTGGATAATTTTGAAAACCGCCCCCTGCGTCAATGACACTTGTAACTCCAAGTCGATTTAATTCACGCATGAAATGTAATGTTGAATTAATTTGATCGTCTTTATTTAATTTTGGACCTAGAGCTAACGCAGAATATAGAATAATTGCATTAGGAGCTGCAATCAACATCCCTGTCGGATTACCTTCTCTATCACGTTGAATAGTTGTTCCAGGCATTTCTTTAGTATTTTTATCATAGCCAATTGCTTTCAGAGCTGCTTTATTAAGTAATGCTCTATCATATAAATGTAATGATAAAGACAGGTGTATCTTTTGAAACAGCATTAATTTCATCAAGAGTTGGCATGCGCTTTTCTTTAAATTGAAACTCAGTCCAACCTCCAACAACACGCACCCATTGTGGTGCTGGAGTTCTTTCTGCTTGCTCTTTTAACATGAACAAAGCATCACTCAGACTCTTTATTCCATCCCAACGTAATTCCATATTAAAATTTAATCCACCGCGAATGAGATGGATATGAGAATCATTTAGTCCAGGAATAACTACTTTTCGTTTCAAATCGATTACTTTCGTAGAATTATTTTTTAATGCAAGAATTTCTTTATCTGATCCAAATTTAAAAAAGAGTTTATTTTTTATTGCAACCGCGGAAATTTTTTTATCAAAAGTTCCAATACCTTTAAATTGTCCATTATGAAAAATAATATCAGCCATAAATCTCCTCCTAATCCTTATTTGGAGTTTATCCACTATACTTTACTATAGCATAATTATAATAGAGTTCTTTCCAAACCCGCGTCTTTTGTTGTTACTCTTCGTTGCACCTGCGTTACTCGGTGCGCCTCGATTAACAACAAAATACTAGATTTGGAAAGAACTCTAATAAATAAATTTCGATTTAATTCTAAATGAGTTAATAATTAACAGCCGAGTTAATTTTGTAAAAGAGTAACTCCACTTATTTTTAAGAAATAAAACAAACACCGATATTTTCATAAAAAGTTTTCCAATTAAGGTTATAATATCTAAAGAAATACGGATTTACGTCGGCCCAACAAAAAGGGAGGTTTTATGGCTATCTTCAAACCAGATGGTAAAAACGCAATTCACGATGGAGTCGAACACGAACTCGGGGGAGGTAAAGCTTTGTTTGACCCCACAGATACAGTTTTGTTATTACTAGACCACCAAGCGGGCCTCTTTCAAACTGTCAAAGACATTAGCGTAGCTGTATTGCGAGCTAACACGACCATGCTTGCGAAGCTTGCAGCTCTGGCGGGATTGCCACTCATAACGACTGCCTCGGAACCAAACGGACCCAATGGTCCGCTTATGCCAGAGATACACGCCTCAGCGCCGCACGCAGTCTTTGTTCCGCGCAAGGGAGAAGTCAATGCATGGGACAACCAACTTTTCGTTCAGAAAGTGCGGGAAACCGGCAAAAAGACTTTGATTATGGCTGGCGTCTGGACGAGCGTCTGCGTCATGTTTCCAGCACTTGATGCCAAAGCAGCAGGCTTCAAGGTGTACGCGGTTATTGATGCGTCCGGCGACCCAAGCGAAATGGTATCCCGAGTAACGGTGGCGCGTTTCGCACAAGCCGGAGTTATCCCAACTTCAGCCAACGCGGTCTTGTGCGAAACTCACCGCACTTGGAACCGTCCCGAAGCTGCCGAGATCGCCAAATTGTATACCATGGTAGCACCGAACTATGCAGCGCTGATCGAAAGCTATCAAAAAGCGCAAGACGTGCTCAAGCAGAAGAAATGAAAGCACATGGCCACCTATTTTACAGTTTAAGCGCGATGATGCAGGGCATAGCTCAAGTGTAACGACTGATAAATATATTGATGTTGATTTTCGTGAACGACAGCTTCTACCAAAACTAAGTTGATTGATAAGGATATGCCGATAAAAAGACGAAAAAATTAATTTGCCATTATTCTGCTGTATTGATGGGAAGGTAAAGACCATGCCATTGTTTTCAAGAAGGTGCGCGTGTAGTTACAAAGCGCCGCATGGAGAAAATTGAGGACAAGTTTATTTCAACGCCACTCTCGACAAATTCTCCTGTCTTTCAGTTTCGATCTTTAAGTTTAAACATATTTTTTCAATCACTTCTGGAGATGCGTTTTCAAGAAATAAAATTTTTCGCTTATCTCCTTGAGTTACGCGAATACGCAGAGGTGCAATATTACGCTTTTTGACATTTTCTGCTTCATCTGCATGAATATAGCACCATGCTATGCCAGCAGACGTTATTTTCCAGTCACATCGAAGTGATAATAAACTTGAAAGATTACCCAGAAGAGAGAGTAGTGTTTTAGGTTCCTGCTTTAACTCTGAATCTACTGAGAGCTCAGAAAGAGTTTGTTTCTCGTCTTGTATACTCATTTTTAGAAGCTCAAGTTTTTGATCTGAAATACCCATGTCCTTAAGAAATGTTATGGCAGGTTCATGCTCAGCCAGGGCCGATAAAACCATCATATACAATCCTTCTTTTTTCTTATTCTGTTTATAGTATAAAATACCTAAATTCAAAGTCGCATGAGGAAAAACAGGAAGATAATATATTCCATTCATTTGCATTTGCTTAAATTTTTCTTTGCCACTATCCAATTCGATTGCACGCTGAAAATGATACATTGCTTTACCTGAATCCCGTTCAACCCCCATTCCATCTTGATACAATAATCCTAACGAATTATGGCTATCTGCAACTCCTTTTTGAGCTGCTTTTTGATGGCATTCAAATGATTTTTTATATTCATTTTTATTGTTGCTAGGCTTACCTTTTTTTTCATACATGTAACCTAAATAAGTCCAACAGTAAGAATTACCCAGGGCTGCACCTTGCTGCCAATATTTTTCAGCCACGTCTAAATTTGGATTGACAAAACCATAACCCTGAGAATATATCAGGCCTAAACGATTCATCGCGTTGGCATCGTTTTTTTCTGCAAGCGCTTTTAGTAGACGCATTAATTTCTTTTTTCGCTTCTTTGTTTTATTATTACTCCCCATATACGCATCAGTGACAGTCGATTTAAAATGTTCGTGAAGTATATTTTCTAGTACTTCATTATCATTTTGTTTCCAAAAATCATCTTCTATTGCTTTGCTATCACTGGGAGTGAGTAAGCTTTTAAGAGGTGCTGCGGCTATCGTTAATACAAATGCTTGAGCGATAATTTGACCTGCCTTCGCTGCTTTGAGCATATACAAATCTTTTTCTGCATCTTCGCGAGAGTGAAACGCCATTTCAAAAAGAGCATGTTTAAAATTATTATTAGCAGAACGTTTTAACCATTCAAAACTTAATTCATTATTTTCCTGTGTTCCGATACCCGCTCTATAAAACGTTGCAAGCAAATACTGCCCATCAGGGTCATTACCCTCTGCTGCTTGTTTCGCATATTTAAAAGCTAATTTTGAATCTTGCTTTGTTTGTGCTTCTAAATAGGTAAGCGCTACATTATGAGCACAGTGAGTATCTCCTCGATCTGCTACTTCTTTATAAAGTGAAAATGCGGCTCTTTTATCCTTGGGTGTCCCACGACCATAATAATGTAGATGGGCTAATTTACGCTTAGCGATGTCCATGCCTAAATCAGCCGCTTTTTTATAATAATCAAACGATAGCTTTAAATCTTGATCAACTCCGTCACCATATTGAAATACATCACCCAATTGATGAGAAGCTAGATTCAAGCCTCCAGCATCTGCTTGTTTAAATAAGTTAATAGCTTCCACATCATTTTGTCTAATCCCTTTCCCTTGCCAATAACATCCTCCTAAAGCATATGTCGCAAAATAATTATTTTGCTTACTGGCTCTTTCGTACCAGTTGACTGCTTTCTTATAATCTTGTTCAACACCATAACCATAGTAACAACAGTCTCCCGTTAAATATTCATAAAAACTATCGCCTGCTTCTGCTCTTGATTTAATGGTTTCGATATTATTACTTATCCATTGTTTAGCCATTTTTTCCAGTGGCACTGGCAATGCTCTTCTATCAAGAGGCTGTTTAATCTCCACATCATAATACCCATCACCTTTCTTAATATTTTCAATCTTTTTTAAATCCTCCTCTGAAAGCCAATGAGGAAACTCTCGATGCAAAATACCTCGCTCTCCACTGGGAGCAACATGATTACCTCGACCTGTCACAAAACGAAAACTCCCGACATTCATTTCCTCTGCTACTCGAAGGTGCCAATTGACACGCTCTTTAGCTTCTTCTTGAGAATAACCGTGCAAATCCACCATGTTTTGACTGGTGTTAGTAATAGGGATATGAGAGAAAAATCTGGAACCCGATTTCATGATAACTAGCTCCCTGAAAGCCATGTTTTCTAGATGAAAACAGCAAAATTACAACTTAATTAGAGATTTCATCAATAAATATTCGTTTAAAATGAGATTTGATACTTTTTTACATGAATCGGGGCCACACCTCTACTCGACAAAATGGACGGGGCCTGACACACCTTTTATTTTCGAATTTTCCCTGGCTTTTCAAATTTTTCCTGTTTTTTTGGATCTGCCTCAGCAGTATCGTTTTTTGATTCGACTGTGCCACGAACTTTTTCCCACGTTTTGAAAAAAAAATTATTCTCCCATCCGCGGGTAACATAGTCCACCGTTTCATCGGTAACCACGTTTACCCCACGTTTAATTTTACCTTTAACACTATTATCCGGTGATACTTTGGCTGTTTGATTTGCTAACTGATTTTCTAGATTCTTTATTAATGATCGCATATAGTAAGAAGTCACTCCACAACCTCCTATAAAACCACCTGCAGAAGTAATTGCTACTACGGTAAACGGCCGTTGATTAATCATATGCTTTGTAAACGATGCAAATGCTGTAAACATTAAGTTTTTCTCCGTGTAATAGGGAAGTTTTACCAATTACATGATTGTACAACGACAGCAACTAGAATTTTCCGAATTCTGGGTTAAGTCGTCGACTGGTATTATATCTAAAAAACGCTTCCACAGGGCATCGTTACTTAAATGATCAGGAAGAGGGTGCTGCTTCATATGTTCTGTTAAGGTTTTTCTTTTATCTTTATTAATGTCCGCAATGTCAGTAATAATTGCTCTACAATGCCTCTTAGCAAGTTCTTCGATTGCATTATAAGCAGAGTTATTAGTTGAAAATAAACAGATCCCAGACTTTTTGGGGGTTGTGACTAACTTCTTTATAGCTTGTTTTTGTTTGTTGGTAAGTTTTTTTGCCAATGTTTTGATAAAAGCATTATCGTTATTATCTAACTTTAACTTTATGAAAAAACCACACACTTGGTTGACCTGGTCATTTTTCTTCTGGTCGTTCTTCATGTCGATAGCAAACCCAATAACCTTAGCTAGTACCCCTACTCCCCAAGGGGCGGCGCTCGCTGCTTTAAAGACATCCGCCACATGATCAAGTTTATTTTTCTCATTATTTTTAACCATACCGCTATCAATCCCTACACAGATCTCAAAAATACCGGTCATTCTACGGAAAAACATTTCGTAGTAACGGTACATTTCTTCATCGTCTAAAATTTGCTTAAGCTCATTGTCATTTTCGCTTGATTTAGCTTCTATAGCTTTATCTGATGCTTGTATGAGGTTAACTTTTCTTCGACTAATTCTATTAATTACATTAACCATGTTTTTTTCTAATTCTTCTCTCTTTTTTGCATCTTCGTCTTTTTCTTCCAGCTTGGAGCGAATCTTATTTAGTTCTTCGCGAAGCTTTGCTATTTCTTCTTCTGAAGACTTTTTAAAATCAGCCAGTGACATAGATATAGGAGCTGTCTTTATTTCGGGGTGTTGGGGGACGACGGGCGCTTTTTCTTCAGGCAATCGCTTTGTTATTATTTTCCTGATCAGTCTCTGAGGACGATTTTTCTTTAGTAATTTTTCAATAGTCTCTTCCTGATCATCTTCAACATCGATGCGGCTTTCATATGTAAGCGATGTTAAGGTGTTGTTACTCTCCAGAACTTTTATAACTTTTTCAGCAACCTTTTCGTCGAAGTTGTTATTACCGTCAAGTGTAAGTGATGTCAAAGTAGTATTGCTTTTTAATGCATTCACAATATCTATTAGAGAGTTACTGGAGAGATAATTACTCCTGAGATCAAGCGATCTCAATGCATGATTGTGTTTTAGAGCCCTAGCAATGGCGGTTGCATCCCCAGCACCAATATGATGAGAGCTAAGAGAGAGATCTGTCAGGCTGGGGCTGCTAAAAATATTGCCTATTGCTTTTTCGCTATCCTCGGAGCTGTCGAGCTGGCCATTAACACCACCCGTAAGCGTAAGCGACATTAAAGTACGATTAATCCCTAGGGCTCCCGCAATTGCCAGCGCGCTTTTAACGCTGCAACCCTTTTTAATTCTAAGCAATGTTAAAGTGCGGTTGGTCTCTAACGCTTTCGCAATTGCCAGCGCGCTTCCATCGGTGCCGCTGAATTCAAGCTCCGTCAAGGTGCGGTTGCTCTTTAAACCCTTTTCAATTGTCTTCGCGTCTTCATCTTCGCAACTAGTAAGCCTTTCCGACGGCGAATTAGTCTTGTTTTCTAATCGTTCTAAAACATCTTTATTTTTATTAGGCATGATCATCTCCTTTGCTCTGTAGGTTAAAAACTACTTTAGCTTACTTCCTGTTGTTGGAATTGATATGTATATTTCTTGCGCGAGCATGCCGCATAAAACACGGCTTGTCAATTTCTACCAAGAAGACCGGTCAATGCTCATTGCCGATTTAATTCAATTTGAAGTCCCCGCATAAATTTTTAATAATACTGCTGATAATCACCATTATCAGCACTACCTGGTTAAGCGTACACAACGTCCTCTGTCATTTCTAGAAGTCCTGTTCAATTTCTAAAAGTGGCGTTCAATGAAATAACGGCTCATATATTTCTTGAGGTTGGAAGAGTTGCCAAACACGCTGCACATTATGGAAAATTATCAAACTTGATCGATTTATCTAAGTATCATTTATTGCACTTGTCTTCTATAAAATGCTCGTTACTGAACTACACTTCTAGAATATTGAACATGACTTTTAGAAACAAAGTATCGATATAGCAATTCGGCTATTGAACAGGACTCTTAAAAATGACAACATATTAAATACAGCTCGGCAATGATCCTGTCGAAATCATTGACAACACCGCTTCCCAGTGTTAGTTGTTAGTAAGAAATCATTCAAAATGAAGATGGTAATCCAGCATTACATTATGTCGCAGACAGAGAAGCGACTCCTATTGCTAGTGTGCTTTTGAGTGAAACGAAATTCTCAGTAAATGAAGCTGATAACATTCAAAATTCCAAAGGCGCCACGCATCGTTCGAAACGCTGTACTGGCAGAATCAAACTGACTCATATCAACAGGAGATATATAACCACTATGTATAATGCTTGGCGAACAATTACAGATGGAGCTTTTGTGCTTAACAACCGCGGTTTCCGCAAGTTGGAGTCAGGTGACCACAAGGGAGCACTCGTAGATTTCGATGAGGCGTTACGACTTATGCCCCCCATTAACGTTGACTATAACAAGGGATCTGACGTTGGCTATAACAAGAAATACAATGAATATAGAGAGACTATGCTTACATCGCGCGGTGACGCCAAGCGGCAGTTAGGTGACCTCAAGGGAGCACTCATAGATTTGGATGCAGCATTACAACTTGAACCCAATGATGCTGGGGCACTTAGATTGCGCGGTGACACCAAGCGGCAGTTAGGTAACTATAAGGGAGCGCTTGTAGATTTGAATGCTTCCTTAAAACATAAGAATAATGCTGATGGGCTTAATATGGTATTCCCGATAGTTATGCAGGCGGCCTGGGAGGGGAAGGTTTTGCATATACACCTCACCATCAAAATCTTATACGCCAAGAAAGCGTATTAATTTATGACCGAATACTCAGCGACGTATTAGCTATGGTGCATAGGATGACGAAGGAAATGCTTTATGTGATTGGGCAAAAAAAAATCGGCATCAATCTTTACTCAATTACTTTTATTCATTAGCGGAACAACAGACAAAATGTATTGCAATAGATGACGTATACATTTGGGTTGAAGGATTAAAGTTTATAGATGAGAAGATATGCCGTTTACACTTAGTTTGTTTAGCAGCTTGTTTTAACCAGATTGAAAAGATTAAGGAATTGATTAAAGACCGTGTTTATAGTAGAGAAGAGAGTATGGGTAACCTGCTAAACCAGTTAGAGATAAGCACAGATATGCAAAATATCGGTCTTCTTAGCAAGGCTACTACGTGCGCTTATTTACACAAATACGCTGCTGAATATGTTGCTCTTTTGTTGGCTGTCAAAAGTGGTTATGTTGACATAGCTAACTGTTTAATGAACGCACTCGATCTTAGCACAGAAGATCGACAAGCTCTCTCGCTTTTCATGTATGCAACCAATGGTAATAACAAAGAGGCTGATCGTTTATTGCGGGAAAATAAAGAAATTAATGTGAATGCCAATTTCGTGGGCGAAACAGCACTTCATGCGGCTGCTCGTGAGGGTCATGGCAGCATGGTAACGTTGCTGCTTAGTATAACAGGAATAGAAGTGAATACGCCTGGAGGTTTTGATAACACGGCGCTTCACGCCGCTGCTAAATATGATCGTCACAAAATAGTGGATCAGTTGCTACAGGCACCGATGGTGTGAATGCCAGAGGGCTGGGGACTCGCGTAACACTTAACAACACTTCCATTCAAACTACAGGTCCAAGCTCCCTCGGGATAAATGTAAATAATCAATTTGGCGGAGATGCAGGCGTAACTCTTACTAACGGTACAATTACTACCAATGCAGACAATTCTCATGGCTTGTGGATTCAAGGTTCTGGAAATGGGACAGGATTCATACTCATAAAAAAAGCAAATCCATCTTCGTGTTACACCGCATTTTCCATTTTGTTTTTTACTAAGCTGACTCGACTGTCTTGGGAGATACGCCTGGTTCTATAAATAGATGTAACGATGAACCGTATAGGCAAGTCCCCTGTACGATTCATCGTTATACCTATTTTTAGGTCGCAAACATATTTTTGGCCAAAATTATTTTTAAATATGAATTTAAAGATCTTCCTCTAATGATGGTACAATAGGTAAATCGCTTATCGCTAACCTTCATTTGTAATGTATGATATAAAAACACCAACAACGGGTTAATTATTATTTTTAATAGGAGTTAGCCGTGTTTAATATTGCAGGACAAAAGCTACTGGCAAAAATCGCAACTGAGCAACAAGCAAGAAGTATTCCTATTTTTAATGGCGTCGCCAATAATCAGATAGAACAGGTAAAGCAACTTATCGCTGCAAATCCTGATGTTGTAAATACACAAGCACCGGGTGGGAATAAAACGCCGTTGCATATCGCTGTCGAAAAGAATTATGAGAAAATGGTGGAGATATTAATCACTGCTAAAGCCAAGGTTAATGTTGTAACTCAAAATGGGATTACACCTTTGCATGTTGCAGCTCAAATAGGCAATAAAAAGATTATTGCACGGCTTATTCAGGCAGGAGCACCCATTAATGCTTCATCTAATGTAGGTTGTACGCCTTTGCATGAGGCTGCTGCAGCTGGGCATAAGGATGCCACCAGGCTATTGCTTGAATCAAAAGCTGATCCAACGATCAAAGATACGCGTTTTCATTTAACAGCGGCCAATTTAGCTCATGAAAATGGGCATCAAACTATTCGAGATATTTTGATTAACGCCATGAATTACCAACAATTATTCATCCAAAACATTAATTATATTTTATTTGATTGGGGAAGAAAGTTCCCATCAACCTTTAACGAATATAAATTCATTGATGCATTGGCCAGGGCAATACTATTCACAAAAGAAACAAAAGAAAATGCTGACGAGATATTTAAAAAAGTTGAGGATGCCTTGATAAAAGATCCTGTTTATAATCAAGTTAAACAAACACTTGCGCCAATGCGCCAATTACTTTTTTCTAATATGAAAAAGTATAATGAAAACAAAGCAAAAGCTTTGAAGCAATCTAAAGAAATAAGCAGTGTATTAAACAAACAAGGAATGAACATTGCAGAGAAATCTGAGCTAGCCGTTGATTTAGTTTTAGAATATTGTGACTTGCCTAAACCTAAATGAGGATAAGGCAAGCATGGTTTGAAGTGCATAAGCAGTTTCTTAAAATTTTTTAATGAATTTTAAGCAGTTGAATTGAATTTACGGCGCAGCAGCGGTTCTCTCAATTTTTCCACTCTCAGTGTTTGGGATTATTTTCTGATATGGCACGCGATTTGTCCGATCTCTAAGATGGTCTGAAATTCCTTAATAGAGACCAGCCAAACCTCGTCTAAATAATGTTCCAAATTAACTTAGCTTGGAAAGCATCTCTTGAACCGTGCAGTCTTCCATTGAAGAAAGCATTGGGTGTAGTTACTTTAAGTGTAGTAGCCTGATACCAAGAATGAGCGTAAGCAAGCTCACCAGTAATACACTTACTAAAGTTGTGTGCTGCGCTAAGGCCAATGATCCAACCATTAGTAAATGGTGTATTTGGGCCCACAACAAACCGCTTTATAGGTGTTTGATCCCAACTGACTGAACTACGAAACAACCATTTTTCATTCAGCGCATAATGTATGCCTACAAGGAAACGCCATGCATCTCGGAAATTAAATTTGGTAGAAGCTTGTGCTAATTGAACGGGCCCCAATCTTGGCAACCCAACAACAATATCATTGAAGTTCACTGTACCAATTGAACTCCATTGCACGCGTTCAATCGTAGTAAGAACACCAAAGCAAGGATTAAGGTATTGGTCCAAGGTCAACACTTGACTAGCAGGGAATAAGACACTGTAATTATATGCATTAGTATGAACTGTTCTAGTTAATCCATAACCCGTACTCTCTCCCGTTGCTTTAAAACGAACGGGACCATGATAGGTAAGACCGATGTATGTTCCCTCTCTAGGTGTAAACAAAATACCTCCATGGCCAGTGTAGCTCCAATCAAATCCTTTGTTGATGACACGAGGAGTAGGAGGATTGAATATAGAAAAACTGAATTTGATTTCTTGAATAAAACGTTCAATGTCTATACCTGCACCCACAGAAAGCTTGTCATTGATTTTAACACCCATACCAAGAGTGAAATCAATAACTTTTAATTCATTTCGATATCCACCCGGCGCAAGATAAGTGTCGGGGTGATAATCTAAAAGAGCATCGAAAGGAAATACTTCACCTATACCTATAGTAACACAATCTGAAATCGGCACTGCAAAATAGACAGCGGGTAAGTAGAATGAGCTTCTTGAGTTGACTTTGCCTTGAAAATGTAAATGCGGTGGTGTAGGGGGTATATTTTGAATACCATTATAAGCAAATAACGTATTAACTATTGCGCCCGACATATAAAGTTGCTTATTGGGAAGAAGTGTTAAAGAAGCAGGATTATAATAAACAGCGCTGGCATCATTAACGACAGCATTTCCTATTGCTGTTTCAGTGAAGCTGGCCATTGCATTGCTTGTTACACCGCAAAGAGCCGCCACGAACAAACACTTTCCTAGTAAGTTTTTCATAGTTGTCTTTTAATTTCCATATAAATTTTTAATTAGCATACACAAATAGAATAATTAAAACAATAGAAATTATTCATCGATTACCTTATGCTAAATAAGGAGGTAATCAATGACATCAAGACGCACCATCAATCTAATTGCATGGTATTTCTATGCTTGGGCAAGTGATATATTTCCTATTATTATTACTATTTTTATTTTTAACACTTATTTTACAACACACGTTGCGGCAAACCCAATTATAGGAACTTACCAATGGGGCAATGCCATAGCGTTATCTGCTTTAATTATTGCAGTCCTTAGCCCACCGTTAGGCGCAATTGCGGATTACAGCGGATATCATAAACGTTGGTTATTTCTTTTTACGATGATTTGCATCATGAGCAGCGCGCTCTTATGGTATGCTTACCCTGCACCACAATTTGTTACTTTCGCACTTACTTTTGTTGTTTTAGGAACAGTTTGCTTTGAAGTTGCTCAAGTATTTTATAATGCTTTTTTACACAAATTGACTTCTATGGAACATGTAGGCCTTGCTTCTGGTTTGGGTACAGCGGCGGGCCCTGTTGGAGGGATTTTTGCGTTAGTTTTAGTGTTAGTTCTTTTTATTAAGGGACAACATCCATGGCTTGATACACAAACAGCAGAACAAATTCGTATTTGTGGTCCTTTTGTAGCAATTTGGATTGCTCTATTTTCATTGCCATTCTTTTTATTAGTACCAGATACATCTTCGAAAAATTTAAAAATTTCAGCAGCTGTCTCTGTGGGATTGCGCAAAACCATTACGACATTGAAAACATTGCCGCAACAAAAAAATATCATGATTTTTCTTTTGGCACATATGACTTATACCGATGGTATGGCAACCATTTTTGCATTTGGTTCTATTTATGCGGCAAATACCTTTGGTTTTACTATGCAAGAATTAGCACTTTATGGCATTGTATTAACTTTTTGTGCTGCTTTAGGAGCTGTTGCGTTCTCTTGGATGGATGATTACTTTGGAGCAAAGCGTACATTATTATTTGCTTTACTATGTACTATTCTATTAACCATTCCATTGGCATTCATTACTACAAAAAAATCGTATTGGATTCTTGGCATATTGAGAGGGATTTTGGTAGGGCCCCTCTTGTCTTCCAGCCGCTCTTTACTGGTTAGGATTATCGATCCAGCACGCTCTAATGAAATGTTTGGTTTATTCGCACTTTCTGGAAAAGTGACTGCATTTGTTGGACCATGGATCTTTGGTATAACTACATTGGCTTTTCATAGCCAACGTGTAGGCATAGCGAGTACGCTTATTTTCTTCCTTTTAGGAGCTATATTGTTAAGCCAAGTTAAAGAAGAAAAAGAAATTGAACGCCCTCCAAATCAAGCATGATTTTTTTTAAACAAAATAGATTTTTATGGTTAAAATATAACATAAATATCACCTATATTCAATGAGTTAATGGATAAAATACAGCCTGACAATCTAATTACAGAGACTATACTTAATATTATTATAGTGAGTATTGCCATTTATGATTTCACTACCAGGCTATGTGATCACCGAGAAAATTTTTAGTGGGGTAAACTCCATTGTTTACCGCGGCTATCGTGAATTTGATAAACAACGGGTTGTTATCAAACTATTAGCAGACGAACGTCCCACCATAGAAGAAATCGCACGTTTTAAACATGAATATGAACTTCTGCAAAGTTTAAATGGAGAAGGAGCGGTTAATGTTTATGGTATGGAGCGATACCAAAATGGATTAGCACTGATCATGGAGGATTTTGGGCAACCATTAAAACAAATACTCACACGTAAGCAGCTGACACTGGATGAATTTCTCACACTCGCACTTAAAACGACGGAAGCCCTTGAAAAAGTGCATCAACATAAAATTATCCATAAAGATATTAACCCTTCCAATATTCTGTGGGATGCTGCTACGCAACAAGTTAAAATTATAGACTTTGGTGTAGCAACAACATTATCCAGAGAAGTAGCAGAGATCCGTAATCCTCAGTTGATGCAAGGCGGTACATTATTTTATATTTCTCCTGAACAAACCGGGCGTATGAATCGAGGTATCGATTATCGTACAGATTATTATTCGTTAGGCGTTACGCTTTATCAAGTGGCAACAGGCATGCTGCCTTTTTCTTCAGAGGATGTCGGCGAACTTATTCACTTCCATATTGCGAAAACTCCAAAATCAGCCTATGAAATAAACCCTAAATTACCTCCTGTGGTGTCAGACATTATTATGAAATTACTGGCTAAAGCAGTGGAAGAACGCTATCAAGGTACGTTTGGATTAAAATACGATTTACAAAAATGTATCAATCAAATTAAAAAGACTGGGAGTATCGTTTCATTTCCGATTTGCACGCAAGATATCTCTGAGCAATTTCACATTTCTGAAAAATTATATGGACGCGAAGAAGAATTAAAATTATTAACAGATGCATTTCAACGTGTATGCCGAGGTGCACCGACTGAATTCATGTTAATCGCAGGTTATTCGGGTATTGGTAAATCTTCATTAGTGCATGAACTTTATAAACCACTGGTTGAGAAAAAAGGTTATTTTGTCTCAGGAAAATTTGATCAATTTAATAAAAATATCCCTTATGCTGCATTAATCCAAGCATTTCAAGAATTAATCCAACAAATTTTAACGGAAAGTGAAGAAAAAATTAAAGTATGGCGTGAAAAAATACAAAAAGCATTGGGACCCAATGGACAAGTTGTTGTTGATGTGATTCCAACACTAACCGATATTATTGGTGAACAACCTCCATTACCTGAGTTTGGCCCTACAGAAACGCAAAACCGTTTTAATCTTGTTTTCCAAGATTTTGTGCATGTATTGGCGCAGCATGAACACCCACTGGTGATTTTTTTAGACGATTTGCAGTGGGCAGATTCATCTTCATTAAACTTAGTAGAAAGCATTTTACTGCATTATGAAAGCCGCTATTTAATGATTATCGGTGCATTTCGTGATAATGAAGTGGACCAAAGTCATCTGCTTTCCATCGCATTAGGTCGGCTCAAAAAAGCAGGGCTCCCATTAAACACGATTACTTTAGTGCCTTTACAATTAACCCACGTCATACAATTGCTAATGGATACGTTGCATGAAGATCAAGAATCTGTGCATTCATTAGCAAAAATTTGTTACGTGAGAACACAAGGTAATCCTTTTTTCCTAACCCAACTTTTACAAACTCTTTATAAAGATGGGCTCATTGAATTTGATCCGCAATCCGGTAAATGGCGCTGGGAAGTCGATCGCATTGCTGAAAAAGGCATTACTGCCAATGTTGTTGACTTGATGACACAAAAAATTAGAGAACTATCATCGGGTGCGCAAGAAGCGTTAAAATTTGCAGCTTGCTTGGGTAACCGATTCGATTTACAGACACTGTCTATTATCAGCGAACAATCACCCAAGCAAACAGCTTTACAATTATGGGAAGCATTGCGCGCAGGATTACTCGTTTCTACAGATGAATCTTATATGTTTTCTGTATTATCAGCAGATAACCCAAAAAGCAATACTTTTTATCATTTTCTACATGACCGCGTACAACAAGCCGCTTCTTCTTTGATAGAAGAAAAACAACGCAATATGTTGCACTTAAAAATTGGTCGCCTGTTATTACAATACACATCTAAAGAAAAAATTTCTGAGCAAGTCCTCGATATTGTTAACCACATTAACCAAGGCATTAGTTTAATTACTGATCCTGATGAAAAAATCAAAATGGCGAAACTTAATTTAATCGCAGCCAATAGAGCCAGAGCTTCTATAGCATACAAAAGTGCATTTGATTATTTGAAAGCCGGAATAAGTTTATTGCCAGAAGATAGTTGGAATGTCGATTATGATTTAACGTTGTCATTTTATACGGAGGCAGTTGATGTTGCTTTCCTTTCTGCAGAAACAGAAGAAATGCAGAAATATGCTGGAGTTGTTATTCAGCACGCAAAAAATACATTAGATATTGTTAGAATATATGCAACACAATTACGCCTTCTTGTATTTCAAGGCAAGGCAACTGAGGCTATGGAAATGTCCCTGCTTTCGCTCAATTTGCTTGGTATCAAAATGCCAATGCGACCCAATAATTGGAATCTTATTTGGGGTCTGCTACAGCTGAAATGGGCTTTACGTGGTAAAAGCATGGATGACTTAGCACAACTCCCAGACATGCAAAATCCAAATCATCTTGCTACCATGAGTATGTTAGCTAACCTTGTGCTTGCTGCTCTTTCTATTAACCCGAAACTGTTTGCCTTAGGTGTGTTTAAAATGGCACAATTGTCAACGCAATATGGTATTAACGATCGAGCAGGCGCTTCTTTTGCTGCTTATGCCATTTTGCTGTGTCACAGATTTGGCAACTATGAAAAAGGTTATCAATTTTGCCAACTTGCATTACAGCTACTCGATCGTATTAATGTTGACAGAGAAACAATCGGTGTAAAAATTATCGTGGCTCGCGCTATTTCGCCTTTATATGAGCATCTTGCTGTAAGTCTTCCTCTCTTATTGAATTTATTTCAAAAAGGACTCGAGTCAGGAAACGTTGAATTCGCGGGTGTTTGCGCGACCGATTATTGTTTCCGTGTTTTTGCTTTAGGAAAAGAATTAAATGAAGTTGTCAAAGAAATAGAAAAATTTACTAAATTTACACGTTCGATGAATTTAGAAATGTCTTATTTTCGTGAGTCTCTCACATTGCAAGTAGCACTGAATCTGCTGGGCACATCACAAGAAACTCAATTAATAGGTTCCGCATGCAATGAGAAAATTATTTTACCTCAACTTCTTGAAAAAAATGATTACAACAGTATTTCTACCGTCTATTTTTATAAAATTTTATTATGTTATCTTTTCCACGATTACAAACAAGCCTATCAGCATGTAATGGGGTTGGAGCGATACATTGACAAAATGATGATAGGTGAATTTCAATTTGCTACTCTTTATCTTTATTCTTCCCTTGCTTGTCTTGCTGCTTACCGTACAGCCACAAAAAAAGAACAAAAGAAAATGTTAGAAATCATTGAGAGAAACCAAAAGCTTTTGAAAACGTGGTCTAAGCATGGGGCAATGAATTTTCTTCATAAATATTACACGGTGGAAGCAGAATATCATCATGTTGTATTAAATCAATTTGATAAAGCAGCAGAATATTATGATAAAGCTATTGAACTAGCTAGACAAAATAATTATATTCATGAAGAAGCATTAGCTAATGAGCGTGCGGCATTATTTTATTTATCTCGCAATAAAGAGAAAGTAGCGAGAATTTATATGAATGATGCGTATTACTATTATTTAAAATGGGGCGCCATGGCAAAAGTAATTCATTTAGAACAAAATTATCCGCACTTATTACTCAGCAGAAGAAAAGGGCAAGATAGATTTATATCCACGAGCACGTCATCACTTTCCTCATCAGATACTGCTACAGAAACATTAGATTTAGATACTGTTATGAAAGCAGCACAAGCGATTTCGAAAGAAATTGAATTATCGGATTTATTAAAATCAATGATGCACATTGTGATTGAAAATGCAGGTGCACAAAAAGGGTTTTTATTATTGGAAAAAATGGGGCAGTGGTCCATTGAAGCAGAAGGTTCAACAGACCGCGAGCAAGTCACAGTGTTGCAATCTTTACCTATTAATAATGATATTTTACCCACATCAATTATTCAGTATGTGATACGTTCAAAAAAACCATTAACGCTTGATGATGCTACTCATGCCGATCAATTTTCTTCTAATCCTTACATCCAATACAATCAACCTAAGTCTATATTGTGCTTACCATTGTTAAACCAGGGCATCGTCAGTGGTATCTTATATTTGGAAAATAATCTTGCCACGAATGTATTTACCCAAAATAGACTCGAACTGCTGAATTTGCTTTCAGGAGAAGTCATCACTGCTATCGATAATGCACGTTTATATTCTCATTTAAAAGAATTGAACAAAGCATATGAATCTTTTGTACCTAAAGAGTTTTTAAGTCTTCTCGAAAAGAAAAATATCATTGAAGTAAAACTAGGTGATCAAATCCAAAAAGAAATGACAGTCATGTTTTGTGATATTGTCGGATTTACTGCGATTTCTGAAAAAATGACTCCGCAAGAAGCTCTCGAATTCCTTAATAGCTTTTTACAAAGAATGGAACCGGTTATTTCTGAATATAAGGGTGTTATTGATAAATATATTGGTGATGCCATCATGGCACTGTTTCCAACATCACCTGATGATGCTCTGCAATGTGCTATCGAAATGAGAAGGGAGCTGGAAGTTTATAATAATGAGCGAATTCAGTCAGGAAAAAATCCTGTTGACTGTGGTATCGGTCTCAACACAGGGGTGTTAGTATTAGGAACTGTCGGCGACAAACATCGCATGGAAGGTACAGTCATTTCAGATGCAGTGAACATTGCTTCGCATGTTGAACATTTAACAAGGATATATGAAACCAAAATTTTGATTACCGAAAACACTTATGAAAGATTAAAAGACGCAAAAGCCTACTCTATACGCATGTTAGATAAGGTTTTTGTTAAAAGAAGATCTATTCCTGTTACCATCTATGAAGTTTTTAACAATGATCCAGAAGATGTGATCGCTTTCAAACAAAAAACACTAAATGCATTTGAGCATGGTGTTAAGTTATTTCAAGCAAAAAAATACGCAGAAGCTTTTGCGGTTTTTCAAAACATTGTTCTGCATAATAATACAGATTTTCCCGCTATGCTTTATATTAAGCGTTGTCAAAAAAAGATCGAGAAAAAAAGCCTGAAAATTCACTAATTCTACGATCATTTTTTGCTCAAAAATGGGCTGATGAATAAAAAGCAACCCGCCGTCTAAGAGCACAGAGACTATACTTATATATATTAAGTATCGCTAATAAGTATGGTGGGCTTATATGATCTTGCTACCAGGCTATGTGATAACCGAAAAAATCTTTAGTGGGGTAAGCTCTATTGTTTACTGCGGTTATCGTGAACCCGATAAACGACGGGTTGTCATCAAACTATTAGCAGATGAACGTCCCACCCTAGAAGAAATCGCACGTTTTAAACATGAATATGAACTTCTGCAAAGTTTAAATGGAGAAGGAACGGTTAATGTTTATGGTATCGAGCGATACCAAAATGGATTAGCACTTATCATGGAAGATTTTGGGCAACCATTAAAACAAATACTCACACGCAAGCAGCTGACACTGGATGAGTTTCTTACACTCGCACTTAAAACGACGGAAGCACTTGAAAAAGTGCATCAACATAGAATTATCCATAAAGATATTAACCCTTCCAACATTCTGTGGGATGCTGCTACGCAACAAGTTAAAATTATAGATTTTGGTGTAGCAACTACATTATCAAGAGAAGTAGCCGAGGTTCATAATCCGCAATTGATGCAAGGCGGTACATTATTTTATATTTCTCCCGAACAAACAAGGCGTATGAATCGTGGCATTGATTATCGTACAGATTATTATTCGTTAGGCGTTACGTTTTATCAACTGGCAACAGGCGTGCTACCTTTTACTTCAGAGGATGTCGGTGAACTTATTCACTTCCATATTGCGAAAACTCCAAAATCAGCCTATGAAATAAACCCTAAATTACCTCCTGTGGTGTCAGACATTATTATGAAATTACTGGCTAAAACAGTGGAAGAACGCTATCAAGGTACATTTGGATTAAAATACGATTTACAAAAATGTATCAATCAAATTAAAAAGACCGGGAGTATCGTTTCATTTCCAATTTGCACGCAAGATATCTCTGGGCAATTTCACATTTCTGAAAAAATATATGGGCGCGAAGAAGAATTAACAGTATTAACAGATGCCCTTCAACGTGTATGCCAAGGTACACCGACTGAATTCGTGTTGATAGCAGGTTATTCGGGTATTGGTAAATCTTCATTAGTGCATGAACTTTATAAACCACTGGTTGAGAAAAAAGGTTATTTTGTCTCTGGAAAATTTGATCAATTTAAGCAAAATGTTCCCTATGCAGCATTGATCCAAGCATTTCAAGAATTAATTCAACAAATTTTAACGGAAAGCGAAGAAAAAATTAAACTATGGCGTGAACACATACAAAATGCATTAGGTCCCAATGGACAAGTTGTTGTTGATGTAATTCCAACACTAACTGATATTATTGGTGAACAACCACGATTGCCTAAATTAGGACCTACAGAAACAAAAAACCGATTTAATCTTGTTTTCCAAGATTTTGTGCATGCATTAGCACAACCTGAACATCCACTGGTGATTTTTTTAGATGACTTGCAGTGGGCAGATTTCTCTTCGTTAAATTTAGTAGAAAGTATTTTACTGCATTATGAAAGCCGTTATTTAATGATTGTCGGTGCATTTCGTGATAATGAAGTGGACCAAAGTCATTTGCTTTCTATCACATTAGGTAGGCTCAAAAAAGCAGGGCTCCCATTAAACACGATTACTTTAGCACCTTTACAATTAACTCATGTCATACAATTACTCATGGATACCTTGCATGAAGATCAAGAATCTGTGCATTCATTAGCAAAAATTTGTTACGTGAGAACACAAGGGAATCCTTTTTTCTTAACCCAACTTTTGCAAACTCTTTATAAGGATGGGCTCATTGAATTTAATCCGCAATCCGGTAAATGGCGCTGGGAAGTCGATCGCATTGCTGAAAAAGGCATTACTGACAATGTTGTTGACTTGATGACAAAAAAAATTAGAGAGTTATCATCGGGCACACAAGAAACTTTAAAATTTGCAGCTTGCTTAGGTAATCGATTCGATTTACAGACACTTTCTATTATCAGCGAACAATCACCAAAACAAACCGCTTTACAATTATGGGAGGCATTGCGCGCAGGATTGCTCATTTCTACAGATGAATCTTATATGTTTTCTGTGTTATCAGCAGATAACCCAAAAAGTAATACTTCTTATCATTTTCTACATGACCGTGTACAACAAGCCGCTGCTTCTTTGATAGAAGAAAAGCAACGCAATATGTTGCACTTAAAAATTGGTCGCTTGCTATTACAATACACGTCCAAAGATAAAATCTCTGAGCAAGTTCTTGATATTGTTAACCACATTGACCAGGGTATTAATTTAATTACTGATCCTGATGAAAAAACCAAAATGGCCGAACTTAACTTACTTGCAGCTAACAAAGCCAGAGCTTCCATAGCATACAAAAGTGCGTTTAATTATTTAAAAGCTGGAATGAGTTTATTGCCAGAAGATGCTTGGAATGTAAATTATGAATTAACGTTGTCATTTTATACAGAGGCAGTTGATGTTGCTTTTCTTTCTGCAGAAACAGAAGAAATGCAGAAATATGCAGGAATTGTTATTCAGCATGCAAAAAATACATTGGATATTGTTAGAGTGTACGCAACACAATTACGCTTTCTTGTATTTCAAGGCAAAGCAACTGAAGCGATGGAAATGTCCATTCTCGGACTCAATTTGCTTGGTATTAAAATGCCACGCCGACCGAATAATTTGCACCTTATTTGGAGTCTGCTACAACTGAAATGGGCTTTACGTGGTAAAAGCATGAATGACATAGCACAACTTCCAGACATGACAAATCCTAACTATCTTGCTGCCATGAGTATGTTGGCAAACCTTCTGCTTGCTTCTTTTTCTATTAACCCGAAGCTATTTGCTTTAGGTGTGTTTAAAATGGCGCAGTTGTCAACGCAATATGGTATTAATGACCGATCAGGAGCTGCTTTTGCTGGTTATAGCATAATATTGTGTCACTCATTTGGCAACTATGAAAAAGGTTATCAATTCGGCCAACTTGCATTACAACTTCTCGATCGTATCAATGTTGACAGAGAAACAATCGGTGTAAAAACTGTCATCGCTCGTATGCTTACGCATTTATACGAGCATCTTGATGTAGGCATTCCTCTCTTATTAAGTTTATTTCAAAAAGGGCTTGAGACAGGAAATATTGAATTTGCAGGCATTTGCGCGACTGATTATTGCTTTCGTGTTTTTGCTTTAGGAAAAGAATTAAATGAAGTTGTCAAAGAAATAGAAAAATTTACTAAATTTACACGTTCGATGAGTTTAGAAATGTCTTATTTTCGTGAGTCCCTCACATTGCAAGTAGCACTGAATCTACTCAGCACAGCACAAGAAACTCAATTAATCGGTTCTGCACGCGATGAAAAAGTTATTTTATCTCAACTTCTCGAAAAAAATGATTACAACAGTATTTCTACTATCTATTATTATAAAATTTTATTATGCTATCTTTTTCACGATTACAAACAAGCCTATCAGCATGTGATGACATTAGAGCAATACAATAACAAAATATTTATAGGTGAACATCAATTTGCTACTCTTTATCTTTATTCCTCTCTTGCTTGTCTTGCTATTTATCGTACAGCTACAAAAAAAGGGCAAAAGAAAATACTAAAAATCATTGAGAGAAACCAAAAGCTTTTGAAAACGTGGTCTAAGCATGGGGCAATGAATTTTCTTCATAAATATTACACGGTGGAAGCAGAATATCATCATGTTGTATTAAATCAATTTGATAATGCAGCAGAATACTATGATAAAGCTATTGAATTAGCTAAGCAAAATAATTATATCAATGAAGAGGCATTAGCTAATGAGCGTGCGGCATTATTTTATTTATCTCACAATAAAGAGAAAGTAGCGAGAATTTATATGAGTGACGCATATTACTATTATTTAAAATGGGGTGCCATTGCAAAAGTAACGCAATTAGAAAAAAATTACTCGAACTTATTGCTCAACATAAGAAAAGGGGATAGATTAACATTCACGAGCACGTCATCTTCCACATCAGGTACTGCTACAGAAACATTAGATTTAGACACTGTTATGAAAGCAGCACAAGCAATTTCGAAAGAAATTGAACTATCGGATTTATTAAAGTCAATGATGCACATTGTGATTGAAAATGCAGGGGCACAAAGAGGGTGTTTATTATTGGAAAAAATGGGGCAGTGGTCCATTGAAGCAGAAGGTTCAATAGACCGCGAGCAAGTCACAGTATTGCAATCTTTGCCTATTAATAATGATATTTTACCCACATCAATTATTCAGTACACGATACGTGCAAAAAAACCATTAACACTGGATGATGCTACTCATGCCGATCAATTTTCTTCTGATCCTTATATCCAATACAATCAACCTAAGTCTATATTGTGCTTACCATTGTTAAACCAAGGCATCGTCAGTGGTATCTTATATTTGGAAAATAATCTTGCCACGAATGTATTTACCCAAAATAGACTCGAACTGCTGAATTTGCTTTCAGGAGAACTCATCACTGCTATCGATAATGCTCGTTTATATTCTCATTTAAAAGAATTGAACAAAGCATATGAATCTTTTGTACCTAAAGAGTTTTTAAGTCTCCTCGAAAAGAAAAATATCCTTGAAGTAAAATTAGGTGATCAAGTCCAAAAAGAAATGACCGTCATGTTTTGTGATATCGTCGGATTTACTTCAATTTCTGAAAAAATGACTCCGCAAGAAGCTCTCGAATTCCTTAATAGCTTTTTACAAAGAATGGAACCGGTTATTTCTGAATATAAGGGTGTTATTGATAAATATATTGGTGATGCCATCATGGCACTGTTTCCAACAAACCCCGATGATGCTTTGCAATGTGCTATTGAGATGAGGAAAGAGCTGAAAATTTATAATAATGAGCTAACTCAGTCAGGACTAAATCCTATTGATTTTGGTATTGGTCTCAATACAGGAGTGTTAGTATTAGGAACTGTCGGCGACAAACATCGCATGGAAGGTACAGTCATTTCAGATGCAGTGAACATTGCTTCGCATGTTGAACATTTAACAAGAATATATGAAACCAAAATTTTGATTACCGAAAACACTTATGAAAGATTAAAAGACTCAAAAGCCTATTCTATGCGCATGTTAGATAAGGTTTTTGTTAAAAGAAGATCTATTCCTGTTACTATCTATGAAGTTTTTAACAATGATCCAGAAGATGTGATTGCTTTCAAACAAAAAACACTAAATGCATTTAAGCATGGTGTTATGTTATTTCAAGCAAAGAAATATGCAGAAGCCCTTGCCGTTTTCCAAAAGACTGTTCTTCATAATCATGCAGATCTTCCTTCTATATTTTATATTAAACGTTGCCAGAAAAAACTTGAGAAAAGAGGCATAAAACTCACTAATTCCTAATTCTAAGATCTTTTTTTATGCAAAAATGAGTTAATGAATAAAAAGCAGCCTACAACCCAAGAGCACAAAGACTATACTTATATATCTGTATTTATATATTGAGTATCGCTAATAAGAGCATAACGGGCTTATATGATCTCGCTACCAGGCTATGTGATAACCGAAAAAATCTATAGTGGAGTAAACTCCATTGTTTACCGCGGCTATCGTGAATTTGATAAACAACGGGTTGTCATTAAACTATTAGCAGACGAACGTCCCTTCATAGAAGAAATTGCGCGTTTTAAACATGAATATGAACTTCTGCAAAGTTTAAATGGAGAAGGAACGGTTAATGTTTATGGTATCGAGCGATACCAAAATGGATTAGCACTTATCATGGAAGATTTTGGGCAACCATTAAAACAAATACTCACACGCAAGCAGCTGACACTGGATGAGTTTCTTACACTCGCACTTAAAACGACGGAAGCACTTGAAAAAGTGCATCAACATAAAATTATCCATAAAGATATTAACCCTTCCAACATACTGTGGGATGCTGCTACGCAACAAGTCAAAATTATAGACTTTGGTGTAGCAACAACATTATCCAGAGAAGCAGCCGAGGTCCGTAATCCACAACTGATGCAAGGCGGTACATTATTTTATATTTCTCCCGAACAAACAAGGCGTATGAATCGTGGCATTGATTATCGTACAGATTATTATTCGTTAGGCGTTACGTTTTATCAACTGGTAACAGGCGTGCTACCTTTTACTTCAGAAGATGTCGGTGAACTTATTCACTTCCATATTGCTAAAACTCCAAAATCACCTTATGAAATAAACCCTAACATCCCTCCTGTGGTGTCAGATATTATTATGAAATTACTAGCTAAGACAGTAGAAGAACGCTATCAAGGTACGTTTGGGTTAAAATACGATTTGCAAAAATGTGTTAACCAAATTAAAAAGACCGGGAGTATCGTTTCATTTCCGATTTGCACACAAGATATCTCTGGGCAATTTCACATTTCTGAAAAAATATATGGACGCGAAGAAGAATTAAAAATATTAACGGATGCATTTCAACGTGTATGCCAAGGTACACCGACTGAATTCGTGTTGATAGCAGGTTATTCGGGTATTGGTAAATCTTCATTAGTGCATGAACTTTATAAACCACTGGTTGAGAAAAAAGGTTATTTTATCTCAGGGAAGTTTGATCAATTTAAGCAAAATGTTCCCTACGCCGCATTGATCCAGTCATTTCAAGAATTAATTCAACAAATTTTAACGGAAAGCGAAGAAAAAATTAAAATATGGCGTGAACACATACAAAATGCATTAGGTCCCAATGGACAAGTTGTTGTTGATGTGATTCCAATGCTAACCGATATTATTGCTGAACAACCATCATTACCTGAGTTAGGGCCTACAGAAACGCAAAACCGTTTTAATCTTGTTTTCCAAGATTTTGTACGTGCATTAGTGCAGCCTGAACACCCACTCGTGATTTTTTTAGATGATTTGCAGTGGGCAGATTTCTCTTCGTTAAATTTAGTAGAAAGCATTTTACTGCATTATGAAAATCGTTATTTAATGATTGTCGGCGCATTTCGTGATAATGAAGTGGACCAAAGCCACCTACTTTCCATTGCATTAGGTAAACTCAAAAAAGCAGGCCTTCCATTAAACACGATTACTTTAGCACCTTTACAATTAACTCATGTCATACAATTACTCATGGATACCTTGCATGAAGATCAAGAATCTGTGCATTCATTAGCAAAAATTTGTTACGTGAGAACTCAAGGTAATCCTTTTTTCTTAACCCAACTTTTGCAAACTCTTTATAAGGATGGGCTCATTGAATTTGATCCGCAATCCGGTAAATGGCGCTGGGAAGTCGATCGCATTGCTGAAAAAGGCATTACTGACAATATTGTTGACTTGATGACAAAAAAAATTAGAGAGTTATCATCGGGTACGCAAGAGGCGTTAAAATTTGCAGCTTGTTTGGGTGATCGATTTGACTTACAGACACTCTCTATTATCAGCGAACAATCACCTAAACAAACAGCCTTACAATTATGGGAAGCGTTGCTAGCAGGGTTGCTCGTTTCTACGGATGAATCTTATATGTTTTCTGTGTTATCAGCAGATAACCCAAAAAGTAATACTTTTTATCATTTTCTACATGACCGCGTGCAACAAGCCGCTTCTTCTTTGATAGAAGAAAAGCAACGCAATATGTTGCACTTAAAAATTGGTCGCTTGTTATTACAATACACGTCCAAAGATAAAATCTCTGAGCAAGTTCTCGATATTGCTAACCACATTAACCAAGGTATTAGTTTAATCACTGATCCTGATGAAAAAACCAAAATGGCGAAACTTAATTTAATCGCGGCCAATAGAACCAGAGCTTCCATAGCATACAAAAGTGCATCTAATTATTTAAAAGCTGGAATGAGCTTATTGCCAGAAGATGCTTGGAATGTCAATTATGAATTAACCTTAGCATTTTATACAGAGGCAGTTGATGTTGCTTTTCTCTCTGCAGAAACAGAAGAAATGCAGAAATATGCAGGAATTGTTATTCAGCACGCAAAAAATACATTAGATATTGTTAGAATATATGCAGCGCAATTACGCCTTCTTGTATTTCAAGGCAAATCAACTGAGGCAATGGAAATGTCCATTCTTGCACTCAATTTGCTTGGAATTAAAATACCGAATCGACCGAATAATTGGCATTTTATTTGGGTCCTGCTGCAACTGAAATGGGCGTTACGTGGTAAAAGCATGGATGATTTAGCACAACTTCCAGACATGAAGGATCCAATCCATCTTGCTTCCATAAATATGTTGGCAAACCTTGCGCTTGCTAGTTATTCTATTGACTCGAAGCTATTTGCTTTAAGTTTGCTTAAAATGGCGCAGTTGTCAGCGCAATATGGTATTAATGATCGAGCCGGGTCTTCTTTTACTGGTTATGGCATTATCCTCAGTCACCAATTTGGCAATTATGAAAAAGGTTATCAATTTTGCCAACTTGCATTACAGCTACTCGATCGTATTAATGTTGACAGAGAAACAATTGCTGTGAAAATTATCGTGGCTCGCGCTATTTCGCCTTTGTATGAACATCTTGATGTCGGTCTTCCTCTCTTATTAAGTTTATTTCAAAAAGGACTCGAGTCAGGAAATATTGAATTTGCGGGCCTTTGCGCAACTGATTATTGTTTTCGTATTTTAGCTTTAGGAAAAGAATTAAATGAAGCTGTCAAAGAAATAGAAAAATTTACTAAATTTACGCATTCGATGAATTTAGAAATGCCTTACTTTCGTGAGTCTCTCACATTGCAAGTAGCGCTGAATCTGCTGGGCACATCACAAGAAACTCAATTAATAGATTCTGCTCACGATGAGAAAGTTATTTTATCTCAACTTCTTGAAAAGAATAATTATAACAGTATCTCTACCCTCTATTTTTATAAAATTTTATTATGCTATCTTTTCCACGATTACAAACAAGCCTATCAGCATGTGATGACATTAGAGCAATACAATGACAAAATGTTAATAACTGAACATCAATTTGCTACTCTTTATCTTTATTCTTCTCTTGCTTGTCTTGCTATTTATCGTACAGCTACAAAAAAAGAGCAAAAGAAAATACTAAAAATCATTGAGAGAAACCAAAAGCTTTTGAAAACGTGGTCTAAGCATGGAGCAATGAATTTTCTTCATAAATATTACACGGTGGAAGCAGAATATCATCATATTGTATTAAATCAATTTGATAAAGCAGCAGAATATTATGATAAAGCTATTGAATTAGCTAGGCAAAATAATTATATCCATGAAGAAGCATTAGCTAATGAGCGTGCGGCATTATTTTATTTATCTCGCAATAAAGAGAAAGTAGCGAGAATTTATATGAGTGACGCATATTACTATTATTTAAAATGGGGTGCCATTGCAAAAGTAACGCAATTAGAAAAAAATTACTCGAACTTATTGCTCAATATAAGAAAAGGGGATAGATTAACATTCACGAGCACGTCATCTTCCACATCAGGTACTGCTACAGAAACATTAGATTTAGACACTGTTATGAAAGCAGCACAAGCAATTTCGAAGGAAATCGATCTATCGGATTTATTAAAATCAATGATGCACATTGTAATTGAAAATGCAGGTGCACAAAAAGGGTTTTTATTGCTGGAAAAAATGGGGCAGTGGTTCATTGAAGCAGAAGGTTCAATAGACCATGAACAAGTCACAGTGTTGCAATCTTTATCTATTAATCATTTACCCGCATCTATTATCCAATATGTGATTCGTGCAAAAATTCCATTAACACTGGATGATGCTATGCATGCTGATCAATTTTCTTCTGATCCTTACATTCAACACAATCAACCTAAATCTATATTGTGCTTGCCTTTGCTAAGCCAAGGTATTTTAAACGGTATTTTATATTTGGAAAATAACCTTGCCACGAATGTATTTACTCAAAACAGACTCATGCTACTGAATTTGCTTTCAGAAGAAGTCATCACTGCTATCGATAATGCACGTTTATATTCTCATTTAAAAGAATTGAACAAAGCATATGAATCTTTTGTACCTAAAGAGTTTTTAAGTCTTCTCGAAAAGAAAAATATCCTTGAAGTAAAATTAGGTGATCAAGTCCAAAAAGAAATGACCGTCATGTTTTGTGATATCGTTGGATTCACTGCGCTTTCTGAAAAAATGACTCCGCAAGAAGCACTGGAATTCCTTAATAGCTTTTTACAAAGAATGGAACCCGTTATTTCTGAATATAAGGGTGTTATTGATAAATATATTGGTGATGCCATCATGGCACTGTTTCCAACAAACCCCGATGATGCTCTGCAATGTGCTATCGAAATGAGAAGGGAGCTGGAAGTTTATAATAATGAGCGAATTCAGTCAGGAAAAAATCCTGTTGACTGTGGTATCGGTCTCAACACAGGGGTGTTAGTATTAGGAACTGTCGGCGACAAACATCGCATGGAAGGTACAGTCATTTCAGATGCAGTGAACATTGCTTCGCATGTTGAACATTTAACAAGAATATATGAAACCAAAATTTTGATTACCGAAAACACTTATGAAAGATTAAAAGACTCAAAAGCCTATTCTATGCGCATGTTAGATAAGGTTTTTGTTAAAAGAAGATCTATTCCTGTTACCATCTATGAAGTTTTTAACAATGATCCAGAAGATGTGGTCGCTCTCAAACAAAAAACACTAAATGAATTTAAGCATGGTGTTATGTTATTTCAAGCAAAGAAATACGCGGAAGCTTTTGCGGTTTTTCAAAGCATTGTTCTTCGCAATAATGCAGATTTCCCCGCTATGCTTTATATTAAGCGTTGTCAAAAAAAACTCGAGAAAAAAAGCCTGAAAATTCACTAATTCATTATTTAATAACATCCCAAATTGTTGGGTCTTCTGTCCCAAGATCAAATATTGATATTCCGCGTAAATTATATTTTTTTGCTAATGCAAGCTTTGCCTCAAATGATTTTTTATCTTCCAAAAAGATATATTCATTCAACCAGTCATGCTCATAAATTGAAAAATTTATTTTAGATTTGTCATCCCACTGTAAATTCACCTTATATTTATGAATTAAATAAATTGCTTTCTCATAACTAATTCCAACTGATTGAACAGTTGTTTTTCCGGAAGCATTACCGGTATCTGTCCCTGTAAACCAATAAGTAGAATAATCAGGTACCCCAAGAGAAATTTTTTGAGCTGGAATGGATTGTAAAGCATATTTAATTACTTCTTCTATCCATTGTATACTTGCAGTTGGCCCAGGTGTTGTAGGCGCTCCATGCTGGTTGTAGGCCATAATACTAACAAAGTCGCCGGCTTCACCGAGTTTTTTTAAATCATAAGCGCCTTCCCAGTTTACATATAATTTTTTGAGAATATCGGATGCTAGCGGTGGAGCAGAGACTAGGGGAGCAATTGCAAAGCTAACAACAAATCCTTTCTTATGTAAAGCTGTTGCTGCTGCCTCATAAAATTTAGTTAATGCATCTCTGTCTTCAATTGCAATCATTTCAAAATCAAATTGAACACCGTAATAATGTTGTTTATTACAAACATCAAGAATGGATTGTATGGCACTTATTTGCGCGCTGGGATTTAATAAAAACTTATGGACGACATCTTTGTTAAATTCAGTATTTGTAATTAACGGCATTACTTTCATGGAATGCTTATTTGCAAAATCCAATACATCAGGATCGATAGCTCCCCATACGACACCGTTTTCATCAATCTTATAAGCTTGCGGAACCAGAATGTCAATTGATTTAAAATGATTGGTAAGACTTGATAACGAAGTTTGAGCTGCCGTCATTCGATCAGGAGCATTATTTCGCAAGACATAAAATAATTTTTCTGCGCCAAAACAGAATGAATAACAGCAAATATACAATAAAATTGCCACTGTAATTTTTTTTATAGCATTCACATTAATCCCGATGTGGAGCTTTTGTTTCAGAGATTAATATTAACATTAAAGTAACAATAGACACAAACAATATTTCCGAATAATAAAAAATTCAAAACCGCATTCTTTTTAAAATTTTTTCCGGGATATAAGGACGCAAGTATTCAATTAGCTTGTGCTCCATGCGAGTCCAATATGTAGCTGCAAAAATGATAATAATCCCAAGAAACACTAGAGCAATTGGAAATCCTAGACTATTAGCGAATATAGAAAATGATAAATGTCCTAAATATCCCAAAATGCCAAAAGCACCGAAAATGGCAAATACACGACGATTGAGAAAGACACTTGTTAAAACCATTCCAATATTGATTAAGCAATAGAAAAACTTGCTCATCTCGCTATTTGAACTTTGATAAGATAATCCTCCCCAAAATATCATTACTCCAAAGATATATAACCAATATGCATAGTCTTGACGATTATTACTATGTTTGAAATCCATGTATATAGCTGAGAAAATTACAATCAGCCCAAAGTAAACAGAAAATGATGCTCGCCAAGAATAATCATTTATCTGAAAGAACAAAGAAAATAGATCCATACTCATATACCAGAGAGTAATAGAGATTGGAAAAAGTAAGAAAGGAAAACGATAGAAGTAAAGCATAATTACTCCAATCATTAAGGTAACAAGCTCCATCGGCACCCAGTACCAACTTACCCAGTAATTAAAATCAGAGTAGTGATAATTTTGATCAGGAAGCAACCCAAACCAAATCTGTATGTTGTATACCGCTAAAGGCACCAGTGCTAAACTGAATGTTGACATAATTCCGGCAGGAATTGGTAATTTCTTCTTAAGAAAGTTATGCGTTAATAAAAGTCCTAATAAAAATAGACAAGAAGATAATATAAAAAGTTGAACACCACGTAGTTGATCCCATGCTTTGGTAAAAAATAGAGTGATGGCAGAAATAGCAAGCATTCCCCCAAAGTAATACATCACATGGGAAAAACGAAAGTGAGGAACATTTTCTTGCTCCTTCTGCCAGAATAACCATAACTGTTGTGCTTGATCAGTAGTGATTAATCCTGCTTTGGTAGCTTCTTTCAAGTCCTCTTGTTCTATACGCATACTGAGTAATCCCATTAATCAAAATTTTATCAGTTATTATTACCCAATTACCTTATGCGTTCAATATCATTGAACCGGTAATGCGGATTACCTAACTACGAGAAGACATCTGCTGATTAAATGCTCCAGCCTCAACACCATCTAGTAAGAGTTGTTGTTGTGGCTCATGATTTCTCGCTTGGCGTTTCTTATATAAATAATAGCCACCGCTAAAAAATAATAATGTACCACTAACCGGCTGTCTTAGCATGCAAAAAGAACCTTCAGGCGCAGTAGCTTACCTAAAAAGAGCCGATTCTCGTTTTGCTCCTTATCTTATTTATGCCGATCCCTATCGATGCACAGGTGAATCAATAATTCCTGATAATTTTTATGATATATCCTCTCCTGCACCAAAGAGTAGCTTTGCAAAAATTCCTGCAAACCAACTAGTCAGTATCAAGATATTCAGTCATCGCACAGATGATTCTCCCATTATCTCATTTTATCCTAAAGCTAATCAGTATTACCAAATCAACTATACTAGCCTAACTCATTATAGTTACAATGTTGATGTTATTAACTTGGGAACACATCAGAGTGTCAATTTTATGTACCGCAAGACACACATGGAGGGTTTAACAGGTTTTGGTGGCGCTCAAAGATGCAATCCACTAAAGTAGAAAAGTCTACAATTAACAAAAATCATCGCTTTTGACACCTAAAAATATTTAATAATTTTTTTTCGTAACCGCTGAGCTGTAATACTAAGGCATTACAAAAAGAAGCTACAAAACCTATGGAATGAGCATTTATTAAAAAAGTTTATTTTTTGTATCGAGTCAAATTATCAAATAAATTTTCCAAAGCGACCGAAGACTATCTGATAAGCATTGGCAGGCAGTCATAAATCTTGCTAACGTCAGATGATCCTACATTTAAGTAAGTTTAATTTGACTAAATAATACTCAAATAATATAATGTCGGATCAAATTTGGAGTTGTTCCCAGTGCTAAGTTCGACATATTCAATTAGTAATCATCTGTTTTCGGCCTTGGAAAGTGGTAACTTCGATAAGTTTGCACAAAAAATTTTTGAAGATTACTACTTACAGCCTTTTTCCTCCAATCTTGATAGCAAATTCAAAAAATCTCTTTATGATGGAATAATAGAAAGAGAAACGCATGGGGCAATGCACGCAGGACGTGTGTGTATTTATACTGAAGCTATACATGATATATTTGGAGAACTATTTCCCAGGTTTACTGAAAAAGCAATAAATGATATTTCACTTGAAACTCAACTAACGGAAAATCAAATTATTATTTTATTCCGTTTTTCAGCTCTTTTTCATGATGCCGTTCGTCAAGATGAGTACCAAGATCGATGGGAAAAAGAAAGCGGTGAGTGTTGCAAAGCCTTTTTGATAAAACATGGAATTTCAGAAAAAATAGCAAGTATTTTTGCTTACGCTAGTGTTTATAAAGATAGCCCTGAAAAATTCAAAGAATATTTACTTAGCATAGGCATAACAAAAGAAAGAGCGAATTCTTTTCAATATATAAGAAAATTAATTTATCTTGCTGATTGTCTTGATGTGATGCGTTGCGTTGAGACTTTTGAAGCTATACGAATTATTTTTGCTTTTAAAGATGTTCCTGAATATAAGACAGAACATGAAAATAAAATTTTAGAGCTCGTGATAAATGTACATCTTCTCATTCACTCACAACAAGATATGCTCTATGAATGTGACATTGAGTTACCCAATGGGGCCAGGTTAAAAAGAAAATATTCTGGAGAGTATAGTTTAAGTCATAAGGTAAATTACGAGCATTCATCAAAAATTTTTCAAAAACTCATTCAAAGCATATTGCAAATACGTTATTTTAAGAAGCATTTACCCGAACATAATACACTTCAGCTTGTTCAAGAAGAAAAAGAAATAAAACCGAATAATAATTTTTATATTCATGGCACTAATTCTTCTATTTTAGCATTCTTACCCAAAACCCAATTTAAAATTATAGGCCCAATAGTTATGCTAGAAGAATATGGACTTGCGCCATTGAGTGGTGAAATTATTCAAGGAGGCCTTGAAAATGCAGGCACCCGATGCAATACACGATTTGCGCGTCTTTATGGAGGTGGACGCTATACACTTGAAAAAGTGATCGACTATACGCGCTTTACTCATAAAAATACTAATGGATCTTATTATCCAGATAAAAAATTATTATTATCAGATATTACTACCGCTGTTATTTTTCTTGCTAGAAAAAAACAATTAGGCGAAACCCCTGAAATAAAGCTAGAGGAATTAAGAGAAGACGTAAACAGTGTTAAGCAACTTTTTTATCTATTTGCCATGTTAGAAACATACATCTGTCCGAACTGGGAATTCATAGAAGATCAAACACCAGAAGGCCAAAATGATATCTATGATGCTATACTTACTTTCCTGTCCACTGAGAAAATGTTAACTAAAATTCAAGAACTTAAGTCGGATTTAGCATTCACTAATTGCTCACCACCAACAAACGAAAATTTACGAAAGGCCATGGAGCTACTTCAATTTCCAGAAGAAGAACGGGTAATCAAATCAAGGATAAATGGTAAACCAAAAACAGCTACTCTTCCGCGACAGATATTTACTTTAAAACCCTTAACTCCCAAGAGCAAAGAAAAATATAACTATACAGCGGGTCGAAGTTGTCTTAAAGACATAGTTAAAAATACTCCGGGCTATACATTTGATTTATTGTTACAGCTCTTTGCACAACAAGAAACCGAGCCATCTTTCTTTTTTTCCATGAAAAATGAGTTTATCTCTTATATTGCTTTTTTAGAAGATAGATTTAAATTACTTGAAAAAATATATAACAAAGAAAAAAGTGAAATGGTTTTTTCAGAAAACGATCAAAAAGAATTTATAAATTCACCTTTTCCTTTAATACTAATTTGCGGTAATGAAAAATCAATTACTGTATCTTATTTTCTAGACCAGGAGTATGAGGAGAAAAAGCCTTTAGAATTAGGGAAAGATATCACAGCAATGGCAACTAACTCCGAAGAACATCGAAAGATACTTAATAATTTTTTACAGAAACATAATCTTCAAAATGTAACTGTTTATCTTTTTGATGATCTTAAAAAACTGCGTCAAGCATATTACGATAGATTAGAATACCCAATTCAACCTGCTAAAACAGAACCAATAAAGACAACTACTGCTGAGATTCAATTACCTAATATAATTACAGGGCCAACTACACAAGTCACTAATAAGTTAGTCAAAACAACATATCCTCAACAGAAATATAAACCTAATGGCGCTTTTTATTATAGACCCAAATCTGATTCAGGACAAAATACAAATCAACAACCCACCACAACGGCAACGGCTGAAGCAAGTAATCTTAAACCCTTTCCTATGTAACGCATCACGTCTGGATCTGAATCAAGTAAATAAATTTTATCAATATGGTTGTCTATAGGAAGACCCCGAAAAAAACGTAACCCACTTAGGGTTGGGTCCAACTGCATAAGCGGTCCAAAAGTTTCGTAGACCAATCACACTGAACTGAAAGACGCAAATGATGCCATAGACACAAGCTAGCCTAATCAGGCAATCGTGGAAGTACCTTAATTTTCATAGAGTTATCATCAAATATCTCCGATGAGAAATCAACCAGAGGTTCGGCCCCCATCCTGGTCAAAAGGGGACAAATCTTTCGTAATCCATAAGCAATGCTGGAATTTATCGGCCCGTCACACTTGCAGCCGATCTACTCACCAAGATTACATCATCACACAAATGCTGGGACCAGTTTGTGACTGTGCAGGTGTAGTGCATAATTCCACTGCTGATGTTTTTGAGGAACACAATATTTCAAACCCAAAGAAGAGGCGCTCGTATGTCTGCTGCTGATCTGGCTCCGGAAAAATGTACCGACACCAGCTATCGGAACGTCGTTTAGTTCCATAATAATCAAAAAAGAAAGAATTCCCAAAATCAATTAAATCAGCAGGGGTACCATTAGAAAAATCGAGGCGACGAGGAAATTGTTGACGTGTATTAGTGACATATCTAACCCCCTTTTTAAAAATTCCGATGTCACATCGTTGCGAGCGTGCCTGTAATGTGGGATATGCGATCGCAAAGAACAAATTACTTTTGAGACTATACCGACCGCCAAGATTAGGACGTGCTTTATCTTGCACCTTGTCATTAATATTGTCTTTCCATATCGCAAAAAAATCCAGAAAAATTTGTATATCAAAAAGAAAACCGGAGGTCACCACATTTTTGGCATCAGGAGCTAACGCCTTTCTAAATTTTTCAACAATGGGTAATTTTAATAATTCTTCAAACGGTCTATCTTCTAATATCTCTTTGCTTTCTATGATATCCTTACACAATGTTTCTATAGCACTAATGTACGGCCCCATTGTTTTTTTCGTTGCTTCTTTAGAACCTGATCCAAACCACTTTTTTAATTGTTTGTCGTATTCATCGGAATCTTTTGGAAAACAAGTACGTAATCGTTCAACTAACTCGTAATCTTTTTCGTCTGCTCCCCTTTTTTTCGTATTGAAATCACGTGCTGCTGCAACTATTTGCAAGGGGGTTCCCATGACCCACTGATCATAGGGGTCTTTGATTTTGACAACAGTGAATAAACTATTTGGGTGTTGTCGCGCTAATTCGAGGGTTTCTTCTACATTAAGATGCCATAATAAATTATGGGCAATTTTTGCTGCAAGTTCTACGAATAAAACATTTAAATTACCAAAGAACGTTGGAGTACATGTTTTTCCATATTTATCCCGGTAAGACTGACGAGCCAGCTTAAACTTTCTTGCACCTACTTTTTTGTCGTCTAGAAAGCTTAGAATATTCTCATGAACATCTTGCGAGAGTTGTTCTATATTCTGTGGTTTTGCTGTCTCACTTTTCTGTTCTGCTAGCGTTCTATCTCTTGCCGTATCCATTGTGAGGGCCTCTTCATAGAAGTAATGTTTTTTTCTAATGATCCAAGTAGGTTTTTTTCAAAAGTATTATAAGTACTGGTGAGAATATTTGTTAAACTATAATAAGAGGGTAGTTCAATCTTATGCTCCCAGCAATAATCTACGATTGAGAAAAAAATTTGTTTTGGCGATAATTGCTTTTGTACTTGCCATTCAATTTGCTGAGCTACTAATTCATATTGAGATTTTGTCATTGATTGCCAACGAAGCAGTTCTAAAATTTTATTACGATGTACAATTGCAGTCTTGTCTGATAAGTAGAGAAATTTATATTCTGCATTTTGACGCCGAGCAAATTAGCAACATACGTGATGCCTTTTTGCTTAAATTGACTAACGGTAAAAAACTTAGCTCGTGCTTTGAAGTAACCAAGTTGTAGCAAAAAGCCGACTTGGTTTGTTGATGTACGGAACTGTTTAATAAGTGTTAATTCATGATTTGATATTGTAAAAAATGAGGCACGCTCATCCCAAGTGAAAACCGGAGGTGAGTCAAATCGGAGTTGTTCAGCAGGAGAGAGAACTGTAAGCTGCGGCATAAGTAGTTAATCCTTAACTGGGTGTGATTTAAACGCAGAGGATAATATAATAAAGGATAGTTTTCTCATTGACAATAGTGGTGATTACCGTGATAATCACCATATATTTATGCGCGTGAATTTTGTTACTATACGTGCCTAAAGCAATACTGGCGACAGTGTCGACACTATTGTAATTATCAGTATCCAAAAGACGCTTTTAGGCATTCATTATGACAAAACCATCAAAAGAAATTAAGCAGAAAAATGAGGAAACTACTATTTTATTTAAGCTAGATAAAGAATATAAAACCTTTCTAAATGATCTAAAAAACAAGATACAGAGCACTAGACTTAAAGCAGCTTTAGCAGTGAACCACGAGGTTGTAGCGCTTTACTGGCATATTGGTGGTCAGATAATTGAAAAACAGAAAATAACCCATTGGGGCGATAAACTGCTAGAGGCACTTTCTAGCGATTTAAGGTATTCCTTTCCTGAAACCAGGGGATTTTCGCCTACTCGCTTAAAAAGAATGAGGATGTTTGCAGCTTGTTACCCACGGCTTGAATTTGGGTCACAACCTGTGACCCAATTGCCGTGGGGACACATCCAGTTGCTATTGTTCAAGATTAAAGATAAAAAAATTCAAGCCTGGTATGCTGCGCAATGTCTGGAAAATGGCTGGTCACGGTCTACTCTGGAAAAGTACATCAAAAACGACTTATTTACTGCTCAGGGTTGTAAAGCTAACAAAGCAACCAATTTCCTAGCACGATTGCCCGCACCGCAATCCAGTCTTGCGCAAGACATGATTAAAAATCCTTATAATTTTGATTTTCTCGGCCTTATCCATGACTCACGTATTGAAAAGCATTTTGTCGATAAAGCAAAACAATTAAGATCAGTATTGCTTCATACCACTCAACATGAATATCTGTGCCATGGTGATTTACACCTAGAAAATATTATTCAACAAGGTTCTAATTGGCTGGTCATTGACCCTAAAGGTATTGTTGGTGAAATGGCATTTGAAGCATCTGCATATGACTTAATCAGCAAGGATGAAATGAAAGATGTTTTCACCCTGTTATCCAAAATCATTGATCGCGTCACCCAATTATCACAAGCATTAGAGATTTCTTTCAATCGATTATTATCATGGATTTTCTTAAGAATTATCACTTCAGCACAATGGTTTATTGAAGATGATGGTGATCCTAGCCAGATGTTAGCATTGGCCAATTACATTTACCCCTTACTCGACAACCGTAGCGAGAGTTAAAGTCATGCCGATAATGCCATTACCTGTATTTGATTCTATCGAATATTTTAATTTTGAAAAAAAATTCTCATACCTTAATGAACTCTATGATTTAAACGATATTAAAGTTGCATTGAGATTTTTAAAAGCATACAAGGGCAATCAGGGTACATTTAATTCCTATCGTCGTGAAATAGAACGCCTGATTCATTGGTGTGCTCTAATTGTTAATAAATCATTAAAAGAATTAAAGCGCGATGATATTGAAGATTTTGTTACGTTCTGTCAAAAGCCACCCAAATCATGGATAGGCAAAACCAAACCATCACGATTTATTGTAAAAGATGGCATACGTATGCCCAATCTAAAATGGCGACCATTTGTTGTATCCATTTCTAAAATAGAACGCCGAAAAGGTGTAGAGCTAGATCCAAAGCAGTTCGAGTTTTCGCATGGTTCATTGCGAGAACTATTTGCTATATTAAGTAGCTTTTACAATTATTTACTACAAGAAGAATATGTCACGATGAATCCTGTGGCAATCATTCGGCAAAAAAGCAAGTTCATACGAAAAACACAAGGCCAACCAAAAATCCGCCGCTTATCAGAATTGCAGTGGCAATATGTTATTAAAATCGCAAGATCTTTAGCTGAAAATAACCCTGACTTACATGAAAGAACCCTATTTATTATGTCAGCACTTTATTCTATGTATTTGCGAATATCAGAATTAACCGCCAGCCCTCGTTGGACACCTGTAATGAATAATTTTGGACGAGACAGTGATGGTAATTGGTGGTTTGAAACTGTTGGAAAAGGAAATAAAGAAAGAAAAATTGCTGTAAGTGATGCCATGCTTTCAGCGCTTAGACGCTGGCGTAAACATTTAGGTTTATCTCCACTTCCCTCTCCTGCTGATAATTCCCCATTGTTGCCCAGAACTAAAGGGAAAGGACCAATTAAGAGCACGAATTATATTCGTAATATTGTTCAATATTGCTTTGATAAAACTATTGAAGCGCTGAATCAAGATAACTTTGCAGATGAAGCCGAATCTTTAGGAGAAGCAACCGTTCATTGGTTGAGACATACAGGTATTTCCGATGATGTTAAAAATCGACCGCGGGAACATGTTCGCGATGATGCAGGCCATAGTTCTGGAGCTACTACCGACAAATATATTGATGTGGAATTACGTGAAAGACATCGAACGGCTAAAAAGAAACTGATTTCTGAAAATGATTAACTTTAAGACATATTGAAATGAACTCTATGACGGATTTCATCCCCTTATGCAGTTGAGGCCTTGTTTGCAAAAATCAACTTGCGATAAACCACTTTTTTCTTGCTCATCAATCAAATTCTTCCACTTTTCATGTCGCTCTTGTTGTACGGGACTGTCCATTTGCTCGCTCCTTAATTTATTGGAGCTGACAGCATGGCGTAATTTCAATGTCTTAAAAAGATGTGGTTTGCAAGACGCTTACATTCATCTCAATGGAATATTCAACTTTTCTTGATTTATAGTTTATAGATGCTTCCATAAATTAATTATCCTTAATTTAAAATTTGATAACTTTTTACAAGGATCGGGGCTGAACCTCAAAAAGTTTACTGCAATATTACGAACTTGACAATTTGAGAGTGGCGGAACTATTTGCTTGAATTTGAATTTCTGGACCCGATTTTCCTTTTATACATTTCAACCCTGAGTCAGAGCCTTGAGCAAACCGCACAAAGTTTTTAGCATCATCAGTAGTTTTGAAAGTTAAGCTCAGCTTCTCTTCGTCAAAATCCCAATTATCGATAAAATGAGGCATTCTTTTTTTCATTATTTCGCCTAACAATTTTAATTGTGTTGCTGCTGATTTTTTTCCTTGAGCCACTTGCAGATCTACTGCCTTTTTATTTTGTATTAATGTCAATTGAGTTTGAGGTTGGAACAACAACGCAAACTGAGAATCCTTTCGTAAACTAGCAAAAACTGACTCCCATGTAGGCGAAGAAATAGCTGGAGAAAAGAAAGACAAAGAAGATGAAGATTCCGAAGGAATCGAAATAACTTTATTTACTTTTTCATCCGCTGGTAATAATTTTAGTATTGGAGCACCGCTATCTGCCAACATAGGATCTTTTTTAATTGGAGGCCATTCTTTTGCTTGCGTGATAAGCGCAGCATTATTTAATTTTCCAGTAGTTTGCAATTGCTCGATGATGATAGGTATAGAACGTCGCAAGATTTGTGTTTGTAATGGTATTATGGAAAATTGATACGCCTCTTTTGAAACAAATCCTTGTATAAGGTAATGAGCTTGTGAAGAACTCCAATAAATTCGTAAGCTGATATCAGCACTTAAGTAAGCACCTGCAATTAAACAAGCAAGCGTCCTGCTTGAGTCTGCAACCTGATGGGAAGATTGCAACCACTCCCCTAAACCAGAAATAAATGCACGGGGAATATGGAGCCTCAATACTTCAGCTACGGTTGATCGAATCTCTTGATTCTCATTCTCAAGTAATAGAGATAAATGCTGTAAGAAAGCAGGTAGAGCAACTGCACCAAGCCTACTCACTGCCCCCATCGCACGGTAGCGAACAGCAGACTGTTTATCCGCGAAAAATTTGCTTAAATCTTCGAGAATCTTGGGCATGACTACCATACCAAGTTCTCTTACTGCATCCACTGCATCCCCGCTAATATTACTATTTGGACTCCCTATCGTTTCGCGTAAACCATCTCTATCCACCAACATTTTGCTTAAGCCTTTGAGAATCCGGGGTATCGCCGCCACTGCACCAAGCTTCCCCACTGCCTTTGCCACGCGGCGGCACATATAACGATCTTTACCCTCTAATAATACGCTTAAACTTTCGAGAATCTTTGGTTTTGCCGCAGCTGCACCAAGCATTCCCACTGCATCCACCGCGCAGCTACAAGCATAACTGTCTTCATCCGCAAACAATGCGTTTAAGCCTTCAAGAATCTCAGGTGTTGCCGCTGTTGCGCCCAGCATTCCCACTGTATCTGCCGCACGGCAGCGAACAAAACTGCCTTTCACCATCAATAATGCGCTTAAATTTTTGAGAACTTTAGGTTTTGCCGCTGCTGCACCAAGCATTCCTACTGCATCCACCGCGTGGCTGCGAACATCATAGTCATTATCCAAAAACGCTTCGTGTAAAGTTTTTATTTTGGGTTTTGCCACTGCCACACCAAGTGCCTTTGCATCGGCCACACCATCACTCTCTTTATCCTTCAACAATTCGCTTAAGCCTTCGAGAATCTCAGGGATTGCCGCTGTGGCACCAAGCATTCCTACTGTATCTGCCGCGCAACTGCGAACATAAGGGTCTTTATCCGCCAACAATGCACTTAAATTTTTGAGAATATTAGGTTTTGCCGCTGCTTCACCAAGCATTCCCACTACCTCCGCCACGCGACTGCGAATATAACGGTCTTTAGCCACCAACAATACACTTAAGTAATCGAGAATCTCGGGTATTGCCGCTGCTGCACCGAATGCTCCTATTGCTCGCGCCGCATTCTTGCAAACATCACGGTCTTTATCTATCAACAATGCGCTTAAGCTTTTGAGAATCTTGGGTTTTGCTGCTGCTGCACCAAGCATTCCCACTACATTCGCCGTGAAACTGCGAACATCACTGTCTTCATCCATCAGCAATGCGTTTAAGCTTTCGAGAATCTCGGGGGTTGCCGCTGCTGCACCGAGCATTCCCACCGCATTCGCCGCGTCGCGGCGAACACTTCTATTTTCATCCCTCAACCATGTGCCTAAGACTTCAAGAATCTTGGATATAGCTGCTACACCAAGTTCTCTCACTGCATTCGCCGCACAACTGCGAACATGACTGTCTTTATCCACCAACAATGCGCTTAAGCCTTCAAGAATCTCAGGTGTTGCCGCTGCTTCACCAAGCATTCCCACTGCATTCGCCGCGTCGCAGCGACCATAACGGTCGTCGCCTACCAACAATGTGCGTAAACTTGCAAGAATCTTGGGTTTTGCCGCTGCTGCACCAAGCGTTCTCACTACAAGCGCTGCGCGGCTGCGAACATTTCTATCTCCATCCACCAACCATGCGTTTAAGATGTCGAGAATCTTGGACATAGCTACCACACCGAGCGCTCTTACTGCTTCCTCCGCAGCGCTGCGAACATCCCTGTTTTCATCCTCAAGCAATGCGCTTAAGTGTTCAAAAATCTTGGGGGTAACCGCTACTACACCGAGCGCTCCTATTGCTTTTACCACATCTCCACGACTATATTTTTTAGCTACCAACAATGCGTTTAAGCCTTCAAGAATCTTGGGTGTCGCCGCTGCTGCACCGAGCGCTCTGACTGCGTGCACTGCACTAGTATTACTATCTTTATCCATCAATAATACACTTAAGCCTTCGAGCATCTCGGGTATTACTGCTGCACCGAGCGTTCCCACTGCGCTCGCCGCGCAATTGCGAACATTACTGTTTGCATCCTTAAGCAATGCGCTTAAGTTTTTGAGAATCTCGGGTGTTGCCGCTGCTGCACCGAGCACATTCACAATATCTACCGCTTTCTTGCGAATCTCCGCGTTTAAATCTGCCAAACTATCTGCTATAACAGCGAGCACTTTTGGAGATGCTATAGGTATAGCCTGAATAAAATTTAAGAAATTTCGCTTATCACGTTTATCATAAGGAATTTTAACGCACACATCATTTGCACCACTGCTTTTGAGTAAGTGTGGACTGAGTTGAAGTAAAGTTATGAAAGAAGGTTGAAACTCATAAACATCATCATATAATTTTTGGGAACATAATTGGTATAAGTTGAATAGGACAGCTTGAACCCGTTGCCGGATGGGTAAAGCACAAGCCTTCGTTTGCTGCGTCTCTCCCTCATCAATGCAGCGCGCTAACAGACCCAACTCGGAATATTGAAATAAATCATTGGTGAGAGAAGATTCTGTTGCCGTATCTGAAAAGTTGCCTCGCAACAATTGCATGTAATAGGTAAAAACCTTTGGCTGCTCTTCCAATAATCCAGCTACAAACCCACACACAGTCTGCCAACGAGGATTGAGTTTTTGTTGGATGATAAGGGCTTCAATAGTTTTTTGTTGATTACTATCTTGGCTTAATAAACTTTTTACGATATAAATCGCTGCGTAATAGTCTTGAAAGGTTAAATGGATAAATTCATAATTTTGCATATTTTCCAAAATATCCGTTTTTACAACCGGGTTAATTAAACCCAGCTCTCGCACTTGCGCTAAAAATTCTTTACCGTTATCAATTTGTTTATCTTTTTTAAACCTCCTTAAGATAATATTAATATGAGCACGTGAAAGAATAATTGGATCGCTTTTTTGCTCTAAAGTGAGGAATGCAAGTTCTGCTAAAAAATGACGTTCCAATCGATAACGTTTCTCTAATTGTTCCCATAAAAGTATTGGATCTTCTTCGAGCTCTTCGCTTTCCACGTACAAGCCTCCTTTCTCATAGGCTTTTTTAAAAAGCTGACGTTCCATCCTGGTATACAAGCTACTCATCGAGTAGATTTTTTGCAATTCGATTTCCAATATGCTCGATGATAATCCAATAGATTCTTCGGTTATTCCACAAATTAAATTGAGATTAATTGGGATATGGACACTTCGCCAGAGAATAGGTTGGCTCCTTAAACCCGCCATTAATTTTAAGATACTCTCTGCTTTTTCTTTATTAAAATAAGTTCTTACGTATTGTTCAATATTATCATCGGTGAAACCCCTGATTTCTAAATCGCGGCGATGTAACGGTAAACGACTTAAACCATACGGACGGCTGGTAATAATTTTGGGAACGTGCGCATATTCACCTTCAAATAAGGCTTGAAGTACATTCTTACAAGAATGGTGGTCTGGCACTTCATCAAAGCCATCTAAGATTAATAGCACCTTCTCTTTCAGAATGGGCTCAATATGCCTAAGCCAAATCAACCCAAAATCCTGTTCACTTAATCCTGATACTTGGAACTGAGAATAATAAATCCATAACCAAAGAGGCAGTTGCTTTTTCTGTTCTGCGTCTTTGAAGGAAGGAGCATGCAATTCACGCAAGGTGAGTGTAAATGTCCATTCAAACTGTGAATAAAGCTTTGCTTTTGCCCATTCGCGTCCAACATAATGCACAAAAGTGGTTTTACCAACACCGGCCATTCCTTTAATTAACAAGAAAATGGGTACTTCATTAGCTTGTTTTTGATCTTTAATTTGTTTGGATGAGAACAGTGCTTTATCCGGTTTAAATAGATCTTCTGGTTTAATGGTTTCATTGCTAGAAATATAACCTCCTTGGATTTCTTGTGTGTCTTCTTTTTTACTTTCATTAAGTTCTGCTTTATAAATCATTTGCAAATTGATGTATTGGCCTTCTAACTGAAATGATTTGCCAAACAAGCCTTTTATTGCATTAAAACCTAAATAACGGTTTTTTAAGGTTTGTTGCGCTTGCTTTTTAAGCTGATAGAGTTTTTCATTACTGATTACAGCATGGCGGATCTGATGTTGTATATCATCAAAGTCCCTCTGAATATTATTCATGCGGCCTTCTAGCTTGGTTACCTGTTGGGCCTGATCCCCAAAGTGCTCGTTAATAGCTTTTATCCGCTGATCTAAATCTTTCAGATTCTCTTTTTGTTCTAAAACTGTGTTTCCTAATAATTGGACTTCTTTCCTCAATAACTGGAACGACGCGTCTTGCGATTTTATTGTTTTAATCTTTTCTTTTAATTGCTCAATACGTTCGCCGTGACTGACTGTTGCTCCAACCTTTTCTTCTAATTGCTGAATGCGTTCACCGTGACTGGCCGTAATTTTCACTTCAAGCGTTTGAAACATTTGGAGTTGAATTATTTCTGCTTGCATGCTGCGCTGATACGCAAGCTGAGCTTGTTGCTTTTGATACAAGCCTTGCGTCATTTGACCTAATATTATAAGGGCTTGTTTTTGAGTGTCGTTCTTCTCATCATCATAACGTTTTCCTAGCTTAATCACTTGGTCTTTTAAACCTTTTAATTCACTTTGCTGAGTCTGGTAAGACTTTTCTAGATCTTTAAGTTGAAGTTGTTGAGCATCAAGCATCTTCTGATGCTGTTCTTGGGTGACTTTTATCTTTTTAATTTGCTCTTCACCGCAAAGAATGCCTTCTATTATGGCCTTATGCCAAATTGCTCCTACCATATTGGAAGCCTGAGGTAAGGTAGCGCCACCACGTAAGTCTGCATAGCTCAAATCGGTTTGGGTCAATATAGCTTTGGCCAAATTGCGCCCTTGTAATTTACTGTGCGCAAGGTGCGCTCGACTGAAGTCACTGTCCTCTAGCGTCATCACTTTGCTAAAATCTGAAAACTGTAAATAACTTTCCTGAAATGACGTTCCGGCTAATGAACCTTCAAATTCACAATTGATAAAACAACAGCGATTAAGGTTCGCTCCACTCAAATTTAACCCAGTTAACTTTCGATCACTCTCATTCTCAACGTCATATAATATATATTGCGCTTTATTGCCCTGAGAATGAGTCCGCCGAATGTAATCTAATAAACTCTCCTCGGGTTTATTAGCTGTCTTGGCTGCTTCTCTTGCTTTACAATATTTTTCTAAATCTTGTCTATTAATTGCAAATAATAAGGGTTTGAAATCGTTCAGGTTCTCTTGTAATTTTGAACTCAGCTTACTTCGATCTTGCTCAACAGAAATTTTTCCAATAATATGCCCATACAATTGATTGACGACATAATTGGGTATATACAAATATCCATATTTCGGATCATCAGTGTTCTCTATAAATTTGGTATAACCATAATTAAAAGCTCTTTCTAGTTTGCTCTCTGATTCCACTTTGTGTCGAGCTTTACTCTTATCGCCTAAGGCAAAAAGCTCTCCATCCCGTGTAATTAACCCCGAACGCCCATACGCTCCTTCTGCTGTATATTCCGTAAAACCCAGCTTTCGTTTTACCTTTTGTTTTATCAGTTGCTTCCATCCCTTGGATTTTCTCTCTTCTTTGGGAATTAACTGCGTATTAGAATAATCATCAACATATCCACCTGAATGACCGGCAATTAATCCATCTACTAAATTTTCAATGGAAAGAGGCAAACGCCGACGACCTACATACTCTAGCATTCGTCTTGCCCCTACCCTGGCCATTTCAACAACTCCTTCGAGGGGTTTTTCACTCAACATCACCAAAATAACATACTGATAGCGACGACAGGCTTCTAATGCAGCCGCTTCTACCAAAACTTTTAATTCCATTTCATCGAGTGTGAGCGATTGCTCTGCCATATGCTCAGCTTTTCCCTCCTTGGATTTATCATTGGCCCAGTCCACTACAAGTTCAAACCCTTTACCAAGGATTGCGCCCGCAACTTTAGATCCCGGCAATAACCCTGTTGCCTCTTGCGCAAAATCATTAAAGTGTTTTAATAATTTATGGGTAAAATCAGGACGACCTTCAATACCAGCACGTGCGTCCATTAAAAATCTCAATTCACGTAAAAACTCTTCGACCAGTACGCGGTGATATAAACGAAGGGGTTCGGGTAATGGAAACATAAAGAAAATCCTTTCCTCATTAATGTTGATAAGTCTAACTTGTATTGAAGGCTTTTTCCTAAGAAGAAAAAGAAAGCAATTTTACTATATTATTAACTCAATCGCCCATCATTTTATTATGGCCACTGTCATTGTATGGACAGTGCCATCTTTATTCAGCATGGACCCGCGGGCATGGTTGTGCGAAAACCTACGGTTAAAAAATTTCAAATGTCGCAAATATGTTTGAGACACGAAGTGATCTTGACTATTTAAGTTTTTATGTGCCATAGAAAAACCTTGTGCGACTATGTAAGCCTGAACACATATTCTTGTGTTTTATGGCATGTTTAGCTCTCTGAAACCTTCTCTAACGTTCATGTTAACCGTCGAAATTTCCGATGAACAATATCCTAAACTATTTTTTATAAATTCCAAGTTGGGGGGAGCTAAACGTAAACCTCAGAAATTTTTGATTGTACGCAATTGACTGCGCTAATGATAATCTAAGCGGGCGGATGAACTATGTGGATTGGCAGATGGTTGTTAGGAGCTTACTTTACGACGTCGTAATCCTGTAGTACCTTGCCCAGGAAAGCACTGTGAATCTTGTTGATCCCCATCTATGCCACTCTTATTGTTTTCATTTATTTTATCTCCTAAATCTAACATTAGATTAGGCTTCTCCAAAATTAATGCTAAGACTTCTTTTTCATTTTAGTGCTGGCTGCTTCTTGCCGGGCTTGCATAGTTTCTACCTGCTCTTTTAATTTAAGCAGTTCCTCTACTACAACTTTGGTATGTTGCTCAAAAAAGAACATTTGTTTATGGAGTCTAATAAAATGATTTTTGGGCTGCCCTGCTGATTCATTAGTTTGTATTTTTACTTGGCCATTTTCTTCTACTTCATCAACAGAAGGCAGATCATCTAATCCAAGTGCTTTGATTCGAGCCAGTACATCATCAACTTCTGCGACACGATGTATTTTTTCTTCTATTCGATCAATTTGCGCAATCTTTTTTCTCAGTGTAACAAGTTCATTTTCTAATTTTTTTGCTTTTTCCTGTTCTTCAAGCTTCGCTTTGGTGTGTTTTAACTCTTCTTCTTGTGCTTGCGATTTTGCTTTTAGAACTTGTATTTCTTGCATTATTATTATCATTTGATTATCACTGTTTTGAATCTCATTAGAAGTATGTTGAGACGAAGCAGTAGTGCTTGGATTAACAGCTGCAATAGGTACCCTGATTACTGATGAGCTAGCAGGAGTTTCTGTGGGAGAAACATTTAACTGGGACAGCTTATCTTCTACTTTTGAGTAGACATAATCATGTCCTAATACAAGCTGCAAAAATTGCAGCACTAAATCTTTTTCTCTGTCGATTTTTGCCTGATCTGACAAGATAACTGCTAATAAACTTGCTCCATCTTCCATCGCGAGCTCTTCTTCCCTCGTTAAAGAAAGTCCCTTGGTATTACTTGTTTTCATGTCTTTTAATTGATGCCTAAAAAATTTCTTAAAATTTTCTAAAAATTTTATTAAATGATCAGCAACAGTGTTTATTTCTTTCGCTTCTTCTGTAATGATTTTTCTTTTTTCCAAAGTCAGTTGAACAGAAAATCGATATGCCACTTGGGCAATGTGTCTAGGTTCTTTAAACAAGACAACCAAGCGATTTATTTGTTCATACCGATGGCTTAAATTAGCTGCTTTTGCAGCATGTGTAAAAACGTTAAGAAGTTTGCCCACTATTGGGATGCTGGTAGGAAGAGCCATCACACCCTCAATAATAGAATCTTTCTTATTCGCGGTTAATTGTTGCAACTCTGTTGTGGCCAGATAGTAAGTGAGAACAAACTTATTCAATTCACTTTGCAGACATGATTGATAGCGTTTTAATTTCTGGTTGTTATTAATATATGCTTGTTTTGTCTTGGATGCTTCATCTAAATCTAAATGTTCACTGATATTTTTAACTTGATCATCTAGTGTGCTGAGAGTTTGTAACATAGTTTTCATTGATCTTAAGGCAACCTGCATTTCAGATTGATCTAAATAAGATTGCTGAATATGTTGTTTAAACTGCAGTAAATCAGCCGGTGAAATAGTAAACGATTTGCACTCTAGCAGCCATGCATTTAAAAAATCTTGATCTTGGCTTCTCATTAAAACGGGTTGGAGATCGCTGCTAACAAGAGAGAGAGAAGATATTTTTTCTTCTCGATTTTGTTGAGATAAACTCACGTTAGCATTTTCGTTTGAAGTTACTATTGTAGAAGAGGCGAGCATATTTTTATTAAGCTTGCTTTCGTTCTCTAAGTTCTCATTCTCCGATAGATTTGATTCTTTAATTTTAGAAGATTGATCATTTATTATGGTAATATCTTTATTTTGCAGGGCATCTGATTTGGAAGGTAGCGCTACGCCCAAAGGATGTAAGAACGATTCTGAACTTGATGACTTAAATGTCGAGCTCATGTGAGATGTTGTAGTTAATTCAGTATTTTTAGGTAATTTTTCTTCTGCGTCTGGAGTTAGTAAAACAGATAGAGGATTGCTTTTCGAGTCAAGAGATGTTTTTTTCTCTTTATCATCCTGGTTTTTTAAATTCACGTTAGCAGAGTGAGTTAAAGTTATTAAAGAAGAAGGAATAACATTTTTACCAATCTGAGATCCTTTTAGTTTATTCATTTCCTGTTGGGCTGGAATAAAATCAGGCTTTAGTTGCAATGTTCTCTCGAAAGCTTTTATAGCTTGTGTAACAAAACCAAGTTCAGCTAACACTTTTGCTTGTACAAAGTAAAGTTCAAGCTTATCTTCCGCTTCTAATTTTTCCGTTTCAATTTTTTGAAAAAAAGACTCGGCCAATCCAAATGGATCGTCTCTCATTGTAAGGAGACCTTTTCCCAGAAAAGCACGGACATTTTCTTTAGAAAATGTTAATACCTGTTCAAATAATGCATCAGATGCTTTAAATTGCTTTTGAAGCAGTAAAACATACCCTTTCTCGCATAAGCAATAAGCACTTTTTGGATTAACTTTTAATGCTTCATCATAATAGCGCAATGACTCATCCAATTGGCTTGAACAAAACAAAAGCCAAGCTTTATAGGCTAACGCTTTTAGGTTTTTCGGATCCAAGGCGAGCACTTGATTACAATTTTCGATGGCTTTGTCATATTGGCCTTTATAAAAAAACTGGATGCTTTCTTCATAGTATCTTTCTAATTTATCTCTAACTTTTCTTTTTTCCTGCAGACTTTTTATTTCACGCTGAGCCGGAACAAAGCTAGGATTTAATTCCAATATTTTTCCGAGGGAGATTATAGCTCGATCAATAAAGCCAAACTGGGTTAGTAGTTTTGCTTGTACATAAAAAGTATGGATACTTTCTTTATAAGCATCGCTATTTTCTTTGTAGCCTTTTTTACAATTTTCCTGCCACACTGTTTCACATTCTTTAAAAAAAGACTCAGCTATTTTGGATTCCCCCTCAATCATTGCAAGAAGCCCCTTTCCTAGAATAGCGCCATGATAATTTCCCTTCTCTGCTAATGCCTGTTCGAATAATGCTCTAGAACCCGCAAAGTTCTTTTGAGATAACAAAACGTATCCTCTTTTAGACATTATGGTAGCTGGATAAAATTTGGAATCGATTTTTAATATTTCATCATAACAGTTTAGCGCTTCATCAAGTCGATCTAAGAAAAACAAAACTGTTGCTTTATCGGATAGCTTGTCACGATTATAAGGATCTTGAGCTACGCGTTGATTGAAATGTTCAATCAATTTACCGTACTCTCCATTGTAATATTGCACACTCGGATTGTTAAATGCTACACCAAGTTGTTGAAGAGCCTTCCGGGCATTGCGAGTATAAATCTCTTCATCATACCGTTCCGCAGCTCTGCGATACCACTTTACTGCTTCTTCTTTATCTTTAGGAACCCCTGTTCCGTTTTCATAGCACTTACCGAGCGCATATTGGGCATAACCCCAGTTCTGATTCGCTGATTTGTTATACCATTTCACCGCTTCTTTTTCATCTTGAGCAACTCCATTGCCCTTCATATACAAATCACCTAGACGATCTTGCGCAACAGCATGATTATTTTTAGCAGCTTCTTTATACCACTTCGCTGCTTTTTTGTAATTCGAAGGAATAAATACAGCATCCTTTAAATAGAACCAGGCAAGTTCACACTGAGCGCCAACATGATTCTGCTTTGCTGCTTTCTCGTACCAGCTATAACGTTCCTTTGATAATTTATCATTGTCTAATATATCAGGTCTGCCGTCTACGCTTAGCTTTAGCTCATGCATCAGCTCATGTATCGAGCTAGCGTCACGGCTTATCGCTTGGTATTCGATGTCATAATTGATACGCTTACCAAGATAAAATTGTGCCTCCACATTCTTTTTTGCAAGGGTATGCAACTCTTTCAAAGACATTTTTATATAATCTCTAGCGAGATTTAAAGAAGGTACACTATTTGATTTCATATCTACTTTTCCTCAAAAAACATCCATAATTTTGATATTTCAAAATGAGCTGCATCTACACATCCTCCTCCCCACCCAGTCTTCTCGCTCTTGTTTCCAGCACAAATAGGATGCGCTAAACGGTCAAACTTACAAATCAGGTTTTGGGCAGGCTGATTGTACAACAGGTTATCTGATTTTGAACACGGTATTGTTTCTTAACCCCCTATTAAGACGTACGTCGGCTAAGGTGACACACATCACCTTATTTAAGATACTGCAACCGGCAATTGCCGACCATCCATTGGGTGGGGCGGTAACTTATCTTGTAATAAATATTTTTCACGAAGTGCTTCTTGCAATAAATTGGCTTTCACTTCTTTATCACCACCGCTACTTACTTTAGATTGAGTGATATGCACAATATTCAAAGTACTAAGATGCCATATTAAATTTCCTTTAAAGAATATTTACTGTATGTTCCAGAAGAATGCACTGATGAGTTATCTAAAAAAGGCTCTGCTGCTTCAGACTTTGGCTCTTGTTCATTCTTCTTGCCAAAAATCGAAAGACGCTGCAATGCAATGCCTTGAGATCGATCGGATCTGTCTAAACTTATTTTAGAACGACAGCGTAAATAACATAAAATCGTGGCTACTACTGCGGATATGCTTCCCACACTGGCTAGAATAGCGATCATTGTATTACTATTGGCGCTATCCCCATTTTCTGCAGGAGGTTTAGGAGTATTTTTTATAAAAGTGACATTCGCTGGTACAGGATCAGTCACAAATTTTCCACTGTTTAATGTCACATTATAAGAAGGTGCATCATCTCCAATTTGAGTAAACGATATTATTCTTCCTAAAACATCTGTCAGGGTAAAATTTGTAATTGCTATATTGGTGCAATTAAACTTAGTAAAATGACCATGCTGAAGCGCTGTAATACTAAATGTAAGCTCTGCGTTTTCATCATAGGCACTTAAAAAAGCACGGTTCATAGTAACCGTTTCACCTTGCCTAATAATGAGCTTGTTTTCAAGCAGAATAGGAGGCTCTGCATCTCGCATAATCTGTACCACCCTAAGAGAAACATTATAAAACGCAACCACTCGAGGAGAATTGAGTAATGTAATTAGAGGTAAATCTCTTGTCACAATTTGTGTATCTCTATCTTCTACTTGCAATTGACACTCATTTTCTTGATAGCCTTGCAACACAATTTGATCATCGTAATTAAAATCTTCAATCACATCAGATCCTTGAGAGTTTAAGTTCTTTTTGT
>CAVQBL010000001.1:0-25253 GCA_963710715.1 uncultured Gammaproteobacteria bacterium | reverse complement strand
ATTAATTGATATGCGATACAGAAAAAAACCGACCATTATCACCACTAATCTTTCATTTGATGAATGGTACGATGTATTTAAACAAAAAAGTCTGGTTGATGCCTTGCTAGATCGACTCAAACACTACTGTACTGTGATTAAAATAGCCGGAAAAAGTCTTAGAGATCCAACAAAAGATGAAACGGTAAAGTCAAAAAACATCAAGCAATCAAAAAAATCTTAAAATTATTTCAAAATAAAACTTGCATAAGACGTGGCACAGACTATCTGTGCCATAATACTTTCCAAAAAATTACGATTGGTGCGCAGCGAGTGGCTCAGTTTCTGATAGCAGAAATGGCTCAATTTTAATGAGCGTTGAGGAATAAATTAATAACAACAAGAAAATTATTTACATGAGGATTAACTTCGCATTGAAAAATTAATTTAAATAGTGGATCTGCTATGTTTGTATTATGAGGGATGGATAATAGTTTACTATCTGGGGGAGCATGCTGTGAAAGCTCATTTATAATAAGTATATTTTCAGTAAAAAATTTTTTCTCTATATTGTTAATCATATAATAATTTAAATATTTTATAATGTTCTTACTTGATTTTTTAATTAATAGAGGCGGTAGGAATGGCTCGGTGCATCCTTGCGCCTCGTCCTAGCACAAAGCACTCGGACCGCGCTGCGCGCGTCCAAAATTTGCTCCTGCAATTTTGTGAACCCGCTACGCGGGCATCATATTCACTGCGGCCACAAATTAAAAAAGAGAGTGACTAGTAAGCAGTCACTCTCTTTTTTAATTTTGGGCGGCGTCCTTCATATTGGATAAGTAACTGATTGATAATTAGAAATTAACTCAATGTGGTTTTTGTGAAAGGCCCCCAAATCGGCCCCTAAAAACTCCGTACTGACGGGGGAATTGAACCGGGGTCCCTTATGTTTTTATAGATCTAGTAATGCAATTTTAAGTCTGCTGCAATAGTATCAAAATCCTGCAAATTAAACATTGGGGTTACAGAATTATTTACTGATTTAATATATTCTGGGTTAAATAACTCGGGGTACATATAAGCACACCACGCGATTAATGTTTGGCTATAAACACATGCTTTATCAATATGCAAAATAATAATCCATGCACAGTCTAATAATAACAGAATATTCGTTTCTGTATTAAGCGTAAGTCTAGCATCGGGATCTTTGTCTGCGTGTTTAATGAAATTCTTAGAAATATTAAATATACGCTTAAATTTCTTTTTTCCTTTCGGCGTTAATGCTGCTGAATCAAGCATGTGGGTATCGCCAGTAATTGCACACAAAACTTCATGTGCTGCATGTGCAAGGTGGTGAACTGAAATGGCACTTCTTCTTTCATAAAATAGAAGGGTAGCATCATTGAACAGTTTGCGGGCGGCTGTTACCTTGTCAATTTCAATTGATTTCATCGGTGTCTTCTGTGATGTTAATCAGTTTGCTAAATTTATATTCCTAAACTTTTAATAAAATTCTTTTATCAGTGATATGGTTGAGATGAGAGCATATATTGCTCAGACTGAAGGATCAAATCTGCCGAAATCGATCGTGCTCAGTTCATATGCAATCCGATGGCACAATTCTTCTGTTGATAGCCCGCTAAACTGTAAGGAAAATTTTTCATGTGGAAGTGTAAAAAGGAATCCTTCTCTAGGATTATATAATCCTAAATTTTGAATTGTATACTGCTTGGATTGATGATTAAGAGCCAAATAAAGCACTAATTGCCGGAGATCTACAGATTTAAATCTTCGGCCTCCTGCCTTTACCTCATAAAGTGTATTATCAGCAAGAACATCTCCTTGGCACGAATTTAGTCTCCCACACCCAGAAAATTTAGGTCTAATAATAACCTTGTTAAATGAGCTGAAAAAGTGTAACAGTCTTTCTGCTATACTTTTTACTTCATTGATTTCTTCGGCATTCATTTCTTTATTGAAATGCGGAGCTCCACATCTTAAACCAGCTATATAACTGCTAATTTCATTTGATATTTTATCAAGCTGATCAGAAATAATAACAGTTGGATCTACATTATTTGTTTTGCTTTGTGAAAAAATTTCAAATGCAACTTCATTAATTAGTGCTCTTCGTGAAGAAGCAGCAATACTTTCTAATGCAGATTCGTATCGATTTAAAACGTGCATATTTACTTGTCGAACTAAATCTTCAGATAGTGGAGATAACGTTCGCCAAAACGATGTATAATCTCTCGTAAATTCAATTTCTGAAATCATAAGGGCACCTGCCATTCGTTCACTTGTTGCTGCGCTTTGCAATATGCCCAAGTTTGAATTATTTTTTCAAAATCAGAGAACCCATTTTTATTATGATCTCTCCAGTGTTTTCCTTCATCACCACTTAAGCCGTAACTGCCAATAATAAATGCACGTTTTAATGGAGAAGAAAATCCTGTGTATTGGCTACGCAAGTCAGATAGCCACGGTGTGTATCGCCAATTAAACATGGCTAGTAGAATATCTCGTTTAATCATTTGTGATTCAGTAATGCTAAAGAGCTTTTGAAACAACTCAATATTTTCTTGTTTGTTTTCCAGCGATAAGAGACGACATGCATACAACTGATTAACTTCGGTTTTGATAAGATGAGACTTATCTTTGAATAATTTACGAATAGCTTCTCCTATCTGGCTTTTGGCTTCATTTGAAATATCTTCCCAAATCTGCTTAAAAACTAATATGACTGTTGAAAAAATGGGGTATAAGTTATTTAATGAATCGCATACAGAGAGAACTGCTTGATCGCGTATTGGTTCAGGAATAAATTTCAACGCTTTGATAATCTGTCTAGTCGTAGCAATATCAATACGGCTTTTGGCAATTTCTTTTTGTAAAAGCCCAATCACATCAAATTTAGCTACCTCTGCTTTTAAAGTTTCATAATCATCTTCAGCAGTGGTGGAGTAGGGATCAAATCTAAGAGAGAGTGATAGAAATGCTTTTGCGTCAGTGCTATTTATTTCATCCGTTTCGTTTGTCGCCAATGGCGATGTATGCTTGAATTCTGCAGATGACATTATTCGGGTTTTTGCTTTTTGAAGGGCTAACCCTTCATTAGTTAATAATTTTTTGGAAAGAAATAGAAGATTATCGTATGCTTCATCTTCTGATGAGGCAAAAAGATGGTAGTCATCGGCAAATCTACAAAATTGTATGCCTTGAGAGCGTAGTAACTGGTCTGTATTATTTAACAGTAGCTCTGACAGCAAGCGCGCAGCCGGGCCTCCAATTGGTAACCCATGTGAATACGTACCTGAAAAATTACTTAAAAATTTATTAATTTTTTTTGGTATATCACCGATATCTCCTAATTGTTTGAGTGCATTTTCTAAACGATGATGACGTATTCTTTGATAAAAATCACTGATGTCACAAATTACTACTGTATTAAAAGAATCAGCTAATTTTAAGCTTTGGCGGTGGAAGGCTTGCCATCCTAAGTCTTGATCAAATAATTTATCACCCCTTCCCGCCATGAATCGATATGAAAAGATACGATTCTCACTTATGGGTATACGTTTACTTTCAATTTTTTCGCCGATTGAGATTACCAATCCTAAAAGATAAGCATTCCAGAATGGATCAAGCTGTGTTACCCATCTGAAACCACTATATCCAACTGGTGCAAGTTGGCTTTCATTGAGTGGTGGTTGAGTATTGATCCATTTTTCAAAGTCATTATGCATTTTACAAAGAAGAGAAATTACGTCTTCTTCTTGATCATAAAAAATTATATTTTCGATTGGAAATGGAAAAACATCAGTATCACCATGATCCGATATATTTTTTAATGCTCTTCTAAAATCATTTTCCATGTTGTCCCTCTATTCACTGGTATTCGTATTATTTATGTTTTTTCAAGAGTTCAGTCTTTCGTTGGTAGAAAGCCTTTATTTCCTAGTGAAATAATTAGGGATTTTATTAGATGAGCATTATCTAGTTTTATTCTGTAATATCTAGACTTTCCTTTAACGGTAGTAAGCATATTTTTTTCTTTTAAATTGCGAATCAAAATAGACAACTGACTGTCGTTTTTCTTGGGGAATAAATCTCTTATATCTCCAGTTCTAATAGTCAAGGCATTTGCTGCTCGATTTAATATTCTTCCCTCGTCTTCAGTAATATGTTGTCTTTCAATTGCTAATTTAATTGTTGGAATTAGAATATTATTAGATAAATATTCATGATCAAGAAGCTTGTCTATCTTTTCAATTTCTTCTTTTAGTCCATGCAAAACGTATTCACACCATTTTTCAGTGGACTCGTTACTGCCCTCATCAGCCAAGGAAAGTTGTTTATTATAATTATCTCTGTCAATACTAAAGACTGCCGTGGGATTTAAAATTCGGCCAACATTTACGTTGAACCCCTGTTTGACGAGCATTGCATATGTAAGCAGGCGAACTGTTCTTCCGTTGCCATTTCGGAAGGGATGTATCCATGTAAATCTATGGTGAGTGATTGCGGTCTTAATCAAATCATACTGTGATGCATCATCTTTATTAATAAAATCTAATAATTCCATCATATAATTTGGTACATCAAGTGCAATAGGTGGTCTGTGAAGTGAGGAACCAATTTCAACTTCGTCAGTTCTATATTCGCCCGGGGTTCTATCGCCTTCTCCTTTGGGGCGCGGGGTTAGTCCATCTACTACCATTTTATGTATTTTGCATACAAATCCACGATCAATCTCAATATTCTGATTGGTAATTGCATCTTCAATAAAATTAATTGTTTTCTCTATATTATCGATTTCTAGTACGCGTTCTGTTTTTTTTATGGTGGGGTCACTTTTAATTTCCATATATTCAGCAATCGTTGTTTGATTACCCTCAATGCGTGCTGATGCTATACTTTCGAGGGCATGGAATATCCCTTTAAGTTCAAAAAAGACTTCTGGGTGGGTGGTGCCACCAAGCCGCTTTTTGCGCAGATGGTTAAGATCCATGGCTAGGCTGGTTAGTTTTGAGTCAAATGGTGGGGATACCAACCTTAAATCATAATGTTTAAATATGGCCTTTATCATTTTGTTATAGCTCTCATAATTACTTTCCTTTATTTATTATACTACTTTTCTAATAACAACAAATATTCCATATAAAACAATTAATTACAATTTTTATAGAAGGTGCTAAACTTGTTTGGCTAACTTATAATACTTGTCATTATGTAAAAAGCTACTTGTTTATTGGGGGTCTTGCAATAATGATTAATAATGGAATTTGTTTTAGGTAATCAGGAGGTACTTTACTGCTAGTTTCTCGAGGTCCTTAATCTACGCAGGTAATTCATAATAGGCGAAGGTATTAAAGCTGCTGAAGAAATTTAAAGTTAAGTTTTGATATCCATAAAATTAATTTCAGCTGTAATAGTTTAATTGCGATGGTTAAAAATCTGAATATTTTTTTCCAGAAGTTTAAAAAGCATATTATTTAAAAAAGGTTTTATGGAAGAAGTTCAGTTAGTTGAGAAAAAAATTAAAAAAATTCCCAGGCAAAAAATTTTTTCTGTTGAATCTATCGGCAGGAATTTTTCGACTAAAGCTGTTAAATATGTTTTAAATCGATTAAAGAAAAAGAATGAGATTGGTGTTATTTCTCAGGGCCTATATTATCGTCCTGGAAAAAGTCGTTTTTTCCCCGACCAACCTATTCCGCCTGGCACAGATGCAATTATTAAAGCTGTTTCAAAAAAAACAGGTGAATTAATATCTGTTCATGGTGCGGTAGCTTTAAATGAGATTGGTCTGAGTACTCAAGTTCCCATGCGTTCGATTTATCATACAACTGGCCGTTCGCGCTATATCAAAGTAAATGGAAATAACAGAGTAAAGCTTGTGCATATAAATCCAAAAAAAATAGTCATGCCCAATACAGTAACATGTCATGTCGTTACTGCTTTGTGGTTTGAGGGTAAAAAATACCTCACTCCTTTGGTAGTTAAGAAAATTTATCAGAGGCTAGGAAATAAATATTTCAATGAGAATACTAAGAACCTTAATAAGATGCCGGCATGGATGAGAAAGGTTTTTATAAATTACCAAAACATGAAGCCAGATGATCCGGCATTGATAGAGGAGTATGAGTGGCGGGGGTTGTAAATACTTATAACAAATGAATCAATCCCTTAATTCCTTATGATTTTTTTAGTTATGTGATAAAAATTTCAATCACTATACATCAAAACGGGATATCGTCATCAATATTAGTATCTTCTTGTTGTGGGCGGACGGGTTCTCTTCTCCATACTTCACTGATTTTGGTACTTGCGCTATCTGGTGGATATTTTAATGATTCCATCTCTACTTCCGCTGTGCTTTTGATAGCATCTCCCATTACAATACATGACTGCTTAGTTAGTACAGGCATTCGCTCTAGCAGGCTTGATTCAATGTTTGATGCGGCAGCTTTAATTATTTCTTTGTCGTGAGAATTACTAAGCCGATGAATGAAAAACGTGCTGCACTGAGAAATTAAAGTTTCTGATAGGTTCTTGAGGACGTTGTGAGCTAATTGAGAGGCATGCCCCATATTTTCTACCTTCTTTCGAATCGTTTCAAATGTACCAAGAGTAAAGTCATGATCATCAGATCGATCGTATGAATTAAATTGTCTAGGCACATAGCTGTGCGCTTCTTTAATACAATGCAACAATGTTTTCGCCACGCAGTGATGTTGAGCGTAAATTACATAAATCTTCGGCAAGCAGGTTGGTGAGAATTGTAAGTAGGTTTAAAATTTTTGGAATGTTGTTTAAATTTACAATGGTAATTTGGTAAAAATTATGTCTTGATCAAATACTAATAATGCATTTAAAAACAAATCAAATTGTAGGATTCCACTTTGAGGATTAAATAGAAACTTTAAGTTTGGTTGACGCAGTCCTTTACTGTAGCCTAAACTACCTAAAAAAGCCACCACCTGATGAATTTTTGTTTTTGTTAAAAATATCTTTGTAGAGTTCATTAATATTAAAATTAATTGGTAAATATCAATTACAGTATTATTTCGTTAATCTTTTCCTCTACCTTGTTTTTTCCTCACTCACCAATAGCCTCTCTGAGACTTGGCTCTTGTACCTGAGGAGCTGGTCGATAAAGTGTTTTATATTCACTAAAGCTAAAACAATAATGAGGCAAGATCACTATTGATGGTTTTCATATTTTGATAATAAAATGGCTATTTATACATTTCAGCAAGTGTTTTTTTTCCAAATTCTAAGTTATCGAATGCCTTTGCATATTCACCATGAGGGTCTAAGACTAAAAAATGGCAGCTCTTATAAAGAGGGTTTTTAAGTACAGAATGAAGCAGATGGATTAAGGTGCATGTTTTCCCTGATCCCGTGGCACCTAAAATTCCAAAATGACTTTGAAATAGTTTTTCTGTATCAATGAAAACTTTTTCATTTACACTTTCCGCAATATTTCCTATGCTGATTGAATCTCGGCCTTCTTCACCAATAAAAAGAAGTCTTAACTCATCGTCAATTATAGAAAAAACTGGGTCGTCCGCAACAGGATATGATTTGATGCCCCGATCAAAAATTTGTTTTTTATTTTCCGTTTGAATCGAGCCAATAAAATCAAGTTCTAATATTTTTTCGAAAATATATAAAATTTGGAAGCCGACTGTTATCTAGTATTTTGAAATTCGGATCACTAGCGGTTATTGAAGAAATACGACCGACTAACTTGGTGCTTCCTGTTGGGATTATTACATGATGTCCAACAACGCCAATGCGTTCGTATCCGCCAGATTTTATTTCTAATGTATCGTTAGCTTCTAAAGTTATATATGCTTTTGCACGATTTCCAAAGACTTCAAAAATTCTTGCAAATTCTTTTCTTTGGGTCATTTTGGTTCCTCGAGAAGAATGTTGGGCTCTGTGTTACTATTTTTAATCGCTTCCACTAGTGCTGAAGCAAGTGATTCAAGAGATTTTGGCTCCATAATATGTAAATTTTGTGGTAGGTATTTTTCACAAAAATCTTCAAATTTTTCATTTATAAAATGAATTTTATTTAAGTGAATTTCTAAAGCTGAGAATTTTGATCTCCAAGTATTTTCTCTAGGGTCAACAATTACCATAAACGAATTTGGTTGTTCGATAGCTTGAAGTAACAAATTATTAATATGTGAATCTAAGAATCCATATCCGATAATTAATAATCCATTTTTTTGTCTTTTATTTGAGAGAGAGAATCTTCTGAAAACCTCAGAAAAAGGATTTAATAAAGTATCTTGAAGCTTGTCTTGAGATGGATAAATAAACATATTCTCAGGCTTGGGAAAGCTTTTAATAATAAACTCATTTTCTAACATCCAATTAATTGAACCATGTAACTTAATAAGGTTCAAAACCTTTTCGCATCGTACTGGTCTCGTGCTAACAACGCCGGATGGATAATAGTAGTCTAAATCAAATGCTGGAGGATGAAATTTCCGTTTAATTGCTCCTTCAAATCCATCATTTACTATGATTCCCAGTTTGTCACATGTATTTTCGATTAGCAGATCATAATTTAAGGAAAATAAATTAACTCGGGGTAGGCCTGATTTGCGTTCGGTTAAACACTTAATAAACTTTAATAAAGGTTTAACTTGATCATGAGTTGGGGTGTAAGTGCACGCTTCAAATATAACTTTTTTTCCGGTCGATATAATTTCTTCCAATGATTCATCAGCTTGATTGATAGATTCAATGTATTTCTTTTTAATTAAAAGTGCATTAAAAAAAGATTCAAAGTTGGAAGCTTTTTCTGTAAGAAATAATTCCTTCCAGTATTGAATATCGCAGTGTAATTCTTCTTTATCCAATGCTAATACTAATTGACGTGAAATATCGTCCATTGTTTGGCCGCCGCATGCTTTTGCCAAGCCTGTTCCAATAAGAATAGTTAAATTTTCTATATCAAGCAGGTTATGCACAATATTTTCAGATGCCTTTTCATTATGCATGGTTACCCCTTTATGTAATGAAAAAATGAAGGTCAATCCTACATTTTATTAGATATTTTAATATAGGAGGAGATATTTTTAATGGGAATATTCTGCCCTTCATCAATTGATTAAAATGTAATCCATTAGCTAGTATTAGATGATTAACTGTCTTGTGGTTAAGTGGTTATATTTTTGATGTACAGTTTAAGCAATAGGTTAATGGTAGTGTGATAAGAATTGGTTATTTATTACTTTTTTCAAGATCATTTTTGATTTCATCTTTAAGCTCAGCTAAGTGAGTGCTAATGATTTTTAAATAGTCTTGAATTGCCCAAAGAGCGCTGCATATTAAATAGGCACCAAAAAGGATCGCACTGCCGAACTTGCCTATTAATAAGTAACCTACACTAACGATAATTATGCATATCATAATATTTGTTTGCGTGTTACTCACGATACCACCTCATTTTTCGAAAATCTTGTAATTGTCGGACAATGATTTTTAGTTGATTGAGGGTTCGGTAAATAAGCCATATCCCAATGATGCTAATTATGATCTCACCCCGAAAAAACGGACACATAACTAAGCGACCATTTGTTCTTCAAAACGCACTGGGCTTAAATAGCCAAGTTTAGAGTGAAGACGTTTTCGATTGTAATATACATCGATATAATCAAACACGTGATTTTTTGCATAAGCACGTGTTGAAAATTTTTCACCATGAATAGCTTCAACCTTGAAGCTGTGATTCCAGCTTTCCATGCTGGCGTTATCGTAACAATCACCACGTTTACTCATGCTGCAAATAAAGCCATTATCAGCTAATAATTCCTGATATTCATGAGAGCAGTATTGACTGCCGCGGTCAGAATGAATGATAACGCCACGTGGTTTTTTACGCTGCCAAATTGCCATTTGTAATGCATCAATGACAAGCTTTGATGTCATGCGCTCCGATAGCGACCAACCAACTACCATGCGTGAATATAAATCCATTACAACCGCAAGATAAAGCCAGCCTTCATCTGTCCAGATGTAGGTAATGTCAGATACCCATTTTTCATTTGGCTTGCTAGCAAAGAAATTTTGCTGCAATAAATTCAGCGCTACCGGCAATTTATGATTACTGTTTGTCGTTGCTTTGAATTTTTTTGCTGCTTTCGCACGCCAACCATTTGATCGCATAATTCTTGCAACACGATGACGGCTTACCTGAGTGCCTTCTGCTTTTAGGCGCTTTGCAATGCGTTTGGCGCCAGCGCGAGAGTGTTCATCGTCAAAAATAGTCCTTATTTTAGCTGCTAACAGAACATTTTCCTGAGCACGTAGTGACAGTGGCCGATCTCGCCAATCGTAATAACCACTCGGCGAAACAGAAAGCATGCTGCACATCATGCTCACGGGAAAGTTATTTTTATTTTTCTTTATCATGGTGTACCTCACTTCGATTCTTTCGTGAAGTACGTGGCCACCTTTTTTAAAAAGGCGTTTTCCTGCTCCAGGCGATCAACTTCGCGTTTAAGTCTTGTCATTTCAGCTTGCTGAAGTTTTTGATTTTCAATCGTATTACCACCTTTATTTTTCTGGCTACGCCAGTAATAAAGCATAGATTCAGGGATACCTAAATCTTTGGCTGCTTGCGGGACACCATCTTTTTTTGCACGCTCTACTGCTTGATCTTTAAACTGTGGACTATATTTCTTTCGGGTTGTTTCTTTCTTTGGATTATTTTCGTTCATTTTTCACCTCAATATCAGAGAGTTTACTCTCTTAGTGAGGTGTCCGTGAAGTCGGGGCTAGATCACAACTAATTAGGGCACTTGTTAAGTATATGAAAGCATTGTCATGTCTTGGAATCAGCCCACCATTTTATTGTGCTTTAACTTTTATGGGTGTTAAAGGTTTCAAAATGGGAGTGGATGGTATAGGTGGAATGATGAATGGTAGCCCAATTGATCGTGATATTTTAGTTCTACCTGAATTTGAGATTAATGAATTAGCTGTTTCTCCCGTATTGGCGGGAACTTTGCTCAAGCAATCATTTGATTTAATATGGAATGCTTGTGGACAGGCAAAATCAATTAATTTTAATGAAGAAGGAGAGTTTTCTTTTTTGTATGGGAATGGAATTGATAATCTCAAATCGTTAGGATGAAAGACATTGCTAGGTTTTTCTAGCTTTTTCAAGCGGTGTGCTTTCAGCTGCATCAACTGAAAATTGCCAATTTTTAATCGGCGTGTAGCCTGCTATAGTTTGATTTATCAGGTATCCAACGAGCGTAGCCGCTTGATGATCATTTCTGTGTTTTTGTGCCCCATTTGATTGGCAATCCAAAGAGGATTTTCGCTAGCTGATAGCATCATTATGCGTAAGGCGTGGCGTGTTTGATAAGGGTTACGATAGCGAACTTTTGCTTTTTTAAGGATATGTACTCAGCAAATTTTGCAAATTTGTGCATCTGTTTCCCATGGACATTCGTGCGTGGGTGTAAAATACACGACTACCTTCCAAATAAGTATAAGCTTTCTGTGCTTTTATGGTTCTAGTGCGGGTGGGAGCGGCTTAGTCTGAAAAAAATGAATTACCAGTATCTTTTGGGCTAATTAAAAGTGACGTAATTCTTGCGATATAAAATATCTATATGTGGAAAAATATGGTATATTTATGGTGTAAATAAGGTAAAATAATGTATATTTTATTTAACATATTTGTTAAATAAGGCTTTTGGAGGTTATATGGCATTACCACAACCCTCTTTATTTAGAACTTCTCCTCAAGACTACTTTCATTTTTTTGATGAGAGTGCATTTGTTGATGGGGAGAAGGTTGTAAAACTTCTGAAGTATAAGAAAGAGGATGTATCAGTAGCAACAAATGTTCCACTTTCTTCAATTCGATATGATGAGAAGAAAATGCCTGCTGAGCTTAGGGAACGTCTTACTCAATGGGCTACGGCGTTGAATTTGGTGGCTGGTTTTTTTCATGATGAGAAAAAAACAATTATTTGGTTTTTTATGCCTAATCTACTTCTTGGAGGGATGTCACCTAGGGATATGATACGAGTCGGGCGATTTAAAAAATTGCTTAATTTTATTCAAACTGCCTTAGATGAAAATCAGAGAGATAATTTAGATGAAAAAACATCGAGGCAGAAAAACAAGCTCGAACAGAAATAAGCCTAAATTTCCAAAAGGTTCAGTACAATACCTGCTTGAGGCTGGTACGCTTGCTGACATGCGTGCGGCTAAGCAGGTTACTGCTGCGCTTGTGAAGTATCAATGGGATTATTATGCTGAGCTTGCTCATCAAAGAAACGCAATTCAAGAGAAAATTAAAGAAGCGCTTATTCAAACTTGCATTCCATACGCACCGCAGAAATGGCAAAGGGCTATAAAATACAAATATAGCTGGCATCCATTATCAACATTTGGCAGTCTCACTTTTATTGGAGGAAGATTTAATACTGGGGCAGCAGTTAATACAGAAGTTCCCACTTTTCCAGGCTTGTATCTAGCACAAGATAAAGATACAGCATTGCAAGAGCATCTCGGTCAAGAACCTGTACCTGAAGGTTTTAATCTTTCTGCACGTGAAATAGCCTTAACTAATCCATCATCAGAAGCTATTGTTTCAGTGAGTGGTAAATTGGATAAAGTTTTTGATTTAACTAAAGCTGAAAATCTTAAACCGATTGTTGAGTTAATTAAAAATTTCAAACTATCTAATGAATTAAAAAAAGCTGCAAAAAATTTAAAAGTTGAAAGCCCGGATGTTGTTAAAACGGCTGATAAGTTGTGCGAAACATTGTTACATCATGATTGGCGGCAGTTGCCAAGTAACTATGATGTGCCTTCAAATTCACAGATATTTGGGCATCTTATTTATTCGTCTGGAATCGAAGGCATTCTTTATCCTTCAAAGCTTACAGGGAAACTGTGCCTTGTTATTTTCCCACGAAATTTTATTGGAACTGATTCTTACATCTTGTTGGATGATGAAACGCCACATCCGAAAATACCAAGCAGGATTGATGGTTCTAATTGGCGAATAAGTGAGTTAGATGCAAAGGAGATAATCCTATAACAAGAAAAAGCTAAAAAATGTGATGAGACCGAAAAGGATTTTTAAATAAAAGTGGGTTATGTTTGAACATCTTACGGGGCTAAAACGGGGCAATTTTCGCAAAAATTACGGGGCAAGCTCAGGGCCGTGAAAGGCCACGAAAGACAACTACTCAGGGAAAATATTAAAAGTAACCCTATGATTTATAATAGTCTTTCGCTGTCTTTGATTGTCTTTCATGTTTTTAAAATTGGTGGAAGCGGCGGGAATCGAACGCGCGAACTTTTCACTGTAACAAATTGATTTATAATTTATTTTTTAAAAAGTAATTAAGCTCCGGGGACATTGCGGGGACACATGCCCATTCTTGGTAATACATCAAAATTTGCATCAATTAAATTCCGCAAGTGGGAATTGAATCGGGGGTCTCTCTTTTAAATGACTGTCGCAGATCAATTGAGCCGGCCAGCAAAAAATTTGCTTCAGTGAGATTCTAAAAATTTAGTAGGCCATGCTGATTTGAAGAAAAGCGAGTTAAGCAATTTCTTGGGTTATAGGGGTGTATAAATTTTTAGTTTCAACTTCAGATTTTATTTGCTCTGCAACTGACCTATAGTCAGGCATCATGCTAGCAAGAAATATTCCATCTTTTTCTAATCGATTGAGGAGCGAACGTATAGAGTTGATGGGAAGAATAAATTTTGTAAGTAAAAAATTATCAGGGTATTCTTCATGCATGTTTTCAAGGGAGGGGAATTCTCCATGAGTTAAAAAATATTTTTCACTATAACCGCTTGTATCAGTAAAAAGACCATCTTGTGCATGTAAGAAAGTATTCTCGTATCGTAAGTGTTTGTTGCTAATTGCTAGGTTATTATGTTTTTTTATTTCCCTTATCGCAAATATAGCTATATTATTTGCTCTATTTTGTAGCCCAAGGTTGTAATAAGCTGCAAAAAAAGCTGCTTTTTTTCGATTTTCTGTCCAGTCTAAAAAACGTGTAGGTAATCCGTAATGTTGGAGTAATGAAAAATCACCTGGAGTATTTTTTTGAGCATTGTATGCGTTAGATATCCAGGTGCTCATAATGTGGCTTTCTACTGTAAATCCGCCGTTATGATTAATTTGTCGATCAGATATATAATTACACCAGATTTCTGGCTTTAACCAATCACCCGAAGTAATAAAACTATCCGGGACTTTTAAACCAATTTTGTTTGATCTCACCCCGAAAAAACGGACACATAACTAAGCGACCATTTGTTCTTCAAAACGCACTGGGCTTAAATAGCCAAGTTTAGAGTGAAGACGTTTTCGATTGTAATATACATCGATATAATCAAACACGTGATTTTTTGCATAAGCACGTGTTGAAAATTTTTCACCATGAATAGCTTCAACCTTGAAGCTGTGATTCCAGCTTTCCATGCTGGCGTTATCGTAACAATCACCACGTTTACTCATGCTGCAAATAAAGCCATTATCAGCTAATAATTCCTGATATTCATGAGAGCAGTATTGACTGCCGCGGTCAGAATGAATGATAACGCCACGTGGTTTTTTACGCTGCCAAATTGCCATTTGTAATGCATCAATGACAAGCTTTGATGTCATGCGCTCCGATAGCGACCAACCAACTACCATACGTGAATATAAATCCATTACAACCGCGAGATAAAGCCAGCCTTCATCTGTCCAGATGTAGGTAATGTCAGACACCCATTTTTCATTTGGCTTGCTAGCAATGAAATTTTGCTGCAATAAATTCAGCGCTACCGGCAATTTATGATTACTGTTTGTCGTTGCTTTGAATTTTTTTGCTGCTTTCGCACGCCAACTATTTGATCGCATAATCCTTGCAACACGATGATGACTTACCTGAGTACCTTCTGCTTTTAAGCGTTTTGCAATGCGTTTGGCGCCAGCGCGAGAGTGTTCTTCGTCAAAAATAGTCTTTATTTTATCTGCTAACAGAACATTTTCCTGAGCACGTAGTGACAGTGGCCGATCTCGCCAATCGTAATAACCACTCGGCGAAACAGAAAGCATGCTGCACATCATTCTCACGGGAAAGTTATTTTTATTTTTCTTTATCATGGTGTACCTCACTTCGATTCTTTCGTGAAGTACGTGGCCACCTTTTTTAAAAAGGCGTTTTCCTGCTCCAGGCGATCAACTTCGCGTTTAAGTCTTGCCATTTCAGCTTGCTGAAGTTTTTGATTTTCAATCGTATTACCACCTTTATTTTTCTGGCTACGCCAGTAATAAAGCATAGATTCAGGGATACCTAAATCTTTGGCTGCTTGCGGGACACCATCTTTTTTTGCACGCTCTACTGCTTGATCTTTAAACTGTGGACTATATTTCTTTCGGGTTGTTTCTTTCTTTGGATTATTTTCGTTCATTTTTCACCTCAATATCAGAGAGTTTACTCTCTTAGTGAGGTGTCCGTGAAGTCGGGGCTAGATCATCTTTTTCATGGCTGCTTTATACGGGCATCTGGAAGTGGTTGAGTTACTTTTAACTCTGCCTGGTATTCAAGTTAATGGAGTTAGTGATGTTCCGTCTAGAGACTGGTATGGTACTCCGCTTCATGCTGCAGCACAGGGCGGTCATGTCGAAATTGTTAAGCAGCTCTTGCGCGTTAAGGATATTCAAGTGAATGCAGTTCGGGCGCGTGTTGGTGCTACTTATTTGACCCCACTTTATGATGCCGCAGAGGCTGGCCATGTCGAAATTGTTAAGCTGCTCTGGGTGTTAAGGGTATTCAAGTGAATGCAATTCTGTCAAATCTGCAGCGGGAGAGTAGGACCCCTGGTCGGAATCCACTTTGTGCTGCTGCAATGAACGGTCATGTCAAAGTCGTTGGGCTGCTCTTGACTGCTCCAGACATTAAAGTGAATGAAGTGGGTTTCTGTTTTTATAGAACCAGGTCATCTGGAGGTTATATGACCCCACTTTGTATTGCTGTAGCTGAGGGTCATGTCGAAGTTGTTAGGCTGCTCTTAGCTGTTTCGGATGTTCAAGTGAATGCGCCGCTTTCCTATCGACAAGGTGATACCCCGCTGCATCTAGCTGCACAGAAGGGTCATTTCGAAGTTGTTGAGCTGCTCTTGGGTGTTAAGGATATTCAAATAAACGCAAAACGCAAGGACGGTGCTACGCCGCTTATGCTAGCAATAGAAAATAACCGCCACGATATTGTTACTCTTTTATTATCTGCTATGAGGTCTCAGGGTAGCAAAACTGAAAGTTTGTGCTCTAGGGGAATGGATGAAAAAGAACCTGCAAATGAAAGACAAAAAATTCCATCAAATCTTGATAACTCTAATGATGATAAAGATGTTGTAGAAATGTCTTTAGGAGAAACAAACTCTCTCTTACCTTCAAATGATGTTCAAGGTAACGCGACTGAAAGTTCTAAAGGTAAAAGAGAAGCAGATGAAAATGAAGAAAAAGATGAAAGTGAAGAAAAATCTATAAATAAAAAGCAAAATACTTCATCGATCGGTTTTTTAAAACCAAAAAAAAGAAGCTTGCAAGAGGATCCAGTAATATCTTTGGGAAAGGTAATTCTTTCTTCTAAAAAATAAAAGCATTAATTTACACTCAAGACCGCGACAACAAGGTAACCCAATAGGATTAAATTGGTCTATTAATTGTAATATATTGATTTATGATTTACTTTTTAAAAAACAGTGAAACTTCGGGGCTAAAACGGGGCAACACGTTTATCCCAATGATATACTTTGGGTCGCGTCTTCGCTGTGAATCTCTGTCCAAGCATAGTCCCATGCAATACGTTCTTGCTCAAGACGTACATTGATACCCCAGTGCTGCTGTTTAAGACGACGGTACATCGTCTGTTCACTCTCGGTTAACAATGGAAATTCTGCAGCAGAATGCTGTTTGTCTTCGGAAGCCCATAAAGATTGATGTTGATGCAGTGTTTTTTCATCCATCAGCAACGATCTTACATGAGGCAAATACGAACGTGCACGGTTCAGGATGGCAAAACCATGCGTATCAATGTCTCCCCAATAAATACAATCTGCTTTTTTTAACCATGGCAAATCAGCAAGAACTTCCACATTGTATCCGAGCTGCATTAAAACAATAGAATTGGGTAAATCATCAAAAGCCAATCCCGTTTGCAAGTTTTCTACAATATAAACCTGTGCAACAGAAAGATTTAATTTAGTAAGTTGCTGCAATGGGACACTGATATCTTCAAGCCCTGCAAAGTATGCACGCATATTTTTATCTAACAAGCGCAAACGAATCGTGTAAGGCATTTGCCTTAAACCACAGCGTTGAAAAAAATCGAGCGTTTGATCTGCATTTCCTTGTAGTGTGGCAATTAAATCATTGATTAATGATTTTCGTCGCTCAAGCCATTTACTATCAACGCCGATAAGAGGTAATTGGCGTGGATAAAGATGAGATTGCGGATTGGTTTCTATCCAAGTTAACACGGATATTAAACGATGGATATCGTCGTCCGTATAATCAGCTAATATATCAAAATAACGCTGTATGCAGTTTTTCAACGTTGGCCATGTTGTTACAAACAGTTGATAACGTTGATGGGCTTTTTCCCAGCGTAAGATATCTCCCACCCATGCAGCAACGTCTGTCGGTGTGTGCAAAATAATTTGTTCAGGTAAACGTTGTATACCTAAATTGCGCCAACGCCGTTCACACCAAACAAGTTTGCCAGCACCTTGCCAGGATTGCCATGCAGAAACCCATGCCTGAATCGTTTCTAATAGTTGCTGTGCCTGCTTTTCATTAGGTGAACCCAGTTTTAGGGTTAATGGAAATTGATCTGTGCAAGCAAGCCAAGTGCGATGATTATTTTGATATTGGCGATGCAGTTGACGACGTACATCATCAGGAAACTTTAACGTCGCCATAGGTATGCTCCGGAAGTTTTAGACGTTGCTGATTATCGTCATACTCTATTAACAATACGCCCGAGTGTCGACGATCACTAATATCCACAAAGCAGGCGCCTCCAATGAAAGGTTCCAAGGTCATGACAGATTTTAAGGGTGTAGCCACAATCATTTGAAAACCAAAATTGGCAAAAATATTCATAGCTAATGCAGTGAATTCATTATCAGCTTTATCAAATGCTTCGTCTAAAATAACCGGTGCATACACCGGGAGATGATGATCATTGCCACCCAGTTGATATCGCAAAGCGGCCGCAAGACAAGTGGTGGCAAGTTTTTGGCGCTGTCCTCCTGATTTGCCTGCTCCACTGCGATGAATTTCTACTTCATGATTATTTTGATCACGTTCACGGCCAATAAATTCAACATGCAGTCTTACGTCTAGCACAGATTCACGCCAGCGTTTTTGTTCGCTTTCATTACTACCTAATTTTTCCACTAACTGTTGTAAGATAGCAAAGCGAGCTTCTGCGTGTTCACGATCCTCAGTCCAGGCATGGCTCAACGCCTGCTGAATTTGCTGTCGAAAATCGCGTACTTCAGGTAATTGTTTGTCAGTGGCATCAATATAGAGATAAGTTCCCGGATTAAAAGGCGCTTGACTGAGACTCTCATTGACTAATGCCATGCGTTCAGAAATAGCTTTACGTGCTTGGGAGAGGTGAGTTGATAATGCAGCCAAGTTTTGATGACTTTGGTTTTTCAGTAATTTAAAAAAACGTTCTTCATGTTCAGGTAATCTATCAGTTCGTAAGCGCTGTAATTTAGCAAAAAAGTCGGGCGCACTGGCCAAAGTTGCATCCACATCACTCGCATCCAACGGCCACTTACGTTTAAATTCTGCAAAACGGATTTCGATTGATTTATCGAGTGTGTTACATTCGTTAACTAAGGTTTCGATTTCTTTACTTAATTTACGTTCTACGCTTCTTGTCAAATCATCTAAATTTTTAAGTGTGGGTTGATGAGGAAGTTCTGCGAAACGCTCAGCCAATGCATTGATTTGATAAGATGTTAATGACATAGCTAATAATGTGTTTTGCAAATCCAGTAATTTTTCCTGATTCTCTTTGATCTGATTGGCATTAACATCATATTTAACCTTAGTTTCACGCAATTGTTTTTCAGATTTTTCTATCATTGCTCTTTGCTGTTCAATGCGTTCACTCATTTTTTTCAAAAGGGTATTGCTGTTCAATGCGGTACGCAATTGTTCTTTAACAGCAGCCATTCTTTCTGTTAGCGGGGTAACATCAATCTCTTGCCATTGCATATTAGCAAGAATTTGACAGAGCAAACTTCTGCTAGCACGTAACTTGTCTTTTTCTGTCAGGTGATCAATTTTTTGATTAAGTTGACTCAGTGTATCAGCTAATGTTTGGGCTCGCTGTTCACATAATGTTAATTTTTCACGGTTATCAAACCCTAATACCCAATTAATACGATCATCTACTTGCCAGCGGTCATCTTTTTCATGTCGTGTTTTGCTATGACGGATTTGTCCTTCGCGGGTTAAAGCTTTGTCCGTGTTTCTAAAAGCTTGTAGCGATTCAACGCAGGTATAATTAAAGCGTTGTGTAAGTTCTACTTGCAGCCACGCAAAATATTTGCCCTCTTTGAGAGTTAGTTTGTGAATCAATAAGTCATGTGTAGTTGATTTATTTTGCGACCATTCAATTTGTCCCATACGAAAATAAACTAACTTTTTTCTAAGATTAACAGTATTAATGTAATTTGAAAGACTCGTATAATGGGAATCTTCAATAAGTAATGAAAGCGCAAATCCACGTAGCACACGTTCAATTGCACCTTGCCATTGTGTTTCTTGGGGTCGGATTTCAATGAGTTCACCGATAAAGGGCAATGCAGATTCGTGTAACCCTAGGGCTGATGAAACTGCTCCGCGCAGCTCCAGCATTTCAGCGGGGATGTTAGAGGGTTGGCGTTTCAAGGCTTGCACTTCTTTTCTGATCAGTGCAAATTCTTTTTCAATATTTTCTCTTTGATTAACAAGATTAAATTGTTCCGCTCGTGTGATATCAGAGAGTGCTTGTCCGTTTTCCAATTCTTGACGTGCTGTGCCAACTAATTCGGCAAAATCATGAGGTGAGTCGGGTAGTGTCCAGTTAAGTTTGCTGCAAGTATCGAGTGCAAGTTCTTTTTTTCGGAGTCGTTCAGCGAGTCGTTTTTCCAATTCGGTTTGTTCAGCTTCCCATTGCGCAATCTGATTGCCGCCCATTTCATTGTGCTGTTGCTCAAGGTCTCGTAATATTAGAATTTGATTATTTAAATTTTTTTCTTTTTGCTGCATTTCACCAGCAAGACCTTCATTTTGTGTGGCTAGTGTTTTAATAAATTGTTCAAGCAAGTTTTTTCTACAGGATTCGCGGTAGCCGTCTATGCCAAGTTTTATATTTTCGAGTGCATTTTTTTCTAGTTGCTGTTTTTGTAATGATTGGTATTCGTCTTGAGCGGGTGATAAAACCTGAACTTGTTCACGTGCAGTAACGACTGCTTGATGTGCTTCGCTCAATTCAGAAAATTCTGTGACTAATCGTTCTGCCACATCAAATGTTACCGGTTTATCCAGCATAAAATCGCGCAAAAATGTATTAAGATCGCCAAGATTTTTAGCCGACTGTGTTTTATGCAGTAATCGGAGTGCCATGTCGCTTTCAATGCCAAGTAAACGACGAAAGCGCTCACAGTAGGGGCGGAACTCATCGAAAGCGGCTGTATCGGGAAGAGATAATTTTAGATTGCGGATATTCAAATCAAAATTTTGTAATTCGCGCAAATCAAATGGGCGTTCAAAGATAAAGTAGTGCCGATGAACATCTGCATTATTATTACTGTTTCCACGTAGCCAAAAAAGTTGTACCAGCACGACAGTTTTCCCAAGTACATTGCGGTAAGATAAAGCTAATGCTGACCACGTAGTTCCAGTGCGTAAATATTGAGTTGCTACGTGGCCTGATTCATTGTCTTTCTGTTCAGCCCAGGCGCCGCGCACATAGGTTACTAAATTGCGATCACGACCGCTGCGATCTGCTTCTCTTGCTGCAGCGTTAAAGTCTAGCCATTTGGGCGGTACTAATAATGCAGAAAATGCATCTAATAAAGTTGATTTTCCAGATCCAGAGCGACCAACAAATAAAAATCCACGTTCTGCAATGTGAATATCATGCAAATTTGAGAAAGTTCCCCAATTGAATACCTGCAGTTGCCGGATGCGATACTGTTCGTGGCCAAATAAGTCATTCATATTTTCCTTCATACTTCATCTTCTTTGTTATCGACGTTAGTTTGCTCTGTGCATGCAATTGTGCCAGATGCCATGTTCTGATAAAGGCGAGTCAATGCTTGAATTTCTTCTGCTGAAAACAATAATTTCAGCGTGGGAGATACTTCAAATCGCTCGTCACTGGCGCGAATTTTTTGTAGGATATTATGCTTTTTTATTTTTTCAACGGATGCGCGAACTCGTTTAATAAAGCCTGCATGATCGGTGTTGGCACCACGCTCATACAGTGTTAAATGTTCTTCAATTTCTTCTGTAACTTGCTGGAACCACAGCACGTATTCCTTGAGCTTCTGCATGTGCTAATCTTTGTCGCAAATAAAGTATCAAGACAGAGTCAACAAAAGTTAATTGTGCACGACGCAGTAAGACGGGAATATCCAATTCTGCTACATGAAGTTGACGTGTAAATGCCACTTGTAAATCATGGTCAAGTACTAAGTCGAGAAAAAGCTCAGACAAGCGGCTGCGTATTAACGCTTCATCACGCAATAAGACAGGCCAAAGGTTGGAATGGCGTTGGGCTTCAAGTGAGGGGCCCATGAGTAGTTGTATGAGTACTCTGCGTGTATCGAAGGGCAGTGTGCTGTTATCACCTAAAAATAATCCTTGCTGATTATCTTCTATCGATACATTTTCCGCTTGTTGTTCAGATGAAATCATTCATTTTTTCTCGCAAAAAATAAATTATTGGAATACGTGCATGACGCAGTTTATCATCATGGCCTAACCAGCTCACTATTTCATTACCTTTGGCATTGACACCATGACGACTGCCGAGCGCAAGATAGCCAACAATACTCCCAAGCCCTTGAGCAGCAGAAAATCGATTTATATACCAGCAATGCTTATTTGTGGCTGCTCTTGCAGCATAGCTAAAATATTATTTCTCAAATTGCGAAAATTGATTTCTGATTGCGCTACAAGCTCGCTAATGGTTTGGATATCAATAGGTGGTGTTTCTCCATCGAAAATACCGACATTTACTAGCTGAGAAGCGGGATCATGCAGTATCCATTGGCTAAGAGAACGCAAACGGCTGCTTGATAATACTAATGAATAATCAAGCATATTATTTGCTTTGATGTTTTCTTTAATAGATATAGCCGCTTGTTGGGCTTCTTTAAAGAGATGATTGAGGCGCCTTTGTTCTAAATACTCGCGGCTTTGCACAAAGTGTTTGAGGCTACGAGCAAAATGTTGTAATACTTCATGCACGGTACCGCTTTGTTCGAGCAGCGTACCGGTTAAGCGTAAAAGAAAGCGTCGTTCACGCATATCAAGCATAGTTGAAAATGGGCGAGACATAATGTTTTCAAGCGCATCTTCTAAAGCTGTACCTTGTTCCGGATCAGTGAGCAATCGCCAAAAAGCAGAAAACGATTGTCCTGCATCACTTTGGCTAATCACATCCACACCTAAAACAAAGCATCTAATGCTTCTCCACGGTTACCTTCATTACGCATAATATGTATGCGCAGGTCACGATTCAAAAATTCGAATTCATCTCTGACTCGACGAAAATCGCCGATAAGCTCATCTGTTAATGCAATAATTTCCCGTGCTCTTTCAAGAGCACGTGCATCGGGTAATGATACTAATTTTCCATGTTGGATGGCATGAATTTCACGATCAATGCGTTCCCGGTCAGCAATCAAAGCGGCAATACGGGTTTCTGGGTTAGTGTCTGTTTCTTCGCTTAATCTAACGAGTTGATGAATAACAGTAGCAAGCCGGCTTTCTGTTGCGGCGGATCGCGGTTCAATTAAACTACTAATAAAACGAATTGCGTTCGCAGCGCTGGAGGAAAGTTCATATTCTTCTTCTAAAGCGCCAGCAGGAAAGCGCCGCTCCAAATAACCTTTTGCAAGCCAGTCGGCAGCATATAACTGTGCTGTTTGCGGAATATCTTCACCGCGTGCACGCAGCTCTTCCAAATCATTGTTAATACGTTCATAAAAGAGGGAAGCCGGCAGGCTACGTTCGTTTTCCAGTAAATGTGTTTGCAAAAGCCCAATAATCGTAGGCCCATTGTCAGCAGCGAGCAGCCGCCAAAGCGGTTGAGTACGCAAACGTTGGTAACTGGCAATGACTTTGGTTGCTTTCATGGGGTTTTATGAATCGATTAGAGAATAGCAACCTATCAAAATCATGTTCTTTTGTCAGCTTTTGTGCTCGCTAAAAACTCCACCAAACTGCATTTGCGGATTTTTTACAACTCTCTTTTAAATAACGTCTATACCACTTACGTAAGGTGGGACGAGAAATATCACATTTGCGACAAACGAAACCTGCATCTTTAGTTTCAAGATAAAGATTAACCCACCTTGTTAAAAGAGTGCTCTAGAACAGCTTGAGGTTTTTCGGGTTGTTGGGTCGTTGGTTTTTCTTGCGGTGGTTTGACTGCATAGTAATGTGGTGTGATATTAAATTTACTTTCAATATAAGAAAGGCGTGCATTGATTTGTTTTAATTGTTCTTCTATTTGAGATTAATCGATATTTTTTCTTTAGAATTCCTAATCTTATATTGGTTAACATAACCATAATCTAATTTCAACAGAGAGTCAATCAATAGAAATAGGGTGGTGTTGTTAAGCTGTATGAAAAGATTCTTAACTTAAACTCATACGCAATGGCAGAATGGACGTTCACTTTTATTGGAGCGTAGTGGAGATCAGAACGTAGAATAGTGACGAACGAATACTTAAATTTAAATTTTCACTCATTACTTGCTAGCATGTCTTGCAGTAAAACTTGATGAATGGTTTCAGTATTTTTATAGACAGCTTTTAAGTGAGCATACTCTGACCTACCTTGAATAAATTTATTTTCCATATCGAGTGCATCTTGTTCTAAAAGATTTGCGCGATATTGATAAACGGCTGCGTAATCTTTTAATGACTCTTGATCTTGGTTTTTAAAATAATCTGCCAAAATCGTGTTTTGCAACAGTAATAAGGTCACACTTTCGAGTTTATTGAATTCGCCATAAGGGTAACGCGCCGCTTTAAAATATTTCTCCATTAAAGTCTTAGCATAAGGCGATTGCACAAGCTCATAGAGGCTAAAACGCTCAACGATCATATTAAAAATAAAGCCATTTTAATGTTCTGAATTGCTTTAGTTCTTTTAACATGCGACTTTTACTGAAAGTTCCATCAGTATTTTTAAGTTGAATTTTAAAATCGAGGTGAGTCGACCGGCGGAACTTCCCCGCCAGTCGCTCTCCGAACCGTACGTGACAGTCTCCCGTCATACGGCTCTCCTTGTTCCATCAGCCGGTAAATATCCAAGTATGCTCCAATGAGCAAAAAGATTTGTTTTCCTACGAGCAACTTTTCCTAGCATATGCGAAGCTCGTCTTTGTTTGCGCCTAAAGTTCTTGTACTTGTTTGTAACCCATTTCACCAAATGCCGATTTATTTGTTCGGCAAGTGGGAAAAGGGCTGATTTATAGTACTTTCCATAATACTGAATCCAGCCTCTTGCAATTGGATTAAACATTTTCGATAAATCTTCTAAGCTCTTTTCACAACACCATTTCAATCGCCACGCTCTGACCGTCCTTTTCATTTCTGTCATCGCGCGTCGACTTACTGCAGGAAGAAAATTACAGAATCTTTTTCCGCCTCTACCAATTGACCCTCTTGGTCTAAATTCAAAACCAAGAAATTCAAAACTGATCGTCGGAAACTTCACTTTACGATCTTCATCTTTACAATAAACAATTTTTGTTTTTGTTGGATGAAGTTCTAGTTTACATTCTAATAGCCTTTCTTCCAGATGTTTCTTGAATCTGCGTGCATCATCGGCATAATTGAAATGTATAACAATATCATCCGCATAACGTTCAAATTGAACTTTTGGATAATTTATTTTCATCCAGTAATCAAATGCATAATGCAAATAAAGATTCGCAAGTAACGGACTAATTACTC